>JAEUIZ010000006.1 GCA_016793805.1 Phycisphaerae bacterium
TGATGGCGATCGACTGCGGGAAGTCCCGCTCGCTCTGCGACGTTCTTCGTCTCGGCGGCGGGCACGGAGAGGTGGGAACGACGGACCTGGCCGTGCTCCGCGCGATGCTCGGCGGGCTCGCCGGGCCCGTCGCCCTTACGCCCTCCCAGGCGGCCGAAGCGCTGGGCAAGCACGCCGCCGCAGTCAAACTCGCGGTTGAGGCGCTGCCGCGTGCCCGGTGGATCGCGTGCGCGGCGACCCGGGCCGTCATCGGACGGGCGTACTACTCGTGCGATCACGACCGGCTCCGCGAGTTCGGGCGGATGCTCAGCACCGGCGTGGTGCCCGAGGGCGGTTCCGTGGCCGTCGTGCTGCTCCGTCAGTTCCTGTGCGAGAAGGCGGGCCACTCGCGGCAGGCCGGGCACGAGCGGTACACCAAGACGCAGCGGGCCCTCGTCGCGTTCCTCAAGGGAGAGCCGATCTCCCGGCTGTACGCGGCGACCCAAGAGCACTTCCCCCTGCCCGAGGAGGTGGCGCGCTGATGATCGCTGCGACCACCTCGGGGCCCCGCATCGAGCTCCGCCCCTACCAGCGCGAAGCGGTGGACCGGGTCTACGCGCACCTCCGGGAGCGGGATGACAACCCCTGCGTGGTCATCCCGACCGGCGGGGGCAAGACGCCGATCATCGCGACGATCTGCCGCGACGCGGTCGGCCAATGGAACGGCCGCGTCGTGCTGCTGGCGCACGTGAAGGAACTCCTCGAACAGGCAGCCGACAAGCTCCGGCTCATCGCCCCCGACCTGCCCGTGGGCATCTACTCGGCGGGGCTCAAGCGCAAGGACCTCGGGTACAGCGCCACCGTCGCTGGCATCCAGAGCATCTGGAAGAAGGCGTGCGACCTCGGCCCCGTCGATCTGATCATCGTCGACGAAGCGCACATGGTCCCCGCCGAGGACGACGGGATGTACCGGCAGTTCATCGCCGACGCCAGGGCGGTGAACCCCAACGTCCGGATCATCGGGCTGACCGCCACGCCGTACCGCATGAAGTCGGGCTCGATCTGCGCCCCGCTCCCACACAACATCCTCAACCACGTCTGCTTCGAGGTCGGCGTGCGCGAGCTGATCGTCCAGGGATACCTGTCGCCGCTCAAGACCAAGGCGGGGCGGCAGAAGGTCTCTACCGACGACCTGCATGTGCGCGCGGGGGAGTTCGTCGCCAGCGAGGTCGAGGACCTGATGGACAAGGACGCGCTGGTAGAGGGCGCGTGCGGGGAGATCGTCGAGCACACGCGGGATCGCCAGGCCACGCTGATCTTCTCGTCGGGCGTGCGGCACGGTCAGCACATCGTCGAGACGCTCAAGTCCAGGCACGGCGTCGAGTGCGGGTTCGTCTCGGGCGACACGCCCGACGGCGTACGGGCGGCGATCCTCGGCCGCTTCCGTTCGGGCTCGCTCAAGTACCTGTGCAACGTCAATGTGCTGACGACGGGTTTCGATGCCCCGCACATCGACTGCGTCGCGCTCGTGCGGCCGACCATGTCGCCCGGGCTGTACTACCAGATGGTTGGTAGAGGATTCCGGCTGCAACCGGGCAAGGCCGACTGTCTCGTGCTCGACTTCGGCGGCAACGTCCTGCGTCACGGACCGGTGGACGCGATCCGGGTCGATCAGCCCGGGTCGGGCACGGGCGAGCCGCCGGTCAAGGAGTGCCAGGAATGCTGCGCGCTCATCGCGGCGGGCTTCCAGGTCTGCCCGGAGTGCGGCCACCGCTTCCCCGAGCCCAACCGCCAGAAGCACGAGGCCTCCGCGGCGACCGAGGGCATCCTGACGGGACAGACGACGCGGGAGGAACACCGCGTCAGCGAGACCACGTACCACGTGCACATGAAGCGGGGCGACCCGTCTGCGCCGCTGACGATGCGCGTCGAGTACCGCGTGGGGTTCAACCGCTACTTCCGCGAGTGGGTCTGCTTCGACCACACCGGGTACGCGCGGACGAAGGCCGAGGCTTGGTGGCGGGCACGATCAGTCGAGCCGGTGCCGTCGAGCACCGAGGAGGCGGTCGAACTCGCGCGGGCCGGGGCGCTTGCCCCGACGCTCTCCATCACCGTCGAGAAGAAGGCTGGCGAGCAGTTCGAGCGGGTCACGCGGCACGTGCTCGGCGAAAGGCCGCCCCGGCTGGACGACCCCGATGCGGTGCCCGACCGCGAGCCGGAGCCCGCGGGGACGACGTACGGCATCCCCGACGACGAGATCCCATTCTGATGCCCGATGCGTCCACGCCCAGCTCGAACGGCACGATCCGGTCGCACGCGCAGGCCTGCGTCGCCGCGGGCCTGTGCGCGCTGCCGGCGGTGCGGGACGTCGAGGGCAAGCGGGTGGCGCTTCCGGCGTGGAAGCTCTACCAGGAGCGACTGCCGACGTGTGAGGAACTTCGCGCCTGGTTCGGTCGTCGGGACTCCGCGCTGTGCATCGTCTGCGGCGCGGTCTCCGGCAACCTGGAGATGATCGACTTCGATCTCGGCGGCGAGGCGTTCAACGCGTGGCGCGGCGCGGTCGAGGCCGCGTGCCCTGGGCTGGCGGCGCGGGTCGTCGTCGAGTCCACGCCCTCGGGCGGGCGGCACGTCGTGTACCGGTGCAGCGGGCCGGTCTCGGGGAACACCAAGCTCGCCAGCAGGCGCATCGAGGCCGACGGCCCCGACGAGCTGGTGGTCGGGGGCAAGACCCACAAGCCGCGCCAGGACAGCGCCGGCCGCTGGCACGCCGTCGTCACGCTCATCGAGACGCGGGGCGAGGGAGGGATGTTCCTGTGCGCCCCGTCGGAGGGCTACACCCTGCTGCAGGGCGAGTTGCACGCCCCCGCTGTGGTCACGCCCGACGAGCGCGACGTTCTGCTCGGGTGCGCCTGGGCGCTCGACGAGACTCCGCGCGCCGTGCTGGGCGACGGCGTCGTTCCGGGCGCATCCCAGCCCGAGCGCCAGCGCCCGGGCGACGACTTCAACGCCCGCGGGGACGTGCGCGAACTCCTGCAGGTGCACGGCTGGCGGCAGGTCCGCGCGGGAGAGAACGAGCATTGGTGCCGGCCCGGCAAGGAGCACGGCACGAGCGCGACGCTCAAGGACGGGGTGTTCTACGTCTTCTCCAGCAACGCGCCGCCCTTCGAGCCGCAGAAGGGGTACGCGCCCTTCGCGGTCTACGCCCTGCTGGAGCACAACGGAGACTGGTCGGCCGCGGCTTCGGCGCTGAGCGCCAAGGGGTACGGCCGCGCGGAGCCGGCCCATGGCGTTGACCTCTCGGGGCTGGTTCGCCAGCCGGAGCCCAGTCCCGACGACCCCATCGAGCCCGCGTTCGTGCTGGCGGTCGATCTGCACGAGCAGTACCCGGCGCTGCGGCCTCCGATCATCAACAAACTGCTCCGCGAGGGCGAGACGATGAACATCATCGCCGCGCCCAAGACGGGCAAGTCGTGGCTCACGCTCGACCTGGCGCTGTCTGTCGCCTCGGGCCGGCCCTGGCTCGGCCGCTACGAGACCACGCCCGGCGAAGTCCTCATCATCGACAACGAGCTGCACCGCGAGACAAGCGCCTCGCGCGTGCCGCAGGTCGCCCGGGCACGCGGGCTCGACTTTGCGCAGGTGGGCCGGCGCGTGGCGATCGACAACCTGCGCGGGCGCCTGCGCGACATCTTCGCCCTGCGGCCGTACTTCGACCGGCTCGAGCCCGGGCGCTTCCGCCTGATCATCCTCGACGCCTTCTACCGCTTCATGCCGCTGGGGGGCGACGAGAACGACAACGCGACGATGGCGGGCATCTACAACGCCATCGACGCCTACGCCGACCGCCTCGGCTGCGCGTTCGTCCTGATCCACCACAGCACCAAGGGCAACCAGTCCTCCAAGAGCGTGACCGACGTCGGGGCGGGGGCAGGAAGCCAGAGCCGCGCCACCGATTCGCACCTCGTGCTGCGCCCGCACGAGGAGAGCGGGTGCGTCGTGCTCGACGCGGCGGTGCGGTCGTGGGCTCCCATTGATCCAGCGGGCCTGCGGTGGTCGTTCCCGGTGTGGGACTTCGACCCCTCGCTCGACCCGACCCAGCTCAGGCAGGAGCGTCCGAGCAAGCGGAAGGCGGAGAAGCAGGACGAGGCGGATGAGGAGGCGTGGGACGTCG
This sequence comes from Phycisphaerae bacterium, assembly GCA_016793805.1. GTDB lineage: Bacteria > Planctomycetota > Phycisphaerae > Phycisphaerales > UBA1924 > JAEUIZ01. The sequence continues at coordinate 4,151 of JAEUIZ010000006.1, forward strand.
AGCGGTTCGTCGGTGAGTTCATCACGGCCGAGCCGGTGACGCTGCCCGAACTGCGGGAGCGGGCGGCGAGCGTGCCCGGGCTGTCCTGGCGTCGCGTCGGCGACTTCCTGGCGATGGCGGAACGCCGCGGGCTGATCGGGCGCGTCCGACTGCCGGGCCGCGGCGGGCCGCAGGGATTCGTCCTGTCGACCGAGGAGGCCCCGTCATGATGCGCGCCAACCGCCCGAACTTCGAGCGCCGAACTTCTCGAAGCGCGTGCGCGCACGCGGTTGGGCGCTCGCGCTTCGGGTTGAACTCGAAGCGCGCGCACCCCCCATACCCCCCGCGGGTGCGCCGCCGGTTGGCGGCGACCCGCGAACCGCAAGCGCATGCGCGCTTCGAGTTCGCGCTCGAAGTTCGGTGGCATGGTTCCTTCCCGGCGGAATCTGCGCGGAGAGTCCGCCGGGAACAGCCGCAAGGGGAGACTGAGTTTGTTTGCCTGTCCGAGCGCAGCGCCGGGGGGCTGGGGTATCGCCCACGTTGGCGCAGGGCGGGACGTGGGCGAACGGGCGGGGGTGGGGCGGGGGTTCCCCGCCCGGCGGCCCCGGACGCGACGTGGGCGAGCGTGGGCGAACCGGTGGCCAACGGGCAGGGAGCCGCGGAGCGGACGGGGGACAAGGACGCGGTGTGGCGGTGCGTGGTCTGGCATGGCGCGCCGGGGTCGGGCACGGCCGGGACTGGCCTGAAAAGACATGCCGAGGGCGAGAGACGCCAGCGCGTCTCTCGTCCATTCACGGATCGAGAACCCCAAGCACGGAGGCATTGGACATGACACCGAACAACGGAACGCCGCAGGTCGAACTGATCGAGATCGAGCACATCCGCGAGTACGAGCGCAACCCGCGTATCGCCAGCGAGGCCGCGATCGAGGCGGTCGCGGCCTCGATCAGGACCTTCGGATTCCGCATCCCGGTGATCATCGACCGGGACTGTGTTCTGGTGTGCGGGCACACTCGGGTGCGAGCCGCCCGCACACTGGGCATGACCCGCGTGCCATGCATCCGCGCCGATGATCTGACGCCGGACCAGGTCAAGGCGCTGCGCATCGCCGACAACAAGGTCGCGTCGCTGACCTCGTGGGACATGGAACTCCTGCCCATCGAGCTCGCCGACCTCAAGGGCGTGGACTTCGACCTGGCTGTGCTCGGCTTCAGCGCCGACGACCTCGCCGCGATCATGGCTCCGGCGGGGAACGAGGGACTCACCGACCCCGACGATGTGCCCGGGCCGCCGGACGCCGCGACGACGGTGCCGGGCGACATCTGGGTGCTGGGCAACCACCGTCTCATGTGCGGCGACAGCGGCAATCCGGAGCATCTGGATCGCCTGCTCGACGGGCAGCCGATCCACCTCGTGAACACCGACCCGCCGTACAACGTGAAGGTCGAGCCCCGTTCAAACAACGCGATCGCCGCGGGCATCACGTCGTTCTCGCGCCGCGAGGACCTGCAGTGCGAGCGCTCGCACAGCGAGCGCGGCAAGAAGGACCGCGAGCGCCTGGCCCGCAAGAACACGCATCACCAGTCGATGGACCTGGCGCGGCACCCCGAGAAGGCTCAGCCGACCACGAAGAAGATGCGAGCCAAGGACCGGCCGCTGGCCAACGACTTCGTCTCCGACGACGAGTTCGACCGGCTGCTCGCGGCGTGGTTCGGCAACATCGCCCGCGTGCTCGTCCCCGGCGGCGGGTTCTACATCTGGGGCGGCTACGCCAACTGCGCCAACTACCCGCCGGTCCTGAAGGCGTGCGAGCTGTACTTCTCGCAGGCAATCATCTGGATCAAGGAGCACCCGGTCCTGACGCGCAAGGACTTCATGGGCAACCACGAGTGGTGCTTCTACGGCTGGAAGGAAGGCGCGGCGCACCGCTTCTTCGGCCCCGCGAACGTGCCAGACACCTGGTCGATCAAGAAGGTCAACCCGCAGAGCATGGTCCACCTCACCGAGAAGCCCGTCGAGCTCGCGCGGCGGGCGATGGAGTACTCCTCGCGCCCCGGCGAGAACGTGCTCGACCTGTTCGGCGGCTCCGGCTCCACGCTCATCGCGGCGGAGATGACCGGTCGGCGCGCGTACCTGATGGAACTCGACGCGCTGTACGCGGATGTCATCGTTGATCGTTGGACCAGGTTCACTGGCAAGGAGGCGATCCGTGTTGATTCTCAAGGAAATGAGGTCGGACGCTGGCGGCCGGCCGCGGCGGCTCGGTAGGGGCGGCAACCGCATGCCCCGCACCTTCTCGATCTGCCCGGTGTGCCTGTGCGTCTACGGGCCGCTGGACCGGCGCTCGCGGCGGTACTGCTCATCCATGTGCAAGGCGGCGGCGCAGCGCACCGGGCGGAGGCGTCTCCGCCGCGCCACGAGCAAGGCGCGGAGCGCGCAGAGCCTGGTGCGGTACCACATCAAGGCGGGCAACCTGGCCAGGCCCGGAGCGTGCGAGGCGTGCGGGACCGCGAGCGGGCGCATCGAGGCGGCGCACTTCGATTACGAGCAGCCGCTGCGCGTCCGCTGGCTGTGCCGCTCGTGCCATGTTCGCTGGGACAGGCGCGAGCCCAAGGGAGGCACGCGCGTCATCGGGCCTCGGGCGATGCTCACGTGTCACCAGCCCGCCCCGACGAGGGAGGAGTCATGCCCATGACACGGAGATCACCCGGCCGCGTGCAGGCGCAGGAACGCCGCGACGGCCGTTTTGTCCTCGCGGCCCTGGGCGACCGCGAGCACGTGGTCCGCCAGCGTGTCGTCATCGATCGCCATGTCGATTCCGTTCAGGTCAAGGAAGACCAACGCCGCCGCGATACCTGTTCGTTTGTTCCCATCAACGAACGGGTGGTTCTGCACGATGTGGAACAGATACGCCGCCGCCATCTCGAACAGGTCACCGTGAAGGTATTTCCCGTCGAACATGGCGCGCGGCGTGTCAACCGCCGAGGTCAGCAGCCCGGGATCGCGAAGATCCGGGCTGCCGCCGTAGCGCTCGATCTGATCCTGGTGGATCTGGAGCACGTCATCGACGCGGAGGAACTCAGGGGCCATCCGCGATCACTCCGCCAGACGCTTGAGCGCCTTGCCGTGCTTGGCGTTGACCTTCGCCAGCGACTTGGCCAGTCGGCCTTCGCGGCTGGCGTCGCTCGCCCGGCTGATCGTGAGCACCTTGCCGTCGGTGCTGACCTCCAACGGGTCGCCCGGCTCGAACTTCAGGAGCTCAAGGATCGGCTTGTCGATGACCAGCGCGTAACTGTTGCCGTGTTTGGTAAGCGTCTTGACCATGCGGGCCTCCTTGGGGCGTTACCACACCGTACATACGAAGTATACACTTCGGCGGTTCGCACGCAAGGCTTGAGTTTCAGATTCTCGCCGCAGAAACGCCCCGGTAATGGGCCGGGGCGGGAGCATTCTCGGACTGACGCTGGGGGGTCAGTTCGCCCTGCCCGCGACGAATACGCCGCGTTCATGCTTCTTGAAGCGGGCCTTGTCGCCCTTGGCCGCGATCTCGCGGATGATGGCGGCGTAGAGCGTGGCCTCGGGGGTCTTGCCGCCGGGCGAGCGCCACAGGCCCTTGGCTTCCATCGCGGCGATCATCTCCTTGGCCCGCATCGGCACCTCGCTGGCGGCGAGCACCTGGGCCGCGGCGTCGAGGGCGCTGACGCGCTTGGGCTTCTTCTCGCCTGCGGACTTCGCGGGCTTCGGCTTCGTCGCCTTGGCAGCCTTCCGCTCCGTCGCCGGCTTGGCGCTCTTGGCGTTCTTCGCCGCGGGGCTCGACCAAGTGGCGTCGGGCTTGCGCTTGGGGATGCGCTTGCCGCCGGGGCCGACGGCCCGCTTCATCGCGGGGCTGGCGTCCGGGGCGGGGTTGAGGACCGCCGGGCCGAAGACCGTGACGGCCGCCCGTTCGGCGAGGCGGTTGGCCTCCTCGCGCGTCGGCGGGGTCTTGTCGTCGGGCGTCGCGGTTGCCTTCGCGTCCTTGCGGGCCTTCCACGCCGCGCTCATCTCGCGCTGGACCTTGCCCATGTTCTTGATCGTTCCCTTGCGTGCCATGTCGGACTCCTTCTTCTCGGTGCGATTGCCCGCCGCACGCTGCGGCGGGTCGTGGGGGGAAGCGGGGTCGTCGCGGTCTCCCGCGACGCCGCGCCGCGCGGCCGGGGGTCACTCGGCATCGCGCAGGAACTCCTCGATGCGTTCGCGTTCCATCCCGCTGGTGAATGCGACGAGGTCGATCAGGTCGCCGCGGACCTTCCCGAGGTTGCCGGGCAGGCCCCAGTTGCGCGGGTCGTCCTTGGCGCGCTCGTCGTGCTTGTCGAGTTCCATCTGAAGGACGTCGAGCAGGCGGGCGATGTCGTTGCGGCGTGCGGCGTAGGTCTCGGCGGCGGTTGGTTCTGGCTTGACGGTCTTGGGGGTGCGCTTCGTCATGGTCGTGCTCCTTGGGGTTCGGGGTGCTTGTGGTCTCCGGTAAACACCGAAGCCCGCGTGTCGCGGGCTTCAGGTCGTCGGGTCGGTTGGGAGTTCGGGGTTTCGCGGTCCCGCCGGGGCCTCGCGTCCCGTCGCTTCCCGGGCCGCGTCGGTTCGTCCCTGGCGGTAGCCCGCGTGCATCCCCTCGCGGTAGCCGCTCTCGAAGGCGTGGCGGACGAGGTCGCGGATCGACCAGACCGGGATCTCGTGGATGTCGAGGCTGTCGCGCTTGCGCGTCTCCAGCGTCTCGAGCAGCAGTTCGACCTTGGCCCATTCCATCTCGGCGTCGAGGGCCTTTTGCTTCGTGATGGCGTCGATGTTCGTGCGCTTGGTGCTCATGGCGGCGTCCTTTCAGCGGCTCGTGGGGGCGGTCGTGATGGAGGCGAGGAGGGCGGCGACGGCGTAGGCGACGTTGAGCACCGCCGCGGTGGTGCGGACCTCGTCCGGCGTGCCGAGGCGGAAGGACGCGCCCGAGACGGTGACCTCCCACACCGACCCGTAGGCGACGTGGGCGTTGATGCTGATCGGGCTGCCGCCGGGCGTGGGCAGGTCGATGCTGACGTCCGGGTTCGCCGTCACGCTGTGCGCGACCTTGGCGAAGCCGAAGGGCGTGGTGTTGGCGAGCGCCCGCAGCGCGGGCATCATCGCTTCGAGGTCGGCCTTGGTCGGGATGGTGTTCTTCGTGCTCATCGGTGCGTTCTCCTTCGCGGGGTTCGGCCCCGCGTTGTGACACATGAAGCCGTGGGTTCCCGCGAACAGCAAGGCGATTCGGCGAGGATTCGCCGAGAATCTGCCGGTTGTGGGAAACTACGCGAAACATGTCGCCCCGTGGCGGGGGAAGTGGGGCCGGGAGGTCCGGGATGACTCCCGAACACGCGCCTAGTTCCGGCCCCTCCCCCGCCGCACAGGGAATGTCCCGGCTGAACCCGGCCGCGCTCCCCGTGCCGGACGCCGCGCGCGTGCTCACGCGTTTGGGCGGAAAGGCGGTGACGGAGGACATGCTGCTCGCGGACATCGACGCGGGCGCGCCCACGAACGCCGACGGCACGCTGAACCTCGTGCACTACGCCGCGTGGCTGGTGAAGGAGATGGCGGCTTCTGGAGGTGGTGGTGGCGATTGACCCGCGCCAACTCAGGCCCGGCGAACTCGCGCGGCTGCTGAACAGCACGCCGCTGGGCGAGGTGATCAGCGAGCGTCAGCTCCACCGCCATCGCACGCGCGCGGGGTTCCGCGTCGCGGCCGATGGCGATCGTGGGGGTGCGGGCAAGGTCGATCTGTTCCGCTACGTCGCGTGGCTGGTGACGACGCGCCACGAGGCACTGGCGGAAGCGGCCCGCGAGCCCGAGGGGCTCACGGGTTACGAGGCGATGAAGGAGCGGGCGCGGCAGCGCAACGCCATGCTCTCGCTCTCCGGGCGCGACATCGGCGACCTGCCCGACGTGGCGGACCCCGCTCGGCGCGCTCGGGCAGCGAAGGACTTCCGGTACTTCTGCGAGACGTACTTCCCGCAGACGTTCCACCTCAAGTGGTCCGACGACCACCTGAAGGTCATCGCCAAGATCGAGCAGGCGGTGCTCGAAGGCGGTCTGTTTGCGATGGCGATGCCGCGCGGCTCGGGCAAGACCAGCCTGTGCGAAACCGCCTGCCTCTGGGCGCTGGTGTACGGGCACTGCGAGTTCGTGGCGCTCGTCGGCTCCGACGAAGAGCACGCGGCGGGGATGCTCGAGTCGATCAAGGCGGAACTGGAGAACAGCGAGATCCTCGGGGCCGACTTCCCGGAGGTCTGCCACCCGATCCGGTCGCTGGAGGGCATCCACCAGCGGGCCTCGGGGCAGTTGTACCAGCGGAAGCAGACGCACATCGGCTGGACCGCGCGAGAGATCGTGTTGCCCACCATCCCCGGCTCCGCGGCGTCGGGGTCCATCATCCGCGTCGCCGGGATCACCGGGCGCATCCGTGGCATGAAGCACAAGCGCGTCGATGGCGTGAGCGTCCGACCGTCGCTGGTGCTCATCGACGATCCGCAGACCGACGAGAGCGCCCGCTCGCCCTCGCAGTGCGCCAACCGCGAGCGCATCCTCGCCGGGGCGATCCTGGGGCTGGCGGGGCCGGGCAAGAAGATCGCCGGCCTCATGACGCTGACGGTCGTTCGCCCCGACGACCTGGCAGACCGCATCCTCGACCGCGAGAAGCACCCGCAGTGGCAGGGCGAACGGACGAAGATGGTGTATGCCTTCCCCGCGCGGGACGCGCTGTGGCAGCGGTACGCGGAGGTGCGGGCCGAGGGGCTGCGCAGCGACCGGGGTATCAAGGCCGCCACGGAGTTCTACAGGCAGCACCGGACCGCGATGGACGAGGGCGCGGTGGTCGCGTGGCCGGAGCGGTTCAACCACGACGAACTCTCGGCGCTCCAGCATGCGATGAACCTGAAACTCCAGAACGAGGCGGCGTTCTTCGCGGAATACCAGAACGAGCCGCTGCCGGAGGTTCAGGCGGCGGACGACCTGCTCACCGCCGACCAGATCGCGGCGAAGGTGAGCGGGCACCACCGCGGGCAGGTGCCCCTTGGCTGCACGCGCCTGACGATGTTCGTGGACGTGCAGGGCAAGGCCCTGTTCTACTTGGTCGCTGCGTGGGAGGACGACTTCACCGGGTATGTTATCGACTACGGCACGGAGCCGGACCAGAAGCACCCCCACGGGTACTTCACGCTCCGCGATCTGCGGCGGACGCTGGCGACGGCCGCGCCCCGGGCCGGGGTCGAAGGGGCGATCTACGCCGGCCTGGAGCGGCTGATCACCGCGACGGTGGCCCGCGAGTGGCGGCGCGACGACGGCGCGATGGTGCGCATCGACCGCTGCCTGATCGACGCCAACTGGGGTTCGTCCACGGACGTGGTCTATCTGTTCTGCCGCCAGAGTTCGCACGCGGGCGTGCTGATGCCAAGCCACGGGCGGTATGTCGGGGCCAGCAGCATCCCGTTCTCCGACTACAAGCGCAAGCGCGGCGAGCGAATCGGCCTGAACTGGCGCGTGCCTGTGGTGACCGGCAAGCGCGCCGTGCGGCACATCGTCTTCGACACGAACTACTGGAAATCGTTCATGCACGCCCGCCTGGCGGTGCCGATGGGCGACCCCGGCTGCCTGTCGCTCTTCGGCAGCAAGCCGGAGTCGCACCGGCTCATCGCCGAGCATCTGACCAGCGAGTACCGCGTGAAGACCGAGGGTCGGGGCCGCACAGTCGATGAGTGGAAACTCCGCGTCGACGGCCTCGACAACCACTGGCTCGACTGCCTTGTCGGCGCGGCCGTCGCGGCGTCGATGCACGGGGCGGTGCTCTTCGGGACTGATGCACACGCCGAGCGGCGGCCGCGGCTGCGACTCTCCTCGCTCCAAGGAGGTCGTCGCTAATGCCGCGTGTGAAACGCCAGCCCGAGTCGAACAGTGGTCAACAGGTCGGCCTGGTGTGCCGCGGTTGCGGGTGCCAGCACTTTCGCGTCGTGTACGTCAAGCACCGTCCGGGCGGGATTGTGCTGCGTCGTCGCGAGTGCCGGCACTGCGGCCGCCGGGTCATGACGCGCGAAGTCCAGGTGTGAGGTCGATCTATCGACCATTCTGCGTCGCGCGCACGCCACGGCGCGGAGCGATTGCGTAGATGGCTCCCGAACGCGGCGCTGCGCCGCACACGGGAGCAGTCATGCCCGATCCAGACCCCAACCTCGAGCAGGCCATCCGCGACAACGCGGCGCAGCCCGCGAAGGCGTCGGTGGACGGCCAGTCCGTCGAGCAGCACCCGCTGAAGGACCAGATCGAGGCCGACCGCTACCTCGCGTCCAAGGACGCCGCGAGGAAGCCCGGCCTCGGCGTCAAGTTCGCCAAGCTCGTTCCTCCCGGCTCTGTTTGACCACTACGCGCCCATGCTCAAAGCCATCGCCAACATCATGAGCCGGGCCGGTCGCGGGACGCGAGCGATTTCTCCCTCCACGACGGTGTCGCGTGCTCCGCATGGAGGCGGTTCACGCGGCGGCCGTCGTGTGGTCGTCGCCAAGTTCGACTCAGCGCAGACTACGCCCGACAACCGCAGGCACTGGGCCGCGGCCGACGGTCTCTCGCCCAACGCGGCGGTCAGCCCTGAGGTCCGGCGCATCCTCCGCAACCGCGCCCGCTACGAGGTCGCCAACAACTCCTACGCCAAGGGCATCGTCCTCACGCTCGCCAACGACACGATCGGCACCGGCCCGCGGCTGCAGATGCTCACCGACGACGCCGCGGCCAACCGGCGCGTCGAGGAACTCTTCGAGTCCTGGGCCGAGGCGATCGACCTGCCCGGCAAGCTCCGCACCATGCGGCTCGCGCGTGCCGAGAGCGGCGAGGCATTCGGCCTGCTGGTCAGCAGCCCGGGGATCGACTCTACGGTCAAGCTCGACCTGCGCCTCATCGAGCCCGAGCAGGTCGCCACACCGTGGCGCGTGGGGATGCGGGTCCCCGACAACGAGGTCGATGGCGTCGTGCTCGACGAGCACGGCCTCCCCGTGGCCTACCGCGTGCTGCGCCATCACCCCGGCGACACCGGGGGATGGGTGGGCGGAGCAGGCGGGGGGGGCGATCCCGCGGCGTTCGACACGCTCCCGGCGAGCAGTGTGCTGCACTACTTCCGGCCCGATCGGCCGGGGCAGATGCGAGGCATCCCGGACATCACGCCCGCGCTGCCGCTGTTCGCGCAGTTGCGGCGGTACACGCTCGCTGTCATCGCCGCCGCCGAGACCGCCGCGGACTTCGCCGCCGTGCTCTACACCGACGCCCCCGCCAACGGCGAAGCCGATCCGCTCGAGCCGATGGACGAGGTCGAGCTCGAGAAGCGCATGGCCACCGTGCTCCCCGGCGGCTGGAAGCTCGGGCAGGTCCACGCCGAGCAGCCGACCACGAGCTACGCCGAGTTCAAGCGTGAGATCTTGAACGAGATCGCCCGCTGCCTGAACATGCCCTTCAACGTCGCGGCGGGGAACTCCTCGGGGTACAACTACGCCAGCGGCCGCCTCGACCACCAGACCTACTTCAAGAGCATCCGCGTCGAGCAGCACCACCTGCAGCTCGCGGTCCTCGACCGCCTGCTGAGGGCGTGGCTCAACGAAGCCGTGCTTGTCGAGGGTCTGCTCCCGCAGTCCATGCGGACGCTGACGGGGGGCGCTGCCACACTGCCCGAGCACGCGTGGTTCTGGGATGGCGTGGAGCACGTCGATCCCGCCAAAGAAGCCAGCGCGCAGGCGACCCGGCTGGCCAACCACACCACCACGCTCGCCGCCGAGTTCGCGCGGGCCGGCCGCGACTGGGAGCAGGAGCTCCGCCAGCGGGCCAAGGAACTCACGCTCATGAACGAGCTCGGCCTTGCGCTGCCAACGACGCAGACCGCTACGCCGGCCGCGAATGCGCCCGCCGACACGCCCGACCCCGCAGACCAGGTTGAC
>JAEUIZ010000019.1 GCA_016793805.1 Phycisphaerae bacterium
AGGGCGGGCTGCGGGCACTGGACGCTCCCGCACTGGACGCTGTTGCCCTGGTAGGTGCCGTTCTGGGCGGTGCAGGCGGCGGGGAGGGCCTGGATGCAGGACCCGTCGGGGAGGCAGCAGGCGCCGGGGGTTGGGCAGTTGACGCTGCCGCAGAGGGACCCGTCGCCGTTGTAGGTGCCGCCGAGGTTGGAGCAGCCGGCGGCGGTGGCCTGGACGCAAGAGAGCGTGGTGGGGACGCAGCAGGCGCCGGTGACGCCGAGCGCCTCGTAGGTGAACTCGACACGGCTGATCTGCGTGCTGTTGGGCTCGGCCCAGACGTCGTGCATGCCCTGGGGCGAGGTGGCGCTGCCGAGGTGGAACTGCATGCCGGAGCGGAAGAGGTTGACGGTGTTCCCGAAGATCATCGTGGTGGCCTGGGTAGCGGTGGCGGTGTAGGAGTTGACGCCGGTGGTCGTTCCCGAGGCGGTCGCGGTGTTCCCGTAGATCCCGATCACGTCGCCCGCGAGGACGTCGATGCTGACGGGGAAGTAGGCGCCGGTGGGCTGGTTGAACCCGGTGCCGAGGTGCTGGAAGGCGTTGGTGGTGGCGGCGAACACGGGCGGGGGCGTGTTGTTGTCAAACTTGATGACCGCCCAGTTCATGAAACCGTTGGTTCCACCCGGCGCCTGCAAGGTTTGGATGCCGGTGATGCGGAAGTCGACAGGCGCGGTGAACCAGTACCCGCGCGTGTTCCCGCTGAAGTTATTGGCGTGCGGCGGCATGGTCGCGATCTGGCCCTGGGCCACGGAGACAACCGAACCGGCCACCAACGCCACCAGGCACGAACGTGACGCTCCCATATGACAACCTCCTTAATTTCGGGACGACGCGGTCCCACCACGGCAACGAGAAGTGCGAGAACCCCGGCACGACGCCGGCACCACCAACGAGCCAAAGCAGCGCGCGGAATGCGGCCGCATCAGACGACCCGAACAACCTACCACGAACCGCACGGGACTGTCAAGGGGAGTTGACGGCTCCCGGGACAAAGAAACGAGCCCGCCGGCGCGGGCCGACGGGCTCGGAAGGTTCGTACCAGGCCGCTGATGGCTTACGGGGCGGAGCAGCCGGCGGCGAAGAGGTTGTTGAAGCAGATGAAGTCGTTGACGTTGAGCACCGGCGTGATCGTGCTCTGGTCGCAGTTGGCGTTGGTGTCGCCGGCGGCGAACTTGTTGTTGAAGCAGACGAAGTCGTTGATGTTCAGGAAGGGGATGATCGTCGAGTTGTCGCAGTTAGCGTAGCACCCGCCGCCGCCGCCCTGGATCGTTCCGTTGATCTTGAACACGCTGTCCTGGGGGACGCTGCCGGCGCCGCACCCGGCGGGATTCCCGGTGTCGAGCAGGTCAACCCAGACGGTGGTCTGGAACTGGCGGGCGTTGGCGCCCGGCATCCCGCGCATCTCCGGGAACGTCGTCGAGGGAGAGAAGTGGGCCGAGGCGCCGCCGATGGACGTCTGCCAGTCGATCCAGTAGGTGCCCGCCGGGAGCGTCGTGCCGATCGTGAGATCGAGTTTGCGCACGCCGCGGGTCGTGCCCGGGGCCGTGCCGGGCGGAGGGGTCTGGGTGTTGAAGACGCGGTAGACGTTGTCGAACGCCTGCGTGGCGAGACGGTTGGTGGTCGTGTCGCCGAAGACGACCGTCGAACCGGCATCGCCGGGGCGGCCGTTCCAGATCTGGATGTTCGCCGCGGTGAACACGGGGGTCGAGGTGAGCGAGCCCGTCTGATAGGCGTAGATGCTGATCGTGTTGATGGTCCACGACTGCCCGGCGGGAATCGTGAAGTCGTCCGCGATGCGGAAGAGGCTGGCCCCCACGATGCCGCAACTGAAGCCGGCGACGGTGTTCGAGCAGGTCGTGCTCCCGTCGTCCTGCACTTCGGACCAGGTCGTGCCGGCCGGTGCCGCCACGCCGCTCGTGGTCGTCGCACCCGTGCTGAGCGGCCCGTTGTCGTAAATCACCTGCGCCGAGGCCGCGCTCGTCGCCATGCCGCACAGCAACATCATCTTCAAAGTCGTTCGCATTGAACAGCTCCTCTGCAACACCAACTCAAGCGGTATCGTCGCCGGGGCGAGCCCTCGGAGCGAACGCATCGACGATCGTCGAAGGGTGGTCGTTGCTCCCCTCACCACGGTGCGGGCCCACGTGTCCCGCAACGGCGCCAGACTAAGGGAAGCCCTTCATTCTGTCAATGCCATCGCGCGCAAAAAAGGGTGTGGACTTCAGACCACCCACGGCTAGGCGGGGTTGGATCAACAAGACTCCGAGAACCGACCCACGGGGATCTGTTTGTAATCCGTTTGGATTCTGTGTGATGGGCGGCATCGAAACCGCGTCGGCGGGCTGCGCGGGCGCTGGCGAGCGAACAAAAGCGGGCGCGCCCCGGGAGGAGCGCGCCCGCGAAAGAACGGAACCGACCAAGGCTTATGGGGCGGAGCAGCCGGCCGCGAAGGCGTTGTTGAAGCAGATGAAGTCGTTGACGTTCAGCACAGGTGGGCTGGTGCTCTGGTCGCAGTTGGCGTAGGTGTCCCCGGCCGCGAAGGCGTTGTTGAAGCAGACGAAGTCGTTGACGTTCAAGAACGGCAGGACGGTGGACTGGTCGCAGTTGGGGTAGCACCCGCCGCCGCCCATCGGAGCCATGTTCAGGAGCAGGACGAACCCGACGATGTTGCCGGTGTCGCCGCCGGCGCAGTCCTCGACCTTGAGGTTCCAGTCGCCGGCGGAGTCGAGCCCGACGAAGGCGGCCATGGGGTTCTCGGCCTTCCAGCGGCCGACCGGGTTGTTCACGCCCGTGGTGGCCGGGGCGTCATAGATGTTGGCGGCGGTGTCGTTGGAGATGAAGTACCCGGCGTTGGAGTTGCTGGCGCCGTAGTTATCGGTCCCGAAGCCGAAGGTGGCCGCGGGCACGCCGGGACGATCGACCATCGTGACGCTCGGGCCGCTGACCTTCTCGAGGGAGACCTTGAGGTCGCCTTGGAAGGTGTGGGTGATGAAGTAGGCGGCCTCGATGCCGGTGATGGGGAAGGACTGGCTGACGGTGACGCTGGCGAGCGCGGGCGTGCCGCAGGCCGTCGAGCCCGTGCCGTCGGCGATCGGGACGGCGGCGCCGACGTAGACGAAGCCCTTGGCGCAGTTGGCGGTGCTGCAGGGGGAGTTGTTGCCGCCGAAGATGCCGTTCTGGGCGATGCAGGAGGGCCCGAAGAGTTGGGCGCAGGTGCCGTCGGGGAGGCAGCAGGCGCCGAGGGCGGGCTGCGGGCACTGGACGCTCCCGCACTGGACGCTGTTGCCCTGGTAGGTGCCGTTCTGGGCGGTGCAGGCGGCGGGGAGGGCCTGGATGCAGGACCCGTCGGGGAGGCAGCAGGCGCCGGGGGTTGGGCAGTTG
>JAEUIZ010000029.1 GCA_016793805.1 Phycisphaerae bacterium
CGGCACCGTCACCGTGGGCGGCAACGCCACCTTCACCACCGGCAACGCCAACGACGACATCACCCTCGACCAACTCGCCGTCACCGGCTCCATCGCCCTCAACACCACCGGCGCCACCGGCCACGCCACCATCGTCAACGCCACGGGTATCGCGCTCGGCACCGGCACGGTCGGCGGGAACCTCTCCGCGACCGCAACGACAGGAGACATCACCGATGTCGGCCTCGTCAACGTCCTCGGCGGGGCGACCTTCACGACCAGCCAGGCCAACGCCGACATCACGCTCGACCAGTTGGTCATCGGCGGCGAGATCGGCCTGCACACCACGGGTGCCACTGGGCATGCCAGCATCACCAGTGGCACGTCGGTTGTGCTCGCGTCCAGCGCAGTGGGCGGGAATCTGTCGGTGACGGCCTTCACGGGCGACGTCACCGACTCCGGTACCGTCATCGTCGGCGGCAACGCCTCCTTCACCACCAGCAACACCAACGACGACATCACCCTCGACCAACTCGCCGTCAGCGGCACCGTGGCCCTCAACACCACCGGTGCCACGGGTCACGCCACCGTCGTCAACGCGTCAGCCCTCAACCTCGCGGCATCGACCATCGGCGGGAACCTCAGCGCGACGGCTGCCACCGGCAATGTCACCGACTCCGGCACGATCACCGTCGGCGGCAACGCATCCTTCACCGCCAGCAACACCAACGACGACATCGTCGTCGACCAACTCGCCGTCGCCGGCACCGTTGCGGTCAATACCACCGGCAGCAGCGGGAACGCCTCTATCGTCAACGCCACGGCCCTCAACCTCGCGGCTTCCAACGTCGGCGGCAATCTCAGCGCAACCGCCACCACAGGCAACGTCACCGATGCCGGCACGATCACCGTGGGAGGTAACGCCGCGTTCAGCGCGAGCAACACCAACGACGACATCGTTGTCGATCAGATCGCCGTTGCCGGCGACATCTCCGTCAACACCACAGGCGCCACCGGTCACGCCGTCGTCATCAACAACGGCGGGATCAACTTCGCTTCTTCCAACGTCGGCGGCAACCTCACCGTCACGGCGCTCGGCGGGGACATCACCGACTCGGGAGTCGTGACGGTCGGACAGACCGCTCGATTCACGACGAGCCAGGCCAATGCCGACATCGTTCTCGACCAACTCGCCACGGGCACCGCCGTAGGCGTCAACACCACCGGCAGCACCGGGCACGCCACGATTGTCAACGCCTCGAGCGGCGGGCTCGTTGCCTCGAACGTCGGCGGGAACCTCTCGTTCACAGCCGCAAGCGGGAACATCACCAGCCTCGGACTCGTGAACGTCGGAGGCAACGCCTCGTTCGCCACCGGCGCAACCAATGCCACCATCTACCTCAATCAACTCGATGCGGGTGGCACGGTCGCTCTCTCCACCACAGGCTCGGGCGGTCACGCCACCGTCATCGAGGGATCAAGCCTCAACCTCGCCACCTCCAATGTCGGCGGCAACCTCATCGCGCGAGCCACCACCGGCAACGTCTTCGACTCGGGCACCGTGACCGTCGGCGGGAGCGCGTCGTTCCGGACGCTGAACGCCGACGACGACATCGTCCTCGACCAACTGGCCGTCACCGGGCCGATCTCGGTCATGACCACGGGCGCAGGGGGCATGGCGATCCTTCGCAACGCCACCGCGGTCGATCTGGCGGCGGGCAGTGTCGGCGGCAACCTCCGCGTCAATGCGGCCTCCGGCAACATCACCGACTCCGGCACGGTCACGATCCTGGGCAACGCCTTCTTCACCACCGAGGCCGCCAACGCGCGAATCACCCTCGACCAGATCAACGCCACCCGCAACATCGCCCTGACCACCAGCGGCACGACGGGCCATGCGACGCTCATCAACACCAGCGGCATCAACTTCGCCGCCACCGCGATCGGAGGAGACCTCATCGCGACTGCCCGCGCGGGCAACATCGTCGACCTCCAGACCGTGACTGTCGGCCGAAACGCCGTCTTCACCACACAGCAGGCCAATGGCAAGATCAACGTGGACCAGGTCGGGATCACCGGCTCGGCCTCGCTCAACACGACCGGCGTCTCTGGCAACGCGACGATCGTCAACGCCGGCACGCTTCTGCTCGGGGCCTCCGACATCGGCGGCTCGCTCCTCGCTCGCGCCACCACCGGCAACCTCATCGACGTCGGCACCGTCCGCGTCGCGGGCAGCGCACGGTTCATCACCGCCCAACTCAATCGCACCATCAACGTCAACGAACTCGACGTGACCGGCGGCATCTCGCTCGCCACCTCGGGCGCCGGCGCCCACGCCGTCGTCGTCAACTCCCGAGCCGTCTTCCTCGGTGCCTCCAACGTGGGCGGCAACCTCTCCGTCACGGCGACCACCGGCGGGATCACCGACACCGGCGCGATCAACGTCGGCGGCAGCGCCACCTTCCGCATCTTCCAGTCCGGCTCGTCGTTCAGCATCGATCAGGTCAACGCCGGCGGTGCGATCGTCTTCATCGGGCCGTGATCGCTCCGCCCGCCCTCCTCGCCTCGCTGCTCACCCAGGGCCCGGCATCACGCCGGGCCCTTCTTCATTTCGCGCTCGCAGCCGCGGGGACCTTCTGAACGGTGTAATACGCCACCGCGTGCAGCAACGGCTGTCCCTGCGCGTCGCGCACGCCCGGCATCGCCAGTTCATGCACGTACCCCATGCCCCCGGAACGCATCCGATCCAGCCGCAACCGCACCGAGCGAGGACCCAACACCTCGACCGCCGTGATCGCCGGCCGCTGTGTCTCCATCTCGGCCGACCCATACTGCGGGTGGTACTCGTACGTGTAACTCGACATCGAGTACGAACTCGCCTGGCCCGCCAACGCGGGGTTCATGTCCCGCGTGAACGTCAGCACAAAGCCGTCCGGTGCGATTCGCATGGTCTTGACCTCGAACGGCACCTGGCCCGTCCACGCGATCCGTTGCAGCCCAAAGCGCAGCCGTCCCGTCGATCCCCACCCGCGATCCGTCTGGCCCACGAACATCGACCCATCTCCGCCCCAGCAGAGCCGATTCACCCCGCTATCGAGCGCCTCACGGAATGGAAAGCACGCGCCCTGGTAGTGCCCGTCGACCTTCTCCAGGTCCACCCGCATCACCAGGCACAGCGTCTGATCCCCGACGAACACCTGCCCCTCGTACGGCCCAAACCTGCCCGCGCCCTCGCTCGTCGGCGGCGGGTACAGCAAGAAGTCCGCCGTCGATTGCCCCATCTTCTTGTACGGGAACCACACCGTCGCCGGCTGCATCGGCGGGTCCGCGTCGCCCTGCTTCCAGTCCGAGCGCCACCGCAGCGACGCCGGATGCCCGGCCCACGAGCCCCGCACCAACTCCGTCATCCGGTTCGTGCCCACGAAGTCGCCCTGATTGTCGAGGTAGAACATCGCGCCGTCCGAATACTCCCCGATCCCGTTCGGCGAGCGCAGCCCGTCCGACCACGGCTCCATCGTTCCGTCCGGCGTCAGCCGCAACGCCCACCCGCGATACGGCACCACCGACTTCCCCAACGCGTCGCAGAACCCCACGTTCAGCGTGATCCACGCGTTGCCCGCTCGATCAAACTTCGGCCCGAACGCGAACTCGTGGTAGTTTCCCGAGACGCCCCACCCCGAGCACGCCGTCTCGTAGATGTCCGCCACGTCGTCGCCGTTCGTGTCCTCCAGCCGCGTGAGTTCCCCGCGCTGGACGCAGTAGACGCTCACGCGGTCCTTGCCCGCCGCGTCTTTCTCTCGCCGCACCGCCAGCCCCAGCGGCTCGTGCAGGCCGGACGCGAACCGCGTGAACCTCGCGTTGTACGCCGGCGACTCGTACGCCCCGTCCACGATCCACACCTCGCCGCGTCGCGTCGAGATGATCGGCCGCGCCTCGCCCTTCGCGTTCGGGGGCAGCACGTCCAGCCCGCCCACCTCCAGCGCGATCGACGCCGGCACCGGGATCGTCGTCGCCGTGTAATACCGCTCCTCCTCCGTCGGCGGAAAGTCCCGATTCAGTTGGTATTGCAACTGCGCGTCGATCATCGGATTGAGCGTGGGCCGGTTGTTGATCTGGTACTCCCACGACCCCGCGCCCTGGATCACCTTCGCCAGGACGTGGTTCACACCCTTGACCAGGTCCAGCCGAACCGTGTGATCCTCGGGGTTCATCCCCCGCGGCACGTCCGCATCCACCACGAGTTTCCCGTTGATCCAGAACCGCAGCCCATCGTCCGAGCCCATCTGCACCGTGTAACTCGTCGCCTTGGCCGCCGTGATCGTCGTGTAGAGGTACCCCGCCGCGTTCACGTTCAGGTCCGGGTCGTCGAACTCGTTGAACCGCACCGCTCGGTTCGACGCATCCCCGATCGCCCGCCACCTGGCCTTGAAGCCGCCCTTGCCCTCATATTCCGCCGCCAGATTCGGCCCCGGGCCGTTGGCCTGCATCCGCGCCAACTCGGCCTCGGGGGCCAGCACCGTCGCCAGGTCCTTCTTCCCGCTCCCCTTCGCGGGGAACGGCGCGAGGATGTACCACGAGCCCCACACCCCGGTGTCCGGATTCAGCAGGTTGATCATCCGCAGTTCGGTCGCCTGCCGCGTCCCCTGCTTCTCATACACCACTCCGCCGATCTTGATCGGCGCGCCCGGCCCCTGCCCCGCCGCCGACACGACAACCCCCGCCCACATCGCCAGTCCCAGCACGCCCGCTCGCACTCGACCCATGGCCGTTCACTCCGGCAAACGCTGCACCGTGTAGTACGCCCGATCGTGGAGGAGCGCCTCGCCGTCCTCCGCCGCCACCCCGACCGCCTTCAACTCGTACACGTATCCCATCCCTCCGTGACGCATCTCGTCCAGCCGGAGCCGGACCGACCGCGGCCCCTCGCGCTCGACGGACGTGATCGCGTGCGTTCGCGTGTCCTTCTCTTCCGACCCATACTGCGGATGGTACTCGTACGTGTAACTCGACACCCCGAACGCCCCCGGCCGCAGCGCTCCCTCGCCCACGTCGCGCGTGAACTCCAGCACGAACCCGTCCCGCCGCACGCGCATCGCCAGGATCTCCATCGGAGTCCGCCCAGTCCAGATGATCCGCTGCAATCCCTCCCGCTTCGGCCCGGTCGATCCCCACCCCCGGTCCGTCATCCCAACGAACATCGACCCGTCCTTGCCCCACGCCAGCCGATGCACCCCCGATGCCAGCCCGCGACGGAACGGGAAACACGCACCCTGGTACTCGCCACCGACTCGCTCGAGGAACACGCGGAACACCTCGCAGGTCGTCTGGTCGCCCACGAACACCTGCCCCGCAAACGGCCCGAACGCGCCGCCGCGATCATCCAGCAGGATGTCACTCGCCGACTGCCCCATCTTCTTGTACGGGAACCACACCGCCGGCCACGTCACCTCCGGCACCGGCTTGCCCTCCGCGCGCCAGTCCTTCCCATACCCCTCGCGGAACCTCAGGCTCGCCTGATGCCCGTAGAACGCGCCCTCCTTCAGGTGGCACAACTTGTTCGTTGCCACGTAGTCGCCCTGGTTGTCCGTGTAGAACATCTCCCCGTCCGGGCCCATCCCGATCCCGTCCGGCGAACGCAGCCCGTCCGCCACCTTGGACATCCGCCCCGCGTCCGGCCCACGCAACGGAATCCGCACCGACCACCCGCGCGTCGGCACCGTCGTCCCCATCGTCGTCTCCGCGTCGATGTGCGCCAGGTTCAGATTCACCCGTGCCTCGCCCTGCGCATCCAGTTTCGGCCCGAACGCGTACTCGTGATAGTTCCCCGTGATCTGCCACCCGTCGCAGATCGTCTCGAACGCCACCGGCCCGCCAAGACCCCTAAACCCATCCGGCGAGACGATCCGCGTCAGTTCTCCGCGCTGCGCCACCACAAACTCCACTCCGTCGCGCCCCCCGATCACCCGCAGCCCCAGCGGCTCCTGCAACCCCCGCGCGATCCGACGCCAACTCGTACCGACCGCCGGCGTCTCATACGCCCCATCCACCACGTACACCTCGCCGCGCCGCGTGCTCAGCGCCGGGCTCCCGTCGGGCATCACGTCCAGCCCGCCGACCTCCGCCGAAACGTGCCGCGGATGTGGGATCGTCGCCAGCCGATAGAACCGCGACTCCTCGTCCGGGAAGTCCGCGTCGAGTTGCCAGTCCAGCGCCGCCTCGACCGCCGAATCCAAACTCTCGTCCAGCGTCATCTGGATCGACCACTCCCCCTTCCCCTGCGTCACCTTGGCCAGGAAGTGGTTCACGCCCTTTCGCAGCCGAAGTGCCACACGGTGCTCGCCGGGGCTCAGCGCGCGTTCCACCGCCGCCTCCACGACGACCTGCCCGTTGAGCCACGCGCGCAGCCCGTCGTCGCTCCCCAGCCCGATCATCGCCGTCGTGTCCCGGTCTGCCTCGATCCGCCGATACGCATACGCCGCCGCGAACTCTGCGGCACCGCCTTCGAGCCCTTCGCGCAGATCGATCGGCCCCAGCCCGCCCGTGCCCCCGATTGCGTTCCGCTCCTCGACCCGTGTCCATCCGATCTCGCCCGACTTGCCCGTGTATCGCCGCGCGAGGTCCGGCCCCGGGCCGCCTGCCCGCATCCGCGACAACTCCCGCTCCGGCTCGTGCGCAAGGTCGATCCGCTTCGCCCCCTCCGGCTGGTCAAACGGCCGCAGCACGAACCACGGCCCCCACACCACCCCGCTCCCCGTCAGCGACGCCACCATCGCCGCTCGTGTTTCGGCTCTCGTCGCCAGTTTTACATACAGCCGGCCGCCGATGGCCGCCAGCTCCTGCCCCGTCGCCGCGCCCGTCGTCGCCGCCAACGCAACCAGCGGCGCGCACGCCTGCCACAGCCGGGGCCGCTTCGCGTTCACGGCCGAATCTCGACGCTGAACGTCACCGCCGCCGCCGCATCTTTCGCTCGCACGCCGACCAGCCTCGTCTTGTCATCACCTGCCTCGATGACCTCAGCCACGTTCTCGATCGCCGTGCTGCCCGCGGCCTTCTCGCCCGCGTTGACCCACACCGTCGCGCCCGCCGGCACGCCCCGCACCACGAACGTCCGACGGATCATCGCTCCCAACTCCGCCGGCTCGAATCGCTCCTCTACCGTCACGCCCTCGCCGATCTCGTACCGGAAACTCGGCACGCCCGCCTCGTCGAGCGAGTAGCCGCGGAACCGATACCCGGCGGGCGCTCCCGTCGCCCTCGGCCACTTCTCGGGCTTTGCCCCGATCACGAGCGCCGGGCCGCTCGGCGCCGTCCAGATCGTCGGCCCGCGTCCGCCCGTGATCGTCCCGCCCCGGCCCTTCCACGCCCCCGTCGCGTCGATGAACTCGCCCTTCCACGCCGACACCAGCCGAACGCCCTCGGCGTCGAACGCGAAATGCACGCCGCTCGGATACCCCACCGCGATCGCCCGGCTTCCCGCGTCCTTCAGGAAACTCCGGAACACCGTCGGCCGGTCCTCGATCGCCACAGGCAGCCCCGCGCCGCTCGGCAAGCCCTCCGGCGGCGCCGCCGCTTTCGCCGCGCACAAGTACGCCCACAACGCCTCGCTCTGCCGATTCGCGTCTCCGCCGAACACGTCCGCCACGGAGCCTCGACCCGTCTCAAAGAACGCCGTCATCCGCGTCCCGGGCTTGAATCGCTGCGGGTCCATGATGTACGGCCGCCACCACGAAGGGCGGATCCGCTCCGCCATCGCCGTCATCTCCGGCCCCGCCGTCCCCGCGCTCTTGCCCCCGAACGTGTGGCACGAGATGCAGTTCATACCCTTCTCGCCCACCAATCGCCGCCCCGCCCGCACCAACTCGTCCGTCGGCTTGCTCGCTTCCGTCTCCTCCGCCGTCGTCACGCCCTCGGTCGCCGACAGCATCGCGTGGAGCCCGCCCACGACGCCCTCGCCGAACTGCGGCATCCGCGTCGCCATGTACGGCCTCGCCCGCCCGCCCTCCACCAGGACCCTCCGCAGCCAGTCCGCACGCAACTTCCCGCCCACGCCCGTCAGCCGCGGCGGGAATCGGCCCTCGTCGCCCAGTTCCGTCTCGTCCGTGGTGCGGAAGTACGCCTTCAACTCGTCCGCTGGCCCGCCGAATCCCTCGTGCTCGTGACAGTTCCGGCACCCCAGCGCCGACACCAGCAACCGCGCCTCGTCCAGCGGCGCTCGCGCAGTCCGGCCCACCGCCGACAGCCCCGCACCTAGGTCCGCTCGCTCGCTCGTGGTCAGCGTGTATCTCGGCGTGGCCTTGTCGTTCGCGTCCAGACATCCCTTCCCCGCCGTCAGCCGCGACATCGGCTTGCCCGTCCCCTTCCAGCCCGGCTGCGTCGCCCCAAACTCGTGGCACGCCACGCACCCGCGCGCCGCGAACGCCGCTCGTCCCGCCGCCGCTTTCCCCTCGTCAGAGACGAACCCGCCGCCGGCCTTCCCCTCGCCCCATGTCTTCACCAGGTACACCGCGATCAGGTCCGCCTCTTCTGCGCTCAGCGACATCGACGGCATTCGTCCCGCCGGCCGCGACTTGAGCGGGTCCTGCAGAAACGCCGACAACTCCGTCGCTTTCCACTTCCCGGCGATCGCGCCGAACGGATGCGCCGCCCTCCCTTGCGGCATCGCTCCGGGCGAGCCCTCTCCAAAGACGCTCGCCGCCGGCTCGAGCGCCCCGTGGCATGCCACGCACCCAACCGTGTGATACAGCCGCCGACCCAGGTCCGCGCCCTGCGTCTCGGTCCCCAGCGGCTCCGTTTCCCACGGGCCGCCCATGCTCGCCAGGAAGTGCACGATCGCCTCTGCGTCCACTGCGTCCTTGGGCGTCTCCCCGATCACGTCCGGCATTCCGCACCCAGGCTTCATGCCCTGCGGATCCGTCACCCATCGCCGCAAGAACTCCGGCGCCGCTCGCTTGCCGATCGTCGACAGGTCCGGGCCCATCCGCCGAAGAACCGCCGCGCTTGCCGAGCCCCCCGAGTCCGCCGAGTGGCAGTTCACGCACCCCAACTCGCTCAGCAGCACTCGCCCGCGCAGCGCCCGCTCGGCCTCCTCAACTCCCTTCATCCCGAACGGCGGGACGCTCGCCACGGCCATCGGGATCGGTTCCGGCCTGAATCCCGCCTTGCCAACACCCTCTTTCTCCCAGAACGTGCGCACACTCGCGGGCCCCGTTCCGGCGCGGGCCATCGCGACCGCCACCGTCGACGACCCGACCGGCAGGTCGATCCAGCCCGTCCACCTCGTGCCGGACGCGCTCGAAACCTCGCCGGCTTTCGCGCTCCCCGCCCCGTACACCGTCAGGCGTGCCGTCCCGCCGGAGGCCTCGACTCCGAAGCGATACCGTCCAGCGGCCTCGATCGCCACTCGGGCCGTGTGCGTGGTCTGCTCCGCCGCGGGCGTCCCCGATGCCAGCACCTCGCGCTCACTCAGCACAAACGCCGCGTTCGCCGCGTGCAGTTTCGCCGTCTCTTTCCCGCCGACGGAGACTTGCGCGTACCACCCCGGCACGCGCGGCTCGGGCTGCTTCGGCGGCTGCTGCCCCAGGGCCGACACCAGCCCAACCGTCCCCAGTCCGATCGCGCTCGCCAGACCCCACGCGACCCCCGCCCGACTCGACCACCGCCTCGGCGCACGCGACATGCTCGGACTCCTTGCAGAGCCCGACACGATACCAGACTGTTCCTCTTTCCGCGAGGCCCAGAGCCTACTTCGGCGGCTCGGCGGGCGTTTCGCTCGGCACCGTCGCCGTTGCCGCTGGCTCGAGCGTGTCCACACGCACCGGCGTGATGATGTTCAGGCTCTTGGTCGGATCGACCACCGTCTCCCCGATCACCCCGATCACCTGCCCGAGTTTCGAGTCCAGGTTCAGCCCAGGGCCGGGCTTGATGTACGCCAGCGTGCGTGCCCCCGTGTTCGAGACCGTCTGCACGCGGTACATCAGCGGGAGCCGCTCCCCGTTGTAGATCGAACTCGCACTGAGCCTTCCGATGAACGTGTACTGCCGCGAGCGCTCGACCTCCGACATCCGATCGGCAAGCCTCTTCTCGTCCTCCGTGGCCGTGCGCATCGCGTCCGCCAACTTCCGGCGCTGGGCCTGGATGTCCTTCCAAAGGCGCAGGTACTCGATCCGCTGGTCCATCCGACCCGCCATCGTCCGATACGTGGGAGACGACGGATCAAGCCCGGCCCGCGCCGCCTCGAACTCGGCGAGCAGCGGCGTGAACTCCGCCGTCTCCGCGGGCTGCTTCCGCACCGCCTCGAACGCCAACTCCAACTTCTCGTACGGGCTCGGCTTGAGTTCAACCGTCCGCAGGTCGCCCGCCGCCGGCTGCACCCCAACGGCCTCGCTGCCGGGCGTGTTCCCGGGCTGCGCACCTGTCGGCGTCGCCGCGGTCGTCGCGGGCTTAGGTGTGCCCGAGTCCTTCGGCACCGCCATCGGGTCCGTCAGGTTCGCCGTCGTCGGCGTGCCGCCGGTCGGTGTTCCCTGTGGCGTGCCCTGGGGCGTCGCGGGCGCGGGCTTGGGCGGAGTCGCCGCGATCGGCTTGGGCTCCGCGCCGCGGGCCGCCAGGTACGCGTTGACCTGGTCCTGCGTCGCCCGCTGGATCGAACTCGCCTTGATGAACGCGCGTGCGCCCGCCGGCGCCGGCACCAGGTAGTTCACCCTCTTATCCGCCCCCGTCTCTTGTCCCAGGATCGTCACCTTCGTCCCCGTCGCCAACTGCTCCGGCGACGCCTGCGCCCAACTCCCGGCCCGCGTCTGCAGGTTGATCGCACGCAGTTTCACCGGCTTGGTGATCGTCCCCGTCGCCCCGCCGGGATCCAGCGTCACCGCGTCGCCCGACAGAAACACGCTCAGGCCCGCCGGATACTCGACGCGCAGCCACGACTGCTTCGTTCCCGGGTTGACCGACTCCCCGTCGATCCGCAGCACCTGCCCCGCGTTCGGCCGGGCGATCACGTACATCGTGTCGCTGTCCCCCGCTCGAAGCACGGCATCCGCGCCTTGCACCACCCCGTAATACGGCGTCACCGCCGTCACAGGGCTTACCTGCGCACACACCTCCGACACGAGCGCGACCGGCGCGGCGACAAACGACGCCGTCGCCAGCGCGACCAGCAACGAGACTCGACGATTCTGGGTAGTCATGGGCTTCGTGCTCCTTCAAACAGCCCGCGGGCGGTGGGGGAGGCGTCTCCGGCCTCCCTCTCTTCATCGGCTGGCGACGGGGCCCTCCATCGCTCCCCATTCGCACGCCCAAGCGGGGGCTAGTGTATCCGCGGGCGTCCTTGCCGTGCGAACGCGGGCCTGTGGATTCCGTCCCGAGCCACGCCAATACTTCCCCTCTTTCCACGAGGTTCCTCATGCTCGACTCGCTCAAGCCCGGACAGGCCATCCGCTGCACCATCACCAAGTTGCCCCGCGCCGAGGCCGGCGTGGACACAATCCACCGCCTCATGCGTCAGCAGCAGGACATCAAGCGGGGCCTCCGCAAGGCCCAGCGCCGCCGCCGCCAAGGAATGGTCGTCTATAACCGCGGCAATCGCGACTGGTACAAGCGCGAGAAGTGCTCCAAACTCATCCATCCCGCCGCCGGCGCCGCGTGGACCATGACCTACTCCCTCCAGATCAAGCCCGAACTCGCTTCCCTCGACGGCTTCCTCAAGATCGAGCCGGCCTAGTTCGCCCACGCCTTTGAGTGCAGATCCCGCCCGCGCGTCGCGGTGTGCGGCGTCGCTCTCGCTCGGTCATTGTGCGCCCTAGCCTTTGAGCATCATGCGATACGCGCACCAAGTTGTCCTGTTCACGCTCGCCCTGCTTCTTGCCGGCTGCAACGACGGCAAGCCCGGGCCGTCTCTCCCGCCGCCCGATCAGGTCTACACCCTCCGCGGCAAAATCGAGACCCTCCCGGCCAAGGACAAGCCGCTCAGCGACCTCATCCTCCTCCACGAGCCGATCGACTCCTTTGTGGACATGAAGGGCAAGGTCGTCGGGATGGACTCGATGTCCATGCCCTTCACGCCCGACCGGTCGGTTGACCTCTCCCCCTTCGCCGTCGGTGACGTGGTCGAGTTCACGTTCGAGGTCCGCTGGAAGCAGGCCCCGCGTTCGTTGTTGACCAAGATGAAGAAACTGCCCGCGGGCACCACGATCAAACTCGGCAAGGCGGTTCCGCCTGCCGCGCCGAAGCCAGACTAGCCCATCTTCGACGCGATAGGACGACAACCCCACTCCACTCGCGGGAGGAGTGTCCTGACGCACGTCACGGGCTTCAACGGGCGATCGGCGGTCATCCGCCGCAGGTGACTCATCCCGCCTTGGGCGCGTCCTTCTTGCCCTCAGCAGGAGCGGCAGCGGCCGCGGCCTTCTGAGCCTCGACGACCTTCCTCTGCCGGCTCCGCTCCGCCTCCCAAGGTCCGCTCGGCAAGAGGCTCCGCTTGGCCAGCATGTCTCGAACCGTGTCCGACGGCTGCGCCCCGACGCTCAGCCAGTGCTTCGCGCGCGCCTCGTCGATCTTCAACTGCTTGGCCGGGTCCTTCGCGATCGGGTCGTACCACCCGATCTGCTCGATAAACGCCCCATCCCGGCGTTCACGCTTGTCCAGGACCTGAATCCGATAGAACGGGCGATTCTTCCGGCCGGCGCGAGTCATGCGAATACGAACCACTGCGGACCTCCGTCGCCGACGCCCTTTCCGGACGCGGCAGGCATCTGTTCAACCTTAGGGGGCGAAGTCTAGGCAGGCCGGGGCACTTGCGGCGAGTGGTAGCATGCCCCAGAAAGGACGCCCGATGCGACTCCTGCTCCCCCTTGTCCTCGTCGCTTCCACACTCGTATCGCGGGCAGCAGCCCAGGATCTCTCCCTCCCTGGCCCCTACCTCGGCGCCTGGCGCTCGGTCACGGTCACCCGCGCCAACTCGTCCACCTTCACCGCTCGCCTCTACTACCCAGGCCAGTCCGCCGGTCAGAACGCACCCCTTGACCCCTCGGGCGCGCCCTACCCCGCCGTCTCCTTCGGGCACGGGTTCCTCCAGCCCGTCGATCGCTACCAGTCCACACTCCTGCACCTTGCCACCTGGGGGTACCTCGTCATCGCCAGCGATTCCGAGTCCGGCCTCTTCCCCAGCCACTCCAACTTCGCCCTCGACATGCGCCAGTGCTTGACCTTCCTCGAACAGTCCAACACCGCGCCGGCGTCGTTTCTCTATCAGGCCGTCGATCCCACCCGCTTCGGCATGTCGGGCCACTCGATGGGCGGGGGCGCAAGCATCCTCGCCACTGCCGCCGACCCTCGGGTCAAGGCCCTCGCCAAACTGGCTGCCGCCGAGACCAATCCCTCCGCCGTCGCCCAGATGGCGGCCATCACGGCCCCGGTCTCCCTCATCAGCGGGAGTGCCGACTCCATCGTCCCAGTGGCCTCGAACGGCCTACTCATGTTCAACGCGGGCACCGCCCCGAAGTTGCTCCCAGTCATCCAGGGCGGCTGGCACTGCGGCTTCGAGGACGTCTCGACCTTCGGCTGCGACTCCGGCCCCCTCCCGCGCGCCGACCAACTCGCCCTCACCCGCCGCCTTCTCACCGCCTTCTTCAACCTCCACCTCAAGGGCGACCAGTCCGCGTGGCGTCACGTCTGGGGGCCCGAGCGAGACGCCGACCCGCGAGTCATCACGACAGCCGCCTCAGGAATCACGATCACGCCCGCGAACCCGTCATCCGAGGCCGCCGGCGGCATGGTCGCCGAAGTCGAAGTCCGCGTCGCCAACACCGGGCCGCGAGCCTCGGCCTATCGCGTTCTCGTCGAAGACGCCGCTTGGCCGACCAGCGCCTCCCCGGACCTCACGCCTGTGCTCTCGCCCGGCGCCGAGGCCGCCGTCCGCGTGACCACCCAGGTACCCTTCGGCTTCTCCTCGATCAGCACGACCGCGCTCCTGACCGCTCGTTCCGAGGCCGACGGCGCGACCCGCGCTCACACCATGCTCACCGTCCGTCGCAGGTGCCTCGCCGACATCGACCGCAACGGCACCCTGAGCATCAACGACTTCGTCGCCTTCCAGAACGCCTTCGCCGCCGGCAGCCCCGACGCCGACGCCGACGCTAACGGCCTGCTCAACGTCAACGACTTCGTCGTCTTCATCAACGCCTTCGCCGCCGGCTGTTCGTGATCGCCGCTCACGACGCCTGCAACACCGCCAACCATTCCGCGTTGCCGCGCTTGTTACCCTTGCCGGCCCCGCCCTCGATCGGTGAGCGAGTCACACCCAGAACCGTTGCACCAAGGCTCGGCATCCGTTCCACCACCCGCCGAACCACCCGCTCCGCTTCCGATTCCTCCAGCACACCATCTCGCAGCAGCCCGCGCTCGTCGCGCTCCAACTCATAATGCGGCTTGATCAGCGTCACGATCCGCCCACTCCGACCGAGCCACCGCAGCCCCGCCGGCACAGCCAGGCGTTGCGGCGTCCAACCCATGTCCATCGCGACGAGCCCAACCCCCGCCTCACTCTCCCCCTCAACCCCGCCCGTCGCCCCGACAGGCAGCGGCGCGTGCAGCGCGTTCGTCCGCTCCATCACTACCACCCTCGGATCGGTCCGCAGTTTCCACGCCAGCATCCCGTACCCCGTGTCCACGGCATACACCCGCGCCGCCCCACGTCTCAGCAGGCAGTCCGTGAACCCCCCGACGTTGCATCCGAAGTCGGCGCACGCCGCGCCCTCGACGCCGATCCCGAACTCGTCCAGCGCGTGCGCCAGTTTCAGCGCCCCCCGTCCGACATACCCGTGCTCGCTCGACACCGCGCAGCATACCGCCCTCGCTCCGCCCCGTCGCTGGTCGATCAGCCTCGGCCCGTCTATCCTGTTCACCCGCTGCGGCTGTGGCGGAACTGGCAGACGCGCTAGGTTCAGGTCCTAGTGGGATTAATACCCCGTGGAGGTTCGACTCCTCTCAGCCGCACTTCCCCGCACGCCCGCGCGGGCCGCCTTCACAGCGCTCCCGGGTACCATCTCCGCGTGCCCCTGGTCATCGCAGGCATCGACGAAGCCGGCTACGGCCCGACGCTCGGGCCGCTCTGTGTTGCCCTGGCCGTCTTTCGAGTCGAACGCTGGTCCCTCGGCCAGCCGGCCCCCAATCTCTGGCAACTCCTCAACGCCGCCGTCGCAGACGCCGCGTCGGGCGCGCGGCAACGCATCCCCATCGCCGACTCCAAGCGCCTCAAACTCCCCAACGACTCTGCCGCGCGACACCCGCTCATCCACCTCGAACGCGGCGTCCTCGCCATGCTCGGCTCGGTTGGCCTCAAGCCCGACTCCGACGACGCGCTGCTTGCATCCCTCGACGCCGCGCACAGCGACGAGCCCTGGTGGCATGGCCCGCCGATCGCGCTCCCTCTGGCCCGCACCGCCGCCCAGCGAGACATCGACGCCGCCCTTCTCGCATCGACCATGGAGCGCGCCGGCGTCTCTCTGCTAGCCCTGCGATGCCGCGTCATGGGCGTCGCCGAGTTCAACGACATCGTCGCCCGTACCGGATCCAAGGCCGAGGCCACCGCCGCGGCAGTGGGGGGGCTCCTTGCCCCGCTCCCTCTGCGGCACGCCGACGAACCCCTCCGCATCGTCTGCGACCAACTCGGCGGACGAACCCAATACGACGACCTCCTCAAGCGCTGGTTCCCCACCCTCCGTGCCGTTGCCATCGCCGAGTCCGAGTCCCGCTCGCGCTACCGCCTCGACGCGTCCGACGACACGCCGCCCGAGAGCGCAACGCCCGAGTCGCCGACCTTCGCCGGCGCGCACGCGAACCATCCGCGCCGCGCCATCCATTTCATGCCCGAGGCCGAATCCGCCCATCTTCCGGTCGCGCTCGCTTCCATGGCCGCCAAACTCGTCCGCGAACTCGCGATGATGCGCTTCAACCGCTACTGGTCCGACCGCGTCCCGGACCTCAAGCCCACCGCGGGGTACGCCCAGGACGCCCGCCGATGGCTCCGCGACACGCGCGACGCCATCGACGACGCCGACCGCGACGCCCTCGTGCGGCGTGCGTAGCGTGCCCCATGACCGACCGCGCTTTCCTCGACCTCGCCGCACGCGCCGCTCTCCGGGCGATGGGCGATGTCGAGCCCAACCCGATGGTCGGCGCCGTCCTCGTCAAGGCCGGCGTGGTCATCGGCATCGGTCACCACAAACGCTTCGGCGGCCCGCACGCCGAACGCGAGGCCCTCGCCGACGCCCGCGCCCGCGGCCACGATCCCAATGGCTGCACCGCCTACGTCACCCTCGAACCTTGCTCCCACCACGGCAAGACCCCGCCCTGCACCGACGCCCTCATCGAGGCCGGCGTCGCCCGCGTCGTTGCCGCCAGGCCCGATCCCAACCCCGTCTCCGCCGGCGGCGCTCGCGTCCTCCGCGACGCGGGAATCCCCTGCGACTTCTGCGGCGACAGCGACCTCGCCCTCCACGTCGGTGATCCCTTCGTCAAGCGAACGACCTCCGCGCTGCCCTTCCTCATCGCCAAGTGGGCCCAGTTCCACGACGGCCGCCTCGTCACACGCCCGGACGAGGACCGCTGGATCTCGGGCCCGACGGCCCGCCGACGTGTCCATCGCCTCCGCGCCCGTGTCGACGCCATCCTCACCGGCATCGGCACCGTCCTCGCCGACGATCCGCTCCTGACCGCCCGCGATGTCGCCCGTGTCCGCCGTGTGGCGCGCCGCGTCGTCCTCGACCCCTCGCTTCGCACGCCCTCTGACGCCGCGCTCGTGCGCACGGCCGGTGACACTCCGATCATCATCGCATGCACCCGCACCGCCGATCCCGCGCGTGCCGCCGACCTCCGTTCCCGCGGCGTCGAGGTCGTCGAAGTCCGCTCCGATCCCCACGGCCTCGACCTCGACGCCCTGCTCCGTTGGCTCGCCCGCGCGCATCACGTCACCACAATCTTGACCGAAGCCGGCCCGCGCCTGCTCGCCTCGCTCTTTGCTGCGCGTCTCGTCGATTTGGCGCTCATCCACACGGCGCCCGCGCCTGATCCGTGCGCGCGCCCGCTGCTCCCGGCCTTTGTGCCTCCGGGCTGGCGCACCGTCCGCGAGCGTGCGCTCGCAAGCGATACCGAGGGCGTGCTTGCGCCTCCACTGGGCTCAGCGATCGCCTGACACCGCCTCCGCCATCGCCTCGCTGAGCGTCTCGAGTTTCTTGAACGCCGCGATGAGTCGCCCCGCCGCCTCCTCCGCTGCCGCTGGGTCCTTCTGCTCGATCGCCCGCCGAAGGCCCGGGAGCATCCACGACGCGTACCCCGAGTCCTCGTCGTTGGCCACGAACAGCGATCGGAACCAGGGCCGTCCGGGCATCCCGTCCTCGTCGAGGAACGCCCGATCCCCCGCCATCAGCAGGCGATTCACGCCAGCCAAACCCTGGCCAGAGAGCCGTCCCGAATCGAGTGCCGCCAGCAGGTCGCCCCGCACCGCCAGCGCGCGCGCGCGATACGCCTCGGCCCGCGATCCGAGCCGAGCCATCCACGCCGGCTCGTTCTCCCGGGACCACAGCCCCAACTCCACCGCTCGCTTCCCCAGGTCCGACAGGTGCCGCTGCGCCTCGGGGCCATAGTCCGACGGGTCCAGCGGCAGCAGCGGCGCATACGCCAGCCGCGCCGCCGCCGCCGTCGTCATCCGTGTCACCAACAGCGCCGGCTCATAGTCCTCGCCCACCACCTTCCAGTACCACGGGAGCGTGTCGTACGTCGAGTGGTACGCGTTCCCGCGCGAGCCCCCGGCGCTGATCGACGCCGACGCCACCGAGACGTGGCACAGAAACCCGATGTGGTCCGACCCGCCGCCAAGGCTGCCGACCCTGGGCATCCCTGGGAACCGCTCATCCGCGGCTCGAGACAACCAGTCGTCCAGCACGGTCCTCGGCGCCTTCGCCCGCGCCTGCGGGACCACTCCCGCGGCCGCGAATAGCACCCGCCGGAGCGACGGCGACCCGCTCGCCGCGAAGTTCGGCCCCATCGACGCCATGTCCAGGTTGAAATAGGCCACCCCGTGCGCGATCAGGTTGTCCCTGTTCGCCTCGACCCACTCCGTGGACCCGATGATCCCGAACTCCTCTGCGCCCCACGCCGCGAACACCAGCGTCCGCCGCGGACGGTGCCCTGCCTTGGCCGCCTCGGCGAACGCCCGCGCGCTCTCCATCAGCGCGATCGTCCCGGCCAGCGGGTCCGCCGCCCCGCACCCCCACGCATCGTGGTGGCATCCGATCACCACTTTCTTGTCCGCTTCCGTCGTCCCTCGCAGCGTCGCGATCACGTTCGCCGTCGGAACGATCGCCCGCGTCTGCTCCACCTTCAGCCGCACGCGCAGCCCATCGCCGCCGGTCAGCCGATATGCGAACGGCAACCCCCCCTGCCAACCCTCCGGGACGCCCGCGCCGGTCATTCGTTCCATGATCTTCGCCGCCGACCCGTACCCGATCGGCTGCACCGGGATCCTCGGCAGATCGATCTCGCGCTCATCGAGCCGTTTGGCGTCGCGCGTCGCCTCCACCCCCGGCGTCAGCGGGTCGCCCGCGTACCCCAGCGTGCTCAGCGATCCGCGCTCGATGCACGACGAGTTCGAGTACCCGCCCTCGGGATACGGGATCCCCTTGGCGTACCCGCTGTCCGCCGGATCGGTGTAGATGATGAGCCCGACGCACCCCGCCGCCTCGGCGAACTTCGCCTTGTACCCACGGAAGTTCCCGCCATACCGCGCGATCGCGATCCGCCCCGTCGTCTCGACGCCCATCGCTCGCAGGCGAGCAAAGTCCGCCTTCGTCCCATAGTTCACGTACACCACCTCGGCCTCGACCTCGCCCGAGCCCGAGTACGCGTTCCAGCCGAAGTTCTGGTTCGGGTGCCGAGAGGGGGCATCCTGCATCAGCATGTCCTCACGCACCGAGAGCCGCACCGGCGGCGTGCCGACGATCTCGAGTTCCGCCGCGACGGGCTTGGCCAGCAGGGCCCAGAACTCGTGCCGCTGGACCTCCAGCCCCATCTCGCGGAACGCGTTCTCGATCTTCTCGATCACGCGGGCGTCGCCCTCGCTCCCCGCGACGTGCGGCTCCTCGCCGAGCAACTGGTGCCACGCCAGGAGCCGATCCGCGCGAGGCGTCTCGACCAGCGTCCTGTCCAGCGCCGCGAACGCCGCTCGTTCCGCCGGGGGCCAGTGCTCGAGTCCATCTCGCGGCGAGGCGGGCTGGGCGATCGCCGCGGAACACGCCGCGAGCGCGGCAACGATAACGACACTACGACGCCGCATGGCCCGACCTCCTGGGCGTGCGGACCGCACGCACCGCCTCAACCATAAACACCACGGCCAGCGCCAGGAGCGCCACCGCGACGACGCCGTTGAGGATCGCCGGATTGAACTCGCCCTTGGGCGTGCGCCAGGCCCCGTCCGCCGCGTCGCGCACCCCGACGCCGATCTGCAGCGCCAGCGCCCAGAGGGTGATCGTGAGCACGAAGAGCATGGGCAAGAACACGTACCAGCACCGCCGGCCGCTGCGCCACATCCACACGCACACGCCGATGAGCGTCAGCGCCGCCAGCAACTGGTTCGACGTGCCGAAGAGCGTCCAATACAGCCGATACGCGTCGGGATCGCTCGACGCCAGGAGGATCACCAGCGGGATCCCCGCCGTCGCGCCCGCGGCGAGCACCCCGGCCACTCGGCCCGGCGCGTCGAACAACTCCTGGAGCAGGTACCGCCCCAGCCTCGTGCTCACGTCGAGCGTGTCAAAGACGAACGTGCTGAACGCCATCGCCCCGAACGTCGCGCAGAACACGAACGCGTCCTTGCCGATGAGCCCCGTCAGGAACATCGCCAGGCCGTCACCGTAGATCCTCGCCGGCGGCTGCCCCCTGGCCTGCTCGGGCGAGAGGATCATCACCGTCGAGAGCGCGATCACCGCCACCAGCCCCTCGAGCAGCATCGCGCCGAACGCCACGGGCCGGCAGTGCGACTCCTTGGCCACCTGCTTGCTCGTCGTGCCCCCGCAGATCAGCCCGTGGAACCCGGAACACGCCCCGCACGCGATCGTCACGAACAGGAACGGCAGCACGAGCCCCGTCATCGCGATCGGGTTCTCGCCAAAGAGCCGCGCGCCCGCCAGCGGATCCAGCGTCTGCCGCGTCGCCTCCGTCACCATCGGCTGCTTGATCTCGAAGCCGCCAAACACGATCCCCAGCAGCCCGACGCCGATCGCCAGGTACAGCACGAACCCGCCGAGGTATCCCCGCGGCTGCTGCAACAGCCACATCGGGAGCATCGACGCCACCAGGCAGTACGCCAGGATGATCGCGTACCACCACGACGCGGGGAGGCTCAGCACCTCGTCCATCCGCGTGCCCAGGTACACGCACCCCAGCGTCGCGGGCACGAAGATGAGCGTCACCAGCCACATCGGCGGCCGCAGCAACCGCTGCACCACGCCCATCACCAGCGCGAGGGTCAGGTACAGCGTGCTCGCCGCCGCCACCGCGCCGCCCTTGTTGAACGTCGTGCTCAGGCCCTCGAGTTCCTCGGCCTTTCCGACGAACGAGCCCGCCGTGATCTGCGTGAACGCCACGATCACGTACAGCAGCGCCAGCCAGATGAACCCGATCAGCACCAGCCAGGCCCGACGGCCCAGGTTCTCCTTCGCGATCTCCGCGATCGAGTGCGCCCCGTGCCGGACCGACGCCACCAGCGCCGAGAAATCATGCACCGCCCCGATGAAGACCACGCCCAGCAGGATCCACAGCACGCACGGGAGCCACCCGAAGGCCACGCACGCCAGGATCGGCCCGGCGATCGGGCCCGCCGCCGCGATCGCCGAGAAGTGCTGCCCCAACAGGTAGAACGGCCGCGCCGGGACGAAGTCCACGCCATCGTTCTTCGTGGTCGCGGGCGTGGGGCGGGCGTCGTCCAGCCGGAACTGCCGCGCGATGAACGACCCGTACAGCAGGTACCCCGCCGCGAGCACCGCCATCACCACCAGCGACAACGCCGTCAGGCTCATGCGGGCCGCAGTGTACAGCCCCATCGGGCCGAGTGCGGGCCTACTTCTCGCGCTCCCCGGTCACCGGGTTGTTGAAGTGCGACTCCTGCACCGGCACCACCGCCTCCAAGACATGCTGGAGCACGCGCCCGGGCGACCCGATCGCGTCCACCTCGCGGATGATCCCCTTCGGATAGTGCGCCAGCACCGGGTAGGTCTCTTCCTCGTACACGTCCCAGCGACGCCGGATCACGTCCTCGCGCGCGTCGTCGGCCCGGTTCTCCTTCAAGGCCCGCCGACGTAGCCGCTTGATCATCTCTTCCTTGTCCCGGCAGACCAGGTGAACCACCAGCAGCACGCTCAGGTGCTTGTCCAGGAGCCTCGCCTGGTTCACGTTCCGAGGGATCCCGTCGAGCACGAGCAGGTCCGCGTGCGGCTTGAACCGCGACAGCACCGTCTGCGCGTGCATGTTCTGCTGCCACATCTTCACCGTCACGTCATCGGGAACGAGTTCGCCCCGCGACGAGTACTCATAGAACGTCTTGCCCAACTCCGAGTGCAGGTCCAGCGTGCGAAAGACCTCCCCGCACGACAAGTGGTAGAACCCCGGGACCGAGCCCAGGATCTTGCCCTGCGTCCCTTTGCCCGCACCGGGCGCGCCAAAGAGAAGCACCGTCTGGTACCGCTGACTCATCACCGCGCTCCCCGCGGGGACGAGAGCCCCGCTACCGACCAACTTACGCCCGGAATCCGCACGAGGCAACCCGCGGCGACGATTCCGCGACCCACGCCTCGCCGCCCGCCTGCGCGAACGGATCGAGGTCGGGTTATCGGCTCGGCATCGACACGCCCTCCGTCCCCTGCGAATCCCGCATGAACTCGATCGGCGCAAACGCCATCACCAGGGCCAGGATCGTCAGCGTGATCGTCAGCGCGATGCTCGCCCCATACGCCACCACCGCACGCACCCAGGTCACGCCGAACACCCGCCGGATCGCCCCCGGATGCACCACCAGGCAGATCACGCCGAGCACCGCCGACTCCACCGACGTCGGCGGCCGCGCCGCCCGCCCGGCGAGCGCGCTCAGGAACATCAGCAGCCCCACGCTCGCCCAGATCCCCGCCGCCATCGCGACTTTCTTGTGGGCCGCGCCCGCGATGACGGCCACCCGCTCGGTCACGACCAGGAACACCCCGCACGCGATCAGCGTGATCGGGATGAAGAACAGCACCGACGCCAGCGGCGAGGCCGTGATGTCCGCTCCACCCGTCGGACGCTTCACCGCCTCCGCCACCACCGCCGCCGTCGGCATCAGCAGGAACCCCACCGCGATCAACGATCCCGCGGCCACCACCCGGTGCTGGTCCAGCGCCTTCCGCGCCCGATACAGCCGCGACTCCGGGCCCGCCTCCAGCGGCTTGCCCTCCAGGTATCGCCGGACATCATCACCCAGTTGCTTCGCCGTCGCGTACCGCTCCGTGCGGTCCTTGCGCATCGCCTTCAGCGGGATCCAGTCCAACTCGCGGCGCAACTCCCGGTCCAGGTCCTCGGGCGTCGTCCGTCGATGGTCCGCGATCTCCCCGCGCCGATAGTCCGCCTTCGCGAACCGCTCGCTGGGCTTGGGCGGCTGCTCGTCGCGGATGATCCGGCACGCCTCCAGGTATCCGCGAAGCCGCAGCCGCTCCGAGTCGAACGGCAGCAGCCCGCACACGAGTTCGTACAGCACCACCCCCAGGCAATACACGTCGCTCCTCGTGTCGATGTCCACCTGTCCCATCGCCGCCTGCTCCGGGCTCATGTACTCCGGCGTCCCCACAAACTGCCCGGCCTCCGTCAGGTTCGCCATCCCCGTGATCGCCTGGTTCACCGCCTTCGCCACGCCGAAGTCGATCACCTTCGGCACCGGCTTCCCATCCCGCACCGCCACCAGGATGTTCGATGACTTCAAGTCCCGGTGCACGATCCCCTTGCTGTGCGCGTGCTGGATCGCCTCGCACACGGGGATGAACAGTTCCAGCCGCTCGCGCAGCGTCAGCCCCTGCTTGTCGCAATACGCGCTCAGCGCCTGCCCCTGCACGTACTCCATCACGAAGAACGGGCGTCCGTGCTCGGTCGTCCCCGCGTCAAAGACCTTCGCCACGCTCGGATGGTCCAGCACCGCCAGCGCCTGCCGCTCGTGCTCGAACCGCGCCACCGCCCCGCCCTCCAGCCCTCGACGGAGCACCTTCACCGCCACCCGCTGCACGAACGGCTTCCGCCGCTCCGCCAGGAACACCACCCCGAACCCGCCCTCGCCCAGCACGCTCATGATGTGGTATGGCCCGATCGCCTCCGGGATCACCTCCGGCGCAGGCGTCGCCAGCACCTGGGTCGGCATGAGCGCGAACGACGACCCCAGCGCCGGCTCGTCCATGAACCTCGACAGGCTCGGCGCGTTCGAGAGCAGCGACTCCACCTCCGCCCGCAGCGCCGGGTCGCCCCCGCACTTCTCCTCCAGGAATGCCGCGCGCTCCGACTCTCCAAGCCGCCGGGCCTCCGGCAGCAACTCCTGCACCCGCTGGAACTGCTCGGGGGTCATCTCCACGGACATGCTACCAAACTTCCGGGTATCCTCTTGGCAATGCCTCGTCGAGCCGCCTTCTCGCTCCTCGAACTCCTCGTCGTGATCGCCACCATCGCGATCCTTGTCGCCATCCTTCTCCCCAGCCTCGCGGGCGTGCGGGGCGTCGCTCGCTCCACGCTCTGCGGCAGCCGCATCATGGGCCTCGGCCGCGGGCTCGCCCTCTACATGAACGACTACGACCAGACCCTCCCCCAAGCCGTCAATCCCGGAGCCTCCTCACGAACCGACGAGCCCCTCTTCCCCGGTCCGCTCTTCGGCGGCACCAAGGGCCGGCTTCCCATCTGGGGCCTCGATCGCCTCGGCGCCGCATCGCGACCCCTCAACGCCTACCTCTCGCTCCCCGATCCCCCACCCGACGCCGCACCAGGCCGCGCTGACCTCGACGCCTTCCGTTCCCCTTGCGACAAGGGCGTCGAGGAAACCTACCTCGGCATCCAGGGCTTCGAACGCCTCGATTCCTCGTACGACGGCTACGGATCGAGTTACGTCATCAACGACCACGACCTCGACGGCGACCAGCACCGAACCCTCATCCCCGCCCGCGGCGGCAAGATGCCGCCCATCGCCGACCCGTCCAAGACCTGGGTCCTTGCCTCCGCGCCCATCTATGCCTTCCAGCAGGACAGCGACCGAGGCCAACGTTGGTACCACCCCGATCGTACCGAGGCCAACATCCTGTTCGTCGACCTCCACATTCGCCTGGTGGTGCCGATTCCGAACGAGTGGTGCGTCGTCGAGAACACCACGCCCGACTACACCTTCCACGCCGTCCCGCGCATCCCGTAGCGTCGCGCGGCGAGCGATCCGCGGGGCCATTGCGTCAACGCAGCGGGGATGACCCATCCGCCGCGTGCCGGCCTCATGCCGCCCGATTCGCCTTCCACGCGTCGGCCTGCTTGAGCGTCTCCTCGAGCGCTCGATCGACGTTCTCCGCCTCATCCAGACGCACCTTCGCCGCCGACATCCGCCGCCACACCACAGCGCCAACCAGGTTCGCCAGCCCGAAACTCACCAGGAACGTCGCCGCTGCATAGAGCGGGCGTCGGTCGCTGATGGGGCCGGTCTTCGTGTTCACCGGCTCAGCGAGGACCGTCCCCAAACCATCGGCCCTGCGCTCCTTCGTCGCGTTCGCCTGGCTCGCCAGCGCCGTCACGATCGTGTCCAGCACACGCGTCGTCGGGCCCTCGCCCTCCCCGCGCAGTTCCACCGAGATCCGCCCCGGCTGCGGCGACTCGTGAACCAGGTCGCGCTTCATCCTCTCCTGCACCTGCCCCGGCGTCGAGAGCGACGCGATTCCCCGACGCCCCATCCGCTCCGCGATCAGTTCGATCGTCGCCGGATCGGTGAACTGCGCCTCCTGGAACGCCTGCCACTCCGCGAGTTGCGCCTCCGTCGCCGTCGCCCCACCCGCGTCCGCCGACAGCACGGCCCGTGCCGCATACGGAGGCACGACCAGCGCCCCCGCAACCCCCCAACTCAACGCCGCCAGCGCCAGCGCCGTCCCCGAGAGGTAGAACACCAGTGCCGAGGCCCGTCCGCGAGCCGCCCGCGCTTGCAGCCGCTCCAACTTCTTCTGTCCTTCTGCCAGGTCTGCTCGCGCCCGTGCCAGCGCCTCGCGCTGCGACAGGACCTGCTCGCACTGCTCATACCGCTGCCTCAGTGCCTCCCCGGCCTGCGTCACCTTCTCCTGCTGCTCCCGGATCAGCCGCCGAAGCACTCGCAGCCGGCTCCAACGCTGCGCCACCGCCCGCCCGACTTCCTCGGGAACCACACGCCCGCCCGCGGACCGCGCCGCCAGGCGCGCGTTCTCACGCTCCAGCCGCTCGATCGCCGCGTGCAGTTCGTCCGTGTCTTCCGACGGCTCCCCGCCCGCGGCCAGTTGCTCCTCGAGCGCCTCGATCCGCGCCGCCTGCGACCGAAGCCGCGACGCCGCCCCCTCCAACTCCTGGGTGAGCCGTGACACCTCTTCCGCCGAGACACCCGACGATTCGTCCCCGGACTCCGCCTCCGCCGCGAGCGACTCGACTCGCGCCGACAACTCCGCGATCCGTGCCTCGCGGGCCTCCGCCTCGCGCGTCATCTCCGCGATCCGCGCCGCCTGCGCCTCGAGCCGCCGCGCCGACTCTGCCGCCTCTGTGCGCTTCGCGTCCAGCCCCGCGCGCTCGCTGTTCATCGCCGCCGTCGCTTCCGCGAGTTGCGCCGCCAGCGCCTCGACGCTCGACGCCATCCGCTCTTCCTCGGCCTTCGCCTCTCGCTCCGCGGCCTCGCTCCGCGCCTCCAACTCCCGCGCCCGTCGCTCCATCTCCGCCAGTGACGACCGAGCCTGCGCGAGGTCCTGCTCCGCCTGTGCCGCGGCCTGCTCGCTCGCCTTCCGCACCTCCGCGAGCGATCGTTCCAGGTCCGCCGCGTGTCCCGCGAGCCGTGCTCGCTCCTGCTCGGCCTGCTCCGCCCGCGCCATCGCCTGTTCCGCGGCCCGCTCGCGCTCCGCGAGCCTCGCCGCTGCCTCGTCCAACTTCGCCCGCCGCGACGCGATCTCGGACTGCATCTCCGACAGCCGCCGCTCACGCTCGGCGAACTGGATCTCCCGCGCAGCACGCTCCGACTCCGCGATCGCCAGCCCTTCCTCCAGACGCTTGCGCCCTGCCTCGACCGCCTCTACCTCGCGATCCAGGTGCTGCCCGCGCTGCGCGAGTTCGGCCCGCAGCGACTCCAACGCCCCAGCACGGCTCGCCAGTTCCTGCTCCGCCGCTGACGCCCGTTGCTCGCGCCGCTCCACGTCCTCGCGCGCCAGCGCGAGCGCCGCCTCGCGCTCCGTCATCTCCAGGATCACCTGCTCGCGTTCCAGGCTCGCGCGGCGCAACTCCGCCAGTTGCTGGCCCATCTGCTCGATGACCGACGCGAGCCCCCGGCCCTCCGCTTTCCCGGCCGTCGATCCTGTCCGCGGTTCTTCCTGCTGCGCCATGGCGCTCTCCAGTTCTCGGACCTGCCAGCCCCGGACGCGCTCCGTCCTCCTCCCCCTATCGGCACCTCGCTTCCCACCCTGAACGACACCCCAGCGCTTCCCGATACTCCCTCCATCACACCTTCGCTTTTTTGGCCTTCTCCACCGAACCACGGTCCGCGGATTGGGGTACAATCCGCGAACAACCGCACGCCCCCGGGGGGCGGGCACATAGGAGTTCACCATGCGTTGTCGCTGCGGCTCGTCGTACCTCATCCCCATCCTCTGCGTCGCCGGCATTGCTGCCGTGGGCGCCGCCGGGTTCCGCGCCCTCACGGGCGGCTGCGGCTCGTGCGACACCGAGGCCGCCAAGCCCGCGGCCACGCTCGTCTCCACCTCCTCCGAGAAGCACTGCGCTCTCTGCCCCGACTCGGCAACGCCCGAGTGCTCCGAGGCCATGAAGACCGCATGCGCCGAGAGCGGCGGCTGCTCGGAGGCCAAGATGGCGGCCTGCTCCGAGGCCAAGAAGGCCGCCTGCTCGGAGAGCAAGACCGCCTGCTCCGACGCGAAGGTCGCCTGCGACAGCGCCAAGACCGACGCCAAGGTCCAGACCGTCGCCGCCGAGGCCAAGGGCTGCTGCAAGGCCAACGCCGAGCCCGCCTGCAAGGAGGGCAAGGACGGCTGCACCGGCAACGGCGAGAATGGTTGCTGCGGCAAATGCGCCGACAAGATCGCGGCCGAGAAGGTCGCGCAGTCCGGCGACAAGAAGTAATCCGCGAGCCCGATCGCATTTCGACAGCGTGACGCCCCGAGGCGCCGCGCTGTCTTTGCGCGCGCACCTTCCCTTCGCCCCGTTCTCGCTTCCGGGTCAATCATCCCCCATGCCCACGTACCTCCTCAAGACCGAGCCCGACGACTACTCCTTCGCCGATCTCGTCCGAGACAAGCGGACGACTTGGACGGGCGTGTCCAACCCCGCCGCACGAATCCACCTCCGTTCGATGCGGAAGGGCGACGACGCCTTCATCTACCACACCGGCGACGACAAGGCCATCGTCGGCCTCGCGCGAGTCGTCTCCGACCCCCGTGCAGATCCCGCCAAGCCCGGCCTCAACGACCGAGGCGAGATCGCCTTCCCCGTCGTCGACCTCGAACCCATCGCGCCCCTGCCCATGCCCGTCGCGCTCACGGCCATCAAGGCTGATCCACGCTTCGCGTCATTCCTGCTCGTGACCAACTCGCGTCTGAGCGTCATGCCGGTGCCGCCTGCGCTCGTCGTCGCGATCCGTGGCATGGGTCGGCTCGCCAAGAAGCGCTGATCCGGCGCGAGTACACTCCCGCCTCATGGAAGCACCGTCCTTCATCACGGCCCAGTTCATCGTCTCCGCCGCCGTCCTGCTCATCGTCGTCCACGTCATCCTCATCGGCGTCGCCTACTCCATCTACCTCGAACGAAAGATCTCCGCCTACATCCAGGACCGCATCGGGCCCAACCGTGTCGGCTTCGACTTCGGCCTTCCCGTCCTCCAGAAACTCTTCCGAGGGTTCGGCTTCTGGGGCCTGGGCCAGCCGCTCGCCGACGGCATCAAGTTCCTCCTCAAAGAGGACTACACGCCCCCGCGTGCCGACAAGGTCCTCTTCACGCTCGCCCCCATGGTCATCGTCATCCCCGCCCTCATCGGCTTTGCCATCATCCCCTGGGGCGGCGTCTGGAACGTCCCCGACTTCACCATCCCGGTGCTCGACTGGCACATCAAGGGCGGACCGGTGCACGTCGCCGGCGCTGCCGTCAACGTCGGCATCATCTACATCCTCGCCGTCGCCGCGCTCGGGGTCTACGGCGTCACCCTCGGGGGCTGGGCCAGCAACAACAAGTACTCCTTCCTCGGCGGGCTCCGCGCCACCGCCCAGATGCTCGCGTATGAGATCCCGCTCGGCCTCTCGCTGCTGGCGGCGCTCCTCGTCGTCGGCTCCGTCTGGCCCGAGACCATCATCCGCCACCAGGTCGACCACGGTTGGCTCATCCTCGCCCAGCCCTTGCCCGCGGTCTTGTTCTACATCGCCATCCTCGCCGAGGCCAACCGCGCCCCGTTCGACAACGCCGAGGCCGAGCAGGAACTCGTCGGCGGCTACCACACCGAGTACTCCTCGATGCGCTTCGCGCTCTTCTTCCTCGCCGAATACTCGCACATGGTCACCAGTTCCGCCTTCTTCGTGCTCCTCTTCATGGGCGGGTACCACCTCCCGCTCATCCCCTGGCTCAGCCCCGAGTCCACGGGCCTGGCCGCCGTCCTGCTGAAGTTCCTTGTCTACTTCGGCAAGGTCATGCTCTCGGTCTGCTTCATGATGGTCATCCGCTGGACGCTCCCGCGCATGCGCTACGACCAGGTCATGATGATGGCCTGGCAGGCCGCCATCCCCATCGCCCTCGCCTGCGTCGTCCTGACCAGCCTCATGGTCTACGCCGATCTGCGCGGCACGATCCCGCTGCTCCTCTCCAACATCGCGCTCGCGGGCGCCATCCTCGCCGTCTACCCCTTCTTCCCCAAAGCCGACCCCAACCGCCGCGTCCCGCTCTACGGCTCGCGCTTCAACCCCATGCCCGGCGAGGTCGTCAGCCACGCTCCGGTCCACGCCATGGCCCGCGAAGATCGGCCCGTCCAGGGCACCGCGCCGGCGAGGTAAGCCGACACACCGCGAGGTTCGGAGGGAGCGCAGGCGTCCGGCCCGTGCGATCCAGCACCGCCCGACCCGATCGGCCGACTCGTCTACTCCGCTACCGCGCCGTGACCTCCGCCGTCGGGAGCAGCCGGAACATCGTCACGAGCAGGTAGTTCTGCTCGCGGTACATCGTCACCCGCCCCGTCACCTCCACCGCCCCGCCCTCGCCCACGGTCCCGGCCCACGAGTCCAGCCGCTGCAGGTTCGCGCAAGGCAACAGCGTCAGCGGCGCATCCCCCTTCGCGTCCGGCGTGCTGTCCATCGCGAACATCCAGTCCCCTTCGTTCCCTCGAACCAGCCGCCCCTTCCGCTTCACGATCATCCGCCCCTCGGGCAGCACGTCCAGAGACTCGTTCGACGCGCGCGGCCGGTCCTCCCGGCGTGCGTCCGAGCGCTCGATCGTCCGCGGCCTCTCCCGCTGCCACGCCAACCGACGCACCAGGTCCTGCACCGATGGATCATCGGTCAGCACGCCGGGCACGGGCGACGCCTCGGCCCGTGGCGCAGGGTCCGGGCTCTCTCGAGTTGCGGCGCTCTCCGCCGGCGTCCCGACGTCCGTCGTGCCGCTGGTTGCCGGCTCGGGCGCCAGCATCGACGCCTCGCTCACCAGCACGTAGTTCACGCCCGCGTACACGAGCACCTGCCCGGTGAGCACGAACCCCGCCGTCCGACCCGCTCCACCGGCCGACTGCTCCATCCGCTGCAGCGCCTGATTCGGCAGCAGCACCATCGGCCGATCCGACTTCCCCTCGGCGTCCCGTGCGAACACAAACGCGACCTCGCCCCCCGGCAGCCGCGCCATCACGCCCCGCGCCCGCACCAGAAAGGTCCCCTCGCGGCGGAGCGGAACCCCGGGTGATCCGCCTGTCTCCAGCCGCGCCAGATCCCCCGGCCCCGGCCCGGGCGACGCCGGCACGACCCCCGGCGCTCGCGTCTGTGTCGGGCTGATCGGCCTCGGGTCGGCCGCCGGCCGCTCCTGCCCCATGGCGATCGGCGACACCACAGCCACCAAGAACTTGCCCACACAGACCCGACTTCGCATCGCGCCGTTCCTGGCCATGCCAAACCCTAGGCCGAGGGCTGCGGGAACATCTCCACGAACAGCGTCCACTTCAGGATCAGTTTCGCCAGGTACGTCCCCAGCCCAACAAACACCGCGTCCGGCATGTCCAGTTCCAGGCTGCTCGACACGCACCCGCAATACGTCACGAACGCCGCCGTCCACGCCAGCGTCGGGATCAACGTGTAGTGCAGCGCGTGCTGCACCAAGTCGGCCCCCGCCAGCGCCGCCGCGATCGAGAGCGCGGTCACCACCAGCGGCCCGGAGTAATCCACGAACGTGAGCGCCGCCACCGCGAACACCAAGATCGCGACCGCCAGGGTGATCCCATACCGCACCAGGTAGCCCGCCGCCTCGTCGCCACCGTGCATCCCATACTTCCACAGCGCCGTCGAACCCAGCAGCACCAGCATCAGCACCATCGGCTTGCGATACGGCCTGAGCCCCGCGTCGGGATTCCGGGCATGCACCTGAAACCTTGGCGGTGGGGGCGGCAAACGCTCTACGCCCTGCTTCGTCCGCGCCTGGCCCCCGGTCTCCGCGATGTGCCCGCACCGCACGCACACCTTCGCCGACGTCTCCACCGGATGTCCGCAACCGGCGCACGGCCTCGTCGCGACCGGTGCCGGAGCCGACGTTCCGGCGTCGAGGCTGTACGGCGTGCTGCGCTCGGGGTTCGGTGTCGGCATCGCTCGCTTCGATGTTGGTCGCACGATCCTCGTACCACCTGACGCCTGATCGGTTGCACCAGCCCTTGCGCCGGCCGCCCCGATGCGCTCGCCAGCCGCACTCGATCTACTTGTGCCCGACGAGCGCCGCCACGCTCGTCCCGGTTCGCTCCCCGAACAGCCCCGCCGCGAACTCGTACAACTCCATGTCCAGGGCGTTCGTCTCGCGGATCAGCGAGATCGTCGGCTCGGGGATCTGCTCCAGCCGCGGCCGATCCGCGGTCGCGTTTCGTCGCTCCACCTCGCCCCGCTCCCACCCGAACCGCTCGCAGAAGTGCTCCAGCGACTCGTCGAACCGCTCCGCCAGTCCGAACGCCGCGACCCGTTCCGCAAGGTTGTGCTTCGCCTCCTCGAGCATCTGCCGAGTCACACGACCCGGCCCCACCTCCAGGTGCGGCACCGTGTTCAGCCACCGCACCTGGTCGTTGTCCACCTCGAAGCACATCCGATCACGAACGAACTCGTGCAGGCTCGCCCCGCTTGCGCGCAGCGTCGCGTGCAGGTGGTGCTCCGGGCTGCGCA
The DNA here is from genome assembly GCA_016793805.1 of Phycisphaerae bacterium. GTDB lineage: Bacteria > Planctomycetota > Phycisphaerae > Phycisphaerales > UBA1924 > JAEUIZ01. Next base: position 31,620 of record JAEUIZ010000029.1, read on the forward strand.
ACACGTAGTAGTAGTACGACACCACCCGCTCCACCGGGTCGCGCAGCATCGTCACGTACGTCGTCGGCTCTTCCAGCCAGACATGAACCCCGAATCGCACGTGCCCGGTGAACAGGTCGATGGTGCCCCGCTCCGCCGCCGACATCCCGCGAAACTCGCGGAAGTTCTCGAGGTCGCCCGTGAACCGGAACCACCGCCCGCCGGCATAGTGCCCGCAGATGAACGCCTCGAGCGTCGAGCCCGCCGCCTTGGGGACGTGCAGGAAGATCAGCGGCCGGGGATGGAACCCTTGCCCGCTCACGCCACGCCATCCCTCGGCGCCCGCTCCTCAAACAGCGCCGCCGCAAACTCGTACAACTCCACGTCGTACGGGTTCGCCTCGCGGATCGTCTCGACCGTCTCGGGCGACAAGTCAGCCAGCGCGGGACGGTGGCGCGTCCGGTTCTGCCGCTCCGGGACCGCGACCTCGCCCCACCGCAACTCGCGCGCGATCCACCGCACGCTCCTCGCGAACTGCTCCGTCAGCCCGAACGCCGCGAACCCGTTCGCGAGGTTCCACTTCGCCTCCTCGACGAGCGCCCGCGAGACCTTCCCCACCGGCACGTCGAAGTGGTGCGGCGTCGAGAGCCACCGCACCTGGTCGTTGTCCAACTCGTGCGACGCCCGCCGAGTCGCGTACTCCGCCAGCGTGCTCTCCGCCGCGATCGGATGCAGGTAGTGGTCGGGGTGCTCGCGCACGAAGTAGTAGTGCGACACGATCCGATCGACCGGATCCCGCAGCATCGTCACGTACTGCGCCGGCCGCGCCAGGTGCTCGTGCACGCCGAAATGCACATGCCCGTACACCAGGTCGTACGCGTTGCGGTCTACCGCGGGGAGCCGCTTGAACGCCTCCCATTCCTCCGTGTCCCCGCTGAGGCGGAACCGTCGCGGGTACCTCGCCTCGACCAACTGCTGGAACGTCGTTCCCGCCGCCTTCGGGATGTGCAGGAAGATCAGCGCCGGCCGTTCCGTCGGCGCGATGCTCGTGACCGCCGCCGAGCCGCCCGTCCGCATCTCGACGCGCGACGCGGCCGCCCCCGTGCCGTTCACCCGGCCTGCCGCGGCGATCACCACGAATCGTCCCTCTCGTATCCTGTGCTCACGAGCAACGCCCCGAACCGCTCCTTGAACGCCGCCTTGGTCGTCTCGTCGAAATGCTCGCGCCAGTCCCCCGCGACGCCCTTGCGATAGTGCGCCCCGCGCGATTCCTCCCCACGCTTCCGGCCGCCCGTCAGCCGCTCGAACGTGCAGGCCTCGACGATCTGCCGCAACTCCGCGTCCCCGATCGCGATCTCGCAATGGTCGCACACCCGGCGGAACGCCCCGAACTCGTCCGCGATCATGTCCTCATAGCGCAGCACCAGTTCGCCCGGGCGCAGCCAGTCCCGTTGCACCCCCGCCATGTCCGCCAGCCGCTCCCGGATCAGGTACCGCAGCCCCTCGCCCTCCTCCATCTTCGAGAGGTCCGTCCGGACATCCCGCACGACCCCGTTCGTTTCCGTCCCGTGCGAGCCCTTCAGGCTGAAGTACCACGACACCAGCGAGTCCCGCAGGTCCCGGATCACCACGAACCGCTTGTGCGGGACCTTCACCGCCCCCTCGAACGCCGCCCGCCTCATGTACACCGGCGAGTACACCCCGTCCGGACGGATCGCTTCCTTCAACACGTGCGAGTGGTCCGCTCGCTGTTCCACGTAGCGTGCCGGCGCGACCCGCTGCATCACTTTCTGCACCCACTGCGACCCGGCCTTCCAATGGGTAATGTGGAACACGGCAAGCGTGGCGGTCTCGGTCGTCATGCACAATCTCCGCGGACAAACGCTCCGACACCCTAGCACGGCTCCGCCCTCGGCACAACAATGACCCCCGCCCACCAGAGCCCTCCGACGACCGGCCCGTACCCGCCATGAACCTCTGCCTCATCTCCCGAGAGTTCCCACCCTTCCACGGCGGTGGCATCGCCACCTACACCCTCCAGTGGGCCCGAGCCCTCGTCGCCCAAGGCCACCGACCCGTCGTCATTACCATCTCCGACACCGGCGCCGAGGCCCGCGAGGAGATGGACGGCTTCACCGTCGTCCGTCTGCCCTTCATCCGCGGGAACGACTGGTCCGGCCCGCACCCCTCCATCGCCACTCCCGAGCACGTCGCCGCGTTCCGCGCTTTCTCCCCGGTTGCCGTCTTTGCCGCCCTTGCCGCCCGACGCGTGGTCGAACTCCACGCCGAGTTCGCCTTCGACGCCGTCGAGGTCCCCGACACCGGCGCCCTGGGCTGGTTCCTGCTCAACGCCCGTCGGACCCTCGGCTGGTGGCACGATTCCCCTGTGCCGATCATCGCCACGATCCACTCGCCCACCGAGTGGATCGCCTTCGGGAACCGCTCGCCCCTCGCCACGCGCCAGGACCGCGCCCTGGCCCGCATGGAGCAAGACTGCATCGCCCTCGCCGACGGCCTCGTCTGCCCCTCCGACGCCCTCGCGCAGTGGTGCCAGCGCCACTGGTCCCTGCCCCATCGCGCCATCGAGGTCGTTCCCTACGCCCTCGGCTCGCTCGAGCGCCACGCCGATGCGATCCTCGCCCAGCCCCCGGTGCCCGCCACGCTACCGATCGCCGACCGACCGCCGGGCGATCCCTCGGTGAGTTCTTCGCCCGCATCTCCTATCCGCTTCCTCTACATCGGTCGCCTCGAACCCCGGAAAGGCATCGACACGCTCCTGGCCGGCTTTGCCATCGCCTGCGCGCGCGGGCTGGACCTCGAACTCGACCTCGTCGGCGAGGACATCTGGCACCCCGAGACCGCCGGGCCGTTCGGCGCTGCGTGCGTCGAACGCCTCATCCCGCCGTCCGCGCGCGCACGAATCCGGCTCCACGGCAAGGTCACGCCCGACCGTCTCGCCAGCCTCCGCGCCAACGCCCGCGCCGTCCTCATCCCGTCGCCGACGGACAACTTTCCTTTCACATGTGTCGAGGCGATGGCCGAGGGTCGGCTGGTCGTCGCGGCCCGCGCGGGCGGGATGGCCGAGATGATCCGGGAGAACGTCGAGGGCGTCATGTTCACGCCCGCGAGCGCCGAGCAGGCCGCCAACGCCCTGCACCGCGCCGCCGCGATGAGCCCGGACGCGGTCGTGCGCATGGGACGTGCCGCTGCCGCTCGCATCCGGGACTACTGCGGCAACGCGCGGGTCGTCGCCCGCCGACTCGAGCACCTCGAGCGCGCCCGCGCCGCGCGCCTCTCTCGCCTTGCCCCGCCGCGCCCCACCCGACCCGTTGTGGTCATCAACTCCCCTTCCAAGCCGCCCGACGGCTTCGATCGCCTTGTCCAGACCGTCGCGCAGGGTCACGCCGACTTTGCGCACGGGTGGACGAGGCCCGCGCCGGACGCCGCGGCGGTGTTCGACACCCCGAGCCTGGAGGGCCTGGCCGACGGCGCACGCACGATCGGGCCCATGGTTGTCTCGGCCGACGCCGCGACGTCGATCACCGCCCGGGTGCGCACAACCCCGACCGACGCTCCGACGGAGGTGGCGGTCGCGACCTCGCCGAGCACCTGGGCCGTGGCCGTCGAGTTGGTCGCGTCGGGGCGCACGGGCGTGGTCATTCCCGAGGTGGTGTGCCCCGTGCCCGCGCCGGAACTCGACCCCGCCGAGACAGAAGCGGCCAGCGCGCCGGCTCGGCATCGGCTCGCCGACGCGGAGCGTGCGAGAGACGCGGCGCTCGCCGAACTGCGCACCATCCACGCGAGCCGCGGGTGGCGGTGGCTGCAGCGGGTCTATCGCCTGCTCCGCCTCATCCGCCATGGTCGGCGTTAGGTCGCGGCGTCTGGCAACCGCGAACGCGTGCCGATCGACGGATCACACGTCGAGGTTCTTGACCTCCAGGGCGTGCTCCTCGATGAACTTCCGGCGCGGCTCGACCTCCTCGCCCATGAGGATCGAGAAGAGGGAGTCGGCGTCGCTGGCCATGTCCCACGTCACGCGGACCAGCGTCCGCCGCGCGTGGTCCATCGTCGTCTCCCAGAGTTGCGACGCGTCCATCTCGCCCAGCCCCTTGAAGCGCTTGATCTCGAGCCCGCGCCGCCCGATCTCGTGCAGCGAATCGAGCACGGCCGGCAAGTTGGCGGCCTCGACGACGCGATCCTCCGCCACGGGACGCGGGGATGGCTCCTCGCCGTCGCTCCCGCTCTCGCCTTCGTCCGCGGGGGGCTTGGGCGCCGACGCCGACTTCGACGTCACCCACGCGAATCGCGCCGGCAGGCGCTCGCCCGTGACGGACTCCTCCTGCACGAGGGCGTAGTCGTCGATCGAGAGCCCGAGGGCCGAGAGTTCGGCAAAGACTCGTTCGAGTTCGCGGTTCTCGTGCAACTCGCGCAGCGTCACGCCCGTGCCGGGCTCCCCGTCGCCGAGCGTGAGGCCCTTGGCGGCGATGATCTCGTGGGCCTGCCGCTCCGACCAGGCGAACGCGTCGCCCCCGCGCCAGACGAGCCGATGCGTCGGGAGCCGATCGCGGCCCTCGGGGTCGCTCCCGCGCGTGGCGAGCAGGTCGGGGAACCGCACCCCGCGTCGCTCGGCGATCTCGACCAGGTCCTCGAGCCGACGCAGCAGCCGCACGGCCTTGGCCGCCGACGCGCCGCCGATCCGCCGCTCCTCCTGGCCCCCCGGCCCGCGAACGATCAGCGTCGCGTCCTCCAGGCCCAGTTCGGTCAGCGTGTCGCCCAGCACCTTCTCGTTGAGCACGTACCGGCCGGACTTGCCCTTGACGAGTTGGTACAATGGGGGCTGGGCGCAGTAGATCCTTCCGCGGCGGATCAGCTCGGGCATCTGGCGGAAGAAGAACGTGAGCAGCAACGTGCGGATGTGCGACCCGTCTACGTCGGCGTCGGTCATGATGATGATCTTGCCGTAGCGAAGTTTCGAGGCGTCGAACTCCTCTCCGATCCCGCAGCGCAGGGCCGAGATGAGCGTGCGGATCTCCTCGAACGCCAGCACCTTGTCGATCCGCGCCTTCTCGACGTTCAGGAGTTTGCCCCGCAGCGGGAGGATCGCCTGGGTCTCGACATCGCGGCCCTGCGTCGCCGACCCGCCGGCCGAATCACCCTCGACGATGAACAACTCCGACAGGTTCACGTCGCGCGTCTTGCAGTCGCGGAGTTTGTGCGGCATCGACCCGCTGTCCAGCGCGGTCTTGCGGCGAGTCAGTTCGCGGGCCTTGCGGGCGGCCTCGCGCGCCTGGGCCGCGATGATCGCCTTGAGGCACAGCCGCTTGGCGTCCGCGGGGTGCTCCTCGAGCCACGACTTGAGCGCCTCGCCCACCGCGCTCGAGACAAAGTCCTCGATCTCGGGGTTGAGCAGTTTCTCCTTCGGCTGGTTGTTGAACGTGGGGTTCGGCAACTTGACCGAGATGATCGCCACCAACCCCTCGCGCAGGTCCTCGCCCGTCGGGACGGGGTCCTTCTCCTTGATGATCCCTTCCTTCCGCGCATATCCATTGATCGTCCGCGTGAGCGCGGCCTTGAAGCCCTGCGCGTGCGTGCCCCCGTCCACGTTGTTGATGTTGTTCGCGAACGACAGCACCGTCTCGTTGTACCCGTCGTGGTACTGCAGCGCGACCTCGCACACAAGGCTTGCCGCGTCGTCCTGCCGCCGGGCGTAGACCACGGGGGACACGGCGTTCTTCCCGATCATCAGGTGCTCGACGTACTCGACCAGTCCATTCTCAGCGCGAAAGACCTCGGACCGCACTCGCCCGCCGTCCTGCGTCCGCTCGTCCACGAGGCGGATTGTCACGCCCGGGTTGAGATACGCGAGTTCGCGGAGCCGAGTCGCCAGCGTGTCGTAACTGAACGTGGTGTCCGGGAAGATCGTGGGATCGGGAAGGAACGTGACCCGTGTTCCGGTGGGCCGGGCGCTCCCGGCGGGGATCGGGCCGATCACCGAGAGGGGCCGGGCCACGCGACCTCGCTCGAACCCGATCACGTACACGGTTCCCCCGCGATGGATCTCGCACTCCAGAATCTCCGAGAGCGCGTTGACGCACGAGACGCCCACGCCGTGAAGCCCGCCGGAGACTTTGTAGGCCGAATCCTCCTCGCCGAACTTGCCTCCGGAGTGCAGGATGGTCATCACGACCTCGACCGCGGGCTTCCCGTTGATTGCCGGGTTCTCGTCGCGGATCGGGTCGATGGGGATGCCGCGCCCGTCGTCGGTCACTGAGCACGACCCGTCGGCCTGGATCGTCACGACGATGGTCTTGGCGTGCCCGGCCATCGCCTCGTCGATCGAGTTGTCTACCACCTCATAGACCAGGTGATGCAGCGCGTTCAGTCCCGTCCCACCGACGTACATGCCCGGGCGCTTGCGCACAGCCTCAAGGCCCTCGAGCACCTTGATCTGGTCCGCGCCATACTCTCCGTTCACCCGGCCCGGGGCCGCCTCGTCCGACTTCAGTGCTTCCGAGCGTGTTTCCATGCGTCTTTGACCGCCCTTTCCAGACCCGGATCAACGCCAAACATGAGCCCGCACACAGGCCCCGCATCGACCGTTGTTGCTGCACTCCTGCTCGCTCGATCACCCCTCCAAAACCGGCATGGAATCATAGGCAAAACCAACCCCTGATGCTCGACTGGCGAGGCCGATTTCCGTCCGCAATTCCAAGCCGCTTTCTGACTCCTACCCTCTCTCGTGCGCTATCTCGCGCTCGATCTTGGCGATCGTCGCACCGGGCTCGCGCTGGGCGATCGGCAGACTCGTGTCATCTCGCCCCTGCCGCCCATTGAAGTCCCGCTTGCCGCCCGCGATGGGAGTGACCTGATCGAGGCGATCGCCAGGGCCGTGGGCGATGCCGTGGGCGGCTCGCCCGCGACCATCGTGATGGGGCTTCCATTGAACATGGACGGCACCGAGGGCCCGCGCGCCCGGATCACTCGAGCCTTCGCGCAGCGCCTCTCGGCACGACTGCATCGGCCGATCATGCTCCATGACGAGCGGCTCACGTCCAGCGACGCCGAGTGGACCCTTGCCGGTTCGGGGCTCACCCACGGGCAGAAGAAGCAGCGGCGCGACGGGCTGGCCGCGGCCGCGCTCCTCTCCGACTTCCTCGCCTCCCTCGGGCCCATCGACGCCTCGCCCGCCCCAGGATGGACCTGACACCCGCCGCCATTCCTGCCGATACTCTCCTGGGACCATGACCATGCCAATCCTCAAGGCGCTGCTCCTCCTCGCGTGCGTGCCGTCGAGCGCCCCGGCCATGCAGCCGCAGCCGCCGCAAGTGCAGGTTCTGCCCGACCGATCGACAGAAGCGGCGAAGTTCCTGGACGAACTCGAACGCGCCGACGCTGGGCTCCGGCGACTCGTGGGCGAGATCAAGTACCAGCGCACGTTCGACCTCGTCGGCGACCGCCAGACCCGCTATGGACGGATCGCGTACACCGCCGAGCCCGCCTCAGAAGGTGCGCCGCCCGCGCGCAAGTTCGCGGTCCTCTTCGACCGCTTCGAGATCGGGAGCGTGGTCCGCAACGAGGAGAAGGCGTACATCTTCGACGGGCAATGGCTCGTCGAACGCATCCCGGGTGAGAAACTCTTCAAGAAGCACGAGGTCGTGCCGCCGGGCGAGAAGTTCGACCCGCTCCGCCTCGGCCAAGGCCCGTTCCCCATTCCGATCGGGCAGCGCCGCGCCGACATCCTGGAGCGATTCACAGCCGACCTGGCGCCCGCCGAGTCCGGGCTGGAGCCGGGCGACGCGCTCTCGGAGGCCGATGCCTCTGCCGTGCGCGATTTCGTCTCGGGCACGACGCAGATCAAACTGGTCCCGCGCGACGGAGTACCCGAGGCCGAGGACTTCCGCGAGGTTCGGCTGTGGTACACCCGCGACGCCAGCGGACGTTGGCTGCCCCGCCTCGCTCGGACCATCAACCCTTCCGGGGACTCCACGCTCGTGTTTCTCATCAACGTTCGCACGCTCCACGCCGGCGAGACGCCCACCGCCGAGACCTCTATCCCCGCCTCGATGCTCGACACGACGACGCCCGGGGAGGGCTGGGACGTGAGCATCCAGCGCTGGGCGGGCAAGGCCGAGCCCTTCGGCGGCCCCTGAATCAATCGCGGAGCCACGGATGCGCCCCACACGACTCTGCTCCACGCTCGCCGCACTCGCGCTCGCCGTCGCCTCACCGGCGCAGGTGTGGATGGACGCGCCGCGTCCCGCGCGCATCGCCGAGCCCCCGCCGACCTCTGATTCCGTGACCGCGCTGCTCAACGCCGCCTACCTCCGCGACGACGAGGCCAAGGACCTGCGCATCTTCCACGGGCTATGGACCGCCGCGGACCTCGACACGCCCGCCCGCCGCGCCCGCGCTGCGCTCCTCGACGCCCGATTCGACGATGCGTCGCTCGGATCCCCAGACGCCGACGACACCGACCGTGCGGCGGCGCTCCTGGCCCTCGGTAGGCCAGCCGACGCCCAGGCGCTCCTCCGCGAGGAGGGGTCTGCGCGTGCCCGCCGCCTCCGCGCCGAGGCGCACGAGGCGATGGGCGAGCGTGACCGCGCCATCGCCGAGGCCGAGGTGCTCGCCTCCGACCTGGTCGCGGGCAAACTGCAAGCCCCCGCCGATGCCGTCGAGGGGGTCGCGGCACTCCGCTTGCTGGCCCGCCTCAAGCCGCAGCAGCAGCCCGCCGGGGGTGACTATCGACACATGATGTCCTCGCTTGGCCTGGCCCGCGAGCGCGGAGGCCGGCTCGACTGGCGTATCCCGCTCGCCGAGGCCGAGATCCTCTTTGAGAAGCACAACCGCGCCGAGGCCGCCCAGGCCGTCACCCGCGCGCTGGCGCTGAACCCGCGTCTCGTTCGTGCGTGGGCTCTCGTCGGGCGAGCGGCCGCGGAGGGCTTCGATTTCGCCAACGCCGAAGCCATCGCCCGAAGGATCGACACGATCGCGGGGGCTCCATCGCTGGCCAGCGTGGGCGTGCTCGTGCGGGCGAGGCTCAAGCAGAACGACCCCGATGGCGCCGACGAGGCCCTCGCGCCGCTGGCCGAGAGCGCCGTCGCCGAGGCGATCTCGCTCCGCGCGTGCATCGCCGCCGCCCGCTACGACCTCGACGCCGTCGAGGCGCTGCTGGCGCGGCACGACGCCGTCGCCCCGGGCTCCGCCGCGGCGCTGCTCGAGGTCGGTCGAACGCTGAGCGACGCGCGGCAGTACGAGATGGCGGCCGCGTTCCTCCGCCGCGCCGCCGAGCGCGCCCCCTTCCAGGCCGAGCCCGTCGCCGAACTCGGCCTGATGGGCCTCCAATCCGGCGACGACCAGCAAGCGATCGACAACCTCGCGCGAGCCGCCGCGCTCGACCCGTTCGACCTGCGCGTCGAGAACTCGCTGAAACTCGCCCGCGAACTCCAGACCTACGCGCGCCTCGAGACCCCGCACTTCATCGTCCGCTTCAAGCCGGGCGTCGATCAGGCCCTCGCGGACCTGATGCCCGACGCGCTCGAGGGGATGCACCGCCGCGTCACCGGGCCAGACGGGATCGATCACGAGCCGGCCCGCAGGACCGTGATCGACCTCATGCCCGACCACCGCTGGTTCTCCGTCCGCATCGCGGGCGTGACTCAGATCCACACGATGGCCGCCTCCACGGGCCCGACGATCGCCATGGAAACGCCTCGCGAGGGGCCCGGGCACAGCATCGGCGCCTACGACTGGCTCCGCGTGGTACGCCACGAGTACACGCACACGGTCACGCTCTCGCGCACGCGCAACCGCATTCCGCACTGGTTCACCGAGGCCGCCGCGGTCTACATGGAGGACTCCCCGCGCGACATCACGACCTGCCGGCTGCTCGAGTCCGCCCTCGACGCCGGGCAACTCTTCGACCTCACCGCGATCAACGTGGCGTTCGTGCGCCCGCGCCGGCCCACCGACCGCTCCCTCGCCTACGCCCAGGGCCATTGGATGTACGAGTACATCGTTCGGCGGTGGGGGGGGCGCGCGCCGCTGGACCTCATGGATCGCTACGCCGCGGGCGATCGCGAGCAGCAAGCCTTCCCCGCCGTGCTTGGGATCTCGACCGACCAGTTCCTCGCCGACTTCAAGGTCTGGGCCCGCGAGCAACTCGTGGCGTGGGGCCTCGGGCAGCGACCGGGCGAGCCGACGATCGCCCAGATCCTCCTGGCCGAATCCGCCGCTGACGATCCCGACGCGCTGGCGCACGACCTCGCCTCGTTCGTCGATGAGGTCGGCACGTCCGCCGCCGCGGGCGCCGCGGCGAATCGCGAGTGGGACCACGACGTGCCCGCGCCGTCGGAAGCGATGGCCCTGCGATGGCTCGAGCGATTCCCCAAGCACCCGGACCTGCTCGAGGCCGCCGTCAAATACGCCCTTGAGGCCGCGGGGCAAAAGGCGACCGCGGAGTTGGTCCCGCTGCTGCGTCGCTACGCCGACGCGAGGCCCGTGGACCCGCTCCCGCACCAGAAACTGGCCCAACTGGGCATGGCGAACCCCGAGACGATGGACCCGATCCAGCACCTTCGCTACCTCGACGCTCGCGAGCAGAACTCGCCGGTGTACGCGGCGGAACTGGCTCGCCGCGCCGCGGCCGCGGGCGACTGGACGAGCGCCTTGGCATCGGCCGCGCGCGCCGTGACCGTCTCGCCGTACGACCCCCCCATGCGCGAACTCGCCGCCCGCATCGCGATCCAGGCCCGCGACCTGGCCGTCGCCCGTCGGCACCTCGTCGCGCTCACGCTCATCGAGCCGTCGCAGGCCAAACGCCACCGGCAGCGGCTCGACGCCCTCGACCGCATGATCCAGGGCAAGTGAAGCGCGCCCGCCGGCTCGGTCCTATCGCAGCCACTCGCGGAACCTCGCCTCTAACTCCGCGGCGAGTTCCTTCGCGCTCAGCCCATCGCTTGGCTTGTAGATCGGATGGAACCGCACCACCGATCGGCTTGGGCGCACCAGGCTGCCCCAGGCCGTGCGAGCGTCGGGCGTCCCGCCGATCGTCACCCCAAGCACCGGGGCCCGCGAGCGAGACAGGATCAACCCCACGCCGGGTTGGAATGGCATGAGCACGCCCCGAGGCCGCTCGATCCCGCCCTCTGGAAAGATGCCCAGCACCCCGCCGTCGGCCAGATGCCGGATCGCCTCGCGGGCGCCGGTCGCCTCGCCTTTGATCCGATCCACGAAGATCACCCGGGCCCAGCGCCAGAACCACTCCCCGGCGGGGTGCCGCATGTCCGTGGCCATGACGAAGCGAATCTCAAACCAGCACGCCGCCTGCACCAGCAACGGGTCCACGCCCGCGGTGTGGTTCATCACGACCACCAGCGGCCCCGGGCTCCGCCCGCCGGGCAGGTGCTCCTCGCCCTCGACACGGAGCCGATGCACGACGCGCGCATACAGGCGCAGGAACCGCCACGCGAGCCCGGCCTCGACATCTCCGCGCGGCCCAGCAAGCAACCAGCGGCAGATCGCCGCCCATGCCACGAGCCCGATCAGAATCAGCCCGGCCCAGATCACGGGCCGATCGTACACGCGCGGGGCGCGGGGCTACTTCCGCGAACCCCCGCCGCCTCCACCCCCGCCGCCTCCACCACCCGCGCCGCTGCCGCCGCCGCCACCGACCGCGGTGACCGGCGCCTTGCCATAGCCGGCGACGCGCGAGAGCCCGGCGTCTGAGTTGATCGAGACGTACCGCTTGCCGTCCACCATCCTCGCGGTCGTGGAACGGCTGGGCCAGAAGCGATAGCCGTTGATCCCGCGGTGCATGTAGTCCGGCGCGTTCACCAGGATGCTGTTCTGGTAGTAGGTCATCGTCCCGCCGGAACCGCCGTTCTCGCCCCACTGCTCCGTCTCGACGATCGAACGGATGAGGTCCATGATCTCAATGGCGCGGTCCTGCCGCTCCTTCCGCTCCAGGTTCTCGTCCCGCTCTTGCTCCTGGCGGAAGGGGCTCCGGCCGGAGCCGCCCTGGGCCGATTGCAGCGCTTGCTGGAGGTCGATCCGCGGGACCTCGCGATAGTCCTGCAACTCGAGGAGCAGGTCGCTGATGTCGTAGATCTCGATCCGCTTGGTCTGATTGAGCCGCGAGCGAGGGCCGATCTGCAGCGTGCCGGTCTCGGTGAGTTGCCAGGTGTTCGTGCTCGTGTCCGTGCGCGCCTGGTCGAGGACCTTCTCGATGAGCGCGAGCACGGAGAGGTTGTTGGCCTTGACCGAGATCGTCTTGTCCTTCTCCAGCCCGTCGCTGCTCCGGTCGTCGAGCCACAGCGGTTCCAGGTCCAATCCGCTGAAGTCGCGGATGAAGGAGATCACGTCCTCGAGCCGCTTGTCGGCGAAGTCCACCGTGATCGTCCGCGAGGTCGCGCGGATCAGCGTGTCACGGCGCGGGTCACCCGTCGAGACCACCGTCGATCCCGAGTCGGACTGGGCGACTGCCGCCGACGCCATGCCCACAAGCACACCCGCCGCCACCACGCACACCGCTGTCTTCCTCATGGCCTTCTCCTTCGGAGGACTCCATCCGGCACGGGCCGATTCGGCCCACGCCACCACGGGTTGGACCCGCACGCCGACCAACAACCATAGGTCCGACGCTCGGGCTTCAGACGGGTTCCCCAATCATCGGCCCAAACCCGGGGCCCCCCTTCCGTGCGCTCTCTTTCGGCGATTCCGCCCGACAAGCCAAAGTTGGCCCCCGGACCGGTCGATAACTCCCGCGCGACCGCTCGGCGCGGCCGCTGCCACCGATGCCCAAACGCAGAAAGGCCTCGGATTCGTCGGCCAAACGACCCCAGCGTCGTTCCCGACGCCGCACAGGAGGGGCGAGTTCCGTCGCTCCCGAGCGATGCCCGTGTTGGGCCTGGCTCGATGCACAGACACCAAAAGGAGATCGCATGTCCACCACGTTCACCAACGGCACCACGTACCCCTTCCCCACCAACACCGGATTCAACCCCAACGCCGGGCCCTACGGCTGGGGCACCTGCCAGACTACCGGCAACTTGTACCCCATCCCCACCGGCACCAACCCCAACTTCACCAACCCCAACTTCTCCAACCCCAACTTCAACCCGTCCGGCGGCACCTCGTTCAACACCTTCAACCCATTCGCCAACTGGACCAACCCGATCTTCGGCTCGCCCACGCCGGCCTACATCCCGACCTTCAACTCGTCGTTCAACTCGCCCACCAACCCCTACGCGGGCAACTTCAACCCCTTCGTGAACACGCTCGGCGGCCCCACCTTCATCCCGACGCCGTGGGGCTTCGTCCCCTCGTTCCCGACGAACGCCTGGTTCAACCCCTCCAACGGGTTCGGTTCGACCAACTGGTCCAATCCTTGGAACTGGACCAACTCGTTCTGGGGCAACACCACGCCGACCAACTTCGGCTATTCCCGCGGCATCCCCTTCAACGGCTTCGTCCCCTCCTTCAACCCGGGCTTCGCCAATCCCAACTTCGGCAACAGCCAGGGCATCTTCGGCACCTCCATGTTCCACGGCTTCCCCGGCTTCCCCACCTCCTGGTTCAACCCCGGGCCCTTCGGCTACGCCGGCATGCCCACGCCCAACTTCAGCAACCCCACGAACACCACCTACCAGAACGGCACCGACAAGACCGGCTCGTGCTGCGTCGGTCTGGCCGCCTGAGTCCCAGGGCAGCCGCGCTCGCCGCGGCTTGCTCGGCTAGGACTTCCCGAGATTTGTGCAAAGGGCCACGCCATGGAAGGCTGGCCCTTTCTTGCGCGCACGCGCGACGGCTCCTCGATCAGCGTGCGCAGGCCGGAAAGGGAATCGCTGCGTCGGCGACGACTACCGCATCACCCATCGGCGATCGAACGGCAGGATCGGGTCCACCGATGAGACGTTCAACTCGCCCGGAATCCGGTAGCGCAACTCCAGCGTCTTGCGCAGCACCTTCTTCTCCAGATGACCCGCGGCGTTGGGCACCTCGACCGTCACCGTCTCGCCGCTGAAGCCGGCGCAGTAGACCGTCAACTCCGAGAGCAGCGTCGTCGGGACGGGCCAGATCGCGAGGCTCTCCTTGGCGTTCTCCTCGCCCCGCAGCAGCGTCCCGACCACGCCGATCTGGTCCTCGAGCAGCGGGTTGGAGAGGAGTTGCATGAGTTGCTTGGCCGCCGCCACCGGCACGTCTCGCCCGGAGCGGAGCACCTGGCCCTCGTCCGTGGCGAGATCAAACGACGGGGCGAAGAGCAGGTCGATCCCGCTGTTGTTGGTCACGGTGTAGGTCAGGTACAGGAACGCCGTCGGGCCCGAGCCGGGCACGTCCAGGACGATGACCCGCAGCGGCGAGGGCTCGATCTCGAGTTGCCAGCGCTTGGGGATAGGCGAGGGCTCCGGCGCGGGGACGGGCACGAGCGACCACGCGGGCGAGGCGGCCGCCACCGCGACCGAGGCCACCAGGGTTCGTACGACTCGCAACGCGCGGGAGGGTGAGGGCATCAGCAGGCTCCGGGTCCGAGGTGAAGTCTACAGTCGTCGCGTCCCGCGTCAAACCCAGCACGCCGCTTCTCCGATGAGCGACCCCCGCACGTCTGCCGCCCGAGGCCCGGATCCCGCCACTCCGGTTCGGATTCCGTTGCACCTTCGCGCGACGGCCGCCGCTCGACTGGTGCAGGCCTCCAAGCCGTCGCGGCTGCAGGCCGCCAAGCGCATGCTCGCCGCCGCCGCCTCGCACGGGCTGGACATGTCGATGATGTGGGGCACGGTCACGCCCGGCCCGTCCGCGTCGGATGCCCAGGTCGGGGAGGTCTGCCTCGCCGTCCCGGGGGCGGGCCGCAGCGCGACTCTGCTGGTCTCGGGGCCGGAGCCTGACTCGCCTCCGGCGATTAGTGGACCCGGGCCAAGGAGCGCGTGCGTGCGGGCGGCCTGCGAGGGACTTGCAAGCCTCCCGCCGAGCCAGCGCGTGGTGCTTGCCCAGGCCCTTCCCGAGCCCAACCAGCGGGACGTGATCCAGGCCCTCAACCAGGGAGGGTTCATCACGGTCGCCACGCTCGCCTACCTGCAACGCCCGGCCATCGCTCCCCCGCCCGCGATTGCCTGGCCCGCGGGCGTGACGGTGCGACCCGTCGTCGGCGTCGGCCCGGGTCAACCCGACCGCGAGGCGATGATCCGCGCTCTGGAGGCGTCCTACGAGCGGACCCTGGATTGCCCGGAGTTGTGCGGGATGCGAACCACGAGCGACATCCTGGACTCGCACCGGGCCGCCGGAGTCTTCGACCCCAATCTGTGGTGGCTCGTGTTTCACGACGACCAACCCGCCGGGTGCCTGCTCCTGAGTGCGAGCCCGGAGCACGACACGGTGGAACTGGTCTACCTCGGGCTCGCGCCGCGCGTGCGCGGGATCGGGCTCGGGCGTGCGCTGCTCTCGGCCGGCCTGCGACACTTGCACGAGCGCCGTGAGACCACGATAGGGTGCGCGGTGGACCTGCGCAACGCGCCGGCGATCCGGCTCTATCGCTCGCTGGATTTCCGCGAGATCTCGCGGCGAATCGCGATGGTTCGGCCGCTGCGGGACCCGACGCTCCCATGAGCGCGGGAGCGACGCGCCAACTTGTGCACCGTTCATGCGCAGCGCCGTGCGAGAGCATCCGAAAAATATTTTCGCAGCGCTAAGCCCTTGAAAACTAGGCCCGACCTCTCGCGCCCCGATCGGGTCGGGTCTCGACCGGATTGCGTTCCTCGGCGCGAGCGGCTAATCTTCGCCCCGCTCGGCCAGGGAACTCGGCCGGGCGACAGTTCCGAACCTTGTCGCCGGCTCGCCGGCGCTCCACACACTTCGAATCGTTGCGCCTCTCACCGCGCGGTGGGTGCGCGCCGCTGTCGCCGCTGGATGGACCCTTCCACAACCCGTCATTCGTCCGCCACTTGCGGGCTCGGTCCGCACAGGGATAGTGGCGGCCTCGACCCACGCTGTTGCCCAGGAAGGTGCGCACCGTGACCCACGCAGCCTCGCCCCGTGAACGCGCCCGCCCCATCACCGCCCGCAACCCGGAGGATCGCATCCTCGCCCGGCTCCACGATGAGTTGCGCGATCCCGCGCTCGATCGGTTCTTCCCGCGCCAGGCCAGGCTGCGGCTCCACGACGACCGCCTCGACGTGACGGTCCCCACCGGGTACCTCGCCGAGGTCATCAGCCAGAAGTTCGGCGCCACGCTGCAGCGGGCCGCCGAGGCCGAGTCCGGCTCGCGCGATCGCGCCGGCCGCGTGCAACTGAGTTTCCGGGTGGACAAGTCGGCGTTCGTCGATTCGAGTGCCGCCGACGCCGCGAATGACGGGGTGCGACCCGCGCGCGCGCCGGCCGCCACTCGCGCCACACCCCGACGCCTTCGGCTGGACGACTTTGTCATCGGCGCGTCCAATGAAATCGCCTTCGCCGCAGCCTCTCGTGCAGCCGACCTCAGTGCGCCCATGCCGGGGCCGCTCTTCATCCACGGCCCATGCGGACTTGGCAAGACCCACCTCCTCCAGGGAATCGAGGACGCCTGTCGCCGCAAGCACCCGTCCGCGAAGGTCGTCTACACGACCGCCGAGGCGTTCACCAACGAGTTCGTCGCGGCCTGCCGGGCGAATCGCGTGGACGGGTTCCGTCGTGCCTATCGCGCGGCCGCGGTGCTCTGCATCGACGACGTGCACTTCCTCTCGAGCAAGGACGCGACGCAGGGCGAGTTGCTCCACACCTTCGACGCCCTCGGGCAGTTCGGTGGTCGGCTCGTGCTCGCCTCCGACGAGCACCCGCGCCGCGTCCGGAGTTTCTCGGCGGCGCTCGTCTCGCGTTTCATGTCCGGCGCGGTCGTCGAGTTGCGCTCGCCCGATGCCGCGCTGCGGGCCCGCCTCGTGGAATCGCTGGCGCGGCGGCGAGGGCTGACGCTCGGCGAGGGCGCCGTGGCCGCGATCTCGTCCGCGAACGCCAGCGGATCGGTTCGAGACCTCGAGGGTGCGCTCGCACGCGTCGAGGCCGCGTACCGCCTCGCGGGCGGATTGGGCGCGATCGGCGCGTTGCTGGCACGCCGGGCACTGGAGCCCGCGTCCCCCGACGCCCCCCGGCCCGTCCGTCCGGAGCGGATCATCACGAGGGTCTGCGAGGTGCTGCGGGTCGCGGACGCCGAACTGCGCGGGACCGGCCGTCACCCGCGAGTCGTCCTCGCGCGCGGGCTCATCGTCCACCTCTGCCGAGCCTTGACCACGCTCAGTTTCCCCGAGATCGCGCGGGCGATGGGTCGGCCGAATCACTCGTCCGTGGTGACCTCCGGCAAGCGGCTCGCCGCTCTCCTGGAGCAGCCCGAATCACCCTTGCCCGAACTCGCAGGGCTCGAGCCGATCGCGGGGCTCTCGCTCGCGGGCCTGCGAGATCACCTCCGCCGTGATCTGGCGTCAGGGGGCACGGCACGCCCGAATCGGGAGGCCCCTGAAGCATCACACGCCAGCACGGGCGACGGGATCGGCCGCGTCACGCCCGCGCCACCCACGCTCAACGGAAGTAGTCCGGCTCGTTCCCCGGCTTCCACTTGATGTTGCACCCGATGCTCGGCATCTGCTTCGCGGCCACGGGCTTGCCGGCGAGCACCGCGGCGAGGGCCGCGCGCAGGTCCGCGCCGGTCACGGGCACGGGCGTCGCGCCGCCCTTGGGCGGGCGGCTGTCGTCGAGTTGTCCGCGGTACACCAGCCGTCGCGCGCCGTCGAAGACGTAGAAATCGGGCGTGCACGCCGCGCGATACGCCTTCGCGACTTCCTGCGTCTCGTCGAACACATACGGGAACGTGTAGCCCGCGGCCCGGGCCTCTTCGGCCATCTTCGCGGGCGAGTCGTCGGGGTACTTCTCGATGTCATTCGCGCTGATCGCGACGATCCCCACGCCGCGCTCCGCGTAGTCGCGCCCGAGGCGTGCCAGTTCGGCGCGGACGTGCTTGACGAACGGGCAGTGGTTGCAGAGGAACATGACCAGCAGCGCTCGCGACCCGGCGAAGTCGTCCAGCGACCAGACCCGCCCCGACGGATCGGGCAGGCGGAACGCGGGCGCGGGCGTGCCGAGCGGGAGCATCGTGGATGGAACGGCGGCCATGCGGGCTCCTTTGCCGGGAGCATACGCGCTGCCCGAGGGCTCGTGGAAATGCGAGATCGCGCGGCGGCTCGCGCGGGGCGCCGCTACCGCACCGCCAGGCGGAGCGAGGCGAGCACGCGGCGCGTGGCCTCCTTCGCATCGTCCGCAAGGAGTTGGGCCTCCTGCTCGAGCGGGCACTCGGCGTCGGCCACGCCGCGGAGCGCCGACGCGACGGAGAACCCGGCGTCATAGGAGGATCCCCACGCGGGCGCCCGGGGCTTGGGCCATGAGTAGACCGGGCCTCCCATCCACCACGCCCGGTGCATTGGCGCGTGGTGATCAACGAGCGTGGTGAGCGTCATCGGATCGGAGGGCGCCGGCACATGGGGCGAGGCTGGCGGCCCACCGAGCCACGCCACCAGCGCGACCGCAGCGGCCAGAGCCAGCGTCGAGAGCGCTAGGCGCCACGGCGAGGAGCGCGTCGCGGGCGGGGCCGAGGGCGTACCGTCGATTCGGGCCAGCACGTCGGCGGCGATCGAGCGCGGGGGCGTGTGCAGACCGCGCGGCGCTTCCGCGCTGAGCCTGCGGGCAATGGATCCATGCCGGTTCATCACGATCCTCCTCGTACAACAGCCAAAGGAACGCTCGGAACGGCCGGGCTGCCGTCGGGCTCGATGTGCCTCGCCAGCGCGCCCCTGGCGCGATGCAGCATGACGCGGACGCCGCCCTCAGTCTTGCCCAGCACACGGGCGATCTCCGCAGCCTCCATGCCCTCGCCATACTTCAGCCAGAGTGCCGCCGCGGACTCGCCCGAGAGTTCACGATCCACGAGCGTCCAGATCGACGAGTCCACGCCGGGGGGCGGCGTCGCGGGCGAGGGCTCCGCGCTGGACAGAGCGGCGGTGGGCCGACGCGTGCGGGCGCGGCTGATCGCGATCCGGCCCGCGATCGTGAACAGCCACGTCGAGAACCGCCACTTCGGGTGGTACGTCGAGAGCCGCTCCCACGCGCGGATGAACGCCTCCTGGCACACGTCCTCGGCCTCGTGCGGGCAGCCCGTGCGACGAACGATGAAACTGTGCAACCGCGCGTGCATCGCTTCCACCAACGCCGCAAACGCGTCGCGAGAGCCACGCTGGGCGCGCACGGCCAGCGCTTCGGGCGAATCCTCCCGCAGCGGCCGTACCGTGTCCGACGTCCGTTCGCTCACGCTCCGCTCCGACTCGCGCTACTTCTCCCGCTCCGAGGGATTCGCCTCGAGAACATGATCGACTCGCAGCGACCGCCGACCCGGCGTCGCCTCGTCCGGGACAAGGCTCACTCGCAGTCGCCGCGCCAGCGGCGCTGCGGCCTCGTAGAGGCTCTCCACGGGCAGCGAGAACTCGGCGGTCAGCAACGAGCCGATCGCGCCGATCCGTACGGCGTTGAGCATCGCGGACGCGGCGTGCGCCGGCGAGTCACGCTCCGTGCCCATCGCCAGCCGCGCCATCGCGAGCATCCCCTGCGCCATCTGCACGCTGCTGGTGGCGGCCTCGGGCGATTCCATCATCGCCGCGACCCGCCCATAGACCTGGCCCTCGCGCTCCCCCATGTCCATGCACACCGCCGTCGCCGTCCGCAGCATCACCGAGTTCATCGCGGGGTCACCGAACGCGGCCCGCGTGTCCCCGACCGCGACGAACACGACCGACCCCGCCGTGGGCGACTCGACCGTCGCGCCGCTCCCCGCCTGCGCGAGCGACCGGTCCGCGGCATCGAGCACGCCCACGGCCCGCTCCAGCCCGGTGCGACTGTCGGACAGCACCACGAGCCGCGAGTCGTCGGCGGTCTTGATCACCGAGCAATACCGGCGCGCGTCGTCCTCGTCGAACGAGAACGCCGGCCGCGACCCAACCTCGAACCGCTCGACCCGGCGCTGGAGTTTGTCGACGTGCGCCGCCAGCCCATCGACCGCGGTGGTCGTCGAGAGCAGGACCGTCACCGGCTCCCCGATCGCACCCGTGCCATAGATCGTCACCCCCTTGATGTCCGTCGAGGGGTCCAGGCCCAACTCCGCCCGAGCGGTCGCGATCACCGTCTCGCGACCACTGACCGAGTCCATCAACCGGCGAAACACGGACCGTCCGCCGGCCTCCATGTCCAGATGAACCAGCCATATCGCGTCCCGTGAGATCCACGTCCGCTCGAGTGGCCCAAACCGGCCCGCCAACGCCGGCGTCGCGCCCGCTCCGCCGATCGCCGCCACGCCCGCCCAAATCGCCCCCTGCCACGCGTGCCTCATCACGATACTCCTGCCTCGCCGCACCATACCTCTTATACCCGCCCGGGCAAGCCCGTTACCGCCGATTGGGCCGTTATTGGACGCCCCGGGGTGCACGCCTAGACCTCCAAGCGCACCGTCTCGACCGTTGCGTGGTCCGCGCCCTCCCGCCGCAGAACGCTCCGTACCAGCACGATCTCGCCCACTTCCCAGCCCGGGATCGAAACGGGCCATTCGCCCGCCGTTGGGTTCGCGCTCGGATTGAATCGGCACAGCGTGACATGTGGCAGGAAGTGGTCGCGCCCCCGCCCCGGGCGGGCGAGCCGATGCACGAGCCGGCGGTGGACCTCCATCAGTCTGGGCGGGGCATCGGTTTCAAGGGCGATGAGCCTCGGTCGGCCGCGCTCCGGGAGTGTCCGGAGCCTGGTCGGCCTGAGCGAGAACGGCGAGAGTCCCGAGGTCGATCGGCGGACCGACTCGATCACCTCGTCGAGTTGCCGCGGGTCGGTGTCCCCGATGAAGTGGGCCGTCATGTGGACCTGCTCTACTGGCGTGACGCGGTGCCGAGGGTCCGGCGGAGGATCCAGGTCCTTGATCGCGCGCACCATCGCTCGCCGCGTTTCGAGCGGCGGATAGATCGCGACAAAGAGCCGGAGCGGGTCGTGCGGCATCACGCAGCCCCGAACCTCTGGAGCGACAGGAACGACGCCGGGCGCGACGTGCGACCCTCGAGGGCCAGATCGGCCAGGATCTCCCCGATGACCGGCGCGAACTTGAATCCGTGCCCGCTGAAGCCACACGCGATCGCCGCCCGAGCGCCGATGCGGTCCACGATGAAGTGCCCGTCCGGGCTGTTGGTATACGTGCAGACCGCGGCACCGAGGAGTGGGCCGTCCGCTGTGGGCATGTGCTCGGCAAGGAACCGCCGGAGCGGATCAAGGTCGGCCGCGTGTATGCCGCGATCGACCAGGTCCGGGTCCGTGGGCCGACCCGTGGCGTGCGCGCCAACCTTGATCCCCGGCGAACTGGGCAAGATCGGGATACCATAGAAGAACTCGCGCGATTGGCTTTCGAACGCCCAGCACGGGAACGCGCCGAGGTCGAACGCCGCGGGTTCGCCAGGGCCGAACCATGCCACCGGCTGGCGAGTGACGTGGAGTCGATGGCCCAGATCGTGCGCGAGCCGGCTCGTCCACGCGCCGCAGCAGAAGATGATGGAGCGGGCCTCGATCTCGTACTCTTGGCCGTCGGGGTCGCGCCGCGCGCGCACAAGGACGGATGTGCCGGTGTCGCGCCAGTCAAGGACGCGTTCGTGCGCGCGCAGTTGTCCGCCGTGACGGATGGCCTCGCTCGCGAGGGTGGCGACGGCCAGTTCCGGGAGGACGAGCCCCGCATGGGGCTCGAGGAGAGCGGCAAAGCCCGGCGGGACCCGGAAGGCCGGGAAGCGATCGGCGAGCGTCTCGGGGGCGAGGGTTTCGCAGGGCACGTCGTGCGCACGGGCTGAGGCAAGCGTGCGCGGGACGAGTTCGCCCTCCTCGTGGCCCACGTACAGGACGCCCGTGACGAGCAGCAGTCGGCGCGCGGTTCGGCGTTCGAGGTCCTGCCAGAGGTCGAAGGCCTCGCGCAGCAGCGGCACGTAGTCGGGGTGCTCGAAGTACGCGGTGCGGAAGAGGCGAGAATGCCCGTGGTGGGCGCCCAGGGCGTGGGGGATGTCAAACTGCTCGAGCCCGAGGACCGAGGCGCCGCGGCGTGCGAGGGCGTCGCACGTTGCCGCGCCCATGGTTCCGACTCCGACGACGATCGCGTCGAGCATGGGAGGAGCCTACGCGGGTGGTGAGTCACCGTGACGGACCCTTCCGCCTCCCTACCATGCACCGATGGCGGACCTGTGGGTCGAATCGAGGGCGCGGTCGGACGGCGCGGTGGCGCCGCTGGCGGTGCGGATGCGTCCGCGGACGCTGGCGGAGTTTGCCGGGCAGGAGCACATCCTGGGTGAAGGGAAACTGCTCCGGCGGATGCTCCAGGCCGACGCGATCACGTCGCTGATCCTGCACGGGCCGCCCGGGACGGGCAAGACGACGCTGGCGGAACTGGTGGCGTCGCACTCGCGGCGGCACTTTGAACGCGAGAACGCCGCCTCGGTCGGGGTCAAGCGCGTCCGCGAGATCATCGACGAGGCGTCGCTGCGCTTGCAGAGCAAGGGGCAGCGGACCATCCTCTTTCTTGATGAGATCCACCGCTTCACGCGGGCGCAGCAGGACGTGCTGCTGGGGGACGTGGAGCGGGGCGTGCTGACGCTGATCGGAGCGACGACGGAGAACCCCATCTTCGCGTGCAACTCGGCGCTGGTGAGCCGGAGCACGCTCTTCAGGCTCGAGCCGCTCGGCGAGCGGGAGATCGTGCGGGTCGTGCGGGCGGCGATCGCGGACGCGGAGCGGGGGTATGGCGCGCTGGACGTGCGCGTGAGCGATGAGGCACTGCGGGTGTGGGCGATCAAGTGCGACGGCGACGCCCGGCGCGCCCTGACGGCCCTGGAAGTCGCCGTGCTCAGTTCCCAGGCGAGTCTCGGCGGGAGCGACGGAGGAAAGCGGCAAGCGATCGTGATCGACCGGCGGGTCGCAGAGGACAGCATCCAGCAGAAGGCGGCGGCGTACGACGCCGGCGGGGACGAGCACTTCGACACGATCAGCGCGATGATCAAGAGCATCCGCGGGAGCGACCCGGACGCGGCGGTGTATTGGATCGCGCGGATGCTTGAGGCCGGTGAGGACCCCCGGTACATCGCGCGGCGTCTGGCGATTCTGGCGAGCGAGGACATCGGGAACGCCGACCCGCGGGCGATCATGGTGGCCTCGGCGGCGTGGGAACTGGTCGAGCGGATCGGGATGCCCGAGGCGCGGATCACGTTGGCGCAGGCGGCGACGTACCTCGCTGTGGCGCCCAAGAGCAACGCGGCGTACGTGGCGATCGACGAGGCGCTCGCGGACGTGCGAGACTCGCGAACCCTGCCCGTGCCGGTGTACCTGCGCGACAAGAACTCGTCGCCAGTGGCGGACGCGGAGGGCAAGGGCGTGCGTGTGAAGGAGTCGGGCGGCGAGTCGTACGTCTACAGCCACGACGTGCCGGGCGCGATCACGGGTCAGGGGTACCTCGGCGTGGACAAGCGATACTACAGGCCGGGCGACGCGGGCTCGGAGCGGGCGATCGCGGAGCGACTGGAGGCGATCCGGCGGTTGCGGCGGCAGGGGAGAGACGGATGAACCCGGCAGATGGTTCGGCCTCGGCGAGTGCCGCGCAGAAGCGGACGATCCGCGCCGAGATGCGGGCCCGCCTCGGGGCGATGAGCACGGCCGAGCGACAAGCCGCATCGGGGGCGATCCGGGACGCGCTGCGGGCGTGGCTCGGCGGGGCTCGGAGCGTGGTCTTGTTTGCGCCGATGCCGACGGAGCCGGACTTGATGCCTCTGGCGCAGGAGTTGCTCGATCGCGGAGTCGTCATTGGGTTTCCGCGAGTGGATTGGGAGTCGGGCGAGATGGCGGCACGAGTGGTGCAAACGCTCGCGGAGTTGGATGCCTCTCGCGGCGGGGTGCGGGAGCCGTCGGCGGACGCGGCGGTCTTGCGCGCGCCCGACGCGGTGCTGGTGCCGGGCGTGGCGTTCGACGACAGGGGGGTGAGACTGGGTCGGGGCGGGGGCCACTATGACCGGTACCTCTCGGGGATAGGCGGGGCGAGGACGTGCGGCGTCGCGTTCGGCGTGCAGCGTGTGGAACGGCTGCCGCGGGAGACTTGGGATGTCGCGGTCGGGGCGCTGGCGACGGAGCGCGGGGTGACGAGTTTTTCGTGAGGGTGCTGCCGTAATCGCTCGCCCTCGCCCGGGCGACTTGCCGATCCAAGAATGCCGCTCGCCGGGACGGAGCCCGGAGACTGACCACGGAGGAGTTCCATGCCGCTGCCCTCGCAGTCCGCGCGTTCCGCCTCACCCGGGCACGTCGCGATGTATCGGAAGTCACGGTTGAGCCTGAGGCCGATCGGCCTGGTGGCGGTGGTGGTGCTGCTGGTGGTGGGCGTGTGGCTGGCGCTGCGCTCGCCTCCGGCGCGGCAGATCGGGAGCGGGGAGCCGACCAAACCGACGGCGAGCGAGCCGGGTCGCGTGACGCCCAGCGACGGCACGCCCGGGGCGATCCTGGCGACGAACCCGCCGATCTCGAAGCCGGAACCGAAGCGGGACCCGAGGCAGCAGCCCGCCGATCCGCCGACAGTGGCGGAGGCGCCCAAGCCCCAGCCGGAACCCACGCGGACGCCCGAGCCCGCGGCCGTCGTGCCGCGCGGGAGCGAGACGCCGAGCCTCGGCGAGACGCCCGCGGACCCGGTGGTGGCGCGGGTGGAACTGAGCCGAAGGCTGGCATCGCCCGCTCTGAGCGCGGCGAGCGCGGCGGCGATCCGAGCGGAACTCTCGGCGATCAACGAGGACCTGGTCTTCTCGCCGCGGGTCGTCCCGAGCGATCCGTACTCGGCGGCGTACGTCGTGCAGGCGAACGACTCGCTCGTGCGGATCGCGCAGAAGGAGAAACTGGCGACGGACTGGCGGCTCATCCAGCGCGTGAACCGGATGTCGAACCCGCATCGGCTCTCGGTGGGCCAGCGATTGAAACTGGTCCGCGGGCCGTTCCACGCCATGGTGAGCAAGTCGGCGTATCGGCTGGACCTCTACATGGGCCCGCAGGACAGGCCCACCGACTGGGTGTACGTGCGGAGTTTCAACGTCGGGCTGGGTGAGGGGAACTCGACCCCCCTGGGGACGTTTGTCGTCAAGGCGAACTCGAAACTGATCGACCCGCACTGGGTGAACCCGCGCACGGGCGAGCGATTCGACAGCAGCGACCCGAAGAACCCGATCGGGGAGCACTGGATCGGGCTCGAGGGCCTGGGCGATGCCTCGGCGTTCGTGGGCTACGGCGTGCACGGGACGATCGACCCGGGCAGCATCGGGCGACAGATGTCGATGGGCTGCGTGCGGCTGTCGGCCGACGACATCGCGCTGCTCTACGAGTTGCTCGGGGAACGGGTGAGTCTGGTGCGGATCGTGCCGTAGTCGCGGCGTCGGCTACTCGTTGAGCAGGCGGAGTTCGTTGCGGAGAATCGCGGCGAGTTCGTAGTTCTCCTGCTCGATCGCGCGGGCGAGGCGGGCCTTGAGTTCCGTCTTCTGGCTCACCGGGAGTTTGGGAACGAGCGAGTCGCGCATCCCGCGGAGCATCTGGACCTCGCCGGACTGCTCGAAGAGGTCGGGCTCGCCCGCATCGGCGAAGCACTTGCGCAGGGCCTCGAGCCCCTCGTCGATCGCGAGGATGGCGGCCTTTGGCTCGCTGTCCTTGAGTGCCTGGCTGGCCAGCGCGCGGGCCCGCATCATCGTGATGTACGGGCGAAACTGCTCCAGGGCTTCGCGGTCGGCCTCGGTCTCGGCGTGAGCGGCACAGAGGTCAAGGACACGGAGGTTCCGGGTCGTGTCGCGGACCACGGCCTCAAAGTCCTCGAGCACCATGAGGGCCATGTAGCGGTGGTAATACTGCACGGCCTCGGCCCGCAGCGCCTCGCAGTCGTCCTCGGAGAGCGAGAACTTGGGCTGCGACTCGTCCGCGGTCGGCTCGACGACCTGATCGAGTTTGGTCTCAAAATACTCGAGCAAACTGGGATAGCCGAACGGGCGCGTGCCGTCGGGACGTCCATCTACGAACATTTGCAGAACGCCGAGGTCAAGGCGGACCTGAATCCTGGGCTCGCCGTCGTCGCCGTCAATAAGGCGTACGGTGAGTTTGCCGGGCTCGTAGGGCCAATCGCTGAGGAGGCGTGACAAATCCTTGGACATTCGCTTCGAAACCCTCTTCCATTTCTCGCCAGAGTGAGTATACTCCGAACTGTCGCGTCGGTCCTGTTCGTTTGATATCGGCGGCTTTGGCGGCTTGATAGCGGACGAAACAGGCGAACCAGTCGGCCGAGTCGGCTGGTGGCCCAGGTCAGGATGGCCTGGAAACTCGACGGGCGTCAAGGATACGTGGGTCAGCGTCGATGAAACCCTCGCATCGGGTAGTGCGAAGGGTACTTTGGCCGAACGGGTAACGGCCAGAGTGGAGACTCGCGGAGCGATCCGCGAGGGAGGGTGGATAGAGCATGAGTGCGAAGTACGCGCGGAGTGCGCCTGCGGGGCGAGAGGTCCAAACGGACATCCAGCTCTACTTGCGCGCGATCAACGAGACACCCCTGCTTTCCGCCGACGACGAGCGGGAGTTGGGATGGGCGATCGTCAACGACAACTGTCCGCTGGCGCGGGAACGGATGATCCGCGCGAACCTGCGGCTGGTGGTGGCGATCGCGAAGAACTACACCAACCGCGGGCTCCCGCTGACCGACCTCATCGAGGAAGGCAACATCGGGCTCCTGCGCGCGGTGGAGGGGTATGACCCGGCCCAGGGGGCGCGGTTCAGCACCTATGCCTCGTGGTGGATCAAGCAGGCGATCAAGCGGGCCCTGATCAACGCGAGCCAGCCGGTGCACGTGCCCGCGTACATGGTCGAGTTGATCGCGAAGTGGAAGGACGCCTCGCGGAAACTGGAGGCGCAGTTGGGCGTGCCGCCCACGCTGCAGCAGTTGGCGGACTTCATGCAGTTGCCGGTGCGGAAGGTGCGGATCATCCGCCGGGCGGTCCGCGCGTTCCAATCGCCCACGACGGCGACGGACGCGGAGGGTGACCTGGTGGCGATGGGGGACCTGATCGCGGACGCGAAGGCCGGTCCGCCTTCCGAGGGCGTTTTCCGCAACGAGGAACTGATGACGCTGAACCGGCTCCTCGACTCGATCGACCAGCGCGAGGCGCAGGTGCTGCGGCTTCGGTTCGGGATGGACGGGCAGGAGCCGATGACGCTCAAGGAAATCTCCGACGCCGTCGGGATCAGCCGCGAGCGGGTCCGGCAACTCGTGGACGAGGCGCTCACGAAACTCAACGCTCAGATTCAGGACGAGCGTCCGAGCCGCTTCTTCCGCGAGAACCTGACCCGCAGCGGCGAGGTGCTCTCCCCGGACCGGGCGCGGCGAGCGGCGATGCGCCGCGCCGCCCGAGATCGCGCGACCAGGGCGTAAACTCCATCGAGTGCGCGAGTCGCGCTCCGAAGCGATCGCGCGTTCACGCGCGCTCGGACTAGTTCGGAGGTAGCGGCTCGAACTCGACCTCGAGGACGGCGAAGCCGCCGATCTCGAAGTACTCAACGGTGATATCAACCGTGCGTGCCTTGTCGATGGTGAAGTCGGCCTGGTCGCGGGTCGGGCCGTGGTGCGTCCAGTTCTCGAGCACGGTCTTGCCGTCGATCATGACGCGGATGCCGTCGTCGCTGAAGGTGCGGACGCGCCAGGTCCCGGCGGCGAGGGGAACCGTGGACGCGGCGATCACGCCAAAGAGGTCCTTGGGGAATCCGGCTTCGTCGAGTTCCCGGGCGAGTTTCAGGTCGCTCGGCCCGCCGTGACCGAAGCGAAACGCGAGCGAGGGCGCACGCACGAGCATCGACTTCTTGACGGTTTCGCCCGATCCCTCGTTGCGCCATGCGGCGAGGTCCGCTGGAGGCGCAGGGGGGTTGGTCGATCCGGTCCAGGTGAAGAAGAGGACTCGCCAGTTGTTCTGGGCGAGGACGCCTCGGGCGGTGGCGCGGGAGTCGCCGTCGGCGATGGTGAGTCGATAGGGGAAGTACCCAGACTCGGAGGCCATGACGGTGTAGGAGGGGGGGGAAGTAGTGGCGTGAAGGTCGCCGCGCGGTGCCCTGGACCAAGGCAGACCTGGGAGGGGTTCGAGGGTGATCTTGGGATCCTTGCCAAATCCGAGGAGGTGGTACTCGTGCCTGCCCGTGGTGGTCTGCGTGGGCCGGAGGAGCGGGGACCTGTGGTCCCACGGCCCCCACTCGGTCATGATGATGTTCTGTCGGCCTGCGAGGTGCGAGCGAGCGCCGACGGGCCGAGTCTTGCCGACAAGTTCATAGGTGGGAAGGGCGTACATGGGCGCATCGCCAGTGGTGACGACGTCGATGCCCTCGGCATCGGTGGCCTTGGCGACCTCGGCGGTGCGATTGGCGACGAAGGCGGTGTTGCGGACCTTGTCCTTCGGGGCGCTCGCGTCGCGGAGGTGGAGCGCGAGGGGGAGGTTCTCGAACGAGTTGTCGGCGATGGTGTTATCGCTGACGCCGCGGTCGTTGGCGGCGACACCGGGGAGTTTGAGCAGGTCGGCGTCGTTGTCCCACCACAAATGGACGCCGACGGCATCGGCGATGAAGGTGTTTCCGGCGATGAGGTTGTTGGACCCGTGCTCGATGTTGATGCCCCCGCGTTCGAGGCCGTAGCCCGATTGCCCGTTGCGCTCGAAGCGGTTCTCGACGATCA
Source organism: Phycisphaerae bacterium (assembly GCA_016793805.1). Classification (GTDB taxonomy): domain Bacteria; phylum Planctomycetota; class Phycisphaerae; order Phycisphaerales; family UBA1924; genus JAEUIZ01. The sequence goes on from JAEUIZ010000029.1 coordinate 60,379, forward strand.
GGAACTCGTTGGAGTAGCCGCCCCAGATCCCGCAGATGGCGTTCTCGACGAAGCGATTCCGCGCGACGAAGTTGCCGTGGCTGAAGGTCATCTCGAGCCCGTGCGCGGCGGCATAGGAGAGATCGTTGTCGGCGATGATGTTGTCGTTGTTGCCGCGGCGTTTGGGGTTGGCAGCGAGGGCCGGGGTCTTGCCGATGGCCTCGTTGCCACCGAATCCGAAGATGCCGTCGCCCCCGTGCGTGACGGAGTTCTCGGCGATGAGGTTCTGGGAACACTGCTCGAACATGAGGATGCCGGCGGAATCCTGGCCTCGGTTGTAGACGCCGTGGGAATAGCCGCGGATGCAGAAGTCGAAGGCGTTTCGGCAGATGAGGTTGCCGCGGGAACGCCACATCGCCAGGCCCCACCCGGAGAGGAACGAGCAGTCGTTGTCGTAGACGCGGGATTGCTCGACGCGGTCGAGGATGATGCCGTTCTGACCGCGATGGACGCGGACGCCGGCGATGGTGACCTTGGCGCCTCCCTTGATCCAGATGGCGGCGCCGTGCTGCGTGGCCCACTGGTCGGCGTCGTTGTCGTGCGGATAGAGCCAGTCGGAGGCATCCTCGGCAGCGGGCGTGGAGCGGAGTCGCTGGCGGTAGTTGTCGGAGAGGTCGCCGGCATCGATCGTCAGCCCGGGGCAGTTGTGGGCGACCAGGGCGGTCTTGTACCCGCTGGCGCGCGCACCGAGGATCGTCACGCCGGATCGGCCTTCGAGTCGGATCGCGGTGCCGGCGAAGGTGTCGGGGTCGGCGTCGCGCGCCGAGCCCCGCAGCGAGGCGCCGGCGAAGTCGATGGTGATGTTGTCGGCGACGACGTGGATGACCCCGTTGCCGTCGGCGTCGGCGATCAGCGGGTTCGGGATGGACAGCCGGCAGGAGCGGTCGATGACGGTGTTGTCGGCGAGGACCTCGACGACGGGGAGGGGTTGGTCCGAGGCCGCGGGTGCCGGCGCGGGCACGGCGGGCGGCTGGGCGACGGCGGGAAGCGCGACGGCGATCGCGCACGCGATGGAGCGATGGAGCATGGACCGATGGTAAGAGGGATCAGCCGGCGGCGCTGTCGCCATGCACGGCGGGAGCGCGGCTGACGCGGGCATCCTCGCCGGCCGAGTTGACCGGAGGCCGAGCGGCCTCGGGAAGCGGGCGTTCGGGCTGCTTGGCGGCCTCGTCGATCTCGGTGGAAACGCCGGAGAGCCCGCGGCGGAACTCGACGATGCCCTTGCCGAGGCTGCGGCCGACCTCGGGGAGCCGCCGCCCAAAGATGAGCAACGCCACCGCGAGGATGATCAGGGCCTCCATGTTGCCGATTGGGCCGATCAGGGCGAGACTGGGCATGCGCGCTTCCTTGGCAGGGACCGGAACAATGGAAGCGGCCCCGGCCGGAAGAGTCAACGTGCGGCAGGGTCAGGGATTGCCCGACGGGTTGCGAACGGAGTGCTGACGGGACGGCCACGGAGTCCTAGGTCGGGTTGCGGCGGGGATGCCCCTTGCGTTTGGCGCAAAACTCGGCACAATGGTGGATGAGGCTTCGCGTCGTGCCGCGGCATGTCGAATCGCGGGGGCACGTTCAGCAAGGAGTATCGACATGAAGGCATTCATCAGGATCGCAATGGCATCAATGGTCGCGCTCGGCGCGGCAAGCGCGTCGCTCGCGCAGACGGGCGCGTGCTGCGTGCCCGGCCCGGCGGGGATCACCTGCCAGGTGCTGACGCAGCAGCAGTGTGCGGCGGCGGGCGGGGTTTACCAGGGCAACGGGACGGCCTGTGCCGGCACCACATGTGCCAATACGTCGCTCACCGGGGCGTGCTGCGTGACGACGAGCACCGGGGGCACGACGTGCCATCAGGTCTCGCCCGCCCAGTGCCTGCAACTCGGCGGCGTGTTTCGCGGGCTGGGCACCAGTTGCAGCACCGCGGGGATCTGCCCGATCCAGACGGGCGTGGGTGCGTGCTGCCTGCCGAGCGGCTTCTGCACGACGCTCTCTCAGGCCGAGTGCACCGGCATCGGCGGGACGTGGCAGGGGAATGGGACGTTCTGCACCGCCACAACATGCCCGCAGCCGACGGGGGCCTGCTGCCTGACGAGCCCGGCGGGCGTGACGTGCCAGCAAACGACGCAGCAGCAGTGCGCGAGCCTGGGCGGGACGTGGCGAGGGCTGAACACGAGTTGTAACACGCCGGGAGTCTGCCCGACGCCCACGCCGACGGGCGCGTGCTGCATCCAGGCGGTCGGGGCGATCACCTGCGTGATCCGCACCGAGGCCGAGTGCGCGGCGCTCAACGGCGTGTACAAGGGCAACGGCGTGCCCTGCACGAACACGACCTGCGCCCCGAGCACCGGGCGCTGCTGCCTGCCCAACGGGTTCTGCGCGGTGACGACGCAAGCGCAGTGCGCGGCCGCCGGCGGGGTCTATGGCGGCAACGGGACGGTCTGCGCATCGACGGCGTGCCCGCAGCCCGCGGGGGCCTGCTGCCTGCCCGACGGCTCGTGCGTCATCGCGACGCAGATGGTCTGCACGGGTCAAGGCGGCGTGTGGCGCGGCCCGGGGAGCATGTGCGGCAACACGACGTGCGCCCCACACACGGGCGCGTGCTGCCTGCCCAGTCCGACACCTGGCACGCCCGCGTGCATCCAGACCACGGAGGCCAACTGCCTCGCGCACGGCGGGACCTATCGCGGGAACGGGACGACCTGTGCGACCGCGGCCTGCGCCAACACGGCCGGCGCGTGCTGCCTGCCCAATGGCAGTTGCACGCTCCTGACGCAATCGGCCTGCACCGGCGCGGGCGGGATCTGGCGCGGCCCGGGCACGCTGTGCGCGGGCACCACCTGCGCGACGGCCACCGGCGCGTGCTGCCTCGCCGGCAGCCCGGCTCCGACGCCCACGAACTGCGTGCAGACCACCGAGTCCAACTGCATGACCCTCGGCGGGACGTATAGCGGAAACGGGAGCACCTGCGCCACGGCGAACTGCCCCACGCCTGATCGGGGCGCGTGCTGCCTGCCCAACGGAACGTGCGTGGTTGTCACGCCCGCGTATTGCACGCAACTCAACGGGACGTACAACGGGAACGGGACATTGTGCGCGGCGAACCTGTGCCCGAGGCCGATGGGGGCGTGCTGCCTCCCCGGCGGGACGTGCGAGATTCGGACGCGGGATGCCTGCCAGATGGCCGGCGGGATCTATCGCGGGAACGGGACGCAGTGCACGGCCACGTCGTGCCCTGCGCCCACGCCCACGGGCCGCTGCTGTCTTCCCAACGGCGGGTGCGTCGTGGTGGGCCAGACCCGCTGCAACGAACTCGGCGGGGTGTACGGGGGCAACGGCACGGCCTGCACGGGGACCGTCTGCCCGAGCCAGCCCACGGGGGCGTGCTGCCTCGCGGGCGGTCCGGCCGGCACGGCGGGCTTCTGCATCCAGACGACCGAGGCCCACTGTTCGTCGCTTAACGGGACGTATCGCGGGAACGGCACGACGTGCCAGACCGCCAACTGCCCGGCCCCCACCGGGGCGTGCTGCCTACCGGACGGGTCGTGCACCGTTGTGACGGCCCAGGCCTGCGCGATGGCGATGGGAGTCTATCGCGGGAACAACGTCCCGTGCGGGCCCGCGACCTGCGGCCCGGGCGATGCGACCTTCCCGCTCTCCATCGCCGATTGGAATGGGGACGCGCGCGTGGATGCCAATGACGCGATCGCGTTCCTGCGGGCCTACTCGGTCGGCCTGGCGGATGTCAACCACGATCACGTCACGGACGTTCGCGACGCGGCGGCGTTCTACGCGGCGTTCTCGATGGCGGCGTCGCCGACGAGATAGGCCGCGCGTGCGGTAAGGTCGGTCCCTCCAGCCCGCGCCATGTCGCGCGGGCTGTTTCTTCTTGGGTCTGGCGGCGCGCTCAGGAGGACGATGCCGCGTTCGCGTTGGGTCCGGCGGGTGCCGCCGGCACCTCTTCCTTGGGGATGCGGATATTCGTCCCGCATCCGCGGCATCGAACGGTCTTGCCGCGCGCGGAAACTGGGACCGCCAGGATCTTCCGGCAGGTCAGGTTCGGGCACATCACTCGCATGTTCTCGGACTGCGGCATGCCGTGGCTCCGCCTCAGAAGTCGGCGGAATCGCGGGGCGGCGTGAGTCCCGCGTTTCTTCCCGGGCGACGCTATCGTGAGCCGAGCCAAGGAGGCGGCATGGTCGGCGGCATGACGGCACATATCGGACCCGCGGGCGATCCGCGGTCGTCGGCGGTGGTCGGGCTGCAATGGGGCGACGAGGGCAAGGGCAAGGTCGTCGACCTGCTCGCCGCCGAGCACGACGCCGTGGCTCGGTTCAACGGCGGGGCCAACGCGGGACACTCGGTCGTCGTCGGGGGCACGCGCTTCTCGCTCCACCTCATCCCGTCGGGCATCCTGCACCCCGGCAAGCCGGCGATCGTCGGCAACGGCGTCGTCGTGGACCCGGAGCGGCTGCTGGAGGAGATCGACGGGCTGGCGGCGCGCGGGGTCGATGCGTCGGGGCTGGTCGTCTCTGATCGTGCGCACGTCGTCACGCCGTACCACAAACTCGAGGACCAGGTGCGGGAGGAACTGCTCAGCAAGGGCTCGACGGAGCAGATCGGGACCACGCGGCGGGGCATCGGGCCAGCATACGCGGATAAGGCGCAGCGATCGTCTGCGATCCGCGTGGGCGACCTTCTGGACGTGGCGCTGCTGCGCGAGCGTGTGGAGCGGTCGTGGACTTTCAAGGCCGAGGCGATCGCGGACTTGGGGGCACGGGCGGGTGTGACGGTCGAGGTGCCGCCGCCCTCGGCCGTCGCGGCTCGCTTGGCGGAACTCGGGGAGCGGTTGCGTCCGCGCATCACGGACACGACGTACCTGCTGCACGGCCTCATCGCCCAGGGCAAGCGTGTGCTCTTCGAGGGCGCGAACGCGACGCTGCTGGACGTGGACCACGGCACGTATCCCTTTGTGACGGCATCGAGTTGCGCGGCATCGGGGATCGGGCCGGGGACGGGAGTCCCGGAGCGGTGCCTTCGGCAGGTGGTGGGGGTGATGAAGGCGTACTCGACGCGGGTGGGGCGTGGGCCGATGCCAACGGAGTTGCACGACGAGCGCGGGAATCGGATCCGCGAGCGCGGGCGGGAGTATGGCACGACGACGGGCCGGCCGAGGCGGGTCGGATGGCTCGACCTTGTCGCGGTGCGCTACTCGGCGATGGTGAACGGGGCGACCTCGCTGGCGCTGACGATGCTGGACGTACTCGCGGGGATGGGGCCGATCCGCGCGTGCGTGGCGTATCGCACCGGTGGCGGTGGGGGGGCGGCGACGGATCGGTTCGTGCCGGATGGCGTGCGGCTGGGGCGGGTCGAGCCGGTGTACGAGGAGTTGCCGGGGTTCGAGGCCGAGATCGCCGGGGCAAGAACGATCGCGGACCTGCCCGAACCGGCGGCGGCATTCGTTCGTCGGATCGAGGAGTTCGTGGGCGTTCGCGTCGGGCTCGTGAGCGTCGGGCCGGGGCGGGAGCAGACGATCCGGGTCTGAGGGAGCGGCGGGGACGCGATGGAAGGCGAGCGATGAGCGTGGCGGGCGAGAGCGATGGGGAGTCGGCGTTGCCGGGCGTGTCCGCGGCGCGGATGCCGCGGCATGTGGCGATCATCATGGACGGGAACGGCCGATGGGCGCGGCAGCGGGGCTTCCCGCGGATGTTCGGACACCGCAACGGGGCCTCGGCGGTCCGGCGCGTGGTCACCGAGTGTGGGCGGCTCGGGATCAAGGTGCTCACGCTCTACTCGTTCTCACTCGAGAACTGGAAACGGCCCAAGGACGAGGTCGAGGCCCTCATGGATCTCGCGGTGACGTACCTCGGGGGCGAGCGCGAGGAACTCGTCCGCGAGGGCGTGCGGCTGCGGGTGATCGGGTCGCGCGAGGGCCTGCCGGACCGAGTCGTGCGGGCGATCGAGGACGTGGAGCACGCGACCGCGGCGTGCGAGAAGGCGACGCTGTGCCTGGCGATCAACTACAGCGGGCGGGCGGAGATCACGCACGCGGCGCGGGCGCTGGCCCGAGAGGCCGCGGCGGGCCGGCTGGATCCCGAGACGATCGACGAGGCGATGGTGGCGTCTCGGCTGTGGACGGCGGGCCTGGGCGAACTCGCCGAGCCGGACCTGCTCATTCGCACGGCGGGAGAGTCGCGGGTCAGCAACTTCCTCCTGTGGCAGATCGGGTACTCCGAGATCCACGTGACGGACGTGCTCTGGCCCGACTTTGGCGCCGAGCACCTGCACCGGGCGATCCGGGACTTTGCCTCGCGCGAGCGGCGGTTCGGCGCGGTCGCGCCCCCGTCGGCGTGAGCGGCGCGGCGAGGGTACATTGAGCCCGTGTTGAAGCACCGACTGATGCTCGGGCCGGTGATGATGGCCTCGATCGTGCTGCTCTCGTGGCTCGACGCGGCCCTCGAGGGCGGGCGGCTGCCCGAGTGGCTTCGGCCCCTGTTCTTCGGGCGTGCAATCGCGCCGCCGGGCGTGGCGATCTTCGTGTGGGCGGCGGTGGTGAGCATCTGGTCTTCTCGCGAACTGGCCACGATCCTCAAGGTCAATGGGATCGCGGCGTCCAAGCGTGTGACGACGACCGCGGCGATCGCGGGGCTCCTCGTCTCATGCGTCGTGCCCACCGAGGCGAGCGCAGTGCAAGCGGTCGCGGCGGTGGGGACGGGCGCGGTCCTCGTGCTGCTGCTGGCGCTCGTCTTTCACGCGAGGCACAGGTCGTTCGAGGGCGCCGTGGCGGCCGCGGGCGGGGCGCTCCTGGCGTTCGTCTATCTCGGGCTCATGTTTGGGTTCGTGCTGGCCATCCGCCGAGAACACTCGGTCTGGCTGCTGCTCTGGATCATCGTGGTAACCAAGGCCTGCGACATCGGGGCCTTCTTCACCGGTCGGTCGATCGGCAAGCACAAACTGATCCTGTGGCTCAGCCCGGGCAAGACGTGGGAGGGCCTGGCGGGGGGCGTGGTGCTGGCGTGCGTGGTGGGCGTGCTGGGCCTGGTGCTGCTGCGGAGGTCCGGGGTCCCGGGGTGCCCGCCGGCATGGACGGGGCTGTTCGCCGGCGTGCTCTTCGCGCTGACGGGCCAGTTGGGGGACCTGATCGCGAGCCTGTTCAAGCGGGACGCGGGGTTGAAGGACTCGAGCAAGGTGCTGCCGGGCTTTGGCGGGGTGCTGGACGTGATGGACTCCCCGCTGCTGGTGGCGCCGGTGGCGTATTGGTGGATGACGCTCGTCGTCGGGGTCGGGGGTGCTACAGTAGTGAGGTGAACTGGGTCGCGGTCCTTTGCGGGGATTGTCGATGAGCGTTACGGAGAGGCTTCTCCGAGTCTTCCGGGTGGATCAGCAACTGAGCGGGCTCCAGAGCCGACTCCGCGCCGCGGAGCGATTCCTCGAAGAGCAGACGAAGCAGTTGGATCAAATCAAGTCGAAGCGGGATGCGATCGCCGCGCAACTCAAGTTGCTCCAGGCGCAGGCCGCGAACCACGAGGGCGAGATGGCCCGGTTCGACGCCAGGATCGAGACGCTCCGCGAGCAGATGAACCAGGCCAAGACGAACAAGGAATACAAGGCGTTCCTGACCGAGGTCAACACGTTCAAGGTCGAGCGCGGGGCGGCCGAGACCGCGGCCCTCGAACTGATGACCAAGGCCGACGACCTCAAGAAGCAGATCGAGGCGCTCGAGGCGCAGACGCAGGAGCGGACCAAACTTCGGCAGGTGGCCGCCGACGACCGCCAGAAGCGCGACGAGGAGATCCGCGATCGCCTCAACGAACTCAAGGGCGAGCGTGACAAACTCGTCGCCGAGGTTCCCGCGCCCGCCATGGCCCTCTACACCGAACTCGTCCGCGTGCACGGTGACGACGCCATGTGCCCCGTCGAGGAACTCGACCGCAAGAGCCACGAGTACACCTGCGGCGGATGCCAGATGGCCGTCCCCGTCGAGACGGTCAACGCCCTCATCAAGGGCACGGCAGCACAGGCCCCGGTCACGCGGTGCGTCTCGTGCGGGTGCATCCTGTTCATCGAGAAGGAGACCGCCGAGCGGCTCCAGCCGGGCAACAAGGGCGGCAAGGGCGGGAAGAAGCAGAAGAGCCTCGAGGTCTGAGTGGCCCCGCCCACGCGGACGGTCGCGGCGCGGCTCCGGGGCGCTCGGCTGCGGCGATTCGCCCGCTGGCTCGGGTGGCTCGGGCCTCTCGTCCTCCTTCTCGCCGTCTCACTCCCGCACCTCGATCAGGGCGACTTCAACGGGGACACCGGTTGGTACTCCGCCGTGGGCTTGTCCGCGTGGCGGTCGGGCCAGTGCTGGACGCTCTACGGCATGCCCGGGCAGCCCTATTTCAACAAGCCCCCGTTGGCGTTCTGGATCCACGGGGGCGTGCTCGCCGTCCTCGGCCCGAGCGTCTGGGCCGCTCGGCTTCCAACCCTCCTCGCGGCCGCGATCGCGGTCTGTTTCACCAACGCGATCGGGCGCCGGCTGCTCGGGCCGCGCGCGGGCGCACTCGCCGCGGGCGCGCTCGCCCTCTCCATCGAGTTCTTCCGTCGGACCCGCGAGGTCTCCCTCGACATGTGGCAACTCGCCTTCATGCTCGGCGCGCTCTGGCTGGTGCTGCGGGGCGTGCGCCGCGCGGGCGAGCCGCCTCACGCCAACGGTGCCGGCCCCGCGCAGGCCTGGCCGTTCGCGCTCGCGGGGTTCCCGCTCGGGCTGGCACTCCTCTGCAAGCCGCTCACGGGCCTGGTCATGCTCCCGGTGGCTGCGGCGATGCTCGCGACGCTCGGGCACGCACGCCAGGCCCGGATGCTGCTGGCGACCTTGGCGGTTGCGATCGCCGTTGCCGCGCCCTGGCACGCCTCGATGGTGATTCGCCACGGGGACGAGTTCCTTCGACAGTACCTCGGAGCAGAAGTCGTCGATCGCGCCGCGGGCCGACTCGAGCGATCCTCGAATCGCTCCTCGCCCTGGTGGTTCTACTGCCGGCAGATCGCGGCGAACTACTGGCCCTGGCTCGCCTGCGTGGCGCTCGCGTGGCTCTCGTGGGCGAGGCTGCGCGACCGCGCTCGCCCGGCCATGCTCGCGGCGGCCGTCTGGGCGGGCGCATGGCTTGCCGTGCTCTCGGCCTTCCCGGATCGACGCGATCGCTACGCCCTGCCGATCTACCCCGCGCTCGCGTGGATGGCCTCGGCCTGGCTCGCGGCGCCCGCGATGCCCTGGGCTGCCAGGGTCTGCAAGGCCGCCAGGTGGTGGGGGCCTCCGATCGCTGCCGCCCTGGGTATCGCGGTTGCGATCGCGCCGATCCGCGTCCAAGCGCCGCCCGCCGCACAGTGGTCGGCCCTGTACGACTGGCTCGACGGGCCGCGCGCGGCAGAGCCCAGGACGCTCTGGGTCGCCGGGCAGGCGCCCGCGGCCGCGGCGCGCGCCTACCTCCGCACCGGCGAGTGGCCTCGGGCGACGATGGACCGCTGGGGCGCGTTCGTGGGCATGCCCACGCGCGGCGACTTGGTGCTCTACCACCGCAGATGCGGGCTCGCGCCGGGTGGCGACGAGCGCACGATCTGGGAACGAGACGATCTCCGCATCACGCGGGTCGGCGACGGCCTGTGGACGCCCGTGCCCGTGCCCGATCCCGGCGAGCGATAGGCGAGCCGCCCTAATCCCGCGGGCAGAGTCGCAGCACGCGGTCGGGGTCCACGACGCGCGTGCCGTCGGGGCCTCGGGCGATAATCGCCACGCGCGGGGCGAAGCGGCTGAGCCGATCCAGGTCCGCGCCGACACACGCCGCGGTGGCCAGCGCGTCGGCCCACGCGCCGCGCGGCGCCACGATCGTGACCACCAGGCCCCCGGGCCCTCCCATGCCCGTGCGCGGGTCGATGACGTGGCTGTAGCGACGCCCGCCGATCTCGACGAACTGCGACTCGTCCCCGGAGGTCGAGACCGCCGCGTTGCGGAGAGTCAACGTGAGCCCTACGACAGAGTCGGCGACTGCGGCAGAATCGGCGGGCGCGGCGGGATCGGCAACACCGGCAGTCTCGGCGATCTGGCCCGCCACCGTGATCCTCCACCCGTCGCGGCCCGGGGGCGGCTCGCCGACGGCGATGTCGCCCGCGAGGGCCACCAGCGCGCGGGCGCACCCGTGCGCGCGCAGCGTGTCCAGGGCGGCCGAGGCGGCCAGGCCCTTGCCGATCCCGCCGAAGTCCAGGCGCATGCCGGGGCGGGCGAGTCGCGCGGCGTGCGCGTCGAACGCGACGGCGCGAAAGTCCACGAGCGCGCGCGCGCCGGCGACCGAGGCGGGATCGGGGAGCGTGCCGGCGCGGCGGGACTCGCGCCAGAGCGTCACCAGCGGGCCGATGGTGATGTCGAAGGCGCCGCCTGTGGCCTCGGCAAGGCGGCGTGACTCGGCGAGCGTGGAGGCCATGTCAGCGGAGATCGGGATGGGGGGGCCGCCAGCGGCTTGGGCGAGTTGCGACGCCTCGCTGGAGGGTCGGTAGTCGCTCAGGGCCTGTTCGAGGGCGGCGATGCGGTCGAAGGCGGCAGCGGCGGCGGACTCGGCAAGGTGGGCGGAATCGGCGTAGACGACCACGTCTGTGCGCACGCCCATGCACACGCGGGTGAACCGGTGCCGAACCAGCGGTGCGCACCCTAATCCGACGCAGAGCAGGGCGGCGAGGAGGGCGCGCGCGGCGAGCACCCGGTACCATGGCCTCATGGCGAGGATCATCGTTGGCAGCGTATGCGCGGCGCTGTGGAGCGTGGCTTGGGGGCAGCCGCCGGCGCTGGAACCGTTCGCGCAGGAAATCCCGTCGGCGGGGTACAAGATGGAGATGGTGCCGATTCCGGGCGATCCGGCGAAGGGGATCGGGCCGTTCTGGATGTCCAAGACGGAGGTGACGTGGGAGGCGTTCGACACGTTCATCTACCGGCTGGACGAGGAGGATGGGAAGTTGCCGGCGTTGACGGACGCGGTGACACGGCCCTCGAAGCCGTACCTGCCTCCGGATCGCGGGTTCGGGCACGAGGGGTACGCGGCGATCTGTGTGGGAGCGAAGAACGCGGCGGCGTTCTGCGTCTGGCTGTCGGAGCGATCAGGGCGGACGTATCGGCTGGCGACGGAGGCGGAGTGGGAGCACGCGGCGCGGGCGGGCGGGGGGGCGGCGTATCCGTGGGGCGACGGGGCCGAGGCGTTGGGGGACTATGCGTGGTTTGCAGGGAATGCGAAGGAGACGCCGCATCCGGTGGGGACGAAGAAGGCGAACGCGTGGGGCCTTCACGACATGCTGGGGAACGTGCGGGAGTGGGTGGTTGGGGCGGACGGGGTGCCGGTGACGAAGGGGGGCTCGTTTGAAGACGCTGCGGAGGCGTTGCGGGTGTCGGAGCGTGTGCCGCTGAAGCGGGAGTGGAACGCGAGCGATCCGCAGATCCCGAAGAGTCAGTGGTGGCTGTCGGACGGGAAGACGGTGGGGTTTCGTGTGGTATGCGTGCCGGGGAAGGCGAGCGGGAGCGGCAAGGGCGAGACGAAACTGACGCCGGTGGTAGAGCCGGCGAAGAAGGAGTGATGCCGTGAGCGAGTCGTGGACGAGGCGTGAGTTTGTCAAGACGGCGGCGATGGGGGTCCCGGTGCTGGCGGCGGGCGGGGTGTCGGCGGGCCTGGCGCCCGCGCGGGCGTGGTCGCGGACGAGGTCGCCGATCCGGGTCGGGCTGATCGGGTGCGGCGGGCGGGGGACTGGGGCGGCGCTGCAGGCGCTGCGGGCGGACTCGGGGGCGGTGCTGGTGGCGGCATCGGACGTGTTCGAGGACCGGCTGAAGTCGTGCCTGGAAGGGCTGCGGGGCGAGTTGGGGGACGGGGCGGCCTCGCGGATGGACGTGCCGGCGTCGAGGCAGTTTGTGGGGTTTGACAGTTACAAGGGCGTGATCGGTGCGGACGTGGACGTGGTGCTGCTGACGAGTTACCCGGCGTTCCGGCCCGCGCACCTGAAGGCGGCGGTGGATGCAGGCAAGCATGTCTTTGCGGAGAAGCCGCTGGCGGTGGACGGCCCGGGGCTGCGCTCGGTGTACGCGTCGGCGGATCTGGCGGCGGCACGAGGGCAGGCGCTGCTGGTGGGGTTCTGCTGGCGGTACAACGCGGGGATGCGGGCGGTGTTTGAGAAGATCACGAGCGGGGCGATCGGGAAGATCCAGTCGGTGCACACGACGTATCACACGTCGACGCTCTCGAAGCGCCCGCGGAAGGAGGGGTGGTCGGACCTGGAGTTCCAGATGCGGAACTGGTGGCACTTCACGTGGGTCTCCGGGGACCACATCGTGGAGCAGGCGATCCACAGCATCGATCGGCTGGCGTGGGCGTTGGGTGACCGGACGCCGGTGCGGGTGAACTGCCTGGGCGGGCGAGCGGCGAGGTCGGGCCCGGAGCACGGGAACGTGTACGACCACTTCGCGGCGATCTATGAGTACGCCGACGGGACTCGGGCGCACCACACCTGCCGACAGATCGACTCGTGCCCGAACGACAACACGGACTACGTGTACGGGACGCTGGGCTCGGCGGTGGTGAACGGGTGGGTGCCGACGTACTCGATCCGGGGTCTGGCGGGCCAGGAGACGTGGAAGCATCAGGGGGAGATCAAGGACATGTACCAGGTGGAGCACGACGAGTTGTTCGCGTCGATCCGGGCGGGGAGGCCGATCAACGACGCGAGGCGTGGCGCGAACTCGACGGCGATGGGGATCATGGCGCGGATGGCGGCGTACACGGGGCAGACGATCTCGTGGGACCAGGCGCTGAGTTCGAAGGAGTCGCTGGTGCCGGAGACGCTGGAGTTCGGGCCGTTCCCGACGCCGGAGGTGGCGGTGCCTGGGAAGACGAAGTTCTCGTGAATGAGCATGGCGGGTGGGCGCGGACGCGGGCAGCCGCGGCGGCATCGGGAGTGATCGATGGATCGGCGAGCGTTCTTGGCGGCGGCGGCGACGACGGTGGTGGCCTCTGGGCTTGGGGCGGTGTCGCGCGGGCAGGCGGGGGGTGAGAGCACCGGGAGGAAGAAGCGGACGCTTCGCAAGGCCGCGATGTATGGGATGATCGGCGTGGGATCGACGGTGATGGAGAAGTTCGCGGCGCTCCGCGATGCCGGGTTCGAGGGCGTCGAGATGGACTCGCCGTCGTCGATCGACCCGGACGAGGTGCTGGCGGCGCAGGAGCGAACGGGCGTCCGCGTGCACGGGCTCGTGGACTCCAAGCACTGGTCGATCCCGCTGAACGCGCCCGACGAGGCGGCGCAGGCGCAGGCGGTGGCGGCGCTGGAGACGTGCCTTCGGGACGCGAAGCGGTACGGCTCGACGAGCGTGCTGCTGGTGCCGGGCGTGGTGAACGAGCGGCTGCCGTATGACGAGTGCTGGCGGCTGTCGCAGGCGAACATCCGGCGGGTGCTGCCGCTGGCGAACGAGTTGGGCGTGACGATCGGGATCGAGAACGTGTGGAACTCGTTCATCCTGAGCCCGCTGGAAGCGAGGCGGTACCTTGAGGAGTTGGACGATCCACGCGCGGCGTGGCACTTTGACATCGGGAACGTCATCAACTTCGGGTGGCCCGAGCAGTGGGTGCGGGTGCTGGGGAAGCGGATCGTGAAGTTGCACATCAAGGACTTCAGCCGGAAGAAGCGGAACGACGAGGGGCTGTGGAAGGGGTTCAACGTGGAGTTGGGGGAGGGCGACGCGGGCTGGCCTGCGGTGATGGCGGCGCTGGACGAGGTGGGGTACAGCACGGCGGAGGGTGGGAACTGGGCGACGGCGGAGGTGGGCGGGGGCGACGCCGCGCGGCTCAAGAGGATCTCGGAGCAGATGGATCGGTTGTTCGCGATGTAGGCTGGAGCGACGCCGGGCGCGAGGCCCGCGCGAAGGAGGTTGCGATGGCACGGCTGACTCGGCGCGAGTTCGTGAAGGCTTCCACGTTGGCGGCGGCGACGGCGGCGATCGCGCCCGAGGCGCTGGCGAAGCGTCGCGGGGCGCCGCTGCGCGCGGGCGTGGTGGGCTGTGGGGGGCGCGGGACCGGCGCGGCGGTGAACTTTCTCGAGGCGGATTCGTCGACGCGGATCGTGGCGCTGGCGGATGTGTTCGAGGATCGGATCCGCGGGTGCCGATCGGAACTGGCGAAACTGGACGGCGTGCTGGCCGGGCGGGGGACGGTGGCGGACGAGCGGTGTTATGTTGGGTTTGACGGGTACCAGCGGATGATCGAGGGCGGGAACCTGGACGTGGTGATCCTGGCGACGCCGCCTGGGTTCCGGCCTTCGCACATCGAGGCGGCGGTGGGGGCCGGGCTGCACGTGTTCACCGAGAAGCCGGTGGGGGTGGACGGGCCGGGGATCCGTCGGGTGATCGCGGCGGCGAACGCGGCGAAGGAGAAGGGGCTGTCGATCGTCGCGGGGACGCAGCGTCGGCACGAGTCGAGTTACCTCGCCACGATGAAGCGGCTCCGGGCCGGGGCGATCGGGCGGATCGTGTCGGCGTCGTGCTACTGGAACCAGGGCGGGCTGTGGATGAACAAGCGGCAGGCGTCGTGGAGCGACATGGAGTGGCAACTGCGCAACTGGCTGTACTTCGCGTGGCTCTCGGGCGACCACATCGTCGAGCAGCACGTCCACAACCTGGACGCGGTGAACTGGGCGCTGGGCGCGACGCCGACGCGGTGCACGGGGATGGGCGGGAGGCAGGTGCGGACGAGCGGGGACTATGGGCACATCTTCGACCACTTCGCGGTGGAGTACGAGTATCCGGGCGGGGTGCGGGTGACGAGCATGTGCCGGCAGATCGAGGGGTGCGCGTCGAAGGTGGAGGAGGTGTTCGTGGGCACGGAGGGGACGTGCGTGACCTCGCCGGGGCGGGGCGAGATCACGGGGAAGAACGCCTGGAAGTTTGAGGGCGAGAACCCGAACCCGTACGTGCAGGAGCACAAGAACCTGGTCGCGGCGATCGCGTCGGGGCAGCCGATCAACGAGGGCGTGCAGGTGGCGCACTCGACGCTGACGGCGATCATGGGGCGGATGTCGGCGTACACGGGGAAGGTGGTGACGTGGGAGCAGGCGTTGAACTCCACGCTGGACCTGGTGCCGGCGAAGTTGGAGATGGGCCCGTTGGCGACTCCCGAGGTGGCGGTCCCGGGTCGGACGCCGCTGGTGTAGCGGCGTGAGCGAAGGCGGGCGCGAGGCTCCCTAGGATGGCGGAATGGGAAGCCTTCCGTCTGTGGCCATCGTGGTGAGCCGGTACAACGCGTCGATCACGGA
Source organism: Phycisphaerae bacterium (assembly GCA_016793805.1). Classification (GTDB taxonomy): domain Bacteria; phylum Planctomycetota; class Phycisphaerae; order Phycisphaerales; family UBA1924; genus JAEUIZ01. The sequence continues at coordinate 75,715 of JAEUIZ010000029.1, forward strand.
TCGACTGGTGGAGGGGGCGCGCGAGGAGTATGCGCGGCGAGGGGGCGAGGCCGGGGCGGTTGATGTCTTTGAGGCGCCGGGGGCGTTCGAACTGCCGTTCCTGGCGAGGCAGGCGGCAGCGACGGGGCGGTACGGCGGGGTGGTGACGCTGGGGTGCATCATCCGGGGCGAGACCCGGCACGACCGGTACATCGCGCAGGCGGTGGCGAGCGGGATCGTGACGGCGAGCCTGGCGTCGCGTGTGCCGATCGCGTTCGGGGTGCTGACCACGGAGTCGGCCAAGCAGGCACGGGCGCGGGCGGGGGGCGAGAAGGGCAACAAGGGCGCGGAGGCGATGGCGGCGCTGCTGGCGACGATCGCCTCGTCGGTGGCGATCGCCAAGGGCGAGCCCTCGGCGCGGATCGCCGCATGGGAGGACAAGGGGGGCGGCGTGGACAGGGTCGAAAGGGTGTCGGGGGTTGTGGAGTAATGGCCACGCCCAGGGACATTCGCCGGCTGGCGTTCCAGACTCTGTTCCAACTGGACGCGCGCGGGGAAGCGGACGCGGCGGCGATCGAGGCATCGCTCTCGAACGCGGCTGACTTCACCGACGCGGAGCGCCGGCGGGCGTTTGAGTTGGCGCGCGAGGCGTTCGGGGCGCGCGCGGCCGCGGACGCGGAGTTCGTGGGCCTGGCGCCGACGTGGCCCGCGCATCGGCAACCGGCGGTCGATCGGGCGATCCTCCGGCTCGCACACTTCGAGATGGTTTCCGGGCGTGTGGCGCCGAAGATCGCGGTCAACGAGGCCGTGGAACTCTCGAAGGAGTTCGGGACCGAGCGGTCTCCCGGATTCGTGAACGGGCTGTTGGACAAGGTGCTCAAGCGGGTTCAGGGGGCAGAGGCCGAGGCGTCCAATGGCGTTGCTTAGGTCGCTGGTCTCGACGCTGAAGAAGGGGCTCCAGAAGACACAGGCGGTCCTGACGATGGACCTGCGCGACCTGGTGCGGGGTCGCGTGCTCGACGACGCGCTCATCGACGAGATCCGCGCGAGGCTGCTCAAGGGCGACGTCGGCCCCAAGACGACGGATCGGCTGATCGAGGGGCTGCGGCGCGACGTGAAGGAGCGCAAACTCACGCGGGGGGAGGACGCGATCGAGTACCTCAAGCGGGAGTTGTCGCGGCAGTGGCCGGCGGAGGAGCGTGGGCTTCGGCGTGCGGCGTCGGGGCCGACGGTCGTGCTCGTCACGGGCGTGAACGGCGCGGGCAAGACGACGAGCGTGGCGAAGTTGTGCGCGCTGCTGCGCTCCCAGGGCCACTCGGTGCTGCTCGCGGCGTGCGACACCTTCCGCGCGGGCGCGGTTCGGCAACTGGAGATCTGGGCGGAGCGGCTCGGGGTGTCGGTCGTCAAGGGGCAGCAGGGGGGCGATCCGGCGGCGGTGGCGTTCGACGCGGCGGCGGCGGCGGCGGCACGCGGGGTGGACTTCCTTGTCGTCGACACCGCGGGCCGATTGCAGACCCAGGACCCGCTCATGCGGCAACTGGCGAAGATCCGCGGCGTGCTGGCGCGGCGGATTCCCGGGGCGCCTCACGAGACGCTGCTGGTCCTCGACGCGACCGCGGGCCAGAACGCGCTTCGGCAGGCCGAGGAGTTCAACAAGGCACTCGGCGCCGAGTCTGGACCCGGCGCGGGCCTGAGCGGGATCTTCCTCGCGAAACTGGATGGGACGGCCAAGGGCGGGATCGTGGTCGCGATCCACGAGGCGACGCGTGTGCCGGTGAAGTTCATCGGGACCGGGGAGACGCCCGAGGACGTGGAGCCGTTTGATCCAGCGGCGTTCGTGGAGGCGCTCTTTGCCGAGCCGGCGTAGCGAGCGGGTGTGTGGGGGCGGGAGGTCGGAGCGGTGAGCACGATCTGGCCGGACATCTCGGAGCGGCGGCTGAGGCCGGAGTTGATGGACGATCCGTCGCTGGACGCGTCCGAGCATCGTCGCGCGCTGGCGGGCCTGCAGAGACTGAACGCGGTGTCGGGCGCGGTTAGGGCGGTCTGGAGCGGTCTGCGGGGCGCGGCTCGTCGAGCGGGAGAGTTGACCGTGCTCGATGTGGCGGCGGGCTCGGGCGACGTGGCGATCGGGCTGGCGAGGCGGGCCCGAGCCGAGGGGGTGCACGTCGAGATGCACGCCGCGGACCTCAGCCCGGTGGCGCTGGAGACGGCGCGCGAGGCGGCGGCGTGCGCGGGAGTGTCGCTGACGCTGCACCGCATGGACGTGCTGCGCGATCCGATGCCGGGCGAGTATGACGCGGTCTGCTGCTCGCTCTTCATGCACCACCTGAGCGAGTCGGACGCCTTGGGACTGTTGTATCGCATGAGGTCGGCGGCGCGGCGCTTGGTGGTGGTGAGCGACCTGGAGCGGACGCGTATGGCGGCGGTGCTGGCGTACCTCGGGAGTCGGTTGCTGACCCGGAGCAGGGTCGTGCGCACGGACGCGATGCTCTCGGTCGCGGCGGCGTTCACGATCTCGGAGTTCGCGGAACTGGCAGCGGAGGCGGGCCTTGCGGGGGTGGAAGTCCAGCGTCACTTTCCCGCACGATTCGTGTTCGTGTGGAAGAGGCCGGCATGAGCGAGCGCGCCGCGAGCACCGAGAACGGCGCGACGACAACGCTGTCGCGCGCGGCGGGCGAGCCGTGGGACGCGGTCGTGATCGGCGCGGGCGTCGCCGGGGGCGTGGCGGCGTGGCGGTTGGCGAGGCTGGGCCGGCGGGTGCTGCTGGTGGAACGGCAGACGATGCCCAGGCCCAAGGTGTGCGGGTGCTGCATGAGCGGGGCCGGCGTGGCGGCGCTGCGCGGCATCGGGCTCGGAGGAGCGCTGGCGAGCGGGGTGCCGCTCGAGACGATGCGTCTGTCGTCGGGGCGTGCGGCCGCGCGGATCGCGCTGGATCGCGGGATGGTGCTCTCGCGCGAGCGGCTGGACGCGAGGATCGTGCGGCTGGCGCTCGAGGCCGGGGTGGACTTCATCGGCGAGACCACGGCGGTGTCGTCGCGGGTCGAGCGCGGTCGGCGCGCGGTGACGCTGCGACGCGGGAGCGTATCGCGAGAGGTTGGGTGCAGCGTCGTGATCGCAGCGACGGGACTCGGCGGCGCGGTGGCGTCGGAGGAGTTGCCGGCGACGGTGGCGCGCGGGTCGAGGTTCGGCGTGGGGACCACGGTGGAGGGCGAGGGCCCGGGCGCGGGCGAGTTGTGGATGGCGTGCGGGCGCGGGGGCTATGCGGGCGCGGTTCGGCTCGAGGATGGGCGTGTGAACGTGGCGGCAGCACTGGACCCGGAGGCGACCCGGCGTGCGGGCGGGCCTGGGCCGATGGTGACGGCGATTCTGCGCGAGGCGCGTCTGGAGGTGCCCGTGCTCGACGGGGCGCGTTGGATGGGCACGCCGGCGCTCACGCGGACCAGGCGAGTGGAATCGGAGCGTCTGCTGGTGGTCGGGGATGCGGCGGGGTACGTCGAGCCGTTCACGGGCGAGGGGATGGGGTGGGCGATCGCGGGTGCGGCGGCGGTGGCGGGCGTGGCCGAGCGAATCCTCTCGGGCTCGGCCGCCGAAGGCGAGTGGATGGCGCTGCATCGGCGGATGCTGAGTGGTCGGCAGGCCAGATGCGCGGGGTTGTCGTGGGTGCTCAGGAGCGGCCTGATGACCGGGATCGCCGTGCGAAGCGTGGGCCGGCTACCGATGATCGGGCGTCGCCTGGCGGGGGCGGTGGGTCGGCCTTGGACAGAGACAGCGCTGAGCGGAGGTGCCGCATGAGCGAGGCGCTGTTGTGGGGTCTGGGGCTGGCGACGCCGAAGGGCACGATCGCGCAGGCGGAAGCGGCGGCGCTGGCCAGGGAACTTCGTGGCGGCCAGAAGGAGGATGGCCGGGCGGTCGAGGCGCTGTATCGACGCTCCGGAGTGCGTCGGCGGGGGAGCGTGCTTCTCGAGGGCGCGGGGTGGCAGGGCTTCTTCACGCCGCCGGGTTCGGAGGACGATCGCGGGCCGAGCACGGGGACACGGGCACGGGTCTTTGAGGCGCGCGCGGGCGAGTTGGCGTCGGAGGCGGCACGGGGCGCGCTCGTGGATGCCGGGATCGGCGCGGGCGAGGTGACGCACCTGGTAACGGTGTCGTGCACGGGGATGTCGGCGCCGGGCGTGGACGCGGAGTTGATCCGCGGGCTGGGGCTCTCGCCGCGGGTGGCGAGGACGAACGTGGGTTTCATGGGGTGTCACGGGGCGATCAACGGGCTGCGCGTGGCGTCGGCGTTCGCGGGCGGGGGCGGGACGGTGCTCGTGGCCGCGGTCGAGTTGTGCAGCCTGCACTACCACTACGGCGACGACCCGGAGCACGCGGTGGCGAACGCGATCTTCGCGGATGGGGCCGCGGCGGCGGTGGTGGGGCCGCGAGATCGGCGAAGGTCGGTTGGGGTGGTCGGCGGCGAGGTGGGCATGCTGGCGCGGTTCGGATCGGTGCTGGTGCCCGGGTCGGCGGACGCGATGGGATGGCGCATCGGGGATCACGGGTTCGAGATGCGGCTGTCGGTGCGTGTGCCGGAACTCATCCGCGAGCACCTTCGGCCTTGGCTCGGCGAGTGGCTGGGGGAGTCTGGGCTTCGGGGCGACGAGGTGGGCGGATGGGCGGTGCATCCGGGCGGGCCGCGGGTCTTGGGCGCGGTGGCGGAGTCGCTGGGGATCGGCGAGGCGGGCGTCCGCCATTCGACGGACGTGCTGGCCGAGCACGGGAACATGTCGTCGCCGACGGTGCTGTTCATCGCGGATCGGCTGCGGCGTGCGGGCGTCCCGCGGCCGTGGGTCGTCCTCGGATTTGGACCCGGGCTCGTGGCGGAGGGGATGCTGGTGATGTAGGCATTGCGGCGGCAAGAATGGGGCGGTAGGATGATCCCGACCATGGGCCGCGAGCGGGGAACGACATGCCATCACTGACGATCGTGCGAGGGCAGAACGAGGGCGACTACTACCCGCTGGGGAAGCGGACGATGGTCATTGGGCGGCAAGAGGGCTGCCCGATCCAGGTGGTGGATGATCGCGTCTCGCGGCGTCATGTGCAGATCCGCTATGACGAGGCGGACGGCTCGTACCACCTGCTCGACATGAAGAGCGCGAACGGGACGTTCCTGAACGGGCGAAAGGTCGAGACGGACATCGCGCTCCGCGACAACGACGAGATCGAGATCGGCGGATCGAAGATGATCTTCTCGGAGACGGACTTTCCCGACCGCTCCAGCGCGCTGGCGCACTTCAAGAAGCAGGGTGAGCGGAGCCGACCGACGATCGAGGGCGGGCGATAGCGGGGTGGGCGTGGCGCGGGCCTCGGGGCCTATGCTGGCCGCATGTCACTGATTGTCACCGGCACGATTGGCATCGACACGGTCTACACCCCGCAGGGGCACCGCGAGAAGGTGCTCGGGGGCTCGTGCACGTACTTCGCGGCGGCGGCGTCGTTCCACGGCCCGGTGCGCGTAGTGGCCGCGGTGGGCGAGGACTTCCCGGACTCGTTCCGCGCGACCCTCGCACGCTTCGGCGGGATCGACGCCTCGGGGATCGAGGTGCGCCGAGGGTCCAAGACGTTCGCGTGGGGCGGGAAGTACCTCGGGAACATGAACTCGCGCGAGACGCTGTTCACCGAACTGGGCGTGCTGGCCGAGCGACCGCCCGCGATGCCCGCTGCGTTCCGTGACAGCCGGACGGTGTTCCTGGCCAACACGCACCCGGCGGTGCAGTTGCAGATGCTCGAGGGCCTGCCGAAGCGGGCGCTTGCCGTGGCGGACACGATGGACCTGTGGATCAACACCGCCCGGGCGGAGTTGGACCTCCTGCTCACGCGGATCGACGGGCTGGTGCTCAACTACGACGAGGCGGAACTGCTCACGGGAAAGGCGAACACGGTGGCGGCGGCGCGGCACGTCCTGCGGATGGGACCTCGGTTCGTGGTGGTGAAGAAGGGCGAGCACGGGTGCATCCTGGTGCACCGCGACGGGATCGCGGCGCTCCCGGCGTATCCGACGGAGGAGGTCGTCGATCCGACGGGCGCGGGCGACACGTTCGCGGGCGGGATGATGGGGTATCTCGCGAATCACAAGGGCGACGCGCAGTCCGTGGCGACGCTGCGAGAGGCGATCGCCCACGGCACGATCATGGCGAGTTTCAACATCGAGTCGTTCAGCCTCGAGCGGCTCACGACGCTGACGCGGGCGGAACTCGACAAGCGATACCGCGAGTTCGCGGCGATGGTGCGGGTGTAGCGGCGGGCTCGGTGGGCTTCAGCGCTGGACCTGGTGCGCGATCGTGCCGCCGACGATGGTCAGCACGGCGCGCGAGCGCATGGCACGGCCGAGGAACGGCGTGTTGCGCGATCGGCCCTTGATGTGCTCGGCCGAGAAGATCCATCGAGCGTCGGGGTCGATGAGCGTCACGTCGGCTGGCCCGCCTGGGGCGAGCGAGCCGAGCGCGGGCCGATGGGGCGAGGGCCGATCGAGGTTGCAGAGGCGGGCGGGCTCGATGGTGAGCAGGGCGATCAATCGCGGCCAGTCGATCGCGCCGGAGTGGACGAGGGCCTCGGCGTAGAGGGCGAGCGCGGATTCGAGCCCGATGATCCCGAAGGGGGCCTCTTCGAAGGGGAGTGCCTTTTCATCGGCGGTGTGCGGCGCGTGGTCGGTGGCCAGGACGGTGATGGTGCCGTCGGCGACCGCGGCACGGAGGGCGTCCACGTCGCGCTGCTCGCGGAGCGGGGGGTTCATCTTCGCGGCGGTGTCGTAGTGGTCGCAGGCCTCGTGCGTGAGGATGAGGTGGTGGGGCGAGGCCTCGGCCGAGACGGGCTGCCCCGCGGCGCGGGCGCGGCGAATGAGATCGGCGGAGCCTTCGGACGAGATGTGCTGGACGTGGTATCGGCAGCCGATCGCGCGGTTGAGACGAATGTCCCGCTCGATCATGAGTTCTTCGGCGACACGGGGCCAGCCCGTCAGGCCGAGCCGCGTCGCGATCGTGCCGGCGTGGATGGAGGCGCCGCGGGTGAGCGTGGGTTCCTGGCAGTGCTGCATGAGCGCGAGGCCGGTGGCTTTGACGGCGGCGAGGACGCGGGCCATGACCGCGGGGGAGGCGACGCCGTCGCCGTCGTCGGAGAATCCGACGGCACCCGCGCGGGCCATGAGCGAGATCTCGGCGGGCTCCTCGCCCTTGCGGCCCTTGGTCAGGGAGCCGACGGCGAAGATGCGGCAAGCCGCGGTCGCGCGGGCGCGGTGCTCGACGAACCCGATCATCTCCGGCGAGTCCAGCGCGGGCGAGGTGTTGGGGATGCAGCAGACGGTCGTGAACCCCCCGGCGACGGCGGCCTGCGAGCCCGAGCCCAGCGTTTCCTTGTGCTCCTGCCCCGGCTCGCGGAGGTGGACGTGCGGGTCGATCAGCCCGGGTGCGACGAGGAGGCCCTCGGCGTCGATGACGCGGTCCGCGGGGGTCCGGGTGAGCCCGGTCCCGATCTCCGCGACGAGCCCGTTGCGGAGGGCGACATCGACGACCCGATCGAGGGAGGAGGCGGGGTCGATGACTCGCCCGCCGGTGATGAGGATGTGGCTCATGCGTGGAGAGGATAAGGAGTTGGGGGCTGCGGGTCGTGCCGGAGATGGGGCAATCGCCCGAGGTCCGATAGAGACGGGAACCGTTGGGGCCTGGAAGCCGAACCTGAAGCCAATCTCGTCCAGTTTTCCACAAGCGGCCAATGGCCGGTATGCTGGGCGTGCTGAGATCGGCGATGTCCGGGCGTCGTGCACCGGCTCGCGAGGTGTTTGTCAGGAAAGGAACGTACGCATGGCTCGGCGCAAGGTCGTGACGGTGGCGGCTCTGCTTTCGGCGTGTTCGCTAGCGATGGCGGTGGAGCAGGCGGTCCCGGTCCCGGGGCCGGACACGCAGGCGCTTCTGAATCTGTACCCAGGCTCGCGCGTCGAGTTTGACCAGGGCAAGGTGCGGATGTTCTACGGGGTTCCGATGACCGCGGGGATCAACGCGGCGGATGCCGCGGCTCGGTTCATTTCCGACCACGGCTCGGCGTTTGGCGTGGGCCAGTTGACCGCGACGCAGACGTTCTCGACCCCGACGATCGACGGGAAGTTCACGATCACTGGGTACGTGCAGCACATCAACGGCGTGCCGGTGGAGTACGGCAACCTGCGGATCATGGTGATGCACGAGCCGATCCCGCAGGTGGTGTACGCGGCGGGAACGCTGGCCTCGATGCCCGAGGGCGGGCTGACGCCGACGCTGGACGGGCCGATGGCGCTGCGGCTGGCGCAGGCGCACATGCTCGCCAAGGGCGCGAAGGTCTGGACGGCGCCGCAACTGGTGATCTACCAGGGCGAGGGATCGTGGACGACCCCGGTGCTGGCGTGGAAGGTCACGGGCTCGTCGCCGAATCCTGCGGACGCGTACAGCCTGACGTTCTTCATCGACGCGAGGACGGGCGTGACCCGCCATGTGCGCAACGACGTGGTGAACACGGATGTCGCCGGCACGGTCAAGGGCTGGGGCACGCCGGGCACGAGCCCCGACACGAACACGAATCCCCCGGTGCTGATGGACATTCCCGAGATTCGCGTGACGATCCAGGGCGGGAACAACGCGGTCGCGGATCGCCTGGGCGTGTTCTCGATTCTGAACCCTGGAACGACGCCCGTGACGGTGCTGACGGGGGTGCATTCGAGCGTGAGCGGGGGCGGGCCTTGGGTCAATGTGGTGCCGGTGAGTCTGGGGCCGACGGTCGCCCAGTCGCTGACGAACGTGACGCCTCCCGGCCCGGCGAACTTCATCCTCAACCCCACTCCCTCGCAGGGGCTGACGGCGCAGATCAACACCTTCATCGGCGTGACCAAGACGCACAACATGTTCAAGGATCGGGCGCCCGGCTTTACGGCGCTGGACATCGCGCTCACCTCCAACACGGGCGTCTCCGGCACGTGCAACGCCAACTTCAACCCCAGCAACCTCACCATCAACTTCTTCAACGCCGGCGGTGGCTGCGTGAACACGGCCTACAGCGGCGTCATCTCGCACGAGTATGGGCACTTCATCGTGAACCGCCTGAACCTCGCACAGGGCGCCTTCGGCGAGGGCTTCGGCGACTGCTGCGCCGAACTTCTTTGGGATGACTTCATCCTCGGGCGCGACTTCAGCGGGCCGGGCACGAACGTCCGCAACCCCATCGCGTCGAACATCCAGTATCCGTGCTCGTCGGCGATCCACACCTGCGGCATGGTGATCGGCGGCGGTTGGTGGCGGACCCGCGAGAACATGGGCGCGTTCTATGGCTCGGCCAACGGGCTGGACCGCACCCGCGACCTCTTTGTCAAGTGGGCGCTCCTGACGGTCGGCGGCTCCGGCTCCAACGCCGCCGTGCCCGCCAACGTTGTCGAGATTCTCGTGGCGGACGACGATGATGGGAACACGAGCAACGGGACGCCCAACTACTCCCGCATCTGTCCGGCCTGGGCGGCGCACAGCCTCCAGTGCCCGGCGCTCTCCCTCATCACGTTCAACTATCCCAATGGTCGGCCCGCGACGGTCACTCCGAACCAGACGTTCTCGTTCCCCGTCAACGTGACGGCGGTGAGCGTCCCGCCCGTGCCCGGGACGGGAACCCTGAGTTACCGCATTGGGACCACCGGCTCGTTCACCACGGTCCCGATGACCCAGGGCGCGGCGAACCAGTACACCGCGGTCCTCCCGGCCGCCCCGTGCGGGTCGCAGATCCAGTACTACGTCGGCGCCACGGCCCAGGGCGGGACGATCGTCACCGATCCGGGAAATCCCCCGACAACGGTGTTCACCGCCACCTCGGCGGCCGGTTCGACCACGGCCGCCGACCTCAACATGAACACCGACCCGGGCTGGACGGTCACCAACGATCCGTCGCTGACGACGGGGCAGTGGCAACGCGGCGTTCCCGTGACGCCCGCGCCGACGAACTGCCCTTCGGCCGACGCCGACGGCAGCGGGCAGTGCTGGGTCACGCACAACCTCACCGGGAACTTCGACGTGGACGGCGGCCCGACGGTCCTGACCACCGGCGTCTACGACCTCTCGGCCTATCCCAGCGTCACCGTCAGTTACGCCCGGTGGATCCAGTCGATCAACGGCGTGCTGGACACGCTGCGGTTCGAGTACTCCACGAACAACGGCAGCACCTGGACGCTGCTCGAGAACGCTTCGACCGCCGCGGGCTGGGTGACGGTCAGCCATACCCTGACCGGTCCGACGGCCCAGATGCGGTTCCGCTGGATCGCCACGGACAACCCGAACGACTCGGTCACCGAAGCGGGCGTTGACGCGTTCAAGATCGTGGGCGTGACGTGTGGCACGCCGTGCTACGCCAACTGCGACGGGAGCACGAACGCTCCGGTCCTCAACGTCAACGACTTTGTGTGCTTCCAGAACCTGTTTGCCGCGGGCGACACGCGGGCCAACTGCGACAACAGCACGCTGCCGCCGGTCCTGAATGTCAACGACTTTACCTGCTTCCTGAATGCGTTCGCGGCCGGTTGCCCGTGAGTCTGTAGCACCGTTCGCCTTGTATCCCTGCCAAGGTGGGACGCGGACCGAGCAGAACGAACCCCAGCGACCCCGGACCAATCCGGGGTTGCTTTCTTTTTGCCGGCAGGTTTTCGGACGCGAAACCCCCCGTCGCGATCCCTCGGATAGGTGGGGGTCTGGGGTGGTTGACAGTGCTGTATACTACGTGCGGGGCCGATGTGGCCCGTTCGGGACCACGGAGGGGCGAGTGTCGCCCAAGGAAAGAGACATGACCATCAAGCGAACGATCGGCGTGGGGCTGCTGGCGGTGTGCGCGGGGTCGGCGGTGTCATGGGCCGAGGTCAATCCGGCGACGCTCCCGACTTCGGCGAAGGACTTGCAGCGGGTCTATCCGGGGGTGGAGTTCTTCCGGGAAGCCGACGGGCGAGTGCGCATGGCGTATGGGCGGGAGATGACGCCCGGGCTGACTCCAAAGGCCGCGGCGGAACAGTTCATCAAGGACCACGGTGCGATCTTCGGGGCCGGGCAGCCGGACCTTCGCGAGACGTTCCACGCGATCGTGGACAACGGGAAGACGTCGATCCTGGCGTACCGGCAGTACATCGGCGGGCTCCCGGTGGAGTATGGGAACGCGCGGATCATGGTGTCGCACGAGCCGTTCCCGCGGGTGACGTATGCGGCAGCGACGCTGGCGCCGATGTCGCCGGAACTGCTCGCGGCACCGGCGCTGGACGGTGACACTGCGGTGCTGCTGGTTCGGGCGCAGCGGCTGTACTCGAATCTGACGCAGTGGTCGAAGCCGGAACTGGTGATCTACCAGGGCGAGGCGGACGGGAGCCGCCCGGTGCAGGCGTGGAAGTTCAGCGGGGGCAACGGGCAACTGGCCAAAGCGAGGGCGTACACGTTCTTTGTCGAGGCGAGGACGGGACGGCTGGTGCAGGCGCGCGACGAGATCCTGCACATCGACGTGAACGGGACGGTGACGGGGATGGCGACGCCCGGGGTGCTCCCGGATACGCCGGAGAACCCTCCCGTGGAGATGCCGATCCCGGGCGTGAAGGTGAATCCGGGCGGGATCTTCGCGAATCTCGACGGCACGTTCACGCTCCCCAACGCGGGCACGACCACCGTCAACGTGACGGCGAAACTGGGCAGCGTCGCGGGCGACGGGCGGTGGGTCTTCATCGGGACGACGAACGGCCCGGCGGCGCTGAGCCTGACTGTGCCGACGCTGCCTCCCGGTCCCGCGCTGCTGAAGTTCAACCCGAATCCGTCGGAGTTCCTGACGGCGCAGGTGAACGTGATGATCCACACGCACCTGATCCACAACTACTACCGCGATCGGTACACGACGCCGACGCCGAACATTGATGTGTCGCTGCGGGCGAACGTGAACATCAACGACGCGTGCAACGCGTTCTTCACGACGCAGGGCGGCCCGAGCATCAACTTCTTCCGCGCCAACCAGGGCTGCCCCAACACCGGGTACAGCAACGTGGTCGCGCACGAGTACGGGCATTACTTCGTCAACCAGCGCATGCTCCAGCAGGGGGCCTTCGGCGAGGGCGCCAGCGACGTGGGCGCGATGCTCCTCTACGACGACTCCATCATCGGGCGTGACTTCTTCGGCCCGGGCTCGAATGTCCGCGACCCCCTCGGCGCCAACCTCCAGTACCCATGCAGCGGCGGGAGCCACTATTGCGGGCAGGTCCTCGGGGGCATCTGGTGGCGGATCCGCACCAACTTCGGCGGGCACTACGGCGAGCCCGCGGGCCTGGAGAATACGCGCACGTTGCACGTCAAGTGGATGCTGCTCACGCTCGGGGGCATGGGCTCGAACGCGGCCCACCCCGCCACGGCGATCGAGGTGCTCCGGGCCGACGACGACGATGGGCAGTACCTCAACGGGACGCCCAACTACGACCTGATCTGCCCGGCGTTCAAGGCGCACAGCATCAACTGCCCGACGCTGGACTACGTGGCGTTTGAGTTCCCGCAGGGGCTGCCCGAGCGGGCCACGTCGAACCAGATCATCACGTTCCCCGTGCAACTCGTGCAGGGCCAGGGCACGATCGCCGCGAACTCCGGGCGGGTTCACTATTCCACGGACGGCACGAACTTCACCGCGATCAACATGACCTCGCAGGGCGGGAACCTCTACACCGCGACGATCCCCGCGCAGCCGTGCGGGACGATGCTGCGGTACTACGTCTCGGGCCGGACCACGACCAACGCGGTCAGCACGTCGCCCAAGGGCGCGCCGGCCAACCGGTACTACCTGCCGTATGCCAACACGTTCACCCCGATTCTCGAAGACGACATGGAGTTCGACCGCGGGTGGTCGGGCGTTGGCCCCGAGGACACCGCGACCAGCGGCAGATGGACTCGTAACGTCCCGCAACTCACCGAGGCCCAGCCCGGCACGGATCACACGCCCACCGGCACCATCTGCTGGGTGACGGACTTCCGCGCGGGCTCGCAGGTGTCCGAGTTTGACGTGGACGACGGGAAGACGACGCTCACGTCGCCGACCTTCAACGCGGCGAATCTTGTCGAGCCGCTGGCGAGTTATTGGCGCTGGTACTCCAACGGGGTCGGTCCGCTCATGCCCTTCACCAACACGTTCCGCGTCGATATCTCCAACGACAACGGGAACACATGGATCCCGCTCGAGCGAGTCGGACCGGACGGCGACGGGACCACGGGCGGATGGAAGTATCGCGCGTTCCGCATCGCGGATGTGCTGCCCCCGACGAACCAGATGAGGATGCGGTTCATCGCCGAGGACCTGACGGGCAGCATCGTCGAGGCCGCGGTCGATGACGTCAACATTTTCGCCATCAACTGCGCTCCCCTGAACTGCTATCCCAACTGCGACGGCAGCGGCGGGACGCCCGTGCTCAACGTGGCGGACTTCATCTGCTTCCTCAACAAGTTCGCCGCCGGCGACTCATACGCCAACTGCGACCAGAGCACGACGGCCCCGATCCTCAACGTGGCGGACTTCATCTGCTTCAACAACGCCTTCGCGGCCGGGTGCCCGTGATCCTCGCCGGCTGAGGCGGTCATCTCAGGTCCACTGCCACGCCCTCCCCCGTGGGAGGGCGTGATTGCGCGCGGGCTGGACCGCAGCGGCGCCAGAGGATAGGATTCTGTTCGGATGCCGCTCCGAACACTCTACGTCGATCTGAACTCCTTCTTCGCGAGCGTCGAGCAGCAACTCAACCCGGCGCTGCGCGGCAAGCCGGTCGCGGTGGTCCCGATGATCACCGACACCACCTCCGTGATCGCGGCGTCGTATCCCGCGAAGCGGTTCGGCATCAAGACCGGGACGCGCGTCGGTGACGCGAGGCGGATGTGCCCCGGCCTCATCCTCGTCTGCGGGGGACACGGCAAGTACATCGAGTTCCATCATCGAGTCGTCGAGGCCGCCGCGACCGTGCTGCCCGTGCAGTCGGTCCACTCCATCGACGAGTTCTCGTGCCGGTTGCTCGGCGTCGAGCGTGAGCCGGCGCGTGCGGCGGCCCTGGCGAGGGAGATGAAGCGTGCCATCGCTTCGCGAGTGGGCGAGTGCCTCACCTGTTCCATCGGCATCGCGGGCAACCGCCTCCTCGCCAAGATGGCCAGCGACATGCAGAAGCCCGACGGGCTGGTGGTGCTCGAGGGCGACGGGCCGCCCTCTGCCCTTCGCGGGCTGACGCTCCGCGACATCTCGGGAGTGGGCCCGAAGATGGAGCGTCGCCTCAATCGGGCCGGGGTGTACACGATGGAGCACCTCCTCTCGCTCGACGAGGGCCGGATGCGTGAGGCGTGGGGCTCGGTCGTGGGGGCGTGGTACTGGCGAGCGCTGCGAGGCGAGGAAGTGGGCGAGCGTGCGACGGTGCGCCGCTCGATCGGGCATCAGCACGTGCTCTCGCCCGAACGACGGACACCGGAGCGGGCCAGGGCCGTGCTCGTGCGATTGCTCGACAAGGCGGCGGCGCGCGCGCGGCACGTCGGGTGCTGGGCACGCCGGCTCACGGTCTCGATCCGTTACACGCGGGACAAGCCGGACGGCGCGACGGCCCGCGAGGGGTGGCGGGCCTCGGACTGGTCCGCGTCGGCCACGTTTCCCGAATGCCACGATACGACGACGCTCGTGCAGGAAATGGCCCGGCTGTGGGAGGCTCGGCCCCAAGGCGGCACGATCCTCATGGTCGGCGTCACGCTCAGCGACCTCAGCAACGGGTTGGGATCGACGCGGCCCCTCTTCGACGATGCCCAGCGGCGAGAGCGACTCGCCCGCGCGGTGGACCGGATCAATGAAGTGGCGGGGAGGGCCGCGATCTACCCGGCCTCGATGCACGAGGCCCGCACCAGCGCGCCCGCTCGCATCGCGTTCTCCAACATCCCGGATCTTGACATGCCGCACGTCAAGGAGTCGGCGGCGCGAGACGACGCGCGGGCGCGAGATCGGAACGGGGGCGGGAACGGGGGGGCGCGATAGGGCGAGCGAGCGGCGCCGCTGGGCGTTACTCGTCAACGGTCGTGGGCCCGCCGAGGGCGCCGCTGAGGTCTTTGAGGTACGCCACGAGCGCGGCGCGATGTCCGATGACGAACTTGGCGACGAGGCGGAACGGCGGCAGTTTCACGAAGCCGCGCTCGGTGACGCGGATGCGTGCGCCCTGGCCCTCGGGCGAGAACTCGATGGTCCACGTGCCGCCGAAGGGCTGGCCCTTGTCGTCGATGCGGATCTCGATCGAGGCATCGGGCGTCTCGCGGACCATGTGCAGGCGCAGCGGGCCGCCCTTGGCGTGCTCGGTCCATCGCGTGGGGGCATCAGCGGGGCCTTCGGCGATCTCGACCTTGGAAACCGAGGGCCGCCACGACGGGAGCCGCGCGAAGTCGCGGACGTGCCGATACGCGTCCGCGGGCGAGCGCGGCACAACGACCGAGCCCGTGGCGACATGGTCGCGCGGCAGGAGGGCCCCGCCCATGCAGGCGACGCCGATGATGGTCGCGAGCAGGCCGCCGATGAACCAAACGATGGACATGCGGCTCCTTTCAAGTTCAACTGACAAGCGTCACGAAGGTCGCCGAACTGCGGGGTTCTGGTTCTTGGACGGGGCCCGGCCCGGCGTCGTTTCAGATCGCGTCGAATGTCGGGAACGGCTCGGCCACGTCCGCGATCGCCGTCAGTGGGACGTAGTCCGAGCACGCCTCGAACCTCTGCCACAGGGCGAGCACCTCCGGCGTGCGGTGGGCCCGGTCGATCGCCCCGTCGCTCACCCATTCGGAAACCGAGAGCACGATGCCTTCGCTTGATCGGCAGTTGATGGCGGGGCGGTCGGTTGCCAGACCAAGACGGCGCAGCAGCGGGAGGCGATCGGCGATGACGGCGAGGAGGGCCGCCTCCATGCCGGGCTTGGGACGGAACGCGGCAATGCTGACTCGGCCCATGGCGGTGCTCCCGAATGGGGTGGTGGGGCAGGCTCAGAATCGCTTGTGCGTGGCGCGGCCTTCTGGCCCGTGGAAGCCCAGGATGCTTCGGGCCAGCGACAGGTCTAGCGGGCGGGTGATCTTGAGGTTGCGCGGATCCCCCTCGACGACGACGACGGGCTCGCCGAGCCGTTCGACGAGTTGGGCGTCGTCCGTCGAAGCGAGGTCGGGCTGTGCGTACGCGCGGCGGAGGAGTTGGGCGTGGAAGACCTGTGGCGTTTGAACCGCGACCAGCCGCGTGCGCTCGATCGTGGACTCGACCCGGCGGAGCCGCGTGTTGGGCTTGCCCGCGACGCCCAGGATGCGGTCGAGCGGATCGACCTCAGCGTCCACGACCTCCTCGTCGGCGACGCGCTTGAGCGTGTCGGTGGCGTCGATGGCGGGGACCACGGCGGGGTGCTTGCGGGCGGCTTCGAAGAGGCGGTCGATGAGTTCCATCGGCGCACATGGCCTGGCCGCGTCGTGGATGGCGACGTGCGTCGCGTCCTCGGGCACCTGGGCAAGGGCGTTCGCGACGGTCTCGTAGCGGTGCGTCTTGCCACCCACGCAGAGTTTCACGCCCAGCAGCCCGAGTTTGTCCGCGTGGCGGTTCTTGAACTCCGCCGCGGCGACGGGATCCGCCGGTCCTGCCACAATGATCGTCCGCACGTCGTCGCGATTAGTGAAGAGTTCGACGGTGCGATGCAGCACCGGTCGGCCTCCCAGGTCCTCGTCGAGTTTGGAGCGGGGCGCTTCCAGAGAGGTGGCGTAACGCGAGGAAGTGCCGGCTGCGGGGATGATGACGGCGAGATTCATGCCGGGTGAGCCTAGGCGGGTCGCTCCGTCGGCTCGCCGCTCGCATGACGGGGTGGGGAAGAGCGAAAGTGTGCCTCCGTTGGGGCGCGGTGTCGCGTTATGGAGGGCGGAGTCTGGACAGGCGTGGTAGGCTGGGCTACGGAGGGACGCGATGCAGGGCATGACACGAGCGGGACGGGTTGCAGGGATCGCTGGAGCGGCGGTGGGGTTGCTCGCGCCGACCGCGAGCGGGCAAGGGGTGTCCGCCTCGCAGGACCGCGCGCTGACCGCGCTGCGAGAGGTCGCCCCCGGCGTGCGCGTGGGGATGGCTCAGGGCCGAGTGCTGCAGCTGTATGGCGCGCCGATGGGATGGGGCGGCAACGCCTATGCGTCCGCCGGTGATTGGCTTCGTGACCACGGGGCAGCGCTCGCGGCTGATGGCAGCGAGTTCGTGCTCGCCTGGCACGCGACCTTTGAGGACGGGAAGTTCACGGTCTTCTGTTTCCAGCAGTCGATCGCGGGTGTGCCGGTGGAGCACGGGATCGTCAAGGTGTTGGTGCCCAACCTGCCCGGCAGCCCGGTGGTGTACGCGGCGGGAACCGTCGCGCGTGCGCCCGCGGGCGGCTTCGCGCGGGCGGAGATCGACGGCGCGACGGCGGTCGCGCTCGTGCGAGCCACCGACGCGCCGCCCGCGTTGACGGAATGGGAACGGCCGACGCTCGTGGTGTATCAGGGGACGGGCGACTGGCGCGAGCCGGCGCTGGCGTGGAAGGTCACGGGCGAGTCGCCGAAGTTGGAGGATGCGCTTCGGCGGACGTATTTCGTGAGTGCTGCGACGGGCGAGGTGCTCGGCGAGCGCAACGAGGTGGCGCACACGGCGGTCGGCGGGACGGCCAGCGGGATGGGCAGCCCGGGGCTTCGGCCGGATATCTCGGTGAACCCGCCGGCGATGCTGGCGATGCCCGAGATCCGCGTGGGGATCGTCAGCGGGACCAACGGCTTCGCGGACCGAGCCGGCGCCTTCACGCTGGCGAACCCGGGGACAATCCCGGTCACGGTGCAATCCGGCGTGGGGACGGCGTCGGGATTCGGCGGGAGGTGGGTCAACGTGGTGCCGACGGGCGCGTCGGGGATCACGGCCTCGGCGTCGAACGTGACCCCGCCCGGGCCCGCGAGCCTGGTGTTCAACCCGACTCCCACGGCGCTGCTGACGGCCCAGGTCAACGCGTTCGTCCACACGACGCTGGCGCACAACTACTTCCGCGACCGATCGGGGACGTACAACAACATCGACGTGGTGCTGCGGGCCAACACGGGCGTCTCGGGGAGTTGCAACGCCTACTGGAACGGGTCGTCGATCAACTTCTTCAACGCCGGCAACGGGTGCCCGAACACGGCGTACAGCACGGTCGTCGCGCACGAGTACGGGCACTTCATCGTGGACAACCTCGGCGGGGGCGCGGGCCTCCCGCAGAACGCCTTTGGAGAGGGGTTCTCGGACACGATCGCGATGCTGCTCTACGACACGCCGGTGGTGGGGCACGACTTCCTTGCGGTGGGGCAGAACCTGCGTGAGCCGCTGGCGGCGAACAAGCAATACCCCTGCACCAGCGCCATCCATACCTGTGGGATGGTGCTCGGCGGGGTGTGGTACCGGATCCGCCAGAACTTCGGCACGTTCTACGGCTCGGCGAACGGGCTGACGCGGGCGAGGCAGTTGCACGTCTCGTGGGCGCTCATCACCACGGGCGGGCCGGATGCGGCAAACTCGGCCGGGCCGTCGACCGCGGTCGAGGTCCTGACGATCAATGACGACGACGGGAACCTCGCCAACGGCACGCCGGACCAGTCGCGTATCTGCGCGGCGTTCGCGGCGCACGGGATCGCGTGCGGCGGGACAGGAGGCGGCGGGCCGCCCAACGACACCTGCGCTACGGCGAGCGCGATCACCAACGGATCGACCCCGTTCGACACGCGCAACGCCGCGACCAACGGGCTGCCGGAGTGCGGGCAGGGCGACGCGCAGATCTACAAGGACCTGTGGTACGTCTACACGGCGCCGTGCAGCGGGACGGCCACGATCGACACATGCGACTCGGACTTTGACACGAAGATCGCCGTCTATGGGTCGGCGTGCCCCACGGCGGTGGGAGCCGCGATCGCTTGCAACGACGATTCGTGCGGGACGCGCTCGCGGCTCTCGTGGCCGGTCGTCGCGGGGCAGCCGTATCGAATCCGCGTCGGGGGCTACTCGAACCAGAGCGGCACGGGGAGCATCCGGCTCTCGTGCGCGCCGGGGAGCAACGCGTGCGCCTCGCGGGCGCCGATCACGAACGGCACGACGGCCTTCAGCACCATTGGCGCCACCACCGACGGGCCGATGGAGTCCCTCTGCGGGTTCGGGTTCGGCGATCTGCAGGTCAACCAGGACATCTGGTTCTCGTACACCGCCTCGTGCACGGGCCTGGCGACCGTGGACCTCTGCGGGAGCACGTTCGACACCAAGGTCGCGGTCTATCTGGGAGGCTGCCCCACGACGAGCAGCACGGCCATCGCCTGCAACGACGACGCCTGCGGGCCCGTCGGCGCGGCGTGGCAGTCGCGCGTGACCTGGGCCTCGCGCGCGGGGCAGAACTACACGCTCCGCGTCGGCGGGTTCCGCTCGGCCTCGGGCACGGGCTCGATCACGCTCGGGTGCGTCCCGTGCTATGCCAACTGCGACGGGAGCACGACTGTGCCGGTGCTGAACATGAACGACTTCGTGTGCTTCATGAACGAGTACGCGACGAACGGGACGTACGCGAACTGCGACGGGAGCACGACGCCGCCGGTGCTGAACATCTTTGACTTCGTGTGCTTCCGCGATCGGTTCGCGGCGGGGTGCCAGTGACAATCGACGCCGGAGCATGCTCGGCATCGCAGTTGATCGTGAGCGGCCGCCACCCGAGTAACCTCGCACAAAGAGGCATCTCTTTCAGTTCGCATCCGCCTTGTTCGAGGCGGTGATGGCGGCTGAGATCCGCTCCCTGGCAGCCACAACGAGGCCCCGCGTGGTCTCGGCATCTTCCCCATGCCGATGCATCAGGATCGCCTGGTATACCCCCTCCAACTTATCGTCGCGTTGAAGGTCTCGCAGGAGGCGTCCGAACTCCACGGCGTACGCGTCGAGCATCGCACTCCCGACTCGAGCGGTTTCGATGTTCTCCGCATCCGGGTGCTTCGCCATGTATCGGGCGTCGGTCGACAGCAGCAAGGAAGCGCAGAACTGGACGCGGGGATCCATGATGGGGCGGGGGTCGTCCTGTCTTGGCGCCGCGTTGCGCATGGCTCGCCAGATGGACTCGCCGTTGGCGCTCCGCCATTGGTCTGCTTCGTGGCGCCTCGCATCAACGAGCAGCCGATACTTGAAGAGGACGACGCGAGCAAAGTCACTCTGCGAGAGTTGGTGCATGGCGTTGGCCACACGTTCGAAGCGCTCCACGTCCACGCCGGGCCAACTCGTCGGGGCAAGCGGGCTGCCGACGAGTGCTCGGCCGTAGTGCTCGACCATGGTGAAGGCGATGGAGTAAGACCCCAGGCACAGCTCGGGATAGAGCGAGAGCACTTCGTCGACGGCAGCGACTTGGCTCGCAGCGGCGAAGGACGCGACGATACGTTCGAGGGCCTCGGCGAATCCCGCTGACGCACGGAAGCCGTCCTTGCCCGCATGAGCCCGCAGCAGGCCGAGCACGGTGTCTCGTTGCTGCGGGGTGAACCCGTCCTTGACGTCAAGCGTCAGCGCCAGGTTCAGCAGTTGCAGAAAGGCGACACTGGTCTCGTAGTTTCCCTTGAGTTTGGCATCGACGATGCCGCCGAGGCGGGTCGCCGCGAGATCATCGACGTTCGCCGCGACCGTTGACGGGATCCACACTTCCGTCGCCTTCTCCCTTAGGTCCTTGGCAACAGCGTCGATCCGCCTGGTCGTCTCGCTCTCGTGCCGGTCGAGTCGCTCGTTGACCATGTTTTTGGCGACGTAGCCGAGGAAACCGATGATGCCCGTGAGCGCGAAGGCGGCGACGCCGAGGAAGATCGAGTTGCGGTTGGCCCACCGCTGCTCGCGCTCGAGCACCTCCTGCTCGACGTGCCAGGCGATGCTCGCCACCAGGGCGCGTCTCCCGTTCTCCGACGCCATGTTCTCTCGGAGTGCGGCCAGCGACGATTCGTCCAGGCTTCGCCCCAGCGCATACGCCTCCTTGAACCGCTCGAGGTCGTGCGCCGCGTCCAGCAGCGACCCCTGCGTCGTGCCCGACGGTGGCGGCATCTTGATCTCGATCTCGGACGCCGGATTCGCCGCCCCGGCTCGTCGACGAATGGACGAGACGAGGGAGTCAATCAGAAGCAGACTGGTCTCGGCATCGCGGTGCTTGAACATGGGAAGATCTCCGAGTGTTCTTCCATAGAAGAGCAGGAAGATCCCTCGGAGGCCGGAGAATCTCAGATGAAGAACGCCGCATGCCTTTGGCCGGGCCTCAAACCACCCACTTCGTGGTACCTAGGGTTCGTTCCACGGCTGCCTTGTGCTTCTCGTACCCCGCGCGGCCCATGAGGCCGAAGGTCGCGATCTTGCCCGTCTCGACCGCCGGCTGGTTGTAGGCGTCGATGTTGAGCATGAGGCCCGCGTAGGCCGTCACGACCTCCCAGAGGTAGATGAACTGCCCGACGTGGTGCGCGTCGATCCGCGGCCACTTGATCGTGAAGTTCGGCCGCTGGCTCTCGACCAGCGCGTACTCCGTCGCCCGCTTCTCGGCGTTGAGCAGGGCGGCCATGGACTTGCCCTCGAGGTACTTGATCGCGTCCACGCCCAGGCCCGTGGGGATCGTCAGGTCGTGGTCGCCGAACGACTCGACTTCGAGCAGACAGAAAGCCTTGTCGTTGGGGCCTTCGCGGTAGAGTTGCACCTGCGAGTGCTGGTCGGTCGTGCCCAGGGCCTTGATCGGCGTGAAGCCGGCGTACACCTTGTCCCCGCGGAGGTCCACCTCCTTGCCCAGCGACTCGGCCCACAACTGGCGGAACCAGTCGGCGAGCAGGTACAGGTTGTTCGAGTACGGCATCATGACGTGGTTGCACTTGCCCTTGCTCGTCCCGAGTTCGACGAGCAGGAAGGCGATGAGGGCCGCGGGATTGGCGAGGAGTTGCTCCTTCGAGCACAGCGAGTCCATCGCGGCGGCGCCGTCGAGCAGCGCGGCGATGTCGATGCCCGCCATCGCGGCCGAGAACAAGCCCACCGGCGAGAGCACGCTGAACCGCCCGCCCACGCCCTCGGGCACCGGCAGCGTATCAAGGCCCTCGGCGTCGCAGATCTTCCGCATCGTCCCGGCCTTGGGATCGGTGACCGCCACGACGTTGGACTTGTAGTTCGGCCCCAGGCGCCGCTTCAAGAGGTCGCGGATGACCATGAACTGGGCGGCGGTCTCGGCGGTCTCCCCGCTCTTGCTCACGACGTTGAAGAGCGTCCGCTGCAACCCGCCGGGCGAGGCCTCGCAGAACGCCAGCACCGACTTGAAGTGCGCGGGATCGACGTTGTCAACGACGAACACGCGCGGGCCGGGGCGGAGCGAGTCGGGGAGCAGGTTGTACGTCGCGGGGTGCAGGGCGGCCTGGAGCGCGATGTTGCCCAGGGCCGAGCCCCCGATGCCCAGCACGACGAGGTTGTCAAACTTGCCTTTGCATCGCGCGGCGATCGCGGCCACGTCGCGCAGGTGGTCGCGACGCATGTCCCCGTGCGGGAGGTCACGCCACCGCTCCCAGCCCTTCCCGCGCGTCGCGGCGAGCCTGCGCGTGAGCGACGCGGCCGAGGCGGCGGCCTCGCTCGACGGATCGAGGGCGGATGGATCGAGCCCGTGGCTCCCGACGCGGTCCGAGAGACAGTTGGCGAAGTCGATGGTGAGCATGCCCGGATTATCGGCCATTCCGCCGGGCGGGTCGAATCTCCCGGACGGGTTCAGTCGGGGGCGGGTTCGGCTCGCGGGCATGCCCTATGCTGGGCCATGATCCATCCGTGGCACGGCGTCACTCCCGGGATCGACGGCGCGGACCTGCCGGGCTCGTTCCGCGCGGTCATCGAGATTCCCAAGGGCTCGAATCTCAAGTACGAACTCGACAAGCCGACCGGCCTGTTGAAGTTGGACCGGGTGCTCTCGTCGGCGGTCTTTTATCCCGCGAACTACGGGTTCATCCCTCAGACGCTGGCCGAGGACGACGACCCGATGGACGTGCTGGTGTATTGCACCGAGGAGATCCCCCCGCTGACGCTCTGCGACGCCCGGGCCGTGGGGCTGATGTCGATGCTCGACCAGGGCGACGCGGACCACAAGATCATCGCGGTGCTCCGGCAGGACCCGATCTACGCCGAGTTCACGAAGGCCAGCGACTTTCCGCGGCACATCTTCAAGATGCTCAAGCGGTTCTTCCAGGACTACAAGACGCTGGAGGGCAAGGACGTGGCGGTGGACGAGATCCTGCCCGCCGAGGCCGCCCACGCGATCATCGAGGACTCCCTGCAGCGCTACGAACGCGCGCGGCGGACCGGGAGCATGAAGGGGCTGACGTAGCCCGTCGCAGTGCCGAAGGTGCGATTATCGTGCGTCGTGCACGATGTTGGTCGCGGCTTCGACGGCATCGACCACCTGCCGGACTGAAAAGGGCTTCTTGAGGAACCCATCGAAGCCCTGGGCTCGGAGGCCCTGTGCCTGTCCGTCGGTCAGTTTGCCCGACATCGCGATGATCCGGGTCATCTGCAGGTTGTCGTTATCGCGAACGAGTTTCGCCACCGCGCGGGCGTCGCCGGTGCTCGCGTCGCCCAGGTGGATGTCCAGCAGCACGACATGCGGCTTGAAACGCTCGCACGCCATCCCGGCCTGGAACGCGCTCGACGAGACCTGCACCTCGTAGTTCGTCCCCTCGACCAGGTGCTTCTGGAGTTGCGTCGTCACGTCCGCCTCGTCGTCCACGATCAGGACTCGCGTGCGGCCCGTGTTGATCGAGTCCATCGGCATCCCGTGCGCGCGCATGAACCGGATCAGTTCCGACACCGGGATCCGGCGATCCTTCGACCCGGGAATGCGGTAGCCCTTGAGAGCGCCGCTGTCGAACCACTTGGAGACGGTTCGGGGAGCCACCTGGCAGATCTTCGCGACCTCCCCGGTGGTGAGCACTTCCTTCTCAAATACCATGGTCGCACCTCGTCCGTGAGTCCGAACCAAATCCGAACGATCGGGCTGCCGCGGTGATCGTCGGGAGCAAGCGTCGGCGACGATGAATCGACGAATTGCGAGAGGCGCTTGACGGATGGGCCGTTGATGCGCGTGAACTTTCGGTTCTGGGACGACGCGACGGAGGCGCGAAGCACGGGTCGAGAGTTTGACACTGCGGGGCAAGGTCTAGTAAAGTGGTCCCCCCGAGCGGGAGAGGCTGCATCCGTCGGCGACGGGTGAGCGTATCGGGAGTCCCGGTCGGTCGGCGATCGGCGACGGGTCCCATTCCGCCTCAGCAGGAGATGATCGTGACGCGAGCAATCTTTCGGCGCGGCGTGCAGGGAGTTCTGATGGCCTGCGCCTTGGCCGTGGCGGTCCCCTGCTTCGGGCAGGCGCCGGCCGCGCCACAGCCCCGCACGGGCGCGGCGAAGGAAGAGTGGGACAAGAACGTCCGCCTCCTTGCCGACTTCATCCACTACACCCGCATCAACCGGTACGACATCGCCGCGGGCATCGCCCGGCAACTCATGGCGAAGAACCTCTCGGCGTCGGAGTTCGTCGACCTCGTCGAGTCCGGCGGCGAACTCGGTCGCTTCCAGGACACCATGGCCCGCGCCCTCCGTCAGCCCGAACTCGAGGCCACTGCCGCGGCGCTCCTGAAGACGTACGACCAGGGCAAACTCGAGCGCGTCCGCAACGCCGACGAGATCACGCGCAACATCGCTCTCCTCAAGGGCGTGCAGCGGGCGAGGATCCTGGCACGCGAGCGGCTCGCCGCCGCCGGCGAGTACGCCATGCCTCAGTTGCTCCAGGCACTCCTGAATCGCAACGACCCGGAGTTGCAGGCGCAGGCCCAGAGACTGATGCAGGATATGGGCCAGCAGGCCGTGATGCCGCTTTGCACCGCGCTTGGCCAGTTGGATCCGGCGTCGCAGGAGATCGTGGCGGATATCCTGGGGATGCTGGGGTATCGCACTGCGGTCCCGTATCTGCACGACGTGCTGATGTCCACGCCGGCCGCGGGCGTGCGCACGGCGTGCGATCGGGCCCTGACTCGCATCGGTGGTGCTGGAACTGGAGCGACCGCTGACTTGTACCGCGATCTGGCCGAGGCGTTCTATGAGGAGCGCACGGAACTCACCAGTTTCCCGGGCGAGCCGGTCCAGTTGTTGTGGGGGTACTCGCCCCAGATCGGTCTGCTGCCCACCGCGATCGACACGGCCGTCTACCACGAGGCGATGTCGATGCGCTGCGCGGAGCGCTCGATGGCCCTCAAAGCCGATGGCAACGAGGCCGCCCTCTCGCTCTGGCTCGCCGGCAACTTCTCGCGCGAGATCGACACGCCGGTGGGCTACGACAACCCGGCCTATCCGAAGGCACGCCGCGACGCGATGTATTGGGCGGTGACGGCGGGCGCGGGCCCCAGCCAGGCGGTGCTCGCCCGCGCGCTGGCGACTCGGGACACGCCCCTGGCGCGGCGCGCCATCGCGGCGATCGACCAGACCGCGGGCGGGACCGTTCTCTGGGGCGACAAGGGCGGCAGTGCGCCGCTCCGCGATTCGCTGAGTTATCCGAATCGCCGTGTGCAGTACGAGGCGGCGCTGGCCCTGGGCAAGGCTCAGCCGCAGCAGGGCTTCCCTGGGTCCGAACGGGTGGTCCCGGTGCTCGCCAGCGCGATTCGCGACGCGGGCGTCCGCTACGCCGTGGTCCTGGCCACGAACAAGGAAATCGGGGAGGGCCATCGGCGAACCCTCGAGCACGCGGGCTACACGGTGATGCCGGTTTCCGCGTCGCTTTCGGACCTTGCGGCTCCGATCGCCGAATCCCCCGGCATCGACCTCATCGTCTCGAACCTCAACGGCGACCAAACCGTTTCGCTGGTCAATGAAGTCCGAGCCAGCGCCAAACTTGGCGCAACGCCGGTTCTTGCTCTCACTCCGCCGCCGGCGAACATCGACCTTGCCCGGAAGTACACCCGTGACGCCGGCATCGCCGTGCGTCCGACGGGGCTCAGCGAGTCCCAGATTGCCGAGGCCGCCGCTCAACTGGTGCAAGCGGCTTCCGGAGGACCGATCGGCACGGACGAGGCCGGCGCGTACGCGACCCGGGCACTGGGCGTGCTCCGCGACCTGGCCGTGTCCGGGAACACCGTGTTCGACGTGGGCGATGCGGCCCTTCCACTGATCGCCGCGCTCTCGGACGCCAAGGGCCAGACTCGGCTCGACGTGGCCGAGGTCCTGGCACGCATCAATCAGAAGCGGGCGCAGGTCGCGCTGGCCGACGGTGCGCTGGGAGCCTCGGGCGACGAACGAGTGGCGCTCCTTGGCAAGTTGGCGGACTCGGCCAAGCGTTTCGGGAACCAACTCGAAGAGCGGCAGGTCGCGAGGGTCGGCGAACTGGCCTCGACGGGCCCGGATAAGGAAGCCACGGCCGCCGCCGCGGTTGTCGGGTCGCTGAATCTGCCGCAGCGGAACCTGATCCCGCTGATTCTCGGGCAGAAGTAGCCGCGGCGTTCCCGGCCCACGAGCCGGGCCTGGCCAGCCTCAACAGCACGTCCGATCCACACGCGAACCCAGGGCCAAGCGTCCCTGGGTTCGTTGCTATCGGCCGCAGCCGCGCCCCCCGCACGCGCGCCGCGCGCGCTCCAGCCCGCACATTCCGGCGCGCCCGGATGGGATCTCAGGCGTAGGGCTCAACGCACCGGCGGGGGACGCCGATCCACCCACCACGAACACAAGGCCCCTGGTCGGCGCGGGACGAGCCGTTTCCCGCGACCTGGCGAGCGGGCGGGTTCGTCGTCCGGGCGCGCAGGGGAGGGCCCGGACGCCGACGGCACGCTCCGGCGCGAGAGCCCCGGAGCCTGCTTTGGTGGGCGGCGGCCATGGGACGCGGCGTTCGCGGACCCATGCGACGGCCGGCGCTCGGTGTGTGGTGCCGCGGGAGCCGTCCGTGGTCGCCTGTTGAAGGAGAAAGTCTCATGCGTGGACGCGTTCGCAAGGCCTTTACGCTCGTCGAAATCCTGATTGTCGTCGTCATCCTCGGCATCCTCGCCGCGATCGTGGTCCCGCAGTTCACGAACGCCACGCAGGACGCCCAGGCGGGCAACCTCCAATCGCAGCTCGACACGCTGAACAACCAGATCGAGTTGTTCCGCGCCCGCACCAACGCCTACCCGACGATCGCCGAGTTCAACGCGGCGACCGTCACGAGCCCGATCGCCTACACCAACTGGGGCCCGTTCATCGACGGCGGCTACCTCAAGGCCCCGCCGGTGAATCCGGTCAATAACGCCAGCGACGTCGTCGCTGCGGCGGCGGTTGGCTCGGGTTGGGTCTGGGACGCTGCCTCGGGCACTCTGACCGCCTGCGAGTACGACGAGTCGACCAAGCGTCCGACCCCGGGCGTGCCCTAAGTCAGTTCGGATCTGAACTCTTTCACGCCGCCGATCCCTTCGCGGGGATCGGCTGGCCTTCGGTCGGGGAGAGCCCGTTGGAGGCGGGAGACGATCGCGGGAGCGATCGCGAGGAGAGAGCCATGCGCAGCGCGTTCACGCTCGTGGAAATCCTGATCGTCGTCGTGATCCTCGGGATCCTCTCGGCGGTGGTCGTTCCGCAGTTCTCCAACGCCACGCAGCAGGCCACCTCGACCGCGACCTACGACCAGTTGGTCAAGACGCGCCAAGCCCTCGGCGTCTACTTTGTGCGCAACGGGAGCCGATTCCCGCAGATCGTCGCCGGGCAGGGCCTCGCGGCCTGGGGCCAGTTGGCGACCGTGGGCGGCGACTACCTCCGCGAGCCGCCGATGAACCTCTGGGTGGACCCCGCGGTGGCGGACGTGGTCGTCATCGGGAACACGCCGGATGCTGGGTATCAGAACACGCACGGATGGATCTTTGACCCCGCGACGGGCAACCTCTGGGCCGGGTCGTTCGACATCAACGACAAACCGTTCCCCAAGCCCTGACGTTATCGGCGGTATCTCGGCGGACCGGGTGGGGTTGAACTGGAGCGATCGTCCATGAATCGAAGGTGCCGACTCATCCGCCGGCCCGGCCGCGCCGATCCAACGACCATGGAGACGACTCCCCACAGCGTCCCGCGGTCTCGCGGGTATCAGAACGCCATGCTCACGATCATCGCTGTCATGGTGGGGCTCGGGCTGCTCGAGCGGCAACTGTCGCCCGATGGGCTCGCGGGCCCGGCCGGAGCCTCGGCCCAGGGTCCCACCGACGCGGACCAGGGCGGGCTGATGAACGCCCTGGAGCAGCGCAAGGTCATCATCGCCGAGTTGCGGTCCATCGGGGCCCGGCTCGACAAGTTGGACGCGAAACTGGCGGCAGGCCTGTCGGTCAAGGTGGTGGACATGCCCCCGATCAGATTGCCCGCGGAACCGAAGGCGAAGCCGGACGCGGGCAAGTAGGGCCCGTGCCCGTTGGCGCGGGGAATGGCCCTCGCCGAGGGGGAAGTGGGGGGGGGGGGGAGCGATCGATGTCCCACGAACTGCGTTGCCGGGCCTACACGCTCATTGAACTGCTCATCGCCATCGTGCTGCTGGGCATCGCGAGCGCGGTGGTGATTCCGTCGATCGGATCAGCCGACGCGCTGAAGGTCCAGTCCGCGGTCCGAGCGATCGTCGCGGACATCAACGCGGCCCAGTCGGAGGCGCTGGCGACGCAGCGAGGCCGCGCGATCGTGTTCGACGTCGCGCACAACAAGTATCAGATCATCGAGGTGAACGGGACGACGCTGAACCCCGCCCAGGACCTCATCCGCGAGGTCCAGTTGGTCACCACCGGCCATGGGCTCTCGGGGACCATCGTGGCCGCCGACTTCGGGGGGACCGACACGCTGGTCTTTGACGAACTGGGCGGACCGGTCACGGGCCCGGGAAGCAGCAACCCCAGCGCGGGCGGGACCGTCCGCGTGACGGGCTTCGGTTCCACGTTCGAACTGACCGTCGAGGCGTACACGGGACGGGTGACCGTGCAGCGCCTCGCGGGCCCGTGAGGTGAGCATGCCTACCCACAGGACACGAACCAGGTTCGGACTGCTGTTCGCGGTCGGCGCGTGCGCGCTCACGGCGCTGATCTGGGGTCGGCTCAAGCTTGTGACGGGCATCCCAAGGTCGGCGTACGCCGAGCCCGAGGCCGCGGGCACGCCAGCCCCGATCCCGCAGCGCGCCGAGCCGGCGCGGCGGCAGGCGACCGAACCCGCGAGACGGCGGGCCGTCGAGCCGCAGCGAGCAGACGGTGCTCGCCCGATCGGGGACTGAACCCGACTCGCACCGCTCGACGAGCGACAAGGGACCCTTCTAGTACGCCCGCCGGTGTCGTCCTCGCGCGAGGCCGCGCGTGCTGCAGACGGCTTCGCTCGTGCTCCCGGCCTCTCGAAGAGCGTCACGGCCTCGACCGCGCGTCCGTCGCACCGTGAACACCGCTTCGAGTCCGCGCGCCTCGGTGGCGTCCGCGCCTGCCTGTTCTTATGGGCCCGCCTCCAAGGCCGCACGGCGGGCGCAACCCGTACACGCGTGCCAGCCTCCGGGTTGCCCCAGGCGGCAGGCCCGGCGTGGGCAAGTGCGGCGGGGACTGCGACGACATAGCAGCGGCGCTTCGTGCGCCAAGGCGTGTTGACACGGGGGTGCCTACCACCGGCGCCGGAAGGGAACCAAGGAGCATGGGAATGCGGCACACGAATCGACTCACCACCGGCGCTCGGATTGGCGCGGCCTCGATCGCACTGTTGGCCGGGACCGCGGCGGCCCAGACGCCTCCCGCGGGCTCGGTCCCCTCGCCCTCGGCCGTCCCCATGCCGGCACCCAAGGCCCCGGGCAACGGGAAGCCGATCGTGCAGGCGGGGTCCAAGCCCAAGCAGGACGCCATGCGCGACCCGCTGGCCAACCAGGGCCCCGACACGGGCGAGAAGGTCAGCGTCGACGAGAACATGATCGTTGACCTGCACGTCAACGACGAGGACCTCGTCAACGTGCTCCAGATGCTCTCGATCCAGAGCCAGAAGAGCATCCTCACGTCCAAGAACGTGTCGGCCACGGTCACCGCCAACCTCTATGGCGCGACGTTCTACGAGGCCCTCGACGCCATCCTCCACGTCAACGGGTACGGGTACATGGAGCGAGGCAACTTTATCTACGTCTACACGCTCGACGAACTGACCAAGATCGCCGAGGCCTCGCGCAACCGAGTCTGGAAGGTCCTCAAGCTCAACTACCTCAACGCCGTCGACGCCGCCGAGTTCGTCAAGCCGCTGCTCTCCGAGGGTGGGCAGATCAAGACCAACGGCAAGACGGCCGCGTACAGCATCTCGGAGAACGCCCCGACCGGCGCCGACGACTATGCGCACGACGCGACCATGATGGTCTTTGACTTCGAGGAGAACCTGGCCGAGATCGAGAAGGTCGTCGCCCAGATGGATACCAAGCCCTCCCAGGTCCTTGTCGAGGCGACGATTCTCCAGACCGCGTTGAATGAGGCCAACGCCTTCGGCGTCGACTTCGCCGTCCTCGGCGACCTCGACTTCATCGACTTCCTCAACATCGGCGGCCCGCTCAAGGCCGTCGACGGCCTCATCTCCGGCAACGGCGCCGCCAACTCCGGCGGCGGCAGCGGCGGTGGCGGCACCGGCGGCGGCGGCAGCACCGGCAGAGGCGGTGTCCCGCTCCCCGCTGACGGCAAGGGGCGCGCCATCGTCTCCAACCCCGGCAACACCTCCGGGCCCGCCACGCTCAAGCTCGGCGTCGTTCAGAACGACGTCGCCGCGTTCCTTCGCCTGCTCGACGAGGTCTCCGACACCACGATCATCTCGCGCCCGAACATCCTGACGCTCAATCGCCAGCCGGCGCGAGTCCTGGTCGGGCGAAAGGTCGGGTACCTCAACACCACGTCGACCGACACCGCGACGACCCAGACCGTCGAGTTCCTCGACACGGGCACCCAGCTCTACTTCCGACCCTTCGTCTCCTCCGACGGCATGATCCGCATGGAGCTCAAGCCGAAGGTCTCCGAGGCCGTGATCCGCAACGTCACGGACGCGGGCGGCGCGGCGGTGACCATCCCCGACGAGATCTCCAACGAACTCACCACCAACGTCATGGTTCGCGACGGGCAGACGATCGTGCTCGGCGGGCTCTTCCGCGAGGCCACGACCGCGACCCGCCGCCAGGTGCCCTTCGCCGGCGACATCCCGATCATCGGCGCCGCCTTCCGCGGGCACGACGACAAGACCGAGCGCTCCGAGATCATCTTCATGATCACCCCGACGATCCAGAGCGATGCGTCGGCGGTCGAGATCGCCGAGCGCGGCAAGGCCAACGTCGAGCGCGTCCGTGCCGGCTCGCGCGAGGGCCTGCTCCCCTGGAGCCGCGAGCGCCGCGGGCAGCAGATGCTCGTGCAGGCCACCGACCTTGCCCGCGACGGCAAGCGCGACGAGGCGCTCTACAAGATCGAGCGCTCGCTCCGCCTCAACCACTTCCAGCCCGACGCCATCGCTCTCCGCGAGCACCTCATGAACCAGAAGTCCAACTGGCCCACGAGGAGCATGCAGCACGAGATCGTCTCGGGCGAACTCCAGAAGAAACTCGGCACCGTCAAGGTCGGCGCCGCGAGCCCGAGCAATGCGACGACGCCCTCCACGAACTCGGGCATCTCGCGCTCGGAATCGGCCACCCCCTCTGCCAGCGGCATGGGCAACGCGAGCGTCAACCCCGCCGCCTCCTCGGCAAACGCCGGCAACGACGCTCCCAGCGAGCCGCCCGCCATGACGCCCTCGACGCCCTCTTCGCCAGAGCCCGCGCTCGGCAACGCCGACGATCCGTCGGGTGACCAACCGGACTTCATCGGTGACTCCAACGACCCGCGGGACATGACCACCGATGAGTCGAGCGTGGGCGCCAACGACACTCGAGGCTCCTCGGGTCTCGACGGTGCGGCTGCCGCCATGCCGTCCGTCGCCGGCGGCCTCTCCGCCAACGGTGCGTCGGGATCCAGCACGAGCGACTCGGCCAGCGGCACTACGCCCATCACCTTCGCCGGTACCCGCACCATGAGCAGCGCCACGTCCACCAGCAACGTCTTCTTCTTCCGTGGGATCTGGGGGACGTTCCGCACCTTCGCCGCGCCCGCCAACAACGAGACCTCGGCGAGCGTGACCGAGCGCGACGGCAAGTAGTTTGGCACGCACCAGCCCGGCCCCACGCCGGGCTTCTTTGTCATCCCGAACCAACGGTTCTCGGAATCAGAGGAGCACACGCGATGAAGGCTCAGACGATCGGCGCGATGGTGTTGGCCTGCGGGCTCGCGTTGGCGGGGGGCGGATGCCAGCCCGGGCACGGGAAGTACACGTCCGAGGCGCTGGCCAAGTCGCAGGAGCGTGTCGCGGGGATCAAGGCCGCCAACGAGTACGACCAGGCCCTCCAGTCCTATCGCGCCGGCGATCTCGACAAGGCGCTCAAGGCGATCGACCGCTCGCTGACGATCAACCCGTCGGTGTGCAAGAGTTGGGTGCTCCGCGGGCGCATCATGATCGAGCGCAGCGACCTCGAGCAGGCCGCCACGTCGCTCCAGAAGGCCGAGGCGATCGACCCGACGAACGTCGACGCGCAGTACTACCTCGGGTTTGTCCACGAGCGATTCACGCAGACGGACAAGGCGCTGGAGCGCTACCGCAAGGCGTCGGACCTCGAACCCACGAACCCGCAGTACGCCATCGCCGCCGCCGAGATGATGATCGACAAGGGCGACCTCGCGGGCGCGGAGGCGTTCCTGGGGTCGCGCGGGCCGACGTTCGAGCACAACGCGGGCGTCCGCCAGACGTTGGGCCACATCGCGATGATCCGTGGCGACCGCGAGCGTGCCGTGGCCCTTTTCAACGAGGCGAGGCTGCTCGCGCCCGACGATCCGGCCGTGCTCGAGAACCTCGTGCAGGCCCAACTCGCCACGGGGCGCTACGCCGAGGCCGACGGGAACCTCGCCAAACTCCAGACGCTCAAGGGCAACGAGGATCGGCGTGACCTGAGGCTGCTCCGGGCCCGCTGCCTGATGAAGGTAGATCGTCCCGTCGAGGCCCGCGCGATCCTCGTCGATCTGACGTCCGGCGACATCGGGCAGCGCGACATCGATGCCTGGATCGAACTCGGGAACGTCTGCTACATGCTCCGCGACACGGTCCGCCTGCGCCAGGCCGCCAGCCGCGTCGTGGGGCTCGCGCCCACCCGGCCCGAGGGCTTCTCGCTCAAGGCGCTCTGGCAGCGAAAGGCCGGGGACCTCGCGGGCGCCCTCGCCAGCGCCGACATGGCCGTCCAGCGCCGCGGGACGAGCGTCGATCCGCTCCTGCTCCGCGGGCTCATCCTCAGCGAACTGGGCCGCACCAACGAGGCCAACGAGTGCTTCGCCCTTGCCCAGCGTGAGAGCGGGATGGGCGACGGCGCCGTCGCGAACGTCCCCGAGCAGCCGTAGCGATCACCGGGTTCCGGCGCGGCTCCGACCCGGAGCGGCCCTGGACCTTTGTCCATACGATGGCGCGTGGGCATGCCGCGCGTCATCGACCTTGGGCGGTTGGATTACGCGCGGGCGTACCAGGAGCAGGTCCGGCACGTCGACGAGGTGCTCGCGGCGCGCACGCGGGGCGAGCTCGACGCGGGCCGAGTCCTCGTCGTCGAGCACGATCCGGTCATCACCGTCTCCCGCCGACCCGGCGCGTCGAGGCACGTCATTGCCACGGCGGACTCGCTCGCTCGCGCTGGCGTGGCGATCGCCGAGACCGATCGCGGGGGCGACGTGACCTACCACGGGCCGGGCCAACTCGTGGTCTATCCCATCCTCGACCTGAGCGCCTTGAACCTCGGCCTGCACGCCTACATGCGACTGCTCGAGGACTCGGTGATCGACGCGCTCGCGGCGCTCGGCATGCGTGGGCTTCGAGACCCCGCCGCGACGGGCGTGTGGGTCGACACGAGCGACGGCGGGCGGGGCGACACACCCGTGGCAAAGGTGTGCGCGATGGGCGTGCGCGTCCGCAAGTGGGTGTCGATGCACGGCCTAGCGCTCAACGTCTCGCCCAACCTGGATCACTTCGCCCTGATCGTTCCGTGCGGGCTGGTCGGCAGACCAGTGACCAGCCTGGAGGTGTTGGCGCACGCACGAGGCGAAACGCCCCCGACGATGGGGCAGGCGGCCCAGGACGTGACCGGAGCGTTGACGCGGCGCGTGCGCGAGGCGCGCGAGGCGGCGGCACGCGCACGGGCGGCGCACGCGACCCATCATGGGGCCTTTCCTTCGGACTGATCGTCGAGCCGGGCACGAGCGCGGCGCTTGGCCGCGAACAGCCCCTCGGCCTCTCGGGGCGCGTCGGCATCGGACCCCGCGTCGGACGGGGCGATCGACCCGGGACCGGGCGACGCTCCCGCCGCGATCGTGTTCGCGACCGGTGCCGAGGCGCGAGCGGCCTCCGCGCGGAGCGACTCGAGCCGCGCCCGCAACCGCTCCTGCTCGATCCTGGCCGCGAGTTCGGCGGCCTGAGAGTCGATCGAGGCGGCCTCGGCCGGCGCGGCATGCGCCGACGCGAGGGCGCGCAATCGCTCCGAGGCCCTCGCCGCTGCCGTCCCTCGCTCCATCACCTGCTGCTCCGCAGCGGCGCGGAGGTCCACGCCGAACTCCCGACTGACGAAGCGGTCCCACGCGATCCGACGCATCGCGATGTCGGCAAGCAGCGCGACGATGGTCCAGATGAGCAGCACGGGCCACAGCGGCGAGAGCGTCTCGGGCGGCGCGATCCCGCGACGATCAAAGAGCGAGCGATCGGGTGGTGTGTCGAGCGTCAGCGTGCGCCCCCCGGTGCGAGCGGCGATCTGCGCCATCAGTGCGGGATCGGTCGAGAGCCGGGCCAGTTCTACGCCGGAAGCGACCGGGGCGCCCCCGAGCACCGGGGCCAGTGCCCGTGATCCGGCCCGGGGCATCGCGGCGACAAGGTAGGTGCCGGCGTTCGGCGCGGGGGCGGTCGCCTCGTAGACCCCCGGCGCGGTCTGGTCGAGTTCGATCGTCGTCGGCGTTCCATCCGGGGCATAGATCGTCGCCGGCACGCGGACCGTCGCCCCCTCGGCCGCGATGGACGTGCCCGCGGCGGGCGGAGACTCGACGCGGATGCGCAGCATGCCTTGCGACGGCTCGACGGTGAGTTCATACGGCGACGACGTGCCCGGGCGAGAGAGGGAGCGGGCCGATTGCACCCACAGACGCTCGAAGCCCGCCCAGTCGATCCAGTCGCGAGCCCAGTTGTGCGCGTCCGACGTAAACGCGACGACCTGACCCAGTCCGACGGGCCAGTGCGCGAGCAGCGGCTCACCGCTGGCCGTGAGCATCGCCGTGGTGATCGTCGGCTCGGGCCGGGGCTGCGTGAGCACGAAGCCCGTGAGCGTCGGCGGAGTGCCCAGGCCCGTCGTCAGCGGCGATGGCGCCGCCGTCAGCACCGGCTGGAACCGCCCGAGTTTGAGCATCGGGCTCCGGACGATCCGCACGGCCTTCAGGAATAGCCGGGGCAAGAGGCTTGGATTCGCCACCGCATAGAACGTGCCACCGCCGATCGACGCGAGTTTGGCCAGGAGCGACTCGTCGGCTTGGTCGCCCACGCTGATGGCGCTGAGCGTGATGCCGTCGTTGGTGCGAATGGACGTGACCAGGGCGGGGAGACTCGCGGCGTCGGTGGAGATGCCATCGGTAAGCACGATGATGTGCTTGATGGCGGCCTTGACCTCTCGCAGTTGGTTGGCGGCGGCGGAGATCGCGGGGCCGAGCACGGTGCCCCCGTCGGGATGGATGCGCAGGATCCGCTCACCGGTGGCCTTGGGGTCGGTGTTGGGGGCGAGCGGGACGACGACGGAGTAGGTCGAGTTGAACGCGATGACGCCGATGAGGTCGCGGGCGTCGAGGCTCTTGACGGCGAGCGCGGCAGACTGGTTGGCGATCTCCTGCTGCGAGTAGGCCGAGCCCAGCACGGGGCGGCGCATGGACCCCGAGTTATCGAGAACAAAGACGATCGCGGCGTCGGGCTGCACGAGACGCTCGGGAAGGTCCAGACGCACGGGCAGGATCGGCTCGAGTTCGGAGCCCTTCCATCCTCCCGCGCCGAACGAATCGGGCCCGCCGAGCATCACCAGCCCCGCGCCCATGTCGCGCACGTGCGCGACGAGCGCGGCTCGCGTGACGGGAGAGACGGCCTCCGCGGGCACGTTGTCAAGAAACACGAGGTCGTACGCCTGTAGGCCCAGCAAGTCCGTCGGCATCCCCTCCGGCGGCATGACCGCGACCTGGAGTCCCGCGCGGCGCAGCGTCGCGGCCAGCGGGCCACCCGAGGTGTACGACGACACGATGAGCACTGACCCCTTGCCCGGCGAGAGCGTGAACGCGCGGGCCGAGTTGTTCTGCGAGCGAAGGTCGCCGGTCTGCGGCTCCCAGACCGCCTCGAAGCGGTGGACCCGGCCCGACGGGAGCGGTACCTGGACTAGTTCGACGTGCCGCCCGCCCGGCAGGTCGATCGTTCGGCCCTTGCCCGGCGCATCGCCGTTGATGTCGATGGTCTCCGACTCGTGAAGGATCTGGAGCGTTCCGCGCGCGGGCCCGGGCGACGAGAGCGCGACACGCAGCGTGATGGTGGCGCCATCGGCGGCGCGCGGAGGTGCGTCCAGCGACTCCACCACCGTCTCGCCAGAGGCATCCAGCGGGATGGGGACCGTGTCAACCGGGATGCCGCCGCGGCCTCGGCCCGCGACTTCGGCAGCGGCAGCGAGCGCGTCGCCCGCCGTCGGATTGCCGTCGGAGAACAGCACGATCCGACCCGCGGAGTCGCTTCCGATGAGCGCCGCGGCGCGCCGCAGCGCGGCCGCGATGTCCGTCCCCTCGAGGTACGAAGCGTCCAGCGGCGGGGGCTCGATCGGCGCCGCCGTCGGCCGAAGCACGGTCGCCGGAACGCCGTCGAAGGCCACGACGCCCAGCGCGTCGTCCGGGCCGCGGAGCCTGGCGGCGTCCGCGATCCATCGGCGCACAGCGGCGGACGGGTCAGCCAGGGCGCCGGGTCCGCGACCAAACAGCCGAACCGATTGCGACGTGTCCACCACGGCCACAACCGTGAACCGGCGCGACACCTGCACCGATGACAGCCCGGCGAGCATCAGCGCGAGCAGCACGACGAGCACGGCGCGGCAGAGGATCGCCGCGAACTTCCGCGCGGGCGCCATCGCCGCGAACCAACGCCAGCCGACAAGGGCCAAGGGCGGGATCAGCGCCAGCGCGAGCAGCCAGATGGGGTCGTCGAGGCGCACCCGGAACGGTAGTGCCGAAAGTCCCGAGCGTGCGACAAGATGGACCGGCCCACGGGTGGGTATGCTGGGCCTCTGGATTGGAGCCATTCGATGAAACGTGCGGCGTGTGTCATGGTGGTGCTGGCGGCGTCGATCATGGGGTGCGTGCAGGCGCCGCGAGGCGGCGAGGACGTGCGCGAAGCGGGAGCAACGCGGCCCGCGGACTTCCGCCGCCCGGGGCCCAGGGGCGCGGAGACGATCTTCTCCCCGCTGAACCTCCCGACGCCGAGCGAAGTTCGTCTGGCCTCGGGTGTGCCCGGACCGGCGTACTGGCAGCAGCAGGCCGATTACGTGATCGACGCGACGCTCGACCCCGAGAAGCGGCTGCTGACGGGCAAGGCACGGATCACGTACACCAACAACTCCCCGCATGAGTTGGACTACATCTGGGTCCACCTCGAACAGAATCTCTTTCGCGACGACAGCCTCGGGGCGCTCTCCACCGAGCCCAGGACCCGCTTCGGGAATCACGGGTTCGACGGGGGCGTCACGCTCCGGTCGCTCAAGACCGCCGACGGCAGTGAACTCGTCTATCGCGTCTACGACACGCTGGCTCGCGTGGATCTGCCGCGTGCGATCGCGGCCAAGGGCGGCCGATTCGTCTTCGACGTGGAGTGGGGCTTCCCGATCCCGCCATATGGCGCCGACCGGATGGGCGTTGACGACTGCGAGCAGGGGCCGGTGTTCGAGTTGGCGCAGTGGTTCCCCGCCGTGGCGGTCTACGACGACGTGCACGGATGGAACACGCTCCCATACCTCGGCCAGGGCGAGTTCTACACGAACTTCGGGGACTACGAGGTCTCCCTGACGGTGCCGCGCTCGCACGTTGTCGTGGCGACCGGCGTCCTCCAGAACCCGGGGGACACCCTGACGCCGACGCAGCGCGAGCGTTGGGCCGAGGCGAAGCGGAGCGCGACCGCGGTGGCGATCGTCAAGCCGGAGGAAGTGGGCACACCCGAATCGAGGCCCGAGGGCGATGGCCCGCTGACGTGGCGATTCGCGGCCAAGGACGTGCGTACCTTCGCGTGGGCATCCTCCCCGGCGTTCATCTGGGACGCCGCCTTCCTGCCCGGCGTCGGGCCAGAGGGGCCCGACGGCCCCGAGGGCACGATGTGCCAGTCGGCGTATCCGAAGGAGGCGCTGCCGCTCTGGGGGCACAAGTCGACCGATGACCTGCGGTTCTCGATCGAGCACTACAGCCGGATGTGGTACCGGTACCCCTACCCCTCGGCGGTGAACGTCAACGGCCGCGTCGGGGGGATGGAGTACCCGATGATCGTCTTCTGCCGGGAGCGTCACGACGAGCGTGGCCTTTGGGGGGTGACGACGCACGAGATCGGGCACAACTGGTTCCCGATGGTGGTGAACACCGACGAGCGGCGGCACGCCTGGATGGACGAGGGCTTCAACACCTTCATCAACTACTACGCCCAACTCGCCCGCTATCCCGACGAGAAGCCCAACCGCCGCGGGGACGCAGGGCAATACCTCGGCGGCGCGACCCGCGGTGAACAGCAGCCAATGGAAACACCGGCGGACTTCATCTGGCGCGGACGGCTGGGGTTCCTGCACTACGAAAAGACGGCGGTCGCGCTCGTGCTGCTGCGCGAGCAGGTCCTCGGTCCCGAGCGGTTCGACCGCGCGTTCCGCCGCTACATCGCCGCCTGGGCGTTCAAGTCGCCTCGACCCGCGGACTTCTTCCGCTGCATGGAGGACGCCGCGGGCATGGACCTCGCCTGGTTCTGGCGCGGGTGGTTCCTGGAGACCGGCAATCTCGATCAGGCCGTCACGGGCGTGACCTACGCCGACGGCGGCAAGGCCGCCCTCATCGCCCTCCGCAACCTCGGGGAACTGGTGATGCCCGTGGACCTGCGCCTCACCTTCAGCGACGGGAGCGTGGCAAGCCGTCGGCTCCCCGTCGAGGTCTGGGCGACCACGAACCAGTGGACGGCCCCGCAGGAAACCGGCGGCAAGCGGCTCGTGAAGGTCGAGATCGACCCGGACGGCGCCCTGCCCGACGTGGACGCCAGTAACAACGTGTGGGTGGGGAAGTAGCCAACCTCGCCGAACTGACGAGCGCGCCGTCGCGCGTCCGGCAACGCGGAGGCAGGCTCAGCGGCTCGGGTCGCGCGTCATGCCCGAGGCCTTGGCGCTCCCGCCGATCACGCCCAGGTCCATGAGCACGGCCACGATCAGCAGCACGACGTACAGCCCGTCGATGCGCCCGTTCGAGTTGATCGAATAGGCGTACGCGAGCGTCGTGTAGGGCAGGAAGAAGAACCCGAGGATCGGCCAAATCGCCGAGTCGTACGCGCGGCCGAGGTAGTGCGTGAATACCCCGAGCACGATCAGCACGAACCGCGGGAAGAAGAACGCGATGAGGGCGAGGAGGCAGGGCATGTCAGTTCCTCTCTGGGGAGCGCCGCGGTCGAGTTTCACCGACCGGTCGCGGATCACGCTCAGCCGTGGATCGCCTTCGCGTAGGCCTTGACGCACTTCTCTGCCGCTCCGTCCCATGTCAGCCACCGCAACTGGATGGGGCCGTGGTGCCTCAGCGTCTGCGAGAGGGGTGGGTGCCGCAGCACGGCAACAATCTTGTTGGCCATCTCGTCCACGTCCCAGAAATCGACCTTGAGGACGTGCGTGAGGACCTCCGAGACGCCGGACTGCTTCGAGATGATGACGGGCACGTCGTGATGGATCGCCTCGAGCGCGGCAATGCCGAACGGCTCCGAGACGCTTGGCATCACGTAGCAATCGGCCATGCGAAAGACCCGCTCCACGTCGCGCCCCCTCAGGAACCCGGTGAAGAGCACCTTGTGCCCGATGCCCATCTGCGCCGCCAGTTCGATCATGCGAGCCGTCATGTCGCCCGAGCCCGCGACGACAAACTTGACGTTCTCGACCTTCTCGAGCACGCGCTTGGCCGCCCCGATGAAATACTCCGGGCCCTTCTGCATCGTGATCCGGCCCAGGAAGAGCACGATGCGATCGCGCGACTCGATCTGCGCCCCCGGGGCGGGCTGGTCCGCCTCGCGGTCGATCCCGTTGTACACCACGTCGACCTTCTCCTCGGGCACCCCGTACCGTTTCACGCAGATCGACTTGGTGTACTCCGAGACCGCGATGACCCGCGCGGCCGCGTGCATCCCGCGCCGCTCGATGTCGTACAGCCGCTGGTTGACTCGCTCGCCCGAGCGGTCGAACTCGGTCGAGTGAACGTGCACCACCAAGGGCCTCCCGCTGGCCCGAGAGAGGGCGATCCCCGCGGGATACGTCAGCCAGTCGTGGGCGTGGATCGCGTCGAATCGCTCCCGCCGCGCCAGCGCCACCACCAGCCTCGCGTACCGCTCCGCGTCGCCCACCAGGTCCCCCGAGTAGTGCGCCCCGCTCGTGGCGATGCTCGTCGCCTCGGGTGTCGCCATCTCCGCCACAGCCTCGCCCGCGGCGAGCCGCGCGATCGGGTCCGACGCCGTGTACGACAGTGGCGGGGGCGGCGCAAATCCGGGATACGGACTCGAGAACGACGCCTCCACCCCGCGGAAAACGACGTGGCGGAACTCGCCCGTGGTGATGCTCGGCCCGAAGCCCCGCGCGCCCTTGGGCCGCGACACCACCAGCCGGCCCGTCTCATCCGGACTCAGCAGCGTGATGTGCGAGGCCTGCGAGCGATCCACCGGCCGCGGGAGGATGAACAGGATGTCGTGCCCCATCCGGTCCAGCGCGCGCGTCAGCCCATAGCACGCTACCCCCAGCCCCCCGGCGATGAACGGCGGGAACTCCCACCCCAGCATCACGATCCGC
Organism: Phycisphaerae bacterium; assembly: GCA_016793805.1. GTDB lineage: Bacteria > Planctomycetota > Phycisphaerae > Phycisphaerales > UBA1924 > JAEUIZ01. The sequence goes on from JAEUIZ010000029.1 coordinate 116,897, forward strand.
ATGGGCTCATCCTTGGTCCCCTTCCCCGCCCATGTCGCCCAGCCTGCGGAAGCACGCCTCGTAGGCCAGTAGCCACCTCGTCACCCCCGCAACGCTCCCCGCCGCGCTCGCGGGGATCGGCGTGCGGAACGTGAACAGCAAGTCATCAGACCTGAAGTGCTCCACCCGAACCTCCGCCGACGCCTCCCCCAACTCGGCCAGTTCCTCAGCGACAAGGTCCTCGATCTTGTCTCCGGTGTGCATCAGGTCCGACTCGATCGACTCGCTCAGCCAGCGGTCCGCCATCACCAGCGACACCCACACCCGGCCCCCTTCCCCAAACACGCGGTACGACGCCGGTGCCTCCGGCCCCTTGGCCCGGCAAACCAGCATCCCGCCCCGGACCACCACCTCGCCGAACACCCCGGCCCGCTCGGCCTCGGCCCTGACGCCGCTGAGCATCGCTTCCGTCACCGCCACGCTTGGTCTCCTGCTCGCCGCGCCTGCCTTCGGTCGTGGCGGGGCAGAGGGGGCATAGCCTAGTCCGCCCCATCGACGCATGCCACCTCGCGCCGGTTCGCTCGGATGCCGCCCCTGCACCTCGACGCCGGGGACAACCGCGCTCGACCCGTCGTCCATATGCTCCGGGCATGGCCTACACCGTGCTCGCCCGCAGGTATCGCTCCGCCGAGTTCGACCAGGTCGTCGGGCAGGAGCCCATCGCCCGCACCCTCCAGGCCGCCGTCGCCCAGGGTCGCGTCGCCCACGCCTACCTCTTCACCGGGACCCGAGGCGTCGGCAAGACCTCCACGGCCCGGCTGCTTGCCAAGGCCCTCGCCGGCGGCACCCCCGAAGCCGACGCCGCCATCATGCAGGGCCGCGACACCGACGTCATCGAGATCGATGCGGCCAGCAACAGCAAGGTCGAGGAAACCCGCGAACTCATCGCCAACGCCGTCTACCGCCCCCTGCGCGGCAAGAAAAAAGTCTACATCATCGACGAGTGCCACATGCTCTCGTCCGCGTCGTTCAACGCGCTCCTCAAGACCATGGAAGAGCCGCCCGAGCACGTCGTCTTCATCCTCTGCACGACCGAGGCGCACAAGGTCCCGGCCACGATCCAGAGCCGATGCCAGCGGTTCGACTTCCGCAACATCGCTCCCGCGGACATCGCCTCACACCTCGGTCGCGTGCTCCAGCAGGAAGGCGTCCGCGCCGAGCCCGAACTGCTCCACGCCGTCGCCCGGCTCGCCGCGGGCTCGATGCGCGATTCGCTCTCGCTCTTGGACCGCCTCCTGGCCTCGGGTGAGAAGCACCTCACGCTCGGCCTGCTCCACGAGTTGCTCGGCCTCCCGGACCGCGAACTCGTCAGCGCCGTCGTGGACGCGCTCGCCTCGGGCGACGCCGCCGCCGCACTCGACGCCACCGACGAACTGATCCGTCGCGGGCTCTCGCCCGAGATGATGCTCGAGTCGCTCATCGACCGCCTCCGAGACCTCATGCTCCTCGCCCAATGCGGGAGGGACACCACGCTCGTGGCGACCTCGGGCGCGGCACGCGAGCAGGACCTCGCCCGGGCCGCACGCTTCGACGCCGCCGCCCTCGTCCACATGATCGCTGTCGCCGAGAGCGTCCATCGCTCGCTTCGTTACTCGTCGCATCCTCGGGCGATCCTCGACGCGGCGATGGTGCGCCTCGCGCACGCCGAGAAGTTCGCCGATGTCGCCGCCATCCTCGCGGGCGAGCCGGGAGCCGCGCCCGCAAAAAAACACTGACGGCGGCGGCCTCAACCCCCGTCGCCGAGCCCTCCAATCCGCCCGCACACGCGCCCCTCGCCGCTCCCTCGCTCCCGAGCCCGGCGCCGCGCGCCCCTGCTCCACCGCCGCCGATGGTTGCTCCGCGGCCCCTGGTCGAGCCGAAACCCGTCGCACCTCCCATGCCCGCCTCCGCCAGACTGGAAGGCACGCAAACGCCTGGCGATGTCGCGTCCGCGGGCAGCCCACCGCGAGCGACGACGACCCCCGCAGGGCTTGACCCCGAGCAGCGTGTGCGCGAGGATCCGCTGGTCCAGGCGGCAGCGAAAGCCCTCGCAGCGAGAATCGCCCATGTCGAGCCCAAGCGGCGATAGGCGGCGTTCCTCTGTCCGCCCCGCCACGCCGCGCTCCACGCGTCGCCGGCCGAGCAAGCCCGAGCGCATCGCCCGCCTCGCGATCCTGCTCCTCGTCGGCGTCGTCGCCGCCGTCGTCGCCACAAGGCTTCGCTCGCCCTTCCAGGTCACCGAGGAATCGGTCCGCGCGATGGTCCACCGCGGGACGTTGGCGGGACTGTCGCTCGAGGACGCCGCCAAGAGGCTCCAGCACGAGGCGCCGAGCACGCGCGACGGGCTTGTGAACTTCGACTTCGCGCACCTCCGTCACTGGTCGGCCGGCACGCTCCAACTCGACGTACGCGAGGGCCGCGTCGTCTCCGCAATGTGGTTGCCTCCGCCCGGCCCCAGCGGCCCGGAGTAGCCACCAGGCGGCCGCACTCTGCCCTCTCGCCCGCTTCCCTCCTCCGCCCTTTCTTCGGTGTCTTCTCCTACGCTCCCGCATGTTCGACAAACTCAAGGCGATGGGCGCGCTCGCCGGCCTGATGAAAGACAAGGAGCGCATCCGCGAGGTCACGACGCGCATCCAGGACGCCGCCGAATCGCTCCGATGCGAAGGGCTCGGAGGCGGGGGTGCGGTGCGTGCGACCGTCAACGGGAAGTTCCGCGTGCTCTCGATCGACCTCCAGCCTGCCCTGGTCATGGGCATGGCCGCGGATGAGCGCACCCGCACGCTCGCGGGCGGCGTCGTCGCCGAGGCCGTCAACGCCGCCCTCGCCCTCGCGCAGGCCCGCATGAAGGACATCCTCTCCCGCGAGGCCCGAGAACTCGGCTTGCCCGACCTGCCCGGAGACCTGGCCGGGCTGATCCAATGACCGCAGCGAGCGGCAGCCCTTCCTCGGGTGCGCCACGCCGATCGGTCGAGTTGCTCCGGTGGCCCCCCGGCGCGCGTTGCCGGATCGAGGTCGAGGCGGCCCCGCTGCCACCCATCGACGAGGCCGCGGCAGCACGCGAGTGGGACCGCCAGCGCGCGCACAATCCCCGCCTCTTCGACGCGCCGATCCTGGCGGCGGTCGGCTTCGGGCCAGGGGTCGTCCGCGCGCGCACGTGCACGTACCGTCGCCTCGTCGTCCAGCCCGCGATCCCGACCGGCACCGAACAACTCTCCGTCACGGCGGTCGTGCTTCGACGCGACGGCGACGTGCCGAGGGTGCTGCTCGGCCGGCGCGGCACCCAGACGCGAATCTACCAGTCCCAGTGGGAACTCGGGCCGTCGGGCGGGATCGATCCGCCGACCGGGCACGGCCCCGGGCGCGCGCACGAACTGGGCTGGGCGGAAGTGTGCGCACAGATCCGGCGCGAGGCGGCGGAGGAGTTGGGCGGCGCGGACTGGGTGGCGCCGCGGCAGGCGTGGGGAGTCTGCCGGGACTTCGTCGCCCGCAGCGCGGACATCGTGGTGGAGTCCGAGTGGCAGGGCCCAGAGTTGGACGGCGCGCACACCGCGGACCGCGTTCGGTGGGAGTACGACGGACTGGCGTGGGTGACGCGCGGGGAGATGGCCGGATTTGTGCGCACGAACGCGGTCATCGAGCCGAGCCTGGCGCTGCTGGGGGCGATGGGCTGGCTAGGAGAGGAGGGCGGGAGCGGCAAGATGGACACGGCGGAGGGGCAGTAGACTCGCACTGTGAGGATTCTGGGGATCGATCCTGGGCTGCGGGTGACGGGGTATGGGTGCGTCGAGGGGGACCCGGCCCGACTGGTCGAGGCGGGGGTGTTCCGGCTTCGGGCGGACGAGGCGGCGCAGGCCGGCGGAGAGGCGGTGTCGGCGCGGCTGGAGGAACTCGACGCGGACCTGCGCGGCGCGATCGAGCGTTTGCGCCCCGAGGCGGCGGCGGTCGAGGCCATCTTTGCGCACTACAAGCACCCGGCGACGGCGATCGCGATGGCTCATGCGCGGGGGGTGATCCTGCTGAACATCCGTCGAGCGGGGCTGCGGCTGGTCGAGTTCAAGCCCAACGCGGTGAAGAAGTTTTTGACTGGGCATGGACACGCGAGCAAGGAGCAGATGCAGGAGGCCGTGCGGAGCCGGTTGGGGTTGCCCGCGCGGCCCGAACCGGCGGACGTGGCCGACGCGATCGCGATCGCGCTGTGCGCGGCGTGGCGGGGTGTGGACGCGCGCACGGGCGGCTGAGGGCGGGAACGGGATTGTGCGGCTGGTCCCGGGCGGGATTCCGCATGGGCATGGTCGGGGCGCTTGCCAGGAGTGGCGAGGCACGGCGAAGGAGCCCTCGGATGAACCGTCTCGCGTTTGCTGCGTGTCTTGTTGCGTGCGCCGGTGTTGCTCAGGCGCAGTGCGACTTTTGGATTCCGCACGTCCCGGACTTTGACCAGAAGCGTTCTGGGGCATTGCCGGGCGATGGCGGGATGTACTGCGTGCCCACGTCGGTGACGAACTGGTTCGCGTATTTCGCGAACCGGGGGATCCCGCAGCCGACGACACTGGACGGCCCGCGGACATGGCAGTCGAACTCGAACTACAACCGGGTGACCAGCACCCTGTCGCTCATGGGTTCGCTCATGAGCACGAACGCCTCGACGGGGACGAACGGGAACAACGGGCTGGCCGGGGCGCAGACGTACTCGCTGATCGCGGCGCTGAACAAGGTGACGGTCTCGCACTACTGGTGCGGGGGCGGGTATTGCCCGACGCCGGCGCGGATCGCGCTCAAGCGTGCCATGGGCGGGTACGTGGCGGCGTGCTACGGCTACTACACGGAGAGCCCTGCGAACTTCTTCACGCGGAGCGGGGGGCACTGCATCACGGTGAACGGCGAGGTGAACGTGTGCTCGGGGACGCCGTACCTGCAGTTCCGCGACCCGGCGGACGACACGTACAACACGACGCAATCGACGTTCACGACTCGGGCGGCGACGATGACGAGCGTGACGGCGAACTTCCGCAGCAAGTCGACGAACTCGTACACCGTCGCGACGCGCTGGCGGCTGAACTATGGGAACGCGGGAAAGTACCTCGACGGGTGGTACGTGCTCGATCCGATCGTGGCGCTCACGTCGAGCAGCGTGGACAGCGGGCAGTTGGTGCTGCACCGGCCGTTCCGGTTCGACGACTCGAGCCTCCCGGCGGTGCAGTTCTTCGGCACGCCCGCGGGGACGGGTCCGATCACGGAGTACGTGATGCACCCGCAGGGTCTGGACATCTACTACATCACGAGCCCGGCGCCCGGCCCGACGGCGATCTATCGCCTGTACCGCCTGGACCCGGTGGGCGGGGGCTCGACGCTGGTGCTGTCGTCGACGAGCGCGCTGACGAAACTGACGAGCAGCCGGCACGGGGAGATCTATGTCTGTGACGGCTCGGTGCTCAAGCGGTATGCGGCGGACGGGTCGGTGTTCCAACTGCTCGGCTCGCGGGCGCTGACGGTGGCGCCCGAGGCGGTGGTGTACGAGGACTCGGCGGACGCGATCGCGGTGCTCACGCCCACGGGCGTGGCGTCGCGGCACAGCCTGACGCGGTACTCGCGGAACATGGACGCGACGCTGTCGAGCAACTTCCTGGCGAACCTGCCGTCGGTCTCGGGCGAGGCGTCGATGGACTTTCGCAAGAGCGACGGGCACCTGTTCGTGGGGTTCAGCGGGAATCCGGTGATCTTCCGGTTCAACAACCTGGGGACGATTAACCAGCCGAACCTGCTGCTGCCCGCGGGGTACATGCCGGTCGGGGTGAACGTGGGAGACGACGGGCACGTGATGTTCGCGCACAACGGGATGATGTTCGACTACATGGAGTCGGCGGCGGGGGGCGGGTGGCTGCCGAGCCCGACGTCGCTGTTCGCGGGGCTGCCGGCCACGGGCGGGCTGTACCTGACGCGGTCGCGGACGAACCACGACCCGGCGGAGCATGAGGGCCCGGAGTTCGCGAACATCGCGAACCCGGAGATCGCGCCCAATGGGATCCCGGACTGCTACGCGAACTGCGACGGGAGCACGGTGGCGCCGGTGCTGAACGTCAATGACTTCAGTTGCTACCTCAACCTGTTCGCGGCGGGCCGGATCGAGGCGAACTGCGACGAGAGCACGGTGGCGCCGGTGCTCAACGTGAACGATTTCACATGCTTCCTGAACAAGTTTGCGCAGGGCTGCCCGTAGCGGAGCCCGGCGGGACGAGACTGGGATCGATGGGAGCGAGGTGCGCGTCCGCCGCCACGGGGCGGCGTGCGCACTGCACGAACGGAGCATGAGCGATGAAGCGCAACTGGATGGCAGCGGCGGCGGTGCTGGCGGGCCTGGCAGGGACGACGCTGGCGCAGCCGATGACGACGGCGATGACGTATCAGGGCGAGTTGCGGCAGTCTGGGACGGCGCTCGTGGGGCCGGTGGACCTGCGATTCTCGCTGTTCACGGCGGCGGTGGGGGGCTCGCAGGTCGGGCCGACGATCGACCGGCCGGGCGTGGCGCTGTCGGTGGGCAGGTTCACGCAGGAGTTGGACTTCGGAGCGGGCTCGTTTGATGCGAACAGCAAGTACCTTGAGATCCAGGTGCGGAACCCGGCGGGATCGGGGTCGTACGTGACGCTGTCGCCGAGGCAGAAGGTGACGGCGGCGCCGGTGGCGTCGTACGCGCTGAGCGGGAACCAGGGGCCGCAAGGCGCGGCGGGTCCGCAGGGTGCGGCTGGTCCACAGGGCGCTGCCGGGCCGCAGGGCGTTGCTGGGCCTCAGGGTGCGACTGGCCCCCAGGGCGTTGCTGGGCCTCAGGGTGCGACTGGCCCCCAGGGCGTTGCCGGGCCGCAGGGCGTTGCCGGGCCGCAGGGCGTTGCTGGGCCCCAGGGCGCGATCGGGCCGCAAGGGCCGCAGGGGCTGATCACGCTGCCGTATGCGGGGTCGATCGGGCTGAGCGGGTTTGGCGCGCTGCGGATCACGAACACGCTGGGGCCGGCGATCGAGGGCACTGGCGGAGCGGGAACGGCGGGGGTGTCTGGGTACTCGCCGGAGGTCGGTGGGTACGCGGTGTTCGGGCGGAACACCGCCACGACGGGCGTGGGCAAGGGCGGGTGGTTCCAGTCGTTCTCGTCGACGGGGTACGGGGTCTATGGGAACACGACGGCGACGAGCGGGGCGAACTACGGGGTGTATGGCGAGTCGGCGAGCGGGTCGGGCGCGGGCGTATATGGCGTGAACGCGGACAATATCGGCGTCTGGGGCCGGACGACAGCGACGACGGGGACGAACTTCGGCGTGCGGGGGGAGTCGGAGAGCAGCAGCGGCAACGGCGTCGCGGGGTACGCGAACTCGGCCTCTGGATCGACGACGGGGGTGTATGGACAGACGAACAGCACGACGGGCTACGGTGTGCGCGGGCTGGCGTTCACCACGACCGGCGTGAACTACGGCGTCTTCGGGCAGTCGACGAGCACGTCGGGCTTCGGGGTGTTCGGGCGGAGCGCCGACAACGTGGGCGTGCGCGGTGAGGCGACCGCGACGACGGGGATCAACTACGGGATGTTCGGGACGTCGGCCTCGTCGGGCGGCTACGGCGTGTATGGCGCGGCGAGTGCAACGACCGGCACGACGCGAGGCGGGTACTTCCAGGCCAGCAGCACCAGCGGCCGGGCGGTCGAGGGCGTGAGCCTTGCGACCTCGGGGACGACGTACGGTGGGTTCTTCACTGCGAACAGCCCGGCGGGCATCGGCGTCTATGCGAGCAGCGGGGATAACGGGGTGTACGCGATCGCGAGCGCGACGACGGGCCAGGCCGTCTATGGAGTGGCCAACGCGAGCACGGGTGGAACGACGGGTCTCTTTGGCGAGGCGTACAGCACGCTGGGCCGGGGCGTGGTGGGGCTGGCGACGTCGAGCACGGGGACGACGTACGGAGTTCGCGGCGAATCGGCGAGCACATCGGGCCGCGGCGTGCTCGGGTGGTCAACCGCGACGAGCGGGACGGGCTGGGGCGTGTATGGTCGCGCGGACGCGCCCGACGGCGTGGGCGTTCGCGGGTATGCGCCGGTGGCGAGCACCAGCGGGGATCTGCCCATCGGCGTGTGGGGCGAGGTGACGGGCGACTATGGCTACGGGGTCTATGGCCTGGGCGACTTCTACGGAACGGTGGGTCGGTTCAACAACGCGGCGACGGGGTACGGCGTGTTCAGTTTCGGCACGTTCGGCGCCAGCGGGCTCAAGACGTTCCGCATCGACCATCCCGACGACCCGGAGAACAAGTACCTGCTGCACTACAGCGCCGAGGGGCCCGAGCCGCTGAACGTCTATAGCGGGACGGCGCGGCTCGACGGTGCGGGCGAGGCGACGATCACGATGCCGGGGTATTTCGCGAAGGTCAACAAGGACCCGCGGTACCAGTTGACGGCGGTGGGCGCGCCGATGCCGATGCTCCACGTGGCGACGACGATTGACCTGTCGTCTGGCCGAACGACGGAGTGCGTGTTCCGGGTTGCCGGGGGCGTGCCCGGCGGCGAGGTGTCGTGGCGCGTCGAGGCGGTGCGCAACGACGAGTACGTGCGGCATTACGGGGCGCCGGTCGAGGTCGAGAAGCGCCCGGGCGAGAAGGGGCGGTACCAGCATCCGGAGTTGTTCGGCCAGCCGCGTGAGGCGAGCGTGGACTTCAAGGCGTCGCAGCGGCAGGACGACGAGCGGCCCACGGTCGGGCGGCGGTAGCACGGGAGGGCAAGCGCGATGCGACTCAGAGGAATACGGAACGCGGTGATGGTGGGCGCGCTCGCGGGCGCGATGCCGGCGATGGCCCAGGTGGACCTGTCGTGGTACACGTATGACGGAGGTGGGGGCGTGTCCACGGGCGGAGGGCTCGAGTTGCTTGGCGTGATCGGGCAGCCGGACGCTGGGCGGAGTTCGGCCTCGGCGTTGGAGTGTCTGGGCGGGTTTCTCGGGGGCGGGTCGGGCGCAGTGCCGTGCTATGCGAACTGCGACGGCTCGACGGCGCCGCCCGTGGCGAACGTGGCGGACTTCATCTGCTTCCAGAACCTGTACGCGGCGAACGACCCTCGGGCGAACTGCGACGGCTCGACCACGCCCCCGACGCTGAACGTCGCGGACTTCATCTGCTTCCTGAACGCGTTCGCGGCGGGCTGCACGTAGTAGACGGCGAGAGTCGGCCAGTCGGCGTCGGGATTTCGCATCAGGAGTGCCGGAGGCCGAGAGGTGGCCTGGGCAACCAAGGAGCGGCGCGATGAAGGTTCAGACTGCGGCGGCGGTGGCGATCGTGGGCGGAATGCTGAGCGTGGGGGCGCTGGTGGCGGGGCCGCTGAGTCCGCCCGCGGGGCCGGTAGCGCCCACGTACAAGACGCTGAGCGAGGTTGAGCCGCGGATCGCGGTGGGGCCGACGACCACGCCGGGCGACGCGAACTCGGTGTATCGGATCACGCAGCCGGGGAGTTATTACCTGGCGGCGAACGTGCAGGGCGTCGCGGGTCGGCACGGGATCGAGATCGAGTCGGACGGCGTGACGCTCGACCTGCGCGGGTTCGAGGTGCTGGGCGCGGCGGGAACGCTCGACGGCGTGCGCGTCACGCCCGGGTTCCGCGGCGTGACGGTGCGGGACGGGACGCTTCGCGGATGGAAGGGCGCCGGGCTGTCGGCGGTTGGTGGCCCCAACGCGGACGGGTGCATCTATGAGAACCTGCGCGTGGTGGGGAACGGTACGGACGAGAACAGTTACGCGCTGGACGTGGGCGGCTCGAGCACGGTGGTCGGGTGCATGGCGACATCAAACCTCGGGACGGGCATCCGGGGGAACAACGGGACGCTCATCGCCCGGTGCACGGCCGCGGGCAACGGCGGGGACGGGATCATCTGTGGCGCCGGCACGGTGCGCGACTGCCTGGCGCGCGGGAACGCGTATGACGGCATCCGTGCTGGGCTGTCGGTGATCACCGGGTGCTCGGCGACGGCGAACGTGGGCGCGGGGTTCACGCTGAACAACGGCACGATCGCCGAGTCGTGCACCAGCCACTCCAACGGATGGGGCTTCTACATCTACAGCGACGGCTCGCGGATGGAGGGCAACACGATCGTGCGCAACACCGTCGGCGTCGAGGTTGCGGACCCTGGGAACGTGGTCGTGCGGAACACGTTCCGCGCGAACACGACGACGGACACGATCGCCGCGGGCAACGAGGTTGGGCCGTTCGAGTTTGCGGCTACCGGGACGAGCCCGTGGGGCAACATCAGGCAATAGGTCGAGTGTCGCGGCGAGCGCGGACCCGTCGCAGGGCAGGTCGCGCATCGGCGGAGTCCGGGGCACTCGATCTGGGTTCGCACGAAGGAAGACGCACTGGAGAGAAGCACATGAATCGCACGGCAACGGCATGGGCAGCAATCGGGACGTTGGGGTTGGTGGCGGCGGCGGGGCTGGTGGCCGGGCCGCTGAGCCCGCCCGCGGGTCCGGTATCGGGGACGTACAAGACGCTGACGGAGATCGAGCCACGGATCGCCATTGGCCCGGCGACGACGCCCGGGGACGGGAACTCGACGTTTCGGATTACGCAGCCTGGGAGTTACTACCTGACGGGGAACGTGACGGGCTCTGCGGGCAGGAAGGGCATCGAGATCGCGGCGTCGAACGTGACCATCGACCTGAGCGGGTTTGTGCTTCAAGGCGTCGCGGGCTCGCTGTCGGGGATCGACCTCGACGATGCGGGCACTCCTGGGGTGACCGACGGCGTGGTGGTGCGGAACGGCACGATTCGCGGGTGGGGCGACTCGGGCATCCGCGGGCAGTTCGCCGACCGATGCCAGTTCGAGAACCTGGCCGTCTGGAGCAACACGGGCTACGGCATCCTCATCAACAGTTTCAGCGTGATCCGCGGGTGCACGATCAGCAACAACACGCTCGACGGCGTGCTGGGCAGCGACAACGTGTACGTGTTCGACTCGGTGGCGAAGTCGAACCGCAACGGGTTCAGCCTGGCGACCAACTCACGAGCGCAGAACTGCCACACGAACAACAGCCAGGGCAGCGGGTTTGTGTTCCTCAACGGGGGTGTCATCCGCGGGTGCATCAGCGGGGGCGACGCGGTGAATGGGATCCAGGGCGGGGACGCGATGATCGTCGAGGACTGCCGGGTCGAGGGGGCGCAGGGCACGGGTGCCGCGGGTCGGGGCATCCTGGTGGGGCAGGCGAGCGTGGTGCGCGGGTGCGCGGCCCTCGGGAACAACTACGGGATCGAGGCCGGCGCCACCTCCGCGGTGGAGAACTGCTCTGCATATAGCAACGCGGGGGTCGGGATCTACTGCGTCTCGGGAACGGTCACGAACTGCACGGCACGTCTGAACGGGATTGATGGATTCGTGGTGGTGTCGGGCGCGATCATCCGAGGATGCTCGGCGACGGCGAACGTGGACGACGGCATCGCCGCGGGAACGGGGTGCACGGTCGTGGATTGCACGGCGAGCGCCAACGGGAACGACGGGATCGTTGTCAACGGCGACTGCCGGGTGCGCGGGAACAACTGCGACGGAAACGGGGCGACGACGGCCAACGGCGCGGGGATCCACCTCGTCCTGGCGGGGATCCCGGTGCCCTCGGTCGCGGATTGCCGGGTCGAGGAGAACAACTGCACGGACGCGGACTTCGGGATCCTCGTGGACGGTGCGGGGAATGTGATCATGCGGAACACCTGCTCGGGGAACACGACCAACTACAGCATCGTGGCGTCGAACTCGGTCGGGCAGGTGCTGGTGGTCTCGGGATCGACGATCACAACGACGAACTCCTTCGCGAACTTCGAGTATTGAGGTCGGCGATTGCGGCCGGTTGTCGTGCCGATCCCGCATTGAAGGGGGACGAACCCGCGTTGGGGGGTCACAGCGCTCGCGACGGAACTGGAGGACAGCACATGAATCGCACGGCAATGGCGTGTACGACGATCGGGACGTTGGGCTTGGTGGCGGCGGCGGGGCTTGTGGCGGGGCCGCTGAGCCCCCCGGCGGGACCGGTGGCGCCCACATACAAGACTCTCCACGAGATCGAGCCCGGGATCCCCGTCGGCCCGACGACCACGCCCGGCGACGCGGACAGCGTGTTCAAGATCACGCAGCCGGGCCGGTACTACCTGACGGGCGACGTGGTGGGCGTGGCGGGCCGACACGGGATCGAGATCGAGGCGAGCCACGTCACGTTGGACCTGAAGGGCTACCAGGTTCGCGGCGTTCCCGGTTCGCTCTCGGGGATCGACGGCAATGGGACGGGCCCGGGCTCGCCGACCTCGGCGCCATACCTCACGCTCAAGCACGGCGTGGTCACGGGGTGGGGTCAGAACGGAGCCACGGCGAACAATGCCGGCGCTTGGATCGTGGAAGAGGTGAAGTTCGCCTCGAACACGGGGTATGGGATCTCGGTGAACTCGGGCACGGTCTTCACCCGCTGCTACTTCTATCTCAACTCCCTGGACGGGTGCCAGACGAGCAACCACGTCGAGTTCTACTACTGCTTCGCGAGCCAGAACGGCGGACACGGATTCAGCGCCGGGAGCAACTCCGCGTTCCAGAACTGCGAGGCGGGCTCGAACGGCGGCTCGGGATTCGTGGTGCCCCTGGGCGGGCGCGCGACGAACTGCACCTCGACGCTCAACGCGGTGGGCATCTTCCTGGGCGACGGCGGCTCGGCCGACAACTGCCACGTCGATCTCAACCGCAATGAGGGCATCATCGTCGGGAAGGGTGGGACGGTGTCGCGGTGCGCGGTGGACGGGAACGGGACCGCGACGGTCTCGGCGGGCATCCTCGCCCGGCTCTTCTCGTCGAGCACGGTCACGACCGCCACAATCACGGATTGCATCGTCACCAGCAACAGCGGGTACGGCATCCAGATCAACGGCGGCAGCGTCCGCGGGTGCATGGCCGAGTCGAACGGGCAGGGCGGGATCAACGCGGGGAGCAACGCGGTGGTCACGCAGTGCGTGGCCAAGAGCAACACGGGCTCGGGAATCCTCGCGAATCTGTCGGTTGCCGTGCTGAACAACACGTGCAGCGCGAACACGATCCACGGCATCCAGTTGTCCGACGATTGCATCGCCCGGGGAAACACCTGCGACTCCAACGGGTCCGCGGTCACGAACGGGTCGGGCATCTTCGTCCCCAGCGCGACCTTCCCGCTCACCAACAGCGACAATCGCATCGAGGAGAACAACTGCTCCGACAACGACTACGGCATCCAGGTGCTCTTCGCGGGGAACGTCATCATCCGCAACACCTGCACGGGAAACACGACGGCGAACTTCAACATCGTGGCGAGCAACACCAAGGGCACGATCGTCAATGCGGCAGGCGTGGACATCACGACGAGCAACTCGTTCGCGAACTTCGAGTACTAGCACCGCGCTTGCGTCTAGCGCCGGCGGCTCCGGCCGTCCAGGGGCGAGGTGATCCGAGGGCGGCACCGACCCACTCCGCGGCGTCCCAAGGCCGCTTCCGAACGCTCGGCCTCGCCAGCGCGATGCCGGGTGATTCCAGACCAAAGGCTTGACATCGAAGGTATACTGAATCGAGGTTGGAGGATCGCCATGAAGACGAACAGCCGCTACGTGACGCCCGGGATCGCAAGCCTGCTGCTCGCAGCGGGCGTCGCGGCACCGGCGCTCGCCCAGTCCAACGTCGACCCGACGAACAAGAACTCGTGGTCGGAGAACTGCGGGTGGATGAACTGGCGCGACGCCAACGGCACCACGCAGGGCGTGCGCTATTACGTCACGTTCCTCGGCGGCTTCGCCTGGGGCGAGAACATCGGATGGGTCAACATGGGCGACGGGACGCCCGGCGGGCCCAACGGGACCGCCTACACCAACTCCAGCGGCACGGACTTCGGGGTGAACGTGGGCGTCGGCGGGAATCTCAACGGGTTTGCGTGGGGCGAGAACGTTGGGTGGATCAACTTCGGGGGCGGCGCCCTGGCCACGCCGCCGCAGCCCGCGCGATATGACGCCGCGGCGGGTCGGTTTCGCGGGTACGCCTGGGGCGAGAACATCGGTTGGATCAATCTCGACGACGCCGGCGCGGTCAAGTTCGTGGCCGTGTCGTGCTACGCCAACTGCGACCAGTCCACGATCGCACCGGTGCTGAACGTCAATGACTTCACGTGCTTCCTGAACCGGTTCGCGGCGAACGACCCGTATGCCAACTGCGACGGGAGCACCACGCCGCCGATCCTGAACGTGAACGATTTCACGTGCTTCCTGAACAAGTTCGCAGCGGGGTGCACGTAACCGGGCCGTCTTGAGGCGGGGCGACGATGAGGTCGGAAGCGCAAGCCTTCGGCGGCTTCGTCCGACGCTCGTGAGTCGGCGATCGCAAGCCGTTAGGATGGCGTGAGGATTCGACTCAACTGCAGATCGGTCGGCACGCCGTCGCCAAGAGGCCGGACAGCCCAACGTCGCTGGCACCGGATGGAAAGATGCCCCGGTTGCGTTGTGGCTCGCACTCAGTACACTACCGTTCTGCCGACGCGCACTCGCGCGTGTCGGGACGCGTTTGAGCGCCTCCCTGGAGTTCGTGAGTGCCCACGCTCGCATATCCTTCGCCCGACATTGCCGGCGTCCGGCGCCTTCCCAAGGGCATGAAGGCGGTCGCGCTCCCGGCGGGCGAGGGGACGCCCGGGGGATTGCGGCTGTGCCTGGTTGTTCGGACTGAGGGCGCGCCGCTGATCGTGCTTCGTGAGGGATTTGATAGTCGGGCGCTGCTGGGGTGCGTAGCGGATGCCGAGGGGGTGGTGCACCTGTGGACCGAAGTCATCGTGCAGTCGCTCGATGGCGTGGCGGCATCCGGTCCGGCGTTGCAGGAGTCGCTCTCGAATGCGGTATTGGACGCGCGCTGGGCGCAGAGCCTGAAGGCGATCGGGGCCACAGGCGGGGCGTACTTCGCGACGGGGTGGGAGGCGACGCCGGCACCGGCGATGTTCCTCGACTTGGACGCGATGGCGATCATCAAGCCGGCGGACAAGGACGGGCGGACGTGGGAGTTGTGCCGGGACGAAGCGGCGCTCGCGCGGATGGGCCACCCGGCCTATGGAACGACGCTGCACCGGTACTTGTGGTCGCGCGGGGACAAGACGGTGGCGACCGGGCCGGACACGCCGATGTATGAGGCGACCAAGCCGCTGGCGAGCCTTGTGGAGGGCAAGCGCGGGCAATGGGTCTCGACAGGCGGGTTTGTGATGGTTCGCCCGCGGTCGCCGATCGGGTTCGAGGCGTATGTGGACCTCTTGGGCGAGGAGCCGGCCAAGGCGGTGCTGCGGTTCACGCCGTACCCGGACGCGGAGTCGGAGCGTCGGCCCTTGACGGACGGTGGGCTATTTCACTCGCGGCACGGTCGCTGGGGCCGGATTGTTGAGACGTATCACCTGAAACTGCGGCTGATCGCTGACTGCTTGGCGGCGGTTCGGGCCACGGTGGCGCAGACGCAGGCGCCGATGCTGAATGTGACGGCCGACAGTTTCCGGGTGGACCTCGGAGCGCCGGGCGTCGGGCTCCCGCTGCTGTGGACGGCGCGGGCGTGCCTGTCGACGCCCGGGGATGCGGTCGCGCTGCGGGTTCCCGGCGCGGAGGCGGAGTATTTCGTGCGTGCCAAGCAGGCGTCGGCGTCGATCTATGCGCCGGACTCGGCGGGCCGCGCCGTGCAGGGCCGGGCGACCATCCGAATCCGCGAGGTCAAGCCCGACGCGAGGGCTGGTGGGGTCGCGATCGTGATCGGGACGCTGGCGACGCACGAGCGGATCCGCCCCGCGGCCAACGACCTCACCTGGATTCGGCTGCACCTCGGCTCGGCGCGGGTGGACCTCTACGCGATCATCGAGGCGGACGCGGGCCTCGCGCCCGGGGAGTATCGCTTCCGCACCGTGCCGCAGAAGTTCGGCGAGGGCGGGCTGGCGGCACTGACTGGGGCGGCGGGCGTGGTGATGTCGGACGCACCCTTCCAGACGATTCCGCTGCTGAGCACGCCGTGCGACCTTTACGCCGTGGCGGTCCTGGCCGTTCGCACGCTGCTGGTCGGCGGTTCGGGCGACGAGGCGACGACGCTCCCGGTGGCGATCGACGACTTCCTGACGCTTGCGCGACAGGCCGCCGCAGCGCACGCCGACGGGGTGGACCTGGCGCTGCGGGTGCGGGCGGTGCTGGATCAGGATCCGAAGCGACTGGCGTCGCTGGGTCCGCATCGCCTGGCGTACGGGTGCGGGACGCCGGCAGAGGCGCTGGACCTGGTCCCTGCGGAGTTATGGTGCGCGACGCTGGCGGCGATGGTGCGGATGGTGCCCGGGCTGGGGCCGGACAGCACGTGCCGCGACCTGGGGGACGCGCCGGCCGCGGGACCGCAGGCGGTCTTTGATCGAGCGATGGCGGATTTTGACGAGTTGCTGGTGCGGTCGCGGAGTCTGCTGTTGATCGACTGGCGATTCAACCGGGAAATCCATGCGGTGATTCGAGGGAAGAAAGCGGGCTTGGGCGGGGCCACGCCCGGGCCGGCGCCGGAACGAGGCCGAGCGCCCGCCCGCGCGTGAGGCGCGGCGCGGTCCAAAGGTGCAGGGCTATGGAAAGGACAAGGACGATGAGGATGCTCGCAACGGTTTCGACGATCTCAATGCTCGGGATGGGCCTGGTGGGGTGCTCGTCCGGCATGGGGCGCTACAACATCCGCGTAACGCCGAGCGACGACCTTCGCGCCAAGGGCGAGGCGGTCTCGCTGAAGATGGACCTGGTGGCGGTGGGGGACGACAAGAAGGCGGAGTACGAGAGCATGCCGATCGACGAGTACCTGTCGCGGCCCCGGGGCCGGGCGTACTCGATGGTGTTCGCGGGGAAGGACATGAAGGAGCAGACGCTCCCACGCACGGACAAGATCTGGGCGGACTGGGGCAAGGAGAACGCCCGCTGGTTGTTCATGCTGGTGGACTTCCCACCCGATGCCGGCGCGGCGCGGCGGAAGATGATCCCCCTGCGCGCGGATCGGTGGGACAAGGACACGATCGAGGTGAAGTTGTACCCGAAGTCGATCGAGGTGCTCACGCCGCAGCGGCCCGAATCGAACTGAGCGGAGACTCCCCGGGCGTGACGCGGTGGATGGTCCGGCACGCACCCCGCGGAGTCGCGATCAGCGATCCCCCTCGGATGTCTGGGCGTCGGCCTGCCGAGTGCCGAGTTCGAGGTTGGCCCGGGCGAGCGCGCGGTCGGAGCGCCCGAGGCGAAGCCCAACGGGGTCGGCGGCACCGAGGCCCGAGGCGGTGGCGGCCACGGGCGTGCGGGCCGGCTCGGCGGCGCAGGCGGTCAGCCCAAGCATGGCGAGAAGGGCACAGAATCGCTTCATGGGCGTGCTCCGGGGTACGCTGGAGCATCGGCGATGCAGGCCGGAGGCTTGACGGGTCGGCGCCGTCCGAGAATGGACCGCTTCGCACGCCGTCCGTCAGTTCGTTATCATGCCGGGATGCCGGGCTGTCGGCGGATCGGGACGTGGAGGTGGTCGCGTGAGCATGTCGAACGAGGAGCGATCGAGGCTGGTGGCGGCAACGGCGAACCGCCTGCGGCTGATCCAGAGCGACCAGGCCGACGACCCGGAGTCGGACCGGCGGGTCCACCTCGAGGACGTGCTGGCGCGGGCAATGGAGCGGGTGGCGCCGGCGGATCGTCCGGCGTTCCTCGAAGCCCTGGAGGCGCAGTTTCCGACGTGGGACCGCAACATCGAGGTCTCGGAGGCATCGGCGGCGCCGGCGTCCCGATCGCAGATGGACGAGAAGGAACTGAAGGACCCCAGTTTCCTGGTCGCGCGGCTCGCGGCGCTGGCCCCGACCCTGTCGGATACTCAGAAACGGGTGATCTCGGATCGCCTCCGCGAGGCCGGGATCGTGCCCAAGAGTGCCGGGGCGGCGTGGCCTGCCGAGGCGATGGAGCGGCTGCGCGCGCGGGTCGGGTGCAAGACGACGGACCCCGAGGCGTCGCGGGTGGTGGAGTTGCTCATCTCCCTCGTGGAGTTCGCATCGATTCTTGACCAACTGATGTGGCGGACGTGGAAGGAAGTGAACCCCCAGAGCCGGGTGCGCAAGCCCGCGGCGATGAAGGGGTCTCTGGCTCGGTTCCTCGACGGGGACCCGGAGGTGGGCCGGGGGCAGGTGGTGCAGGACGTCGAGTTGCTGCGGTCGATCACGTCGGCGCTGGCGGCGGCGGTGGCGGACGTGGGCAAGCAGTTCGCGCAGTTGCACTTCGTGAAGTTCGCCCCTGCGGAGATCAAGCAACTGGTCGCCTATGAGGGAAAGACCAAGGGCTGGTTCGGGAAGGACGAGGTGGGGTGGTGGAAGAAGTACGAGGAGTTGGCGGGGGCGCTCGACGAGGCGACGATCGAGACGGAGATCCGTCGGCTGCTGGGAGATAACGCGGAGCGGCTGGTGGGCAAGGCCGCGATCGGGACCAAGGGCTGAGCATGAGCGAACCGATCCACTGGCACGAGGGGCTGTTCCTGCAGCCGCACCACCTCCAGGGCCTGCAGCGCTCGATCGACGAGCAGGTGTGGTCGGAGCGGCGTCTGCGGATGCCGTTCCCGTACGGGGTGGTCGAGGCTCGCCTCTCGAGCGACGCGCTCGAGAACATGCTGGTGCAGTTCGACGTGCTGCGGGTGGTGATGCCCAGCGGGCTGGTGGTGGACGCGCCCGAGACGGCGGACCTGCCCGCGTTGGACATCAAGCGGGCGTTCGCGGCCGGGAGCGGGAGTTTCTCGATCAGCCTGGGCGTGCCGCTGTGGTACGCGGGGCGTGCGAACACGATCGATGCGGGCGCCGGCGACGACTGGCGGACCAAGCGAGTGTTCAAGGTGGCCGAGGTGAAGCGTTGGGACGAGAACACGGGGGAGAACCCGCAGCCGGTGCAGGTGCGTCGGATCAACGCGAGGCTGCTCCTCGACGTGGACGATCGCACGGACCTCGAGGTAATGCCGCTGATCCGCATCGCGCACGGGACGGGCGAGGCGGTGGGCCTCCCGAGGCAGGACCCATCGTTCGTGCCGGCGTGCTTCATGCTGACGTCGTCGGGTGCGCTGCGAGAGTTGGCGCGGGACCTCTCGAACCAGGTGGAGGCGAGCCGGAAGGAACTGGTCGTGCAGTTGACCCGCGCCGGGTTCAGCGTGGACACGATGCGCGGGGTGCAGTTCGAGCAGATGCTGCGGCTGCGGACGCTGAACCGATTCAGCGCCCGGCTCCCGTCGCTGGTCGGGACGCCAGGCGTGACGCCGTTCGACATGTACATGGACCTGCGGGAGTTGCTGGCGGAACTGGCGGCGCTCCGCCCGGAGCGTGACCTGTTCGAGGCGCCCAAGTACGACCACGACAACCCGATGGTGTCGTTCGCGGACCTGTCGAGCAAGATCCGGCAGTTGTTGCGCGGCGCAGTGGGCCCGAGTTTCCTCAAGGAGCCCTTCCGCCGGGAGGAGGACTATCTCGTCGCGGACTTGAAGGACGAGTACCTCAAGCGGGCGAACGAGTACTTCCTCGGGGTCAAGTCCAAGGAGGACCCGCGGGCTGTGGCGGCGCTGGTCGAGGACTCGGACAAGTTCAAGTTGATGGCCAAGTCGATGATCCGGCGGCAGGTGTGGGGCGTCAAGTTGGCCGAGGAGCGCCATCCGCCGCTGGAACTGCCCGCGCAGACGGGGCTGAGTTACTTCCGGCTCATGCGGGCGGAGAGCACGCGGATGTGGGAGAAGGCGGCGGAGGAGAAGGCGCTGGCGGCGCGCTGGCTCGGCTCCGAGAACACCGACTTCGAACTGACGTTGTACATGACGGCGCCCGCGGGCGGGCCGGGGTAGCGGCGAGGACGCGGCAGCACCGAGCGGCGTCGGGACCACCCTGACGCACGGACGAGGACGACGAGATGACACTGCTGGAACTCTGCGAGCCCCTGTTCCAATACGTCTGCCGATTGAACCGGCTGGCGCGCAAGGGCGCGACCATCGAGTCCGAGGAGGTGCGCGCGCAGGTTCGGCAGATCCTGGGCACGATGAAGACCAAGGCGGCGGCGATCCCCGGGATGGGCACGCAGTTCGACAAGGTGGAACTGCCGCTGATCTTCTTCGTGGACTTCATGATCCGTGACAGTTCGCTGCCGTTCGCGCGTCGGTGGCAGGACCTGGCGGCGGAGCGGAACGAACTCGCGGGCGATGAGAAGTTTTTCGATCTGCTCGAGGAGACGCTGTCGGAGCGGAGCGAGGCGGCGACGGATCGGCTGGCGGTCTTTTACACCTGTCTGGGCCTGGGCTTCACCGGGTGGTTCCAGGGCCAGCCCGAGTTCCTGCGGAAGAAGATGAAAGAGATCGCGGGTCGGTTGCGCTCCCGAGGCGACCAGGAGGCGGCGGGACGGCTGTGTCCGGACGCGTACGAGAACGTCAACACCAGCGACCTGATCCAGCCGCCGGGGCGGAGCCTGACGGGCGTGGCGATCCTTCTGGTGGGGCTGGTGGCGGTGCTGTTCGCAGGGAACTTGCTGCTCTACCGGATGGTCATCGGTGACCTCAATGGGGCGCTGCAGAGGGTGATCGACAACACCAAGGGAGAGGGCAAGTAACCATGGGCTTCAGCGTACCCAGCGGACTTCCGAAGATGCCCAAACCCGTGATGGCGGGCGTGGTACTCGCCAGCGGCGCGGGCCTCGTCGCGGCGTTGAATGTCCTCATTCCCGGGCGGTTGATGCAGACGCTGGGATTCGTGGTGGCGGGTGCGGCGGTGGTGCTCTTGCTCTACCTGCTCTATCAGAAGGTGCTTCTCCCGCTGTGGGACAAGCGCAAGGCGAACCCGTTTGCCAAGGCCGTCACGCAGAACGCCGGCGCCGCGCCGCAGTCGATCTCGGACCCCGCGAAGCGTGCTCGGCTCGACGACCTCCGCAAGGCCTTCGAGGCCGGCGTGGACAAGTACCGGCAGGCGGGCAAGAACATCTACTCGGTTCCGTGGTACCTGGTGGTTGGCGAGCCGGGCTCGGGCAAGACCGAGGCGGTGCGGCACTCGGGAATCGGGTTCCCGCCGGGCTTGCAGGACCCGCTCCAGGGCGCGGGCGGAACGCTGAACATGAACTGGTGGTTCAGCAATCCCGCGGTGCTGCTGGATACGGCGGGTCGGCTGATGTTTGAGGAGGCCGCGCCGGGGCAGACCACCGAGTGGCAGGAACTGCTCAAGAACCTGAACCGGTTCCGTCCCAACTGCCCGATCAACGGGATGCTGCTGTTCATCCCGGCGGACAGCGTGATCCGTGACACCGCCGACGCGATCGAGCGCAAGGCGGCGAGGATCGCGGCCCAACTCGACGCCACCCAGCGGGCGCTGGGGATCCGATTCCCGGTCTTCGTCATCATTTCCAAGTGCGACCTCATCAACGGGTTCCGCGACTTCTTCGACAGCGTGGACGACCCGTCGCTCCAGCACCAGATGATGGGCTGGTCCAACCCCGCGAGCCTGGACACGCCCTTCCGTCCGGAGATGGTCGAGGACTACCTCGCGCAGGTCCGCGATCGGCTCATCCGCCGAAGGCAGGTGATGCTCGAGGACCCTGTGAACACCGAGGACGCCGCCGCCCGTCGCGCGGATCAGGTGGACGCGCTCTTCTCGTTCCCCGAGAGCCTGATGCAGATCGCGCCCCGGCTGCGGAAGTACCTCGAGATGATCTTCGTCTCGGGCGAATGGTCGAGCAAGCCGCTCTTCCCTCGCGGGATCTACTTCACGTCGTCGATGCGCGAGGGCTCGGCGCTCGACGCGGAACTGGCCGAGGCCCTGGGCGTCTCGATCGAGTCGCTGCCGGAGGGTAAGGTGTGGGAGCGGGAGCGGGCGTACTTCCTCCGCGACCTGTTCATGAGCAAGATCTTCAAGGAGAAGGGGCTCGTGACCCGGGCGGGGAACGTGCGGAAGGCGCAGCAGCGCCGGCGTGCGATCCTGCTGGGCTCGGGCGTCGTGACGGCGCTGGTGCTGATCGGACTCACGGCGTTCAGCACGCTGACGTACAAGTCGGGCGTGGGACAGGCGATCAGCCTGTGGCAAGGGCTTGCAGACGAGACCGAGGGCGCCGCGGCGGGGACGGCGCGCGCCGTGGAGTATGTCAGCGAGACCAGGGAGGCGATCTATCAGGCGACCAAGCCGGACATCTACAAGGACGGGCGGGACCTGATCTCGAGGCTCGAGGAGGTGAAGCGAGAGGTCGAGAACGAGAAGATCCAGGTGCCGATGATCTTCCGATTCGCCTCGGGAATCACGGGGGACATCGAACAGAAGCGCGAGCGAGCGGCCCGATCGTACTTCGTGGGCACGGTGATCCGCCCCGTGATCGAGGCGGCGCTCAAGCAGTTCGACGCCCACCGCGAGAAGGGCGAGCCGTGGACGGCGGCTTCGACGCTCGCGCTTGCGCAGTTGGTCCGGGCGGCGACAATCGCCGAGCGTGGGCCGGGAGTGGTCTCGAAGGCCCGCGAGATGCTTTCCCTCGATCCGCTCTACCGGTTCGCGCTGACCCCGGCTCCCGGCGCTCTCGGATCAGGAAGCGCCGACGCGATCAAGCAGTACGAGGATCGCGGCCGGACGCAGTTCCAGCAGGTGCAGGACGCGCTGTTCGCGCAACCCGAGAGTTGGCAGAACGACCTTCGGTCCGCCCTCTCGGCGCGCGAGGTGAACCGTCTGGACGACGCGAAGGGCCCGATCACGAGTTTCGTGGACTCCTGGGACGACCAGGCGTCGGGCAAGACGGGCGAGTTGGGCCTGCTCTCGGCGTTGCGGGGCTCAATGCAAGCGTTCGATGCCGCCGAGATCGAACTGCTCAGGATCAACCAAAGCGACGACCTGACGAAACGACCGCTGCGTGACATGTCGGCGTACCAGGAGCGGTTGGAGGGGCCCTGGGTGGCGCGGTATCCGGCCGTCGAGGGCGCGAGGACCCGGCTGATGGAGTCGGCCCGCGCGGCCAGGGCCGAGGAGGGCAAGTCGGGCTCCGCGTTGCGTGAGCGTGCCCAGCAAGCGGTCACCGAGGAAGCACGCAAGCAGTTCAAGTTGGTGCGAGACGAGGCCGGTCCCGGCGAGGCGCCGAGGGGGAGCGAGGCGCTCGCGGCCCGATCGAAGCGGCTCGCCGAGGCGTGGGCCAAGGTCGAGGACGGGGTGAAGAACGCGGCCGCGAGTCTCGCGGGTGACGGCGAATCGGGGTTTGACGCGCTGGTCGCGCGGCACCTGTCGAGGATTGACGGCGCCGGGCCGCCGCTGGCGTTCGAGCGAAGGGTCGATGCGTACAGGTCGGCCGACACGCTGGTGACCGCGGCGAGGAACACGCCGCCCCTGGCGTTCGGCGAGGCGGGCGGGCAGTTGGGCGCGGCCATGAGCGACTCGGCCAAGGCCGCCGATCATGCTGTCGCGCTGCTCGGTGGGTCGGCAGCGGCGAAAGTCGACGCCTTTGTGCGTGCGGAGTCGCTGGTCAACGCGGTCGCCAGGCTGGCCACCGGCGCGAGGCTCCACCGCACGATCGACGCGGCGCTCCGGGCGACGCCCGAGTCCGCGGAGCGCATCGCGTCCGCCGTCGCCGCCACGGTCACGCCCGAGATGCAGACCGGCGAGGAGAACACGTTCCCGAGCATCCCGATGACCGCGATGCAGGGCGGACCGTTCGCGTCGGAATTCCATCCTCGGGCCGCCAAGCGTGCCTTGGAAGACTGGGCCGCGGTGGACGCGGCGCTCACGCCCACGGTCGATCCCTCGGCGGTCTACCCGCTCGACGCTCGGACGCTGGCGGAGCGGGCCAAGCCGGCCCGCGACCGATGGATGGAGTACGCGCAGAGTTACGTGCGGCACTGGGCGTCGGATGTCCCGCTGCGGCGGGCGAGGATCGTGGACCAGGGGTGGCCCGAGTTCCATGCCAATGTCGGAAACGTTCGCGCGGACATCCTCAAGTCCAGGAGCGGTGTGGTGGCGCTGTGGCAGCGCATGCGAGAGGCGATCGCGGCCGTGCCGGACGCGACGGGTGGGAAGGGTCGGGCCGACGCGCTGGCCCAACTCGACGCGGAGATCAAGATCCTGCGCGACGGGGCGACGTGGGACGCCGCCAGCGACGCGATGAAGAAGTGGATGGACCTGGGCTCGGCGGCCGAGACGGCCCGGGAGTCGATGCTCAACGTCTCGTGCGACGACCTTCGCGCCAGGTACTTCGTGTCGTATCCGAGTCGTGAGCGGGACTCCGAGGGAGGCCGCATGTACTGGAACGCGGTGTTCCTCGCGGGTTTGACGGCGTTGGGGAACGACACTCAGCGGAACGCCTCGGAAGCGCTGGCGAACCTGACGGACAAGGCGGCGGCGTTCCCGGTCTGCCGCGATCTTCCGTCGGCACGTGTGATGTCCGGTGCCGAGGTCCGCGAGGCGCTGCGATGGGCGAGGATCCTCCCCCGAACCGATGCGGGCAACGACGGGAAGATCAGCCAAGGCTGCGAGACCGACCGGGCGCAGATCGACGAGCGGCTCCGCCGGCTGACGGGCAAGGGATTCCTCGACAAGTCGGGCGAGGAGTGGCTCCGTCGCGTGCGCGCCGTGCTGGAGTTCCTCGGCGAGCAGGAGCGGATCACATGCGAGGTTCTCCGCCCCAGCGCCGCGGCGCAGGGCGAGTTCGACTCAGGCTTCTCGTTCATGGCCTTCGAGTCGCAGGTGGACCTAGGGGACGCGGCCGGCCCCCGGCCGTTCTGGCGGCGGGTTGCCGACGACCAGCAGCCGACGCTTGCGTCGCGCGAGTGGACGGTGCAGATCCCGTCGGATCGTGGATTGAAGTTCATCACGACGATCTCCGGCGGCTCGCGCCTGGGGGAGGTCTCGCTCGCCGCGCCGTGGTCGGTTGTTGCACTGCTGCACGACCCGCGGGCGAGGAACGATCCCTCGGACCCGACCGCGGTGCTCGCGCCCGTGACGTATTCGAGCGGAGGCAAGGACTACTCCCTCCTCGTTCGCCTGAAGTTCTCGAAAAAGGTCCCCGACCTCTCGAAGTGGCCGAACTGGGCCGAGTGGCGCAAGCCTGGCCAGGCCGGAGGGAACTGAGCCCGCGTGTTTCTCCGCAAGTTGGCATCTCGTCTCTCAAAGCCGGCCTCGGGGCCGCCCGCTGTCCACTTGGCCGCGTTCGGGAAGCACCCCGGCTGGAACGACCACATCGACGACCTGGGCCTCTCCACGCCGGAGTTGGTCGCGACCAAGCGGCTGATCTACGTGGAGGGCGTCGCTGGCAATATCGATTCGGGCGCGTGGGACGCACTCGATGCGGGCGCGCGGCTGGAGGGCTTTGACCACCTGTTCGCGTGGCGACTGGCCGGCTCACAGGTGCTCGCGGGTGCGATGTGGTCGAGCAGCGACGGCAAAGGCCGAAAGCGATACCCGATGGTGGTGTGCGCCCAACTGACGGGCGTGGGCCTCGCGTGGGCTCTGCACGAGGCGTTGCCGGTGCTGATGCGGCTGCGTGCGGAGTGCCCGCAGGCCGACACCGCGGACCGAGTGCGTTCGCTGATCGACCGTTCGCGCGCGGGCCTGCAGGCCCAGGTGTCGGCGGCGGAGGCGCAGACCGAGACGCTCGACCCGGCGGGACTTCTTCGGGCCTTGGCGGCGCGCCCCGAGTTGGGCCCGGACGGGCTGGGCCTGGTCCGGATCATGTACCAGTGCGAGCGGGAGTTGCCGGCGTATCGCACGCCCAAGTCGGGGATCGTGGGGAGGAGCAGCACGTTCGTCGTCAGGCCGCAGCACCTGCGGGTGCCGCTCGGGGGTGACTCGCCGGAGCAGGGGCTCGTGACCTGGCATCGGTTCATGCTGACGCAAGTCGATCGCATGTCGCCGGTTTTGGCGATCGTGCCAGTCGGACAGTCCTGGGTGGATCTGATCGTGGGAGAGCCGACGCCCGCACAGTTTTTTTGTCTCCGCGCGGCCCCCAAGACGATGCCACTGGGCTCGGACATCCCGTACTCGCTGGACCCGGAGTTTGTGGCACGGGCGGTGCGGGAGATCGGAGCCTGAACGGGTCGGTTGCAGAACCTTCCCCGACCGGCGAACATACACTGGCAGCCCCGCCCGCGCGGCGGTCTAGCGCCAAGGGTCCTTCGATGCATCAGATGGCACAGGCGGTCGCCCATCCTCACCCACCCCTTCGTCTCGCGGCGATTGCCGGCTCGATCCTCGCTCTGGCGGGCTTGGTCGGGTCGGTCGTTGCCCAGACTCCGGTGGATTCCAAGGCCCCGCCCCCGCGCCAGCCGGACCCTGCTCCCCCTCCGCCCCCACCCCCGCCCGCGGCGGCGGCGCCCATCGAGGACGGCCCGAGTTTCGAGGTCTCGTCGATTCGGCTGCGATACGTGACCGACGCGCCGGGTAGAGCGTCCATCGAGGACTTGGGGCGGCTTCTGATCCGGCTCGGGGTGAAGGACGGGGTGTACGTCGCTCCGCGCGACGGGATCGAGGTGCAGGAACTGCGGATCGACGAGATGCGCGGGCCGCAGCGGGCGTCGCGGCGGTTCGCCGTCAGCGCGATCAACGCGGTGGCGTCGGCGGTTGTCTCCGAGTTGAACCGCAGCGGGGTCATCGGCGTGCTCGTCGTCCCGAGCCCGGACCAGATCGACGCGAACACACTGCAGGACCTCCGGGGCTCGGGTGACACGACGCTCACGCTCGACATCTGGACTCGGACCGTCCGGCAAGTCCGGTCGCTGGGCGCGGGCGAGCGTTGGAGCGGGTCGGCGCCCAGGGGCGACGCGCCCTCGCTCGACACCCGCGTGGACAGCCCCGCCCACAAGCGCATCCGCGAGAACTCGCCATTGCAGCCCGCGACCGCCGACCAGCCGGGCGACCTCCTCCGCAAGGACGCGCTCGACGCGTACCTCTTCCGGTTGAACCGCCACCCCGGCCGGCGGGTCGATGCGTCGGTCTCCTCCACCGACGTGCCCGGCGAGGTCACGCTCGACTACATCGTCACCGAGAACAAGCCGTGGACGATCTACGCGCAGGTCTCGAACACGGGCACGCGGCAGACCAACCCGTGGCGCGAGCGGTTCGGGTTTGTCCATAACCAACTCACGGGCCGGGACGACACGCTCGCCCTCGACTTCGTGACGGCGAGTTTCGATCAGACGAACGGCATCAGCGGGTCGTACGAGGCCCCGGTGCTCGCCAGCCAGACGTGGCGATTCCGCCTCTTCGGATCGTGGAGCGAGTACAAGGCTTCCGACGTGGGCCGCGCCTCCGAGTCCTTCTCGGGCGACTCCTACCAATACGGCGGCGAACTCATCGCCAACGTCTTCCAGCGACGGCAACTCTTCGTGGATCTTTTCGGCGGCGCCCGCTGGCAGAACGTCTCGGTCACCAACGACCTCGTGAACCTCACGGGCGACGAGAACTTCCTCATCCCGTACATCGGCGTGCGGATCGCCCGCGACACCTTCAAGGCATCGACCTCCGCCGAGGCGAGGGTCGAGGCCTCGTGGGCGGGCGTGGCGGGGACCAACTCGGCGGACCTGAACTCGCTGGGCCGACTCTTTGCAGACGACGACTGGACGGTGTTCAAGTGGGACGTGTCGCAGTCGTTCTACCTCGAGCCCTTGCTGATGGGCCGAGCGTGGGAGGATCCCTCAACGCCGGAGCGGAAGGCGACGCTGGCGCACGAGGTGGCGATCTCGTTCCGCGGGCAGCACGCGTTCGGGTCGCGATTGATCCCGCAGGAGGAGTACACCATCGGCGGGCAATACACGGTCCGCGGGTATCCGGAGTCGATCGTGGCGGGCGATAACGCGGTGCTCGCGAGCGCCGAGTACCGCTTCCATTGGCCGCGGACCTGGACGGCCAAGGACCCGGCGACGACGCCGTTCATGGGCAAGCCCTTCCGCTGGTCGCCAGAGAGCCGCTACGGCCGCCCGGACTGGGACCTGATCTTCCGTGGATTCCTGGACGTGGGCTGGGTCGGAAACTCCGACCGGCAAACCTTCGAAAAGGATGAGACGCTCGTGGGCACGGGCGTAGGCGTGGAGTTCCAGTTCCGCCGGAACCTGGGCGTGAGGCTGGACTGGGGCGTGGCGCTGCAGGACGCGAGCGACTACTCGGCCGGGCGGGACCGATTCCACCTGGTCGCCACTCTGCTGTACTAGCGAAGAGGTGGGGGGGGGGATGGGGGGCAGCCGGGCGGCACGGACCGCATCGCGGCGCCCGCATGACTGGATCAGTAAACGGGTCGGCGATGGGCCCGTGGAGAAACACGATGAAGACTCGCAGCAACGCCCGAATCTCCCCGCTCCGGCTGGTGCAAGACGCCGGCCTGCTCCGGTCTGTCTTTGCGCCGGTGGCGCTGGCGCTCGCCGTGACCCCTGGGGCGATGGCGCGCGGGCCGACGGGCGGCCAGGTGGCCTCGGGCAGCGCGACGATCCGCCAGCAGGGCGCGACGACGACGATTACGGCCTCCAACGGCGCGATCATCAACTATCAGTCGTTCAACATCGCCGCGGGCGAGACCGTTCGTTTCGTGCAGCCCGATGCGTCGAGCCGCGTGCTCAACCGTGTGACCGGTCCGGACCCCTCGCGGATCGCCGGCTCGCTCATCGCCAATGGGATCGTCTACATCGTGAACCCGGCGGGCGTGTATTTCGCGCAGGGATCGCTGGTGAACGTGGGCGGGCTCTACGCCGCGGCCGGCAAGATCACCAACGCCGACTTCCTCGCCAACGTGAACCACTTCACGGGCGTGCGCGGGACCGTCGAGAACTCGGGGACGATCAACGCTGGTGCGGCCCACCTCGTTGGGGCGCGCGTCGCCAACTATGGCGCGATCAACGCCCCGGAAGGCATCGTCACGATGACCGCCGGTGAGGATGTCTACGTCGGCACGCAGGGAGGCCAGATCTTCGCGCGAGTCGATCGGTCCAGCGGCGGGAGCGTGGGCGTCGCCCAGGCCGGGGAGATCAACGCGCCACGAGGCCGGGTCGCGCTCGGCGCGGGCGACATGTACGCCATGGCCATCGACCACCCCGGCCGAACGACGGCGAAGGACATCTCGCTGCGCGGCGGGCGGACAGGCGTCGTGTCGGTCTCCGGCACGCTCGATGCCTCGGCCACAGGCGCGGGGCAGAAGGGCGGCAAGGTCGAGGTGCTCGGCGACAAGGTCGGCCTGTTCGGTGGCGGCACGATCAACGCCTCTGGCCCCGCGGGCGGCGGAACCGTCCACTTCGGCGGCGACTACCAGGGCCAGGGCACGACGCGCCGCGCCGACGCGGCCTATGTCGCGCCCACGGCCTCCATCTTCGCCGACGCGACCTGGAACGGCAATGGGGGCACGGTCATCGTCTGGTCTGATCGCTACACGAACTTCCAGGGTCGGATCTCGGCTCGCGGGGGCACGCATGGCGGCGACGGCGGACTCGTGGAGACCTCCGGCAAGATCGACCTGTTCATGACCGGGTCCGTCACCGCCTCCGCCGCTCGCGGCCGCGCGGGGCTTTGGCTCCTCGATCCCACCGACGTGACCTTGAGCAACAACCCAACCTCCAACGGCGCGCTGGTCGCGGGCGTCTTCACCCCTGCCCCCGTCGCCTCGGCGAACGTCGATCTCGCCGACATTCTCACCGCCCTCAACGGGGGCACCTCCGTCCAGATCACCACGGCCAGCGCGGGCGCGGGCAACGGCGACATCACGCTCGTCGATCCCCTGAACGCGAACCTCGCCGGCGGTGCGGTCACGCTCACACTCAATGCCGTGCGGGACATCGTCATCAACGCGGGGATCACCGACACATCGGCCGCGGGCAACGAGTTGAGCCTCCAGTTCCTCGCGGGCCGCGACACGTCGATCAACAGCGCCATCACGCTCAACGGCGGGGCGCTCAGCGTGGTGACGGGTCGGAACGCCATCGTCGGCGCGACGGTCGCCACGGCGAACGGGAACATCGCGCTCGGCGCCGCGAGCCAGATCCAACTCGGGGCCAACCTCGACGCGGGCACGGGCGATATCGCGATCAACGACCCCGCCGTCCTGCTGGGGAACGTCACGCTCTCGGGCAACGACGTGACGTTTGCCTCGACGCTCGATTCGTCCGGTGCGGCTCGCGACCTCACCATCAACACCTCGGGGAGCGGGAGCACGCGGTTCAGCGGCGCGATCGGCAACGCCACGCCGCTCGGCACGCTCACCACCAACGCGGACGGGACCACACGCATCAACACCGCGGCGGTCACGCTCGCGACGGCCGACTTCAACGACGCCGTGATCCTCGAATCCAGCACGCTCATCATCGCGACCACGGGCGCCACCTTCGCCTCCACCATCGACAGCGAGGCGAACGAGTCCAACGACCTGCTTGTGACTTCGCCCGTCACGGTCTTCCAGGGCGTGGTCGGGGGCGCGGCCGCGAACACCTACCTCGGCACGCTCAGCACCGATCCCACCGGCACCACGACGATCGACACGTCCGCCATCACCGCCGAGTTCCTCGACTTCAACGATCCCGTCGTGATCGCGACCGACACGGTCGTGAAGGGCTCGACGATGGTCGCGTTCAACAACACGGTGGACAGCGAGGCCACCGAGGCCAACAACCTCACCATCAACTCGCCCGACACGCTCCTGTTCGGAAGCGTGGGCGTGGCCGCGGCCGACACCTTCCTGGGCACACTCATCACCAACCCCAACGGCACCACGACGATCGAAGCCCCGAACATCACCGCCGAGGTGCTCGACTTCCGCGACGACATCATCATCGGCGCCGACACCATCGTGAAGGGATCGACTTCCGTCTCCTTCGCGAAGACCATCAACAGCGACGCTGGCGAGGCCAACGACCTGACGGTCAACTCCCCGCTCACGATCTTCAACGGGGTCATCGGCGGCGCCGCGTCGACGACCTTCCTCGGCACGCTCATCACCAACCCCAACGGCACGACCACGATCAACACCACCGCCATCACCGCCGAGGTGCTCGACTTCCGCGACGACATCGTCATCGGCGTGGACACGGTCGTGAAGGGCTCGACCTCCGTCTCCTTCGCCAAGACCATCAACAGCGAGGGCAACGAGGCCAACGACCTCATCGTCAACTCGCCGCTCACGACCTTCAACGGAGTCATCGGCGGCGCCGCGCCGAACACCTTCCTCGGGACGCTGCTCACCAACCCTAACGGCACGACGACCATCAACACCAGCGCTATCACCGCCGCGGTGCTCGACTTCCGCGATGACGTCATCCTCGGCGTCGATACGGTCGTCAAGGGCTCGACCTCCGTCGCGTTCGGCAAGACAGTGAACAGCCAGTCCAGCGAGGCCAACGACCTGACGGTCAACTCGCCGCTGACGACCTTCCGGGGCGAGGTCGGCACCGGCGCGGGCGGCACGCTGGGCACGCTGGTCACGAATCCCAACGGCCGAACCATCATCGAGGCCGGCCGGATCACCGCCGCCGACATCGACTTCCGCGACGCGATCACCATTGGCGCGGACACCATCGTGACCGGCACGTCGTCGGTCCGCTTCGGCTCCACACTCGGGAGCGCGTCGGGCCAGGCCAACGACCTCACGATCACCTCGCCTTTGACCACGTTCGATGGCGAGGTCGGGATCAACCCGGGCGCGGCGCTCGGACTTCTGGCCACCGACGCCGCGGGGACGACGACGATCAACGGCGGGGCCATGACCGCGGCTCGGCTGGACTTCGGCGATTCGGTCGTCCTTGGGGCGGACACCACGCTCACGGGCTCGACCGCCGTGCGACTTCTCAAGACGGTCAATAGCGAGGCGGGCGAGGAGAACGACCTCACCGTGATCGCGCCGACGACGGTGTTCAACGGACAGGTCGGGATGGCCGCGAATGGCCAACTCGGCACCCTCAACACGGATTCCGGGTCGGGCCATGTCACAACGCTGGCCACGGGCCGGATGCGGGCTCGTCGGTTCGAGTTCGAGGACGCGGTTCGCATCGCCTTCGATCTTCGCCTCGACGCGCTGGACCAGGCGACGTTTGAGTCCACCGTGGATAGCCGAACCGGCGCGTTCGACCTCACCATCAACTCGCCCACCACCGTGTTCAACGGCAGCGTCGGCGCGGGAACGAACGGTGCGCTCGGCGCCCTGATGACCGACTCCGCGGGCACGACGGTGCTGAACGCCGCGGCTTTCAACGCCGCCACGCTCTCCTTTGCTGATGCCGTGCAACTCAACGCGAACGTGACCATCACGGGGACCACGTCCGTCTCCTTCGCATCGACCATCGATTCCGGCACCGTGCCCGACCGTGCGCTGACCATCAACTCGCCGACAACCGTGTTCGACGGCGCGATCGGCACGGGCTCCGGCGGCACGCTCCGCGCCCTTACCACCGACGCCGCGGGCACCACCTCGCTCAACGGCGGCACTCTGAACGTCAGCGACCTCGAACTCAACGACGCCGTCGTGCTCGGGGCCGATACCACGGTCACCGGCACCGAAGCCCGATTCGGCGGCGCGCTCGACAGCGGCGCGGGCCAGACCTTCGACCTGACTGTCAACGGGGACGACACGACGTTCGCCGGCATCGTGGGGGGCGCGACCGGAGGCCGCCTCGGGGCGATCGTGACCAACGCCGCGGGGCGCACCACCTATGCCGCGGCGGTCTCCGCTCAATCGATCACGGCCAACGACCGTGCGATCATCAATGGCGGCTCGATGAACACCACCGGCGACCAGGCGTACAACGCCTCGGTCTCGATCGGTGCGAATCTCACCGTCGCCGGTGCCAACGTCAACTTCGCCGGCGCGGTCGACTCCGGCTCCGCCGATCGCTCGCTCACCGTCAATACCACCGGCAACGGGGTCACCCGATTCGGCGGGGCCATCGGGCAGAACGCGCCCCTCTCGTCGCTCACCACCAACCTCGACGGCACCACCGTCCTCGCGGGCGGCACCATCATCACCTCCGGCGACATCAACTTCGCCGATCCCGTCACGCTCGCCGCCACCAACAACCTCTCGGGCAACGACGTCACGTTCTCCAACACCCTCAACTCCGACGGCACCGCCCGATCGCTCACGGTCAACACATCCGGCGGCGGGATCACCTTCTTCAACGCCGGCATCGGCGGAACGAGCGCCCTCAACGCCCTCACGACCAACTCCGATGGCACCACGCGACTCAACGGCGGGTTCATCAACGCCACAGGCCGCGTCTCGTTCAACGACGCCACCAGCCTCGGCGAGAACACCACGATCACCGCCTCGGACATCTCCTTCGGCGGCACCCTCCGATCCGAGGGCCTCAACCGTCACCTGACCCTCAACACCTCCGGGAACGGCGCGACGACGTTCATCGGCGCCGTGGGCGGGACGACCACGCTCGACGCACTCGCCTCGATCACCACCAACGCCGACGGCCGCACCGTCTTCTTCTCGCCGACCATCCGAAGCACCGGAGACCAGACCTACGGCGACAACGTCGAGATCAACGCGCAGACCACGCTGTCGGCCAACGACGTCGCCTTCCTCGGCACCATCAACTCGCGCCCGCTCTCGACCAACGCCGGGCTCACCGTCAACCTCTCGACCAACGGCACCGCGACGTTCCTCGGCGACGTCGGCGCGACCACCCCGCTCCGCACCTTTGCCACCAACAGCGTCGGATCGACGCGCGTAGCGGGCGACATCACCACGACCGGCTCGATGACGTTCGGCAACGCCCTCATCATGCTCGACGACGCCACGTTCCGCGACGCCGGTACCTCGGGCATCTCCTTTGCTTCCACGATCAACTCCGACGGCACAGCCCGATCGCTCTCGCTCCTCATCGATCCCGCCTCGAACGCCACCGCGGCCGCCCCCGCCATCGCGTCCATCACGTTCGGCGGGGACGTCGGCGGCAACTCCGCCCTCCGCTCGCTCACCCTCGGGTCGAATCGGACCACGACCCCCACGGCCGCCACCATCGCGGCCGGCCGGGGCTCGGGCGGCGCGCCCATCTCCAACTTCTCCCTGACGATCACTACCACCGGCGACTTCACCATGGCACAGCGACAGAAACTCACCGTCGCGGGCGATCTGACCATCAACGCCGGTGGCGTCGCCACGCTCGGCGACATCTCGACGCTTCGCTCGATGACCGTTAACTCGCCATCGATCGTGCTCCAGTCTCGCCCGGCTTCCGCCGTGCTCGTCTCGTCGGGCTCGGGCGCGGTCGCCACGGGTGCCGATGTCGGCACGGACTTCGTGGCGGGCTCCACGATCACCTTCTCCTCCACGCCGACCGTTACCGGCGGCTTCGCGCGCCCCGCCTTTGCGACGCCCGATGCCACCGGGATCTCCTCCAACCTCGCCACCTTCCAGCAGCAGGCCGTCGGGACGGTGAGCGCGACCCAGGTCGTCACCGGGGATGGCGTTTTCGACCTCCGCGCCACCGGGCCGTCCAACGCCCCGGTCTCCGAGGCCCTCGCCGGCGCCCTCCCGACGGAGCGTCAACTCGGCGTGATCGCCAACGACACGGCAGTCGGCCGGGCCGAGCGGGAGCAACTCGCCGAGTTGGGCATCCATGCCCGCACGCCGGAGCAAGAGGAACTTCTCTCGTTCCTCGTTGGCCGGGCGCTGTACCAGGACCTCACGCCGTCGCTTGGTGCGTCCGAGGCTGAGGTCAACGTGAACCGCTTGCCTTCCGCCGCCGTCGCCCGTGTCCTTGCGACGTACCGGGAGGTGCTGATGAAGAGCACGGTGGACCCGACGACCGGCGAGGTCACTCGCTCGCTGCGGGCCGAACGGATCCGCGAGGTCGTGGGGGCGGCATGGAACGAGTACTCGGCCGCGGCAGGGTCCAAGGCGGATGCCTTGGGCTTCCGCGCCTATGTCGAGGCGGTGGACACCCATGCCGAGGCGATGGCGTCGATGAACGGGCTTCGCCGTCTGTTCACCGAACTCGGATTCCTCGGGCTCTCACCCGCCGAACTGCGCATCTCGAAGAACTCGGTGCTTCGCGCCGTCACGCCGCCGGGGATGCCCATGGACCAGTTCGAGGCGGCGATCGTGGCGACACGGCTGGGCTCTGCACGCTAGCGTCGGCTTTGGTATAGTGCGAGCGTTGCACAGGAGGTCCTTGTGGGCTCGATCGATGTCGCTGCGCTCCTCGCACCTCTCTCCGCCGAGGCCCCTGCCGGGCAGGACATGTCCTCCTCCGGGGAGTACCTCGAACTGTTCACGCTCGCGGCTGGCAAGCCCGAGCGTGTGATGGGAGAGAAGACGCTCCCTGCCGAAGACCCCAACTGGGCCGAAGTTCACGATCGGTGCGTCGAGATCCTCGGGAAGACGAAGGACCTGCGAGTCCAAGTCCAACTCCTGGTCGCCGCCCTGAAGACCCGAGGCCTCCCGGGCTTGGCGGACGCGCTCCGACTCATGCAGGGCACGCTCGAGCAGTTCTGGGGGCCGATGTTTCCGCGGCTGGATCCGGAGGACAACAACGACCCGCTTGAGCGCATCAACATCATCGCTGGTCTGGCGATCCCCGCCGAGACGTTCGGCGATCCGCTCAAGGTGATCCGACGCATCCGCGAGGCGCCGCTGGCGAACTCTCGGCAACTCGGGCGATTCGGGCTTCGCGACATCGCGCTCGCCTCGGGCGAGATCCCGCCTCCAAACGACCCCAACTTCAAGCCTCCGACCACGCAGTTGATCGAGGGCGCGTTTGCCGACACCACCCTCGAAGACCTCCAAGCGACGCACCGGGCAGCGGTCGATTCTCTGGCCGCGGTCGCCGGCATCGACGCCTTCCTGGACACAACCGTCGGGGCGTCGAAGTCGCCGGACCTCGGCCCGATCACAAAGGCCCTAACGGAAGCCAAGACATGCCTCGAGCGGTATCTCGCCAAGCGAGGGGTGGGGGAGGCCCCGGCCGAGGCTGACTCCGCGGGAGGGGGGAGTTCGGGGGCGGGCCCGTCCTTGAGCGGCGAGGTGCGTAGCACGGGGGACGTGCTGCTGGCGATCGACCGCATTTGCCAGTATTATGAGCGCAACGAGCCGTCCAGCCCCGTGCCGCTCCTCTTGCGGCGGGCGCAGCGCCTCGTCTCGAAGGACTTTCTGGAGATCATCAAGGACCTCAACCCGGACGCGCTCGAGCAGATCCACAAGATCAGCGGCACTTCCGACACCACGCCGTCGTGACCCGATCACAGGCCCGAAGGAGCACCCATGGCCAAGCAGAGCAGCCAGAAGTTCATCGCCCGCAACCGCGCCCCGCGCGTCCAGATCGAGTATGACTTGGAACTCTACGGCGCGGAGAAGAAGATCAACCTCCCCTTCGTGATGGGCGTGATGGCAGACCTCTCGGGCAACCCCGCCGAGGCTCTCCCCGGCGTGGACCAGCGCAAGTTCCTCGAGATCGACATCGACAACTTCGACGACCGGTTGAAGGCGTCCAAGCCCCGCGTGGCGTTCCAGGTCGACAACACGCTCACCGGCGAGGGCAAGCTCCCTGTGGAGTTGACTTTCGAGAGTCTGGACGACTTTTCCCCTGCCGCGGTTGCCGGCAAGGTTGAGTCTCTCAAGAAACTCCTCGACGCCCGCAAACAACTCACCAACCTGCTGGCCTACATGGACGGCAAGAGCGGCGCCGAAGGCCTGCTCAACAAGGTCCTCTCCGATCCCACGCTCATGAAGGCCCTCGCCTCCGCCCCCAAGCCCGAAGAGAGGAAGGAAGGTTGATCCATGGCCGAAACGAACCCGCAAGCCCAGGCCGCCGCCGGTGCGACCATCGAGGTCAACGAGTTTGAATCCCTTCTGAAGAAGGAGTTCAAGCCCAAGAACGACACCGCCAAGGACGCGATCAAGTCGGCGGTGCAGACCCTCGCCGAGCAGGCCCTCGTCGGCACCCAACTCATCTCCGAGGACTCGGTCAAGACGATCGAGGCGATCATCGCCGAGATCGACAAGCGACTCACCGAGCAGGTCAACAAGATCATCCACCACCCCGACTTCCAGAAACTCGAGGGCACCTGGCGCGGCCTGCACTACCTCGTCTCCAATACCGAGACCGACGAGTCCCTCAAGATTCGCGTCCTGAACATCTCCAAGAAGGACCTCGCGAAGACCATCAAAAAGTTCAAGGGCGCGGCATGGGACCAGAGCCCGCTCTTCAAGAAACTCTACGAGGAAGAGTTCGGCTCGCCCGGTGGACAGCCCTACGGCTGCCTCATGGGCGACTTCGAGTTCGACCACTCCGCCCCGGACGTCGAGGCGCTCGCCGGCATGGCCCAGATCGCCGCCGCCGCCCACGCCCCCTTCATCACCGCCCCGGCTCCGAGCCTCCTCAACATGGACTCGTGGCAGGAACTCGCCGACCCGCGCGACCTGACCAAGATCTTCGGCACGGCCGAGTACGCCGCCTGGCGCTCGCTCCGCGATTCCGAGGACTCCCGCTACATCGGTCTGGCGATGCCCCGGTTTCTCTCCCGCATGCCCTACGGCGCCAAGACCAACCCCGTCGAGGACTTCGCGTTCGAGGAGGACACCTCCGGCGCCGACCACACCAAGTACACCTGGACCAACGCCGCCTTCGCGATGGCGACCAACATCAACAAGTCCTTCAAGCAGTTCGGGTGGTGCGCCCGCATCCGCGGGGCCGAGTCCGGCGGCATGGTCGAGGGCCTCCCATGTCACACCTTCCCGACCGACGACGGCGGGGTGGACATGAAGTGCCCGACCGAGATTGCGATTACCGACCGCCGCGAGGCCGAACTCGCCAAGAACGGCTTCATGCCCCTCTCCCACTGGAAGAACACCGACTACGCCGTTTTCGTCGGCGCCCAATCGCTCCAGAAGCCCGCGGAGTACGACGACAAGGATGCGACGGCGAACGCCAACTTGGCCGCACGTCTCCCGTACCTCTTCGCCACCTGCCGCTTCGCCCACTTCCTGAAGTGCATCGTCCGCGACAAGATCGGCTCGTTCAAGGAGCGGGCGGACATGCAGAAGTGGCTCAACAACTGGATCATGAACTACGTGGTCCCGAACCCGGAGACCGCCACCGAGATCGACAAGGCCCAGCGTCCGCTCGCGGCCGCCGAGGTGGTCGTCGAGGAGGTCGAGGGCAATCCGGGGTACTACAGCAGCAAGTTCTACCTCAGGCCGCACTACCAACTCGAGGGCCTGACCGTTTCCCTCCGTCTCGTCTCGAAATTGCCTTCAGCCAAGAAGGGTGGATGACGCCAGTTGATGTGAGCCCGGCTGGGTAGGCCGGGGAAGGACAAACGCCGGCCCTGAACCAGCAGCCGCCGAGGAGTATCAGCCATGGGATTCGATGCATTCATGCAGATCAACAAGGGTGAGATCAAGGGAGACTCGACCGACGAGAAGCACAAGGAGTGGATCGAGCTCGACGGGTACGAGTACGGGATCAAGCAGGCCACGGGCGGCAAGTCGTCGGCCCAGGGCTACATCGCGGGCGGCCGCGCCGATCACGAGGACTTCCATGTGAAGAAGCGCCTCGACTCGTCCTCCCCCCTCCTCCACATCTATGCCTGCAACGCGGCGCCCATCAAGGAGATCGTCATCGAACTCTGCCGCGCCATCAAGGACAAGACCGTCTTCATGAAGATCACCATGAAGAACTGCATCGTCTCCGAGATCCAGCCCGAGGCCGACGCCAAGGGCGACGACCTGATCCCGGGTGAGACCGTCGGCTTCCGCTACAGCGAGATCCAGTGGGAGTACACCCCCACCAAGGCCGACGGCTCCAAGGGCGCCGCCATCAAGGCCGGCTGGAGCACGGAAGAGAACAAGAAGACGCTCTAACCGGCGTCCACGCTCCCCGGCCCCGGCCTGGGAGACGACAATCCGATCGTGCGTGCGACGGGGCTTCGCGGCCCCGTCGCTTCCTTTGTTTCGGTTTCTCCCCGCGACAGGAGCCCCAACGCCATGACCGCCGCTGAACTCCTCCGCGCCGGGAAACTCGCCGACGCCCTCAAGGCTCTCGAGAACGAGGTGCGTGCCGCGCCCTCCGTGGCCAAGCACCGCGTCTTCCTCTTCCAACTCTTGTGCATCATCGGGCAGTGGGATCGCGCCCTGACGCAACTCAACGTCGCGGCCGACCTCGATCCCGCCAACCTCCTCATGGCCCAAGTCTGCCGCCAAGCCCTCGCGTGCGAGGCCCTGCGGGCCGAGATCTTCGCGGGCAAGCGCACGCCGCTCATCCTGGGCGAGCCGCAGCAGTGGGTCGGCTCGATGGTGCAGGCCTGTGAGCACGACGCCACGGGCGAGCACGCCGCCGCTGCTGCGCTCCGCGCGTCGGCGCTCGAAGCCGCCCCCGCCGTTCCCGGCACCGTGGACGACCTGCCCTTCGAGTGGATCGCCGACGCCGACGAGCGCCTCGGCCCGATCGTCGAGGCCATCATCGACGGGCGGTACTACTGGATCCCCTTCCAGAACATCAAGACCCTCGCGCTCGACGCGCCGGCCGACCTCCGCGACCTCGTCTGGACGCCCGCCACCTTCATGTGGGCCAACGGCGGCGAGGCCGTCGGGCTGATCCCCGCACGCTACCCCGGCTCCGAGGCCTCGCCCGACGATGCCATCCGCCTCGCCCGCCGCACCGATTGGTCGCAGGGACCGGGGCCCGTCTGCGGCTTGGGCCAACGCCTCTTCGCCACCGATGCCGGCGAGTACCCGATCCTCCAGGTCCGGCGAATCTCGCTCGGGCAACCCGCCTAGCCGGAAGACGCGCCGTGGCCGACCTCACCTCCCAGGAACGCCTCCAACCCAGCCTCCTCGATCGCATTACCGACGAGCGCCCCGAGGATCGCCAAGAGAGCCGAGAGCGCCGCGTCATGAGCCTCCGCCAACTGCGATCGGCGGTCCTCCGCGACCTGGCCTGGCTCTTGAATGCCTCCTCTCGCTTCGACGAGGCAGACGCCGAGGAGTTCCCCCATGTCGCGCGCTCGGTCATCGCCTTCGGCGTCCCGGACCTCTGCGGCCAGACCCGCTCGAGCCTCGACATCGGCGCGCTCGAAGCCGCCGTCCGCGAGGCCATCGTCCGTTTCGAGCCGCGCATCATCCCGCACTCGCTCCGCGTGACCGCGCACGGGAGCATCGACGAGACGAACCGCAACAGCCTCTCCTTCGAGATCCACGGCGAACTCTGGGCCCAGCCCGTGCCCGAGCCGCTCTTCCTCCGCACCGACATCGACCTCGAAACCGGCGCCTCCCGCGTCGAGGATCGGCCCAATGGATAGGCGGCTCCAACGCTACTACAACCGCGAACTCGAGTACCTCCGCGAGGTCGGCGGCGAGTTCGCGCGCGAGTTCCCCAAGATCGCCGGCCGCCTCGGGCTCGACCCCGCCGGCAAGGACGTCTGCCCCGATCCCTACGTCGAGCGGCTGCTCGAGGGCTTCGCGTTCCTGACGGCGCGTGTCCAACTCAAACTCGACGCCGAGTTCCCCCGATTCACCCAGGGCCTCTTCGAGGCCGTGTTCCCGCACTATCTCGGGCCCACGCCCTCGATGGCCGTCGTGCAGTTCCAGCCCGATCCCGCCGAGGGGGGCCTGGCCGAGGGCTTCACGATTCCGCGCGGGACACAACTCCGCAGCCTCCTGGGCAAGGACGAGCAGACCGCCTGCCAGTACGTGACGGGGCAGGACGCGACGCTCTTCCCGATTGAGATCATCGACGCGAAGTACCACCTCCGCGACCTCGGTTCCCTCTCCCCGCCGGCGAACACGCCCGCCCGGGCGGCGCTTCGGCTGCGACTCCGCTGCATGGGCGACAAGGGCTTCGACAAACTCAAGATCGACTCGCTCGTCGTCTTTATCCGTGGCTCGGGCGAGATTCCGGCCAAGGTCCACGAGCACCTCCTCAGCCACGGCAGGGCCATCGCCGTCCGCGCCGCCAGCGGGAACACCGCCCTCCACAAGTGGCACTCCGGGGGCGTGGTGCGCCGCATCGGGTTCGAGCCCAACCACGCCCTGCTCCCGCACGGCCCGCGCTCGTTCCACGGCTATCGCCTCCTCCAGGAGTACTTCGCCTTCCCGCAGCGATTCATGTTCGTCGAGTTCACCGGCGTCGGGGCCGCCCTCCGCAACACCAAGGACCGCGAGGCCGATCTCGTCGTGCTCCTGGGCGCCGAGAACCGCGATCTCGAAGGCCGCCTCGACAAGGACCTCTTCGCGCTCCACTGCGCCCCGGCGATCAACCTCTTCCCCCGCCGCGCCGACCGCATCCACGTCTCCCGCAGCGAGTGGGAGTTCCACGTCGTCCCCGACCGCACCAAGCCGCTGGACTACGAGGTCTACGAGGTCCGCGCGGCGACCGGCTACGGCTCCAGCGCCGATGTGGTGCAGAAGTTCCGCCCCTTCTTCGCGGCCACCGACGACGACGCGCTCAAGGGCGTCTCCGGCGCGTACTTCTCGGTCCGCAGGCAGTCCCGACTGCTGACGACCAAGGAGCAGCGCGGCGGGCGGC
Source organism: Phycisphaerae bacterium (assembly GCA_016793805.1). Classification (GTDB taxonomy): domain Bacteria; phylum Planctomycetota; class Phycisphaerae; order Phycisphaerales; family UBA1924; genus JAEUIZ01. The sequence continues at coordinate 158,378 of JAEUIZ010000029.1, forward strand.
GCTCGTCCTACCCGGGCAGCGATGTCTTTATCTCGCTGGTCGATTCCGCCAATGCCCCGTTCCAGGCCGACATCCGCCAACTCGCCTGCGAGACGCTCTGCACGAATCGCGACCTCCCGCTCCAGATGACCCTGGGCCGGGGGCGGACCGACTTCACGATGGAGTCCAGCGCCCCGGTGCTCGCCACGCGCTGCATCGCCGGTCCCACGGCCCCGCGGCCCAGCCGCGCCGAGGGCGAACTCGCCTGGCGCATCATCAGCCATCTCTCGCTCAACTACCTCTCGCTCGCCGACTCCGACCAGCGCCAGGGCGCCGCCGGCCTCCGCGATCTCCTGCGTCTCTATGCCGAGGAGCACGACGAACAGGCGACCCGGCAGATCGACGGCGTGCGCTCGATCGCCGTCAAGCCCATCAGCCGGCAGGTCTCCGGGGGCGGGCCGATCGCCTTCGCCCGCGGGCTCGAGGTCGCGCTCACGCTCGACGACAACGCGTTCGAGGGCACCGGCTCGTTCATCCTCGGCGCGGTCCTCGATTGCTTCTTCGCCAAGTATGTCTCGCTCAACTCCTTCACCGAAACAGTCGTCCGCTCCGCGCAGCGAGGGGAGGTGATCCGATGGCCGGCGATGGTGGGCCGCCGTCACATGATCTGACCCCGCGGGACGCCCGCGCCGTCGTCGAGGCGCTCGCCGCCGCGCCGCACGCCTACGACTTCTTTGAGGCGATGCGCCGCATCGAGTGCGCGTTCTCCGATCACCCTCGCCTCGGCCGCGGGCTCAAGGCCGCCGACTCGCCCGTGCGACTGGGCCAGGCCGCCTCGCTCGCCTTCGCGCCCACAACGCTCGCGGGCACGGGCACGGCCCCCGACGCCCGCCTGCGGCTCCTCGTCCACTTCTTCGGGCTCCTCGGCCCCAATGGCCCCATGCCGCTGCACGTCACCGAGTACGCCCGTGACCGCGAACTCAACGCGAGCGACCCGACGCCCGCCCGGTTCTTCGACCTGTTCAATCACCGCGCGATCGAACTCTTCTACCGCGCCTGGGCCGCGGCCCAGCCCGTCGCCAGCCACCAGCGGCCCGACAACGACCGCTTCACCGATTACATCGCGAGCCTCATCGGGCTCGGGCTCCCGGCGATGCGCGACCGCAGCACGGTCCAGGACCGCGCCAAACTCTACTTCTCGGGCCGCCTCGTCGCCCACACCCGCAACGCCGAGGGGCTTGTCGCCATCGTCGCGGAGTACTTCGCTCTGCCCGCGACAATCGACGACTGCGTCGGGCGGTGGCTCGACCTCGACGAGTCACGCCGCCTGCGCCTGGGCGAGTCGCCCGCGACCGGCGCTCTGGGACGCACCGCCATCGTCGGCGCCCGCGTCTGGGACCGCCAGCAGCACTTCCGAATCACCCTCGGGCCGCTCGACTACCCCGCCTACGAGCGGTTCCTCCCGGGTGGCAGGAGCCTCACACGCCTCGTCGATTGGGTCCGCCAGTACATCGGCGACGAACTCTCCTGGGACGTGCGGCTCGTCCTTCGGCAGGATAGCGTTCCATCCGTCCAACTCGGCAAACTCGGGCGCCTGGGCTGGTCAACCTGGTCCACCAGCAAGCCCTACCCCAAGGATGCCGACCACCTCGTGCTCCGGCCCGTTCCCGCGTAGTTCCGCCGCCCCTCCCGGGCGACTTCCAACCTCTCGGAGGTCCAGATGAGTGAGATCAGTCGCGTCGCTCTCTTCGGCAAACTCGGCCCCATCGCCTACAAGGCCGTCGAGGGCGCCACGGTCTTCTGCAAACTCCGCGGCAATCCGTACGTCGAACTCGTGCACTGGATCCACCAGATCATGCAGCACGACGACACGGACCTCCACCGCATCATCCGCCGATTCGAACTCAACCCGTCCAAACTCGCCGCCGACATGACCGCCGCCCTCGATCGGCTCCCGCGCGGCGCGACCTCCATCTCCGACTTCTCGCCCCACCTCGAGGACGCCATCGAGCGCGGGTGGGTCTACGGGTCGCTCAAGTACGGCGCCTGGGCCGTGCGCACCGGCCACCTCGTCGTCGGGATCGTCAAGACGCGCGAACTCCGCAGTGTGCTCGTCGCGATGTCCAAGGAGTTCGACAAGATCAAGCCCGAACAACTCTCCGACGAACTCGACAAGATCATCGCCGGTTCGCCCGAGGAGATGCAGCCCGACCAGGCCTCGGGCGCCGGCGCCGCACCGGGCGAGGCCAGCGGCGCGATGGCCCCGGCCGCCCTCGGCAAGCAGGAGGCCCTCAAGCGGTACGCCGTCGATCTCACCGAGCGAGCCCAGAAGGGCGAGATCGATCCGATCGTTGGGCGCGACGACGAGATCCGCCAGGTCGTGGACATTCTCATGCGCCGCCGGCAGAACAACCCCATCCTCACCGGTGAGGCCGGCGTGGGCAAGACCGCCGTCGTCGAGGGATTCGCCCGGCGCATCGTCTCCGGCGACGTGCCCCCGCCCCTGCGCGGCGTGTCGCTTCGCGCGCTCGATATCGGGCTGCTCCAGGCCGGCGCATCGATGAAGGGCGAGTTCGAGAATCGCCTCCGCCAGGTGATCGACGAGGTCCAGGCCAGCCCGACGCCCATCATCCTCTTCATCGACGAGGCCCACACGCTGATCGGCGCGGGCGGACAGGCCGGCCAGGGCGACGCCGCCAACCTCCTCAAGCCCGCGCTCGCCCGCGGAACCCTCCGCACGATCGCCGCCACGACCTGGGCCGAGTACAAGAAGTACATCGAGAAGGACCCGGCGCTGACCCGCCGCTTCCAGACCGTGAAGGTCGATGAGCCCGACGTCGCCAAGGGCCTCCTGATGATCCGCGGGCTCGCGTCCACGCTCGAGAAGCACCACCGCGTGCAGATCCTCGACGAGGGCCTCGAGGCCGCGGTCAAACTCTCGCACCGCTACATCCCCGCGCGGCAACTCCCCGACAAGGCCGTCAGCCTGCTCGACACCGCCTGCGCCCGCGTCGCCGTCGGGCAGCACGCCGTCCCCGCCGAGGTGGACGATTGCCGCAAGCGGATCGACGCCCTCAACACCGAACTGGAGATCATCGACCGCGAGACCGCCGTCGGGGTCGAGCACACGAACCGCCGCGGCGAGATCACCGCCCGACTCGACGCCGAACGTGCCCGCCTGGGCGAACTCGAAGCCCGCTGGAACTCCGAAAAGGGCGAGGTGGATCGCATCCTCGAGATCCGCGCCAAACTCCGCGGCGGCGCTCCCGGGACCATCGAGTCCAAGCCCGACCCAAAGCCGGACGCCAAGGCCGCACCGACTTCGCAGCCCGCCGCCGTCGCTGACGCCAAAGGTTCGGGCCCGGCACTGTCCGAGGCCGAGCGAACCGCCCTGCTGGCCGAACTCAAGGAACGCCAGGCCAAACTCGCGACCATCCAGGGCGACAACCCGCTCATCCTCCCCTCGGTCGATGGCGCCGCCATCGCCTCCGTGGTCGCGGATTGGACGGGAATCCCCGTGGGTCGGATGGTCAAGAACGAGATCGATGCCGTGCTCCACCTCGCCGACACCCTCAACCAGCGCATCATCGGGCAGCGGCACGCGCTCGAGGCCATCGCCCGTCGGATCCGAACCAGCCGCGCGGGGCTCGAGAATCCCAACAAGCCCATCGGCGTCTTCATGCTCGCGGGCACCAGCGGCGTGGGCAAGACCGAGACCGCCCTCGCGCTCGCCGAGGCCCTCTACGGCGGGGAGCACAACGTCATCACCATCAACATGTCCGAGTACCAGGAGGCCCACAAGGTCGCCACCCTCATGGGCTCGCCCCCCGGCTACGTGGGCTACGGCGAGGGCGGCGTGCTCACCGAGGCCGTCCGCCGCCGGCCCTATTCCATCGTTCTCCTCGACGAGGTGGAGAAGGCGCACCCCGACGTGCACGAGATCTTCTTCCAGGTCTTCGACAAGGGCGCGATGAAGGACTCCGAAGGCCGCGACATCAACTTCCGCAACACGATCATCCTGCTCACCACCAACGCGGGCACCGACCTGATCGCCAACATGTGCAAGGACCCGGCGCTGCTCCCGGACCCGGAGGGCCTCGTCAAGGCCCTGCGAGAGCCGCTGCTGAAGATCTTCCCCGCCGCGCTCCTCGGGCGCGTCGTCACCATCCCGTACTACCCGCTCTCGGACGACATGCTCCGCGCCATCATCAAACTGCAACTCTCGCGCATCGTCAAACGCGTCCGCGAGAACCAGCGCATCGACTTCACCTACGACCCGGGGGTCATCGACCTCATCGCCTCTCGCTGCACCGAGCACGAGTCCGGCGGGCGCATGGTCGATGCCATCCTCACCAACACGCTCCTGCCCGAGGTCAGCGCCGAGTTCCTCAAGCGTCAGGTCGAGGGACGCCCCATCTCGAAGGTCCATGTCGGCGCCGACAAGGACACGTTCTCGTACTCCTTCGAATAGCCCGGAGCCCGCCCATGGCCCGCCAGGTCGAACTCAAGACGCCCCTCCCCGACGACACGCTCCGCCTCAAGCACTTCCGCGGACGCGAGGAACTGGGCCGGCCCTTCCAGTACGACCTCGAACTCGTCAGCCGCGACCACAACATCCAGTTCTCCAAACTCATCGGCGAGACCGTCGAGGCCCGCCTCTACGTCCGCGGCAAGTGGAGGATCTTCACCGGGATCGTCAACCGCTTCTCCCAGACCAGTTCCGGCCAAGACAAGAACCTCGCGTTCTACCGCGCCACGCTCGTTCCCACCCTCTGGCTCCTCACCCGCGGGTCCGACTGCCGCATCTTCCTCCCCCACATGTTCGACAACAACGCGATGTCCGCCGACGGCATCATCAAGAAGGTCCTCGGTGAGTTCGGCGTCGAGTTCAACGCCGACGGCCTCTCCGCCACCTATCCCAAGCGCGAGTACTGCGTCCAGTACCGCGAGACGCACTTCAACTTCATCAGCCGACTCATGGAGGAAGAGGGCATCTACTACTTCTTCACGCACAAGGACGGCAAGCACGTCATGCACCTCGCCGACTCGCGCGCCGCCCACAACCCCAACGACGGCTTCGCCGAGATCCCCTATCGCCAGGCCTCCGGTGGCACGCCCATGGCCGAGTCGATCACCGACTGCTCCCTCCACCAGGAGATCCAGCCCGGAACCTGCGTCCTCTCCGACTACGACTTCACCGTCCCGAAGAAGGACCTCGTTGTCCCCGCGGACGCCACCGCCGACTGGGGCCACGCCAAGCAGCGCCACGCCGTCTACGACTTCCCGGGCGGCTACGAGTCCCGCGAGTTCGGCGAGCACTACGCCCGCGTCCGCATCGACGAACTCCAGGCCCAGGTCGAGACCCTCCGCGCCGAGACCGACGCCCGCGGCGTCGAGGTCGGGCGCACCTTCAAACTCAAGTCCCATCCTCGCGCCCCGCTCAACCGCGAGTACCTCATCACCTCCGCCACCTATCGCATCGACGCCGAGCAACTCGAGTCCGGCGGCGGGGGCGGGCCCGACGACGCCATCTTCCGCTGCGCGTTTGCCGCGATGTCCGTCGATGTCCCCTTCCGTCCCGCTCGCCTCACCCCGCGCCCCGTCATCCGCGGGCCCCAGACCGCCATCGTCGTTGGCAAGAAGGGCGACGAGATCCACACCGACGAATACGGCCGCGTCAAGGTCCACTTCCACTGGGACCGCTGGCAGGACTACGACGAGAAGTGCGGCATCTTCATCCGCGTCGCCCAGGAATGGGCCGGCAAGAACTGGGGCGCCATCTTCACCCCGCGCGTCCAGCAAGAGGTCGTCGTCGACTTCCTCGAGGGCGACCCCGATCGCCCGCTCATCACCGGGCGAGTCTACAACGGCGACCACAAGCCCCCCTACGAACTCCCCACGCACGCCACGCGCTCGACCATCAAGACCAACTCGTCCAAGGGCAGCGAGGGCTTCAACGAACTCCGCTTCGAGGATAAGAAGGGCGAGGAGCAGATCTTCATCCACGCCGAGAAGAACAAGGATGAACGGGTCAAGAACAACTCGATGGAGTGGATCGGCAACGACCGACACCTCATCGTCAAGCGCGACCAGGTCGAGCAGGTCGAACGCGACCGCGCCGAGACCATCAAGCGCGACCACATCGAGAAGATCGAGCGTGACCACAGCCTGCTCATCAAGGGCAAGGAGGCCATCGAGGTCACCGGCAGCCGATCGCTCAAGGTCACCGGCGCCCTCATCGAGGAGTTCAAGGACAACCACTCCGAGGTCACCACCAAGGACCACTACATCAAGGCCGACAACATCTGCATCGAGGCCCTCACCAACATCACCATCAAGGTCGGACAGACCTCCATCGCCCTCGAGTCCGACGGCATCAAGATCAGCACCCAGGGCAAGATCGAGGTCGAATCCCTCGACAAGACGGAGTTCAAGACCAAGGCCGGCGACTTCAAGGTCGAGTCCATGATGAACACTTCCATCAAGGGCACGCTCCAACTCAACCTCGAGGGAACCGTCCAGGCCGAGATGAAGGGCACCATGGCCACCGTCAAGGGCGACGCCATGACCACCGTCAAGGGCGGCATCGTCATGATCAACTAGCGCATCCATCGCGCGCACGGGCGTCTCGTGCGTGCATGTCGAGGTCGCCCGCGGGCGCTCCCCGCCTGAGGCACGGAAGAGACGAGCAACATGGCTTCTCCAAAGGACGGCAGCGCGGGCTCGATCGTGGCGCCCCAGGCGCCGCCGGAGGCCGTCGTCGCCGACGTCGCAGACCCGGGCGCCATGGGGCCTGAGTGGCAGCGGTCCCGCGAGCGCGCCGCCGAGACCCCGCCCCCGGGCGCGCCGACGCCTGATCCAGAATCCGAAGAAGCGAAGAAAGAAGTCTGGATCGAGTTCGTCCTCATCGACGACGACGACAACCCTGTCCCCGGCGAGCCCTACAAGGTCACACTCCCGGACGGCACCTCCACCACCGGCACCACCAACGAGAAGGGACTCGTCCGAGTCGAGGGCATCGACCCCGGCTCGTGCAAGATCACCTTCCCGCGCTGGGACGAGTCCTCGTGGCACGACGCGTCCGTGAAGCCGCCCAAGCAGTCCGTCACGCCCGGCCCTGTCGCGGCGCCCACCACCTCGGCCGCGCCGCCGAGCGCCGCCGCGACCACGCCGACCAGTACGCCGCCATCGTCCGCCCCAGCCCCGGCGCCTCCCGCGTCATCAACCCCACCCGCTTCGGATGGTTCCTCGTCCGCGACTTCCCCACCCGCCGCGGCTCCCACCGAGGACACCATCACCGTCGTCAATGAGAGCCTCACTTCGACCAAGGCCGTCCGGGTGCTCAAGGAGATCCTGAAAGCCGCGGGGCTCAAATCGGCCAAGATCACCAGCGGCAGCCGCGACGCCTACAACCAGGCCCGCGTCATGTACGACAACATCGTGGAGCACGGGGTCGATCACCAGAAGAATCTGTATGCCGCGGCGGGCGACAAGGTTATCGATGTCTACGTCGCCAACAAGGACAAGTCTCGCGAGGAGATCATCGAGGCGATGAAGGCGAAGGTCATCGAACTCGGCCCTTCCACGGTCTCAAAGCACTGCAGCGATGACTACGACGTCATCGACGTCGCCCCGTCCTCGATCTCCGATGGCCCGGCGTTCGTCAAGGCCGCCAAGGCGCACTCCGACGTGACCAACTTCCTCGAGCCTCCCGACGACCCCGCCTACCACCTCGAGATCCCCAAGGACTAGCCATGGCACTCCACACCATCCAGCAAGGCGAGCACATCACGCGGATCGCCCTCGACCACGGCTTCACCGATCCTGCCGTCATCTGGGATCACGCCCAGAACAAAGCCCTCAAGGACCTCCGCAAGAACCCCAACGTCCTCGCGCCCGGCGACAAACTCTTCATCCCCGACAAGTCCCTCCGCACCGAGGAGCGACCCACCGAGAACTCCCACAAGTTCCGCCTCCACACCCGTGGCCTGCGCCTCGTCGTCACCATCCACAAGCCCGACCACTCCCCCCTCAAGGACACGCCCATCGTCCTCGAAGTCGAGGGCACACGCCGCGAACTCAAGACCGACACCCACGGCCGGATCAATGAGTACGTCCCCGCCCATGCCGAGTCCGCACGCCTCAAGTACAAAGAAGACCCCGCCCTGCCCGAAACCGTTGTTGACCTCAAGATCGGCCACCTCGATCCCGCGGACACCCCCGCCGGCCAGCGCGCCAGACTCCACAACCTCGGCTACGACACCGGCGACCCCGACAATCCCGCCGACCTCAAGACCGCCGTCGAGGAGTTCCAACTCGAGTTCGGCCTCAAGGTCGACGGCATCATCGGCCCCAAGACCATCAACGCCCTCATCAAGGCCCACGGCTGCTGACCGCGCCCCCATCCATCGCCAATCCTCCGACTCATGGCCCCGCCACCTTCCAACCCCAAGCCCAAGCCCATGCAGCCCACCGCGGGCGCCCAAGGCATCGTCGCCGGGGCGCACGGCCGGGCCGCCTCGCTCCCCATCCTCGTCGCCCCCGCCACGCAGGGCGAGCAGAACGTCATCCGTCCGAACATCATCCCCCTCGGCTGCTTCAAGATCGAGGACGTCCGCTTCGACTTCGATTCCTCCTTCATCCGCCCCGACCTCAAGGACGAACTCGTCGAACTCAAGCGGCTCATCGACGACCACACCGACAAGAACTCCGGCAAAAAGCCCCCGGCCACCATCTTCGGCCACGCCGACCCCGTCGGGCAGGACGAGTACAACAAGACCCTCTCCGGCAGGCGCGCCGAGGCCACCTACGCCGTCCTCGTCCGCGACGCCGACCGCTGGGAGAAACTCTTCTCCAACCCCGCCGGCGGCGACAAGTGGGGCACCGGCCAGATCCAGACCATGCTCACCGCCCTTGGCCACGACCCCGGCCCTGTCACCGGCCAGAACAACGACAAGACCAAGGCCGCCATCAAGGACTTCCAGTCCAAGAACGGCCTCGCGACCGACGGCGTCGCCGGGCCCAACACCCGCAAGAAACTCTTCCAGAAATACATGGACTTCCTCGCCGGCGACCTCAAACTCGACAAGTCCACCGACTTCCTCGCCAAGGGCGCCGACAAGGACGGCAAGGGCGACTTCCAGGGCTGCGGCGAGTTCAACCCGCTCATGGTCTTCTCCAAGGCCGAGGTCGAGGCCTTCAAGAAGTCCGGCGACACCGCGACCCGCAACAAGGAGAACGCCGTCAACCGTCGCGTCATGGTCCTGCTCTTCCGACCGGGGCTCAGCGTCGAGCCCGCGAAATGGCCCTGCCCGCGAGCCAAGGAAGGCGGCGCGGGCTGCCGAGCCCGCTTCTTCTCCGACGGCGACTCCCGCCGAGAGAACAAGTCCGCACGCCGCGAGTTCAAGGACACCAAGGACACCTTCGCCTGCCGCTTCTACCACCTCCAGGTCACGCGCTCGCCCTGCGAACTCCCCGTCCCCGCGCCCGACGGGCTCGGCTTCCTCTCCGTCCGCGTCTTCTTCCACCAGGAGCCCATGCAGAACCTGCGCGTCCAGTTCCACGAGATCGCCGGCGACTCCCTCGGCGCGCCCATCGGCGACGAGGTCCTCACCGACATCAACGGCACCGCCACGCTCGACCGCTTCGTCACCATCGGGCACTTCGCCTGTGTCATCGAGCACCAGCGTCCCAAGGGAATCACCACCGTCGACGACCCAGACGATCCGCTCATCCTCGTCCTCCCCATCGGCCGCCCGCTCACCGATTTCCAGGGCGATGTCGAGTTCATCCGCGCTGACGAACAGGACTCCTGATGGCCGCCACCTGCTTCCTGCGCCCGGTCCAGACTCCCTCCGGCGTCGTCGCCAAGTTCGAGGTCGTCCTCCAGGGCTTCGCCGACGACCAGGAACTCGAGATCGGCTTCTTCGAGGTCGACGAGGGCGAGTCCCTCATCGGCGCCAACCGCATCCAGACCATCGCCACCCTCACAGGCAAGGTCGCGAGCCTCTCCGGCCCGGGCAACCGGCCCCCGCCGCAGACGCTCGTCATCGACAAGCCGCCGGCCGCCTCCAGCGGCAAGTTCCGTGTCGCCTTCGTCTTTCCCGGCAAGCCCCCTCGCGCCGATACCGAAGTCGTCTTCGACCTCCCCATGGATGCCGCCGACAAGTTCGAGGGCGACACCTGGGAACTCCAGATCATCCTCAACGCGCCCGGCAACGTGGGTGTCGTCCGCTCCCCCGTCGTGACCGTCACACGCGTCCGCCGCGCCCTCGCCACACGCCCCGGCCCGGCCACCTACCCCTGGCACTCCGGCAACGAGTTCATCTTCTACCGCGACGGCGCCGACGCCTCAGGTCCCAACGCCTTCGCCGACATCGAGCGCGCCATCGACGCCGCCGAGCACTTCATTTTCATCGTCGACTGGTCCTTCCACCCCTATTTCCGCTTCTCTCATTCATCCGCCGCCGATCCAAACTCCACCGTCGGCGCCAAACTCGTCAACAAGTGCACCGACGCCAAGGGCGACCCGCTCCCCAACATGCTCGTCGCCATCCACGCCTGGGATCACACCAATATCGCCGTCCCCGATCCGCAGAACGACAACGCCGCCAAGCACATCGCCAACATCGCCAAGTTCATCAAGAAAAAGGGCCGCCCCTCCAACCTCCTCTGGCGCATCAGTTCCATCTCCGGCATCGGCTTCAGCCACCACCAGAAGTTCGTCCTCCTCGACGCCCCGGGCCCCAACGGCCGCAAAGTCCTCAAACTCTTCTTCGGGGGCCTCGACCTCACCAAGGGTAGACTCGACAACGCCTCCCACCCCATCCTCGAGTCCGACCCCGGCGGCAGCGGACACTCCGCCCTCATCACCAACGGCAAGGAGACCTTCGACGACTGGTACAACAACGAACTTTTCGCCGACCTCACCCAGACCTTCGACTCCATCAAGAAAGCCCGCCCCAACCTCGCTCGCCAGCCCTGGCACGACATCTACGCCCAGGTCACCGGGCCCGTCGCCTGGGACGCCCTCCGCGAGTTCGTCGGCCGTTGGAGCGTCAACCCCTCCGACCTCGGCTTCTCCTCCGACGGCGACAACTCCGACTCCCACATGACCCAGGTCCGCGAGAAGTTCCTCGACCTCTTCAACGCCCTCAAGCCCGGCACCAAGGACCGCCTCTTCGTCCAGCAGTGGGAGCCCACCCCAGGCCCGTGGTCCGCGCAACTCTACCGCTCCATGAAGAAGAAGCACTGGGGCACCAAGGTCGCCGTCAAGACCCCCGCCAGGCAGGGCGACCGCGACGAGTTCGTCTGGCCCCTCGCCGCCGACTTCGAGCGGAGCATCCACGACGCCCAGGTCCAGGCCATCCGCCAGGCCGAACGACACATCTACATCGAGTCCCAGTATTTCATCGGGTCCTTCGCCATGTGGGGACGCCCCGAGCCCAAGGACGGCCCGTCGCACCTCGTCCCCCGCGCCATCACCGATCGCATCCTCGAAAAGATCGACGCCAAGGAGCCCTTCCACGCTTACATCGTCGTTCCCATGTTCCCCGAGGGCGATCCCGGCAGCCCCGTCAACGCCGCCCAGCGACAGTTCCAGTGGAACACCATGCTCGCCATGCTCCGCGAGATCAAGAAGAAGGCCTCCGACCCCTTCGACTTTCTCTCGTTCTACTTCCTCGCCAACTGGCACGACCTCCCCGCCATCCCCCTCGCCAACAAGGACCGGGCCGCCAACACCGACGCCGCCAAGCGCTACCAGGTCTATGTCCACTCCAAGTTCATGATCGTGGACGATCGCTACGGCCTGCTCGGGAGCGCCAACCTCAACCAGCGCTCCATGGCCGGCAACCGCGACTCCGAGATCGCCGTCGGCTTCTGGCCCACCACCGACAAGCAGCAGGCCGCCTGCCTCACCCAACTCCGCAACTTCCGCAAGCACATCTGGACCGAGCACATGGGCACGCTCCCGCCGAGCGCCGACGATCCCGAGAACCCCACCTGCGTCAAGGCCGTGCGCAAACTCGCCGCCGACAACTACAAGAACTTCCGCGAGGCCAAGCGCCCCGCCGGCTCCTCCGCCCTCTGTGCCTGGCCCATCGACCTCGCCGACCCCGCCAAGCCCGTCCCCAAGGGCGTCTCCGGCGCCAAGGAGGACGACGACTTCATCCCCGACCGCCCCTTCGGCCTCTCCGGCAACCTCCTCGACCGCTGGCGCTGGCACGGCCCGGGCAGCCACTCCCAGGCCCCGCTCGGCGACGTGACCAAGCCAGGACAGGACATCGCTGAATGAGTCTTCCGACTTACGCTCTCCCCACAACCATCGATTCTTGAGACCCAGTCATGGCCTCCCCGAAGTCCGGCTCAGCCGGCAAACTCGAATCGCCCGCCGCTCCTCCCGAGCCAGTCGTTGCCGACGACGCTCAGGCCGGCGGCATGGATCAGCAACGCAAGGGCGGTATGTCCCGAGGCGGCGGCGGTGGTGGGGGGGGCGGAGGCGGCGGCGGTGGTGGGGGGGGCGGAGGAGGAGGTGGTGGTGGAGGGGGCGGCGGCGGGGGTGGGGGCGGCTCCAAGGACCTCACCTGGATCGAAGTCGAACTCCTCGACGCCGACGATCAGCCCGTTCCCAACGAGCCCGTCCTCATCGAGTGCGCCGACGGCACCACGCTCTCCGACACCCTCGACCACAAGGGTTTCAAACGCATCGAGGGCGTCCCCCGCGGATCCTGCCAGATCTCCTTCCCCCAACGCGATCGCGCCTCGTACGACAAGACACAGTAACCCCCACCCGCACTCCTCCTCCCACCCATCCACCCATGCCCTGGTACACCGTCGTCCAAGGTGACTGGCTCTCCAAGATCGCGGCACGCTTCGGCCTGCCCTCCTGGAAGTCCATCTACTACGCCCCCGAGAACGCCGCCTTCCGCACCAAACGCCCCGACCCCAACCTCATCTACCCCGGCGACGAGGTCTGGATTCCCGAGCCCAACGTCAAACCCGACCCCGGCGACACCGAGAAGAAGCACCGCTTCAAACTCAAGCCCCGACCGCCGGAGGTCCTCCGGCTGCTGGTCCGTCGCGACACCGGCGAGCCCTTCGCCGACCGCAAGTTCAAACTCATCGTCTGGGACCAGAACATGCAAGTTCTCCTCGACGAAGAGGGACTGGTTCCCGGCGACGGCATCATGGAGCGACAGATCCCCGTGACCGCCACCGGCGGACGCTACCTCCTCTGGCCCGCGCCCGACGCCTCCGGCACGCCCATGGCCTGGCGACTCAAGATCGGGCACCTCGATCCCATCGAGACCGTCTCGGGCGTCCAGGCCCGACTCAACAACACCGGTTTCCACGCCGGCGACGTCACCGGCGAGATCAACCAACAAACCACCGACGCGATCGCCGAGTTCCAACGCTATTGCAAGGCCCACTCGGGCCAGCCGCACATCGCCGACGCCGGCGAGCCCGACGGAGCACTCTCCCCCAAGGTCCGCCAAGCCCTCGTCAAGTTCTACGGCGCCTGAGACACCCCATGGCCCAAGTCACCCCAGAACCCGCCCGCGACGTCAAACTCCTCGTCCACAAGAACGGGAAGCTCGAGATCCAGGACGCCAAGGCCACGGGCTTCGCCGGCATCCACATCGACCCGGACATCGACATCGACAACGTCGCCGGACGCCAGTACGGCTGGGACATCCAGCGCGCCAAGGAAGGCCCGCCCAAGGGCGTCGATGGCTCCGCCTCCGAGCCCCGCGTCGCCCAGTTCCGCAACGACCTCTTCACCAACCCCTGGCGCGACGCCGAGGAGCCCGAGGTCCCTGTCTGCACCAACGACCCCAACCGCCACGGCCACTACAACACCCTTGCCCCGCCCCCGCGCGACCTTGTCAAACTCGACGTCGGCTTCTGGGGCTATTACTACCGCGACCGCCAGACCATCCAGCGCGACTTCGGGCTCGTCGAGGGCCACATGGCCATGCTCTGCTCCTTCGACCCCGCCGGGCCCAGCGAGAGCGCCGACACCGCCGACTTCCTCACCGACACCGGCCGGCTCAAGGCCAAGCGCCTCTACGACATCCTCGCCGAGCGTGGCCTCACCTTCCACGTCAACCGCTACGCCGTGGCCCGATGGTCCTCCGCGTCCGCCGGCCTGGGCCGCGGGCTCACCGCCTTCTTCTCCGACCTCCACCTCCCCGAGCGCTGGGGCCCCATCCCCCACGAGCGCGACCGATACCAGGACCCCGAGGGCGACCGCGACAAGGCCGAGGACATCCGCGCCGACCTCCGCAACGACCTCACCAAGTGCCAGATGGCCAACGGCCTGCTCCTGGGCAACCTCATGTCCTCCGACTACCGCGACAAGATCCAGGCCCACATCGCCGCCATCGAGGCCGGCGGCAGCCCCGTCTGGAACCACGACACCGGCGTCCTCTTCTTCAAGTCCATCCACCCCTTCACCGCCACCCAGTTCATCGCCGAGAAGGACCTCGCCGACCGCATCACCGCCATCGACTCCAACTGGTTCTACCCCCGCGGCATCTATCCCTCCACCAGCGATCCCGTCCCCGCCATCGACCTCCTCAACCTCCTCGGCGCCCTCCACACCCTCCAGAACGAGGTCGGCCCGGGCGAGCACGGCGTCTCCGTCTGCCAGGTCGGCGACCTCTACGAGATGTGGATGAACCGTGAGTTCCTCTACACCAACTTCCCCGTCCTCATCGAGGCCGCCATCTCCGAGTTCATGCTCACCATGGTCCGCACACCCTCGCGCGACCACTTCCAGCAGCGCTTCGACCGCGTCTTTGTCACCGACCTCCAGCGTCAACTCCGCGCCAAGCGAACCTACGTCTTCCATCGCTGGGACATCGACGAGGTCCAGATGTTCCACGAGGCCGCCCACCGCTTCAACCACGAACGACTCCATGGCGTCGTCGGGCCCGAACGATGCTCCCGTCTCGCCACCTTCCTCCGCCAGCGCGTCGAGGGCGTCTGGAACTTCACCCTTCCCGAGCCCCTCGATCCCACCACGCTCCCCGCCAACCTTCAGGAGAAGGTCCGTGCCATCCCCGGCATGTGGGGCAGTTTCCGCTCTCTCAACATCCTCAAGTCCTACCACCCCGAACTCTTCGACTCCCAATACATCTGCGGCGGCGCCGCCAATCCCTGGCTCAACTCCGAGGGCCGACGCGAACTCTTCTGGAACAAAATGATCATCGACACCTTCGAGAAACTCGGCGTCGTCCGCCTCTGGGGCAACCACGACGGCTACCGCGGCGATCCCATCCTCTCCGCCGACCTCACCGGACCCCACGCCATCGCTAAGGCCGACGGCTGGTGGTCCAGGCCGGGCCTCTGGGCCGAGCACAGCCACCGCTGGGACGAGTTCAACCGCGACGGCATGGCCCCGGGCGCCGGCATCACCAACCTCGTCTACTACCACCCCGCCGCCATGCTCGGCGCCGAGGCCTGCATCGGGAAGTTCCGAACCTCCCAGGAGTTCACCGCCTTCCAGCCGGGCGCCCTCCTCTGGTTCCTCCTCGTCAACAACGAACGCCTCACCGTCACCCAGGGCGTCCAGCAGTCCACCGTCCCGCTCCGCGACTTCCTCTCAAACGGCGACCGCCCCATCCATCCCTTCGCCATCTACGTCTCCGGCCACACCCACGGGCCCGACCTCGTCCGAATGGCACTCAAACTCCCCGGTGATCCATGACCGACCGCCCCGTCTACCTCATCCGACAGACGCTCGACCAGACCCACCAGGAGGAGATCGCCTCCCAGCCCCTCCGAGACGCCGGCACGCGCGAAGCCCTCCTCCTCATCGAGTCCACCCAGGACGCCACCCGCTGGCGACGCACGTTCTGCGAGTACGAACTCCCCCCGGGTCAACTCGACCAGATCCGCGGCACGCCCACCATCCCCCGCGCCGCACTCGCCGCCGAGCACAAGGCCCTCGCCAAGGCCCGCCCCATCCCCGCCGGCTTCCCCTTCCCCTGCATCGTCGATGCCTCGCCCGCCAACGACGACCCGCACCTCTCCGCCGGCATCGGCAACATCGGCCACCAGCCCATCCCCTTCCACTTCCTCCACGCTCCGACCATCCTCCCCATCGCCAGGCCCGCCGACGCCAAGCCCGACGCCACCGGCTTTGCCTATCGCGCCGCCATGTCTCTGGGCGTCGTCGCCGCGGGATTCCCCCTCGCCTATCGCGTGGCCGAGTCCGCCCCGAACCCCGCTCACCGCCTCGCCGCCATCACCCTCGACGAGGCCCCTCGCTCCACGCCCGTCGGCGACGCCACGCTCACCCTCTCGCCCTCGGGTTCGCTCAAGGTCATGTGGAGCACCGATCCCCTGCTCCCCATCTCGGGCCGCGGCGTCATCACCCTCTCGGTCCGCGTCACCGCCTCCTACAAGGGCCGACCCGTCGATGTCGTAGCCCTGAAGAGCCGAAATGCCTTCGAGTTCTTCCGCGTCCCCGCTTCCTTTGACGACACCCGCCTCATGCTCGGCGCCTGGACCGCTGAAGTCCCGCTCCCGCCGCTGCCTTGAGTCCCGACACCCGTGACGTGGCCCGAGCCGGCGCGAGAACCACATGCCGAACCGCCTAGACCACCACCGCCGAGCCCCGCTCGATCGTCGGCAGCGCCCGCCCGCGGAGGTCTTCCGCCTCCAACGCCGACAGCGGGCTCACCTCCAGCGTGCACTCGGGCGCCCCGTCCGCGCCCCTCGGCACGCGCACCCCCACCCGCTCCAGCCACCGTGCCGCCCGCTCCGTCTGGATCTGCCGACTGCTCTCGACGCTGTCCACCCCCGTCGCGTTCTTGATCGGCGCGAACTCCTCGATCCGGTCCGTCTCCAGAACGATCGACTTGCGCGCCAGCGCCAGCGCGTCGAACACGAACCGCTCGAGTTTCACCGCGTTCGCCTTGCTCGGCATCACCGTCTCGCCCGTCCGCACGTCCACAAACGCCACCTTCTTCTCCGCCCGGTGGTACGGCAGGTCGAAACTCGTGTCCGTGTTCAGCCGCGCCACGAACTCCACCGCGATCGCGTGCACCGCGATCGACCCCGCGTTGAACCGCAGCGACCCGTCCGGGTTCGTCTGCTTCGCCAGGTCGCCCGGGATCTTGCTCAGGTCCGAGTACTCGATCACCCGCGTCTTGCCGCCGACCGAGCAGAACACGCCCACCGCCTCGTCCCAGCGCGCCTTGGGCACCATCTTGCTCGACATCTCCGCAGAGGAATCCGGCGCCGCCGCGTGCAGACCCAGGAACACCGGGTCCACGACGCGCACCAGCGGGTTGTCCACCTGGAAGTAACTGATGTGCGCCACCCCGCGCCGCTTCATGTCGTCAATCGCCCCGCTCGCAAAGAGCGCCTTGAGCGCGCCCCCGTGCCCGTCGGGGTTCGTCGCCACCTCGTCCCGAGCCGCCAGCAGCAGTTTCCCTGACTCCATGTCGAACGACGGGAGCGTCCCCTGCGGGAAGAACATCACGTCCTGCCGGGGCAGCCCGAAAAACCCCTGCTTCTCGAAGAACTCGATCGTCGCCTCGTGGTTCAGCGGGCTCGTCATGATGTACCACGGGATGGCCTTCCCATACCGCCGCGACGCCGCCACCAGCCCGTCCGCGAAGATTCCAAACAGCGGTCGGCCCGACACCGCCCCGCCCGGATAGCAACCCTTCGGCCCCTCGTACCCCAGCCGGCTCCCCTGCCCGCCCGCCACCGTGAATGCCGCCACCTTGCCCGCGCGCAGCAGCCGCTCCCCCTCCGCCCGGTACGCCGCCCGGTCCCAGGGACGAGCCGACGTCGGCTCCTTCGGGTAGTACGGCGAGGGCTCCACCTTCTCGCCCACCTCCTCCACGGGCTTCCGCTTCACATACCCCTCGACCAGCGACGGAATCCGCTCGAGGTCCAGGGACTCGAGTTGGCGCACAAGCCTCGCCTGCCCAGCCGGGTCCAACTGGTCGTAGAACGACAAGACGTGCAACTGGTCCAGCGCGGCCAACCTGTGTCGTAGTTCTGTCGGAACCGGCATCGCATCCTCCACGTCCAGCAGATCCCCACCGTCCTCACCCCTCACCCCCCGTCGCGGCGGGAGGGATCGGGAAGGGGTCCATGGTACGAGCCACCAGCGCCCAACGTGCGTCCGGGGTAGACTCGCGCCATGGGCAACCTGTTCACCTCTCCGCCCCGGCTTCCGCTGGTCGCCCCGTCCATCCTCTCTGCCGACTTTGCCGATCTTGCCGCGGATTGCCGCGGCGTGCTCGACGCTGGCGCCGACCTCCTCCACGTCGACATCATGGACGGGCACTTCGTTCCCAACCTGACGATGGGCCCGGCCCTGTGCGCCAGCCTCCGCCGGGCGCTCCCGGACGCCTTTCTGGACGTGCACCTCATGGTCGAGCACCCGGCGAAGTTCGTGGACGCCTTTGTGCGCGCCGGGGCGAACCACGTCACTTTTCATATCGAGGTCACGGGCGAGGCCGCTGCCGCGGATCTTGCGCGGACGATTCGGCGCACAGGAGCGACCGTCGGCCTGGCGATCAGCCCGGACACCCCTGCCTCGGCTGTGCTGGGCGTGCTCCCTGAGTTCGATCTGATCCTGGTCATGTCCGTGCGTCCCGGCTTCAGCGGGCAGCGATTCATGCCGGAGGTGCTCCCCAAGGTGAGGGAGATCAGTGAACGCCTCCGTCCAAGCCAGCGGTTGGAGATGGACGGCGGGATTGGCGTCGAAACCGCCTCGATCGTGCGCGAACACGGGTGCGACGTGCTCGTGGCAGCGACCGCAGTTTTCGGAGTCGATGTCGCGGGTCGTCCGGCGGTTATCGGAGCATTGGCGGGTCGATTGTGAGGCAGATCGGGCCGCGTATCCATATATATTCCGAACATGGGGCGAGTATTGCGCTGTGGTGGGGAAGACAGGCGAGTCGGCCCGATGCTAGACTAGTCAGATCGCAACGGACGGCCTAGAAGCCCTGGGAGTCGGGGCGGGCCGGACCGATGAGGCGGGGTTGGACCCTGCAAGCCGAGATGGCGAAGGCCCAGCAAGTCCGTGTGTTGCTGATGCGCACCGGAGAATCGACGTGGGAGGCCCAGGGGAGGATGGGGGGCCTGGCAGACGTTCCATTGTCTCCGGCGGGGCGCGAACAGGTGCTCGGGGCGATCGAGTCGCTGGGCGAGGTTCGGCTGTCGGCGGTGGTGAGCGGGCCGGATGAGTGCTCCGCGGCGTCGGCGGGCCTGCTGGCGAAGGCCACAGGAGCGACGGCCCGTCGCGTTGAGGACTTGGCCGAGGTGGACATGGGGCTCTGGGAGGGACTGATGGAGCGAGACCTCGCGGCCCGATGCCCGTCGGCGTACCGGCAGTGGTCCGAGTGCCCGGCGAGCGTGTGCGCGCCCAGCGGTGAGGTTCCGGCACACGCGGCGGAGCGTCTGATGGACGCGCTCGCGAGGGTCTTCGAGCGGGCGCGCGGAGACCAGGGCGCGGTGGCCGTGGTGCTTCGACCGATGGCCTTCTCTCTCGTGTCGGCGGCGCTGCGGGGAGAGTCCTCCCGGGAGTGCGGGGCGATCTGCCGATGCGGAGGGCAGGTCGAGTGGCACACGGTGGGGGTGGAAGACGTTCGGCGTGGGCTGGTCCGAGCCACGGGATAAGTGGCGTCGGCAGGAAACAGAAGCCCCGGGACGTGTGGGGCAGGGACGCATTGGGACACACGAGCCATGACACAAGCGGCCTCGACAAGGAGTTGGACGGAACTGCGGCCCGCACGAAAGTCGGCGATCCCGGAGGGATTGTGGCTGCGGTGCCCCAGTTGCGGGCAGATGATCTATCGCAAGCAGATGGAGGCCAATCTCCACGTCTGCCCGGAGTGCTCGCACCACTTCCGCATCGGGGCCGTGGAGCGAGTCAAGCAACTCGCGGACACCGGCTCCTTCCAGCCCATGTTCAGCAACCTGCGTCCGACCGATCCGCTTCGGTTCAAGGATCTCAAGGCGTACGCGGAGCGGCTGACGGCGGAGCAGATTCGGACGGGCCAGAACGACGCGGTCCTCGCCGGGACGTGCTTCATCAAGGGCCGCCCGGCGATGCTGACGTGCCTGGACCTCACGTTCATGATGGGCTCGATGGGGAGCGTGGTGGGCGAGACGATCACGAGATCGATCGAGTCCGCGACGGAGCAGGGCCTGCCGCTGGTGATCGTGAGTTGCTCCGGCGGCGCGCGGATGCAGGAGTCGGGGCTGTCGCTGATGCAGATGGCCAAGACGTCGGCGGCGCTGGCGCGGCTGGACGACGCGGGCGGGCTCTTCATCTCGGTGCTGACGGATCCGACCACGGGCGGGGTGACGGCGTCGTTCGCGATGCTGGGGGACGTGATCTTTGCCGAGCCCAAGGCGCTGATCGGATTTGCGGGGCCCCGGGTGATCCAGCAGACGATCCGCCAGGAGTTGCCCGAGGGCTTCCAGCGGTCGGAGTTCCTGCTGCAATCGGGGTTGGTGGATCGGGTCGTGGCGCGGCAGGACCTGCGGAGCGAGTTGGCGCGGGTGATCGATTATGCCGGGAAGTGAGCCCGCGCGGGCTCGCGTTCCGGGTCGAGGCCTGGCGATCGCGCTGGGGCTGGCGCACGGCATCCTGATGGCGCTGGCGTTCCCGCCCTTTGGGCTTTGGGGGATGGTGTTTGTCGCGCCCCTGCCGCTCGCGGTGGCGGGGGTGATGGGGCACCAATGGGGCTGGTTCGAGCGCGGCCGAGGGCGGTGTGGGCGGTGGCGAGGGGCGGGGACGCTCGGGCTGGTGTCGCTGGGCGTGCTGCCGCTGTGGGCGTACGAGTGCCAATGGGTGCTGGAAATCTCGACGGCGGGCTACTGGCCGATGGTGGCCGTGCTCGCGTCGTTTGCGGGGGCGTTCGTGTGGGTGGTGTCGGAGGCGGCGCGGCGGACGGGCGTGCCGCTGGCGCTGTCGCTGCCGATGGCGTGGACGGCGATCGAGGTGTTCCGCGGCGAGGTGGCGTGCACGGGATTCGCGTGGATGCTGCTGGGGCATCCGCTGATCGACGCGCCGGTGCTCTTCAAGTCGGCGGGGGCGCTAGGGACGTACTTCGTGTCGTTCGTGGCGGCGACGCCGATGGGGCTGGTGCTGGGGCTGGTGCGGGCGAGGCGGGTGAGGGGCGGGATGGTGCGAGAGCGCGAGTGTGCGGCGGCAGCGATGGTGATGGTGGCGGCGATCGCGGCGGTGCGGAACGGGGCGTCAGCGACGGGCGTTGCCGAGCCGCTGCGTGTTGCGGTGGTTCAGACGAACG
This sequence comes from Phycisphaerae bacterium, assembly GCA_016793805.1. Classification (GTDB taxonomy): domain Bacteria; phylum Planctomycetota; class Phycisphaerae; order Phycisphaerales; family UBA1924; genus JAEUIZ01. The sequence continues at coordinate 179,647 of JAEUIZ010000029.1, forward strand.
TGCCGCAGAGCAATAAGTTGTCGTGGACGCCGAGCGATCGGCTGCGCGAGATGGCGACGGTGGAGCGCCTGACGCGGCAGGCAGCGGCGACGAGGCCGGCGTTGATCGTGTGGCCGGAGACGATGTTCCCCGGGACGACGCTGGAGCCAGAGGCGGTGGCGGTCGAGCGGGCGGAGCGGTTGGAGTACGAGGTGGACCGGTCGCTGGCGCCCGAGGGGTTCATCCCGACGACGGAGTTTCACGATCGGCTCATGGCGCTGCAGCGCGAGGTGGGCGTGCCGATCGTGGTGGGGGCGCTGGGCGTGCGAGGGTTGAGGTTCGAGGAGCGCGAGGGTCGGTTTGGCGCCTCATTCGATGCCAAGCACAACAGCGTCTACGTGGTGGATGGCGGGGCGGTGGTGGGGCGGCGGTACGACAAACTGGAACTGACGCCGTTCGGCGAGATGATGCCGTACGTGCGGATGTGGCCCTGGCTGCAGCGGCATGTCCTGGCGGTGGCGGCGGGCGGGATGCCGTTTGATCTCAGCGAGGGCGCGGGCCCGGTGGCGCTCGAGGTGCCGAGAGCCGGTGTGCGGCTGGCGACGCCGATCTGCTTTGAGGTGACGCGGGCGAGGCTGTGCCGAAGGCTCGTGAGGGAGGCGCGGCGGGGCGACGGCGGCGTCGTCCTGGCGAACCTGACCAACGACGGGTGGTTCGGAGGGTTCGATCCGGCCCGTCAGCAGCACCTTCAGACGGCACGGTGGCGGTGCGTGGAACTTGGCGTCCCCATGGTCCGCGCGGCGAACACGGGCCGGTCGGCGTTCGTCGATGCGTCGGGGCGAGTGCTCGGAGGTCTCGGTCCCGCGCGGGCGGAGGGAGTGTTGGCGGGGGAGTTGATGGGAGCCCGCGGCGAGACGATGTATAGTCGGATCGGCGACGTGTTCGGCTGGGCGTGCGTGGTCGGCGCGGGCGTGCTGGTCGTGGTCGGGCGACGGAAAGGGACGGCATGAATCGGCGAGTCGCGGGCGTGGTCGTGGCGTGCGGGCTGGCGGGGTGCGCGGCGAAACACGGCGGGCAGCCGCGATCGGCGGAGCGCGGGCCGACGTTCAGCGCCGAGCGAGTGGCGAGGTATAACGACCCAGTCGAGGTTTCGCGCCTCCGCGAGACCGCTCTGGAGACGCTGATCGCGGCAACGGGGAGCACGCTGCCGCAGGCGCGTGCGAACGCGATCGAGGCGCTGGCCGAGGCGCCGTCGCGGTTGGAGCCGCTGCTGGGGCCGGCGCTGCGGGATCAGAACGCGGGCGTTCGCTCGACGGCGGCGATGATGGTGGGACGGTTGGGGCTGCGGAAGTTCGAGGCCGAGGTTCGACCGCTCGTGGAAGACCCGTCGGCCTTCGTGCGTGCGTCGGCGATCTACGCGCTTTCGAAGTCCGGGGCGCCGGTCGACCCGACGCCGCTGGCGGGCCTACTGATGGGGGACCCCTCGCCTCGGGTGCGTGCTCATGCGGCGTTCCTGATCGGGGAGATGGGTGATCCGTCGGCGCTGGGGCTGCTTCGCGATGCGGCCCGGGGTGCCGACCAGCGTTCGCTGCAACTGCAACTCGCTGAGGCGATGGTGAAACTGGGCAAGGCGGACGAGATCGAGGTGATCCGAGCGGCGTTGTACCCGTCGCGGAACGAGGAGTTGGAGAATGCCGCGCTGGCGTGCCAGATCGCGGGCCAGTTGCGCGACGAGGGCTCACGGCCGTCGCTGATCGTGCTGACGGCCCTGAAGGTCCGGGGGCAGCCGATGCCGGCAGAGGTGCGCCTGGCGGCGGCGGCGGCGTTGGGCCGGCTCGGACAGCCACAGGGCGAGTTCGTGGCCGACGAGTACTATCGGCATCCGGTTCCCGCGATCCGAGCCCAGGCGGCGTTTGTGTACGCCGGGGTGGGAGGGCCATCGGCGATGCCCAAACTCGAACTGCTCATGGGCGACCCGGACGAGACCGTGCGCGTGGCGGCGGCCGCGGCCGTTGTAAGGCTATCGGGCACCGCGTCCAGAGCAGCCCATACCCCCGGCGAGCCGATCGAGCCTGTGGGCGGAACCGAGAGGCCCTGAATCTTGCGGCACAAAGTCGGCGTATAGTGTGGCCCTGCCGCCCGGGTTGACAAACCGGTCGGCGTGCTGGTATTTGTACACGTCAGCGGACGGGCGGGACCCGACCGAAGCACGAACCAAGGATGGGTGAAGGAACCGGCCTGCGCGAGCGGGCAAAGCAGGAGTCGCAAGTGCATACCGTCACGAAGGCACTCGTCGTGTTCGCCGCGTTGTTGTTGGTGCTGCTGTCGGCGCTGACGATGGCGTACTCGATCAACGCGGATCGGATCATCCAGGATCGGCGTTCGATCATGGACGCGAAGCGAGCGTCGGACGAGATGGCGAGCAGCAAGATCTCGCAGGCGGCCGAGGAGCAGGCTCGCCTCAACGGACAGATCGAGGCCCTGAACAAGGAACTGACCTCGCGGGCCGCGAAGATCTCGTCGCTGGAGTCGGAGCGGGCTCAACTGATCGCCCAGGTTCGCGCGGCCGAGGACGGCCGGGCCAGCATCGCGGGCCAGATCGGGCAACTGGGCGAGACGAACCGCACGCAGGCGCTGCTCATCCAGAACTACCGCGACGAGGTGACGAAACTCCGCGACAACGAACTGAACTACCGCAAGCGCGAGATCGAACTCGTCGATCGGAACAACGACCTCGAGAGCCAAGTCGAAGTGCTCCGGCAGAGCACGCGGGCGCTTCAGGAGCAACTCGTCGAGGCTCGGCGGACGATCGACGCGGGCGGCGTGGCGCTCGGCGCGCTCGGCGGCAGCAGCGGCGGGCCGTACACGCCCTCGATCGCGCTCGCGGGCACGGTGAATAAGGTGTTCCAGGACCCGGCGACGAAGAAGCCGATGGCCGAGATCAACATCGGCACGAACAACCAGGTGCGCGAGGGGATGGAGTTGACGGTCAGTCGGGGCGACCAGTTCGTGGCAAAGTTCATCGTCAGCCGCGTGGACCTGAACTGGTCCGTGGGCGAGATCCGGTACCTCGAAGTGGGGCGCGGCGGGCAGCCGAAGAACGAGGTCCGCCAGAACGACCGCGTGGGCACGCTGTCGGCCAAGTGAGTCGGCCAGGGGCGGGCAAAGGAGCGTGCGATGAGCCAGTTTGGGATGCAAATGCCGGGCGGTCGGATGCGGCGGGCGGCGTCGATGAACGTCTACACCGGGCTGCTGTTCTGCGCAGTGGTCGCGCTGGCGACGGCGTGCGGGTTCATGTGGCGGTCGGCGTCGAAGGTCGGCGTGGGTGGGAATGCGTTCGAACTGCAGAAGGCCGGGGCGATCAAGATCCAGGACGCGGCGAGGAAGTAGCGGAACGGGCCGCCGGGCTCGAGCCGATTGGCGCGAGGCTTGACCCGCGAAACCAGCGCCCTACAAATGAACCCCGCGGCAGCATGGCGGGACGGCCGGCGCAGCCGAGGCATCGGCGCGGCGGTATTGACAACCCGGGGCGGTAGCTCAATTGGTTAGAGTACCGGACTGTCGATCCGGTGGTTGCGGGTTCGAGTCCCGTCCGCCTCGCTTGAAACCTCCGCGTTGGCAGCCGATGACACGGGTTGCCCAGGAGCGCACAAATCCCGACGTTTACGCGAGTTGCGGCGGCCTTCCGAGGCCGCCGCGGTGCGTTTTGCGGCGCTCGCGTCGTTGGCGGGCGATGACGCGGAATGGCCCGGATTGAACCCTGCGCGCTGCTGCGGGCGCTGCGATTCCTGGCGGACATTTGGCGCGATTCGCAGCGCGGATGTCGGGCCAGTTCCCGCCCCGTTGGGCGACGTTGGCCCGTGGGCGGAACTAGCCGCCGACCCCGCCCGTTGGGCGACTTCCCGCCCGTGCGTACCCGTGGCGGCAACGGCGGCCTCGTTGGCGACGCCGTTGGCCAGGGGGAGCGCGGGTAGCGCGGCGAGCGCCTTCGACGTGTCCGCCAGGGCGACGTGGGCGTAGCGGTCCATCGTGAGCGTGATGGTCGAATGGCGGGCCAGCGTCTGGGCGACCTTGGGCGTGACGCCCGAGCGGGCGAGGCGGGTGATGAACGTGTGCCGCAGCGCGTGGAAGTCGATGACGCGCCCCGCGTCGTCGCGGACGGCGATCCCGGCGGCGGCTAGGTCCGCCGCGATGACCTGGGCCATCTCGTCTGGCAGGCCCGGCCAGACGTGCTCGCCGCGCGGCGTGGCGTCGAGCGTCGCCCGAAGCGCCTCGGCGATGTCGGGCCGCATGGGCTGCACGTCGCGCCGGCGTCGCTTCGAATACGACGCCTCGACCGTCACCGTCGGTGGGTCCGCGTCGAGGTCGAACGAGCGCGTGGTCAGCGACTTGATCTCTCCGAAGCGGAAGCCGGTTGAGGCGGCGAGCAGGTAGAGCACGTCGCGGCGAGGGATGGCGAAGGTCCGCGTGCCGAGTCGAATCTCGCCCTTCTTCGGTCCGACTTTTCGCTTGTAGCGCTTGGTGATGGTCACCGCGTCGCTCGCTGCGGCTGCCACGAGCAGGCTGGCGAGTTCGTTGTCGTCGAGAGCCCGCCGTTCGCGCCGGCGGTCCGTACTCACGTTGAGCATCTTCACGCCGACCAGCGGGTCGCGGGCGAGGCGGTGGTTCGTCATCAGCCAGCGCGTGAACCCCTTCACCGCACGGAGGTGGTGATTGATCGTCGCATGGCCTCGCCCATTGGCCCGAACGCGTTCGACGTGCAGACTCAGCGTGGCGGCGTCGATGTCGGTGATGGTCTTCCAGTCCGCGTGCTTGGCAGCCTGCTCGATGCGGGCCTCGGTCAGGTCAACGTGCTCTTCCGTGCTGCCCTTGGCGGCGAGGTACACCCGGTAGTCCGCGACGTGGTCGACCAGCGGGCGACGCGAGTGGTCGGCCATGCGCTCCGCAGCCGCGTCGATCGTTCCTTCTCGGCGAGCCCGGGCCGCGTCCTCGAGTTGGCGGGCCAGCCGTTCGCTGAGCGCCTTGTCGGTGTAGCCGCGGCGGGTGCGCCGGCGGCCGAGTTCGTCGGTCCAGGCGACCATCCAGCGGGCGCTCTTCTTCGTTCGATCCGACGCGGTCTTGTAGACGGTGGGCATGGGAACTCCGTTCGTGCGGGCCATCCGGGGGCGACGGCGGGACCACAGTGAGGGGCGGCACTTGGCACGGGTCAAGTCGGGGATCAGGGGACGGAATGGGCGAAGTTGCCGGGCCTTGGCGGGTGAGCACCTTCGGCGGGGTGCCGGACGGGGCCGCTGGCGGAAGGCCGGAAATCAGCCAGATTTGGCCGAAGATGCGCACCCGGCCCAAAGATGCTCATGCTCACGGGGAGTGCTCGGCATGAGCGCCTACGGAACCGCTCGGCGGGGAGGCGTCCGGCAGCACCCAGCACCATCCCGCCTTCTCGCCGAAGCCGATCTTGCGGGCGATGATGCCGATCGCCTCTTTGGCCCGCCGCACCGATGCCCATTTCACATCCGCAGCCTTCGCCTCGGCCTTGATCTGCTCGCTGGCGACGGGGCCGTTCTTGAGCAGTTCGCGGAGGAAACCCACCGCCTCGGCCTTCGCTGGAGCGGGGTCGAGCACGCCCTCGCCGCGAGGTGCGCCAAGAACGTCGTCTGCCCGAACGTTCAGCGGCTCGTTTTCCCACTCGACGCGCCCGACGCCTGTGAGCGCGGCGAGCGAGCCCTCACCGGGCGGAGTGATGATGCGGTACGCCATGCCGAGCGATTCCAAGCCGATGTTGTTCTTCAGGCACAGCATGAGTCGTCGTTTGTCGTCGTCGGGATCGCGGATCACCGCCCATGCCGCGCGCGCGGCGGCGGCCCATGCGATTGAACCGATGATGCGATTGATCGCCTCGCCGACGCCCTTGTTCAAGTGCGTCACGAGCACGATCGCCACGCCCGTCTCGTGGGCCAACTCGGCGAGGGGGCGCAGGAGCCCGCGGACCTCGGAGTTGCGGTGGTCGTCCACCTGGCCGATGTACGCGCTGACCGGATCGATCACGAGAAGTCGCACGTCAGGCGTCGCCTCGATGTGGTCGCGAAGGAGCCGTGTGTCGCGGGCCAGTTCGAACGGGTCGATCTCGCCTTCGCGCGTTGTGTCCACGCCGTCGATGAAGTGGACCTTCGACACGTCCGCGCCAGCGGCGTCGAGCCGTGGGCGGATGGTGTCGGACGGATCGTCCTCGCCGTTGAGGATGAGCACCTGTCCTTGCGGGCACGGGTCGCCAACGTCGGGCCACGGCAATCCGGCCGAGACTCGGGCCGCCAAGTCGCAGGTGAGGAACGACTTTCCGAGTCCTGGATGGCCCGCGAGCATGGTGATCTTGCCGAGCGCGATGCGCCCGGGCCAAAGCCAGCGAATCGCGGTCGGCTCAACATCGGCGAGGCAGCGAACGCGGAGGCGGCGGACGGCCGCCCCTGCTACCGCATTCGATGGAACCAGGACGGACGGTGCGGTCTTCTGACTGTCCGCATCCCGCAGCCAGCCGAAGGGCCTGTCGTGTGGCTTCGCCGCGGCGTCGTCAATCTTGTGCATGAGTTCCTTGTCCGTCCAAGGGGGCTGGCAGCGCGGGTTGTACCGATCGCGGAGCAAAGCGAGCGCAACCGTGGGGTCGAGCCCGAATCCATGCACCATCGCCGTTGCGGCCGCGTAGGCCTGGCCGTGTCCGCCCGAGCCGGAGATGGCAGGCGGGATGCGGTCGAGGTACGCCGCGGCGCGTCGCTCGACCTCGGGCGACGACTCCAACCATGTTCGCGGCGGGATGGAGATCACCGCCTGTGCCGGGGAAGGAAAAGCGTCCAGCGCGTAGCGGATCGGACTACACGCGATGATCTCGCATGGGCGCGGCGGGTCGTACTTGTGGTTCAGCGTGCCCGGCAAGCGCATCACTCGGGGCGGGTCATTCACGACGGGATCAGAGGCCAGGACTCCGATCATCGCCTTCTGCCTTGCGGTCCAGATGTCGAGGTCTTCCATCGGCTCGGCGAGTCGCCAGTAGACGTGAACACCCCCGCCGCTCGACACAATGGCGGATGGCTCGGGCAGGGCCGATGCGGCGATGCGAGCCGTCGCCTCGTCTGCGGTGACATTCTCGATGTCCACAAACAGGCAACGGGCCAGCGCCACATCGGCGGTCGTGCCGCCCTTGCGTCGGCGCGGGTTCGGCCCGAAGTGGACGTTCCGCGCCTTCCATCCCGGGCTGTGGAACGACGGCAACTGCGAAGCGAGGAGCCAGCGGCGTTTCACGGGCTCGGGCACCGCGCGCAGTTCGACCAGGTCATCCGGCTCGAAGAGCGCGGCGACGAGTCCGACCAGGCCGAGGGCATCATCGGGTGCGCTCATTGGCGCACCCCCGGGGCCTTGCGGTCGAGATGAACTCGGAGGTCGGCCAACCGCCAGCGAACGACACGCTCGCTCAGGCGGACCGGCGCGGGAATGTCGCCCGTCTGCGACATGCGCCAGACGCTGCGGACGTGCACGCCCAGCAGGTCCGCGACCTGGCGGACGGTGAGGAGCGTGACATCGGCCATGTTGTTCTTGATCTCGTCCATGAGTGCGCACCTATCGCGCCGCCGCGATCGGCGCGGCGTGCGTCATTCGAGGTTGAGGGAGAAAAGCCGGGGGCGCACGAGCCGCCCCCGGCCGACTCAAGAAGGTCGGACTACGCCTCGCCCTTGCTGCGCACCGCCGCCCGCGGGTCGCACAGGGCCGCGCCGAAGTCGAAGTAGACGCGCCACGAGACGGCCAACTTGTTCACCGTCTGGTCGAGCCCGAAGAACTCGACGGTGGGCGTCTGCTGGCCGTTGAGGAACCCGACGATGAGCGGGCTCGCCGCGGGTGCCGCGAAGAGGTACCAGTGCTTCGTCGAGGCCTTGTTGCCGTACTTCTTCGTGTTGCTCAGGCGCGGCTCGACCTCGAGGCCGACGGCGTTCTTGAGGCTGTTGCCGGTGGGCAGATTCGTCTGGGCGGCGATGAACTCGCTCTCCAGAACCGCCCGCGCGGTCGTCTGCAACTCCGGCGGCACAACCAGGACGACGGGCCGGAGGTCCAGGTCGTTGCCCTCCGCGTCGCGCTGGGTGATCATCGCGGCGATGGCCCGCCCCAGCGAGTCGGGGCTGAGATTCGTGTCCGCCCCGGTGATGTAGTTGCCGTTGCCCGCGGCGAAGAAAGCACCCGCGTTGGACAGCAGCGTGTCGTAGGTGAGGTCGGACAACTTCCGCATCGCCGCCTGGCCCATCACCCGCGCGACCGAGTCGAACAGGCTCAGGTCATCGTTGATGAGGTCGCGCCGGTCGATCGAGAGGATCTTGCCGTAAGTATCCACCTTGTACTGCGTCGTCGCCTCCTCGGCACCGCCGTGCTTGAACTCGCCGCCGGGCGGGAGTTGCTGAAGGGAGCCGGTGAACGACGGACGGATGGCAGTCGCCGTCTTGAAGTCGGGCACCGAGCGCACGCCCGCGAAGGCCCGCCAGGTCGCAGGGCTGTCGCGGTAGCCGTCGAGCAGCACCTTGTTCACCGCGCTGCCGAGGGCTTCGGTGAGCGTGTGCGTCGTCAGCGACGCCCGCACCATGCCCTCGCGGTCGGCGGGAGCGTCGATGCCCTCGTGCTGGAGCGCCGCGCGGCACAGGTCCAGCGTGTGGGCCACGCGCAGGTCGTCCGCGGCTTCCATGCATGCCGGGCCGAGGGCCTTCTCGGCGAGCGCGGCGAAGCCCGCCCGCTTGAGAATCGCCGCCTCGATGATCCGTGCGCGCGGAATGCTGCCCGCCCCGTGGTCCCGCTGCACGCCCGAGTAGATGGGCCGCGAAGCACGGAGCACCTCAAGAACGCCTGCGCGCAGGTCGGCGACGGTGATGTCGCCCGCGATGGCCTTGGCCCGCAGGTCATCCACCCGCTTCTGCTGCGGACCCCAATCCCGCTCGCCCATCGGGCGGCAGGTCAAGTCGATCTCATTCAGGCGATCGCGCTCGTCGGCGCGGATCTGATCTTCGTTGGCGATGTATGCCATGTTCGTCCGTCCTTGGCGTGAGGCCGCGATGGCCACCGACGTTTCCGCGTCGGCCCCCAGCGGCGTGATGCTGACTTCCCGCAGCCGCCCCTTGCGCACGAGCGTGAACCCGCCCGGCGACGACAGCGACCGCCCGTTGACCTCGACCGACTGGTTCGGCTTCACGCGCTCGTGCTCGGTGGGTGCGACGCCGACCGATGCCTGGAACTGGAAGCCCCCCCTGGCCATCTCCACGACATGCCGCGCGGGCTCGCCAGCGCCGCTGACGACACCAGCGACCACGAGCCGCCCGTTGGCGACGGCAGGTTCACCGTGGCCGACGACGCTGCCGACCGTGGCGTTGTGGTCGGCCAGAAGGGGCACCTGGCCGCCCGCTTCGAGGCCCGCCAGGTCGATGGCGATATCGCCCCAGCCGGGCACGCGCATGATGCGCCCGGTGTAGGCGACGACGCTGATCTTGGGCCGGGCGTCCTTGCCCGCCGCTTCGATCTCGACTTCGGCGGCCGTGAGCAGCAGGTCTTCCTTGACCGTCGCTGTGTTCATTTCATTCCTCCAGTCAAATAGGGGTCGAACCCTGTCGCGCGCAGTTTGGGGGCCAGCAGCCTCAGCCGGTTGCGGACGGCACCTTCAGTCAGTTTCAGGCGTCGCGCGGTCTCACTGACGTTCCCGCCGCAATCAATGACCAACCGGCACAACGCGC
>JAEUIZ010000040.1 GCA_016793805.1 Phycisphaerae bacterium
GATGTCGTCGTTGGCGTTGCTCGTGGTGAGCGTCGCGTTGCCGCCGACGGTGACGGTGCCGGAGTCGGTGATGTTGCCGGTGGTCGCGGTGACGGTGAGGTTGCCGCCGACAGAGGACGCGCCGAGATCGACGCCGGTGGCGTGGGTGACGGTGGCGTGGCCGGTGCTGCCGGTCGTGTTGACACGGATCGAGCCGGTGACGGCCGAGTCGTCGATCACGATGTCGGCGTTGGCCTGGCTGGTGGTGAACGCCGCGTTGCCGCCGACGGTGATCGCGCCGGCGTCGGTGACGTTGCCCGTGGTCGCGGTGGCGGAGAGATTGCCGCCAATCGTGCTCGCGGCAAGGTCGAGGTCCGTCGCGTTGACGATGGTCGCGTGGCCCGTCGCCCCGGTGGTGTTGACGGCGATGGTGCCGGTGACGGCCAACTGATCGACCGTGATGTCGTCGTTGGTGTTGCTCGTGGTGAAGGACGCGTTGCCGCCGACGGTGACCGTGCCGGAGTCGGTGATGTTGCCGGTGGTCGCGGTGACGTTGAGGTCGCCGCCGACGGAGGACACGCCAAGATCGACGCCGGTGGCGTGGGTGATGGTGGCGTGGCCGGTGCTGCCGGTCGTGCTCACACTGATCGAGCCGGTGACGGCCGAATCGTCGATGACGATGTCGGCGTTGGTCTGGCTGGTGGTGAAGGAGGCGTTGCCGCCGACGGTGACGGCACCAGAGTCGGTGACGTTGCCCGTGGTCGCGGTGGCGGAGAGGTTGCCGCCGACGGCGGAGGCCGCGAGGTCAAGAGCCGTCGCGTTGACGATGGTGGCGTGGCCCGTCGCGCCGGTGGTGTTGACGGCCACCGTGCCGGCGACGGCGAGTTGATCGGCGAGGATGTCGTCGTTGGCGTTGATCGTGGTGAGCGTCGCGTTGCCGCCGACGGTGACCGTGCCGCTGTCCGTCAGGTTGCCGCTGGTCGCGGTGGCGGCGAGGTTGCCGCCGACGGAGGACGCGCCGAGGTTGAGGGCCGTGGCGTTGACGACGGTGGCGTGGCCGGTGGCGCCCGTGGTGTTGACGCTCACGGCGCCGGTGACGGCCAACTGATCGACCGTGATGTCGTCGTTGGCGTTGCTCGTGGTGAGCGTCGCGTTGCCGCCGACGGTGATCGTGCCGGAGTCGGTGACGTTGCCTGTCGTGGCGGTAGCGCTCAGGTCGCCGCCGACGCTGGAGGCCGCGAGGTCGAGGGCCGTCGCGTTGACGACGGTGGCGTGGCCGGTGCTGCCGGTGGTGTTGACGGCGACGGTGCCGGTGACGACGAGTTGGTCGGCGAGGATGTCGTCGTTGGTGTTGCTCGTGGTGAGCGTCGCGTTGCCGCCGACGGTGATGGTGCCCGAGTCGGTCAGGTTGCCGGTGGAGGCGGTGGCGGCGAGGCTGCCGCCGACGCTGGAGGCCGCGAGGTTCAGAGCCGTCGCGTTGACGATGGTCGCGTGGCCCGTCGCACCGGTGGTGTTGACGGCGACGCTGCCGGTGACGGCCAACTGATCGACCGTGATGTCGTCGTTGGTCTGGCTCGTGGTGAATGAGGCGTTGCCGCCGACGGCGACGGCGCCCGAGTCGGTGATGTTGCCGGTGGTCGCGGTAACGGTGAGGTTGCCGCCGACAGAGGACGCGCCGAGGTCGACGCCGGTGGCGTGGGTGATGGTGGCGTGGCCGGTGCTGCCGGTGGTGTTCACGCTGATGGAGCCGGTGACGGCCGAGTCGTCGATGACGATGTCGGCGTTGGTCTGGCTGGTGGTGAAGGAGGCGTTGCCGCCGACGGTGACGGAGCCGGAATCGGTGATGTTGCCTGTGGCGGCGATGACGGTCAGATTGCCGCCGACGGTCCACCCCGCCACGTCCACGGCCGTCGCGTTGCCGATCGTGACGTTGGCGCCGGCACCGCTCGTGCTGGGGGTGATCGAGCCGGCGACGGCCAGCGAATCCAGCACGATGCTCATATTGGCCTGGCTGGCGGTGAAGGATGCGTCGCCCGCGACTGTCACGGTGCCGCTATCGGTGATCGTGCCGAGCGTGGCGGTAGCGTCGAGATTGCCACCGATGCTGGAAGCCCCCAGGATGAGCCCGGACGCGTCGACGATCGTGGCGTGGCCCGTGGCGCCTGTGGTGAACAGTGAGACGGAGCCGGTCACGTCGATGTCATCGACAATGATGTCGGCGTTGGTCTGGCTGGTGGTGAACGTGGCGTTGCCGCCGACGGTGACCGTGCCGGAGTCCGTGATATTGCCCGTGGTCGCGGTGACGCTGAGGTTGCCGCCCACGGTCCAACTGGCCATGTTGACGGCAGAGGCGTTGACGATCGTCACATTGGCAGCACCGCCGGTGGTGATGGGGGAGATCGCGCCGGTGACCGCGAGTTGATCGAGCGTGATGCCAGCATTGGTGGCGGACGTGGTGAACGCGGCGCCCCCGCCGACGCTGATCGTGCCGGAATCGGTCATGTTGCCGATCGTGGAGGTGGCGAGCAGCGTGCCACCCACGTTGCTGGCGCCGATATCGAGTGAGGATGCCTCGACGATGGTTGCATCGCCGCTGGCGCCGGTGGTGTTGACGGAGATGACACCTGTGACGTTCAGTTGATTGACGACGATGTCGTCGTCGGTGTTGCTGGTGGTGAACGCGGCATCGCCGCCGACCATGACCGTGCCGGAGTCGGTCAGGTTGCCGGTGCTGGCGGTAGCGGAGAGGTCGCCGCCCACGCTGGACGCGGCGAGATCCAGAGCGGTGGCGTTGACGACGGTGGCGTTCCCCGTGCTGCCGGTGGTGTTGACGGCGACCGAGCCTGACACAGCCAACTGATTGACGATGATGTCGTCATTGGCGTTGCTGGTCGTGAACGAGGCGTTGCCGCCGACGGTGATGGTGCCCGAGTCGGTCAGGTTGCCGGTGGAGGCGGTGGCAGCGAGATTGCCGCCAACGGAGGAGGCGCCAAGATCAAGAGCGATCGCGTTGACAACCGTGGCATGGCCGCCCGCTCCAGATGTGGTCAGGGACAGCGAACCAGCGACGGCCAGCTCATCGAGCACGATGTCGTCGCCGCTGTTGCCGGCAACGAAAGCGGCGTTGCCACCGACCACGACAAGGCCGCTGTCGGTGACGTTCCCCGTGGCCGCAGTCGCGGAGAAGTTCCCGCCGACGTTGCTGCCCGCGAGGTCGAGCGCAGTGGCGTTGACGATGGTGGCGTGGCCGGTGCTGCCGATGGTGTCGACCGCGACGGTTCCGGTGACGGCGAGTTGATCGAGGGTGATGTCGTCATTGGTGCCGAAGGTGAGGAAGATCGCGTTGCCGCCCACAGTGACGGTGCCGGTATCGGTGATGTTGCCGGAGGTCGCGCTCGCGTCGAGGCTTCCGCCGATGGTGCTGGTGCCGAGGATGAGCGCGCCGGCATTGGCGAGCGTGACGTCGCCGTTGGCGCCGGCGGTCGTGACGGACACGGCGCCGGTGGCCGCGATCTGGTCGAGCGTGATCGTGCTGTCCGCGTCGGCAGCGATGAAACTCGACGTGCCGCCGATGGTCACCGTGCCACTATCCGAGATGTCCCCGGTGGTCGCGGTGGCGCTGAGTGACCCACCGATGGTGCTCGTCGCGAAGGTCAGACCGCTGGAGTTGGTGATGGTGGCGTCGCCGGTTGCGCCGACGGTGCTGAGCGCGATCGTGCCCGCGACGGTCAGGTCCGCGATGGAGATGTCGGCGTTGGTCTGCGAGGTAGCGAGCGACGCGTTGCCGCCGACGACCACGGCGCCCGAGGCCGTCAGGTTGCCCGTGTCGGCGTCGAGCGACAGGTCGCCACCGACGTTGGCAGACGCGATGTCGAGCGCGGAGGCGTTGACAACGGTGGCGTTGCCTCCGGCGCCGATGGTCGTCAGACTGACCGCGCCGGAGGAGTCCAACTGGTCGATCACGATGTCGTCGTCGCTGCCGAACGAGGAGAAGGCCGAAGCGCCGCCGACAGTGACGACGCCGGAGTCGGTGATCCCGCCCGCGGTCGTCAGGACGGTGAGCGTCCCGCCGATCGTGGACGCGCCAAGGTTGGTGGCGGTCGTGTTGAACACATTGACGTTGCCGGTGTGGGTGAACGCGAGCGAGGCGGCCGAGATCGACGCGCCGGTGTTGTCGAAGTGGACGCCGCTGCTGCTGAAGGTCCCGCCTCCAAGGTTGATGGCGGCGTTGATGTCCACGTCGCCCGCGCCGCTGGCATCGCTGTCGGCGACGAGGACCAGGTTGAGCGAGTCGCCTCCCGGCGAGGAGTCCGTGATCTGCCCGTTGATCACGATGTTGTTGTGAGCGGAGAATGTGAGCGTGTTGGTGCCGGTGCCGTTGTAGTTCAGCGTGGTGTTGAGGGTGATGTTCCCGACCTGGGAGTTGGCGCCGCCCGTGGCCGTGGTGACGGAGACGCTGGCGCCGCCGGTGAGGGCCGCGGTGATGAGGTTCACGCCGAGTTGCGCGCTGTTGGCCGTGGAGGCAAAGGGGTTGGTCGAGTTGATGTTGGTGGCGGTGCTGCCCGCGACGATGGTGATGTTGTTGGGATCGATGAGCCAGAGGCCGCCCGCACCACGCGAAGCGGTCACGTCGGGGGTTCGAGTCACGTCAAGGTAGTTGCGGCTCGAGGTCTCGACGAAGCCGCCCTGCCCCGCGATCGACCCGCCGCGCGCGCTGATCTCGCCATGGACGCGGGAGACCTCTTCCGACCAGACAATGACACGACCGCCGTTGCCCGCTTGCGTGGCATCGGCACGGACCGAAGAGTCCTCGCCGACATAGGCATACTCGGCGTTCCGCACGTTCCCGCGACCCTGGTACTCGCCGCCCAGGAGGACCTCGCCACCGCCCGCGCTGCCCGAGGCGTCGATCGTGGCGCCAAAGAGCCCGACCTTCTCGCCCGTGACGACGACGCGCCCGCCGACGCCCTCGGCGCTCGACGCGTCGAGCGTCCCGCTGACGCTCACGATGCCGCGCGCGCCGCCGTCGACTTCGATCGTGCGAGCACGCACGTCGCCCGACGCGTCCACGGCGAGCGCGAAGGCGTCGCCCACGCCAAAGAGGACGGCGCCGCCCTCAGCGCGCACGGTCCCGGAGTTCTCGATGGCCGCCGCGCTCCCGCTTCCTGCCGCGCCGCGGATGCGCGCGAAGGTGGTGCCGTCGCGCTCGCCGATGAGCACATCGCCGCCGGCGTTCATGGTGACGATGCCGCCTTCCGCGACGATCGTCCCGGAGTTCACGACCTGCCGACCCACGAGGTGCACCGCGTCGGCGCGGATGGTCCCCGCGTTGTCCACCGTTCCCGTGCCTGTGAAGCGATCGCGCCCCGCGAGGAAGTCGGCGTCGGTCATGCGTCCGGCGGCCGCGAAAAGTCCCGCCGCGTTGACCACCGCGCCCTGACCGAACGACACGCCCGCGGGGTTCACGATGTACACGCGGCCGTTCGCGGTCAGCGTCCCGTCGATCCGCGTCGGGTCCGCGCCCGTGACGCGGTTGAGCACGCGGCTCGTCGCGCTCGGCTGGATGAACCGGACCGACTCGCTGGCCCCGATGCTGAAACTCTGGTAGTTGATGACCGCGTTGTTCCCCGCGGTGATGACCGTGTTCCGCCCGTTCTGCTGGATGGTCGCCTGCCCGCGCACGACCGACGGGCCATCCGGGCCCGCGAAGGCCGCCGAGGCCGAGATCATCAGGCCGACGCCACCTCCGACGAACGTGAACCTGCCCAGGCCGAGCCCGATCACGCACCCGAGGCTCCGAGAACGGACGTTCATGGCGGTCTTCATCGCATCGCTCCTGTCGTCCGGCGGGCCGCTCGCCCGCCGGTCCTCGTGCTAGTACACAACCGTGAAACTCAGATGGAACCTGCTGCTCCCGGCCGAGACGCTCCCGGCCGTGGTGTCGTGAAGCGCGACGCCCCAGTCGGCACGCGCGTTCAGGTGTCGATACAACTGCACTTCCACGCCCACGCCGGCCCCCAGCAGCGTCTCGTCACGCTCGAATGAGAGCCTGTCGCTCTGCACCACCCGCGCCCCGTCTACGAACCCGCGAACGACGAGATCCCAGTCGGGCTGGCCCTGCCGGGTCTCGCGGCGAACGCGGAACGGGCGGCCGAACAGCGGCGTCTTGGACGGGTCCGGCTCGACGCCCAGCCCGCGCGGGACGTGGTAGCGATACTCGACGCTTCCGAAGATCACGCTGTCGCCCGCGGCTACGGACTCCGGATAGCCGCGAACGCTCATCGCGCCGCCGGCCGTCTCCTGCGCCTGCGGGATCAGGCGGTTCCCGAAGGCCATCTGCCACTTGCCCGAGAAGGCGAGTTCGTGGGCCATCGTCGCGCGCGCGTCGGGCGTCTTGGGGTCATCCCAGGCCGCTCCCAGCACGAGCGGCTCGAGGAACATCGAGTGCGTGAACTCGGCGCGAAGGACCGTCCAATCCTCATCGGGCCGGGTCCGGCCGAGGCGCTCCGCTTCTGCCTGGCTCACGCCGGTTGCGTCCGCCAGCGATGCTTCGAGTGTCGCCGACAGGGACGTGGACATCCCCCGCGCGGTGCGCTCCAGCCGCGTGCCGACATAGGGCATCAGGAAGTCCGCGTTGCCTTCGACAAGCGCGAACTGGTTGTTGACGTGGACGCGGTCGAACCGCACGCCGCCCAGCGCGTCGATGAACACCTCGCGTCGCTGCCACGCCGTCGCGACGACCTCGGCGCCAACCGACCACCCGTCGCCGGTGAAGTCCGCGTCCTGCCCGAACTCGGACGCGGTGAACTCATGCCATGACCCATAGACACGCCCGCGGAGCGTGTCGCTCGATCCGATCGGCCGCTCGTACGAACCCGCCACGGCATTGGCGGCGTCAAAGTCCGCCGTCGCATAGACAAGGCTCAGCACGTCGTCGCGATTCGTCAGTTGGTTGTGGATGAAGCCGAACTTCTCGCGCCACATGCTCGTCTGGGCCGTCCCGGTGTTCGAGACCTGCGCGTACACGAGCCAGGGCTTGACCTCGATGATCTGGAAGTCGAGTTCGGCCTCGCCCGGGTTGCCGGTGCCGCTGATCGCGGCCTCGACGCGACGGCCCTGACGACGGTTGAGCCTCGCGATGTAGTCCTCGAGCAAGTCCCTGCGCAGCACGTCGACCCGCCTCTCGCCATCGGGCGCCTGCAGCGGGGAGTGCGACCGCACGAACGCGTGCTCGAGGCGGTTGGCCGTCTCGCCCTCGCCGAACCGCGACCCGACGGCCGACGACCGCACCTTCGTCACCACCGTCGTCGAGACCAGGAGCGTGAGCGGCGCGCTCGACGACGACCGGCGATCGTCGCCCGTTCGCGGGTCCAACTCCGCCGGATCGGGCCCGACATGCAGGCCCGCAAGCCCCCGTGCCGCCAACGCCCTCATCACGGCCGCGCCGCACGCGTTGACCGCGCTCGCCGAGAATGCGCGAGCCTCCCCCGGCGTGGCGATCTCGCCGAGTGTCAGTTCGATCGGTTCCAGCCCCTCACGCCACGCGACCAGCGCGTCGTCCACACTTGCCAGCCTCACCCCCACCGCTGCCAGCGAGTCGATCGCCGGGAGGTCTGGGTGCTGGCGCGCGTAGCGCAGCGTGATCGCCGTCGCGGTCACCCTCGGCCCATCCGCGGACGCCGCCACCGATGGGGCGCTCTGCGGCGGCTGTGCTACCGCTACTGGCGAGGCCAGCACTCCAGCGATGCCGCACATCTGCGCAAGCCGCGCCGGCCCGAAGCGGGCAACGCGTCGTCCATCAGGTCTGTGGCTTTGGGGATGTCGCATGGATGAAGCAGGACCACTGCCCGCGCGGCCATCGCGCGGGGACTGCCGACCTCTCGGCACCACTGAAGAACAAACCGTCGTGTCATCGTCCTCGGACGGGCCGAACTTCGATAAAACTGTCGGGCCTAGGCCAAGAATCGAGGTTCCACGGCAGGGTCTATCCCCGTCCGGGTGGACGGCCAGCACGTCCCATCACAGTTACCGCGCCGCCAGGATTGCCGCCGATTGCTCGACCCACCCGCTCGGGGGAGTCGAGTACGGCCGAAACTTCTCGAACGTGCCCGCGTCCTCCTGGTACAGCACCGCCCGGTGCCTTCCCAGCGTCGAGGCGACCGGGCTGTCGGTGAGGTGCGTGGAGTCCGCGGCGCTCATCTGCAAGAGCACGCGGGACTCGAAGTCTCGCAGGGCGCTCCGCTCGAAGGCCCGCTCGATGCCGCTGACGGTGTCGCAGGTGACTACGACGTGCATCCCGACCGAGGGTCCCTCGCGGATGAGTCGCATCAGGACCTTGGCGGGCTGGTCGGCGCTGGCCGAGAAGTCAAAGTCGTCGCCCCGCCGAAGGTCGCGGAACCGGTGCAGCCCGTGGATGAAGAGCACAACATCGGCCGGGTCGCTGCGCTCGTCGGCGAGCCTTCGATCAAGTTCGGCCGCCAGGGTCGCGACCTCCGCGGCCGCCGCGCGCGGGCCGCCATGCTTCGCTCCAATCGCGCGGGCCGCGCTGCCGATCGCGTCGGCCTCGGGCGCGTCGGCGGGCGTTCCGTCGAGCACGACCAGCCGCGTCCCTCGCTTCGCCGCTGCGCTCAACATCGCCGCCAGCGTCGTTGCCAGCGCCGCGGACTCCTGGTTCCCGACGACAAGCAGGTTCGCGCCGCTCTGGCGACGCAGCACGACGCTCGTGGGCTCCTTGATCGAGACGGCGTCGCCGAGCCAGAGTCGAACCGGGCCGCTCTCGCCTCGCTCGATCGCGTCCGCGAGGCCCTTGTTGCGAGTCATGTCCGCGGGAATGTTGCCCTCGAATACGATGGGTGGCGGCGTGCGCACGCCGCGCTGCTGAGCCATCGCCGCAATCCGCGCGAGCGCCGCGTCGCGCGTCTGCTCTGGAAGCCACACGATCTGGAACGGGCTGTTCCCCTCGACGAGCCCGCTCGCGTCGTTGTAGATCGCCTCGCCCGGGCGAGAGAGCAGCCGCGGCGCGGCGTTGTCCTCGCTCATGATGAGGTACGAGTCGGCCTCGGCGCACTGCAGCGCGATCCGCACCGCCATCTGCCCAAGCGTGCTCCGCGCCAGGGTGTAGGCGCCGCCCAGAGTCTGTGACCCCAGCACGACGTGCATCCCAAACGCCCGCCCCTGTCGCACCAGACGATCCAAGAGCAGAGACGCCTCCTGCGCCAGTCGATCGTCCTCGACGAAGAACTCCTGGAACTCGTCGACCACGAGCAGCACCCGCGGCATGGGCTCGCCCGGAGACTTCCGGCGGAAGCCCGCCAGATCCTGGACGCCCGCGTCCCGGAAGAGCGCACCGCGCCGCGTCAGTTCCGCGTCGAGGCGCCGAAGCACGCTCAGCCCAAACTCTCGCTCGCTCTCGACGGCGATCACCCGCGCGTGCGGGAGCGCGTGCGTCGCGTACGCCTTGAACTCGACCCCCTTCTTGAAGTCCACCAGGTACAACTCGAGTTCCGACGGGGAGTACCACAGCCCCGCCGCCGTGATCATCACGTGCAGGAGCGTCGACTTGCCCGAGCCCGTGCGCCCGGCGATCAGCGCGTGCTGGGCCGTGCCTCGGCCCAGGAGCAAGTGCTGCAACTTCTTCGCGCCCGCTCGGCCCAGCGGCACGCGCACCTCCTGCGACGAATCCAGCGACCACATCGCCTCCGGCTCCACGGCCGTGAACGGGACCTCGACGCGCGTCGATTCCTTGGCTCGCCGACCCAACTCTTGGATCTCGCGCGTGAGCGCCTCTCCATCGGGCATCCGCTCCAGATGCAGCGGCCAGCGGCCGAAGTCCGCGTCGCTCCACGTCACCTTGCCGTCCTTGACGACCAAGACGTTCGACGCCTGCTCCAACTCGCGGAAGGGCGCCCAGTGCGGCGGCGCGGCCGACACGCCCTTGCGATGCGCCGACTCCGACGCCAGTGGCGCATGGATGAGCGTGTAGACCCCGCAGCGCCCGCCGCTCGAGGCGATGCTCGCCAGCCGCTTGGCCGCCGCCTCGCTGAACGACGCCGGGAAGTCCGCGATCACGAGGAATCGGAACGGCTCGGCGATCTCGCCCGCTTCCTCGTTGTACTCGTGGATGCTGCGGTACTCGTTCCGAAGGTACTTCTGGATCACGGTCTCCATGTGCTCGGTCAGGTCGGTCAGCCGCTGCTCGATGTGCCGCGGCTCCGTCCAGATGCGATCGCCGATCAGTCCCTCTTCGTAGTCTGCAAGGTGCATGAATCCGGCGAAACTCTCGCCGAGTCCGACCGGGTCGAGCATCGTGAGACGCACTTTCCCGGCTGGCAGCGTCCGGAAGGCCTGGAGCATGGTCAGCCGCAGCAGTTCCAGCCCGCGAGCGCGCTCCTCCGGGCTCGTGCGAACGAGCAGGGAGCCGCGCGCCCGGAGGTCGAGCACCGCTGGCAACTCGAACGACGCGGGATCGTCCGTGGCGAAACTCGAGTCCGCGGGGATGCCGCCCGCCATGGTCGCACGATCGACGACGATCCTGCCGAACGGCACCGCCGCCGCCAGCGCCGCGGGTGCCGACAGCGCCCGCACCTCTGCCGCAATCCTCGCCAAACCGCCGCGCCATGTCTCTCGCAACTCGGTCCGCTGAACGCGATCCATCTCTCGCAGCGATTCGAGGCTGGCGTCACGTGCCCTGGCGGCCTCGCTCGTCGCGGCGTCTCGGGCCGCGGTCGCCGAGGCGCGAATCTCTCGCTCCTTGGCGCGCACCGCTTGCAACTCGCGCTCGTGCTTCTGCCGGCACTCCGCGAGCCGTCGCTCATGCTCGGCCTGCAGCGCCGCTTGCTCAACCGTTCGCCGCTTCCTGGCGACCTCCTCGGCCAGAGCCAGCGAGCCCTCGGCGCGACGCAGGTCCGACTCCCGCCTGCGAGCGATCTCGGTCCCCTCTCGATCACGCTGGGCCATGGCCTCGGCCTGCCATGCCGCGACGGCCCGCGACGCAACCGCGAGCAGTTCCGCGGCGTGCCGCGCCGCATGTGGCACTCGTCGCCGCCACCACAAAGCCAACGCCCCGAGCGCCACGCCCATGACGCCCGCGCCGACGGGCGCGAAAGGCCAGATCACGCGGTGCCAGTCTTCTCCCTTCACGCCCATCGCCACGCCAACGCCCAGGCCCGCGCCCAGAGCCACCCAGGTCGTGACCAAAGGCAGCCTCAGTACGATGGGCCGCACTCGGCGCGTCAACGCCTCACACGCCTCTCTTGCCAGCGTCAGCGCCTCATCGGTCGCGGCTTGCGTTCCGGGGTTTCCCGCCGTTGCCCCGCTCGCGCCCGCCCCCGCTCGGGGCGAGCGCTCGCCCGGCTCCTCGATCGAAGGTAGCGTCGAGTGCCGATACCGCCGGAGCAACTCGTCCGCGTCGGCACGAAGCGTCGCGAGCGTCGCCTCCCGGGCCTCGGCCGCACGCCGCGCCTGCTCGTATGCCAAGCGAGTCTTCGTCTGCGCCGATTCCGCGACCGTGTCCGCGAGCCAGGTGATCTCCTCGGCCTCGCGCTTCCCGGCCGCGATCACGGCCTCGGTGCGCTCGTTGAACGCCGCGAGTTCGACGCTCATCGTCCGCCGCAGCGACTCCATCTCTGCCGCGAGCGAGTCCGTGAGCGCCTTCTGAGACTCCACGCAGGCCGCCCACCCCGCGTCGGTGATTCGCGACCACTCCTTTTTCGCCATGGCGATCGCCTGGTCGTGCGCGAGTTCCGCGGCCCCGGAACCCTGGCTCCACCGCGACGCCAGCGAGGCCTCGCCCGCCGACCTGAGCGCGACGAGCGACTCCAAGTCCTGAAGCAACGCCCGTTCACGTCCCGAGATCGTCCCGTCCGACATCGCGGCCTCCGGGTCGCACCAGCGCGAGGGTCGCCGCCCCTCGAGCCGACACCATAGCGACCGCCGACTTACCCCGCCCAGACGCCGTCGTCGCCGCAGTCTCGCCGAACCGCCGCGACGAGGTCCGCGACGTGGTCGAGCCCCTTGACCGCGGCCATGAGGCCAGGCTCCAGGGCGCGCACGTACTTCTCCTCGAACTGCCGCGCCACGTCGTCGTCCCACATCGGGCGCAGGCGGTCCCACTTGAGCCGCAACTGCTTGGCCGCGTCCATCAGGTTTGCCTTCGCCACGCCGATGCTCATGCCGAACCTCCTTCGCCGTCGGCTCCCGCGTCGGAGCCATCTCCCGTTGCATCCCCGGAGTCGTGGGCCGCACTCTGGTCGCCCTCCACCGTGCGCGGCGCGCCTTCGGACGCGGGCGGCGTCATCTTCGCGTATGCCTCAAGGCTCGAGAGCATCCGATCCAACTTGCCCACCGCGATCGGGATCTCCCGCCGGATCGTCTCCGCGAGCCCGTGGCACGACGCCTGGTACAGGCTCGCTTCCTTCTCCCACACCGGGAGCCACCGCTGCGTCGCCGCGAGTTTCTGCCTCGCGTGCTCGAGTTTGCGCTCGGCCTTCCGCAGCGCCTTCTGCTCGTCCACGATCGGCGCGGGCTCGGGCGCCGAGATGATGCGCTTGCGCATGATCGCTGACTTGGCCGCCGCGACCTCGTCCTCGCCTTTGCGCACCTGCTTCTTCCAGTGCGCGGGCCGATCCATGCGCAGCCACTCCGAGACCTTCATGATCTCCGCGTTGACCGACGAGATCGCCACGAGCGCGGCATCGGAGAACTCGAGCAGCGCCGCCCGCGCCTGCCGAAGCGCCTCGCTCTCATGCACTCTCGCACGCTCCGCCATGCCGCCTCCAGATGCCCCGCGCGGGCCGCCTTGCTCCGCGCTCCCTCGCCGCTCGATCTCCCGCTAGCGCTGGCTCAGGTACTCCTCGATCTTCTCCGCCTTGCGGAGCAGGAACGGCACGTGCTTGTCCGCCGCCTCGCAGAATCGCGCCAGCACCCGCGTCGTCTGCTCGAACTCTTCGGCGAACTTCACCTGCTCCTGGTCGCGCCAACTCTGCGACAGGTCGTTCGTCCGTGCCTGGATCACCGACAACTGCTCACGCAGGTTCGTGTTGAATCGCTTTAACTCCGCCGCGAATCGACGGAGTTCGCCCGGATCAACCACTGCCTTTGCCATCGCTCGCCTTTCCGGCCGCCCGGCCACTCACCCTCGATGCTACCAGCGTCCTTCTCCCAGGCACGCATCTCGCTTCCCGTTTCGACCAGCCCTCGCCTGACGGGTCGCCTCGGTCGCTTGTTCGCGTCGCCGAGGGGTTCAGTCCTCGGCCCATTGACACCCCCTCTACCCTCCTCTACCCTTCGCCTTGATTCGATCCGTCCTTTGTCCTGCTTCGGTTTCGGTGATTGGTCGGGTTCGCGGCGTTCCCGCGGCCGCTTCGAGGATTCACCCATGCTTCCCGCATTTCGTCAGAGTTACGGACGCACACGCCGCCGCCGCTCGCATCATGCCCTCACGGCCACCAAGCAGACGGTCGATCCGCTCTCGGGCATGCCCAAGCAGCACCATCGCGCCTGCAAGGACTCCGGGTACGTTCGCGCTGGGCTCCGCATTTCCGTTCCCAAACTCGGCATCGGTGTCACCCGCGACTAGCGCCGCAGACCTCCTCCCAGGGATCCGACATGCGGCTCGCCATCGACGTCCTCGGCGGGGATCACGCGCCCGATGTCGTGCTCAACGGCGGGCTGGATGCTATGGACCTCCTCGACCCGTCAGACGAGATCGTCTGGGTCGGGCCGCAGGAGGTCATCCGCGACTTTCTCGATGAACGTGGGGTGCGCGATGCTCGAATCTCCATCGAGCACGCGACGCAGAACATCGAGATGCACGAGCAGCCCGCCAAGGCCGTGCGGCAGAAGGCGGATTCGACCATCGTTCGCATGGCTCGGCTCGGATCGACCAAGACGCCGCCTGAGCGCCGCGCCGATGCCGTCATGTCCGCCGGGAATACCGGTGCGTGCGTCTCGGCCGCTATCATGCAGATGAAACGGCTCCCGCGCGTCCAGCGGCCCGGAATCGCCGTCACCATCCCAACCTTCAACGGACCCGTCGTTCTCATCGACGCCGGCTCCAACCCCGAGCCCAGGCCCACCCACCTCTGGCAATACGGGATCATGGCCGACACCTACGCGCGGCATGTGCTCGGTCTGCGCAACCCGCGCATCGCCCAGATGAACATCGGCACCGAGGAAGAAAAAGGCACCGATCTCATCAAGCAGGCGCGTGACCTCCTCAAGGCCACGCCGGGGCTCAACTACATCGGATACGTCGAGGGCCGCGACGTGGCCGACGGCGTCACCGATGTGATCGTCACCGACGGGTTCGTGGGCAACACCCTCTTGAAGATGGCCGAGGGGCTCGTCAAGACCGTCGTTTCGGCCATCGCCCACGAGATCCTCAACCACGACCCCGAACTCGCGCTCCGGCTCGAGCCCGTCGTCAAGCGGCTCTACTCCAAGATCGACTACCACGAGCACGGCGGGGCGCCCCTGCTGGGCGTCAACGGCGGGTTCATCATCGCCCACGGATCCAGCAACCGCCGCTCCATCAAGTCCGCCATCCGGATGTCGCGTGAGTTCGTCCGCAGCGGCGTCAACGCCGCAATCGTCGAGCGCCTCGAACAGGTCGAGCGAGAGATGGGCGTGGTCGCCGACGCCGAGGAGTGTGAATGACCCCGCCCCTTCCCTCCAGCCCGCGGGGCGTCCGCATCGCCGGGACCGGCCACTACCTGCCCTCGAACGTCATTTCCAACAAGGACCTCGAGCGCTGGATGGACACGAGCGACGAGTGGATCGTCCAGCGCACCGGCATCCGCGAACGCCGCAGGATCGACCGCGACAAGGGCGAGACCACGACCTCGATCAGCGTCGCGGCCCTCTCTCGTGCCCTCGACAACGCCGGCCTCAAGCCCACCGATCTCGACATGCTCATCGTCGCGACGGTCTCGATGGAGATGACGTGCCCCTCCACCTCCTGCCGAGTCGCCGAGGCCATCGGCGCTGGGGCGTGCGGCGCCGTCGATCTCTCCGCGGCGTGCTGCGGGTTCGTCTACGCCACCAACTTCGCCCACGAACTCGTCAAGGGCGGCGCGTATCGCACCGTTGGCGTCGTGGGCGTCGATGTCCTCACCCCGCTGATGGACTATTGCACCGAGGGCCGGGGCACCGCGATCCTCTTCGGCGACGCCGCCGGCGCCGCCGTCTACACCGCCACCAGCGATCCGAGCAAGGGCATCCTCGCCCAGGCCATGCATTCCGACGGCCACGGGTGGAAGCACCTCTACATCCCGCGCGAGCCGCGCGACTTCCCGGAAGACGCCGATCCCAACCGGCGCAAACTCGGGCTCATGTACATGAACGGCCGCGAGGTCTACAAGTTCGCCGTCACCAAGTTCCAGGACCTCATCGCGCAGACCCTCGACAAGGCCGGCCTCCGTGCCGAGGACATCGACCAGTTCGTCTGCCACCAGTCCAACGCCCGCATCCTCGAGGCCGCCCGCGAGCGCTTCGGCATCCCCCACGAGAAGTTCTACACCAACATCGAGCGCGTCGGGAACACCTCCGCGGGCTCCGTTCCGGTCTGCCTCGATGAACTGCGACGCTCCGGGCGCATCCACGACGGCCAGAAGATCCTCCTCGTCGCATTCGGCGGCGGGCTCACTTGGGCCTCGAGCCTCTGGCAACTCTGATGGCCCCGCCCCGCGACCTTCGCGCCCTCGTTCGCCTTCGCTCCCCGCGCCACATCCAAGACCTCCTCGACTCGCTCGATTACTCCTGCGACGACTTCTACCGCTGTCCCCGGCGAGTGCTCGCTGATCGCCGCGCTCACTGCGTGGATGGCGCGCTCCTCGCCGCCGCCGCCCTGCGCAGACTGGGACACCCGCCTCGAGTCGTCTGGATCCATGCGGTCAACGACGACGGGCACCTGCTTGCTGTCTATCAGCGACGCGGGCTGTGGGGGGCGCTCGCCAAGTCCAACTTCGTCGGCATCCGCGCTCGCGAGCCGGTCTATCGCTCGCTCCGCGAACTCGTCGTGTCGTACTTCAACGATTACTTCAACGCCCGCGGGGAGCGCACCATGCGCGCCTACGCCAGGCCGCTCAACCTCGCTCGTTTCGATCACCTTCAGTGGGAGACTCGCGACGACGTGCTCCCGCCGATCGTCGAGGACGCACTCGACGCGCTCACCCTCATCCCCATCGCCCCTGCCGCCACGCTCCGCGCGCTGACTCCTGTCGATGCTCGCGCCCTCGCCGCGGGCATGCTCGGCACCGATCCCAAGGGCCTCTTCAAGCCCTCCTAGCCGAGCGCCGCGACGACTTGCATTCTCCCTTCCGTCGCCGCGCTGTCTCACCGACGACACTTCGTCTCGCCTCTTCTTCGCTACTGCACCCACGCTCTCGCGTCGTCGCTGATCCACGCCCTCTGCCGTGCGCCGCGAGAGTCCACGAACTCCGTCCAGGCCCGCCAGCCCTCCCCCACGCTCGCCATTCCGACCCCCTCCACGCCGACCTCCCCCGGCTCGAGCCATCGCCCGAACTCGGCCCGATGTCTCCGTTGCGCGTAATACGCCGCGTGCAGCCGCTCGCGCGCCGCCCCAGAACCGTCGTCCACGAACGCCCCGCCGCCAAACTGCACGTACCCCCACATCTCGGGGCGGTGCATGTCGATCACCCCCTGCGGCGACCACACCCAGTTGTGCTCCGGCCTGCCCACAACCTTTCGATACTCGGGCCGACCGTCATCCCCTTCCACGACTTCCAGGTCCCACTCCACGCGCGAGAAGTTCATGCGCCATTGGTCGCCCTCCCGTGGCGCCGCGGCGCGCCGATCGCCATGCCGATCGAAGGATCGCCACGGCATCGCGATCTCGACGCTCCATCCCCGGTCACGGTCGCGCGGATCGTTGAGCGTCCCATCAAGCCGCACCGCCGTCCGTAGGCCCGCCGCGTCCCACCCGTTGTCCGCCTGCCCGCCATCCTTGTACGGCTTGGGCAGGAACAAATCCCAGACCGTGTTAAGCGCATTGACCTCCAACTCGTAGTACTCGTGGCTGTCGCCCGTGGGGTTCAGGAACACCTCGAAATCGTTGTCGTGAAAGATCACGCTGTCGCGCTGCGTGAGCGTCCCCCACAGGTCCGGCTCGTCCATCTCGGCGCCGATGTAGAGGCACTCGTCGTCCCACATCATCTTCGCCCGTGTCCGAAGCCGCGGCTTCGGTCGTGCGTCGCCCTCGATGTCCACAAAGTCCGCGGTCCACGTGGCCTCGCGCCATGCCGGCTTCGAGAGGTCCCCATCGACGCGAAGGGACTGCGGCGCGCGCACGCAGACGTACCGCTGCCTGACCTGCCGCGCCGGCTCTTTCATCCGCCAATCCTACCGTCAGCCCGACACCCCTGACCGGCTCGCTTCACCACGGACGTCGCAAGCACTCGCGAAGTCAGATCGCCTTGGATCGCTTCGCAAGACGGACCTTGAGGCGCGCCCTCGCCTTATCCTTGTTGGCTCGCGCCGCGGACGCCTTGTCCGCGGGAGCAGCCCGCTCCAACGCCGCCAGTTCGCTCGCCGCATCCGCCTCCGAGAGACTCTCGACGGGCGTGGCCACCGCGGCGAGGATCGTCAGCCGGTTGTTCACCATCTGCACGAACCCGTCATCGACGAGGAACGACCTGCTGCCGCCCTTGGCGTTGCCCTTGTCCGGAAAGTCGAGGCGCAGTTCGCCCAGCCCGAGTTTCGCGACGATCGGCGCACGGTTCGGCTGCACCCCAAACAGCCCGTCCCACGCCGGAATCGAGGCATAGGTCACCGGCTCGTCGAGCACCTGGGCGGCGGGGGTAACGAGTTTGCACTGGAAGGTCTTCTCGGCCACGCTGGGACTCCACGCTGGGGGCCCATAATAGGCCCTTGTCGGGCAGTTCGGCGCCAAGTGCGGTCGCGCGACTTGGGCACGACCAGGACTTCGCCCCCCTTCCGCGGCTGGCGTGGTGCGATCGCCGGATTCCCTGCGGCCGGGGGCCACGGGTGTCGCCAGTTGTTTCTGAGGCATGAGGCCTCGGAGGTTTGGTATGAGTCAGTCGGGTATTCCCCCTCCATCCGCGGCGCTGTTTGGCGGAGCCAAGAAGTCGATCGCGAAGTCCGCGGCGATGCCGTGGGTGTTGGCCGTCGGGGCGCTCGTGCTCGGGGTATTGATGATCCGTGCCGGAGGGAGCGAGAGCGAGAAGGGGCGGGCATCGATGGATAAGGCGAGCGACTCAGTAACGGGACGGGCGCAGCGCGAGGCGGACTCGGCTGTCAGTCACGGCGTGGGCACGCTGAACCAGGCCCTGACCGCCCGCCCGAAGTAGCCCCCCGGCGCCGATTCGCTCGCCGCGACGAACCCCGAGACCGGCGTCAGGCGACTTCCCTCGGGTGGGGAAGTCCGCCCGCCGGTCATGGGCCCGCGGGATCCATCCTGAGTTTGACGATCCGGCCCTCGGTCATCCGCTTGACCGAAAGCCGCAACTCGCCGCCGGCCTTGAGGGCCGCCTCGAAATCGGCGACGCTCCTCATGGGCGTGTCGCCGACCTGCGTGATGATCTCAAACGGCTTGAGCCCGGCAACCGCGGCCTTCTCGCCACGCTCGATCTTCGAGACGATCACGCCCGGCTGCTCCGGCGTCATCTGGAAATACCGCCGCACCTCGTACGTCAGTTCGCGAACGGTCACGCCGGCTGCCTCGGACTTGAACTTGGCCGCGGAGTCAAAGTGCGGCGGGCCCTCCTCGACCACCATCGGCACGTCCGTCACCTTCCCGTCCCGGAACACCTCTGCCTCAAAGCCTGTCCCGAAGCCGACGTCGGTCAGCGCGCGGGTGATGGCGTTCTCGACCGAGCCCCACGGCTTGGGCATCTGGTCGAAATACTCCTCCGGAATCTGGTCCAGAACTTTCCAGATCTGGTCGAGCATCCCGCTGTCGTGATCGTCGTCGAGCGTCACCTCGAACGGCCGAGGCTGCCCCGCCAGATGCAGCCGGAGGAGGATGTCGCCGACCTGAAGCCCGGCCTTTGCGGCTGGAGAGCCGGGATAGACGTAACTAACGAGGGCTCCCGTGGTACCACCCGCTGTGAGGCTCGAGACGCCATTGGCGCGGGCGAGGTCGGGGTCCATCGCCTGCATCTCGACGCCGAGCCACGCGAGCCGGCTCTCATCCGCCTCGCTGCGCGGGCAGTTCTCCGGGTCCAAGGCGGCCTTGCGGTCCCGGAGCGCGTCCAAGACCGAAGCGAACGGGGTCAGGTGCCCTCGCGCATCGAGCCACGAGACAGGCCCGTCGTCCGTGCCCTCGGCGACCTTGGGCCGACGCCCGATGGGCGCCGCGACAAGTTCGCCCTCGGTCGTGAACACGAATCGCAGCGCCTGGCCGCGGTTGGAGCCGAAGCGGGACCACCCGCCGCCGATGACGGACTCCATCGCGGGGTGAATCATGCCGCGATACCCCAGGACGAACTCGGACATTCGCGCCCGCCCGAAGTACGCGGTGCGCGACTCCCCGTGGACCGAGACCTCGGCCGAGAGCAGCAAGTGATGCCGGAGATCGGTGATCGGGCGAGTCCAAGGCTTGGGGGTGCCCTCGGCGGACGCGGGCAGCCGGGCGAGGAACCCGTTGAAGTCCGCCAGCGTGCCGTCGAATGCCGCGGTCGACTCCGAGCCGTCACCGAGATGAACGGTGATGGCCTCGAGCCGTGCGGTGACCTTGGGCTTCAGACCCGCGAGCACCAGGACGGTAGAGGGCTCGATGAGGATGCCCGAGCCATGCCACTCCGTGGCTCCATCGTCGTCGCCCATGCCCCCGAAGTGCGAGAATCGGCCCGGCGTGCCGCTCCCGGACTTGGGGCTGCGGAACGAAAGCGAGACGCGCAGGACGGAGCGGTCCGACGACGCACGCAGCCGCTCGATGGCCTTGCCATAGCCCGCGGCGTCGAGGCTGGGCCATGCGGCGGGGTCCCCACGCCACGCCCCGTCAAGATCGAGTTCACCCGTGAACGTCAGCCCGACCGCCGCACCCTCACCGTCGGTGATGAGGAGCGGGGCCGAGACGCGGGTGTATCGCCGATCCAGTCCGACGGTCACTCGCGTGGGTAGACCGGAGACCCCGATGAGCCACTGCCCGTCCCACCGCGCATGGGTGATTCCCAGGAGCGAGCCGGATCGCGTCGCAAAGGTGAGCGGCCGCACGCCCGGAAGCGGCTCGGCAAGCCGGAGAAAGACCGCGTTCTGGGCTCGCGCATAGCCCTCGACCTTCGCGCCGATGCGGCGGTCGCCCGCACGCACGGTGATCGACTTGACGAAGCGCTCGTTGACGAGCGGGTCCGTCGTCACCACCCGATCCGGCCCGAGCACGAAACCCGTCCGCTCGTCCGGACGCTGCTGCTGGAGCAGTTGGTCCCAGTCTTCGACCGCCGCGAACTCCGCGTCAGACCCGCCGCGACGCCACGACTGGTACGGCAGCGACGGCGACTCGCCCTTGTCGAACTGCGGCATGAACTCAACCACGACGAGCGAGGGCGAGACCGCGTCGGCGACTTTGCCCAGATCGTTGGCCGAACGCTCCTCGGGCTGCGCCAGACATGGCGCGGCCAGCGCGAGCATCAGAGACGCGAACAGATGGATTCGGACGGACATGGCGTGCTCCAGCGCCCAGGAGTCCTTGGCGCGTGCGGGCTATTCACGGGAGTAATCGCGCGAGAAGTCGAGGACGATCTGGCGCATCAGGCCCCCGCGAAGGACCGTGAGGACAGTCCGCCCCTTCTTGGCGACGTTCGCGACAAGTTCCGCGTGAATCGCCCTGGCGTCGTCGATTGAGGCCGTCTCGCGCCCTTCGATTTTGAGGATGATGTCACGCGGCGAGATCCCCGCGTTCGAGGCGTTGCCCGGGTACTTCACGCCCAGCACGAAGATGCCCCGCTGCCGATGGAAGAACAGATCGGGGTTGTCGAACTGGTTGATCGTCTTGATGGTCAGGTCGAACCGCGAGAGCGCCAACTCTTCGCCCTCGACCTTGCCCTTCTCGCGCGGCGTGAGTTTCACCGTGAGGCGATCGCCCCCGCGCGCCACATCAAGCGAGGCCTCGGCATCGCGTGGGAGCAGGGCCAGACGCCGCCGCACCGCCGGGAGGTCCTCGGACGTGAGCGCGGTCACTCCCTGCCCGTTGATCGCGACAATCCGGTCGCGGGGCTGGATCCCGGCGCGACGGGCCGGGCTCTCCGGGTCCGTCTCGGCCACGATCACGCCGTCGGTCTCGGCAAAGTAGATGTCCTTGTTGAAGTCGCGCAGCGCCTGAAGTTGCAACCCTGTCCACGACCACCCGACCTCCCCCCGATCGCGGAGGGCGGGGACGATGGTGCTCACGACCTCGGATGGGATCGCGAAGCCCATCCCATCGGCGCTGAACGACATCCCGCGGGCGTTGATGCCGATGATCTCCCCGGCGGTGTTGACCAGCGGCCCGCCCGAGTTGCCGGGGTTGATCGCCGCGTCCGTCTGGATCCACCCGGAATACTCGCTGATGCCCTCGAGAAACCGGCTCGCGCACGACACGATCCCGATGGAGACGGATCGGTTCAGTCCCCACGGCGCCCCCATCGCCATCACGAAGTCGCCCTCCTGGAGCCGCCTGGAATCGCCGATCACGGCGTAGGGCAGTGGCTGGCGGTCGGGGAACTCAAGCCGGATGACCGCCAGATCGGTGTCCTTGTCGCTCCCGAGGATCTTCGCGCTAGCGTGCCTGCCGTCTGATAGCAAACAGCGAACCGATGTCGCCTTGTCCACAACGTGCCAGTTGGTCACGACGTCGCCGTCTGGAGAGATCAGCACCCCGCTGCCCGAGACTTCCTGCGACTCCTTCTTGCCCGCCTCGTTGCTCTCGCGGACGCACTTGATGTAAACAACCGCAGGAAAGACCTTGCCCTTGGCCTCCTGCACGATCTGTCGGAAGTCCGCGGGCGGCTGGGCGAGGACTATGGCGGCGAGGGCGGCGAGCATCGTGCCTCCTTGCTGGCGCACAACGTAGCAGATCAGCAACGGGCGAGACTAGTCATGCCGAAGCGCGACGATCGGGTCTTGCTGCGCGGCCTTGCGGGCAGGATAGATGCCGAACACCAGCCCCGTCGCCGCCGCCACCAGGAACGAGACGAACACCGACCAGAGGGTGACTGCGGTGGGAAGTGCCGCATCGGGCGAGACGAACGAGCCGATCAGAGGGACCCGATTCAGCCGAGGAACGCCCCACCCGAGCAACCACGAGGCCCCGACGCCCAACCCGACCCCGATCAGCCCGCCGATCGCAGAGAGCACGCCCGTCTCGACGAGGAACTGCCAGATGATGTGCTTGCGCGTGGCGCCCAGCGCGCGGCGGATCCCGATCTCGCGTGTACGCTCGGTCACGGTCGCCAGCATGATGTTCATGATCCCGATGCCGCCCACCAGCAGCGAGATCCCCGCGATCGCGGCCAGGATCGCCCCGTAGGTCAGGGCGGTCTTGCGGGCGTTCTCGAGCAGTTCGTAGGGCACCACGATCTGCACGTCCGTAAGGCCCGGATGCCGGACGTGCATGATCCGGCGGATGCGCTCCGCGTCCGAGATCACCCGGCCGCGGTCGGGCGAGGCGATATAGACCTCGGACACCGGCACCTCGGAGGCGTTGAACGATCCGGATTGCCGACGGAAGACCGTATCCCCGAACATTGCTCGGGCGGTGGTGATCGGGACGTGGATGTCCTTGTTGAAATCACGTCCGACCAGCGCGGTGCCCGAGCCGCCCGCGAGACCAATCGGAGCCAGGAGACCAACGACGGTGAACGTCTTGTCGTCGATGCGGAACGTCTCGCCCAACGGGTCGTCCCAGGGGAAGATGTCCTTGACGACCTCCTGCCCGATCACGGCCACCGGCTCGTTGTTGTCGATGTCGGCCTGCGTGAGGTATCGACCTCGCGACAGCCGCAGCCGGGCGACGGTCTGCAACTCGGGCGTCGTGCCGTACGCCTGGCTGACCTGCCGACGGTCACGACGCCACACCTGATTGCCGATCTCCTTCAGCGGAACGATGGACTCCGCGTCCGGAAAGTTGTGCCGGATCACGTCGATGTCGTCGCGCGTCAGCCCATAGCGGAGCATCCACGAGCGTTGCTGCCCGGATTGCTGCTGGGTGGCCTCGGCCGGACGCTGTGAACGGACGATGATGTTCTTGGCGCCGAGCCGTTCGATCTGGAGGAGGGCGTTGCGTTTGCCCCCCTCCCCGACGGCGACCATGGTGATGACGGCCGCGACGCCGAGAATGATGCCCAGGGCCGTGAGCAGGGCACGGAGTTTGTGGAGGCGGAGGTTGCTCAGCCCGAGCCGTATCGTTTCGAGGAGGAAGGTCATGGCGTGGATTCCCGCATCATCGTACCGGGCGGAGGCGACGCGGTGGCGGTAGTCGTGGAGATTCTCAGCGAGTCCGACGCCGCCCGCGGCTGGCACTACATCGTGCGCGTGGAGCGCGAGGGCGGCATCTCCGAGCATCGCGTCCACCTCGCCTGGGTGGACCACGAGCACCTCTGCGGCGGAGCCGTCTCCCCCTCGCGCGTGGTCGCGGAGGCGTTGCGCGTCGCCGCCGAGCGGGGGATCGCGATCCCTCCTTCGGTCGACGTGTCAACGCTGCGCCGGCGAGAGCCGGGCCTACGGGCTCTCTTGGCGTGGGGGTGAAGCATCGGCCTGGGCGGGCTGCGAGAGCGCCCGCCACGTCTCGGTCCACTCGCGGACCTCTCGCTCCACGGCGGTTGTCGCGCCGTCCTCGTGCGGATTCCAGGCCGCCCGGGCCTCGCGCGACTTGGCGAACCGCGCCGCATCGCTCCGGCCCGCCAGCGACTCGTCCAGCACAAACACCAGCGCATCGCGGACGCGGATCCGGGCATCGACCGGGGCACGAAGCGCGGGCACGAGCACGCGGGCGAGCGCCTCGTTGCCCCGAGGGAGGCCCGTGCGAACCTCGAGCAGCAACGAAAGGATCGTGTCCACCCGATCGACCGGCGTGTCGGGCCACGCCAGCGCACGCACGAGCGCCTCGCAGTAGCCGACGGCACCGGGGCCGCACGTCGATAGGTGCCGCGCGAGATACGCCCGCGACCGCGCGAGATCCGCCGCGGAGATGTGCCGCTTCTGCACCCGCCAGAGCGCGTAGTCGGCGCTCGTCGCGGGGTTGAGGATGTGGAAGATGCCAAAGGTCAGTCCCCCGGCGATCATCAGCAACCCCGCCGCAAAGACCACTCGCGACCGCACGTCGAGCACGTCCGCCACGTAGCGGAATCTCGACAGCAGCCCGCGATCGCGCAGCGCGCGGTGAAAGTCGGGAGTGTCCGCGACCTCCATGTAGCACGTCCGCGCGATCCGCTCCCGCGTCAACTCCTCGCCCAGGTTGGCGGACTGGTCCACGATGCCCTTGATCTTGGCGTCCAGTGTCGCGAGATCACGGGCCCGAAGCCGCGCCAGGTCTCGGAACTTCTCGAGCGGCTCGGACGCCTTGATGACTGTCGCGATGATGTCGTCCACGAGCCGGTCGTCTCGCCGACGCATCTGGCCCAGCAGGCTCGCGTTCACGCGATCGGTCCACGCGACAAAGGGCGTCCAGAACCCGGAGGTCACGCCCCCGCTGATCGGGATCGACTTCAGCCCACCGGCGAGGATCCTGTCGTACGCGACCGCAACGACCAGTGCCGCAAAGAGCGACGTGTCGAAGATCGCGCCCGTTCGGTCGAGGAACCAGAAGAGCGCCAGCGGCACCGCGATGTACGCCAGGAAGAGCGCCCAGCCGTCGAACGTCTGCATCGCGCGCCACGTTCGGGCGCCGAGCCTCGACGCCATCTGCCGCCATGCCGTGAACGCGCCCACCACGATCACGATGGCGTAGCACCAATAGGCGTTCAGATCGGGCGAGAAACTCAGTTCCATCGGGCCTCCTCGGATCGAGCAGACGAAGGAACCTCGCAGCAACGAACGCGAGCGGCCAATCGTGGCCCCGTCGGCAGCGCGGCGCTACGCCGTCGCCTTGGACTTCACCAGGAACTGCGCCAGCCGGGCCGCCGAAGGCCGGAGCCCGATGTACGCGCCGCACAGATCGTCATACGTCGAACGCTGGCCCTCGATCTGGAGGAAGTCGAAGCGGTCGAGTTCGGCCACCGCGGCCTGGAACTTCGCCGAATCCGTGAGCCCGGACTTCCACTGCAACTCTCGGCCGCGAAGGTTGTCGAGGTCAAGAAGCACACCCAGGACTCGCAGGGCGTCGGCGGATACGGGAGGTGGCGCTTGCATGTGGAAACTCTAGGAGGCGCCGCGCGGGCCCGCCGGGACCGCCTCTCAGGCGTGGTGCGGCCAGAACCCGGCGAACACGCCCGCCGTCAGCAGCGCGTAGATGACCCCGTCGATGAGCCGACCCGGGACTTGCCGCCACGGCATGCCGTGCCAGATCGCCATCGGAAGCGCGTATCCGGCATGCGCGAGCACCGCCGCCGACCCGGCGACTCGGAACACCTCCAGGTACTTCGTGCTCGGCGTCACAGCGAGGTGCGCGACGTACGCCACGAACACGCCGACGATCACCAGGTGCGCGAACCACATCCCGAGCATCTTGCCCATGTTCGGCGGCCCGGGCAAGACCGTCAGCATCGCCCACGGGCCCGTCTTCATCTTCGCCATCGACTCCGCCCGCTTGTCCTTCCCCTGGCACCAAGGAACGTAATACACCCCGGGCTCGAGCGCGGACGACCGCAGCATCCCGACGATCGACTCCTCCTTGTCGCCAGGGTTCTTGTAGTCGTGCTTGTGCAGCGGCGTAGCCATCCAGATGATCGAACTCGCGACGAACACGATCGCGGCTGACGCGAGGATCGGCAACCACAGGTGGGCGAGGAAATCCATGCGTGCTCCTTCCAGAGAGATCGCTGACTTCAATCGACGCGAGCAGAGTCTACCACGCGGCTCTCGTCGCACCAACGGGTGCCCGGCATGGGACTCGACCGGCCCGCCGTCGCCGCCCCGACGTGCCCCGCGACTATCATCCGTCTCATGGCATATGGAGCCGCCATTCGCGGACACCCAACGCTCGCGCCGCGCCTGATCGCGCTCGTCGTCTTCACGTGTTCCCTCGCCGTTCTCGCTGTTGCGACGCGTTTGACGCCTTCGGCTTCGGGCCACGGCACCCACACGCAACTCGGGCTCTATTCCTGCGCCTGGCCCATCCTCTTCGACAAGCCCTGCCCGACCTGCGGGATGACCACGGCCTTTGCCCACGCCGCTCGCGGCAACTTCGGCCGCGCCTTCCTCGCTCAGCCCTTCGGCTTCCTCCTGGCCGTCGGTGTGGCCGGCGCCTTCTGGATCAGCCTGCACGTCCTGGCCACGGGGTCCGCCGCCTGGCAAACCTTTCGAGTCTTGACACGCCCTAGAGTCCTTTGGCTGTTGCTCGCCTTGGCCTTGGCGTCCTGGGCGTACAAATGGGCGACGTGGACCGAGATCCCGGGCGTGCCATTCGGAACCGTCGGAAGCCCAAGACCGAACAGCACTCCGTAGGAGCCCCGAATGATCTGGACTCGTCGGGCCACTCTCATCGCCGGACTGACGCTTGCGCTCGCCGCGATCGGCGGGTGCAACATCCTCGGCTTCGGCGGCGCGATGGTCGAGTCCTATCGCCGCAACAGCACCCACCTCGTCAAGGCGACCTACACCGGCCTCGCCGGCAAGTCCTGGGCCGTCGTGGTCAGTGCCGACCGCTCGATCCTCGGCGAGAACCCCGACCTGGCCGTCTGGGTCACAACGAAGATCACTGAGCGGCTCGTCCAGGCCCAGAACCAGATCGGCGCGGGCGGCTACGTGCCCGCCGAACGAGTCCTCCGCTACCAGTACGACAACCCCTCTTGGAACGCCAAGGCTCGCGAGGACCTCATCCACGCCCTCGGTGTCCAGCGGCTCATCTTCATCGAGTTCAGCGAGTACCGCCTCCATGAGCCCGGAAACCAGTACCTCTGGGACGGCGAGGCAGCCGGCACCCTCAGCGTCTACGAGGCCGAATCCCCCCAGGAAGCGGCGTTCGAGAAGGCGATCCAGGTCAAGTTCCCCGACAAGCAGGGATTCGGTCCCAACGACTACACGCGAAAGGCCGTCACCACCGTTCTCTGCACCCGATTCGTGGACCGCGCCTCGTGGCTCTTCTACGACCATCAGGAGCCCTACTACCCGGATTACTAGCCGTCCACGCCGATGCCCCCGCCCTACCCGGCATCGCACCAGGCCCGCCTCACCCGGAGACCCGCATGCCCGAACGACTCGCCTTCGCTCTGCTGGCTTGTACGTTGTGCATCTCGCTCGCTGGCTGCAACATCCTCGGGCCAGCGTACTACTTCATCCACGGCCCCGAGAAGGCCCCGGCCGCGTTCACGATCCCTCCCAAGAGCAAGACCACCATCCTCATCGACGACCGCTCGAATATCCTGCCGCGCGTCGCGCTCCGGGACGCCATCGGGCGCGAGGCCCAGACCCAGATCCTCGAGAGTCGCGCCCTGACGGACATGATCGACGCCACCTCGGCGCGGCAGACCGCCGCCGCCCGCGACCGGGCGGGATCGCCGCTCTCGATCACCGAGGTCGGCCGGGCCGTTGGAGCCGAAGTCGTCATCTACGCCACCGTCGACCAGTTCGCGCTCACGCAGGACGGCGAGAGTTTTTCGCCCGTCGCCACGCTCCGTGTCAAGGTCATCGACGCCGCCAACGACCGCCGCATGTGGCCCGAGGACCCGCGCGGACAGTCCCTCATCGTCCGGCCCAAGGCCTCCGCCGCCTCGCCCCCGTCATCGGCCGGCCAACGCCTCAAGGCCGAGGAAGAACTGGCCTCGCTCGTCGGCCTCCGCCTCGCCGAACTCTTCTACAAGCACGAGGTCCCGAAGGGCGTGAGCGTCCCGAACTAGCGGCTACGCCGCG
This sequence comes from Phycisphaerae bacterium, assembly GCA_016793805.1. Classification (GTDB taxonomy): domain Bacteria; phylum Planctomycetota; class Phycisphaerae; order Phycisphaerales; family UBA1924; genus JAEUIZ01. The sequence goes on from JAEUIZ010000040.1 coordinate 27,940, forward strand.
TCTTTCCCGTCGCGCCGCCCCCACCTCTCGCACAGCGCCACGAGCGCCGCCGGCTCGATCGGCTTGGTGGCGAAGTCGTCAAACCCCGCACCCAGGCACCGCGTTCGTTCGTCGATCGAGGCCGAGAGAGCCACCATCGGCACCCCGCCCCCGCCGACCCGCGACCGACGCGCCACCTCGCACCCATCCAAACCCGGCATCTGCACGTCGATCAGCGCCAAGCCCGGTCGCTCACCCACGGGCCGCCGGAGTTCCACCAACGCCGCCTCGCCATCGCCCACAACGACTACTGCCGCTCCGGCCCGCTCGAGGTGATGCCTCAGCAGCCGCCGAATGTCCACGCTGTCGTCCGCCAGGAGAACTCGCAGCCCCGCGAGCCGTCGCGACGGCTGTTCGCCCTCGCTTCTCCCCCACCCCGCCGCCTCAAAGGCGGGCGTGTGCCGCGCCCGATCTGTGGCACCCAACGCGACCGTCGCCGAGAACGTGGACCCGACACCCTCGCGGCTTCGCACGCCGATGTCGCCCCCGAGCCGGCGCGCCAACTGTCGGACGATGTGCAGCCCAAGCCCCGTGCCTCCTTCGGGCCGCGCTGCCGTCCCTCCCACCCGCGAGAACGGCCGAAACAGTTGGCCGATCTGCTCGGCGCTCATGCCGATCCCGGTATCCGTGACCTCGATGCGCAAACACACCTCGTCCGCCGACGCCACAACTCTCACCGATCCGTGGGGCGTATACGCGATCGCGTTGGCCACAAGATTCAGAACGATCTGCCGCAGCCGCAACGGATCGCTCTTGATCCGCCGAGGGATCGGCGACGCGCACGACGCCGAGAGACTCAGACCCTTGGCCTGCGCCAGCGGTCGGCACGCCTCCAGGGCGTCCGCGATGGCCACCGCGGGGTCGATGTCGATCCGCTGGACGGTCATCGTGCCCGACTCGATCCGCGCCACATCCAGCACGTCATTGGCCAGCGCGAGCAGGTGCTCCCCGTTCCGCCGGATCGCCGCCACCCCCGCCCGTCCGTGTTCCGAGAGCCCCGGCTCGTCGTGCAGCACACCCGAGTATCCAAGCACCGACGCGATCGGCGTGCGGAGGTCGTGCGCAATCATGGCCACCGCGGCGTGCGTCTCTCGCCGCTCCGCCTCGGCCAATCGCCGACCCCAGCGCAGCGCCAGCCACACCCCGCCCGTCGCCGAGAGCGCCCCGATCACACCCGCAAGGGGCGACGGCCACGCCGGCATCATCGCCATCGGCGCCAGCGCCAGACCCATCGCCGTCACGACCATGCCTCGTGCGCGCACCGCCTTCACACCCCCACTATCGTCGCGATTCCTGCGCCGATTCATCGCGCGCCGAACTCGCCCGCCAACGCAGAAGGGCCGCCCCTTCCAGGACGGCCCCACCGCATCCGATCCCTCTCCTCCGGCCGACGGCTCAGGGCGCCGTGCATCCCGCCGAGAACAGGTTGATGAAGCACGCGAAGTCGTTCACGTTCAACACCGGCGACGTCGTGCTCGCGTCGCAGTTCGCGTACGCCGTGATCTGCTGCGCCACCGGCAACGCCAGCGACGCGTTGAAACTGTTCAGGAAGCACTGGAAGTCGTTCACGTTCAGCACAGGGGGGACCGTGCTCGCGTCGCAGTTCGCCCGGCACGGCAGCGGGCCCCCGGACAGCGTCGCGAACTCAAGGCAGAAACTCACGATCGACCCCGTGTTCAAGGTGGCGCAATCCTGAACCTCCAGCCGCCACGTGCCCTTCGCGCTCTGCCCCACAAACGCCGCCAGCGTCTGCTCCGGCTTCCAGTCGCCCGTGACGTTATTGGTCCCCGGCGCCGCGACGCCCGGACTGTTGTACGTTGTGTAGTTCGCGAAGTTGAACAGCCGCGTGTTGCTGCTGCGGAATCGGTTCGCCGCGCTCGCCCCGAGGTTGTCGGCGCTGAACCCGAACGGCGGCGACGCGCTCACCCCAGGACGGTTCACCAACACGACCGACGGGCCTCCCACCTTCGTCAGCGTGACACGCAGGTCGCCCTGGAACGTGTGCGTGATGTAGAACGACGGCCTCACGAGCCCGATCTTGAAGTCGTCCGGGATCACGAGCTCCGCCGCTGCCGTCGCCCCGCACACCGTCGAGCCGCTCCCGTTCGGGATCGCGATCGGATTCCCCGTCGAGCACCGGATCGGCAGATTCTGCGGCGACACCATCGAGAACGAGAGGAACTGGTCCGCTGGCTTGGCGGTCTGGATCAACTGGTTCGTTGCTTCGTTCACGTAGTCGAAGTCGAACCGATCGCAGCCCTTGTTGTCCATCGGATCGACGTTGGTCTGCATGGCGTCCGAGACGTGAAGGACGAACGCGCGGCGATTGAGAAACCCCGCACCGACGACCGAGACATAGTGCTGCGCAGGGCCCCAGTCCATCGCCAGGCCCGAGCCATCCTGGAGTCGGTCCTTGAGCCACGTCGTGCTGTACGCCGCCCCCGCGCCCTTGGACATCATCCCCGTGTCCGGCGAGTTGTAGTCGTTCGCACCGCTCATCGCCACCGCGTTCACCGTGTACGGGTCGCCCGAGATCCTGTCCGCCGCGCCGTTCAGTCGGTGCGAGATCGACACGACGTGGGCCATGTCGTGCCGCGTCAGGTACGCCATCGCGCCTTGGATCGGCCAGATCCCGCTCCCGTTCGCCCTCGTCACCCTGAATCGCTTCATCAGCGAGCCCACCGTGCTCACGAGCGATGCGTCGGGCGTGTAGTTCGGCGCGGTGCCCTCCAAGCCGATGTTGTGCGGGTGCAGCACTGGTAGCCCCACGTTCGTCGCCATCCAGGTGAACACGTTCGAGATCGCCATCGGCGCGCACTGGTTGTGCGCCGCCTGCTGGTTCGGATGGTCAGGCCGGTATGCGAACAGCCAGAGCAGGTTCTGCGCCGGGCCCGCGGGCAGCGGGCCCAGGGGCGGCGGGGGCTGCAGGCCCTTGACATCCCCGTTCCGTCCCGTCCCACCGATCCCTCGATCCAACGGCGACACGTTCCAGTTCCGTGCGATCGCGCCCGGTTGCGTCACCCAGTTCAGCGTCTCCTGCGGGCCGGGCGAGTAGTACACCGCCACGTTCTGCGCCACCGCCAGCGGCACCCCAGCGACCGCCCCCGGCAACGGCGACAAGTTGAACTGCGTCGTGATCGACGGCGCGTTGTACCCCGAGGCCCCGGCCAGCATCGGCTCCAGCCCAGGCCCAAAGATCGGCAGGTTGTGCACCAGCCACACCGCACTCGACGGGCTCTGAATGCCACCCGGCAGGTACGCCACGTTGACGAACCCGCCCAGAGGACCCGGGAACGCCGACGCGAGGACGCTGTAGTCCACCGTGATCGAGCCCACCATCGAGTTCGCACCCTGGCCCATGCCATCCAGCGGGTACGAGTTCTGCTCCACCAGAACGGCCCCCTGCGGGACCAGTTGCGCCATCGCGGGCGTGGCCAGACCGGCCGCCGCCACGAGTCCCATCACGCTCCGACGAACCCAGGCACGCTCCGCACGACGGCTCATCATGACCAGCCTCCTTCGACTCGGGTTGACACGCTCCGGGGCGGCCGCGACGCTCGCACGCCACCCCTACACGCGCCAAACGCCAAGCGGACCTCCAACTCACGCGCGATCAGCGCCCTTTCCCAGCCGGTCCTTTCCTTTCGCATCCCACCAGGTGATCGTCCACCATGCCCACCGCTTGCATGTACGCGTAGCAGATCGTCGACCCGACGAATCGGAACCCGCGGCGTTTGAGGTCCTTCGAGAGCACGTCGGACACCTCCGTGCGCGCCGGCACCTCCGCCATCGTCCGCGGGCGATTCACGATCGGCCGCCCTCCCACGAACCCCCACACGTACCGGTCGAACGTCCCGAACTCCGCCTGAACGGACAGAAACGTGCGCGCGTTGCTGACCGCCGACTCGATCTTGAGCCGGTTCCGCACGATCCCGGCGTTGCCCATCAGTGATCGCACCCGCCGCCGATCGAACCTCGCCACCGCGGCCGCATCGAATCCCGCGAACGCCTCTCGATACGCCTCCCGCTTCCGCAGGATAGTCTCCCAACTCAGGCCCGCCTGCGCACCTTCGAGAATCAAGAACTCGAAGAGCACCGCGTCGTCGTGCTGGGGGACGCCCCACTCGCGATCGTGATACTCGATCCCGGCCGCCGACCTCGCCCACGGGCACCGAGCCACGAACGCCTCCTCTCTCGCGGTACTCCAGAGCACATCCACGCCGATGCGTCGCCCGGCGCTATCTGCCTGTGGTGGGGCCCGTCGGTCCTGTCGGGCCGGTGGGTCCCGGCGCTCCCCCGGGTCCGGTCGGGCCAGTCGGCCCAGGCGGTCCCGCAGGACCCGTGGGGCCTGTCGGACCTGCAGGACCGATCGGACCAGTCGGGCCCGTTGGCCCCTCGGGTCCGGTCGTGCCGGGCGGGCCAGCAGGTCCGGTCGGCCCGGGAACGCCCTGAGGCCCCTGAGGACCGGCTGGCCCCTGCGCACCGGCAGGCCCCGCCTGGCCGTCGGCCCCGGGTTGACCCGTCGGACCGGGCGTCCCGGGGAAGCCCATGGGACCCGTCGGCCCCGTCGCCCCGATCGGCCCAGTCGGTCCCGTCGGCCCGGTCGGGCCCGCAACGCCTTGCGGCCCCGTTGGTCCGGTCGCCCCCTGGGGTCCACGAATTCCCGCCAACCCGCGAGGTCCGGCCTCGCCCTGCGGCCCTTGCGGACCCGTCGGCCCGGGTATCGGAGGTGCGGGCTCCGGAAGCGTCCCCGAGAACCCCAGCACCGCCGTCGCCGTCCACAGCCCCACAAACAAGAGGTTCAGCCACCGCACCGTGATGCCGCTGGCCGCCGAGGGCGGGGGCTGGGCCGCATCCGCATCGCCCGGCGCGACCGGGCCCGGTGCAGGCGAACGCCCGGGGGAGTCGAGCCAGGCGGCATGCACGGCGTCGAGCCGCCGAAGCGCCCGATGCGCTCCATCGAGGCGCCAGACGAGCCGGGCAAGGGCCGCATAGAACGAAACCGTCAGCGCAACCGAGAACACAGCGATGAGCGTGGGCACCCATGCGGGCGCCCGCGCGATCGTCGCCGCGGCGGCGACCATCAACAGCGCCTCGGTGATGATCCAGACGTGCAGCCGGGCGGTGATCGCGCGGTCCGCCTCGACGATGCGCTCGCGCAGGCTGCGTCCGGAGTCCACAGAGGCCGCCTCCGCGAGGGCCGCGATGGCCGACGCGAACGGCTCCGCCTCCGGTCGGGCATCCGCGTCCCCGGGAATCCGAAGCCACAGCGCGTAGACCGCAACCTTGGCCCCCCACCCTGCCAGGAGTCCCAAGGCCAGGGAGAGCGCGATCATGGGCCAAGGCCACGACGGACTGGACAACTCGAGCGCCTGCGCCAGGACCATCCCGGCATCCTACCCGATGACGCTGGCCCGAGCCCGAACCCGGCCTAAACTTCCCGCTCGCCCGGGCCGATCGCCCCGGGCAACCTCCATAGGTGCCACCTCCATGAGCCAGACCACCGAGCAGCGTCCCAACACCGTCACCATCAGCGACGCCGGCCCGAGCCGCAAGAAACTGAGCATCCAGATTCCCGCGGAGACCGTCTCCGAGCGGCTCCGGGAATCGCTCGACGCGCTCATGGGCGAGGCCCAACTCCCCGGATTCCGCAAGGGCAAGGCCCCGCGCAGCCTCGTCGAGCGACGCTTCGGGCCCGCCGTCCGAGACGAGGCCAAGCGCGACCTCGTCTCCAAGGCGTTCTCCAAGGCCGTCGAGGACCACAAACTCCAGGTCGTCGGCGACCCCACCAGCGAGACCCTCGACAAGGTCGAACTCAAGGACGGCCAGCCCCTCGACATCGAGCTCGATGTGGAGGTCATGCCGGTCTTTGAACTGCCCAATCTCGATGGGATCGACGTGAAGAAGCCGACCATGTCCGTCACCGACGACATGGTGGACGAGGAGATCAAGAAGGCCCAGATCAACGACGGGCGGCTCGAGTCTCGCGAGGCCCCCGAGCCGGGCGACTACCTCACCGGTCGCGGCATCATGGTCGGGGCGGACGGAACCGAGTTCTACAACATCAACGGCGCCGTCGTCCAGGTCCCCCCCGCCGATCGCAACGGCAAGGGCATGATCCTGGGCGTCATGGTCGACGACTTCTCCGCCCAACTCGGGCTCCCCAAGCCGGGCGAGACCGCCACGATCAAGGTTCGCGGCCCGGAGAACCACGAGGTCGAGGGCATCCGCAACGCCGACCTGACTGTCACCTTCACCGTCGAGCGCGTCGACCGGATCATCCCCGCAACCATCGAGCAGATCGTCACGCAGTACGGCTGGCCGGGCGTCGAGCAACTCCGCGAGGCCGTGCGCATGCGGCTCAACCAGCGCGTGCTCGTGCAGCAGGCGACGGCGATGCGCCAGCAGGTCGCGCAGTACCTCCTCGACAACACGACGATGGACCTGCCCGAGCGGATGACCGCCATCCAGGCCGCCCGCACGCTGCAGCGCCAACGGCTCGAACTCATGTATCGCGGCATGGACACCACCGCGATCGAGGAGCGGATGGCCGAACTCCGAAACGCCTCGGCCAGCATCGCCCGCAGCGAACTCAAACTGTTCTTCATCCTCCAGCGCGCCGCCGACGATCTCAAGATCACCGTGAGCGAGGCCGAGATGAACGGCCGCATCGCCGCCATCGCAGCCGAGCGAAACGTACGCCCCGAGGCGCTCCGGCAGGAACTGATCCAGCGCAACCAGATCGGCGGTATCTTCCAGCAGATCCGCGAGCACAAGACGTTCGACGCGATCCTGAGCAAGGCGACGATCACCGAGATGCCCGCGGAGGCGTTCAACACCGCGATGGCCGAGGCCGCCAAGGCCCGCGCCGCCAAGGCCTAGCGTCGCACGCCTCGCAGCATCACGAGGAAGACCGGGCCGCCGATCAGGGCCGTGATCACGCCGATCGGCAGCCGTCCGCTCGGGAGTTCCGCCGCTCGCACCAGCGCGTCCGCGCCCACCATCAGTGCCGCCCCGCTGATCGCCGACCCCACCACGACTCCCCGGCTCGCCGGACCCGCCAGAAGCCGCGTCACGTGCGGGCAGACCAGCCCGACGAACCCGACCGGTCCCGCGATCGACACCGCCAACGCCGTCAACACCCCCGCCGCGACGAACAACATCACCCTCACCCGACCGATCGGCACTCCGAGCGCGTGCGCCTCGTCATCGCCCAGCGTCGCCGCGTCGAGCGTCGGGCCTCCCCACATCCCCAGCACGACCGCTCCCACCACCGCGACAAGTCCCACAACCACTGCCCAGCGCGGCGAGTCGTCCGTGAGCGTGCCCACGGTCCACCGGGCGACGCCAAGCCCCCGATCCGGGGTCAGGTGCGCGAGCAGCAGCGTCCCCGCGCCGCACAGCACCGACACCATCACGCCCACCAGCAGCAGCGACGCGGGCTCCACCAGGCCGCGACGCTGCGCGATCGCATAGACCACGAGCATGGTGCCGCATGCGCCGCACAGCGCCACCACGCCCCGCGCCACACCACCCCAGCCCGCGCCGCCCCATGCCGCATCGCTCCCGTTCCCGCTGAGGACCACCCACGCCATCACGGCCAATCCCGCGCCCGAGGCCGCCCCGATCAGATCCGGCGACGCGAGCGGGTTCCGAAGCAGCACCTGGAGGAACGTCCCGCCCAGCGCCAGTGCCGCTCCCACCACGACCGCCGCCAGCACGCGATCGCCGCGGATCCGCCAGACCTCCGCCGACTCGGGCCACGCGAGCCCCTGTGAGCCGACGGCCAAGCGCAGCACGACCACCCCCACGAGCACGACTGCCAGCACCACCAGCGCCATCGTTGCGCGCCTTCGCATCGGCCCAGCGTATCGCCGCGGACCTCGCGCCGCGACGCGAGACGCCCGCGCGCCGTCCCCTAGCCGCGCTTGGCACGGCACTCATCGAGAAAGTCAACCGCACGCCGGAGGTGCGGGATCACGATTGACCCGCCGACGATCAGGGCAACGTCGAACGCCTCCCAGAGTTCCTGGTCCGAGACGCCGGCCGAGACGCACTGGTCGATGTGGTACGCCACGCAGTCGTCGCAACGGAGGACCATCGACGCGACGAGCCCGAGCAGTTCCTTGGTGCGTGCCGGGAGCGCCCCGTCCTCATACGTCTTGCCGTCGAGCGCGAAGAACCGCTTGGTGACGAGCGTGCCGCCGGCCCGCCCGTCGCGGGTCGAGTGCTCGCCGAGGATCCGGCGATTCAGCCGAGAACGAAACTCCTGGAACTGGTCGTAGCGTGACATGCCTACGGGCAACCAGCAGCGACATTCATGAACTCGATGTAGTCGAGAACATTCAGCACCGAGTTCCCCTCAAAGTCGGCGTACGTGCTGCCTGCCGAATAGTAGTTGCCGAAGAGAACATAATCGGCCGAATCTACAGATCCGTTGCCGCTCAAATCCGCGGTGCAGTACTGGGCATCAAACTCTACCAAGTCGCTCGCGTCGACTACGCCACTCCAATCAAGATCAGCCCTGGGCTCGTATCGACCCTGTGGATCGTTGTCAATATCGGCTCCGCCGAGCTGAATCACCAGTCGCCGATCCAACACGTCCACAGTGCCACTGTCATCGGCATCACCATCCGTTTCGTCGCCATAAAATATGTTGATTTGTCGAATCGCAGTGATGCCGAATCTTTCATTGTACCCTGGAAAGAAAAAAGGGGGTATCAACCGCGAATCCATAGTTGACAGCAAGAGATACTCTCTGTTCACAGTATTTGGCGTCGCGCCGGGGCACTGCTCCGGGGGCCCAGGCGTATCGGCGTTCACTACAGATGTCTGCCTAAACAAGGAGCCGCGTCGATTCTGAATGTTGCCATCAACAAGTTCCATGCTGCCCTGGAAGCCGAATACTACCACTGGCGGAAATACGACGTTGCTATAAAGGAAATGCAGCCGAACGAACAGTCGGTGCTTCATGGGCGCGGCGCGTGCCGCAGCCGGATACTCTTCGCAGCCGGAATAGAACCCGGAGTTAGTAACTTCATATTTAGATTCTACGAGGAGCGTCACGGGATTGAGAGATATGACATATCTATCATCAATGTTGTTCATTTCATCTCATGGATAATCAACAATCTCTCGCATGGAACTTCTTATTTTTGCCGGCATACTCATTTTCCTGTTGCGGGCACGCCCGTTGGTGCGTTTGCCACGAATGGACGTAATAGTCGCCGAGTATGGAAGCCGACTCCTGATAAACAGCCCCTTGAAAACGAGCGAAGATTGGCGCAGCCGGGTCAGGACCGATCAACCCTGAGTTCCAACTCACGCCATTGGCTGGAACTGCCGGCTCGCTGAATGCGATTGTGAGGTTGTCTGTGCCTACCGGAGGCACCTGACATCCGCACCAGTTGCCGGCGGTCTTGACTGTGACCGCGGCATAGTCCTTCACGCCTAGGTACGTGGGCCCAATAAGCACTGGACCCGCAAGGAGCCGACTGATCGACCAGTTCGTATTGAACGTGATGGTGTGCGCCTCGAAATTTCCGCCTAGCGATCCGCATTGCCCCAGAGCGCCCGACCCAGCAGCGAGCATGACCAAGGCGATGAACCTGTACATGGCGACTCCTGTCCGCTTCGATGCAAGCCGGCCGGCTGCCGTTAAGCAGCCGGCTTGTGAAAGAACCAGTGAAAAGGTCAGTCGACCCAAACTCGAATACTAGGAGCGGCGTTGGTCTGGGACTGCTGGGCATAGGGTCGCAAGTACGCGTTTGCATTGAGATGCACGTTGGCATCAGGGTACATGCCAGTATTGCTAGTCGTTGAGGCCGTATCGCCGCCCTGCGACGTGCCGCTGTTGTCATTCTCGTTGACGAAGATGTTGTCGGGCTGGGTGCGCTGGCCCGCGGCGAGGCCGTTGAACGAGAACGTCACGTTCTCCGGGTCGGCCTTGCTGAGGAACTCGGCGTGGTTGTCGTTGAAGGCGATGTTGCCCTCCCAGCGGACGCGGCTGCCGTGGATCAGCAGGGTGACGGACTGATCGCCGTACGGATCCATCGCCTTGGGCGTCCAAGACCGGGGATTGGTGGAAAGGGTGTAGATCGGACCACGGTTGCCGACGACGGCCTCGGTGGCGACGAACGAGTTGGTCCAGCGAGCGCGGCGCTTGCCGAACGGCGGGTTGTGGGCGTACGAGTTATTGCCAGCCGTACCGGCGGCGCCGATCTGCGGCGAGAGACCAGCGCCGGGCGCATCAAGCGGCGTACCGCGGAACTTCGGGTCCCAGAGGGCCTGGGCCGGGGTCGCGGCGCCCTGCGGCGAGTCGAACTCGTAGTTGTCCTTGAGCGTCACCAGGCCGTTGGCCTCGGCGGGGTTGATGAAGATCTCGGTCGAGAGCGACCCGGTGAAGATCATCATCGAGTAGATGTTGCAGGTGACGTCCTTCTGCGACTCGCTGCCGACCGCGGTGGCCGCGATCGTGTAGTTCTGCTTGTCGATCCGGCTGGGGAGCGGGAAGTCGTCCCCGTTGTTCTGGGCCCAGAGGACCATGGCCTGGTGAACGCCGCGGACCTGGGTCGAGTCCTTGAGTTGGCGGGCCGACTGACGGGCCTTGCCCAGAGCCGGGAGGAGGATGCCGATGAGCAGGGCGATGATCGCGATCACGACCAGCAGCTCGATCAGCGTGAATGCACGACGCTTCATGAGAGGTCTCCAAACTGTGCGGGCCAAGTCGGCGACATGCCGCGGCCCTTGCCAAGCGATCCAACATTCGTCGGCCGGGGAACACTCCCCGCCGACACGTCCTCGAACTCGGCAATCTCGGAGCAAACAAACGCGTCGCGTCCCGCGGCTGCCTTGCCACGGTTCGCTGCTGAAGCGCTCGTTCGCCCTTCAACCGCCGAAACGGCCCCTGCACCTCGGCGACCGCGCCCATCGGGCGGGAGTCGGCGGATGCCCGTCAAGTTGTCGGTGGGCCATTGGGACGGTTCGGATCAGTCGGCGGCGCACAGTCCGCCCATGAGAGCATGTGTTCAGCGCATCCGTCCCGCGGGCTCACCACTCGCACGCGTGCTCCACTACAATACATCAACATATTCGGCTGTCAAGTTGGGCGGTTCCAAGAGTCGTATGAACCCCTGGACTTCCGCTCACGCCACCTGCCGGCAAGTACCAAACAGAACGCGTATTCAGGAGCCGCCATGCGACCCGACCCCGAAGCCAAACTTGCCGCGCTCGGCCTGACGCTCCCCACGCCACCGAAGCCCGTCGCGGCCTACATCCCTTGCCGGCGATCCGGCTCGCTTCTCTTTGTCAGCGGACAGATTCCGATGAAGGATGGCACGCTGATGGCGCAGGGCGCGGTGCCGGGCAAGGTCTCGCCGGAGGTCGCCAAGCAGTGCGCCCGCCAGTGCGTCCTCAACGCTCTTGCGGTCGCGAAGGCCGAACTCGGGAGCCTCGCCACGATCAAGCAGGTCGTCCGCCTCGGCGTGTTCGTCTGCTCCGAGCCGGGATTCCACGGCCAGCCGCAGGTCGCCAACGGCGCCAGCGAACTGCTCGTCGAGGTCTTTGGCGATGCGGGCCGCCACGCCCGCGCGGCCGTGGGCAGCATCGACCTCCCGCTCGGCGCGCCCGTCGAGGTCGAGTTCCTGTTCGAGGTCGAGTGACGAGGCCCGACGCCTCGCCTCCCCGGCTCTCAATCGCCGTTCGCCCCGATCAACCGAACGCCTTCTTGTAGTCCTCGATGAACTTCTTGAGCCCCGAGTCCGTGAGCGGGTGGTTCAGGAGTTGCTTGATGACGCTGAAGGGGACCGTGGCCACGTCCGCGCCGGCGAGCGCACAATCGACCATGTGCTTGGGGTGCCGGATCGACGCCGCGAGCAGTTTCGTCTTGTACCCGTAGTTGTCATAGATCGTGCGGATCCGGTGGATGAGGTCCATCCCGTCCTCGGCCACGTCGTCCAGACGCCCGATGAACGGGCTGACCAGGAACGCCCCGGCCTTCGCCACGAGCATCGCCTGCATCGGCTGGAAGCACAGCGTCATGTTCGTCCGCTTGCCCTCCTGCGTCAGCGTCTTGCACGCGCGCAGCCCGTCCACCGTCGTCGGGAGTTTCACCACGATGTTCGACGCGATCTTCGCGTGCTCCCGGCCCTCCTTGAGCATCGCCTCGTACTCCGTCGCGATCACCTCCGCCGAGACCGGGCCCTTCACGACCTCGCAGATCTCCGCCAGGCGCTTCGCGTACGGCACCTTCTCCTTGGCGATCAGCGACGGGTTCGTCGTCACGCCGTCGAGCACGCCCAGGTCGTGCGCCTGCTTGATCTCGTCGAGGCTCGCGGTGTCGATGTACAGTTCCATGGTGCGCTCCAAGTAGGCTCCCGGCTGCCGCCCCGTGCGCGACGCAAAGGGGACGGCCGAAGTCCGATAGCATGGTATCGGTCAGATGCCGGGCCAGGTGGAGCGTCACCGGGGCATCGCGAGGGTCGCCCTTCCGCATGGAGCCACCACCCGCCACGCCATCCCCTAGGATCCCCCCGCATGTCGGACCCCTCCGCGCCCAGCGCCGCCGCGCCATTCCAGGCTCCTCGCCCCCCCAGCCGCGCCCAGGTTCTGATCGTGGACGACGAGCCCGACCACGCCGAGGTCATGGCCGAGGCCCTGCGCAAGCCCGGGCACGTCTGCACGATCGTCGGGGGCGTAGGCCAGGCCCTCGACGAACTCCGTCACGGGGTCTTCGATGTCGTCGTCACCGACCTCCGCATGCCCTCCTCGGGCGGCCAGAACGGCGTGGCGATCGACGGCGCCGATGCCGGGCTCCGAGTCCTCGAGGCCGCCCGCAAGCACCAGCCCAACGCCGAGACAATCATGGTCACGGCCCACGGCGACGTGCCGACTGCCCGCGCGGCGTTCAAGCACGGCGCGTACGACTTCATCGAGAAGCCGCTGGACCTCGATGTCTTCCGCAACCTCGTGAATCGCGCCGCCGAGACGGTCCTGCTCCGCCACGAGGCCGGGCCCGAGGGCGACTTGGTCCAGCACGACGGGTTCGAGGGGATCATCGCGGGCTCCGAGCCGATGCGACGCATCCTCCGCGCGGTCAAGACCGTCGCCGCGTCCAATCTCCCGGTGCTCATCACGGGCGAGAGCGGCACGGGCAAGGAACTCATCGCGCAGGCGATCCACAAGAACAGCCCGCGCGCGGGCAAGCGGTTCGTCGCGCTGAACTGCGCCGCCGAAGCCGAGAACCTGCTCGAGGACCAGTTGTTCGGGCACGTCCGCGGGGCGTTCACCGGGGCCGAGAAGGACCGCGAGGGCGTCTTCGAGTACGCCAGCGGGGGCACGCTCTTCCTCGACGAGATCGGGGACATGCCGCTGAAGATGCAGGCCAAACTGCTCCGCGTGCTGGAGACGGGCGAGGTCGTGCGGCTGGGCTCGAACGACCCTCGCAAGTGCGATGTCCGACTCGTCAGCGCCACGAACAAGGACATCAAGGCCATGTCCGCCCGCGGCGAGTTCCGCGAGGACCTCCTCTTCCGCATCCGCGGCTCGTCCGTCCACCTGCCGCCGCTCCGCGAGCGCCGCGAGGACATCCCGCGCATCGTCCGTCACGCGATCTCGCGCGCGATCACGACCAACTTCCCGGGTCGGCCCGTGCCGGACATCACCGATGCCGCGATGATGCGCCTCACGGCCTTCAACTGGCCCGGGAACGTCCGGCAACTCCTCAACGTCGTTCAGAACATGGTCGTCATCGCCGCGGGTGAGGCCGCCGACCGCCCCCTCGAGGGCGCCCCGCGGCTGGACCTTCGCCACATTCCCGACGACATCCGCATCGGGGACGAGGACCCGGCCCTTGCCTCATCCGACGACCCCGGCATCGCTGCCGGCTCGCTCGCCGGGACCAGCCTCGAGCAGATCGAGAAGCGCGCCATCCGCGAGACGCTCCGTCTCACCGCCGGAAACCGCGAGCAGGCCGCCAAACTCCTCGGCATCGGCGAACGCACGCTCTATCGCAAACTCAAGGAATACGGGCTGCGATAGGATTCAGTCTCTAACGCCCACCCGTCGGCGGCTTGGCGCCCGCCACGCAGCACGTCCCGTTATCGGCCCGACTCGACCACCTCGCACGCGAACCCGCCGACTCCGCTCTCACGTATCGTCTGCTGCTGTTCGATCGCTTTGTTGCAGACCGCCATGCCTTCCGACCGTGTCAGCACGAAGGACTTCCGCGACGCCATGACCCTCGTCGGCGAGTGCCGCGAACTCGGCGCCGATCCTGCCGCCTGGCACCCCCACCTCCTGAGCGAACTCTCTCGTATCACCCGCGCCCAGGTCGCCATCGGCGCCAACCTCCGTGGCTTCTCGCGCGGACGAGCCCCGACCGGCATCAGTGTCTTCCGCCTCGGCTGGCCAACCCCCAGCGCCGAACGCCTCTGGAACGAGTACGTCACCACCGTCCCCGTCCAGCGCACCCCTGAGTACGCGCGCCTCGTCGGATTCTCCGGGCCGCTCGTCACCCGCACCCGCCAGCAGTTGTACGAGGACTCCATCTGGTATCGCTACCAGACCTTCAACGACTACCACCGCGCCTGCGGCATCGATCACTATGTCTTCTCCATCCTCCGCGCTCGACTGCCCAACCCCGCCGACGAGGTCTTCAACTCCGTCTGGGTCCATCGCGCTCTTGGCGAGCCGGCCTTCGGCCGACGCGAGTGGTGGATCGTCCATGCCGTCCACGCCGAGATCGGTCGCCTTGTGGGCAACGCGCTCACGCCTCCCGGTCGGCCCGCGCCCTCGGGCCTCACCTCGCGCCAGCGACAGACTCTCGCCCGACTCCTCCACGGCGACAGCGAGAAGCAGATCGCCGCACTCCTGGGCCTCAGCCCCGCCACCGTCCACGAGTACGTCGTCGCGGTCTACCGCCACTTCGGGGTTCAGAGCCGCGGCGAACTCCTCGCTCGCTTCATCGACCCCAGGATCCGCACCCTCGATTGAACTCGCTCGCTACGGGCACCCCGCCGCGAACGCGTTGAGGTAGCACACAAAGTCATTCACGTTCAGCACCGGCGGCGTCACGCTCCCGTCGCAGTTCGCGTAGAGGTCACCCGCCGCGAACTTGTTCTGGAAGCACACGAAGTCGTTCACGTTCAGCACCGGCAGCGTCGTGCTCCCGTCGCAGTTGGCGTAGCACGCGCACCCCGGCGTCCAGACCACGACATCATCCAGCCCCGCCTCCGTCGTCGAGTCGTCTCCTACGTCCGCCACGCTCACGCGGATCCGCGTCGTCGCCGACGGCGCGACGAAGTCCGCCACGCGGAACGAGACCTTGCTCCACGCTCCCGACGCCGGGCCGATGCTCCGCACCGTCGTCCACGGCCCGCCGTTGGAGACCTCGATCGTCATCGCGTCCGTGCTCCCCTGCACGCTGAGCATCCACGCCGAGAGGTCCACCCGCGCCTCGGGATACGCCGCGAGGTTCAGCGCCGGCGAGGTCGCCGTCGTCGGCCCGCCGTCCACGTCCTCGTTCAGCGCGGCCCCGGTCAGCAGGCACGCGCCCGTGCCGTCCGCGGTGCGGATGACCGCTCCCGGCCCGCCGTTGTGCAGCGGCACGCCGCGCGTCCACGCCCCCGCGGACAGCCCGTTGTTCGTGATCGCCCAGCCCCTGTCCGTCTCGAAGTCGTCCGCGAAGATCACCAATCGCGACTCGTGAACGCTCGCCTCGAACGGCCGCGCGGGCGCCTCCAACGGCCAGACAAACTCCCGCGCGTCCGTCGCCGTCGCCTTGAAGTAGAATCGCACGCGATCCCGGCACGAGAGCGCCGGCAGGCCCGCGCCATACACGCCCCCGCCCTGAGCCTCGAGCGCGATCGGCGTGTACGGTCCGCCGTTCACGCTCACCATCACCGTCGCGCTCGCCAGCGTCGCTTCCTTCTCGTCGATCCGAACGCTCACCGCCGACGCGACCCCCGGCATCAACTGCGCCGGCGCGGGCGACGGCGACGACATCTCGAGCATCGACAGCCGCACGACGAACAGCCCCCGCTGAAGATCGCTGATGATCGCCGTCCCGCTCGGGAAGTACGGGTAGTTCCCCCACGACCCGGCATACTCCGCGTTGTTGTGCTCCGGGTGCGTGTCGATCCACGCCACCTCTGTCGGCGCCAGCGGGTTCGTCAGGTCCCACACGCGCAGCCCCGACGTGTAGTTCGATTGGTACAGGTAGCGCCCCGTCGTGTATTGGTTGTGGTCGACCGCGCTCAACCCGTTCGTGAACGCCGACACCATCCGCGGGTTCGCCAGGTCCGTGATGTCAAATACCCGCGTGAGCGCGTACGGCACCGTGCCCTGGTTCCCCCCGGGGCCGTCCAACTCGTCATCCACGTACAGGTACTTCCGGTCCGTCGAGATCCAGCCCTGGTGACAGAACTGCAACCCCGGGAACGCGATCCGCGACAACTCCGTCGGTGCCGCCTTGTTCGTGAAGTCCACCACCGCCAGCCCAGTCGAATACCCGTAGTACGGCCCGCCCGCGAACAGGAACGCGATCTCCTTCCCCGCATACGGCCCGTTCGTGTAGTTCACGATCTGTGCCTCGTGGACGTACTGCGTCGTCCACCCGGGGCCCGTGAACGTCGGAAAGGTCGGGTCCGGCGTCGTCGCGCACGGCATGATCCCGCCGTTGACGATGTTCCCGCCGCACATGTAGATGAAGCCCGATGCTGGGTTCGCGTTCCCCGTGTGCGTCGTCGCGTGCCCGCCCTGGCTGAAGTTCCGAACCAGCGTCACCACGCCCGAGTCCACGCTCGCCAGGTCGATCACCTGGATCCCCACTCCCACGCTGTCCGTGACCGCATACGCGTAATGCCCGATCACGTCCACGTCGTGCCACAGGCTGTTGGGACCGGGGATCACCGTCACCACCGTCGGCGACGATGGGTCCGTCACCTCCACCACGCCCGTCCCCCAGCCCAGCCCGATCAGCGCATACTCCCGCCCCGACGGCGAGACGTACCCCCAGCAGTCCGCGCCCGTCTGCGTCCCCGCCCCAGCAAAGCCCGGGAAGTTGTTCAGCGGAATCCACGCCTTCAGCGCGATGTTCTTCTGCGGGAACGTCGAGTCCGGCCCCGCGGCCACAGGCCCGGGCGTCGCCAGTTTCCACGCGTCCGCCCCCGCACCCACCGCACCCCCGCGAAACATCGGACCCACCACCGCCGGCTTCCGATCCCGGAGCATCTTGTCGTCGTCGTCCGCCCACGCCGACGCACCCACGCCCGCAAGCCCGGCCACCAGCGCGACCCGCCCCGCCCATTTCACACCCTGATGCATCGTGTCACCTCCGCTCGCGACCGGCGGCGCCGTCCGAGACTCTTATTGAGCATACCAAGGACCGCTTTCGCGCCAAGACGCCCGTACAGTCTCCCGATCCGAACTTCGAAGGAGTACGCCGTGAAACGCCCTCGCCTGCTTCCCAGAGCCATCCACCGCCTCGCACTTTGGGGAATCTGCCTTGTGCCAACCTCGGCGTTCGCCCAGGCCTCCGACGCACTCCTCGCCGATACCGCCAAGCCCCCCACCGCCGAAGTGTCATGGACCAAGCGCGACGGCAATGTCGTCACCTTCAAGGGCGAGCGACTCTACAAGTCGCCCGCCGGCAAGTCGCACCTCGGCGCCAACGTCGATTGCTACGTCGCGCTCGGGGGCACGCGGCTCGACAAGGGACAGGGCTCCCCAGGCGGCGCGATCGTCCGCGTCGGGCTCTACAAGCGCGACCTCGCCAAGCCCTTCTTCGACAACATCGCTCCGGGCTCGTCCGTCACCCTCGCCGTCCGCGGCATCCGCATGAACCAGCCCGCCACACCCAACCCCAAGACCGCCCTCATGCACCTCCGCTACGGGATGACCGACCTCAAGAACTGCGGCCTCGACGCCACGGCGCGCAACCTCTTCAATCTCGCCGACCCCAACGATCCCCTCGTCGAGTTCGTCCAGGCCGACAGCGTCCGACCCGATGGCCTCGACGGCAACAGCCCGGACCATGGCACCGTCAACGCCGTCGCCCTCGACGATGGGAGCATCACGTTCTCCATCACCTTCCCCTATGCGCTCCTGCGGCACCTGCGCGACCCGTACCAACGCTCCGACCCCGGTACGTTCTTCGAGCCCGAGCACTTCCACGCCGAGATCGAACTCATGCCCAGGGCTGCCGCCGCTCCACCCTCGCAGCCCGCGCCCCCGGCCTCATCAGCAACGGGTGACCGCTGAATCGGGACGCGATGCCACACACGGTTCGTTGCGCCGACTCGGCGCCCGGCCGGCTCGCTCCCCGCAACCGACAACCCGATCACCGGCTGACCCCACCTCCGCGCGGCGCGAGAATGGCCGGAGGACCCTGACGGGCCCCCCGGCCAACACGAGGAGGAAAGAGGAGGTTCCACATCGCCCCGGCGAACGCCGAGACGCTCTATTCAGATGCCGTGCTCCGCACGACTTGGGCACTATAACAACGCCGGATCACAACGCCAGAGGGGTCCGTTCCTCAAACAACCTTCTCCAGATTACCACAAGACACCAACCATTCAACGAACTGACACGACTTCTCGGGCTATGTTGATCAGGGCTCGGCAAGCCCCTCGCGGATCGCGAACCTCGCCAGTTCCACGCGGTCATGGATGTCCAACTTGGTCATCAGGCTGGTCGAATGGTTGTCCACCGTTTTGACAGACAGGTGCATGATCCCGGCGATGTCCTTTTTCGCCAGTCCTCGCGCGATGTAGCGCAGGACTTCGAGTTCGCGGGGCGAGAGCGACGAGACGCGCGTCTTGGCCGCGTTCGCCAACCGGGCACCTGACGAATCGACCGTGATCCTGGCCTGAACTTCGGGCGAGAAGTAGACCCCGCCCGCGACGACCGCTCGAATCGCTCTCTCGACCGCCTCCGGCGGCTCAGACTTGCTGATGTACCCCGATGCCTCGGCCTCCAGCGCGTCCTGGATGTACCGATCGTTGAAGAACCCGCTGAGCACCACCACCCGCGTGTTCGGGCACCGCACCCGCAGCGTGCGGATCGCGTCGAACGCGAGGAGCCCGGGCATCCCGATGTCCATGAGCACGATGTCGGGCTTCTCGCGGACCGCGATCGCCAGGGCCTCGTCGGCGCTCCCGACCTCTCCCACCACCGCGAAGTCGTGGTGGGTGCGCAGCCAACTTGCCAGGCTGTCTCGCACCAGCGCGTGGTCGTCCGCCAGCAGCACCGTCATGGGTCGGCTCATCTCAACTCCCTTCCGGCGTTCCCGCCTCTTGGGCCTCTTTCACCGCGTCCGAGAGCGCCCCTACCTGGAACGGCTTCCGCAGCACGCACGGCGGCGGACGAACGCCCTCCAACCCCAGGTCGATGCCGTCACTGGCCAGCACCACGATCGGCGTCGTCGCGCCCATCTCGCGGATCTTCCGAACGCATGCCATCCCCGACCCGTCGGGCGAGGACTCGTCCACCACCACCAGGCCCACCCGTTCCCGAAGGCGAACAAAGGTCTCCATGAGCGAAGCGCAGTCCACGGCGTGAATCACCTCAAATCCAAGGGATTGTAGCATCGAGCCCACGATCTCCCGCACGTAGCGGTGGTCCTCCCCGAGCAGCGCCAGACGACCCGCGCCGGGCTTGTCGAGCGCCGGGGCCCGCGGCCCCTGCACCCGCGGCAACCGTACTTCCATCTCGGTGCCCTTGCCCTCTTCGCTGCGCACCTCGATGCGGCCCCCGTGGCCTTGCACGATCCCGTGCACCACCGCCAGCCCAAGCCCCGTGCCCTTCCCGAGCGGCTTGGTGGTGAAGAACGGCTCGAAGATCCGCCGGCGAATCTCCTCCGTCATCCCGGCGCCCGTGTCCGAGACGAGCAGCCTCGCCTCGCCATCGACGGGCCCGACTCGGAGCCCAAGCCGACCGCCATTGGGCATCGCGTCGCGTGCGTTGAGCGCCAGATTGAGCGCCACCTGCTGGATCTGGGTCGGGTCGGCGTAGACCCAGACCGGCTCGATCTCGGCGTCGATCGTGATGTTCGCGGGCAACGTCCTTCGGAGCAGCCGGAGGGTCTCCTCCACGACCTCGCCCATCTGCACGTCGGACTTCTCGACCGTCCCGCCGCGGGCGAAGGTGAGCAGCGCCTTGGTCACGCCGATCGCCTGCGTCGCGGCCTCCTCGACGCGATCGAGAGACTTCTGCGCCGGATTCGAGGGGTCCAGCGTCCGTCGGGCGAGGCTTGTGTGCCCGAAGATCGCCGAGAGCAGGTTGCTGAAGTCGTGGGCGATCCCGCTGGCGAGTTGGCCCACCGCGTCCATCTTCTGCGACTGACGCAACTCCTGTTCGAGCCGATGCTCGTTGGTCACGTCCTCGACCATCGACAGCACGCCCGTGTAGCGGCCCTGCTCGTCCTTGAGCGGTGTGTTGCTCCACCGGCAGATCACCCGCCGCCCGTCCTTGGTCACGTTCTCGTTGGTGCTGTGGGCGGCCATGTCGCCGGATTGCAGACGCTCCAGGATCTTCACCACCTGGGGCTTGGCCTCGTCGGGCACGATCGTGTCCATCGCCGACCGCCCGATCAGTTCTTCACGGGTCCGCCCGAAGATCCGCTCCGCGGTCGGATTGAGGTCCACGAATCGGAGTTGATCGTCGAACGCGACCCACCCGATCGGCATGCGCTCGAGCAGCGTGCGGAGTTCCCTTTCGCTGCGCTCGAGCGCCTCGGTGGCAAGACGCCGATCGGTGATGTCGCGCACCGCCGAGTAGAACCCGGTGACCGCCCCGGTCCGCTCGTCGATCTCCGGCTTGCTCGCCGCGTGGATCCATCGCACGCCGCCGTCGGGGCGAACCAGCCGGAACTCTCCGTCCACCCGCTTGCCCTCGAGGATGTCGCGGAGGTGGTCGCCGGCCCGGGGAACGTCCTCGAGGTGCAACGATTCGGCCCAACCCGTGCCCACGTTCACCTGGTCCACGGTCCGCCCCGTGAGCGACTCGAAGGACCCGACGGTCCACGTGATCCGCATGGTCAGATCGGGCGCGAGCGTCGCGTGCATCGCGAAGTCGGTGCTCAGTTCGGACATGGCGCGATACCGCCGCTCGCTCAGGCGGAGCGATTCTTCCGCGCGCCGGCGATCGGTCACGTCGTGGATGATCGACATGACGCACCGACGCCCCTTGTCGTCGAACGGCCCCGTGTACACCTCGACATCTCGGATCTCGCCCGAACCGGCGCGGTGGGTGAACTCAAAGCGAGACTTGCCCGCCGCGGCCTCGTCGAGCGCCGCGCGGACACGCTCCCGCGGCGCCGTGTTGACCTCGAAGACGGTCATCCGCTTCAGACGATCGAGCGGCACGCCGTAGAAATCCGCCGCCGCCTGGTTCGCTTCCAGGATCGCGCCCGTTTCCACGTCGATGACCCACTTGGGCGCCGGGTTGGTGAAGAAGATCTGACGGTACCGCTCCTGGCTCTCGCGCAGCGCCCGCTGCGCATCGGCCAGCGCTCGCGCCTCCATGATGCTCGAGAGCCACCGATGCTTGAGCGACCCGATGAGCAGCACCGAGGCCGGGAGCGACACGGCCCAGAGCGCCAGCCGGACCATGTTCGCACGCGCCTCATCGGGCGGGTCCGTGCCATGGACCGGGAGGAACCACGTCAGGTAGACCCACGCGAGGCCAGCGCTCGCCAGCCCCGGGAGCGTGCCCCCGTGAAAGGTGGCGAACACCAGCGCCAGAACGAGGATCGCCGGCGGGCTTGGGACCGGTGTCCACCACCAGTGGATCAGCACCAGCACGCCGATCGTCGCGAGCATCACGCCCACGCCGACCCAGCGCCGCGCGCCCGAGATGATCACAGGACTCGGCACGCCGCTTCCCCGTCCCGCCCCGCCATGCCCGCTCCGTCCTACTTCGTCGCGCCGCGAAGCCGGTACACCCGGCCCGGGCTATCCGAACTGAACAGCACCGATCCATCGGGCATCTGCAGGCAATCCACCGGCCTCCCGCGCACCTTCCCCTCCGCGTCAATGCACGAGACGATCTTCATCAGCCCGATCGGCTTCCCGCCCAGCGACGGGTCCTTGTCGAACATGATCCGGGCCACGCAGTATCCGACGGGCTTGGAACTGTTCCACGACCCGTGGGCCGCGATCAGCGCGTCGCCCGACAACTCCGCCGGCAACGCCCCGGTCCGCGCGTTGATCTCCGGGTCGATGAACGCGAACCCGTTCGTCGCCCAGTGCGCCCCCACGCACCATTCCGGGGGGATCGTCTTCTTGGCCAACTCGTGGATGTCGGACTTCTTGGAGTACTCGTACCGAGGCACGCGGTTCCCCGTCACGAACGGGTGCCCGTAGAACCCGCCCTCGACGTACTTGTTGAACTCGTCGGGCGGATTGAGGTCCGTCACCGGCTGCGCGCCCTGCACATCGCCGACCTCGCGCCCGAACCAGTCCGACCCGTGATCGAGGCCCCAGATCTCCGTGGTCCCGGGGCGAAACCGGTACTTCTCGGTGTTGCGGATGCCCGAGGCAAAGAGCGTCCGCGTCGAGCCGTCGAGCGAGTACTTCCAGATCTTCTGCCGATCGGTGTCGGTCTCGTCGTTGATGTTCCCGCTGTCCCCGATCGAGGTGTAGAAGCCGTCGTGCGTCACGAAGATCGGCCGCCACCAGTGCCCGCCCGAGGGGAGCCCCTTGAGCACCTCGACGGTCTCGTCGGCCACGCCGTCGCCGTCGGTGTCCTTGCCCTTGTGAACCCCGCCGGAGGTGGTGAACCAGAGCCACCCGTCCACGTAGTGCAGCCCATGCACCGTCCGCTTCCCGCGCACGAACGAGCCCAGCCGCTCGTACCCGCCGTCCTTCTCGCGAAACGTCGCGATCTGGCCCGAGTCCGGGAGCGAGACGAAGAGGAGGTCCTTGCCGTCATGCTCGAGGAACCTGGCCCCGCGCAGATCGGGGATCGCGGTGCTGACGCTGTAGCCCTGTCGCACGATGAACCCGTCCGGCGGCGCGCCCTGGGCCGCCACGCCACTCGCGCCGCCACCGATCGCCCCCAACACCGCAGCCACACGCGTGAAACGCTTCATGACAACTCCTGATCTGGCACAACCCAAGCCTACCCGCCTCGGCTTGCGACCCGCAACCCGCCGCCGGTTCGTGCCGCGGCCGCAACCGGACGTTGCCGAGTCAATACCATCCGCCGATGCCCGCCCGCCGCGCGTTCACGCTGATCGAACTGCTCGTCGTGATCGCCATCGTTGCGATCATGATCGCGATCCTCCTCCCGGCGCTCGCCTCCGCCCAGGCGTCCGCTCGCTCCACCGCCTGCCTCGCGAACCTGCGCGGCAGTTCGATGGTCTGCATCCTGTACTCCGAGTCCAACAAGGGCTTCGGGCCCGCCATCGGGCAGCCCTACACCTCGCTCCCCAACTGGGCCCTGGTCGTCCAATCCGACTCCGGCGTCGCGGGGTCGAGCGCCAACGATCTCTACTCCACACGCTCGGTCCTCGTCTGCCCCGCCGCCCGCGCGGTCTATGGCAGCGACATGACCCGCACCTACGCGATGAACGGCACGGGCCACGCCGGGCCCGCCATGGGCGACCCCGACGACTACGACAACCCCACCAAGCCCGCGCACATCCGCTTCCACGCCATCGGCCCGTCGGCGTACGCGCTCATGCTCGTCGACTCCGCGCTCACGCCCAACATCACCGGCGCCCCGCCCTCGACGCGCACCGCCAGCGTGATCGACTTCCGGCAGTTGCCGCACCTGGTCGACCGCCTCGCCCGATTCCACCCCGGCGCGCCGAAGAAGTTCAACTACGCCACCTTTGACGGCGGCGCCCGCGCTTCCGACAAGCCCGAGGACTTTCAAACGCCGCTGCCCTAGCCCCGATCCGCGGCCTCTTCCGCCACGTCGTCGTCGTCGCTCTCGGCCTCCGCCGCGGCGATCCGCGCCTCCTCGGCCTCGATCCGCGCCTTCTCCTCTTCCGCGATCTGGGCCTCGGTCTTGCCCTCGGCCTTGGCGCGGGCCGCCTTCTCCTTCTCCAACTTCCGCTTGATCGCCTCGATCTTCACCTTGTCGGGCGCGAGGATGATGCTGGCCTCCTTGCCGAACCAGCGCGGCGACTGCTCCACCTTGCACACGTCCGCCAGTTTGTCCGTGCACTCCTTGAGGTGCTCGAGCCCCAGTTCGCGGTGCGCGATCTCGCGTCCGCGGAACCGCTGCACGATGTGGACCTTGTGCCCCGCGAGCAGGAACCGCCTCGCCTGGTCGATCCGGATCTGCACGTCGTGCGGATCGATCTTGACCGAGCGCCCGAGTCGGATCTGCTTCATCTCCGACGACTTCGATGCCGCGCGCGTCTTCCGCTGTTTCTGAGACAACTCGTACTTGTACTTCCCGTAGTCCATGATCTTGCAGACCGGAGGCCGGCTGTCCGGCACGATCTCCACCAGATCAAGGCCCGCCTCCACGGCGCGGCGCATCGCTTCCGCCGTCTCCACGACTCCGATCTGCTCGTTGTCCGGGCCGATGAGCCGGATCGGCGTGATGCGGATGAGGTGGTTGACGCGGGTCCGCTGCACCGGCGGTCCGCCACGATCGAATCGTCTGTTCCCGTTGATACGCTGCACTCCTGCCTACAACGCCGCTGCGCGGCATCCGCGCCGCGGCACACCACTCGCCGGGCACACGCCCGACGTTCCTGTCAAACCCACTTGTCCACTGCCCCGGCTCATTCGACGCGCGACGGTTCCGACCTTTGTGTCGCCGCTCCATCGCCTGCGTGTGTCCGCATCCGGGGCTCCCGTGCCGCGCACCACGTGCGGGCCTCCTCAAGACTAACCCAACCCGTCCAGAAAGGCAAGGCTCTCCTCCATCGACATTCCCGGGCTCAGAGTTGCCACCCGCTCCGCTACCCCCTATACATTCGCCCCCACGGGCGTGTGCCGGAGTGGCCAAACGGGCCAGACTGTAAATCTGGTGGCTTAACTGCCTACGGTGGTTCGAATCCACCCGCGCCCATTGCTCTTGTGTATACTCCCCGCCCCGTCCAGAGCGGGCGGGCACCGGCCCAGGTGGCGAAATTGGCAGACGCACTACCTTGAGGTGGTAGCGCCCGCAAGGGCATGGAGGTTCAAATCCTCTCCTGGGCATTCGTCGCTTCCGCTCCCCTCTCCGTCCTCTCCTCTCCCTCTCCTTCCGCTTCCCCCCTCGGCGTCGGCCGCAAAGCGACCACCTCTCCTCCAACCGCCGACCCCCAGTCCGCGAATGGATGGAATATGCGACACGTCCGCCGATCCCTCGCCATCGCGTGCATTTCGGGCTGTGCCGCCGTCGCATCGCTGCAACCCCCGGTCGAGCCGCCTTCGCCCGAGCCTTCTCCCACGTCCCCAGCGCCAGATCAGCCCTCCCAGTCTGAATCTGCGCCACCGACTCCCGAGACAGCCAAGCCCGAGCCCGAGGCCGTCATCACCCTCAAGGACGGTCAGCGATTCACGGGGTACATCATCGACCGCGACCCGGAGCGGCTGCTCGTCCGCATCGCCGGCATCCCCACCACGATCCGCGCCGACCTGGTGGAGCGCGTCAACGTGCTCCCACCGGTGATCGACCGCTATCGCGCGATGCGTGCCGCGATCGAGGACAACGACGCCGAGCGGCTCATCCTGCTCGCCGAGTGGCTGCGGGCCCGCAACCAGTTCGACCTTGCCCTGACCGAACTCAACCATGTCCTGGCCATCCAACCCGGGAACGGCGACGCGATCCGCCTGCGCCTCCTCGTCCTCTCGCAGAAGAACCTCGCCGAGCGCCCCAAGCCGACGAGCCAGCCCGCCCCGGCGACGCCCGGTGCCGCCATCCCGCCCAAGCCCGCCGCCGCTCCCGCTCAGCCCGCCGAGGACATGCCCGTGCTCACGCCCGATCAGATCAACCTGATCCGCGTGTACGAGGTGGACCTCAAGAACCCGCCGAGGCTCTCGATCGACCGTGACACGATCGCCTCGATGCTGGAGGCCTACGCGAACGACCCGCTGTTGCCTTCTGACCGCGAGGGCCGAGACGCGCTCTATCGCACCAGTCCCGTCCGCATCCTCGACCTCATGTTCCGGCTCAAGGCCCGCGACCTGTACCCGCGAGTCCGAGTCATGGAGCACCCGCGCTCCATCGCGCTCTTCCGAGAGAATGTCCAGCGTGCCTGGCTCGCCAACTCCTGCGCCACCACCGCATGCCACGGCGGCGCGCAGTCCGGCCGGCTCCGCCTCGTCGCCTCCAAGCCCGCCTCCGATGCCACCGTCTACACCAACCTCCTCATCCTCGATCGCCACCGGCTCCCCGACGGCAAACCCCTCATCGACTACGACGATCCCGCGGCCTCCACCCTCCTCCAGTTCGCCCTCCACCCCGACCGCGCCGCCATCAAGCACCCCCGAGTCCCAGGCCCGGACGGGCGCGGCAACCTCTGGCGCCCGGTCTTCCAGACCAAGGAAGACCGCCGGTTCCTCCAATCCGTCGAGTGGATTCGCGCGATGTACCGCCCCCGTCCCGAATACCCCGTCTCGTTCACTCCGCCGGCCGCCGCTCCGCCCGGCCCACCCGTCGAGCGATAGGCACGCCTCACTGAAACCAAACCCGGCCCTCTCGCGGATAGCACCGGCCGCGCGTGCGCCGCGGCGTTGTGCTAAAGTCTCTTCCCTTCCGGAGCCCCACGCATGGCGACCCGCCGATTGACCACTCTCGCCCTCGCGCTCGCCGCCGGCTTCCTTGTCGCCGGGTGCGATGAGGACAACGCCGCTGACCGCGCGCTCGAATCCGCCTCGATCAAGTTGGCGTCGCTGGCCCCCCGCGGGCAACGAGCCCCGATCGCGTCGCTGCAAGAGAAAACCTTCAAGGACGTGGTCTCCTCTCTCCAGTCCGTCGCCTCCGGCGGAACCAAAAGCCAGGCCGCCGCGGCCGCCATTCTCATCTCCCAAGCCCAGGCCGGCCTCGCGGAGATCCCCGCGTCGCGCTCCGCGGCCCTCGAACGCGAGTGCATCCACCTCGGCACGACTATCCGCGCCACGCTCTCGCAATGGCACACGTTCACCGCCATGGCGGCGGGTGCGGCGAAGTTCGATCCCGCCAAGGACCTTGCCGCCCTCGACGCCAACGAGCGCGAGATCGACATGCAGATCGCGTCGGAGAACTCTCGCAAGGCCAAGATCGAGGCCGAGGTCGCTCGCCTGGGTCAGGCCGCCGCCGCCAAGGCCGACCAGGCCCGTCGCCGCCAGGCCGAGGCCGGGCAGATCAAGCAGCGAGTCCCGAACGAATCGGCCACCGCAGGCGAGCAACTGCTGATCCAGGCTTCCGCCATCTCCCGCGAAGCCGACCAACTCGAGGTCGAGGCCGCCCGCTTCGAGGCCGAGGCCGCCAAGATCGCGCCCCAGATCGACGAGGTGAAACTGTCGCTGGAGCGTCTGACGCGGCAGAAAGCGCTTGTGGGGTCGGCGCGCGACGACCTCCGCAAGCGGGACCAGGCCGCCAAGGCCCAGGCCGCCGAGGCCCGCGCCAGCGCCAAGAAGGCCGCGGACGACCTCGCCGCCCACGTCGATCGGTTGGTCACGCTCCGCACTAAGGACCTCGCGGCCTCGAATGACGAGGAGATCGCCTCACTCGAAGCCTCGTCCGCTTCGGCCCGCAGGGCCCTGGCGCAGGACCGCGTGTCGGCCCAACTTGCCATCGGCGCGGCCCAGCAATCCCTGGGTGATGTGTACTGGTCCCGCGGGCGCGGGCTGGAGACGCACGCCGCGCTGCTCACGTCCCTGGCCGCCGCCGGAGTCCCCAACGCGGACGCCCTGAAGGCCCAGGCCGCCAAGGCGGAGGAGGACGCGAAGACCGCGTACGCCGCGACGGTCGAGGCGTACAAGGCCGCGCACGAGGCGTATCAGGCGTCGGGCGCCAAGGGCGACGCCGAGGCTCGAATGCGTCGCGTGAGCGAGAGCCTCAACAAGGCTGTCCGCGCCGCTTCCGGCGGCCACGCCGACCTGGGGCTGTCCGAGGCCCCGCCTCCGGAGGAAGCCGCCGCGCCGGATGCCGCTCCTGCTGCCGCCGAGATTGCCGCGGACCTGACGACGCCGCAGGGCGTCTTCCAGTACCTCATTGAGGCGTCCAAGAGCGGGGACTACTCGCGGTTCGGCGACGCGTTCATTTTCAACACCGAGATCGAGAAGAAGTCCTTCGTGTCGCTCCTGTCGCTCGCTCCCAAGATGGAGAAACTCGACGCGGCGATGAAGGCCAAGTTCGGCAAGGGCATGGACGGCATGGCGGGCGCCGGCGCGAACGCGGGCATCGATCCCGGTGACTTCAAGGACCTCAAGGCATCCGAGATCCCGATCACCGTCAGCGGGGACACCGCCGAGGCGACAATCCAGGGCGAGCGGGTCTCGCTTCGCCAGAAGGACGGCAAGTGGGGCATCGACCTCCGCTCCATGGGCGGCGACCCGCAGCAGATCGCGATGGTCGGCCTCATGGTCCCCGCCCTGTCCAGGGCCGTGGATGAGATGACCACCGACGTCAACGCCGGCAAGTTCTCCTCATTCGAACAGGCCATGCAGGCGTTCATGACCAAGATGGCCGGTGCGGCCCAGGGCGGACTCCCTCGCCCCGGTGGTGGTTGATTCGCTTGCCTCCGCCTGCCGCCTCGCCACAATCCTCCCGCATGTCCCCCGTAACCCCGGGCGTCGAACTCGTCGCCGTCCAGATGCACCTCCACTCCCCGGCTGACCCGGCGACCGCCGTCTGCGTCGCCAACGAGCGATGCACCGCGCCCAAGTCCGCCGCCTTCGTCCGGCACATCGCCTTCGATGTCTCGGGCTCCCGCCTTGCCGGCGCCATCAAGCCCGGCCAGTCCTTCGGCGTGCTGCCCCCGGGCCTTGACGCCGCGGGCAAGCCCCACAAGGTCCGGCTCTACTCCGTCGCCTCGCCCTCTGTTGGCGAGGATGGCCAAGGCCGCGTCTACGCCACCACCGTCAAGCGAACCATCGACGAGCACCACCAGACCCACAAACTCTTCCTGGGCGTCGCCTCCAACTACCTTGCTGATCTGCGCCCGGGTGACGTCGTCCGCCTCACCGGACCCAGCGGCAAGCGCTTCGTCCTCCCCGCCAGGCCCGACGAACACGACTACCTCTTCTTCGCGACCGGCACCGGCATCGCCCCTTTCCGCGGCATGATCGCCGAACTCCTCGCGCTTCCCACACCCCCCCGCGTCTGCCTCGTCATGGGCGCCGCCTATGCCACCGATCTCCTCTACCACCAGCACTTCGCCGACCTCGTACCGCAGCACCCGTCCTTCACCTACCTCACCGCCATCAGTCGCGAGCGCCAGTCCGACGGCGGACCGCCCCTGTACGTGCAGGACCGCCTCCTTACCCATCGCGATCGCCTTGCCCCCATGGTCGCTTCCGACCGCACGCTGATCTACATCTGCGGGCTCGCCGGCATGGAACTCGGCGTCTTCCAACGCCTGGCCGAGATCCTCCCGACGTCTCTCGACGCATACCTCGCCGTCGATCCCGATCTCCAACGCAATCCCATGTCTTGGACCCGCACGATGTTCCCCCGGCAACTCCGCCCCACGCGCCGTCTCGCGATCGAGGTGTACTAGTTGGCCGCCCTCGACTCCATCGCAACCACACCCCACCTCTTGCCGTACCTCCCTACGCTCCCTTCGCACTCCCTCCGACCCCGAGTTGACCTCGCCCTCGGGTACTGGTAGTTTTCTGGTCCCTTGGCGCTCCCGGAGCGTCCGGCTCGGGCTCGCCCCGGCCACCTGGCACGGGTCGAACACCCAGATAGGCTTCGAATGACGCATCGCCTCATCTGCGCTCTCCTCGCCCTCTTCGGGGCCTGCACTGCGCTCCCAGTCCGAGCCCAGAACGACTTGGGGCCCGAGATCGTCCGCGCCGCGACCCTTCCGCCCGACGCCGGCGAGAAGATCGACGCCGCCGCGAGGGCCCTGGACCTTCTGACGAGCGACGACCCTGCCGTCATCCAACGGGGGCGCAACGCCCTCCTGGCCCCGCTCCGCGATCGTCGGGCCTCCGTGGCGTTCCGCACGGCCTATGGCGACCGCCTCATCCCCACGCTCCGCGAACTCGTCAGGGCCGAGCGTGATCTCGTGGCGATCAACGCCCTGCGGATCGCGGGCGAGGCCGCGACCTCCGACGCCGCCGCCCTCCTCGCTGGCGTGACTACCGAAAGACGCGTCTCGGTTCGCTATGCGGCCGTGGCCGGCATCGGACGCACCTTTGACGCGCTGGCCGAGGCCAACCCCGCCATCAATGCCGACGGCGCGAATCGCTTGATTGACACGCTGGCGGGCATCGTCGCCGCCGAGACGGACCCTGACGTGCTCGACGCCGCCGTGCGCGCCGTGATCTCCGCTCGCCGCGTCGATCGGCCGAACTTCGAGTCGGTCCGCGGCCGTTCCTTCACGGTGCTCTCCAAAGTCGCCGCGGAGCGCGTCCAGAAACTCGGTGGCGATGCAGCGTCCCTTCGGGCGCTCCCGGCCCTCGTTCGAGCCGCCAAGGCCGTGCGCGACGCCATGATCGAGAATAACCCGCGCCTCCGCCTCGGGGACGCCGAGATGAAAGCCGGCGCCGAACTCGCCGGGCACCTCGTCGGATACGTCATCCGCCGAGTCCAGCAGGGTCAGTTGCCGCCGGTGGTCCCCGCCGACGATGCGGGCGCGGCCCAAGACAAGCGCATCCGCCGCGAGCACGCCGCCAGCGCCGCCTCGCTCAGTGAGTCCATCGTCGCCCTCGCCACGGCAACCGCCCCGGCTCGCTACGCAGAGCAGAACCTCGCGGACGACCTGCGCAAAACCACCTCCGAGGGTGACAACGCCTTCCTGCGACGCTCGCTCAACCTCATGCGGGCCCTGAGCGACCTCGGCCTCAACACCGAGCGCATGATCGCAGGCAAGTAGCCGCGCTCCTCACTCGACGGCTGCCCAATCTCCCGGCGGCACGAGCCGCCCCTCGCCGATTCACGCGTTGTCGAGCAGATCCACGCTCTCGAACGGCTTGCCCTCGAGCATCTCCAGCGATGCGCCGCCACCGGTCGAGACATGGGACATCCTCGCGGCCAGGCCGAACTTCTCGACGGCCGCCGCCGAATCGCCCCCGCCCACGATCGTCGTGGCGCCCTTGCCCGTCGCCTCCGCGATGGCGTTCGCCACGGCACGCGTCCCGACCGCGAACGGGGGCCACTCGAACACGCCCATCGGCCCGTTCCAGACCACGGTCTTGGCCTTCCCGATCGTCAGCGCGAACTTCAGTTGCGTCTTGGGGCCGATGTCCAGGCCCATGTACCCGTCCTTGATCGCCTCATCGAAGACCTCGATATCCCCGCCATGCTCCGCGAACATCGTCGAGCAGACGTGGTCCGTGGGCAGATGGAGGTCGGCCTTGAGTTTCGCCGCGAGGTCGATCGCCCGC
This sequence comes from Phycisphaerae bacterium, assembly GCA_016793805.1. Lineage (GTDB taxonomy): Bacteria > Planctomycetota > Phycisphaerae > Phycisphaerales > UBA1924 > JAEUIZ01. The sequence continues at coordinate 59,460 of JAEUIZ010000040.1, forward strand.
TTGGCGTCCGCGAGTTTGTCCGTCTCAACCTTGCTGTTGCCGACCTTCTTCCCCATCGCGGCCAGGAACGTGTAGGCCATCGCGCCGCCGACGAGCACCGCGTCGGCCTTCGGCAGCAGATGCTCGATCGCGCCCATCTTGTCCGAGACCTTCGCCCCGCCCAGAACCACGACGAACGGCTTGGCGGGCTTCTTCAACGCATCGGCCAGGAACTTGATCTCCTTCTCCACCAGGAACCCGACCACGCGGGGCTTGCCCACCAGCGTCTTGGGCACGGCAACCATCGAGGCGTCCGGCCGGTGGCACGTGCCGAAGGCGTCGTTGACGTACACGTCGGCATACGCCGCGAGTTTGGCCGCGAACGCCGCATCGCCCTTCTTCTCGCCCTTGTGGAACCGCAGGTTCTCGAGCAACACCACCTGCCCGTCCTTGAGCGCGCCCACGGCCGCCCCGCTCGCCGCGTCCGTGCAGTCCGATGACGGGAACTCCACGGGCTTGCCCAACAACTCGGCTAGCCGGCCCGCGCAGGGCTTGAGCGAGTACTCGGCCTCGAACCCCGTGCCTTCCGGACGACCAAGGTGTGAGACGAGGATCGCACGCCCACCGCGATCGATCACGCTCTTGATGGTGGGGATCGCCTCGCGGATCCGGCGGTCGTCCGTGATCCGCCCATCCTCAATCGGGACGTTGAAGTCGACGCGGATGAGCACTCGCTTGCCACGGGGGTCAACGGAAGCAATGGTCTTCTTGGGCATGGGTTCACCCCTGGATGATGCGGTCGAACTTCGCGCGGACAGCCGCCGCGCCGACGGAGCCCAGCGACTCGCGCAGCCGGCGGAGTTGCGTGGCCAGCGAGCCGTCCACCAGCCGGTCCCCGATCTGGAACTTGATGCCCCCGAGCATCGACCCGTCGGTGTACGGATGCACGATCGGCTCTTTCCCCAGCACGGCCTGGAGCCGCTCGCGGATCAGCCGGAGTTCGTCGGCCGAAACCGGCGCCGCCGTGTAGACATCCACCTCGACACGCCCGTACTTCTCCTGGGTGATCGCGTCCAACGCGGCCACGATCGCCGGCAGGTGCGACAGCCGCCCCTTGCCGTTCAGGATCAGCAGGAACCGTAGCGTCAGGTCCGACGCCCGGCCCTTGAAGATTCGCTCCAACGAGCGGGCCCGGTGCTCGCGCGGGAGGACGCGGGACGCCAGAAACTCGGAGAACCTCGCGTCCGCGCGCGCGGCCTCCAGCACCGCCTCGAGTTCGGCCACGCACGACTCGACCGCGGCGCGGCCACCCGCCGCTTCCGCCAACTCAAGCAGACTCCGGGCGTACACGTGGGCCAAGGCGTCGGGCTGCGATTCGGTCAGTGGCATGGGAATCGTTCCAGAGCGGTCGTCCAAGGAATGTGCAACTACTTCGTCGATCAGTTGCGGGCGGAGTTGAGTTCGGCGAGAGACTCTTCAACGAGTCGTTGCTGGTCGCGCGGCGTGACCTCGCGACGCAGGATCTTCGACGCGATCGAGGTCGAGAGGTCCGCCGCCGCGGCGTAGATTTCCGCCAGCGCGTCCCGCTTCGCTGCCTCGATGTCCTTGCGAGCCCGGTCCTTCAGCGCCGACAGTTCCGCGTCCGCCTTGGCGCGGAGGTCGTTCGCCAGCGCCTGCTGCTCGGCCTTGGTCTTCTCCAGCATCCGCTGGGCCTCCGCCCGGGCGTCCGCGAGCGAACGCTCGTACTGGTCCAGCGCGTCCTTGGCCTGCTTGCGAGCGGCCTCGGCGGCGGCGATCTCGTCCTTAATCTTCTCTGCCCGCTCATCCAGACCCTTGCTGATCTTGGGCCACGCCGTCTTGGAGAGCACCGCGAGCACCACGGCGAAGACCACCAGGGCCGTCACCATCGGCGCGATGCCCTCCTTGATGCCCGGAATCGGGCTGGCCGAGCCCCCCTCCTCCGCGGCGAGGGCAGGAACGGCAGCGAGGGCGACGATCAGGAACGCGAGGGCTCGGGACATGGATGGACTCCGTGGAAAGCCGCTCCCCGGCGGGCTGGCCGGGGAGAGGGGGATTGGACTAGAGGGCGACCAGCAGACCAACGACGACGGCGAAGAGCGTGGCGCCTTCGACGAGGGCGGCAGTAAGGATCATGTTGGTGGCGATCGGGCCGGATGCCTCGGGCTGGCGCGCGATGGACTCCACGGCGCCCTTGCCGATCAGGCCGATCCCGATGCCCCCGCCGACGACGGCGAGACCCCCGCCGATCGCGGCGAGGCCCGCGGCAACAGGCTTGTCGGCGGCCATGGCCATCGCCGGCGCACCGAGCGCGAGAAGGCCGGTCATCTTCGTGGCGAGTTTGAATACGTTCGACATGGACTGACACCTTTCTGAACTTCGGACGCGAGGTCCGACGCAACCCACGAAACACGCGAGCCCGGCCGCCGGGCGGGGTCCGTTATTCACGCGGCCCTAGTGGGCGTGCGCGTGCTCGTGACCATGACCATGCTCCTCGTCGTGGTGCGAGAGCTGGGCGATGAACACCGTCGTCAGGAACATGAACACGAACGCCTGCAGGAAGGCGACAAACAACTCCAGGAACGTGATCGCGATCGCCCCCGCCACCGAGACGATCGTCACCGGCGCGCCGATCAGCGGGCTCTTGCCCACCAGCATGTCCAGCCCCTGCACCGCGAACATCAGCAGCGTCGCCAGCAGGATGTGGCCCGCCGTCATGTTCGCGAACAGACGCAGCGCCAGCGCCACCGGCTTGATCAGCGTGCCCATGACCTCGATCGGAATCATCAGCGCCCACAGGTACGGCGGTGTCCCCGCCGTCAGGTGCTTGGCATAGCCCCCGAGCCCCAGTTCACGCACGCCCGCGATGTTGATGACCAGCGCGGAGATCAGGGCGAGGATGCCGGTGACAAACAGGTTCTGTGTCGCTGTTCCACCAAACGGCAGCGAGTGCGACGCCTTCCACGAGGGCACGACCAAGTGGATCAGGTCGCCGATCGGGATGAGCCCGAGCAAGTTGTTGATCAGGATGAAGAAGAAGAGCGTCCAGAGGTACGGCAGGAACGCGTTCGTCCGGTGCCCGAGCATGGGCTTGATCGTGTTGTCGCGGAGGTAGATGCAGATGACCTCGAGCATGTGCGCGAGTTTGCCGCGGGCGACGTAGCGCTCGTGCCCGAGCGACTCGTGGCCCGTGGCGATCTTCGAGGCCAGGTACGGGAACGCCAGGAGCATGATCAGGCCCGAGAGCAGCAGGTTGCCGACGTGCCCGGACCACAGCCACCAGCCGTCGGACACGATGAACTTGTGGTTGATGACGTGCTCGACGGGATTGGCGGCGAGAACGAGCGTGGTCAGGGTCATGCGGCACCTTTGTCGTCGAGCATGGCGGCCCGAACGATGACAACTTCGACGGCCAGAACGGCAAGAAGCCCGGCGAGCACGCACGCCCAGAAGGGCACACGCGCGGGCGACACGCCGCCCGCGATCGAGGCGGCCGCACCGAGCGCGACGACCATCCGGATCACCTGCGCTGCCAGCACCAGGCCCGCCCAGCGGAACGCGGATCGCGGCGAGAACGAGGAGAGGAATCCGAGCGATGCCACTAGGCCAGCGGCAACAGCGCCGCAGGCGTACAAGCCCGCGAGGGATGCGCCCGCGACCGCCAGGCCGACGACCTGCGACACCCCCAGCACCACCGCCAGCACGAGCACGCACCGTGCCGCAAGGCGGATCAAGGGCAGCCGGATCGCTCGATCCGCGCGCGGGCCCGCGTGGGTCGGCGCGTGCGTCGAGATCATGGGCGTCGTCATGGCGGCTCCGTCCGGCGCGGGACACCTTCCCGCTCAGGGACCGCAAGGATATGGGGCCTCCCGGCACTTGGCCAGTGCGCGCGACACTCGCTTCGACTGGCTGAACAGAAGCCGCGATGCCTCAGTTGCCCCCAGACGATCCGAACCCGCGATGGGCCGATCCACTCACTGAAGCGGCCGGATCCAGATGTTCCGGAACTGCACGCTGTGCCCGTGCTCCTGGAGCATCAGCGGCCCCTTGGCGACCTCGCCCTTGCCGTGGGCCCCGCCCGTGGGGCCGGTGACGCGAACGTGATCGTGGATCAGCACCCCGTTGTGGAAGACGGTGATCACGGCGTCGGCCGTCTTCCGGTCGCCCTCGAACCGGGGCGCCCGAAAGATGATGTCGTACGTCTGCCAAACCCCCGCCGCCCGGCACACGTTCACCAGCGGGATCGCTTGCCCATAGATCGCCCCGCACTGCCCGTCCGGATACGTCTGGCTCTGGTACGAATCGAGAACCTGTACCTCGTAGCGCCCGTGGATGTAGACCCCGCTGTTCCCCCGGTCCTGGCCCTCGCCCGCGGTCACGGGCGTGGCGAACTCGACGTGGATCTGCGCGTCCCCGAACTCCGCCGTCGTGACGATGTTCCCCTTGCCCGGAACGGCGACCATCGATCCGCCCAACCGCTTCTCGCAGGCCCATTGCGCAGCCTTGCCGTCGAGCGCTCGCCACCCGTCCAGCGACGCGCCGTCAAACAGGAAGGTCGCGTCCGCGGGAATCGGCGCGGGGCCAAGGTACGCCCCGGGATCGACAATCGGAGGCGGCACCTTCTCGCCCTTGGTTGCTGGGGGCTGGATCGCGGCCATCGCGGCGACGAGAACGAGGATCATGGTCATCTCCCGCGTGCAGATCGGACGGGCACGCCCGCTTCGGCCTCCCGCTGCGTCGATCATATCGGCAGGTCGTCGTCCGCATCGGGACCGCCGCCATCGCGGAAGTTCTCGACTGGCCCCGTTCGACCCCCCGCCGGAAACCCGCCCGGTGACGGGTAGCCGGACCTCGGTGGGGGTTTCGGCTCCGCGTCGAACGGTGCCGCAAACGGGGACTCGAACGAGTCGTACCCGCCCGATGCCGACGAGTGACTCTTGAACCGCGTCGTGCGATTGTCCCACGTCAGCCGAACCGTGCCCGTCGGGCCATTGCGCTGCTTGGCAACGATCAACTCCGCGACCCCGATCTTGTCCGGGTTGTTCGCGGCCCACTCGTCGTTGCCCTGGTGGTAGTAGTCCTCGCGATGGAGCAGCACCACCACGTCGGCGTCCTGCTCGATGGAGCCCGACTCGCGGAGGTCGCTCATCCGCGGCCGGTTGCCCTCCCGCTGCTCGCTGGCGCGGTTGAGCTGCGACAGGCAGACCACCGGCACGCTCAGTTCTCGCGCCAGCGCCTTGATCCCGCGGCTGATCGCCGAGACCTCGACCTGCCGGCTCTCGCGGGCCGACCCTGGCGCGGAGAGCAACTGGAGATAGTCGATGAACACCGCCCGCACCCCGTGCTGCGCGACCATTCGTCGCGCACGCGCCCGCAGCGAGAGCACCGTCAGCCCCGGCGTGTCGTCGATGAACAGCGGCGTCTCGGCCAGCCCCTCGGCGTGCGTCTGCAGGGACGCCATCTCGATCGCCGAGAGGTGCCCGGTGCGGAGCCGATGCCCGTCGATGTTCGCGAAGGCCGAGAGCAACCGCTGGACGAGCGCCGCCTTGCTCATCTCCAGCGAGAAGATGCCCACCGGCGCGGGCGGACCCTTGGGCGCGTCGCCCGGGCTGCGACCGCCGCGGGCGATCTGCTCCGCCAGGTTCAGCGCCAGCGCCGTCTTGCCCATGCTCGGGCGGGCCGCGACGATGATCATCTCGCCCGGCTGCAGCCCCGACAGGATCCGATCGAGGTCGGGATACCCGGTCGGCAGCCCCGTGAGCCGTCCATCCGCGCTGGCCAGCCGCTCCAGTTCCAGGTCCAGCAGCCGCGCCAGCGATTGCGGGTCGGCCTTCTGGTCCTCCTGCGCGATCTCGAACACCACCCGCTCGGCCGCGTCGATCACCTCGCGGGCCCCGTCGATCTGCGAGACGTTCAGCGCGTCATAGATGATCTGGTCCGCCGCGTCGATGAGCCGCCGCAGGCGGGCCTTGTCCGCGACGATGCGGGCATATCGCAGCGCGCCCGCCGCCGAGGGCGTCTCGGCCGCGAGTTTGGTCAGGTAGTCCGCCCCGCCGACGCGCTCCAACTGGTCGCGCCCGCGCAGCACCTCCTGGATCGCCACGAGGTCCGCTTTCGGGTCCTTGTCATACGTCTCGATGAGCGCCTGGTAGATCGCCGCGTGCCCCGCGTCGTGGAAGTCATCCGCCGACGACACCACCCCGATCACGTCCGGCGCGACCTCCGGCCCGATGATGAGGGCCCCCAGCAACGCCATCTCGGCCTCGAGCGAGTACGGCAGCGGCCGCTCGTAGAGTTTCGAGAACGACTCCCTCGCAGCGGGCCGTCGGCCCGATCGCTCCTCGCGCCGGCCGTTGCCGCCGGTTGCCGACGCTGGGTTGGGTTCGTACTGGCTCATCCAGGCATCATCCATGAACCCCCGACTCGCGGCCGCCCGCCGCCAGGTTGTCAACAGGGTACTCAGGTGCCGCAACGCCCGGACCGACTCGCTTCCGCCGCCCGTTCGCCGACCCTCGCCACGCGGGCAACGGGTACCATGCCCCGCACGCATGGCACGGATCGTCTCAACGCGGCTCACCATCGGGATGGAGGTCCACGTCGAACTGTCCACGCGCTCCAAGATGTTCTCGCGCGCTCCCAACCCCGCCTGCCGCGAGTTCGACGCCTCTCCGCCCAACTCCCTCATCGACCCCACCGTCCTTGGGCTGCCGGGCGCGCTCCCCGTGATGAACCGCTCGGCCGTCGAACTCTCGATCCTCGTCGGGCTCGCGCTCGGGTGCCGAATCGCCGACGCCGCCGTCTGGGACCGCAAGGGCTACTTCTATCCCGACCTCCCCAAGGGCTACCAGATCAGCCAGTACGCCCTCCCCCTCTGCGGCCAGGGCCGCCTGGACGTGCCCGCCCTCGACGACCGCGGGCGCGTGGACCTTGACGCGCCCACCCACACCGTCCGCATTCGTCGCGCCCACCTCGAGGAAGACGCCGGCAAACTCCTCCACGAGGCCCCGGGCGGCGGGCCCATCGACGGCTCGATCATTGACCTCAACCGCGCCGGCACACCGCTCCTCGAGATCGTCACCGAGCCCGACTTCACCACCGCCGAACAGGCCGTCTCCTTCGCCCGGATGCTCCGGGACATCTGCCGATTCGTCGGCGCCACCGAGGGCGTGATGCAGAAGGGCCACATGCGCTTCGAGCCCAACATCAACTCGGTCCTCACGCTCGACGACGGCCGCGAGGTCGCCACGCCCATCGTCGAGATCAAGAACCTCAACTCGTTCAAGTCCCTCCGCGGCGCCATCGAGCACGAGGCCGCCGCCCAGCCCGCACGCTGGGAAGCCGACGGCCTCACCCTCGCGCCCGGCACCAAACGCACCCTCGGCTGGGACGACGCTCGCGGCATCACCCTCCCGCAGCGAGAAAAAGAGGAAGCCCACGACTACCGCTACTTCCCTGACCCCGACCTCCCGCCCGTCGTCATCGACGCCGCCTGGCGCGAGGCGATCGCCGCCCGCCTGCCGGAACTCCCCCTCTCGCGCCACCGCCGATACGTGACCTCGCTCGGCCTGTCCGCTCAAGAAGCCGCCGCACTCTCCGAGGAACGCGCAACCTCAGACCTCTTCGAGGAGGCGATGGCCGCCGCGATCGCCTCGGGACTCGCCCAGGACCGCGCCGCTCGCGCCACCGCGAACGTGCTCCTCCAGAGCGGGCTCAAACGCGCCAACGAGCGCGGGATCGCGGTCCACGACCTCGGCCTGCATCCCGCCGAGATCGCCGAACTCGGCTCGCTCCGCGAGCGCGGCTTGCTCGGCTCCAATGCCGCCGACGAACTCTTCGGGCTCCTCGCCGACCGCCCGTGCGCGAGCGGGCCACGCTCCGTCGAGTCCCTCGCCCGCGAGCGCAGCCTGCTCACGCTCCGCGACGACGCGGCCCTGGACGCCTGGTGCCGCGCCGCCATCGCCGCCCATCCCAAGGCCGCCGACGACGTCCGCGCCGGAAAGCCGGCGGCGATCGGTCGGCTCGTGGGAGAGGCGATGAAGGCCAGCGCGGGACGGGGCGACGCCGCCGCCATCCGTCAGCGCTTGGCCTCGCTGCTCTCGGGTTGAGGCCGCTCGAACAGCGATCGCTGCGACTTCACGTCCCTCGGCCGCTCGTTGAGTTGGTGGATCTCCGCCAGCAACTCCCCCGCAGACCCCAGTTTCAGGTACTCGCTCGCGAAACGGATATACGCCACCTCGTCCAGATCACGCAGCCGCCGCATCACGCGCTCCCCGATCACCCGGCTCTCGACCTCGCGATCAAACTCGCGGTGCAACTCCTCCTCCACCTCGTCCACCAGCCGTGCCTTGGACTCCTCCGTGATCCGCCGCTTCCCGCACGCGATCTGCACGCCCTTGAGGATGTTCTCGCGGTTGAACGGCACGTGCGTCCCGTCCCGCTTGATCACCACCAGCCGCGCCGTCTGCTCGACGCGCTCATACGTCGTGAACCGCCGGTCGCATCCAAGGCACTGCCGACGCCGACGGATCACCGAACCGCCCTCGCTCGAACGCGAGTCGATCACCTTGTCGTCGTTGACGCCGCAGTACGGGCAAATCACGGCCAAGTCCCGGTGGTGAAAGGGAGCACGAACGAGCCGGCAGCATACCGCCAACGCCCGCCCCGGGCCAGCCTACGCCGCCAGCAGCCCCAGCAGCCCGTCGAAGTTCCTCACCTCGTCCCGGGTCGCTTCCTCCAGCCCGAGCGCGGCCAGGATCACGCTCGCCGGCTCCGAGCCGATCCGGAACGAGTGCGCAAACAGCCGCCGCCCCGACCCGTCACGGACGTACGCGACGACCGTGCCCTCGCTCTCTCGCTCCACCTCGACCACCTGCCCACCGATCTCGACCGCCGCCGGGGTCGCCGCCGTCTCTCGGCGGATGTCCGAGGCCATCGAGTTGTCCATCGCCTCCACCAGTTGCCGCTGCACCTGGTCGCCCAGTTTGTCCAGGTCGCGGATCGAGTCCGCCACGTCCCGGAATACCTCCTGCAGCGCCGTGCACTCCGCACGCGAACGCTGCACCACCGCCCGCAGATCGTCCGACGACAACTTCAGCGTGCGGCTGGCCATCGTCGGGAGCGGCGTCGTCTCGTCCGGGAGTTGCTCCGCGTTCAGTTCGACCGCGCCCACGTAGTACGAGATCCGATGCACCCATTGCAGAGGCCCGGGCGTGCCCCCGTCGCCCGGCGCGCTATGGTGCCACTCGATCGGCTTGGCCAGCACGTCGGGCAACTTCCACCGCCGCGCCATCGCCGCCGCCACGTCCACGTGCGTCAGCCGCAGCGTCTCGTACTCCGCCCGGAAGTGCCGCGTCGGCCCCAGCCTCTGGTCGATGATCGCCGTCGCCTCAGCCCCGACGAAACGCTCCACCAGCGGAACCCCGGAATCCAGCATGAGCCCGGCCACGAACGCCTCGGGCGCCTGCGCCGGGCACAGCCGCCGCGCGATCTCCCCCGCCAGGCACGCGCGATACACGCCCTCGCCCCAGATCCGCCGCGAGAGCGCCGCACGAGGGTCCCCTACCGCCGCTCGACTCAAATAGAACCCCAGCGACAACGCCTTCAGCCGCTCGATCCCCAGCAGCACGCACGCACGCTCCAGGTTCGACACCGGCTGGCGCTGCGCGAAAAACGCCGAGTTCGCCATCCGCAAAAGGCGCCCGGAGAGCGCCGCGTCCATCTTGATCACCGCCGCAAAGTCGCGAAGCCCGGACTTCGGGTCCGACACGAGTTTCACAACCCGCGCCGCCACCTCCGGCTGCGTGTCCATCCCCACGCCCGACAGTTTCTGCTCGAGCCCCGCCCGCAGTTCCTCCACCTCCGCCGATGACAGGTCCTTGCGGGGCTTCATGAACGGCTCGGGCACCCGGGTGCTAAGGCGGAATCCCCAAGGCCCGCGGCCTTGGCGTAGGAAGACTCGCCCTTACCCCTTCTTTCGACCCCCCAGGCCGGGGGCTTCAGTGCTCCGTCCCGAAACTCACGGCTGAAGCCGCGTCGCGGCCCACATGCCGCCCACAAACGTCCGGTCCGCTCCCGGCGTCAGTCGTCGCTCCCAGCACGCACGATCGTGGAGTCGCCCGTTCCCAGCGACCCATAACTCCACCCGTTCCGCGTAGATCCGATAACCACCCCAGTGCGGCGGACGGGGGATCGCCGCGGCACCCGACAGAACCTCCGCGACGCCGAACCGAGCCACGGCTTCGGCGACCTTCTGCTCCAACGCTGCACGCGACTCGATCGGCTCGCTCTGGTCGCTCGCCCACGCGCCGACGCGGCGCTCGATGGGGCGGGTCTGGAAATACGCGTCGCTCTCGGACGCGGGCGCGCGCACAACCGGGCCCTCGACGCGCGCCTGGAGGTCCAGCGCGTCCCAGTGGAACACGACCGCCGCACGCGGGTTGGCCTCCAGGGCGCGACCCTTGCGGCTGCGGTAGTTGGTGTGGAAGACGAGGTACCCGGCGTTGGGCTCGATGGCCTTGCAGAGCACGATCCGGGCCGAGGGCCGGCCGTCAGGGTCCACGGTCGCGAGGGTCATGGCGTTCGGGTTGGGCTGCACGGCCCGCTCGTGGGCCTCGGTGAACCACGCTAGGAGCAGGGGCATGGGGTCGGCGGGGAGCGGGTCTGGGAGGGTGCGCTCGCCGGAGGTTGACATGTCGAGGATCGCCATTGGCAAAGGCTAGTGCGCGAACTGCGGGAGGATCCGCTCGATGGTTTCGAGAGCGGCGTGGAGGTACTTGGGGCTGCTCTCGCCTCCTCCGGCGATCATGTTCACCGGGGCGATCGAGGCCATGAGGAGCCGACGGAGGTTGGCGACCGCCCCGTAGTCGCCGTCGGTGGGAAGGCCCATCTCGCGGCGGTGGCGGGCGAGGACCGAGACGGTGTGGAGCCCGAACAACTGGTCCATGTGCCCCCAGAACTGGCGTTCGAGATAGACGGCGTCCTCGACCCAGTGACCGGCGTGGACGAGGGCGAGGTCGATCAGGACGCAGGGCGCACGCGCCGGAGACGTGGCGTCGCCGGGTGTGGGCCCGCTGGCGGGCATTCGGCGCATGGCGTTGCCGGGATGAAGGTCCCCGTGGCACCAGGCGTTGATGGGGCGCGCCTGCCAGCGCTGCACGAGCCGGGGGAGGGCACGCTGGACCTTTTTGACGGCCTCGTTCCAGTGCTGGGCCTCGGGCAAGGCCGACTCGCGGGCCAGGTCGCGGGCACGTTGGATGAGGCGGTCCCAATCCAGCGGCGGGGGCGGGGCGGTCGGCGAGGCGACCTGGGCGGCGCGGCCCTGGAAGGCGGCGGCGGCTTGCAGGAGGTCATCCGCGGAGTCGTGGGTCCACTCATGGGTGAGCGTGTGCCCGTCGAGCCGCTCGACCACGAGCCATGCGAGGTCGTACCCGCCGAGGCGATCGTCGCCGGCGAGGACCCGCGGCGTCGGCGCGTGGCGATCGCTCCCATCACCCAGCGAGCGCGTCCAGCGGAACTCGGTGGGCCCGACGGGGACCTTCACGATGACGGGGATCGGTCCGTCGTCGGCGTGCCAGGTGGCGAAGGCGGTCGCGGACCCGCCGCGTTGCCAGGTGGATCGGAACCAGGAGGCGCCGGTGAGCCGCCCGCCGCAGTGCTGGACGAGGATCGGTCCGAGGGTGGCGGCCAGTTCGGATGAGTCGACAGCGTGCGAGGGATCGTTCATGGTCGCCGCGGGTGGTCCTTCTCGGCGCCCCGGGGAGCGCGTCCAAGGTTAGCCTCGCTCAGGGCGACGACGGCAGGGGTCGGCAGTTCCTCGATGCGCTGCTCGGGGCGGACCCCCGCGGGCCATGGGAAGTCGCGCCCGAGGACGGACCCGAGTTGCTTGCGACGGGAGGCGAACATGGCCTGGCAGAAGTCCGCGAGCGCGCGCGCGGGAAGGGTCGGGGGGAGCGCGGACGCGGGCGCGCGCACGATCGAGACCATCGTGCTGGCGACCTCGGGCCTGGGCCAGAAGCACTCGGCGGGGAGGTCGGCGATGCGATCCGCGCGGGCGAGGGCCTGGGCGACGATGCCGAGCGGACCGCGCTCGGAGGTGCCCGGCGGCGCGAGCAGCCGATCGGCGACCTCGCGCTGGATGGTGACGTGCATGGAGCCGCAGCGTGGGTGGTCGAGGAGGAGGGCGAGGATGACGCCGGTGGCGGCGCCGTAGGGGAGGTTGGCGACAAGGCGGAACGGCCCGTCGCCCAGGGCCGCCCGCAGCGGCTCGGCGAGGCGGGACTTGCCGGCGAGGCAGTCGCCCTCGACGAGGGTGAGGGAGGCTTGGGGATGGAACGAGGCGGCGCGCGGGAGCAGTTCGGCGCGCAGGAGGGCGGCAAGGCCGCGGTCGAGTTCGCAGGCGACGACGCGGGCGCCGCGCTCGAGGAGGCCCTCGGTGAGCGTGCCGGTGCCTGGGCCGATTTCAAGGACGAGGTCGCCGGGCTGGAGGCCGGAGGCGTCGAGGAGCCGGCGGATGAGATTGTGGTCGATGAGGAAGTTCTGTCCGAGGGCCTTGCGCGGGGAGAGGCCGTGCGAGTCGAGGAGGGCGCGGATCTGGGTGAGCGTCTGCATGGGCCTACCACTCGCCGTCGAGGACGCGGCGGATGGCGTGGGCGACGCCGTCCTCGTCGTGGCGGAGGGTTTGGCGCCGCGCGGCGGCGCGGACGCTGGGCACGGCGTTGCCCATCGCGATGCCGAGCCCGGCCTGCGCGATCATGGGCAGGTCGTTGACCTCATCGCCGATGGCGCAGATGCGCTGGGCGGGGATGCCGTCGTGGTCGGCGAGCCAACGGATGGCGGACCACTTGCTGGCACGGGCGTCGAAGATCTCAAGGATGTGGGGCTGGTCGTCGGGGTGCTCATCGCCGGCGTGGTTGTGGATCACGCGTCCGAAGGCGTGCATCACGGCGCGGCCCTGGACCTGGCGCTCGAGTTCGGCGGCGATCCGCGCGAGCCGCCCCGCGGGCCCGCTTACCCCGAAGCGGACGGTGTGGTCCGGGTGTTCGTCCTGCTCGACGTGCTCCACGAAGCGGACACGGACACGCCAGCGAGCGAACCAGTCATGCATGTCGGGCTCGAGGTCGTGGCGGCCTGTGCCGTGGACCACGACGTAGTCGAGCGAGGCGGGCTCGGGGTCCTTGAGGATGAGGACGGGTCGCTCGTAGCCCAGGAGCGTGCGCGCGGCGGAAGCGACGAGATCGGGGTCGAGCGCGAAGCGATGGAGTGTGCGACGCTGGCGCGGGCAGGCGATGATCGAGCCCCCCGCGACGGCGACGGGGTCGTTCTGGGCGATGCGGTCGAGGGTGTGCGCGCACTCCGGCAGGGCGCGGCCGGTGCAGATGACGACGCGAAGGCCGGCGGCACGGGCGTCGTCGAGGGCGCGGAGGTTGGCGTCGGAGACCTCGCGGGAGGAGTTGAGGAGGGTGCCGTCGAGGTCGATGGCGAGCATGTCGTAGCGAGGCGGCATGGGTTGGTTGGGAAGTCGATCCGGGCGGGGTCGGTGGGGGCTGGCTGAGTGCGAGTCGCGAGTGCTTTCCGGGGCGAATGAAGGGGATGGGTGAGGCCATTATTCGCACCCCGCTCCGCGGTTTATTCTGTTGCATCGGGCGGCGAGGCGCGGTAATCTGCGGCGTCGGGCGCTGCTGCCGCTTCCCTTCCTGCGATCCCTTCGCAAATCACGGGAGGCGCGGGCCGTCGCTCGTGTCGATCCGTGGTCCAGGGCTCGGCCGATCAGTGGGTACACGAACCCCGCGTCGGCACGAAAGGAGCGGACGATGAAGACCTCGCACTCTCGCACTCTCGCACTCTCGCAGTCTCGGTAATGGTTGCGTTCGCGGCCATCGTGGGGCTTGGTGAGCGAGCACGCGCGCAGGCGGGCTATTTCTTCGGTTGGGGGAGTAATGCTCACAATGTGCTGACAACGGCTCCGACGGGTGCCAAATGGACTCAGGTCGGTGCCGGTGACGGCTTCGCGGTTGCGCTCAACTTGGACGGCACGCTGGCGGCATGGGGCAACTCCGCCAACGGGCGCACGATTGTCCCGACGACCGGGCCGTACACACAGATCGCAGTAGGCTGGGATTGCTCGTTCGCCCTTCGCGCCGATGGCGCGGTTGATGCATGGGGCAACTTGTCCACAACCACCATGCGCCCGCCTGACGGGCTGCGGGCGAGCGCGATCGCCGCAGGCGAGACCTTCGGTCTCGCGATTCGTGCAGACGGAGAGCGGAATGGCGAAATTGTTGCATGGGGGGACTCCGGTGTCGTCAGCGGCGCGCCATCAGGGCAGTTCGTTGTGATCGTTGCGGGCGCTCACTTCGCAATGGCACGTACTGCGGAAGGCGCCATCGCCGTCTGGGGTGGCTCGACGCATCCGGAGTGTGCCAACGCCGGGCTCATCCCGCCTCGTTACTCGCCAACCCAAGTGCCCGCCAATCTACCCAGGGTTGTTGCGCTTGGGTCGGGCCATTGCACGGCCTACGCGATCGACGGCTCTGGCTCTGTGTGGGCGTGGGGCGGGGCCATCACTTGTTCGCAGACGTTTGTGCCCGCCCTCACGTATACCGAGGTTACCGGCGGGTACGGACACGGTGTTGGCAAGCGCCCGGATGGGCGTGTGCATACATGGGGTCCGGCGCACGAGCCGCTGTGCCCGCCTGACAACTGCAGCCCGCTGGCGAGCTACTACGTGCCCGTGCCGAGCTCGCTTGACTTGATTCCCGTTCTCAAACTCTACAAGAGTCACTCGGCGCGGTTCACGTTGGTCATCATCCCATCGCAGCCGTGACGGGGCGCTGATGACGTTGCACAGCCACAACCGCCTTGCTTGCCGAGCGATCCTGGTCGCATCGGTGGCTGGCGTCGTCACGGTCGCTCCAGCCCGCGCGCAACCGGCGCCTGTTGTGGCATGGGGTTCAAACTCCAATGGGCAACTGAGCGTGCCTCCCGGCTCGTATCTCGCCGCTTCCGCCGGCACGGAGTTCGCCATCGGCATTCGTCACGACCGCACGCTCGTCGGTTGGGGCGCGAACTGGGACGGCCAACTGAATGTCCCGCCGGGCGAGTTTGTCGCCGTCTCGGCAGGGTTCTGGGGCGCGGCGGCGATTCGCGCGGATGGCACGCTGGCCGCATGGGGATCCAACATCTACGGGTTGGCAACGCCGCCGTCGGGGACATTCACCCGTGTTTCGGTGGGGACGAGCCTCGCCATCGCGGTCCGCACCGACGGCACGCTGGCGGGGTGGGGCGCGATGTGGCTGCCGATCCCGACGGGGACGTTCCACGACGCTCAGGGCGGCCGGGACTTCGTGGTCGGGCTGCGGACCGACGGCACGCTGGTGGCTTGGGGCGATGAGTTCGCCGGCGTACTGAATGTTCCACCCGGTCAGTTCGTCGCCATCGCCGCCACCGACAAACATGGACTGGCAATGCGGTCGGACGGATCGGTCGTCGGCTGGGGCAACAACAGCAGCGGACAACTGAACGCGCCCCCGGGTCCGTTCGTCTCCATCGCCGTCGGAGACGGGTGGGGCGCGGGCATACGCCGGGACGGCACGCTCGCGGTGTGGGGCGACGGGAGTTACGGCATGACGCTACCCCCCGTCGGTCGATTCACGTCGGTTGATTTGGGCGACTCGTTTGCCGTCGCCCTCCGCGCCTGCGCGGCCAACTGCGACCACTCGACCACGCCGCCGGCGCTCAACGTGAACGATTTCGTCTGCTTCGTGAACCGGTACGCCGCGGCCGAGTCGTACGCGAACTGCGACGCGAGCACCACGACGCCGGTGCTGAGCGTCAACGACTTCGTCTGCTTCCTCAACGCCTACGCGGCGGGCTGCCCGTGAAGGTCGGCTTAGCCCGGCCCCCAACCGCCCCGTCGGAAGCCGATGCCACGAAGGCCGGAGCGCTCACGCACGCACGCGCCTTGTCAACGTGCTCGGGGCTCATCAGATTGGACGCACGGGCGGGACGCCCATGCCACACCGGCACACACTGGCGGGACGGCGGTGCCACCATCTGAAGCGGGGCTCAACCCGCCGGAGAGAGCCCTTCGCCGCGGACGGGCACGAGGGCGAGGGTGCAGGCGGCGTTGCCGAGGAGGTCGGAGACTGGGAGGCGGATGCGGATGGGCGTAGCGATGGGGAGGTCGCGGTCGAGCATGCGGTGCGCCAGGACGCCGAGGTCGTGGTCGGCGGTCTGGGCGTCGGCGGTGAAGAGGACAACGAGGACGGCGGCGTGGAGGATGAGCGGGTCGCGGGCGAGTTTGGCGGCGTCGGCGATGGGCCCGCGGAGGAGTTCGGAGGCGTAGGTCTTGTTGGGGGCAAGGACGCCGGCGGAGAGGCCGTGCTGCGCGATGACCTTGACTTCGAGCCAGAGGGCGTCGGTGGGCGGGATGCCCGGCGGCTCGGCGGGGGCGGCGTGGGCGAAGAGGGTGCCTTCGAGGGCGGCGTGCTCGCGCTCGCGCGTGACGGCGTCGGCGATGATGCCGGGGTGATGGGTGAGGGCGAGGTCGCAGCGTTCGCGTTCGCTGTGGCGAGGGAGGCGCCGAGGCGGGGTTGGGTAGGGCTGTTCCTGATGGACGCCGAACCCGGCGTGGGCGAAGGCGTCAGCGAGGATGGAATGGAACTCGAGTTCGGTGAGGGAATCCAACCCGCGGACGGCCTGCTCGGCGTCGAGTTGGCGGGCGCGGCCCGCGAGCGCGTCTGCCGCGATCTGGGCCACGGCGTCGTATGACCACATCCCCGGCAGCATAGGCTTTGGCGGAACCGATGCCCCTTGTGGGGCGACGGGCGGAATCTCTTGAGGGTCACGAAGAAGGAAGAGCCATGAGGACACTTCGCAGTCGGCTGGTTCGAGCGGGGCTGGCCTTGGCGGGCGTGGCGGCGCTGGCGTCGCCCGCGTGCGGCCGGCAGCCCACCGAGACGATCAAGATCGGGCACTACGCCTCGCTGACGGGCTCGGAGGCGACATTCGGGAAATCGACGGACAACGGGATCCGGCTGGCGGTGGACGAGGTGAACGCCAAGGGCGGGGTCACGATCGCGGGGAAGACGTACAAGATCGAGTTGGTCTCGGACGACACGGAAGGGAAGCCCGAGAAGGCGGGGACGGTGGTGACGAAACTCATCACCAAGGACAAGGTGAAGGCGGTCTTGGGCGAGGTGGCGTCGAGCGTGTCGCTGCAGGGGGCGCCGGTGTGCCAGGCGTACGGGGTGCCGATGATCACGCCGAGTTCGACGAACTACACGGTGACGCAGAAGGGGAACATGATCTTCCGGGTGTGCTTCATCGACCCGTTCCAGGGCTTCGCGTGCGCGAAGTTCGCGAAGGACGAGTTGAAGTTGACGAAGGCGGCGATCCTGTTCGACCAGGCGGCGGCGTACTCGGTGGGCCTGAAGGACGAGTTCATCAAGCACTTCAAGAGCATGGGCGGGACGATCGTCAGCGAGCAGGCGTACACGAAGGGGGCGTCGGACTTCAACGCGCAACTCACGAGGATCCGCGAGACGAATCCGGAGGTGATCTTCATCCCGGGGTACTACAGCGACGTGGCCAAGATCTCGATCCAGGCCCGGAAACTGGGGATGACGATGCCGCTGCTGGGCGGGGACGGGTGGGACTCGGAGGAACTGGCGAAGAACGCGGGCGAGGCGATCGACGGGTGCTTCTACTCGAACCACTACGCGCCGGACCAGCCGACAGAAGCGATCCAGACGTTCGTGAGCAAGTACCAGCAGCGGTTCGGGGGCATCCCGGACGGGCTGGCGGCGCTGGGATACGACGCGGCGAACGTGCTCTTTGACGCGATGGCGCGGGCCAAGAGCCATAGCGGGAAGGACCTCCGCGACGCGATCGCGGCCACGAAGAACTTCAAGGCCGTCACCGGGACGATCACGATCAACGACCAGCGGGACGCGGTGAAGCCGGCGGTGATCGTGGAGCGCAAGGGCGGGAAGTGGGCGTTCCGTGCGGCGATCGAGCCGCAGCGGTAGGCGGTCGGTATCCCATCGAGCGTGATCGACGCCGAGGCAGGGAGCGAACCTCCCTGCCTCGTTATACTTGGCCCTCCCCGGGGCGGACCCCGGGGGCAGGAATCGCCGTGGATCAGTTCCTCCAGACGCTCATGGGTGCCTTGGCCATCGGGAGCCTGTACGCGCTGATCGCGCTGGGCTACACGATGGTGTACGGCATCTTGAAGTTCATCAACTTCGCGCACAGCGACGTGGTGGTCCTCGGGGCGTGGGGCTCGCTGGTGTTCGCGAGGTGGGCCGAGCGGACGGCGGGCTGGTCGCAGACGCCCTGGTACCTCGGTGGCGTGGTGCTGATCGCGGCGATGGTGCTCTGCGGGACGGTGGGATTCCTGGTCGAGCGCCTCGCGTACAAGCCCCTGCGGCGAGCGCCACGCATCAACGTGCTCATCACCGCCATCGGCGTCTCGCTGTTTCTTCAGAACACGGGCCAGTTGGAGGCGGTCTTTGGCACCCGCCCGGCCTCGATTCCCCGCCTCGTCGGCGATCGCACCATCGCCCAGATCGGGCTGGTCAAGATCGAGATGCTGGACGTGGTGGGCCTGTTCACGGCGCTGAGTTTCATGCTCGGACTGGACTGGCTGGTTTTCCGCACCAAGATCGGCCGGGCCATGCGGGCGGTGAGTTTCAACCCGCAGACGGCGGGCCTGATGGGCGTGCCGGTGGATCGCGTGATCAGTTTCACGTTCGTGCTGGGCTCGATGCTGGCCGCCACGGGCGGGTTCCTCTGGGCGCTGAAGTACTCGCAGGTGAACCAGCCCGCGGACACGGGGTGGACCCTGCTGGGGCTCAAGGCGTTCGTGGCCGCGGTCGTCGGGGGCATCGGGAACGTCCGCGGCGCGATGCTCGGCGGGCTGGCGATCGGGCTGCTCGAACAGTTCGGATCGGCCTACCTCAGTTCCAGCCTTTCGGACGTGTACGTGTTCAGCCTGCTCATCGTCGTTCTGTTGTTCCGCCCCAGCGGAATCCTGGGGAGCACCGCCGTCGAGAAGGTCTAGCCCCCTCCCCCCCCCCCACCACCACCACCCACGCACTCTCCCCCACGCATCTCGCTCGTAACCGACGCCCAGCATCGACCCCCGTTCGCCGAGAATGTCGCACGAAACGCCTCCAACGCCCGGCCTCGTCTCAAGCCTTGTGCGCGGCTACATGCCGTTCGTGGTGGCGGTGGGCGTGGCGATCGTGATGCAGGTGGTGGTGAGGCCCAACGTGGACCCGTATCCAGCGAAACTGCTGCTGGACATCGGGATCAACTGCATCCTGGCGGTCTCGCTGACGATGGTCAACGGGTTCACGGGGCAGTTCTCGATGGGCCATGCCGGGTTCATGGCGGTGGGCGGGTACGCCTCGGGCGCGATCACGTACTACACGTCGATGCGGGTGTGGGGCGCGGGCGAGGCACGCGGGGGCGTGCTCAGCGGGATGCTCGGGGGCGAGGGGCTGCCGTGGCTGACGGTGGGCGACGGGCTGTTCCTGTTCTCGCTCATCGTCGGGGGCGTCGTCGCGGCGGGGCTGGGGTACCTGGTCGGCCTGCCGTCGCTGCGGCTCAAGGGCGACTACCTGGCGATCGTGACGCTGGGCTTTGGGGAGATCGTGCGCGTGGTGATCCAGCAGACCTCGCCGGTGCTGACGAGCGCCGAGGAGGTCCGGCAGGCGACGATCCTGCAACTGCCGACGCACGTGGGCGGGTCGCTGGGGTTCTCGGGGATCCCGTACTACACGGGGCTGTTCTGGGTGTACCTCGGGGTGTGCGTGACGCTGATCGTGGCGTTCCGCCTCAAGACGAGCACGTTCGGGCGGGCGTTCCTGTCGATCCGCAACGACGAGATCGCGGCCGAGGCGATGGGGGTGAACACGACGCGGTACAAGGTGTGGGCGTTCGTGATCGCGGCGTTCTTCGCGGGGATCGCGGGCGGGTTGTTCTCGCACACGCTGGGGGTGGGTTTATCGCCCGAGGCCGCGGGGTTCCTGCGGAGTTTCGACGTCATCATCATGGTGGTTCTGGGCGGGCTGGGGAGCATCTCGGGCGCGGTGGCGGCGGCGATCATCGTGACGCTGCTCCCGGAGTGGCTGCGGGGCGTGGCCGAGTACCGCATGATCATCTATGCGCTCGCGCTCATCCTCATCATGATCTTCCGGCCCAAGGGGCTCTTCGGGGTGCGCGAGGTCTGGGACCGGGCGACCTGGGCGTGGCTGAGCCGTCGCAAGTCGGGAACGGGAGCGAGGGGGGGTGCGCGCGAATGAGCGAGGCGATCCTCCAGGCCAGGGGCGTGTCGAAGTCATTCGGCGGGTTGCGGGCGGTGTCCGAGTTCTCGCTCTCGCTGCCGGCTCGGGGTCTGCACGGGCTGATCGGCCCCAACGGCGCGGGCAAGACGACGGTGTTCAACCTGCTCACGGGGGTCTACCACCCGAGCGAGGGCGAGATCAGCCTGGCGGGCGAGTCGCTGCTGGGCCTCAAGCCCCACAAGCGGGCCGCGGCGGGCCTGGCTCGCACCTTCCAGAACATCCGGCTGTTCGCGGAGTTGTCGGTGCTGGACAACGTGCGGATCGCGTGCCACCTTCGGACGACGCACTCGATGGGGAGCGCGATCCTGCGCCTGCCGAAGCATCGTCGCGAGGAGCGAGCGATCGTTCGGCGATCGATGGAACTGCTCGAGGTCTTCGACCTGGCCGGACGGGCGAGTGAGGATGCGCGGAACCTGCCTTATGGCGACCAGCGGCGATTGGAGATCGCACGGGCGCTGGCGACCGAGCCCAAGTGCCTGCTGCTGGACGAGCCGGCGGCGGGGATGAACCCGCAGGAGAAGGTGGACCTGCGGAAACTGATCCACCAGATCCGCGAGCGGTTCGGGGTGGCGATCCTGTTGATCGAGCACGACATGGGCGTGGTGATGAACCTGTGCGAGCGCATCACGGTGTTGAACTTCGGGCAGACGATCGCCGCGGGCACGCCCGAGCACGTGCAGTCGGATCCGAAGGTGATCGAGGCGTATCTCGGGACGGAGTAGCATCCCGACGGGAGCCGCTACACGGGCCTCTTCCAGCCGTAGTCGGGGTCCTTGGCGAGCACGCCGGCGGACTGGCGGACGCAGCGAAGGCAGGCGGATGCGCCGGTGGCGCCGAGCCACATGATCTCGTTGCGGCGTTCGAGGCAGAGGCGGCACTCTTCGCCGGGGCTGGCGGTGCCGCGACTCTCAAGAACGAGCGCCCGGTAGGCGTTGGTGAGGCAAGTTCCGCAGACGACGGCGCCGCGGTGGCCCTCGACGAGCGGGACGCCCTCGGCCCATGGCGCAGCGCAGAAGTCGCACAGGACGTCTTCCATCCGGACGTTCTCGGGGTCGATTCCCGGGCGGTGCATGGGCGAAGGTAGGCGTGCGGAGCGGGCCGGGCTTCGGTAGACTTGGAGGAGATGGAGGAACGCGACTACGACGCGGTGATCATCGGCGGGGCCTTTGCGGGGGCGTCGGCGGCGATCCTGCTTCGTCGCCTCCGGCCCGAGGGCCGCGTGCTCGTGGTCGAGCGAAAGGAAGCGTTTGACGAGAAGGTGGGCGAGGCGACCACCGAGATGTCGGCGATGTTCCTGACCCGGCGTCTGGCTCTGTGGGGGCACCTCGAGCGCGAGCACCTTCCCAAGGAGGGGCTGCGGTACTGGTTCGTGAACGAACGGGTGCGTGGGCACGCCGAGGCGGGCGAGACGGGTGGGTTTCTGCGGAGCGCGGTGCCCGCGTTCCAGTTGCGACGCGACGCGCTGGACGAGCACCTGCTGCGGCTCGCGCGCGAGGGTGGCGCGGAGGTGCTCCGGCCCGCGACGGTGCGGGACGTGGAACTTGGGGACTTTGACAGCCGCGTGACGATCGATCGGGCCGGCGAGCGGTTCGTGGCCCGCACGCGGTGGGTGCTGGACGCGTCGGGTCGGGCAACGTTCCTGTCGAGGCGGCTGGGGTTGTTCGAGTGGAACGACGCGCACCCGATCGCGTCGGCGTGGGCGAGGTGGACCGGGGTTCGGCACCTGGACGATCTCGCGGCCCGCGGCCCGGCGCACCTGTCGCGAGGGAACGTGTCGTCGCGGAGATTGGCGACGAACCACTACATGGGCCGGGGGCATTGGACGTGGGTGATCCCGCTGGGCAACGGGCAGACGAGCGTCGGGATCGTGTGGGACAAGCGGCTGGTGGACCTGCACAAGTCGCCGCGGATTCGGGAGGACTACCGCGAGCACCTCATGGCGAATCCGGCGCTGCGCGAGTTGCTCGAGGGCGCGACGATGCGCGAGGAGGACTTCCGGTCTCTGTCGCGTGCGGCCTACCGATCGAAGCAGTACATGGGTCGCGGCTGGGCGCTGCTGGGCGACTCGGCGTCGTTCCTGGATCCGTACTACTCGCCGGGCCTGGATCATGCGTCGTTCACGGTCGAGGCGACGACGGCGATCGTGGCCAAGCACGCGCGGGGCAAGGCCATCGACGATGAGATCGCGGAGCACAACCGCGCGTTCGACTGCTCCTATACCCGGTTCTTCGAGGCGGTGTACCGCGACAAGTACCGCTACATGGGAGAGCGGGACCTCGTGTCCGCGGCGTTTCTGATGGATACGGCGCAGTACTACCTGTTCGTGGTGATGTACGCGTACCGGGTGCTGGGCCGGTTCTTCTGGATGCCGGTGCTGGCGCAGCCTCAGGCGCACCTGAGTTACCTGCTGATGCGATTCACGCATCGGCGGTTCGTGCGGATTGCGGACCGCAGACACCGGCTTGGAGTCTGCGGGGAGCGGAACGATCGGCGGCGGATCAAGGTGCTTTTCAACCTCGGTGCCGCGCCGGCCCGGATGCTGCTCAAGGGGCTGGCGTTGTGGGTTCGGGCCGAGGCGGGCAACGTGTGGCTGTCGCTCGTGGGCGCGCCCGCCCCGTCGGCGGTCAAGCGCGGCCCGGAGGTCATCGGGGCCGTCCTCTCGGAGCCGAAGCCCGCTGCGATGGACGCGGCGGTTCGGTAACGGAGCGAGTCACGGCTCGCGGGGCACGCCAAGGTACCGGTGCGGGAAATGAGAAAGGCCCCGCCCCCCAGTGCGGCGAGGGACGGGGCCGAGAACGGACTGACGCGGGCGGCGCGCCGGTCCGGTTGGTGGGCCGTGGTTACGGGCAGCCGATGGCGAACTGGTTGAGGAAGCAGGTGAAGTCGTTGACGTTCAGGACCGGCGGCGTCGTCGAGCCGTCGCAGTTGGCGTAGGGATCGGCGGCGGCGAACTTGTTGAGGAAGCAGGTGAAGTCGTTGACGTTCAGGACCGGCGGCGTCGTCGAGCCGTCGCAGTTGGCGTAGCAGGCTCCCAGGCCCAGCGCGGCGTTGATGGCGTCAAGATCGGCATGGTTGACGATCAGGTCGCCGGTCATGTCGGCGGAGAGGTCAAACCCGACGGCCTCGGCAAGATCGGTCCAAGTGGCATTCCCGTCGGTGACGAAGGGGTTGCCGATGAACTGGTCGCGGACGTAGTTGACGTCCTGAGAGTTGATCACGCCGTCGGCGCCCACGGGGGCCCACCCGCGGGCGATGCCGCCGGATCCAATGACGTCGAAGCGGGACTCGCCAGCGACGTAGGCGCCGCCTGAGGCCTTGGTGGTGCCGAAGAAGTTGTTGCTCCCGGTGAGGGAGAACCAGGCGTTGTCGATGGCCTCGAAGCCCTTCTTGCGGTCGAGCTTGCCGGTGACGGGGTCGATGGCGAGGCCGTCGGCCCAGTAGCGGACGTCCTTGGCGTCGAAGTTCCCGTCGCAGTTGAAGTCGCCGAGGATCTCGATGACGGCGTCGGAGCCCGCGGTCCCGGAGCCGGGATTGGGCCCGGTGAAGGCCGGAGCAACCCAGACCGGCCCGCCGGTGCGCTGGCGGAAAGCACGGAGCATGTCGGTCGCGTCGTTGAGGTTGCGGAGCCCGTCGCCGTTGAAGTCGCCGGCGATGCGGTTGCGCGTGGCGAGGGTGGTGTTGTAGCCGACGACAGCACCGCCCTGGTTGATGTAGTTCGCGCCGTTGGCGACGCCGTCGCTGTAGGTGATGCCCGCGCCGGTTCGACGGGCAGGGGACTGACCCGCGAGGTTGGCCGAACCGGTGCCGAAGGACTGGAACTGGGCATCGTCGAGGACGCTGAAGGGGGGCAGAGCCGCATAAAGCGAGGCGTTGTAGTTGGGGTTGGGAGTGAGTTGGGTGGGGTTGGTGAGGCTGTTGACGTACTGCCTCGCCGGGTTGAGCACAAGGAGCGTGGCGGCCCACTCGCCGGGCATGCCGAAAGTCTGCGGGGTGCCGGGGACGGAAATGAAGTTCTCGATGGAGCGGGTGATGTTGTTGACGAACTTGGCGGCCTCGATGTTGGCCATGGGGGGGTTTGAGTTCCCGATTGTTCCGCCGAGGACGGCTTGGTTCCGCGGATCGCCGACGGTGGCGAGGATGGCGGGGCCGCCGATGGAGTAGAGAGATGGATTCAGGCTGGGGTTGTTCTCGCAGATGTTGGCAAGGGTTGGGCGTGCGTACTGGGTGCCGCCGGCGAGGCTGCAACGAATCGCCACGAGGTCGTAGCGTGCCGAGTTGGCGACGGTGAATCGTTCGGCACCTGAGTAGCCCATCCCGAGCCGGGTGTTTCGGATGGTGGTCTCGACGTCGCCGGAGCCGATCTTGTTGCAGGGCTCGTAGAGGCTTCCGACGACGTTGCCGTTGCCGGTGGAGCCGTTCTGCGGGGCGGTGCCGCCGACGTTGTCGCCGACGCCCCAGGCGGGGTCGATGCCGGCCGTGTTGTTGAACCCGTTGCGGGTGCCCGAGCCGATCTCGCGGGTGACGGCGATGAGGTTCTCGCCGTTGATCATCCGACCCGTGGCATAGAAGTGGTTGACCTCGGTCTGGTCCATCTGGCGGACGCCGGTGCCGAAACTGGTCAGCATCGCGATGGGCGCCCAAGCGAGGGGCGAGTCGAAGATGGTGTCGCAATCGGGCGATGTCACATTCAGGTTGCGGCTGGTGCCGAGGTTGGCAAGGGTGTATTGGAACCCGCCGCCGGTTCCGTTGACCCCGACCGAGGTGCGCGGGTTGACGCCGTAGCCGGGCTGGGTTGGGAGACGTCCGAAGCCGTTGGGTCCGCTGGATGCCTGGACGGCCCAGATGCTGGGTACGTCGACGGGGGCGATGTCGACCCGGAAGCCGCCGTTGGCGGGAGCGCCGGCGACCGCAGCAAGCGTGACGAGGTTGGCGGCCATGGGAAGTCCGGCGACATTGCTGGGGGTGTAGAGCGCCCCGAAGAACTGCGGATTGGCGGTGGTGTCATAAACGAGCGTGCCGTTGTAATACTGCTTCGACGCGTTGGCGTTGGTGACGGGGCCGGCCCCGGTGTTGCCGAAGACGACGTTGGGCGGGTTGACGAGCCCGACGGCGCCCGTGACCCAGTTGCCGGGCCACATCGAGGGGTTGGAGCAGGACCCGGCGGCCTTGGGCCCGAAGTCGATCAACTCCTGGTACCCGGCGACGGACCCGGACACGCGATAGGTCACGACCCAGTGGTCGTTGCCACTGGGCACGGCGAGGTTGTTAGTCCACGCGGTGCTGGTGGTGGTGGGCGTGAGGTTGTCGATGGAACTGGGCACGAGGCTGCCGGCGAAACCGTCGCCATCGCAGTCGAGGTAGTCGTTGGTGGCGGCGGGTGCTTTCAGGAAGTTCTCCAGCAGGGTGGCGCCGGAGAGGGTGACGACCGCGGGCTGGGCATAGGCGCTCACCGCCAGGCCCGCCGCGGCCAGGAGGCTCATCGAACACTGAGTCTTGAACGTCATGGCGTGATCTCCCTCAAGAAGGAACAGATACGAGCGCGCCGCGTCCGCGAGTGCCGCGCACTCGTCAGGACCCAGTCGCTCGACCTCATCAATCGCCCCGCCCGCGCTCTCGCGCGAGCGGGCGCTTTCCACTCTCCTCCGAGTGGCGTGAACTTACGGCGCGTCGGGGTTCGTCCCGCCGTTGGGCCCCCACCCCTTCTTGATACGGTTATCCCCGGTGAGGCTGTAGAAGCCGTCGCCCCACAGGCGGCGGCGGAGCGTCTCCTTGACGTGCATCGTCTCGGCGTGCCCGTCGACGAAGGCGAACGCCCCCGCCCCGCCGTCGACCTTGTCTGAGCCCTTGCCGGGATGCGACCGCCCCACGCAGTTCAGGAGCGAGAGGTTGGGCGTGTCGATGGCGTAGGCGGGGACCTGCGCGAGCGGTTTGACGGCCTGGGTCGTGGGGTAGTAGAACCGCGGGCCGCCGGGCGGCTCGGAGTACGTCGCGGAGCCCGAGGAGATGCCGAGAAAGGGGCTGATGGCGCGGTGGCTCTTGCTCTCGAAGCCCCCGCCGGCCGAGGCGCCGATGACGCTCCAGTCGCCGGTGCTGATGAACTCGGCAGCGAGGATGGTCTTGGAGGCGCCGGACTGGCTCCCGTCGACGAGCGAGGGATTGACGAACTGGTTCTTGCGTGGGCCGGAGCCGTTGAACTTGTTGCGAGGGAAGATGGCGGCATTGCCGGTGTATCCCATGCGCTTGACCTGACGGTCGATGGGCTGGGATGTCCCTTGCGAACCGCCCGTCCCGTTGACCTGACCGGGCTCCCAGTTGTCCGCGTCGGGGCCTGGGTTCGTGGCGGGCGCACCCCCACGGACGGCCGCGGGGTTCTTGAAGGCCTCCTCGGGCAGTCCGCCGTTCTCGAAGAGGAACTGGCTCCAATGCAGATACCCGTTCCCGGGCGTCGGATGGCTCTCGACCTGATCGACGAGCCGCCATTCGAGGGAGTCGGGGTCCTTCGGATAGAGATAGGCGGCGGGGAAGTATCGCTCGGAAACGGTGTAGATCGTCACGCCTTGTGCGATCGTTCGGCAGTTCGATGCCGACTTCATGGCCCGGCCGGCCGCCCGCGCGCCCGCGAGCGAGGGCAGGAGGATGCCGATGAGGAGCGCGATGATGGCGATGACGACGAGCAGTTCGATCAGGGTGAACCCACGGTCTCTGCGCATAGTGATGTCCTTCCGCACAAGGTCGGTCCTTCGTTCACGACGCCGCGACTCACTCCCGCTCCGGCGGAGGACAATACCGGGCGAGCGACCGGAATGGACTGCGGTTGCGCTTGGTTTGGGTAAAGGTTGCGCGAAACCGGCCCAGGCCTATCGCTCGATCACGGGCAGCCCGCGTTGAAGCGATTGGTGAAGCAGGTGAAGTCGGCCACGTTGAACACGGGTGCCGCGGTGCTTCCGTCGCAGTTGGCGTAGGGCTTGCCCATCGCGAAGGCGTCGATGAAGCACACGTAGTCGAGGATGTTCAGCACGGGCGGGACCGTGCTGCGATCGCAGTTGGCGTAGCAGACATTGCCGATCGAGAGGTTGGCCGCGGCACTGATCGTCTGCCCGCAGGCGTTGATGAGCAGGCAGGAGTAGTTCCCCTCGTGCTGCGGGCCGACGGCGGGAATGGCGTAGAGCGGCTGGTTCGCGCCGGGGAGGAGGCTGCCGTCCAGCCGCCACTGGTAACTCACGCCGGCCGAGGACGTGGCGACGGTGAAGGTGGCGGCGGCGCCGGACTGCACCACGAGCGATTGCGGCTGCGTCGTGATGGTGGGTCCTGGTTCGACGACGAGGACAGCGGGATCGCTGGTCGCGGAGCCGCAGGAGTTGGTGGCGACGCAGGTGTAGGTTCCGGACGCGCCCACCGTGGCGTTGGTGATGGTGTACGTCGGCGAGGTCGCGCCGGCGATGTTCACGCCGTTCCGCCGCCACTGGAACGTGGGCGTGGGCGAGCCGACGGCGGAGACCTGGAACTGCACGCCCGCGCCGACGCAGATCGTCCCGCCGGTGGGTTGCCCCGTGAACTGCGGGCAGGGGTTTCCGGGCGCGATGGTGAGGATGCCGGTCGCGGACGAAGCGCTCTGGCCGTCGGGGTTGGTGACGCTGATCGTGCGCGCGCCAAGGGCCGCGGCGCCGGTCGCCGTGACGTTCAGGACGATCTGGGTGGGATTGGTGAACAAGACGCTGTTGACGGTGACGCCGGTGCCCCCGACGAGGGCCTGGAGGCGGCTGGGAAAGGAGGCGTCGGTGTCGTAGAACCCCGAGCCGCCGGCCGAGGTTCCGGTGAGCGTGACGTTGACGTTGGACTGCCCCTGCATCACGGAACTCGGATTGCACGAGGCGGGCGTGGCGGGTGGCGGTGCGATGAGCCGCGTGGCGCGGACGGCCCACTGGCCCCCGGAGGCGGCGTACTCCTGGAAGGTCCAGAGCGTCTGATCGTCGGCGGGATCGACGACGGTGGCGGAATAGTCGCCCCAGCGCTGCATGCCGGGCTCCTGGTTGTACGCCGCGGCACCGGCAACAATGGTGGCGGGTGCCTGGGTGGTGCCGAGGGCGTCGGTGGAGAGCCGACCCGCGGCGACCACGCTGGCGAACTGCGCGGCACCGGCCGAACTGGCGGCGATGGCCATGTGGCCCTGGCCCGAGGCGGCGACGGAAGGGATCCAGATGTGGCGCGCGCCGGTGGCATCAAAGAGGGTGCCGGATTGGGTGAGGCTGGGCGTGCCGGTGAGGTTGCTGACCTGGTACCAGCGGGAGCCGTTCTTCCCGCCGCTGGTGACCGCCACGCCGGAGGTGTTGACCTGGATGTTGTGAGCGGTCCAAAGGCTGCGGACGCCGGTCGCGCGGTTGCGGCGGATCTGGGCGGCAAAGAGCCGGTCGTCGAGGGCGTCGAGCGGATCGGCGCTGCCCTGGGCCACCACGTCCACCGGGAAACTCGTCGCCGGGACGGTCAGGTTGATGTTGGAGGACATCGTGGGCGAGGTGCCCGGGCTGCTGACGCGTCGGAGCACGAGTCGCCCGAACGTGCCGGAGTCGGCCCCGATGAAGTAGCCCTCCGTGGCGGCGGAGTCGTCGTTGTCCACGCCGCGGGGCGAGGTCGGCCCGTTGCCCGCGACGATGAGGTTGCGGAAGGCGTTGGCGACGATCGGCCCGCCGGAGAGGACGGAGGACTTGCGCACGACCCACGCGGAGGTGTTCACGAAGCCACCGTTGAACATGTCCGCGCCGATGTAGAGGGCGTTGTTGTCGACGCCGAGCGAGGCGTAGTCGGCGAGCAGCCCGGTGTTGCCGGCGGGGGTGACCTGATCTTGGACGAAAAAGTAGAAACTGAAGTTGGCCTGGGCCGTGATCGTCGCGCCGGAACTGACGGCGATCATGATTCGATTGGGCTCGGTGAAAGTAATGGCCGAGACGAACCACCGCTGCGAGATTCGGTCGAAGCGCACCTGCGGATCGCCGCAGGTCGCATTGCCTCGGACCGAGGCGAAGAAGGCGTCGAGGGTGACATTCAGCGGCCCGACGGCGCCGTTGGACTTCGCGAGGACCTTGATCCGGCCGTTGGTCAGCACGATGAGTTGGGTCAGCCCGACGGCTCCCTGGGAATCGGGTGGAAAGGAGAACGACTCGGCCTGGGTGATTCCAACGACGTTGAGGCCGATGCTCTGAGGTGCGTCGAGCCAGGTATTGGCGATCTGAGCGGGCCTGGGTGCGACGGGATCCCAAGGCCACATGGGAACAAACTCGGCACCGGGAGCCTGTGGCAACCCCCTGCGATCGGGGTACTCTCGCTCGTCGCGGATGATGGGTCGAGGCGGCCTGGGGGTGGCGCGGTCGCGGGCGACGATCTGCTCGACGGACTCCACGATCGGCGACATGCCCACCCACGGCTCGTAGGGGCCGAGGTCCTGAGCCCTCGCGGTAGGGGCCAAGAGCGGGAGAATCGTGGCCGCGGCACCAGCAAGGGCCCGGAGCGAGCGCGCGCCGCGGTCGATGCAGGCCGACAATGATCGCGGTTGACTCACTTTGGAGGTCTCCACGGCCCAGGTGTCGGCCTGACCACCGTCCCGGCCCAAACCTAGGTTGACGACTTTTCCGTCCGTGTCAAGCCCCACCCGCGGATTGACTGGACACCCGGGAGGAGAGTACGTTTGCGTTCGGGCGGCCCGGGCGGGCCGTCCGTCGGTGCGTCTCCTTCCCGACTGGCACGGTGGGCGATCGCGGAGCGATTCGGTGGCGGACCCTGAGGCACGCATCTGGGCTGAGGTGCAGTCCTACCTGCGCTCGCACTACCCCGGCCTTCGCCGGCAGTGGTTCGAGGAGTTGGAACTGCTCGGGATCGACGCGGGGATCGCGCGCGTCCGCGCCCAGACCTCGGTCCATCGAGATTACCTGCATCGGCAGTGCCTGGACGCCTTTGGCGAAGCAATCCGCGCGGTGACGGGTCGGCTGCTCACGGTGCGGTTCCTCGGGCCCGAGGACGACCCCGAGGCGCCGTACGACCACGGGCTGTCGGCGTTCCGCGGCCTGCCCATGCCGGAGGCGATCGTCCTCAATCCCGACAACTCGTTCGAGCACTTTATCGTCGGGCCCTCGAACCGGATGGCGCACGCGGCGGCGATGGCGGTCGCGGATCAGCCGGGACGGTCGTACAACCCGCTCTTTATCCACGGGGGCGTGGGCCTCGGCAAGACGCAC
This sequence comes from Phycisphaerae bacterium, assembly GCA_016793805.1. Classification (GTDB taxonomy): domain Bacteria; phylum Planctomycetota; class Phycisphaerae; order Phycisphaerales; family UBA1924; genus JAEUIZ01. The sequence continues at coordinate 90,031 of JAEUIZ010000040.1, forward strand.
CTGCTCCAGGCGATCTGCCTGCGGCTGGGCGATCGGCACCCGGGGGCCTCGATCCACTACACCTCGTGCGACGGGTTCATCACGCAGTACTTCGAGTCGGTCCAGGCGGGCCAGATGGCGGCGTTCCGCGACAAGTTCCGCGGGGTGGACGTGCTCGTCATCGACGACATCCACTTCCTGGCCAAGCGCGGGCGATCGCAGGAGGAGTTCTTCCACACGTACAACAGCGTGATGCAGTCGGGGCGGCAGATCATCGTCTCGTCCGACGCGCCGCCGGAGGTCATCCCGCACCTCGAGGAGCGCCTGATCAGCCGGTTCCGGCAGGGGATGGTCGCGGGCATCGACCCCCCGGACCTCGAGACGCGCGTGGCGATCCTCAAGGGCAAGGCGCGAATGCGCGGGATCCCGCTCCCGGACGACGCCGCGTTCCATGTCGCCGCGTGCATCGACTCGAACATCCGCGAACTCGAGGGCGCGATCACGAGCCTGCAACTGGCCGCGGGGGTGGACGGGGTCGCGGTGGACCTCGCGCTGGCGCGCCGGGTGCTCGGCGAGACGCCCGCCGCTCGCGCGGAGAGCCCCACCATCCACACCGTGATCGCCGCGGTGACGGAGTTCTACGGCGTTCGGCTCACCGATCTGCAGAGCAAGCGCCGGCACCGGTCGGTGACGATGCCGCGGCAGGTGTGCATGTACCTCGCCCGCACGCACACGCGGCACTCGCTCGAAGAGATCGGGGGGCACTTCGGCGGGCGCGACCACACGACCGTGATGCACGCGATACGGGCCGTCGATTCTCGGCGGAAAAGCGACCCGACCTTCGATCAGCAGGTCGTCTCGCTCGACGAGCGGCTGCGGCACCCGATTCGCCCGGGCTGAGGCCGAGGTGGGCGGCGATCGTGGTCAGTCGTCATCCGGGCGGAGAGGCCGCGACACGCGATAGGACCCGGTGAACCAGCCGTGCAAATCCGCGAGCCGCGCTCGCTCGTCGGCGAATGGAAACGTGGGGCAGTCGGGCGGGACGGCTCGGGACGTGATCGGACAGACGGCCCACGTCGGGCCGCCGAGGCGCGCCAGCGCCGGCCGAGCCAGCCAGGTGTTCGGCACGTCGAGATGGACTGTTCTGGAGGTCTCGCCCGCGTGCTCCATGCGCACCCGAGCCGTGCTCGAGTGGAGTGAGTCCGTGGCGAGGCCCAGTCGTGACGCCCACTCGACCAGGATGATCCGAGGAGCGTCGGACTCGAGACCGAGGACGCCCGCGTCCTCGGTGCCGTGCATTCGGTAGGCGTCGATGTGGGCGACGGTTGGCCGACCCGGCGCGCGGTACTCGTGGGCGAGCACGAAAGTTGGGCTGGAGACGGCGGAGGCGTCGTGCCCGAGGGCCGCGACGATCGAGCGGATCAGCGTCGTCTTGCCCGCGCCGAGTTCGCCGTCGATGAGCACGGCATCGCCGGGCTTCAGCACGCGGGCGAGGTCGCCCGCGAGGCGGTGCGTCTCATCCTCGGTCCGGGAATGGCGCACGATCGTCGTCATGAATCGGTCCCGGACAGTTCGGCCCGGACACTCTGGGGGCCGCTGGTGTCAGGACTGGCACCGTGGGCAAGGCGCTCGAGGTTCGAGTCCGAAAGGCGGTAGGCGAGCGCGCCGGTCTTTCTCACGGCGCCGAGCGACTCATAGAACGCGATGGCGCGCGGGTTGTCCTCGCGGACGGTCCACTCGACGCCCACGCAACCCCGTTCGATCGCTTCGGCAGCGAGCCAGGCCATGAACCGGCCGCCCAACCCTCTCCCGCGAGCGGCGGCGTCGACAAAGAGGTCTTCGAGGTAGAGCACGGGCCGCGCGGTGAACGTGGGCACGAGGATGTAGAACCACGCGTAGCCGACGATGGCGTCGTGGCGGACGGGCGGGCCGCCGACGGGGTCGCGCGCGAGTGAGTCGTCAAGCAAGATGACGGCCTCGGCACGGGCGGGCGTGCCGAAGAGGGCCGAGGCGATGGCAGCCTCGGTGCAGACAGCAAGTTCTGGGCGGCCCTCGTGGGTCGCGAGACCGCGGATCATGCGGACGATGTGCGGCACGTCGGCAGGACGGGCGGCACGGATCCAGCCGGGCATGTCGGCAGCGCGGGCCATGCGGGATGGTAAACGCGCAGCGTCGTGACGTTTGGAGTACCGAACCGCCGGACCTGGAGGCGTCGGCGATTGCTCTAGGCACGCCGCGGGAATGCGAGGAAGACGCCGGTGCGGGTCCGATCCTGGCCCAGCAGGTGCTCGAGGAAGTCAACTTGTGTGCCGATGGGATCGGACGAGAACCCGACGTCGACCTTCTTCGCGAGGATGACGTCCTCGTCCTCGGTCTCGCCGATGACGGTGGCGCGGACGCGGACCGGCCGCTCGACAAAGCCCGTGGTGCGCACCTGGAAGAGATTGGCGAGCAGTTGGACGAAGTCCTCGGTCAGCGGATTGATGAAGTTGAAGACGTGGACCTGGGCATCGACCGGGAAGGCCTTGCGGACGTCGGCGAGCCGCACCGGCGTGCCATCGACGTTGATGTCGCCCGCGGCCAGGAGCGTGACGAGCGCCCTGGTGTCGACGTTGAGGAAAGGCCGGGCGGCGTCGGTGCGGGGCTCGTCGTCGGGGGACTCCTGTCCCTTGGTGTAGATGATGTCGATGTTGAAGTCGAGGCGATCGACGGTGGACGAGTGGGCGACAATGTTGAGCGTCTTGACGCTGCCGACGGGCGCGAGCGAGAGGGACTTGAGCAGCGCGTCGAACCCGCGCCCGAAGACCCGGCGGTAGCCGAGAAGCAGGTCGCGCAGCGCCTTGAAGTCCGGGAAGAAGATGCCCGTCGTGACGACCTCGGCGAGTTCCTGCCCGAAGAGCGGCTCGATCTCGGCCGATGGAGACGCGCGGAACGAGAGCGAGGACGGCCCGATGAAGTCCCACTCTTGGAGCGGGACGCCCTCGGCGGTGATGGCCGGCGTGGGAACGGGCGAGTCGGCGGGAAGGCCGAGGAACTCGCGGCGTGAGGCGTCATTGCCGATGATGCGGTCGAGCGCGGAGTTGCCGGTCGACACGGGCGCGACGGGAGCCGTGCCACCACCGGTGCCGCCCGTCGGCTTGGTGCCGCTGGAGCCCGAGATTGCGCCGCTGGGCGTGACGCCGCTGCCGCCCGATCCTCCGGTGCCCGCGTTAGCGCCGCCCGCGGTGCCCGCGGCCTTGGCGGCCTCGGCGGCCTTTTTCTTCGCGGCCTCCTCGGCGTTGACCACCGCGCCCGCCTCGGTGATGTTCTTGTCCTGGAGCGACTTCCCGAGTTTGGCCTTCTCCAGGTCGGCAGCAATCTTGCGACGCTCGACGTCCGCCGTCAGCGATGCCTTGAGGCTGTCGGTGGCCTGGCTCCCGGCCGAGGTCGCGCCCGCGGCGGAGAGTTTCGCGGTCTCGGTGGCGAGTTTGATCGTGTCGGCCAGCCCGCTCATGTCGCGGAAGATGTTGCCGTTCTGGATGGCGGTGAACGCCGCGGCGAGGCCGGTCGGGTCGGGGAGCGTCGGGGGCTGCTGGATGCTCACGAGCGGGCTGCTGAACTGCCCGGGCGTGAGGTTCTCTTCCGACTTGCGCGTGCCGGTCTGGATGGCCGCGATGTCCGACGGCTGGATGGGGATCGGCGAGTCCTGCCAGTTGAAGAATCGAGTGAGATCGAGTTTCTCGGCGCAGTTGGAGCGTCCGAGGACGGCCTCGGCGAAGATCCCGCCGCTGGAGAGGGGCACGATGTCGACCTTGGACTGGCCCAGCGCGAGCCCGCGAGAGGCCATGAACGCGCGCCACTCGGCGTCGTTGATCGGATCCGTGTTGATGCGGAAGGCCAGCGCGTTGCCGACGATCCGCAGCGGCGTGGGCTCGGCGACCTGCACCAGCGAGACGGACTGGCCGTTGATCGTGACGCTGAAGGGCGAGAGGAGGCCCGCGATCATCGCCGCGTCGAGCGAGCGATACACGGCCTGGCTGTAGTGCAGGCGGTTGTCCATGAGATGCTGGACGAGGTTGACGTCGGCGCCCGCGGCCCGCACGTCGATCAGCCGCGTTTCTGCCGTTGACTTCGGCACGGTCACCGTGGGCAGTTCGAGCGGGAAGACGATGCCGTTGCGAGAGAGCGCGAGAACGCCCGTGGCCTGCACGTCGGCGGCGGCGTCGCTGCCCTCGAGGGAGATGCGATCGACCTCGGCCATGGGCACCCCGGTGGTCAGGTTCGTCACGCGGGTCCCGTCGCGCATGATGAGCGCGAGGCGAATGGCGCGGGAGGTGCTCTGCACGGCCACTTCCTCGATGCGGACGTCGGAGGGCACGAAGAGGGACTGCGAGCCGCGTCGAATGGTGGGCGACTTGAGGAACGCGGAGAGCCGGCTCGCGGCGTTCTCCCAGAGATTGTCGGCGATGTCGTCCGGGGCCGGGGGACGGGGCGGGCGCGGCGGCGTGGGCGGAGGAGGCTCGGGCGGCTCGACGGGGCCGGGCGTGCCCGGATCACCCGCACGCCGACGGAGAAGCACCGTTGGCGTGAGCACCCTGGCGCGAGTCAGCACGTCGCCGACGGTGCCGCCGAGGTCGGGGAAGACCGCGCGTCGCTCGGGCGCGAGTTCGAGCGTGTCGAAGTTGAGCAGCGCGTCGCGGACGGCCTCGGTGAGGGCGGCATCCACGAGCGCGCCGCGGAACCGACGGAGCAGGTCCGCGTTCGTGAAGTCCACGAGCCGGAAGGGCACGAACACGACACGGTCGCACCGCGCGAGGGACGTCTCAGTGCGGTAGACCTGCACGACCTCGTAGTACTGGACCGTCAGGGCGTGCATGTGGTTGTAGTTGGTGATCACCCGCGTCGAGACGCTCTCGTGCTCGGTCTGGCTCACCTCGCGGACCACCGAGGCCCGTCGCGTCCGGGCGGCGTGCGCGTTCTGGTGCGTGCGGTCGCTGACGTTCTGGAGCATCGAGGCGCCGATCTCGCGGCTCCCGGCGCTGGTCGCGTAACTGTCCGCCGAGGTCTTGGTCTTGGAGATGCTGGCGCTCGCGCCACCGCCAAACGGCCCGATGGAGACGCCCGCGGACGCCCCGGCCTGCTTGGTGGTCGAGGTGCTCTCGGTGTGCGAGAACCCGGACTGCGACTCCTTGGCGACCGCCTCGGTCACCTCGCTGATGCTGCGGTTCCGCGTCAGGTCGTTGCTGAGGTCCTCGGTCTCGCCCAGCAGTTCCGTCTGGCCCGCGCTCACCTTGCGGCTCCAGTCGACGACGGCGATGCGCGTGCTCTCGCCGGCGGCCAGCGCCATGCTGTGCAGCAGGTGCCCGAGCGTCACGCCCTGCATGAACCACGACTGGTTGAACGTGAGCAGCATGCCCAGCCCGAGCGTGCTGAACCCGAACCCCGCGTCGGCGACCGGTCCCACGTCGATGGGACGGAAGTCGGCACCCGCCAGGTCGATGAGCGGCGGCGCGTTGGCCGGCCGAACGATCGAGTCCAGCACCAGCGTCGAGTACTGCACGCGCTCGGTCGGGAACTCGCCGGACTTGGGGAGGAGGTCGGCGGGACGTTCCGGGTCGAACTCGTCGAGTTGCTCCGGGAAGAAGGCGCGGTTGAGGATCTCGCGGGCCGCGCGGAACGGCGGGTAGACCGAGAGGTCGCGCACGGTGACGACGCCGAGTGCGGCCTGCACCGCCGCGGCGTCCGCGATGTCCGCGAGCACGGCGATCGACTCGTTGCGCAGGTCCGGGATCGACGCGCCGACCGCCACGCCGGGCTTGAGCAGGTCGGAGATCGGCCGGCCGAAGCGGTTCATCGCGTTGGCGGGGTTGTCGGCGGCGTCCTCGATCTGCAGCGCGGCGTTGAAGACGCGCGACATCGCCAGGTCAAAGACGCTGCGGACTCCCAGGTCGGCGAGCGCACCCAGCGCAGCGCCGGAAACGCCCAGCAACCGATCGGGCGGCAGCGAGAGCACCTCGGCCAGCGGCACATTCTGCGCCTCGGACACCAGCAGGTCCGTCGGATTCGTCGCAATCGCCACCGTGGCACGCTCCCTTTCTGACCGCGGCGCGGTCTGTGCAACTGGGCCGCTGCGGGGGCTTCTACGACCCTCGCGCTGCTCCAAGCGTGAAAGTCGGTGCGAGCGGTCAGGATTCCTAGTCTTGGAGTCCGCTCGCTCGCGGCTCGAACTGCTCGCGGACGTCTTCCGATCGACGTAACCTTTGAACCCGTCCGGACTTCCGGCTCCCGGCTGCGGAAACCTCCCTATGTTGCGTGATCTCTCCAGTAGCGGGTGGATGCTCGTCGCGATCGACGGCCCCATGCCGACAGACGTGGCGAGGCGGCTCGCGGGACGCGGCATCCCGGCGTGTGTGCCCGGATGCGTCCATCAGGATCTGCTTCGTGCCCGGCTCATCCCCGATCCGGCGCACGACCGCAACGAACTGGCCGTGCAGTGGATCGGGCGCACGCGGTGGCGGTATGAGCGCCGCTTCGACTCGCCGCGGCCGCCACACGTCGGACGAGTGGACCTCGTGTTTGATCGCCTGGACACGATCGCGCGCGTACGGCTCAACGGCGCTCATCTCGGCGACGCCGCGAACGCCCACCACCCCCATCGTTTCGATGCTCGCGGCGCGCTGCGCGAGGGCGAGAACCTGCTGGCCGTCGACTTCGCCGCGCCACTGGATCACATTCGCACCGAGGAGCGTCGCCTCGGTGCTCGACCGGTCAATGGCGACTGGGACCCGTTCATCTTCCTCCGCAAGCCCGCGTGCAATCTGGGCTGGGACTGGGGCCCGCGGCTCGCCACGGTCGGCATCGGGCCGGTTCGGATAGAACACTGGGGCGGCGCGCGGCTCGACGCGATTCGTCCGCTCGTGCAGGCGACGCGCGACGAGGCCGTGGTGGACGTGCACGTGGACTTCGATTGGGACGACGCCGCGCCGGCGGTGCAAGTGTGGGTCGAACTGCTCGATCCGCATGGCGCCCTCGTCGCCTCGGCACGCGCCGATGCCTCGCGCGGCCGAGCCGGCCCGCTCGGTTCGCTTCGCGTGCCGCGACCTCGCCTCTGGTGGCCTCGGGGCCATGGCGATCAGCCCCTGTACACGCTGCGCGTGCGCGTCCACTCCGATCCACCCCAGGAAGCACTAATCCGAATCGGGCTTCGGAGCGTGGCGTTGGATACCGGCTCTGAGCGCGACGGCTCGCGATTCCGACTCGACGTGAACGGAGCACCCATCTTCTGCAAAGGCGCGAACTGGATCCCGGAGGGCCTGTTTCCAGGGCTGGCCGATGCCGCCGTGATTCGCCAGCGCGTGCGGCAGGCTGCGGACGCGGGCTTGAACACGCTCCGCGTGTGGGGCGGCGGGCTCTACGAGTCCGACGACTTCTTCGACGCGTGCGACGAACTTGGCGTTCTCGTCTGGCAGGACTTCGCGTTCGCCTGCGCGATGTATCCAGAGGAGCCGCCATACCCCGCGCTCGTCGAGCGCGAAGCACGGCACAACATCGCACGGCTGGCTCGGCATCCGTCGCTCGCGCTCTGGTGCGGCGGCAACGAGTGCGTCTGGGGGCACGACTCCTGGGGCTGGAAGGAGCGGCTCGGCGAGGGACAGTCGTGGGGCGCGGGCTACTTCTTCGACCGCTTGCCCAAGTTGGTTGCCGAACTCGACCCGACGCGCCCATACTGGCCCAACAGCCCTTGGTCGGGCGAGCCGTCGCGGCCCGCGAACGACCCCCGCCACGGCGATCGCCACATCTGGGACACGCCGCTGACGCTGGCGACCCGCGACGTGCCGCGGTTCGTCAGCGAGTTTGGGCACCAGAGCCCGCCGACGCGCGCCACGCTCGCTGCCGTGGTCCCACCGGAGCACCTGCGACACGGCTCGGCGTCGCTCGCCCATCGGCAGCGCGGCACGGGGGGCGACGCCCGGCACATCGACGGCCCGCTTGCCGAGTGGTTCCGCGCGCCCGAGGCCCTGGACGACTGGATGTATCTCGCCCACGTGATGCAGGCACGAACGCTGCGGACGCACCTGACCTGGCTACGAGTGCATCGCGAGCGATGCGGGGGGGCGCTGCTGTGGCAACTCAACGACTGCTGGGCCGGGATGAGTTGGTCGATCATCGACGCGGGCGGCAGACCCAAGCCGGCGTGGTTTGCGGTGCGCCGGGCGCTGGCGCCGCGGCTGCTCGCGCTGCATCGCGTGGGGTCGCGCGTGACGCTCTTTGCCGACAACGACACCGATGAGCGCTGGCACGAGGAGGTCCGGCTGCGGTGGCTGGACGCGGACGGGAGGACGCACCGTGAGCGAGGGGTGGCTCTTGATCTTCCGCCACGCTCGGCGGGGGCGATCGCCGACGCGACGCCCTCGCTGGGAGCGCCGATCGTCGATGCCCGCTGCGATTCGGCCCGCGACCTCATGCTGCCGGACGGGGCGCTGCCGCCCGCGCGAGTGGACCTCTCGATCGAGCGCTCGGGTCACTCGCATCGCGTCACGCTCACGGCGGTGTCGGTCGTGCGAGAGTTGGTGCTGGCCGTCGACTCCATCGACCCGCTCGCCACGGCCTCCGATCAGTTCCTGACGTTGCTCCCCGGCGAGTCGTGCGTGGTCGAGGTCGAGTCGGCGCGGGGCCTGGCGCCGGACGACCTCACGTCGCCCGCGGTGCTTCGAACGACGAACACGCTGGCGCGCCGCTCACTCCTTGAGCCCCTCGGCGCCTGAGCCCTCGACGAACCACCGCCGCGTGAGGGCATAGATGGCCATGACCGGGAGCACCGTGAGCGTCGTGGCCGCCATGACGAGGTTCCAGGGCGTGCCCCCGTGCTGCGACTGGTACTGCTGGAGTCCGAGCGGGAGCGTGTACAACTCGCGGTGGTTGAGGAACACGAGCGGCCCGAGGAAGTCGTTCCATGACGCAACGACCTGGAAGAGCGCCGCCGACGCCAGCGCGGGCTTCGAGAGCGGGAGCACGACGCGCCAGAACACGCCAAAGGTCGAGCACCCGTCGAGTCGGGCGGCTTCGTCGAGGTCGCGCGGGATGGTGAGGAAGAACTGCCGCAGGAGGAAGACGCTGAACGCGCCCCCGAACCACGCGGGCAGCCAGAGCGGCGCCAGCGTTCCGATCAGCCCGAGTTCTCGCATGAGCAGGTACTGCGGCGCGACGAGCACGGGCCCGGGGATCATCAGGGTCGCGAGGAGCACAAGGAACACGGCGTCGCGCCCGCGCCAACACAGCCGCGAGAGACCGAACGCGGTGACCGCGCTCGCCGCGACCATGCCGAGCGTGCTCGCGCCGGCGATGAGGAGCGAGTTGCGGAGATACCGGGGGAAGTTCGCGGTCGGATCGGCCCAGACGGCGGCGTAGTTCTCCGCGGCCCGGCCGAGCACGCCCGCCGACGACCCGGGCGCGGGCCGCACCGAGCCGGCGACCATCCAGACGAGCGGGAGCGCGAACGCAGCGCCGCAGAGCCAGAGCACCAGGGTCGGCCATGCCCCGCGTCCACCCGTGTTGTCGCGACGATCCCTTGGCATGAGTCATCCCGCGCGATACACGACCGCTCGACGCGCCAGCGCGAGCACGAGGATGGTGAGCGCCAGCGTGATGAGCAGTTGGACCCAGGCGAGCGCGCACGCGTAGCCCATCCGCCCGTACACGAACGCGTTGAGGTACACCGACATCGAGACCGTGTGCGTCGAGAGCGCCGGGCCTCCTCGCGTCATGATGAGCGGCGCGGCGAAGAGTTGCAGGGACCAGATGACGGCCATGACGACGTTGAAGAGCACCGCCGGGGCGATGCCGGGAATGGTCACGTGCCACCATCTGCTCACCGGGCCCGCGCCGTCGACCTCGGCGGCCTCGTAGACGGCGCGCGGGACGCCGCGGATCGCCGCGGAATAGACCACGACGGCGCTCCCGACCGACCAGAGGCCCATGAAGGCCAGCGAGGGCAGCGCCCACCGCGCGTCGCCGAGGAAGTTGGGGCTCGACGCGCCAACCGCCCGCAGCCCGCGAGCGAGCGGCCCATCGCCGGGGTTGTAGAGCCAGAGCCACACCATCGCCGCGGACGCCGGCGGCGCGAGGGTCGGGGCGAACACGATCGCCCGCACCAGCCCCGAGCCGCGGAGCCCACGCTCCAGCAGCGGCGCGAGCACGAGCGAGAGCGCCGTTCCACCAACGACGGCCATCGCGGCATACGCCAGCGTGTTTCGCGTCGCCGCGCGGACGACGGGATCGGCCGCCAGTTCGCGGTAGTTCGCTAGACCGACAAAGACGGGACGCTCCAGGAGCGAGTAGTCCGTCAGGCTGAACCAGAGGCTCAGGACGGCAGGAACGGCGGTGAAGATCGCGAAGCCGACGAGCCAGGGACTGGCCCAGAGCAGCCCGCGGGCGACCTCTCGCGGCGTGCGCCCGTCGCTCGCGTGGGCCGGACCCCTCATGCGTGCGTCCCCGTGCGACGCTGTCGCAACGCTCTCGCTTGGTCGAGCACGGCCTGCGCTCGCGCGTTGACGCGCGCGAGCGTCTCGGCCACGCTCGCCCCGGACCAGATCGCGTCGAACGCGCCTGCGGTCAGGTCCGAGTATTGCTGCCACGCGCGCGTCTGCGGGAGCACCCGCACCCGCGGGCTCTTTGCCACACGGTCGTGAACGGCGACGAACGCGTTGTCGTGCCCACGCCAGAACTCGTCCGAGACCTTGGCCATCGGCGAACTCTTGCAGTGGTCTCGCGCCAGCAACTCCTGCACGTCCTGCCGCTGGGTGTAGCGAACGAACTCCCAGGCCGCGTCGAGGTGTCGGCACCCGCGGGGGATCGCGATCACGTCCGCCTCGAGCAGGCCCGCGGGACCGCCGCCGATCTCGCTGGCGTTGCCCGCGCCCGTCGCCTCCGGCAGAGGAACGCAGCCGTAATCGAGCCCCGGAGCCACACGCCGCGCGAAGTTCGCGATCCACGGCCCCTGCGCGATCATGGAAACGCGGCCGCTGAGGAACGGGTCGGCGGCCGAGTGGTACGTCCCCGCGAACGACGACGCGAAGCGGCGCGAGTCGACGCGACCCAACTGCTCGGCCGTCCGGGAGACCCACTCATACGCCGCGAGCGACTCCGGCTCCGTCAGTGTCGCACGGTTCGTGGCTGGGTCGAACAGCCGCCCGCCGAAGACCACGGGCCAGACGTACGGCCACCAGAACGGGAGGCTCTGGAGGAACCCCGCTCGCTCGATTCTCCCGGCACGGTCGCGCACGGTGAGTTGCCGCGAGCATTCATCGAGTTCCTCGATCGTCCCCGGCGGCCCGCCGATCCCCGCCTCGCGGAAGTGGCTCGCGTTGTAGTACAGCGCGAGCGTGTAGCAGGTGTTGACGCCCGCCCACTGTCGACCCTCGTGTGAGAGCAGCCGCCCCACCGCCGGCGCGTACATCGGCATCAACCGATCACCACCCGGCAACGAGTCCAGCGGCACCAACGCGCCCGCCTCCGCGAACAGCGGGATGTTGTAACTGTACAGCCCGACGACATCCGGCGGGTCGCCGCCGCCGATCGCGACCATGGCCTTGCTGACAATGTCGCTGATGGGGATCCGCTCGACCCAGACGCGGTCCTGCGACCCGTTGAAGCCGTCGACGACCCGCTGGATCGCCTGGCCCTCGGCCCCGGTCCACTTCTCCCAATACCGGATCGCGACCCGCCCTCGCGGCATCGGCTCCCGCCGCGCCGGCAGCACTACGGCCCCGACCGCCGCGGCACCTAGCGCGCCCAGCGCCGCCCGGCGCGTCCACGCTCGAGTTCCTCCATCGCCATCAGCACCCCCGTCACGTCGGCCCATCGCGGGATGATACAGGCTGCAGACGCCATGCCCGCAGGGCTTCGGCCACCAGCCGCCGGACGCAGAACCACGCAGGAAGCCGTCATAGAGTTGTCGCATGCACAACAGTGCCTTGGAGAGCGTGTATCGGCCTCCCCCGACCCACCCCGAGAGTGACGCCTTGGACCGCGGCCTGCTCGCTGCAGTCGTCGCCGGCGAGGCACGACTGACACCCGAGCAGGGTCTCGACATCTTCCGGCGGATGCCGCTGCTCGAACTCGGTCGATGGGCCGACGCGAGAGCCCGACGAGTCCACGGCGACGCGTACCGCACCTACATCATCGACCGCAACATCAACTACACCAACGTCTGCAACGCCCGCTGCACGTTCTGCGCCTTCCGCCGCGACGGCCACGAGCACGACGCCTACACGCTCTCGACCGAGCAGATCCACGAAAAGATCGCCGCCCTGGTCGAGATCGGTGGGACGCAGATCCTCATGCAGGGCGGCATGAACCCGGCGCTCCCGCTCTCGTGGTACACCGACCTCCTCTCTTCGATCAAGTCGCGGTTCCCGCGGTTGCACGTCCACGCTTTCAGCCCGCCGGAGATGATCGAGTTCGTGCACTTCTTCGATCCGCCGGGCGCGACGCTCGCCGAGAAGTTGCGCTGGGTGCTGGTCCGCCTGCGCGACGCGGGGCTCGACTCGCTCCCGGGCGGAGGGGGCGAGATCTTCGCGCCCGCCGTCCGGCGCAAGATCGGGCTGGGCAAGTGCGACGCCGAGGCCTGGCTGACGACCATGAACGTCGCCCACTCGCTGGGGATGTTCACGAGTGCGACGATGATGTTCGGGCACATCGAGGGCCACGCCGATCGCGTGCACCACATGGATCTCGTTCGCCAGTGGCAGGATCGGGCGCTCCTCGGGAAGCACGAGGCCGCGATGGAGCGCACGATTGACGGCCGCGCCGGCCCGCACGGCGGGCACTACGTCTCCTTTATCTCCTGGCCCTTCCAACGCGAGAACACGCCCCTCGGACGCGTCCCGGACTGGGGATCGCAGGACGGCGAACGCGACGCGGAGTTCCCGGGAGACGCCGTCGCCCGCGCCGCCGACTGGTACCGCGACGCGAACGGCCACGCCATCGACCACAAGACGCTCGACCCGCGCGAGTACCCCACGGCCGCGCTCTTCGGCCGCCGCGTCCGCATGTCCGGCTCCACCGACTACCTCCGCACGCAGGCGCTCTCGCGGCTCTATCTCGACAACATCTACTCCATCGGGGCATCGTGGGTCACGATGGGCCCGCACATCGGGCAGGTCGCGCTCGCCTTTGGCGCCAACGACATGGGCAGCGTGATGATGGAGGAGAACGTGGTGTCGTCGGCGGGCACGACGTACTGCCTCGACGAGGCGGTGCTCTGCCGGCTGATCCGCGGCGCGGGGTTTACGCCGGCGCAGCGCGACAACACCTACGACATCCTGCGGGCGCACACCGGGCCGGATTCGCCGGACCTTCGCGTCGAGGACTGGTCGTCGCACCGCGTGAAGCGGCTGCACGTCGAGGCCCCGCGCACGCCGAAGGTCGCCGTCACCGTCGCGGGGCGATCGACGTGACCACCCCCGAGTCGGCCGTGCGCGGTGCGCTCGACGGGGCCCAGGCCGCGCTGCGTGCGCTGGCCGCCGATGCTCCGACGCTTGCCGCCGCCGAGCGCCTCACCGCGCTCTGCGCCGAGCGCATCGACGCCGGGCACAAGATCCTCGTCTGCGGCAACGGGGGCTCGGCCTGCGACGCGATGCACTTCGCCGAGGAACTCACGGGCCGCTTCCGCGATGAACGCCCGCCGCTCGCCGCCATCGCCTGCACCGACCCCGGGCACCTCACCTGCACCGCTAACGACTTCGGGTTCGAGCACGTCTTCGCACGCTGGGTCCGCGCCCTTGGCCGATCGGGCGATGTCCTCGTCGTCCTCTCCACCAGCGGCAACTCGCCCAACATCCTCGCCGCGCTCGAGGCCGGCTCGGCGCTCGGGCTGCGCACGGTGGCGCTCCTGGGCAAGGACGGCGGCCGCGCCCGCTCGCTCGCCGAACTCTCCATTGTCGTCCCCGGCGATTCGAGCGAACGAATCCAGGAACTGCACATGCTCCTGCTCCACGCCGTCGTCGACGGCATCGAGCGGATCCTCTTCGCGCGATAGCGTCGCGCAGTCGGCAGCGCCGCCCGCGGCATCGCCAACGCTCGCGCGCCACCGCCGCGCTACGGCACCAGGACCGTTCCCTCGCTCGTCGTCAACTCGCGAAACAACCCGCGCAGGCGCTCCGTGATCGGGCGCGGCCCGCCGCCGATCTCGCGACCGTCGGCACGCAGCACCGGCACCAGTTCCCCCATCGTCCCCGTGCAGAACGCCTCGTCCGCGCGGTACAACTCCGTGAGCGACAGATCGCGGACCTCGTGCGGGATGCCGTGGCGCGCGCACAACTCCAGCACGACCGCTCGCGTGATCCCCTCTGGACACGCGGCGCACGTCGGCGTCCGCACCACGCCGCGCTCCACCACGAACAGGTGCGTCGCGTTCGTCTCGGCGATGAACCCGCGCGAGTCGAGCATGATCGCGTCGTCCGCCCCCGCCTGAATCGCCTGAATCTTCGCCAGGATCGATTGGATCAGGTTGCAGTGGTGGATCTTCGGATCCAGGCAATCCGGCGGGAAGCGCCGCACCGCCGAGGTGGCCAGCGTGATCCCGCCCGACCCATACACCGGCGGCTTGTGCTCGGCCAGCACGATCAGCGTCGGCCCGCTCGTGTTCAGCCGCGGGTCCATGCCGCTGGTGTATTTCACGCCCCGCGTGAGCGTCAGCCGGACGTGGACTCCGTCGCGCATCCCGTTGGCCTCGAGCGTCCGGCGGATCTCGTGCGTGATCCGCTCGTGCGACGGGATCTCGGCGAACGCGAGCGCCAGCGCAGAACTCCGCAGCCGATCCAGGTGCTCGGTCAGCCGGAAGACTCGGCCGCCATACAGCCGCAGTCCTTCCCACACCGCATCGCCGCCCTGCACCGAGGAGTCGAACGGACTGACACCGGCCAGGTCTCGGTGCACGAGGTTGCCGTTGATGTTCACGATGAGGTCGCGGTTCCGCGGGTCGTACTGCTGGTGCATGCGCGCAGCGTATCGCGACGTCGCCGCCGCCGACGGCAGGGTCCTCACGCCGTCAGTCGATGCCGATGCATCCGCTCGTAGAGACCCCTCGCCTCGCGCAGCACCGGCTCCAGTCCCTCCGGCAAGGGTTCCGCTCGCTCGCGATACGGCTCGAAGCCCGTGCTCGCTTCCACGTTCGCGTACCAGTGCCGCGCCCACACCCCGTCGGTCGGCCTCGGCCCGGGCGCCCATTGCAGCATCCGCGCATCGAACGCCACCCCCACCGCCGCGCACAACGCCGCCAGCGTCCCCCGCGGGTCCTCGAGCACGTCCCGGGCATCCACCAGCGGCGGCACGCGGCCCGTCCGCGCCCGCTCAGCCTCGAACAACTCCACCTGCTGCGGGAGCCCCGTGTCGCGCAGCCCCGGGTTCGGCATCACCTTCGCGAGCGACACCAGCACCTCGCGCGGCTCGCGGATCAGGAAGCAGTTGACCAGCGCTCCGCCAAGCACCCACTCGCGACCGATGCCCCCGACGAGGTGGTGCGCCATGTGCTTCTGGTACCAGATCGGCTTGCCCCCGGGGATCTCGCCCGTGAGCGTTCGCGCGATCGCACGCCAGTCGCTCTCCATCGCCGCGATGACCTCGTCGCGCCCGGGGTGCGCCACCTCGGGTCGCGCGCGCAGATACACGCCGTAGAGCGGCTCGTCCGTCACCGCGCAGTCGCCCCGGCTCTCCCACGAGCGCATCATCGCCGTCGAGATGTTCCTCGGCCCGGACCACATCGCCACGCGCACCGGCATGGACGCAGTCTATCGCCTCGCACGCACGGCATCGTCGTCGTCCAGCGCCGCTCGCACGCCCGGGGTGTCCAGGTCGTCGAACTGTCCCCCGCGCACCGCCCAGATGAAGGCCCAGAGCGCCGCGCCCGCGATCACCACCGCCATCGGCACCACAAGATAGAGCACGGACATCAGGAGCCTCCAAACCGCCGTTGCCGCAGCGACGACCCGAGCACCGTCAGCGAACTCGCGGGCATCAGGATCGCCGCGATCAGCGGCGTGATCACTCCCGCCATCGCCAGCGCCGCGGCCCCGACGTTGTAGAAGAGCGACGCGGCAAGGTTGCGATAGATCACGCGCATCGTCCCGCGGGCCGCGTGCGTCAGCGACACGATCGCGCCGAGTCCCGGCTCGCGCAGATACACGTCCGCCGCCGCGAGGCTCGCCTCCGCGCCCCCGTGCACAGCGATCCCAACGTCCGCCGACGCCAGCGCCGCGGCGTCGTTCACGCCGTCGCCCACCATGACAACACGCCCGCGCGACTTCTGCTCGCGAACGATGCGCACCTTCTCTTCCGGCGTCGCGCCGCCCCAGGTCAACCCGGGCTCGATGCCGAGTGCGCCCGCCACGGCACGCACGATCGAAGGGTGGTCACCCGAGAGGATGCCCACCCGCCACCCGGCTCGACGGAGCGCCGCGATCATCGCCCCCGCATCATCCCGCACCGGATCGCCCACGCCCGCCACCGCCTCCACCCGCCCGTTTCCTGCCACGAGCACGGGCGTGAGTCCGTCAGCAACCATCGACCGTTCCGAGTCCCGCACCCATTCCGGCTCCACGACGGCACGCGCACGCACAAAGGCGCACGACCCGATCGCCACCTCGACGCCCCCGACCTGCCCCACCATCCCGCCACCCGTGGTCTCCGTTGCCTCCACGCCGTCCGCGTTGCCGCCAGCGCTGCCGCACCCCGCCACCAGTGCCCGTGCCACCGGGTGCGCCGACCGCGACTCGATCGCCGCGACCATCGGCATCAGCCCACGATCCCCCTCCCACCGCACCATCGTCATCGCTCCGCGCGTCAGCGTGCCCGTCTTGTCCAGCAGCATCGTCCCAGGCATGGCCAACTGCTGGAGCGCGTCGCCACCCTTGATGAGCACGCCGGCTCGAGCCGCTCGCCCGATCGCGACCGTCACCGCGAGCGGAGTTGCCAGGCCCAGCGCACACGGGCAGGTCACGATCAGCAGCGCCGTGGCGTGGTCGATCGCCTCGGCGGGGTTGATCCAGGCCCAGGCGAGCGCCGTCGCCGCCGCCAGCGCCAGCATCACAACCACGAAGTGCCCCGCGATGCGATCGGTGAGTCTGACGATCGGCGCCCGACGCCGCGTGGCGTCCTCGACCAGTTCCATCAGCCGCCCGACTCGGGTCTCGCGCCCGGCCGCCTCAACGCGGACGACCAGCCGACCCGCGAGATTCACCGACCCCGCCGCGACACGCTCTCCATGCCTCACGCCGATCGGCCTCGACTCGCCCGTCAGCAGCGACTGGTCCACCGACGACTCGCCCTCGAGCACCACGCCGTCCACGGGCACCGAGTCGCCGGCACGCACTTCCACCACATCCCCCGCTGCCAGCGCCTCCACCGGCGTCTCTCTCGCCTCGCTCCAGGTTGAGCCCTCGCGCGACACCACCCGCGCGCTCGACGGCGTGAGCGAGTACAGCAGTTCCATTGAATCCGACGCCCAGCGCTGCTGCCGCCGCTGCACCCAGCGCCCCACCAGCAGCACGAACACCAGCACGCTCAGCGAGTCGAAGTAGATCTCACCCGTCCCGCGGATCGTGTTCAGCACGCCCCACACCGCCCCCGCCAGCAGCCCCACCGCGATCGGCAGGTCCAGGTGCGGCGTGCGCGTCCGCAGCGCCGCGATCGCACCCTTGAAGAACACCCGCCCAGGCCACGCCAGCGACAGCACCCCGATCCCCATGCTCAGCCAGCGGAAGAACTCTCGATACCCCGGCTCCATCGCGTCGAACGTGCCCGAATACAGCGCAAACGCCAGCAGCATGACGTTGCCCGCGCACGCCCCGGCCACGCCCAGCCGCACGATGCCCGCGCGGTCCTCGCGACGCCTCGCCTCTCGTGCGCTCGCCTCGCGCCCCGGGTGCGGCACATAGCCCATGCGGTCCAGCGCTCGCGCCGCGTCCGAGAGCGTCGTCGTCCCGCCGTCCCACGTCACCCGCACCAACCCGCGCCGCAGATCGAGCCTGGACTCGACGACGCCCGGGACCACCGCGGGCAACTTCTCGACCAGCCACACGCACGCCGCGCAGTGCACTCCTTCAAGAAAGAGTTCGGTGCTCAGCAGCCCGCCCGGAGCGGGCCGACAGTAGAGGCTCGCGAACGTCGGATCGTCCATCTCCTCGTAGCGGCGCCCCGTGCCGCGCGCCGGCTTGCCCCCCGCGTCGCGCACGCGGTAGTACCGCTCGAGCCCGCATCCGTGGATGATCTCCCACGCCGCCTTGCACCCGTTGCAGCAGAACGCGGGCGCTTCGCCGGTCTCGAGTCCGCTCCGCTGGCCCGGCTCGGCCGAGAGTGCCGAGACGATCGCCGCCGACGCGGGCGTCGAGAGGCCGCAGTGTGCGCACGACACCGCTGCGGACGGTGAAGCCGCGGGCGTAACCGCACCGGCCTGGAGCGCCTCACTCACCATGGCAGCACGGCGACTCCTCCGCCTTCAGGGCCTTGACTCGCTCGACCGCGCGCCTCTGGTCCATCTCGCCCCGGCCCTC
Source organism: Phycisphaerae bacterium (assembly GCA_016793805.1). Taxonomy (GTDB): domain Bacteria; phylum Planctomycetota; class Phycisphaerae; order Phycisphaerales; family UBA1924; genus JAEUIZ01. Next base: position 108,537 of record JAEUIZ010000040.1, read on the forward strand.
GCGCCCCGCCGCCGCATGGACCGGCGCCATCGTGCGGCCGAGCATCGTCCACATCCCGACGAGAACCACGACCACCGATGCCGCCGCCGCGAGTTGGCCCCGCAGCGCCCCGGCCAGCCGCTGCACTCCGATGCCCAGCGCCAGCATCATCGGGAGCGTCCCGGCCCAAAAGACTGCCATCGTCACCACGCCCGTTGCCGGGCCCCCCGTCCCCGCCGCCGTCACCACGAACGCATACAGCCACCCGCACGGCAGCAGGGTGGTCAACAGCCCGATCGCGCCCGCTCGCGCCAACGGGGGCCAGGCCAACACGCCCCGATGCCCGCGCACCGCCAGACGCCGCATGAATCCGGGCACCGGAGGCTTGGGCACGCGCACGCCCGCGAGACGCAGCAGCGCCGCCACGCCCACGCCAACCATGACCGCGCCCGCGCCGATCGCCGCGGCCCGCTGCACGCCCAGCGCCGAGCCGCCGAGATCGACCGCCGCCCCGATCGCCCCGGCAATCGCGCCCAGCGTCACGTACGTGAAGAGTCGCCCGAGGTTGTACGCCGCGTGCAGCCGCGCGCCGCCCCGTGCCGACTCGCCCGTGACCGCGATCGTGAGGAACGCGCCGCACATTCCCGCGCAGTGCGTGCTCCCCACCAGGCTCGCCACGAACACCGCCGCGACCAGTTCCGTCATGGCGTCGCCCCAGAGACCACCTCAACCCGCGTGTCCGCCACGAACCGATCGCCCCCTCGCCGCGCCGACAGCCGGACCTCCCAAGTCCCCGGCCTCGTCATGCTCAACGCCCCGGCATACTCCCCCGGCGAACGCTCCACCAGATCCGTCGAGCGCCGGTCCGAGGGCCGAAGCGCGTGGAACACCTCTGCCCGAACCGTCGCATCCGCCACCGGCGATCCATCGGCATCCTTCATGCGAACAACGAGGCTCCCACCCTCGGCCCTTGCCGCAACCCGCCAGCCCAGCGCCTCGCTCCGCGACCGATCGCGCTTCACGTCGTCCCACGCCAGCGCCCGGCGGTCGTACTCCGGCTCCACGCCGAACGTCGCGTCGCTCGTCGCCGCATACACCGTCACTCCCACGATCGCCATGTTCAGCCCGATCAGCCCGAACACCACCTTCGGCCAGCGCTCGCTCATCGCTTGCCTCCTTCGCTCTGCGTGCTCCCGGACGACACCGGCCGCGACGCCGGACCCACCAGCGTGTACGGCCGCTCCACCACCACGCCCCCCTCGCCCTCGAACCGCAGCCGCACGCGCACCGTCCCGTGCGTGAACGCGCTCGCCGGCACCACCAGCATCATCGGCGCGGTCTTCGACCCCCGCGGCGGCACCCGCACGGGATTCTCCTCCGCCGTCACTCTCGCGCCCTCGATCCCCGCGATCACCACCCGGAACGTCGCCAGCGCGTCCGTGCGATTCACGATCTTCACACGCACCGGGTTCTCGACCTCCGCGATCCCGCCCTCCGCCGCCGGCAACTCGGTGTACGGCCTTCCCAGCCCGCGGAGCACCACCACGTCCGCAGGGCCGCGCACCGCTAGTCCGATCCCCAACGCCGTGAGCACGATCGCCAGCACCATCGGATAGATCACCACGCGCGGCCGAAGGAACCGCCTCGGCTTGCCCGCGATCCCATCCTGCGAGCCGTATCGGATCAGCCCGCGCGGCCGGCCCAACATCGTCATCACCGCGTCGCACGCGTCGATGCACTGGGCGCAGTGGATGCACTCCATCTGCAGCCCGTTGCGGATGTCGATGCCCGTCGGGCACGTCGCCACGCACAGCCCGCAGTCCACGCAGTCGCCCTGCGTCCGCTCGTGCCCGTTGACCACGGGGAGCGAGACCGAGCGCTTCCCGCGCGGCTCTCCGCGCTTCGGGTCATACGTCACGATCAGCGAACTGCGATCGAGGAGCGCCGACTGGAACCGCCCGTACGGACACGCCACCAGGCACGTCTGCTCGCGGAAGTACCCGAAATCAAAGAGCATCAGCCCCGTGACCGCCATGACGATGAGGAACCCCGCCGGGTGCTCCAGGGGCGAGCGCGTCACCCACTGCGCCAGACGCTCGACCCCGACGAAGTACGCCAGGAACGTGTGCGCGAGATAGAGCGAGACCAGCCCGAACGCCGCGAACTTCAGCACCTTGCCCAGCCCGCTCTCCGCGAGGAACCCCTTCTTCCGACGGCCCGGCGAGCCCTCGAAGAGCCGCTCGATCGGGCGATACACGAACTCCATGTAGACCGTCTGCGGGCACGCCCACCCGCACCACACGCGCCCGAACAGGGCCGTGAGCAGGAAGATCGCCACGAACACCGACACCATGAACAGTGCCAGCAACACCGTATCCGTCGGCAAGAACGTCACGCCAAAGATCGTGAACCGCCGCGCCGGCAGGTCGAGCAGCACCAGCGGCCGACCCCCGATCTTGACGTATGGAATGGCCGTGAAGATCAGGATGAGCGCATACGCGACGAACCGCCGGCGCATCAGGAACCGCCCCGGAGAAACGCGCGGCTTGATCCACCGCCGACTCCCGTCGTCGTTCAACGTCGCCAAGACCCGGGGCGGCTCCCCCGGCGCTCTCGGCCCTGCATCCCTTGTCGTGGCACCCACGCTCACCTCACTTCGATGGCCACGGCGGAATCACCTCGCCCTCGGGCGGCCGGCCCGGCGCGTTCCTGCCCCGCAGCGTCGCCGCGTACGCCGCCACGATGATCCGCTCGTTCTGCGACAACCGGTTCTCCCACGCGGGCATCGCCCCCACGTTCGCGCCCTTGGTCACCACCGTGTACACGTCCGCCAGTTGCTTCACGTTCTTGTAGTTATTGTCGGTCAGATTCACCCCATTGATCCCCCCGCCCTCGCGCCCGTGGCACTGCGCGCAGTTGCCCACGAAGATCCCCTGCGCCACCGCCATCATCTTCTCGTCCTTCATCATCCGCAGCAGCGTCGCCTCGTCGGGCTTGAGGTCTCCGAGCGCCCCGAAGACCCGCTTGAACTCCGCCACCTGCGCCGCACGCCACGAGTCGTGGATCGTCGGCGCCAGCGGCGAGTAGTGCCAGAAGAAGTAGTAGAAGCACGAGAAGAACACCGTCCCGATGAAGATCAGGTGCCACCACCCGGGAGTCGGGTTGTCGAACTCCTGAATCCCGTCGTACTCGTGGTCCATGATCTGCGGTTCTCGCCGGCTCATCGCCCCGTCTCCTTCTCGCACGCCGTCCCGTCCTCGAGCGGCAGCCGCGCCGCCGATGCCATCTCCGCTGCCCGATCACGCGACAGCACCCGCCGCACGATGAGCACGAATACCCCCGCAAAGATCACCAGCGCCGCCTCCGGCCAGACCGTCAGCCCCATCTGGCTCATGATGTCGCTCAGTCGCATGGCCTAGTTCCCTCCCGCCCCGCCCGTGGCGCCGCTCGCCGTCGCGTCCGCGGCCTTCTTCCCGTCGAACCCCTCATACGGGTTCCAGTCGTCCGGCTTGGACAGGTCCGTCCCCAGCCGTTGCAGATACGCAACCAGCGCGATGATCTTCTTGTCCGCCATGTCCGGGTACCCGCCTTGCGTCACCAGTTCCGTCGCGATCTTCGCCGCCTGCGCTCGCGCCAGTTCCGCCGCCCGCCCAGGCTTGACGGCCTCGCCGTACGGCACGCCCAGCATCGCCATCACCCCCACGCGACGCTGGATCGCCTCGAAGTCCAGTTTCTCACGGAGCAGGTGCGCATACCCCGGCATGATCGACTGCGCCACCAGTTGCCGCGGGTTCTCCATGTGCCGAACGTGCCAGTCGTGCGACTGCTTCCCGCCCTCCCGCGCCAGGTCCGGCCCGATCCGCCGGCTCCCCCACTGGAACGGATGGTCATACACAAACTCGCCCGGCTTGCTGTACTCCCCGTACCGCTTCGTCTCCGCCCAGATCGGTCGGATCATCTGCGAGTGGCACGTGTAGCACCCCTCGGCGATGTAGATCTCCCGTCCCGCCAACTCCAGCGGCGTGTACGGCTTCACGCTCGCGATGCTCGGAACGTTCGATCGAATCAGGAACGTCGGAATGATCTCGAACGCCGACGCCACCAGCACCGCGATCACCACCCAGACCGTGAACTTCACGGGGAGCCGCTCCCACACCCGGTGCCACGCCCCCTGGAGCCACACGTCGCCCTTGTGCCCGATCCCGACCACCCCCGAGAGACGCGACGGCGGCGGGGGCGGGTCCACGTACGTCCGCGACAACGCCGGCGCCTCGTGCACCACCTCCTCGTACTTCGCCGGGCGGGACTGCCAGGTCTTGAAGTAGTTGAACGCCGCCAGCAGCGACCCGCCGACGTAGAGCGTCCCGCCGATCACCCGCACCCAGTACATCGGGATCAGCGCGTTGACGGTCTCGACGAAGTCGGGGTACTGCAGGTTGCCGGACTGGTCGAACGCCCGCCACATCAGGCCCTGCGTGAGCCCCGCCACGTAGATCGGGATCACGTACAGCAGGATGCCCACCGTCGCCAGCCAGAAGTGGGTCGTCGCCAGGCGAGTGCTGTAGAGTTTCGTCTGGAAGATCCGGGGGAGCAGCCAGTACATCATCCCGAACGTGAGCAGCCCGTTCCAGCCCAGCGCCCCGCCGTGGACGTGCGCGATCGTCCAGTCCGTGTAGTGCGACAGCGCGTTGACGCTCTTGATCGAGAGCATCGGGCCCTCGAACGTGGACATCCCGTAGAACGTCACCCCGACGACGAAGAACTTCAGCACCGGGTCCGTCGTCACCTTGTTCCACGCGCCGCGAAGCGTCAGCAGCCCGTTGATCATCCCGCCCCAACTCGGCATCCACAGCATCAGGCTGAACAGCATCCCCAGCGAACTCGCCCACGCCGGCAACGCCGTGTAGTGCAGGTGGTGCGGCCCGGCCCAGATGTAGATGAACACCAGCGACCAGAAGTGGATGATCGACAACCGGTACGAGTACACCGGCCGCTCCGCCGCCTTCGGCATGAAGTAGTACATCAGCCCCAGGAACGGCGTCGTCAGAAAGAACGCCACCGCGTTGTGCCCGTACCACCACTGCATGAACGCGTCCTGCACCCCCGCGTACACCGAGTAACTCTTGAACAGCCCCGCCGGAATCGCCAGGCTGTTCCCCACGTGCAGCACCGTCACCGTCGCGATCGTCGCGATGTAGAACCACAGCGCCACGTACATGTGCCGCTCACGCCGATGCCGGAGCGTCTGGAAAAAGTTGACCCCGAAGAACCCCAGCCACACCACCGCGATCATCAGGTCGATCGGCCACTCCAGCTCCGCGTACTCCTTCCCGCTCGTGATCCCCAGCGGGAGCGTCAACGCCGCACACACGATGATGAGTTGCCACCCCCAGAAGTGCAGCCGCCCCAGCGTGTCGCTCCACATCCGCGCCTTGCACAGCCGCTGCGTCGAGTAGTACACCGCCGCGAAGATCCCGTTGCCCGCAAACGCGAAGATCGCCGCGTTGGTGTGCAACGGCCGCAGCCGCCCAAAGTTCAACCACGATGTCTCGAAGATCACCGCCAGCCACGCGAACGGGCGAACCCCGTTCACCTCCCACGCCGCGGCCCGCGGCGCCACCAGTTCCAACGCGATGATCAGCCCCGCCAGGAACGCCACCACGCCCCAGACCATCGTCGCCGTCAGAAACTTCCTCACGATCGAGTCGTCATAAACAAACCGCTCCATCGGTGCGGCCGATGCGGTCGAGGTGTGCCGGGCAGCAATCGCGGTCATCGACGGCCTCCAATGGGTCAGGACTCTCACCCTGGCCTCTGATTGCAGACTATATGATCTGCATATCCGCTTGTCCAGTTTATGCCAGCCAGACTGTGACGCTAGACATGCCGGTTTTTTCCCTACTCTTTGGCGCACCGTCGTCATACATGCCCTTTGTATTGACGACTATTGGATTGATTTGTCCGTTAGTGCGCGGTACTATTCCCATCAAGGAGTTGGGTCCATGATGAGCCAGGCGGTGGGATACGCGGCGACGGCGCTCGGCTTTGTGGCCGCCGCCGGGGGTCGTCCCGCCCTCGTCAAGGACATCGCCGACGCCACCGGAATCCCGGCACCCTATCTCGCCAAGATCGTCCAATCCCTCGCGCGGCGAGGCATCGTCTCCACCCAACGCGGCGTCGGCGGCGGGGTCCTTCTCGCCAGGCCCGCGGCCGAGATCTCCCTCTATGACCTCTGCGTCGCTCTGGGCGACCCCGCAGTCGAATCGCGCTGCATGATGGGAACCGCCGCCTGCTCCGACGAGCGCGCGTGCCCCTGCCATTCCTTCTGGACCAAGCACCGCGCCGCCTCGATCGAGTTCCTCCGCTCCCAGACTGTCGCCGACGTCGCCGCCTTTGAGACCCGTCGTCGATGGAGGGGCGGGCCTCCGCCCACCGAGGCCGGGCAGACGGCCTGATACCATCCGCCCGTGATCTTCCCTCTTGGCACCGACCGCCCGCTCGCTCGGCCCACGGTCGTCAACCACGTCCTCATCGGCCTCAACCTGCTCGTCTTCGCCATCGGCCCCATGCTCGAGCGCGTCGCGCCGAACTCTTGGAAGCCGCTGGAGGACTCGATGGTCCTCCATCCCACCTCGCTCCGCTGGTGGCAGCCGATCACCTACGCCTTCCTCCACGCCAACTTCTGGCACATCTTCGGCAACCTGCTCACGCTCTGGGTCTTTGGGCCCAATGTCGAGGACCGCTTCGGGCGGCTCGGGTACCTCGTGTTCTACCTCGCCGCCGCGGCCGCCGCGGGCCTGCTCCATGCCGCCTTCTACCCCAATCCCGTGCTCGGCGCCTCGGGCGCGATCGCGGGCGTCACCGGCGCCTACCTCGTCCTCTTCCCACGCACTACGATCCACGCGATCTTCCTGCTCTACCTCGGCGGCGCCATCGCGATCCCCGCGTGGTGGTTCATCGCGGGCCGAATCGCCTGGGACCTCCTGGCACAAGGCTCGGGTCGATCCGGCAACGTCGCCACGCTCGCGCACCTCGGCGGCTACGCCGTGGGCATCGCGATCAGTATGGCCCTGCTCTGGACACGAGTCCTCTCGCGCGAGCCCTTCGATCTCTTCACGATCTCGAAGCAGGCGGCCCGGCGGCGTCACTTCCGCGAGGCCGCCTTCCAGCAACGCCGACAAGCCGGCCGCGTAAAGGCCGATGCCGCCAGAACCCCCGTCGCCGACGACGCCGTCGCCCTCGCGCGGGCCGACGTCACCGCTCGCCTCGACTCGCAGGACCGCGCCGGCGCCATCGCTGCCTACCGCTCGCTCCTCGATCGCCACGGCAAACCGCACGCCCTCCTGAGCCGACGGCTGCAATACGAGATAGCCAACCACCTCTTCGCCGCGGGCGACTACCAGACCGCGCACACCGCCTACTCCATCTTCATCGACGCCTACCCGACCGACGCCGAGCGCCACGTCGTCGAACTCATGCTCGGGCTCATCAGCGCCCGGCACCTGAACGACCCCGTCCACGCCAAGCAGCGCCTGAACTCCGCCCTCCAGGGATTGCCCGAGGGTGAGCACCGATCTCTGGCCCACGAGTTGCTCGCCGAACTGGGCTAGCCTGCCACCACCTCGCCACACTGGAACTCCGCCATGCCCCGCACCCGGATCAAGATTTGCGGCATTCGCACGCCCGAGGCCGCCGCTGCCGCGGTCGATGCCGGCGCCGACGCCCTCGGGTTCATGTTCGTGCGCTCCTCGGTCCGCCACATTGAGCCCGCCGACGCCGCTGCCATCATGTGGGGGCTGCCCCCGATGGTCACGACCGTCGGCGTCTTCATGAACGCCTCGGTGGACACGTTCGCCGACATCGAGGAGGAGTGCCCCACGCACCTCGTGCAACTCCACGGGAACGAGGACGAGTCGACGGTGCGCGCGTGCGGCCCGGCGATCAAGGCCGTGCGATTCGACCCCGCAACCATCCGCCGCGACCTCGAGCGCTGGGACGCCATCGATGAGGTGGACGCGATCCTCGTGGACGGCTCCACCGGCGGCGAGGGCGTGACGCTGGACTGGAAGTCGCTCGCCGACGCAGCGCAAGGAGTTCGCACCCCGATCATCCTCGCCGGCGGGCTGAACCCCGACAACGTCGCCGAGGCGATCCGCGTCGTGCGTCCGTTCGCGGTCGATGTCTCGTCGGGCGTCGAGCGGGTGCACGGCGTCAAGGACCCGTCCCTCATCGCGGCGTTCTGCGAGGCCGTGCGCGACGCGGACCGCGGATGAGGCCCGCTACCCCAGCCCCAATTCCCCCACGACCTCGGCCGCCGCTTCCTCCGGCGTCATCGCGTCGGTCTCCACGACGGCTTCGGCCAGTTCGCGGTACAACCCATCGCGCCGGTTCAGCACCGCCTCAATCTCGACGAGCGGATCAACGCCGGTGAGGCTCGGTCGCTGCGTCATGTCCGTCGCCGCCAGCCGACGCCGAAGCGTCTCCGCCTCGGCCGCGAGGTACACGATCCGCACCCGGCCCGCGTCCCGCTCCCGGCGGAGCATCTCCGCGATCCCCAGGCCGGTGGGCGTTCCACCGCCGAGCGCGACGACCTGCCCGGGACGCGACAGGGCCGTGGCCAGCGCGATGCCCTCGGCGTCACGAAACCGGGCCTCGCCAAACTTGGTGAACGCCTCGCCCGTCGTCGCGCACCCGAGGTGGCGGGTGGTGAGATCGTCGAGATCGACGAACGGGAGCGCGAGCCGCGTCGCCAGCAACCGACCGATCGTGGTCTTGCCGCTCCCGCGAAGCCCGATGAGGAGGAGGTTCATGCGCTCACGCGCGCGACAGGTACGACCCGTCGGTGGTGCTGATGCGGATGGTTTCGCCGATCCCGATGAACTCCGGCACCTTGGTCTTGAGCCCCGTCTCGAGCGTGGCCTCCTTGAGCCGGTTCGTCGCGGTCGCGCCCTTGATGCCCGGGGGCGTGTCGGTCACCTGCAGGTCCACCGCCGCGGGAAGTTCGATCGAAACCGGGTTCCCATCGTGGCACAGGACGACCGCCGGCGTGTTGGGCCGCATGTAGAGGAGCGCGTCCCCGAGCACCTGCTTGGAGATCGTCGACTGGTCGTACGTCTCCTGGTCCATGAACGTCGCCCCGGAACTGTCCGAGTAGAGGTACTCCATCGGGCGCCGGTCGAGGTCCACGACCTCCACGTCGTCCGACGAACTGAACCGCCGCTCCAGCGTCTTCCCCGACACGATCTCCCGATACGTCAGGTTGATGAACGCACGCAGGTTGCCCGGCGTGCGGTGCTCGAAGCGGGTGATGACGGCCAACTTGCCGTCGAGCTTGATGCCCAGTCCGGGGCGGAGTTCCGTGGCTTTCATGGTGTTCTCACGAGGGGCGTCTGGCCCGCAGGGGGCTATGCTAGGCGCTCGTCCGGTCGCGTTCGAGGAGCACCCCGCGCATGCCCCGTTTGCTGGTCGAAGGCTGGCGTTTCTCGTTGACCTCCTATGCCGTGGTCAACCAGTACCAACTCCTCCAGATGCTCGACCGACCCGGGCTCGAGGTCTTCCACCGCGACATCCCCTTCTTCACCTCCTGGCGACACATTCCCGGACTCTTGCCGCCCGACGACGAGGGCCGCCTTCGCGCGATCCCCGAGCCCCCGCCCGGCCTTCCCATCGACGCCTCCCTCCGCATCGCCCACCCCACCCTCGTCGCCACCACCGAGGCTCGCGACGCCTGGTGCTGGGTCGTCACCGAGTTCGGGATCCTCGAGCAGTCTCGCATCGCCGACGGCCGACCCGCCCGCGACGCCCTCAACACCCCAGGCGTCCGCTTCATCACTATCTCCAACTGGTCCCTCCAGGGCCTCATCCGCTCCGGCGTCGATCCCGCCCGCGTCGTGATCGTCCCCTGCGGCTTCGATCCCTCGCTCCTCCACCCGCTCGACCCCGCCCAGCGCGACGCGCTGCGCGCGTCCCTCGGCTGGAAGGACAAGTTCGTCTTCCTCAACGTGAGCACGCTCGTCTGGAACAAGGGCATCGCCGCGCTGCTCGGGGCCTTCGCCCAGATCGCCCAGAAGCACCCCAACGCTGTCTTGGTCATCAAGGGCAGCACCGAACTCCTGCAATCCGACCGCCGCCTGCGCGAGGCCCTCGCGGCCATGCCCGCGCCGATGGCCTCGCTGCTCTCGTCTCGAATCCAGTACCTCGGGCAGAACGCCACGCACGCCGACCTCGCCCGCTACTTCCAGGCCGCCGACGCCTACGTCTCGCCCTACCACGCCGAGGGCTTCAACCTGCCCGTGCTCGAGGCCGGCGCGTGCGGGCTGCCCGTCATCGTCACCAAGGGCGGGAGCACCGACGACTTCACCCACCCCGACTTCGCACTCCACATCAACGCCAAGGTCATCTCGCACCCCGAACTCGACAAGAACCACGGCAAGGGCGCCTGCGCCCTGGTCGTCGACGGCGAGCACCTCGTCCACCTCATGAACCAGGCCATCACCGATCCCGCCGTCTCGCAGCGCGCCCGCGACCTCGGCCCGCCCTGGCTCCGCGAACGCTTCACCTGGGCCAAGGTCACCGACAGGCTCCTCGACGCGCTCTTCCCCGGCTTCGCGTCCCCCGGTGCCGCCACCACGGGGGTGGGCCGATGAAGTCGCTCATCGTCGAGGGCTGGCGTCAGATCGCCCACTCGTACGCCATCGTCTCGCAGAACTACCTGCTGGAACTCCGCCGGCGCGGGGACATCGCCCTCTATCACCGCGACGTGCCCTTCGCCTCGCCGGCGTGGAAGCGGGTCGCGGGCCTCTTCGGACCGGAGCGCGACGCCGCGATCATGGCCGTCCCCCCGCCGCCCGCGGGCCTCCGCGCCGATGCGGTGCTCCGCGCCGGCTTTCCCCACTTCTTCCGCGCCGACACCACCGCCGCACGCACCGTCGTCTGGGGAACCTCCGAGTTTGGGATTATCGAGCCCTCGGCGATCGGCGACCGAATCCCGCCGCGAGAGGCCCTCTCCGCCGCCACCGCGCGCATCGTCGCCTGCTCCACCTGGGCCGCCTCCGGGTTCATCAATAGCGGCGCGAGCCCCGCCAACGTCGCCGTCGTGCCCTGCGGCATCGACACGTCGATCTTCTTCCCGCCCACCCCCGAGCAGCGCGCCGCCCTCCGCAAGCAGTTCGGCTGGGAGGGCAAGTTCGTCATCCTCAACATCAGCGCCATGACGCGGAACAAGGGCGTCAACCTGCTCCTTCAGACCGTCGCCGCCCTTGCGCCCAAGCACCCCAACCTCCTCGTCGTCCTCAAGGGCTCCGACACCCTCTACAACTCCTCTCGCTTCGCCCAGACCAACTTCTCCATGCTCACCCCCGAGCAGGCCGCCCTCGTCGGCCCACGCATCGGCTACAGCGGCGATGCCCTCTCCGAGGCCCGCATGGCCGCCCTCTATCAGGCCGCCGACGCCTACGTCTCGCCCTATCGCGCCGAGGGCTTCAACCTCCCCGTGCTCGAGGCCGCCGCGTGCGGGCTCCCCGTCGTCTGCACCCGCGGCGGATCGACCGACGACTTCACCGACGACGCCTTCGCCCTCCGCGTGGACGCCTCGACCTCCGTGGACAATGAGGGTCGAACGTGGCGCGAGCCCTCGCTGCCCATGCTCATCGACCAGGTGGAGCGCACCATCGCCGACGCCTCATTCCGTGCCGCCGCCGCCGCGGCAGGCCCGGCCTGGGCCCGCGAGCGCTTCACCTGGGCACGCTCCGTTGATCGTCTGCTCCCGCATCTGTTCCCGTGAGGCCCCCGATGCTCAGGCTCCTCGTCGAAGGCTGGCGATTCTGCCCGAACTCCTTCTCCGTCCTCAACCAGTACCAACTCGTCGAACTGATGAAGCGCCGCGACGTGGCCCTCTTCCACCGCGACGTGCCCTACGACGCCAAGTGGTGGAAGTGGGAGCGCGGGCTCCTGCCGCCCGATCAGGAGGCCGCGATCGAGGGCCTCAAGGACCTCCCCGCCGGCGAGCGGGCCGACGTCTGCCTCCGCATCAGCCACCCGTACCGCATCTCGCGGTCCCCCGACGCCGACCGCACGTTCGTCTTTGGCACCGCCGAACTCGGGATCATCGAGGACCTCAAGATCCCCCGACCCGGGGGAGAAGGCGGCGGCGGCAGCGCGCGGGAGGCCCTCGCCACGCGCGACGCCTCCTTCCTCACCTGTTCCAAGTGGTCCGCGCACGGCTTTGTGCGCACGGGCGCGGCACCCGACAACGTCGCCATGGTCCACCTCGGCTTCGATCCCAACGCCTTCAAGCCCCCCACCTTCGTCCAGCGCGACGCCCTCCGCAAGAAGTTCGGGTGGGAGGGCAAGTTCGTCTTCCTCAATGTCAGCACGCTCTCGTGGTACAAGGGCATCCACCCGCTCCTCTTCGGCTTCGGCCTCATCGCCCAGAAGTTCCCCAACACGCTCCTGGCCATCAAGGGCGCCGACTCGCTCTACCGCATGGACGACCGGCTCGACGGCGTGCTCAACGCCATGCCCACCGGGCTCCGCGCGCTCGTGAAAGAACGCATCCGCTACGTCGGCAAGACCCTCTCCCATGCCGAGGTCGCCGAGATGTACCAGGCCGGGGATTGCTACCTCACCCCCTATCACGGCGAGGGGTTCAACCTCCCCGTGCTCGAGGCCGCCGCGTGCGGGATGCCCACGATCGCCACCGCCGGCGGCCCCACCGACGAGTTCACCACGCCCGACTTCCTCCTGCCCATCAAGGCCACCACGATGACCAACCCCGACCTCGAACGCTCGCACGGACCGGGCGCCATCGCGTTCCGCGTCGATGGCGACCACCTCGTGGCCCAGATGGAGCGCGCGATCCAGGACGACTCGTTCCGCACCCGCGCCTTCATCGCCGGGCCCGACTTCGTCCGCGCCCGGTTCACCTGGAAGCACACCGTCGACAAGATGCTCGACGCCTTCACCGCCACGAATCGCGCCTCCTGCCCGGCGTTCAACTGGAAGGGCGCCTGAGCGGATCACGCCGGCCGCGAGCGTTCGCGCCGGGCCTAGCCGACGAGGCGATCCAGGAACTCCATCACGCCCGCGACCTCCGCGCTCGCCGCGCGAAGGTCCGCTCTCGCCTTGATCACCTCGGCCGCGTTCGCCGGGCACCCGAACCACGCGACCCGGTCCGCGATCATGAGGTCGCCCGCGGTGTCGCCGAAGCCCGCGAGTCGCTCTCGGCCGATTCCCGTCGCGCGCGTCCAACGGTCGATCGCCGTGCCCTTGCTGACGTGCTCGAGGTCGCAGTTGATGTACAGCCACGTCATGCTGACGCGCAACGGCCAGCCGCGCCGCGCGAACTCCTCACGCACCCGCCCTTCCATCCCGCGGAGCACCTCCGTCCGCTCGTGATAGAGCGAGATCGACGCCGCCTTGCCCGGCTGCATCACCACGCCCATCGGGCCCAGGTCCCGCCGCACCCACCCTCGGGCCTCCTCGACTGCGACGAGGTGCCGCTCCTCGATACGCGGGTCCATGTCGTACCCGTTGACCGCCGGGTGGAACATCCACACTCCGTTCTCCGCGATGCACGGGAGCGTCTCGTTCCCGATGAGCCGGCACATCGCCTCGACGAACGGCTCGGGCCGACCCGAGCAGAGCGTCACGACGGGCCGATCGCCGCGATCCCGCGCCAGGCGGTTGTAGTCCGCGATCGTCGCCAACGCCGCGGCGTCGAACGGCGCCGACGTCTCCGCCGCCAGGCATCCGTCGATGTCGCAGATCACCGCGTCAAATCGTCGTGCCGGGCTCGTCATGCCGCCGACTGTACGCCCCCACACCCGTGCGCCGGCCGCTCGCTCCTCCGGTATCTTGTCCGACACGGACCTCGTTGGAGTCCCGCGTGCTCGCGCTGCTCACCCTCACCATCTTCCTCGGCTCGGCGCTCCTGTTCCTCGTGCAGCCCATGGCCGCCAAGGAACTCCTCCCACGCCTCGGCGGAAGCCCCGCGGTCTGGACCGCAGCCATGCTCTTCTTCCAGACCGCTCTCCTGGCGGGCTACGCCTGGGCGCATGCCCTCGCCGCCCGCGCACGCCGGGGCCCGCTCGCTCATCTCATCCTCGCCGTCGCGACCTGCGCCCTGCTCCCCGTCGGGCTCCGCGCGAGCGACCCGGGCAACGCCCCCACCGCGTGGCTCCTCGGCGCGCTCGCCGTCGGCTACGGGCTGCCGTTCGTCGTGCTCGCCGCCGGCGCGCCGACCCTCCAACGCTGGTTCTCGCGCTGCGGGCACCCGCGCGCCCGCGACCCCTACTTCCTCTACGTCGCCAGCAACGTCGGCAGCCTCGTCGCGCTCCTCGCCTATCCGCTGCTCGTCGAGCCCGCCCTCGCGCTCGCTCGCCAACGCACCCTCTGGTCCGTCGGCTATGGCGTCGTGATCGCCCTGACCGCGGCCTGCGCGATCGCGCTGCGCCGCGGAAGCACTCGCGGCGCCGATCCCGTTCCCGCCTCGACCCGGACGGCGCCGCCGACCATGCCCCTCGACTCTGCCGCGCCTTCCTGGCGTGCGCGGCTGACGTGGCTCATCCTCGCGGCGATCCCGTCGAGCCTCTGCCTCGGAGTCACGCAGCACCTCTCCACCGACGTCGCCGCCGCGCCGCTGCTCTGGGTGCTCCCGCTCTCGATCTACCTGCTCTCGTTCGTGGTCGCGTTCGCCTCAAGGCCCATCCTCGACCTCACCTCGCTCGCACGGCTCGCGCCGCTCATCGTCGTCGTGCTCGTGCTGGTGGCCCTCGTCCGCGGGTTCCGCCTGCCCGCGTTCGCGCTCGTCTCGGTGCACCTCCTTGGCCTCGCCATCCTGGCCACGCTCTGCCACTCCATCCTCGCGCTCCGCCGACCGCACCCGGCGCGCCTCACCGAGTTCTACCTTCTCCTCGCGCTCGGGGGCGCGCTGGGCGGCGTCTTCAACGCCATCGTCGCGCCCGCGATCTTCCACGGCGTCTACGAGTACCCCTTCGCCCTCGTGGCCGCCATCGCCACGCGTGCGCTCCTGCCCGTCGAGCGTGCCCCCATGCCGCGTGCGGCCCGCGCGGCCTCGCTCGTCCTCGACGCCGCGATCGCGCTGGCCATCGCCTCCGCCCTGCCCATCCTCTATCGCCTCACCGGTCGCGCGGGGATCGACGACGGCTCCGTCCGCGTCGGCATCGCGTGCGGCATCCCCGTGCTTCTCCTCTACCTCACGAAAGATCGGCCGGCGCGCTTCGCACTCGTCGCCGCCGCCCTGTTCCTTTCCGCGCACCTCCTCCCCGACGCCTCCGGCACGACCCTCCGCCGCGTCCGCACCTTCTTCGGCGTCTATCGCGTCTCGTCCACCGGCGCCGCCATCACCATCACGCACGGCACCACGGTCCACGGCAAGCAGTTCACCGACCCCTCGCGCCGCGCCGACCCGCTCACCTACTACCACCGCGACGGCCCGCTCGGCTCGCTCTGGGCCTCGCTCGGGCCGGAGCGCACTCGCCGCGTCGGCGCCGTCGGCCTCGGCGCCGGGGCCATCGCGGCCTACACCCAGCCCGGCGACTCGCTCACCTTCTTCGAGATCGACCCCGCCGTCGTCCGCATCGCGCGCGACCCGGCCATCTTCACGCACCTCGCCGACGCCAAGGGCGATGTCTCGATTGTCCTCGGCGACGGGCGTCGCTCGCTCGCCGCTGCGCCGCCCGCCTCCTTCGACCTGCTCATCCTCGACGCGTTCAGTTCCGACGCGATCCCCATGCACCTGCTGACGCGCGAGGCCCTGGCCGTGTATCGTCGTGCCCTCGCCCCCGCAGGCGTGCTCGCGATCCACGCCTCGAACCAGTTCCTCGACCTCCCACCGATCATCGCCCGGCTCGCCGACGACGCGGGGCTCGAAGCCCTGAGCCGTTGGGACGACCGGGTGACGCCGATCGAGTCCATCCGCACCGGTCGACTCCAGAGCCATTGGATCGTGCTGGCCCGCCCAGCCAACATGCCGCCGTCGCTGCGCGCACGCGGTTGGCTCCCGCTCGCGCCCTCGCCCGGCACCCCGCTCTGGACCGACGACGCCGCGAGCATCGTCCCGATCATCCTGTGGCGGTAGCCCGGCCGGCGCTCGCACGCCGATACCATCACCTGATGCCCACGCTCGACGCCATCACCGCCGGCGAGTCCCACGGCCCGGCCCTCATCGTCGTCATCTCCGGCCTGCCCTCCGGCGTGCCCATCGACCTCGCGTTCGTCAACGCGGAACTCGCACGGCGACAGGGTGGCTATGGCCGCGGCGCTCGCCAGCGCATCGAGCACGACGCCGCCGAAGTGCTCTCCGGCGTGCGCGGGGGCGTCACCCTGGGCTCCCCGCTCGCCATCCGAATCCCCAACGCGGATGCTCGCCTCGACGATCCGACGCGGACTCCGCCGCTGACTCGGCCAAGGCCCGGCCACGCCGACCTCGCGGGGTCGATCAAGTATCTCACGACCGACTGCCGCCCGATCCTCGAGCGGGCCTCGGCGCGAGAGACCGCTGCCCGAACCGCCGCGGGCGCCATCGCTCGCTGCTTTCTCCGTGTGTTCGACATCGAAGCCTTCGGCTTTGTGCGCTCGATCCGCGGCATCGCGACCGATGCCGTTCCGACGCCCGCGACCTGGCAGGCGTTGCGAGCGCTCCGCGATGCGTCGGAGACCTACTGCCCGGACGCGGCCGCGACCGCCGCCCAATGCGAGGCGATCCGCCAAGCCAAGATCGACAAGGACACCGTGGGCGGACTGGTCGAGGCGCACGTCTTCGGCTGTCCGCCGGGGCTCGGGTCGTGCATGGATTGGCGGGACAAACTCGACGCGCGGCTCGCCTACGCCGTCATGGGCATCCAGGCGATCAAATCGGTCGAAGTCGGGCTCGGCAAGGAGGCCGCGGATCGCGTCGGCTCGGCGTTCCACGATCCCATCCGATTCGATCGTTCCGCCGCCGACGGACCGACGCTCGGGTTCGTCCGCGACTCCAACAACGCCGGCGGCACCGAAGGCGGCATGAGCAACGGGCAGCCGATCGTCGTGCGGGCGGCGATGAAACCGATCTCGACGCTCCTGCGCGGGATGCCCAGCGTGGACCTGACCACGAAGGAGCCCGCGACGAGCACGTACGAGCGGAGCGACATCTGCGCGGTCTCGGCGGCGAGCGTCGTGCTCGAGAACGTCGCCGCGTTCGAGGTCGCCCGCGCGTTCCGCGAGAAGTTCGGGGGCGACTCGCTGACCGAGGTCCGCGCGAACCACGCCAACTTCCTGCGCCTCGCCCGCATGATGCCGCTCGACCCCCCGAGCGCGACGTTGGCGTGAGGCCGGTCCGATCTTTCTCGCCGGGTTCAGGGCGCGCTTGGGCTCGGTGCAGATCGCGCGAATTCCGCACGTCTCGCCCCGGATCGTCGCTCTCCGGCTGTGGCAACTCCCCGCCTCGCCTCGACAATTGACGAGGAAGGAGCGACCATGCCCACCAAGGTTCCGTATCGTGCCGTCTTTCTCAGCGACGTGCATCTCGGCTCGTCGGCCAGCCGCGCCGACGACGCCGCCGACTTTCTCAAGCACATCGAGACGCCCACGCTCTACCTGCTCGGGGACATCATCGACATGTGGCGTCTCCGCTCGAGGTGGCACTGGCCCGAGCCGCACAACCGCTTCGTCCGCCGCGTGCTGAAGATGGTCAAGCACGGCACGCGCGTCCTGTTCATCCCGGGCAACCACGACGACCCGGCCCGCGAGTACGTCGGGCTCGCTTTCGGGGGCGTCGAGATCGTCCGAGAGGCCGTCCATCAGACCGCGGATGGTCGGCGACTCCTCGTCGTGCACGGGGACGAAGCCGACGCCGTCGTCCGCCACAGCCGCTTCCTGTCCATGCTCGGCGGCGTCGCCTACGAGAAACTCGTCCTCGCCAATCACTGGACGAACCGCATCCGACGTTCGATGGGCCTGCGCCCCTGGTCGCTCTCCATGGCCATCAAGTCCAAGGTCAAGCGCGCGTGCAAGTTCGTGGCCTGCTTCGAAGAGACCCTCGCCACCGCTGCCGCCGAGCGCGGGCTCGACGGCGTCATCTGCGGGCACATCCACAAGGCCGAGGCGCGAACGACCACCTCGCCCCACGCCCCTCGCGTCGAGTATTACAACTGCGGCGATTGGGTCGAGTCCTGCACCGCGCTCGTCGAGCACGACGACGGCACCATGCGCGTGCTCCAGGGCCGCACGTTCGTCGAGCAGTTCGCCGACGAACCCGCCGACGAAACTACCGCCCCGCCGCGCCCCTTGAGCCCCCCGACGCCTACTCGTCCTTGACCTTGTACTCCGCGTCGATCACGTCGTCGTCCTTCTTCGGCTCGCCGCCCGGCGCCGCCCCGGCTGATCCCGTACCGGGCTGCTTGCCCGCGCTCGCCTCATAGACGGCCTTGCCCAGTTCCTGGCTGACCTTCTCGAGTTCCTTCACCGCGCTCTCGATCGCCGCCCGCTCCTCGCCCTTGATCTTGTCCTCGAGGTTCGACAGCGCCGACTCGATCCGACCGCGAGCGTCCGGCGAGACCTTCCCGCCATGCTCCTCGAGCGCCTTGCGCGTCGAGATCACCATCGCGTCCGCACGGTTCTTCAGGTCGATCACCTCCCGACGCTTCTTGTCCTCCGCCGCGTGCTGCTCGGCGTCGCGCTTCATCCGCTCGATCTCCGCCTTGTCCAGACCGCCGGAGTTCGTGATCTTGATGTCCGCCTTCTTGCCCGTGGCCTTGTCCGTCGCCGTCACGGTCAGGATCCCGTTGGCGTCCAGCGCGAACTCCACCTCGATCTGCGGCATGCCCCGCGGCGCGGGAGCGATCCCCTCGAGATCGAACTGCCCGAGCAGGCGGTTGTACTGCGCCATCTCCCGCTCGCCCTGGTAGACCTTGATCGTCACGCTCGTCTGGTTGTCGGCCGCCGTCGAGAACGTCTCCTTCTTGCTCGTCGGGATCGTCGTGTTCTTCTCGATGAGTTTCGTCATCACCCCGCCCAGCGTCTCAACCCCCAGCGAGAGCGGGGTCACGTCCAGCAGCAGCACGTCCTTGACCTCGCCCTTGAGGACCGCGCCCTGGATCGCGGCGCCGACGGCCACGACCTCGTCAGGGTTCACGCTCTTGTTCGGCTCCTTCCCGAACAGTTCCTTGGCGATCTGCTGGGCCCTGGGCATGCGCGTCGAACCGCCCACCAGCACGACCTCGTCGATCTTGTCGGCGGTGAGTTTCGCGTCCTTCAGCGCCTGGATGCACGGGGCCTTCAATCGCTCGAACAGGTCCGCACACAGCGCCTCGAACTTCGACCGCGTGATGGCCAGTTGCAGGTGCTTCGGCCCGTTCTGGTCCGCCGTGATGAACGGCAGATTCACCTGCGACTCCTGCATCGTCGACAGTTCGCACTTCGCCTTCTCGGCGGCCTCCTTGAGCCGCTGCAGCGCCATCGGGTCCTTGCGGAGGTCGATCCCCTCCTTCTTGCGGAACTCCTCGGCGATGTGGTCGATCAGTTTCTGGTCCCAGTCGTCGCCGCCGAGGTGCGTGTCGCCGTTGGTGCTCAGCACCTCGAACACCCCGTCCCCGATGTCGAGGATCGAAACGTCGAACGTCCCGCCGCCGAGGTCAAAGACCGCGATCTTCTCGTTCTTCTTGCGATCCAGGCCGTACGCCAGCGCCGCCGCCGTCGGCTCGTTGATGATCCGCTCGACCTTCAGGCCCGCGATCTCGCCGGCGTCCTTGGTCGCCTGCCGCTGGGCGTCGTTGAAGTACGCCGGGACCGTGATCACCGCACGATCCACCTTCTCCCCCAGGTAGTCCTCGGCCGTCTTCTTCAGGTCCTGCAGGATGAACGCGGAAATCTGCTGCGGCGTGAACTCGCCCTGGTTCACACGCACCTTCACGAAGTCATCCGGCCCGCCCGTGATCGTGTACGGAACCTTCGCTTCCTCGTTCCCGCTCTTCCCATACCCGCTCTCGCCCGCCGACGAAACCTCCACGCGCCGACGGCCCATGAACCGCTTGATCGAGAAGATCGTGTTCTTCGGATTGGTCACCTGCTGGTGCTTGGCGGCCTGCCCGATCAGTCGCTCCCCCTTGTCGGTGAACCCGACGACCGACGGCGTGATCCGGTTGCCCGAGGAGTTGATGAGCACCTTGGGCTGCCCGCCCTCCATGATCGCAACGCAGGAGTTCGTGGTGCCGAGGTCGATCCCGATGATCTTGGACATGCTTTGCTCCGATGAGTTCAGACTCTCTTCATCGGCATCTTGCAAGACGGATGCCATCCGATCGGGTCCCGAATCTCCCCCTTCGGCAAGCGTTCGACCCCGTTTCTTGCTGCCCGCCGAGCCTCGCTCACATCCTCCAGCGCCATCGCGACCACACTCGCCTCCGCCTCTGCCGATTTGGCAGCCCGCACACCGGGTCAGTCCCGAACGAGTGGGCGTACAATCGAATCATGGGCCTTTTCTCCCCGAAACGCCGACTCGAGCAGATCCAGAAGGAACTCGAGGAGACCCCGCTCGGACTCGACCGGATCGCCCTGATCGAGCGTGGCATCGCCGAAGCGACGCGGCTGAGCGACCCCGAAGCCGGATTCGACCTCCGCGAGAACCTGCTCACCTCCTGCATGCTCATCGGGCGGCTGGACCGCTGCATCCCCGCGATGGAATGGTGCCTGGCCCGCTGCGACGCCGAGCCCGATCAGTTCGACGCCGCCCGCGTGCTCTGGCAGTACAAGTGGATCATCGCCGAACTCCCCCGGCACTCGCACTACTCCCGCCAGACCATCGACCGCGGGATCGAGGACCTCGCCGCTCGCTTCGAGCGTGCCGGGTGGGGTCCGCGCGCCGCCGCGCTCCTTCGGCTCTCCACCGCCCTGACCATGGCCGATCAGGAGGAGGCCCACGTGCACTTCGAGCGTTGGTCGTCTCTGCCACGCGATCACGGCTCGGACTGCGAGGCCTGCGACGTGGGCAACGAGGTGCGCTACCGGCTCGCAGCCGACGACTTCGACGGCGCGATCCGTGCCGCCGACCCGCTGCTCGACGGCCAACTCAAGTGCGAGGAGGAGCCCGCGATCACGCTCTCTCGCCTCCCCTTCGCCTATGTCGGCGCCGAACGCTTCGACGACGCCCTCGAGACCGCGAAGGTCGCGATCGACCTCATCCTCGATGGCCACCAGTATTGTGAGGCGCGCGGACGAGTCATGCACCTGCTGCTCATGAGCGGGAACGTGGAGCCCGCTGGACGCTTGCTCGAGGTGTCGCTCCCCCAGGCTCTGCACGCCGGCAATGACCTCTCGCTCCTGCAGACCTGCGTCATCGGCGTCGCGCTGGTCGACGCGGCCAGGGCCCGCGGGATCGACGTGCCGACCCCCGACGACCTTCCCCCTCAAGCCGGCGCGACCACCGAGGCGCTCCGCGATTGGATGGCCGACCAGGCCGAGACGCTCGCGCCGAGGTTCGACGCGCGCAACGGGAACTCGTACTACTCGGACTTCTGGAGCGCGTTCAAGGACTTCGGCACCAACCTGCCCGACGCGAACTGACGCCGCGCCGCCCGGTCCGCCCCCCTACTCGCGCCCGGGCGGGTGCAGCCACCGCCTCGATCCATAGCGGTACGCGCACATCACCCCCATGAACACCCAGAACACGCTGTTCCCGCCCAGCGCCCCATCCCACGACGCCTTCTTGATGTGGTACCACTCCCACTCCCGCTCCGGCCGCCACGGCAGCACGCCCCACGCCCGGCCCCCGGACGTGTCGCGGTAGTAGTCGCGGTGCGCATAGTCCATGAGGAACGCCACGGGGAGCGAGCCCGCCACATAGACCGCGAGCACCAGCGCCGCGAGCCAGATCCCGAGCCGGCGCGAGCCGGCGTGCGCGGTGTGGATCGCCGCGAGCCCCACGCCGACGCCCGTGGGCCAGATCAGCCAGTCGTGCCGCTGACGAACGAGGTACGCGTGGGCGAGCCAGACGCCGAGGCACGCCAGCGCGACGAGCGCCCCCACCGCCGCCGCGGCGCCGCCCCGACCGCGCGAGAGTCGTGGCAGCGCCTCCGTCACCCGCGCCCGCGCGGGCCGATCGTGCCCGTAACGTCGCGCGATCGACTCGAGCTCCCCCCGAGCGCCCTCCGGCACGCCGCCGCCGCTCCGCGTCGCGGGCCGATAGTCCTCCACCGTGGCCAGGTACCTTCGCATCCTCGCCTCGTGCCGAGGGTCCCACTCGATCCCGAGGTGCGCATACGCCCGCCAAACCTCGCCGATCGGGTCCGCCGCCAGGTCCTCGAAGCGGACTCGCGCCAGCCGCTCGGGGGGCAGCGTCGCCGCCGCCTCGTCGAACCGCCGCTGCGAGTCGGCGTACTCCTCGACGACGCGCCGCTCCATCTCGGCGTGCGAAGGTGGATCCTGCAACCCGAATCCCGTCATCCGCTCGGCCATCGCGATGTTCGACCGCACCACCGCCCCGGGCTCGCGCGAGATGTGCACGAACCTCACGCCCGCGCCGAACATCCGCACCAACTCCCCCACCCTCGCCGTGTGGCTCGGGCTCTTGAGCAGCAGCCCCCGCCGACCCGCGACCAACCCCAGTTTCGCGCAGAACCCCGCCTGCACGCGCCGCCAGCGTGACAGTTCCCGATCGCTCAGCCCCGCCAGCGAGTGGAACCGCGAGTAGTGCGCGTGCATCCGCGGCAGGATGAACCGCGACCCCAGGCTCGACGCCATCGCCCAGTTGTTCGCCGCGAAGTCGTCCTCCGCCGGCCACGACGGCCCGATCGCCACGTCGTCCTGCGGGCGCGTCGACGACAGGAACGGCAGCATGAACAGCCGCAGAAACGCCCAACTCAGCACGAACCCCTGCGGCGCCAGCGCCTCGCACCACCCCGGCGTCCGCAGCCGCGGATCGCAACTCAACAGATACTGCAGGTGCGTCGTGCCCGAGCGAAAGTACCCCAGCACCACCACCACGCCCGGCGCGTGCTCCACGCGCTCGCGACGGCGAAGCCACACCGCCATCACCACCCGCTCCGGCAGCGTGATCGCCGTCCCCAGCGCCGACGTGAACAGCCCCAGCGCCACCCGAGGCCAATACCGCACCGGGATCCACGCCGGCGGCGCCAGCAGAAGCCGAGCCCACGCGTCCAGCGGCGCGAACGCCATGAAATGGAACTTCGGGATTGGCAGCCACGGGCCGGGCATGGGGGCGTCAGTCTAGATCCTCCACGCTCGCCCGCCGAGCCTCTCATCGGCGATCCGCCTCACTCCAGCGGCGGCGCCTCCGGCACGCTCCCGATCAGCCGCTGCATGTAGTCCTTCCACACCCCGCGACCCGACTTCGCGTCGTGGTGCTGCAATGCCAGGCCCGCCAGGTCCGGCGAACCGTACAGATCGTGCGCGATCGCCGCCAGTTTCAGCAACTGCCCCGCAGACAACTCCCCGAGCCGCGTGAAGTCCTTGACGTACACCGCGTCCCCCCACACCAGTTGCCGGAACGGATCGCTCGGGCGATTCGGCGGGTGCAGCGGGAGAAACGGACGCCCGCTCATGCTCGTGAACGTGTGCAGCAGGAACCCTCGCTCACGAAGGAACGCATCGACCTCCGCAAACAGCGGCTGCCCCTCGTACAGCGGCACAAACTCCACCTCCGTCTCCACAAACACCACCTCGCCCAGCAGCCGCGTCGCCCCGCGGAGCGCATCCAACTCCGCCCCCTGGATGTCCAACTTCAGGTAGTCCGCCCCACCGATCTCCGGCACGTCGTCCAACCGCCGCGTCGTCACCGGCGTCTCGCGCACCACCTCCCCGAACTGCGCCAGCCCAGGAAACCGCCGACGAAGCCGAGCGTTCGGCGGATACAGCGACGACGACTGTGTGAACCGGCACTCGCGGAACACACCATCACGCCCGTCCCCGATGAAGTACGGCAGGTACCGATGCCCCGGCCGCGACCGCGCGTTGAGCCGGTCGCACTCCGCTCGCACCGGCTCAAAGCCCACCACCTCCGTCACTCCATCACGCATGATCCTCGCGTACGGCGGCGGCTCGTCGCCAATCGCCATCGCGCCCACATCCACCACCCGGATCGGCGCGACCTCGCGCCCCAGCATCTCGATCAGGCTGAACATGCTCACATGCTACGTCCCCCTCGCGCGACACCTCATCGTGCCACCGTGCGCTTCTTCACCGCCCGCTAGCGCCGACCCCCTCCGACGACCCCTACGCCTAGGCGTTGCTACCGCAGCACCATCCGGATCCGCGTGTACAACACCGGATATTCCACCCGGCATCGCAGCACACGGAACTCCTCGCCCCGCCACCCCATCCGGTCCATCGCGTAGCGCAGCAACTCCCCATACCGCGGGATCAATGGCGTCCGCGCCGCGTCGGACCCGTCGCCCAGGTACTCCGCCCCTTCCACCATCGGCAGCCGGTCCTCGTCCCGGAACTCCATCGTCCCGTCCATCGGCCACGCGAACACGCCCACCTCCGGCACGCGCGTGTCCCACAGCGACCGATGGATCAGGATGTCCCCGATGAACACCTCGATCGGGATGTCCACCGCCTTGAACAGCAACACCTCCGCGCCCGCGAGCGTCCCAGGCGCCGCCTGCTCCTGCCGCCGCGACTCCCCGGTGAAATACGTCACCTCGCCCGCCGTCCCCAGCACGCTTCCCACCAACTCGTGGCTTCGATACCCGTCGCGGCTCACGTGAGGCCGAAACTCCGGCAGCGGCTGCGAGCAAAAGTCCCGGACCAACCCCACCGCGTCCGGGCCGCTCTCCCTTGGATCCAGCGGCTCCGGTGAGTTCGGCACCTCGCCCGGGGAAGCCGTGCGCCAGTGTCGCGCCGTCGTCTGCAGCGGCACCGACGCCCGCGTCCGGTGCAGCCCCACCATCCCCTTGATGAACACCCCGTCCACCAATCCGCCCGCTCCCGCCGCCGCCGGATGCACGATCTTTGTCGCTACAAACGCACGAGCCTGCCGACCCCACAGCGACGAGTTCGCGCGAAACGCCGCTCGCTTGTGCTTCAGGCTCGAACCCACCGAATGCCCCATCCCCTCGACCTGCCCGACCACCATCGTCTCAAACGCCGCACGACTCCCCGCCAGTCGCGCCACCGACTCCTCGAACCGCTCGAACGCCGCTCGCGCCCGCGCGATCGCCTCGGCCCCCACCCCGTGCGTCGATGCCGCCGCGAAGAACCGCTCCATCGCTCGACGCCCGGGCAAAAGGGTCGCCAGCGCGCGCGCATCGGCGGCCGTTCCCGCGTTGAACACGCTCCAACTCAAACTCTGATCCAGATTCAGCAGCCGCCGGAGTTCCGACGGCCGCCGCGCCGGAGGCCGAATCTGTTCGAGCACGCCCGCCAGCGCCGGCCTCAACTCGAGCAGCACCTCGTCCGCCGCTCGCAGCGAGGCGTCTATGGCGTTCGTGTTTTGATTGGATGAAGATGTCATCGTGGGCCAGTCTGGCGATTCAGTTCAGAATCCAGTCTACTGCGCTCGGCGTCACGCGTC
Source organism: Phycisphaerae bacterium (assembly GCA_016793805.1). Lineage (GTDB taxonomy): Bacteria > Planctomycetota > Phycisphaerae > Phycisphaerales > UBA1924 > JAEUIZ01. Next base: position 134,044 of record JAEUIZ010000040.1, read on the forward strand.
GATGGAAAAGTTGAGAAATCTGTTGATCAACATCTTGACAGACACGCGGTGCGTTCGGTAGTCTGCGGCCTTGCTGCCGCGCGTAGTCCCTCGGGCTCGGCGTGGCGCCAAAGGAGACTCCTGATGTTGCACTCGGTCTGCGTCCCGTGCCGTCGTTGTTCGATCGCTCGCGTCAGCGCGGCAGCCCTTCTGCTCGCGGCGGGCAGCGCGGTGGCGCAATGCCCCGCCAACTGGTTTTTGTCCGCGCCGGGCCAGCCGACGAATCCGAACGACCCTCCATTGCGGCAGAACCATGGCACGGCGTTCGACGCGGCCAATGGCGTCCTCGTCCTGTTTGGGGGGTTCCTCTCGGGCACGGGCTTCCGCGGGGACACCTGGACGTGGGACAACGAGAGTTGGACGCTCCGCGCCAACACGGGTCCGACTCCGCGGGGGAACTTCGGCATGGCTTACGACTCGGCCCGGAGTCGCGTTGTCCTCTTCGGGGGCGCGGGCGTGTCTGGCGCGGTGTTTGGGGACACCTGGGAGTGGGACGGGGGCAGTTGGACGCAGATGACCCCGACGGCGTCGCCGCCGGGCCGATTCAACAGCGCGATGGCGTTTGACTCGGTGCGCAACGTGATCGTGATGACCGGCGGGTTCTCGACGCTCCGGCACAGCGACACCTGGGAATACGACGGCACGACCTGGACGGAGATGACCGGCACCACGTTTGGCGCTCGCTCATCGCACGGGATGGCGTTCGACAAGAGCCGCAACCGCATGGTGATCTTCGGCGGGTTCAACGGCGCTCGACTGGCCGACACGCGCGAGTTGGTGCTGCCCGGCGGCTGGCAGAGCGTGGCGGTCGCTGGTCCGAGCGGGCGGCAGTACCTCGGAATGGACTACGACTCGCACCAGGACCTGGTCGTGCTGTTCGGGGGCCAGATCGGGCCGGCGGCCGCGGATCGCGAGCAGGACACCTGGGTCTACAACGGCACCGCGTGGACTCGCGTGGGCACCACTGGCCCCTCGAAGCGCGACCAGCACTCGATGTCGTACGACTCGCTGAACCGCAAGATGATCGTCTTTGGCGGGTTCCAAGGGACGGGGTTCGGCGGAACGGCGGGCGACACGTGGTCGACGGCGTGCCCCGCGGGCTGCTACGCCAACTGCGACGGGAGCACGATCCCGCCGGTGCTCAACGTCAACGACTTCACCTGTTTCCTCAACGAGTTTGCGGCGGGCAACTCGTACGCGAACTGCGACGGGAGCACGACCCCGCCGGTGCTGAACGTGAACGACTTTACGTGCTTCCTGAACGCGTTCGCGGCCGGTTGCACCTGATTCTTCCTGAGCGCGGCCTGCACACGCCGTTGCGGCCGGGTGGTCGATCGCCACCCGGCGGCCGCGCGCGCCGGTGGAGCGTCCCGCCGGGGCAGACGGACAGCGGTGCTCATACGATGCGGCCTGCCGGCGCGGCTCGCCGGCGCATGACGGAGCCCTGGCGTGAGCGACGAACGACCGTTGAACTTCATCGAGCAGATCGTCGAGGCCGACAACGCCAGCGGAAAGTGGGGCGTGTGGGAGCAGGGCGACGCGGGCGAGGGCGAAGCGGGACGCGCGCGGCTGGGCCGCCCGCGCGTGCACACGCGGTTCCCGCCCGAGCCCAACGGGTACCTGCACATCGGGCACGCGAAGGCGATCTGCCTGAACTTCGGGCTGGCGGCGCGGCACGGGGGCAAGTTCAACCTTCGCTTCGACGACACGAACCCCTCGAAGGAGGAGCAGGAGTACGTCGATGCGATCAAGGAGGACGTGAGGTGGCTGGGCGCGGACTGGGAGGGCCCGCACGGGGGCGGGATGTTCTGGGCGAGCGACTACTTCGAGCGGATGTACCAGTTTGCCGAGGAACTGGTGCAGAAGGGGCTGGCGTACGTCTGCGAACTCCCGGCGGAGGAGGTGGCCAAGCGCCGCGGGTCGCCCGGGGTGCCCGCGACGAGCCCGTTCCGCGATCGGCCGATCGAGGAGAGCCTGCGGCTGCTGCGCGAGATGCGGGCGGGCAAGCACGCCAACGGAGCGATGACGCTGCGTGCCAAGATCGACCTGGCCTCGCCCAACTTCAACCTGCGCGACCCGGTGATGTACCGGATCGTGCATGAGCCGCACCACAACACCGGCGACGCATGGTGCATCTATCCGATGTACGACTGGGCGCACGGGATCGAGGACTCGATCGAGGGGATCACGCACTCGATCTGCACGCTGGAGTTCGAGAACCATCGTCCGCTGTACGACTGGTTCCTCGACGCGATCAACCGCGACCGCGGGCCGGGCTCGAGGTGGGGCCCGCGCGTGCGGCACCCGCAGCAGATCGAGTTCTCGAAGTTCCGCCCGACGTACACGGTCTTGAGCAAGCGGAACCTGCTGAAGATGGTGCAGGACGGGGTGGTGCGCGGGTGGGACGATCCGCGGATGCCGACGCTCCGCGGGATGCGGCGTCGCGGGTACACGCCGGAGGCGATCCGCACGCTCTGCGAGGAGATCGGGGTCACGAAGGTGGAGGGGTTCATCGAGATCGCGAAGATCGAGAACGCGATACGGGACCACCTCAACCGGGTGTCTCCGCGCCGCATGGCGGTGCTGCGCCCGCTCAAGGTCACGATCACCAACTGGCCCGAGGGCAAGGTGGACTGGGTCGAGGCCGTGAACAACCCAGAGGACGCTTCGGCGGGCACGCGGAAGGTGCCGTTCGCGGGGACGCTGTACGTCGAGCGCGACGACTTCATGGAGAACCCGCCCAAGAAGTTCTTCCGGCTCTCGCCCGGCGCCGAGGTGCGGCTGCGGTACGCGTACTTCATCCGATGCGAGGGCGTGAAGAAGGACGCGAACGGGGAGGTGGTCGAGTTGCTCTGCACGCACGACCCGGCGACCCGAGGCGGGGACGCGCCCGACGGACGCAAGGTCAAGGCGACGTTGCACTGGGTCTCGGCGGCCCATGCCGTTCCGATCGAGGCGAGGCTCTTTGACCGCCTCTTCAATGCCGAGGAGCCCGGCAAGCGGACCGGGCACTACATGGACGACCTGAATCCCTCGTCGCTGGAGGTCGTGAGGGCGCAGGGCGAGCCGTCGCTCGCGGACGCGGCGGTCGGGGACCGGTTCCAGTTCGAGCGGATGGGGTACTTCTGCGTGGATCGAGACACGCGGCCCGGGGCGCTTGTCGTGAACCGGACGGTGACGCTGAAGGACTCGTGGGCGAAGGCGGCGCAGGGCTGATCGACCCGGCGGCGGGTCGTCGTGTGTCGCGGAGCCCGGTCGGAGGGCCGATCGCGCGAGGTGCAAGCGGGAGATGGTCGCGTGCGAACGAGATTGAAAGCGCAAAAAGCAACGGACCCCGGCTTCCCGGGGTCCGAAGGGTTGCAAGGGGGATCGTGGCTTACCAGCGGCGACCGCCGCCGCCGCCGTACCCACCACCACCACCGCCGCCACCGAAGCCGCCTCGGCCACGGCCGCCCCCACCGCCGCCGCTCCGCTCCTCGCGTGGCCGAGCCTCGTTGACGACGAGTTGGCGTCCGCCGAGGTTGTACCCGTTCAGAGCGCCGATGGCCGCGTTGCCGGCGGAGGCGTCGTCCATCTCGACGAAGCCGAAGCCGCGCGAGCGTCCGGTCTCGCGATCGACCATGATCTGGGCCGAGGAGACCGAGCCGTGGGCCTCGAACAGCGACCGCAACTCCTGGTCATTGGAGCTGAACGGCAGGTTACCAACGTAGATCCGCATCGTCATGCTGACACCCAACTTCTTCGCCCGAGACTTCCACTTGAACCGACACCAGCACTCTCGGGCGCGCACCGCTGGGATCACTTCCGCTCCGGGACGCTTCCCGGAGACAGCCAATCCGAGACTCTAGGCGGGCAGGGCAAGCAAGCCAAGCGCGCGATCGGGGCGTCAGGAACTCCCGCCCCGCATCCGCTCGACGCCCTCGGGGTACGGGTAACTCGGGAAGACCCCGACGTGGGCGAAACGCCACGCCACGGGGGAGGGGTAGACATCCCCGCGAAAGCCGGCGTCGAACATCGTGCGCAGGACGGCCTCGAAACTCGGCTCAGCGCCGTCGGGCCCGACAAGGCGGTTGGCCCTGGCGTTGAGGAAACTCACGGTGGCCACGGGAAGCCGCTCGCGCCGGTCCTGGAGCATCTTGGCCGCGGTCTTGAATCCGCGTGAGAGGTCCGCGAGCGTGAAGTGGTCGCGGCCGTGCGGGCGGAGCAGCCCGAGGATGAGCAGGCTGTCGAGGTCGTACTTGAGGACATAGGGCTCGCGGTCGTGGGCGGCGTGGATGGCCACGGACTCCTGGAACAACTTGGCGAACGAGGTCACGCCCTTGGCGGACCACTGGCTGGTGTGCACGAGTTCGACGAGTTGGGCGATGATCCCGTGGCTGTTGTCCACGTCGTTGACGCCACAGATGACGGCGCGATAGCGGCCGTCGAGCAGGTCGCGGAGCAGGTCCTGGCCCCACATGACACGGAGGCGCTCCGCGGGCCTGGGTTTCCCGCCCGCGCCGGGCAGCAGCGAGACCCGTTCTGGGAAGACCTCGGAACGGAGGAGGTCGTCGGCGTCGCCGTCGTACAGGCGGATGGAGGGTGAGGGGGGCATGGTCGGCTCCTTGAGCGCGATCGTACCGCGCGGGCGGCGTCGCCGCGCCGCCTGAGGAAGCGACGATGCTCGATGTCGGACGCGGCCTACGGGCAGCCGACCGCGTAGGCGTTGATGAAGCAGGTGAAGTCGTTGATGTTGAGCACCGGCGGCGTGCTGCTCCCGTCGCAGTTGGCCCCGGGGTCGCCCGCGGCAAACTTGTTGAGGAAGCAGGTGAAGTCATTCACATTCAGGACCGGGGCTGACGTGCTCCCGTCGCAGTTGGCGTAGCAGGGCACGGCACAGGTTGGGGCCCAGACGGTCACGCCGTCGATACCGCCTTCCGTGGTGGAGGTGTCCGTGTCCGAGACCGTGAACCGCACGCGGACGGCGGACGAGGGCGTCACATAGTCGGCGACGCGGAATGAGGTGCGCTCCCACCCGCCCGAGACGGGGCCGATGGCGGACACGAGCACCCAGTTGGTGCCGTCGCCGGTGACCTCGGTCCGCATCGTGTCGGTGGTGCCGACGGAACTGAAGAACCACCGGCGATAGGTGATCCTCGCCTCGGGCTGGCCGGCGAGGTTGAAGACTGGGGAGGTGAGAATGGTCGAGCCGTTGTCCACGTCGGCGTTGAGGGTGTTGCCGGTGACGTAGCACATGCCGGAGCCATCGCCATCGCCCACGACCGCGCCGGGACCGCCGTTGTAGAGCGGGGTGACGCGCGTCCACGCGCCGGCGGTGGCGGTGGTCGTGACCGTCCAGCCCTGGTTGGTCTGGAAGTTGTCGGAAAACACGGTGGTGGAGCCGGATTGGGAGTCAGCGGTGATCACGCCCGCGGCGGGTGCGCCGACGGGCCAGGTGAAGGGGCCGTTGTCGGGCGGGGAAGCGTTGGAGAAGGCCTGGACGTAGTAGTTGACGCGAGCGCCGCAGGGCGTGGCGGGGAGGTTCCCGGTGTAGACCCCGCCGCCGGAAGCAGTCATCGGGTACGAGACGTAACTCCCGCCGTTGACGCTGACCATGAGTTCGACGGATTGGGTGGTGGCGTCGCGCTCGGTGACGGTGACGCTGACGGGCGTGGGCTGGGCGGGGGTGAGGGTCTCGGGGAGCGAGCCGACGGGCGCGAGTTCGAGGAGGGCGAGTTTGACGACGAAGAGGCCGTTCTCGATGTCGCTGACGAGCACGGTCCCGCTGTCGAAGTAGGGATAGTTGCCCCAGGCGCCGTTGTAGCCGGTGCCGTCGTCCTGCGGGCGGGTGTCGATGAAGGCGACCTCGACGGGCTTGAGGGCGTTGGAGACGTCCCAGATCCGGAGGCCGGTGGTGTAGTTGGACTGGAAGAGGTACCGGCCCTTGGTGTACTCGTTGTGGTCGACTGCGGGCAGCCCGTTGGTGAAGGTGGAGACGAGGCGGGGCGTGGACAGGTCGCTGACGTCAAAGATGCGGGTGAGCATGCGCGGGACGTTCTGGTTCGGGCCGTCGATCTCGTCGTTGACGTAGAGGTACTTGCGGTCGATTGAGAGCCATCCCTGGTGGCAGTAGTTCTGGCCGGGATAGGTGACGCTGGCGAGCGTCGAGAGCGAGGCCTTGTTGGTGACATCGACGATGGACATGCGGGCGCCGCTGCTGTTGCCGCGGAAGAGGAAGGCGATCTCCCGCCCGGCGTAGGTTCCGGCGGTGTAGGAGACGATGAGCGCCTCGTGGACGTAGGAGGTGGTCCAGTTGGTGCCGGTGAAGGTGGGGAAGGTGGGATCGGCGGCGAGCGAGATGGGCTTGAACCCGCCGCTAGCGATGTTCCCTCCGCACGCGTAGAGGAACCCGGACTGGGTGTTCTCGAGGAGCGTGTGGGTGGTGGTGTGCCCGCCCTGGCTGTAGTTGCGGACGAGGGTGGCGACGCCGTTGTCGATCTGGGAGAGGTCGATGACCTGGATGCCCACGCCGGACGAATCGCTGACCGCATAGGCATACTGCCCGATGACGGTGATGTCCCGCCAGAGGACGTTCACGCCTCCCGGGATGACGGAGACGATGACGGGGTTGGAGGGATCCGTGACCTCCACGATGCCGTTGCCCCACGAGAGGCCCATGAGCGCGTACTCGCGGCCCGAGGGCGAGGTGTAGCCCCAGCAGTCGGCGCCGTTGTCACCCGCGCTGAAGCCGGCGAAGTTGTTGAGCGGGATCCAACTCTTGAGTTGCACGTTCTTGCTGGGGAAGGTCGAGTCACCCGGAGCGGGCACGCGCGGAGCGGCCTCGTTGATCTTCCACGCATCGGGGAAGCGCATCACCGGGCCCTGGAACGCGGGCTGCTTGGAGAGCAGTTTCTTGTCGTCGTCGTCGGCGAGTGCCGGACGCACCGAGCCGCAGACAGACGCGATTACCGTCGCCGCCAACACAATCTCCGCCGCGCTCCGCCGAGTCGCCATGGAAGAACTCCTGACCGTCGAGTGAATATCAGACCTGATCCGCCTGAATCAGCATACCACAAGTTGTGCCGCCTGAACAGTCGCGCTGTCGCGGGGACATGCGGCACCGTTGAATCGATCACGTTCGCGGGCCATACGGACTCGGTTGCATACCTTACCGACGTCGAACCAGCAGTTTGTCGATTCTTGGGCCGTCCATGTCAACCACCTCGATGAGGTACCCCATCCAGTCGGCGGTCTCGCCCTCGTGGGGGATGTGCCCCAGCAAGCTGGTCGTGAGGCCCGCCGCGGTGCTCACGTCCGGATGCTCGGCCTCGGGCGGAAGTTCGAGCATGTGCACGAGTTCGTGGATCGGCATTCTCCCATCGATGAGCCAGGAGCCGTCCTGACGGCGGGTCGCGCTGGGCGAGGCCGACATCGCGCGAGGACCCAGGTCGCCCAGGAGCGCGGCGAGCAGGTCGTTGAGCGTGATGAGCCCCTGGGTGCCCCCGAACTCATCCACGACGAAGGCGACATGGGTGCGCTCCTCCTTGAATCGCTCGAGCAGCGCCATGGCGGGGAGCGTCTCGGGGACGAAGAGCGGCTTGCGCGCGACGTCGGAGACGCGAAAGTCGTCGCGGTTCATGAGCCCGTGCGCGATCAGGTCGCGGACATGGACGACGCCGACCAGGTTGTCGAGCCCCCCGCGGCAGACCGGGAAGTGCGAGTGCGGGCTGGTCCCGAGGACGACGCGGACACGGCCGATGGTGGCGGACTCGTCGATCCAGGCGATGCGGGCGCGGGGCACCATGAGGTCGTGGACGGTGAGTTCACCGAGCGAGAAGAGCCGCTTGAAAAGGCCGTGCTGCTGGGGGGTAAAGATGCCGGTGCCCGCGGCGCTGGCCACGAGCGCGCGCACGTCCTCCTCCGAGATGTCCTCGCCATCTCGCGAACGAACGTGCAGAAGCCGCAGCACGGCCTCGGTCGAACCCGTGAGCGCGCGGATCGGGAGCGCGGCCACGAAGGACAGGAGCGTGAGCGGCCGCGCGATGATCGCGGCGATGCGCTCGGGGTACGCCAGGGCGATCCGCTTGGGGACCAGTTCGCCGAGGACGAGCGAGAGATAGGTGAGGGCGAGCACGACGGTGACGAGGGCGATGGAGTCGGCGTACGGCGAGAGCGCAGGCCATGTGGTCAGAAGGAGGTCGCGGAGTCGCTCGGAGAAGCGATCCTCGGCGATCGCGCCCGCGAGGATGCCGATGAGGGTGATCCCGACCTGGACGGTGGAGAGGAACTTTGTCGGGTTGCGGGCCAGGGAGAGGGCAAGCGCGGCACCGCGGCTCCCGCTCGCCGCCGCCTGTTCCAGCCGCGCACGCCGGCTGGTCATCATGGCGAGTTCCGCCATGGCGAAGATGCTGTTCACGAAGATGAGTGCCGCGAGTACCAGGAAGGCGATGGCCATACGGCATTATCGCCGATCGCGTCACGCCCGTGCGACGGGCTTCCGGGCGCTGCAGAATCCCCGGCAATGGCCGATCTCCTGCGGAGCATCCGCCAGTTTCCAGCCGGAGAGTTCCTCGGTGAACCCCGCGGCCCAGACCATGGCCATCAGGCATCGCAGGGTCGGATTCCACCAGTTGGTCACGTTCCCCGCGTACTCGTTGGTCGGGTAGAACTCCGCGACGACCTGCCGATCGTCCGGGTAACCCTTTCCGAGCCCGCCCAGGTACGGGCTGTAGTCGTTGAGGATGGTCGTCTCGACAAAGATCCGGCCTCCCGGGACGCACGCCGCCGAGAGCCGATCCAGCGCCAGGAGCGGGTGGCGGAGGTGGTACAAGGTCCCGAAGAAGAACACCACGTCGAACGATCCGAACGTCTCGGGGCGAAGGTCATAGACCGAGAGTTCCTGCCGAGTGCAGCGCTGCTCGTCGTACCCGAGCGCCTCGCGGCAGAAGTCGAAGGTCTGCCACGCCTTGCGGTCCTCGGGCCGAAGGTGGCCCAGGTAGTCGGAGAAGTCGTCGATCGCGACGACCTGTCGGGCGCCGCGCTTGAGCGACTCGAAGGTCCAGTAGCCGTCCCACGCGCCGACGTCCAGCACGCGAAGCCCGTCCAGACGCTCGGGGACGCGGTACGCCGGCGGGTAGACCGGATTCAGCCCCGGCGTCGCCACCCCGCCCGGCAGTTCGATCCGGTGGTACCAGAAGGGAAACCGCTTGAGTCCATCACGAATCTGTTGCGGGTCCATATCGACGCGAGCCCTCCCAAGCAAAGACGATCCGACGTGCTCGACGAGCGTATCACTCGGGCACGCGCCCGTCTCCGTGCGCCTTGAGTCGGGGGCGCTCCACCGTCGCGAGAGTGCCATGCTCGATCCGCTGCCGCACCGACCCTACCGTTCGTCACCCGCGGGCGGGTAGCTCAGCGGCTAGAGCATTCGCCTTACACGCGAAGGGTCCCGGGTTCGAATCCCGGCCTGCCCATTCCCAACCCCTGATGCTGCGATGAACGCGCTCGATCTGGTTTACCTCCCGCTGGCACTCGTCACGGCGCCGTGGTGGGGCCGCAAGACCCGCCGCGACTGGCCCGAGCGGTTCGGGAACGTCGAGCCGGTGCCCGCGCGGGCGCGCCCGAGGATCTTGCTGCACGCGGTCAGCGTCGGGGAGACAAACGCACTCCGGCACCTCGTCCCCGCCCTGGCGGAGCGTGCGCACGTGATCGTGTCCGTCGGCACCGACACGGGGATTCGGCGCGCGCGCGAGTTGTACGCGGGCATCGCGGATGTCGTCCGGTATCCGCTGGACTTTTCGTGGGCCGTGCGAAGGTTCCTCGATGCGACACGGCCGGATGTGGTGGGCCTGGTCGAACTGGAGGTCTGGCCCAACTTCGTGGCCGCGTGCCGGCAACGCGGGATCCCCGTCGCGGTCGTCAACGGACGGCTGAGCCCGCGGAGTTTCAGGGGCTACCGGCGGCTGCGGGCGTTCTTCCGCTACTCGTTCGGCTCGCTGGCCGTCGTCGCGGCCCAGGACGAGGACTACGCGGCGCGCTTCCGCGCGATGGGCGTCGCGCCCGAGCGCGTCCGTGTCACGGGCTCGATGAAGTGGGACGCGGCCCGGATCGAGGACGACGTCGCGGGGGCGGACGCGCTGGCGCGAGAGATGGGCATCGTGCGCGGGCCGGGCGCGCCGCCGATCGTCGTCGCGGGGAGTACCGGGCCGGGCGAGGAGGCGTTGCTCGCGCAGGCGTGCGCCAAGGTCGAGCAGCGGATCGGCCCGGTGCAACTGGTGTGCGCTCCGAGGAAGCCGGAGCGCTTCGACGAGGCGGCGGCGTCGCTGGGGGCGTGCGTTCGCCGGAGCCAGACCAAGGCCAGCGTCGCGTCAACCTCAACCGCTGCGGAGTCACGCCGGTTCCTGCTCGACACCATCGGCGAGTTGCGGCAGGCCTACTCGCTCGCGGACGTGGTGGTCGTCGGACGGAGTTTCGGAGGCCTCTTCGGCTCCGACCCCATCGAGCCGATCACGCTGGGCAAGGCGACGATCATCGGCCCGGCGGTGAGCGACTTCGCGACGATCGTGGCGGACTTCGAGCGAGCGGGGGGCCTGGTCCGCGCGACCCGAGAGACGCTCGCCGACACGATCGCGCGGCTGCTGGCCGATCCGCGCGAGCGGGCGGCGCTGGCCTCGGCGGGACGCGCGTGCATCCGCGAACGTCAGGGCGCCTCTCGCACGCACGCCGAGGTGCTGCTCTCGCTCGCGCGCGATTCGCTCGGCGTGTCGGCCCCTTGCGCTTGAGCCGCCCTATGCCGTGCCGACCATGCGCTTGATGGTGACGGGGCTCTCGGCCTGGGCGGTGCGAGCCGAGAGCAACGCCGCCTGACCCATCGCGAGGACCGTGGCGTGGTCGCCCGGCCCAACGTCGGGCACGGACGGGTCGAGCATCCGCGAGAGCGCGTCGGCGATGGCGGCCGCCGCGGGAGGCGTCGCGGGCTCCTGCCCTCGCACTCGCGTCGATCGCGACTGGTCTCTTCGCTCGCCCTCGGGCCCGATCCACTCGAACCCGTCGTCGTAGCAGCGGAGCCGACCGCTGGGGCCCAGGAGCGTGACGACGCGCGACCATCGCCCGGCGTGGTCGCTGGCGGCAACCGCGGCCGCTCGCCCGTCGGCGTAGCGGAGGTTCGCCGTCAGATGGCCCGAAAGGTCGCGCAACGACTCGCTGGGCAGCGCGTGCAGCGCCGGCCCGGGCACGGGCGAGACGTAGGCCGCGTCGATCGTCTCGGGCTCGCCGAGGAATCCGAGGACCAGGTCGAGGGCGGCGTAGAAGCGAGCGCCGAGCGTGCCCTCGCGCGGGGACCCGAGCGACTCGACGAGCAGGGCCGTGATCTCGCCGAACGCGGCGACCACCTCGGCGGCGTCACGGAGCGATGGCGCCGCTCGCATCGAGGGGATGAACCTGATGGCGCCCGCACCGATGACGGCGTTCCACGCGGGCTCGCCGAGCACGAGCGCCGAGGCGGGGATGGGCTCGAGCGTCGCGACGCGCGTGCCGCGGCGATGGGCCTCGTCGAGCGCCGAGGCGTCGTCCGACGAGACGCCGAACGACCCGGGCGAGGCGATCCAGACGAGATCCGCGGGCGTGGCGGCGAGGGCGGCGCGGAGGTCGTCGTGCGACGGCGCGTCGAGTTCGGATGCGACCCCTTGCCCGCGCGACGCCGTGCCCACGCCGACGAGTTGCAACTGGGCGAGGTCGGCGATCTGGCGCACGAGTTGGGTCTGGTGCGGCGCCAGCCACACCACGACTCGACGCGACGGCGGCATGGCGTGATGGTACCAAACTCGCGCCGGCCGCGGGCAAGACGACCGGCACGGATCGGGGATGTCCGCGCGCGTGGGCGTCGCGCGACAGTCGCCTACGATTCGATGAAAGGTGCGGCAAGGCGGCCGCGCCCGGGCACGGGCCCGGGTGAGGAAAGTCCGAGCACGGCAGGACACGGTGGTGGGTAACACCCACCCGCCCGAACTCCGGAGCGATCCGGCGGTCGCGGGCGAGGGACAGCGCCACAGAAATCACACCGCCGATGGCCCGAGAGGGATCAGGCAAGGGTGAAATGGTGCGGTAAGAGCGCACCGCCCGCGTGGTGACACGCGGGGCAAGGCAAGCCCCACCGCGTGCAAGGTCACGCAGTTCCCGCGACGGGAAACCGTCGGCGACTCGTCCGGTCGAAAGGGAACGGGTAGACCGCTGGGGCCCTTCGGCGGCATCGGTCGCGAGATCGGTGCGGGAGAGTCCCGACCACGTCGGCAACGGCGTGGCGAGAGGAATGGCCGCCGCCGGCGGGTCGAGCCCCCGTCAAGGCCCCGCCGGCACAGAACTCGGCTTACCAGCCGCACCCGACCGCGACGCGGGCCCTGGGACAACCCCGGGGCCCGCGGCCTTTTTGCAGGGCCGCTGGAGTGCTCCGCCGGCGCACGCCGCCCATCGCACCGCGTGCCGGCACTACCATTGCGGCCGAATCCCATGGAGCCCGCAATGCCCGCGCATTCCTCGACCTTCGACTCCCGCACCGACACGCTCCTGGCCTCGCTCCACCAGCAGGGGCTCTACAAGCACCTCCAGACCATCGACGGCCCAATGGACGCGACGGTCCGCCTCGTCGGCCCCGACGGCAAGGCCCGCGAGTGCGTCTGCTTCTGCTCGAACAACTACCTCGGCCTGGCGAACCACCCGGAGGTCATCGAGGCCGGGATCAAAGGCCTGCGCGACTTTGGCGCGGGCACGGCGAGCGTGCGGTTCATCTGCGGGACATTCTCGCCGCACCACCGGCTCGAGGCGTCGATCGCGAGGCTGATGGGGACGGAGGCCGCGTACACGTTCGTCTCGGCGTGGAACGCTGCCGAGGCGCTCTTCCCGACGCTCTGCGAGCCGGGGGACGTGGTCATCTCCGACGAACTGAACCACGCCTGCCTCATCGACTCGATCCGCCTGGCGACCGTCATCAAGAAGGGAGTCCACAAGGACATCTACAAGAACAACCGGCTCACGGGCGAGGGTTCGTTGCGAACGGCGCTGGAGCGGGCCAGGGGGAACAAGGATGCCACGGGCCAGCGCTGGGTTGTGACCGACGGCGTGTTCAGCATGGAGGGCTCGATCGCGGACCTGCCCGCGATGCGGAGGCTCTGCGACGAGTTTGACGCGATCCTGGTCGTGGACGACTCGCACGGGCACGGGGTGATGGGCCGGCGAGGTCGCGGCACCCACGAGCACTGGGGGATGGTGGACGAACTCGGGGTGACGGCCGCAGCGCGGACGAGCGGCCAGGGCACGGCGGGGCGGGTGGACATCTTCACCGGGACGCTGGGCAAGGCGCTGGGCGGGGGCGCTGGCGGGTTCATCGCCGGGCCCAAGCGCGCGATCGAACTGGTCGTGCAGAGAGGACGTCCCACGCTCTTTTCCAACGCCTTGCCGGTCACGGTCGCGTGCTCGGCGGACAAGGCGATCGAGGTGATGCTCCGCGAGCCGCAGCGCGTGCAGCGCCTGCGTGACAACGTGGCCTATGCACGGACCTGCATCAAGCAGGCGGGCTTCGACGTGCTCGAGTCCCCCACCGCCATCTGCCCGATCATCGTGCACGACACCGCGAAGGCGATCGCGATGAGCAAGCGACTGCTTGAACTCGGCGTGTTTGTCATCGGGTTCGGCTATCCCGTGGTCCCCGAGGGACATGCGCGGCTGCGGTGCCAGGTCTCGGCCGCGCACACGCGCGAGCACATCGACGCGCTCGTGGCGGCGTTGAGGCGGTTGTAGCGGCTCCGATCTACCCGGATGCGGCTTCCTTGACCGGAGCCGCCTTCGAGTCCACCGCCCGCGCCCGGAGGCACAGCAGGATCAGGTTGCGCACGGTCTTGGTGGCGCGGGTCAGCGCCTTGCCCCCGTCCATCGAGAGCATCGACTCGTGCGCGACCTCGGCGATCGACTCGAACCCGAGCGTCGGGGCCGCGTCGCTGATCTGCGAGCACTGGCGGTAGACCTCGGCGCCGTTCGAGGCCTCGAGCGCCTTCTTGAGCGCTTCGGCACGCTTGTGGAGTTCCTCGACGAACTCGTTGACGAGTTCCGTCGTGGTGCCGTCGAGTTTGAGGGTTGACCGCACGACGGCCCCGGCGGCGGCGTCCTGCGGCTTGAGGACGAGGAACTCCGCGATCGCGCGGAGCAGCCCGTGCTCGGTCAGCGGCTTGGGCAGCACGGCGCTGATCCTCGCCTCCCGCGCCTTCCGGCGAACGTCGACGGTCACGCTGCCCGCCACGAGCATGATCGGGCAGCCCAGCCCGCCCGCCAGCAGTTTCTCCGCGGTCTCCGTTCCCGTCATCCCCGGCATGTCCTGGTCGAGCAGCACGAGGTCGAACGGTTCATTCGCACGGGCGAGGGCCGATGGGCCGTCCTCCACCGAGACCACGCTGAGGCTGGTCTCACGAAGGAAGTGCCGCAGGAGGCGGCGGTCGATGCTCGAGTCGTCGACGTGGAGCACGCAGCCGATGAGTTTCTCAGGCGGCACTCGCTCGAGCGTGAACGCGCCGTCCACGAGGTCGAGCGTGAGCGCCTCGCGGACCTTGATCGATTCCTTGAATCGGATCCCCACTTCATGCACGGCCCCTCGCACGTGCCGGCATCGCACGACCGTTCCCTCGATCGGGTGCTCGCCCCGGTTGGGCATCGGGAGGTACACGGTGCAGGTCGTGCCCGGGTGCACGTACGCACTGTGGAGCACCCCGAGCCCCCCGCTTGACAGGTTTCGGCAGGCGTAATAGAGGCTGCTCTCCGAGCCCCCTGGCTGGTTCATCGCGATGCGGATGCCCTGCGACGGAAACGGCCAGCGATGCGTCTCGCGCTTGTGCGCACCCTGCGAGTCGCCCGCGTCCAACTCGGCAAACAGGCGGTGCAGTTCCGCGCTTCCGGCGCGGATCGTGTTCGTAATCGGAGGTGCTTCGCTCATGCGCTTCGCGGGTCCGGCCATCGGTCTGCTCCAGCACGTCGGAACGCGCGCAACGCACTCTTCACATCGAGAGTCGCCGCTCCGGCGTTGACGCCGACGCAAGGCATCGGCCGAGACTGCGTTCGCCTTCGGTGGCGGGCCCGTGGCGGCGCGCCGAGCGCGGCGGACTTCCCCTAAGAACAGGCAGCAGAGCGGTTCTCGGACGCGAGCGTCGGGAGCACGCGCGGAGACGGGTCACCGTGCCCCTCGAGCATCGCCCGAATCTCGGCCCACCAGCGGTCGCGCTGGGCTCGCCGTGCCGGCCGTGGCAGGCCCGGTTGCACCGAGTCCAGGGCCGCGAGAAGCACACGCATCCGTTGGGCGCGAGTTGGCGGCGCACCCACCCCGAGCGGCTCGACCAGGAGCGCGAAGAGCATGCGCGGGAGCGCCCGACGACGCTGGATCGCGACCGTGTCGACGACGGCAATCGTCGGGTCGTCGCCTGCCCATCCGGTCACCACGAGGTTCGACGGTTTGTGATCGCGGTTGAAGAGCCCGATCGCGTCGAGTTGCGCAACCTGGCGTCCCAGCGCGCGGGCGAGGCCCGCGGCTCTCGTGGGCGGAAGCCCGCCGCCGGCGACCAGCGAGAGCACTGTCTCCCCGCGGAGTGCGGGGAGGATCAGGTGCTCGTGGCCCCGCGTGCGCACGACGGCGAGCGCGCGAGCGGTGGGAATCCCGGCGCGCTCCAGCCGCGCCGCGCCGCGGGCCTGCCGCCAGGCGCGGCTCAGGCGCAGCGCCGACTTGATGGCCCCGATCACACCGGAACTCGGCAGCGTCTTCACGACGACCTCGCGCCCCAGCAGGGTCGCGCGTCGTACCCAACTGCCGCCCTGGTGCTTGAGGACAATGGCGTCCGACTCCCACGAGCGGTCCGCGAGGGCTCGGGCCCAATCTCGCTTCGTCGGCATGGGATCGCGCCCGCTCACCGTGCCAAGCCTATCAATCCCGCCGTCGGAAGCCACGCATGACCCTCTCGGTCGCCATCGTCTGCAAGAACAACGCGCCGACCATCGGCCGCACGCTCGAGTCGGTGCGCGGGCTCGCCACCGAGATCGTTGCCGTGGACTCGGGCTCGACCGATGGAACCATCGGGCTGCTCGAGCGGCACGGCGCCAGCGTCATCCGCTCGGCGTGGCTCGGGCACGTCGCGACCAAGCAGAAGGCCCTCGACGCCTGCACGGGCGACTGGATTCTCGCGCTGGACAGCGACGAGTCGCTCGAGCCCGACCTTCGGCAGTCGGTCGCCGGGGCGGTGGATCGTGAGGGCGGGCCGGACGCGTACGAACTGAACCGAGTGGTGTACTACCGCGGCCGCCCGCTCCGGCACGCGTGGCAGCCGGAGCATCGCGTGCGGCTCGTGCGACGCGGGCGGGCGCGATGGACGGGCCTGGATCCGCACGACAAACTCGAGCCGGCGGCGGGCGTGTCGGTCCAGCGCCTACGAGGCACGCTCCGCCATGATTCGATCACGACGTTCGCCGAGTTCCTCGCCAAGCAGGCCCAGCACGCGGCGACGATGGCCCGGAGCCTGCATCGCGAGGGCCGGCGCGGGAGCGTGGTGCGGTTGTGCTTCTCACCCCCCGGAGCCTTCCTCAAGCAACTCGTGCTCAAGCGAGCGTTCCTCGATGGTTGGCCGGGCTGGCTGGCGGCGGCCTCGACCGCGGCGGGAGCGCTGATGAAGCACGCGATCCTGCTGGAACTGTCGCGCGGGGGCGCCAGCGATACCGGAGTAGCGCGGTCGGGGTATGATTCGCCCAAGTCCCCATCGGAAGGGGACGATAACGCCAGTGCCTAGGGCTCGCCGGGACGGTTCTCGCGCGGGGCTTTGGGCGAAAGGAGCCCGCGCTGCCGCGGCGCGTCCTTGAGGCGGATGCCTGACGCCCGAGCCCCGCGGGGCTCGCACGTCTGTCATCCCTCGAGAGCGCGCCACGGAGAGTCGGCGCGATTTCAGGGATGTCGATGCACCATCACGACGCCGTTCAGTCCATTCCTACATTCGATGGCCACCCGGCCGACTCGCACGAGCCCGACACGCACGAGAGCGATCTGGCCGTGCCCGCCGGGGGCAACTCGCTCGACGCGGATGCGGCCGCACCGGCGAGCGACGAGCCCGCGGCCGCGCCGCCGGCCAGTACCCGCAACGAGATCTTCGACGCCGACGCCACGTTTGCGAGCCTCGGGCTTCGCAACAGCGTGCTCAAGGGGATCGAGGCGATGGGCTTCACCCGCCCGACCTCGATCCAGGCGAAACTGATCCCCGCGGCCCTGTCGGGACGAGACCTCCTGGGACAGGCCAAGACCGGCACGGGCAAGACGGCCGCGTTCGGGCTCCCGCTCTTCCACATGGCGGAACGCAACCGCGCCTTCCAGACGCTGATCCTCGCCCCCACGCGGGAGTTGGCGATCCAGATCGCCACCGACCTTCAACGGCTGGGGCAGTTCACCCCGATCAAGGTCGCGCCCATCTATGGGGGGCAGCGCATCTCGGCCCAGGCCGGGAAACTCAAGCGCGACCCGGAGATCATCGTCGGAACGCCCGGGCGCGTCATGGACATGATCGAGCGGGGAATGCTCCACCTCAGGAACATCAAGTTCGTCGTCCTCGACGAGGTGGACCGGATGCTCGACATCGGGTTCCGCGAGGACATCAAGCGCATCCTCGGGATGTGCCCGAAGGATCGGCAGACGATCTTCGTCTCGGCCACGATCGGGGGCGAGATCGAGAAACTCGCCCGCTCGTACATGCGCGACCCGGAGAAGATCGCCGTCACGTCGGGGTCGCTGACCGTCAGCCTCGTGAAGCAGTACCACCTGCCCGTGGCGCCGTGGGACAAGCGCCGGCTGCTGCACCACCTCCTCACGCACGAGGAGCCCGCGCTCACCGTCGTGTTCTGCCGCCTCAAGCGCGTCTGCGACGAACTCGCGCGGTACCTCTCGACCAAGGGCGTGGACGCGCACGCGATCCACGCGGACCTGGGGCAGGGCAAGCGGAACCAGGTCATGGAGCGGCTCCGCGCGGGCGAGCTCGAGGTGCTCATCGCCTCGGACCTCGCCAGCCGGGGGATCGACGTGGAGGGCATCACGCACGTCATCAACTACGACCTCCCGGAAGACCCCGACCTCTACGTGCATCGCATCGGGCGCACGGCCCGCGCGGGACGCGAGGGGATCGCGTGGAGTTTCGTCACGCCCGAGCAGGGGCACCTCCTCACCCAGATCGAGCAACTCATCAACGCCGAGATTCCCAAATTGGACTACCCCGACTTCCAGCCCGGCCCGCTGCCGGACCACATCGCGCGGGAACGCGAGCAGCGCGGGCAGGCCGCGGCCAAGGGCAATCGGTTCGCCGCAGCGCCGGCCTTGCCAGCGGCAGCAACCGGTACGCCCGTGACTTCTGCCCCCGCGTCGGACGCCCAGTCCACATCACCCTCCCCGGCCAGCCCGGCCCCCGCGTCCATCGCCGCGGACCCGACCAAGTTCCCGGGCGGCATCGTCCCCTCGAAACTCCCGCCCAAGCGGCTTCAGGGCAAGATTCGCTCGGGCCGAAGGTGATCCCGCGGCGCCTGCGTCAACCCCCCTGCCGACCCCTCGTCGCGCTCGCGGCAGCGATGGCGATCGTCGCGGTCTCGGGCTGCTCGACCACGTACTCGGGCTTGAGCGACGAGAACGCTAACCCCCGCCTGGCGGCGCTCAAGGCGCCGCTCGCGTCGGCGACGGTTTCACTCGTGGACACGCCCGGACCGCCCGCGGCTCGGGTCGCCATCCACCGCGTCGCCGGGCCTACGGGCGCGCCGGTCGTGGCGTTCATCCACGGCGCGATGTCCGACTTCGAGACCTGGCGCTTTGTCGCCGGCCCGCTGGCCGGGACGCACGAACTGTGGCTGCTCGACCTCCCGGGCTGCGGCAAGAGCGACACCCCCGACCCCGACCGCTTCGGCGAGGGCGTGTACGCGCCCGAGGCGCTGGCCGCGCGAGTCCGCGACGCGCTGCGGGCCGAGGCGTCCACCCGCGGCGTGACCCGCATCACGCTCGTCGGGCACTCGCTGGGCGCCGCGGTCGCGCTGCGACTGGCCGCCGAGCCCTCCGTGCCCGTGATCGAACGCCTGGTGCTGCTCTCCCCGCTCGATGCCGCGGTCGGGCCCCCGAATCCCACGATCCGCGAACTGGCGACGGCGTCGTCGCTGAAACTCGCCACCGCCCGGGCCACCGGCGTGCTTCGCGAGCGGTTCGCCCAGGCCACGCGGGACTCGGTCTGCGACCCCTCGCTCGCGCTGCGCCAAGAGGTCGACAAGCGACTCCGTTCGTTCGATTCCGGGCCGCGGACCCGCGCGCTGCAGGCGACGCTCCGGCAGGCGGTGCCGTGGCGCGGCGAGCAACTGGACTGGGATCGCGTGGAGGCCATCGAGGCGTCGTACTCGCGGGTCGGGGCGCCGTGCCTCATCCTCACGGGCCGGCGAGATTCGGTCCTGCCGCCCTCGATGGGCTACAAGGTCGCGGCAGAGTTGGACGCGACGCTGGTGGCGCTCCCGCGCGTGATGCACTCCCCGCAACTGGAGGCGCCCGAAGAGACGGCCTCGCTGATCGCGGAGTTCGTGGCCACGGGACGGGTCGCGAGCGAGCGCGTGGTCCGCAACGTCGGCCGCTGATCGCGACGCCCGCAAAGAAATCGGGCCGCCCTTTCGGACGGCCCGAGTCGTTCACGAGTTGTCGTCGCGGCGTCGGGCCGCGTCGTTACCGCTGCTGCTCGCCCGCCGGAGGCGTGGGCTGCTGCGGGGTGGGGCTGAAGAACATCCCGAACCCGCCGAGACCGCCGCCGAGACCACCGGCGTTGTAGACGTACTGCGCGTCGAGGGCCTTGGAGAGACGCAACTTGGCCTCGCCGAGGTGGGCCGCGGTGTACGGGTCGAGCCTGGACCCGCCCTTATCAAGCGACTTCCCGATCTTGTCGAGGAGCGAGCGGAGTTCGGCCGTGGCGAGGTTCGAGATCGCCTTGCCCGCGGCGCCTCGGCCGCCGTTGAGCGAGAGGTCGATCAGCCGCTCCATGTGCTCGCGCTGCAGGTTGCGGCGGAGGCTGGAGACGAGCGGCTCGCGGGCCGAGTACTTGCGGTCGTTGCTCTTGTCGAGTTCGGACCAGACCGCGCCGCTGATCGTCCCGATCAGTTCGGGCAGGGTCAGCGCGTCCTCGCCCGATGGCACCACGAACTCGTTGTCATAGATCCGCCGCAGCGTCGTCGGGTTCATGACCATCGTGAGCGCGGACGCCTGGATGCCCATGATGCGGTCGTGCACGGGGAACGTCGGCTCGGCGTTGGCCTGCCCGCCCCCGTCGAACCACTTGTCCACCGACATGCGGCGGAGGAGGTCGCCCGTGAGCCCGAAGGACTCGTCATAGAACGCGTTGTCGATGACGAACTTGAGCGCGGCACGCTGCTGGGCTGCCGGGATCGGATTGATCGGCGCCCGATCGCCCGGGTCGCCCTTCTTGTCGCGGTGCACCAGCGCCCCGCCCAGCCAGTTCGACATGATGCTCACCGCGTCCAGTTGCGTGCTGAGCGTGATCTGGTACCCGCGGCGGGCCTTGGCCCAACTCTCCCCGTCCTTCACGAACTTATCGAGGATCCGCTCGCGGAGGTACTTGGCGAGTTTCATCCGGCTGATCGCGTAGTCGCGAGGGTCGGCGGCAAAGTCGTACCGCCGTGCCAGCGGGTCCGGGCCCCCCGTGTCCTCGTCCGTGCCATAGGTCAGCAACGGATCGCTGCACCGCTTCAGCACCTTCTCCGGGTCCTCGAACGTGTACCCGTACTCGATCGCCCACATGTCGTACGGCCCGACGCCCATCATGAAGTAGTCGCCCTGGACCTCCCCGTCCTCCATGTTGATGTTCACGGGGATGTAGTCCATGACCGAGCCGGCAAGGACCTGCTTGCCCTTGATCTCGACGCTGTTGATCTTCGAGAGCGGATAGATCGACGACGCCTTGAAGTTGTGGCGCAGGCCGAGCGTGTGCCCGACCTCGTGGCACGTCAGGTCCGCGAGCGCAGGCCCGACGAACCACTCGGGGATCCCGTCGATCTTCTCGACCTCTTCCTTCTTCTTGTCGTCCTTCTTGTCATCCTTTTTGTCGTCGCCCCGGCCGTCCTGTTCGAGCATCCCGAGCACGTCCATCGTCAGGCCCATCGCCGCCATGTCGCGGGCCTTGCTGTCCGCGGCCATGCACAGCCTCGCGTTGCCCCCGATGTGCTCCAGGAACGGCGCGAACTCCGGCCGCGAGAACACCATCGTCTCCGACCCCGGGAGCGCCCGGCCGCCATAGCCCAGAACCCCACGCTTCGAGCGTGCCTGCGCGAGTTGCGCGATGACGGCGTCACGCTCCTCCGGCGGCGCCAGACGCACGCGCGGGTCCCAGTTCGGCCTCTCGTCCAGCCACGCCACCGTCTCGGCGCTCAGCCCCTCCATCGCCGTCTGCGGGAGGAACTCGTTGGCCTGGTACCAGAAGTGCCGGATCCAGCCGTCGGTCAGCACGATGTCGGCGTCCAGGATCTGGCCCGTGATCGGGTGCGTCCGCGACGGCCCGATCGCCGTCCCGATGTCGTTGCTCAGCCAGCGGATGAAGTTGTACCGCGTGTCCTCCGGGTCCTTGTCCATGTGGGCGCCCGTGGACTTGTCCTGGTAGTAGACCTCGATCGCGTCCTTGATCCCCACCTGCTCGAACGCCTTGTTCCACCACAGCACCCCGTCCTTGACGTGACGCCGATACCGGATCGGAACCGTGTGCTCGATGTAGTACACGATCGGGCGGGCCGGCGGGCTCAACTTCCGCGACGGGTCGGCCTTCTCGAGGTGCCAGCGCGTGATGAACCGGTTCCACACGTCCGCCTGCCGGAACTTGCCGAGGTCGCGGTAATAGTCGTTGAAGTACCCCACCCGCTCGTCCGCACGCCGCGGCTTGTACCCCGTGTTGTCCGGGACCAGGCTGATGTTGTAGTGGAACGTCTTGAGTTGCCCGTTGCCCACCGGCATCTCGAACGCCACCACGATGTTCTCCGGGAACACCTTCGCCGACTTCAGCACCGCCAGACGCGTGTTCGCCCCGCCCGCCAGACCGCCATAGAACGTCGTCGCGCTCCCGACGAGCAGACCGTCCATGTCGATCACCGGCTGCCCGTTCGGGCCCATCGCCACGATCGGCACGTCCAGCAGCACCCGATCGGTGAAGTGGTTCTGGATCGACGCCTTGCTCTCCGCGTCGCCCGTCGAGCGAACCTCCAACTGCGGCGCGATCAGCGCCATCCGCTTGTCGAACCGCTTCCAGTAGACGTACGCCTCGCCCGTCTGCAAGCCCGCGAACAGTTCGCCGGTGGGCATCGTCATCGAGAACATGTGCTTCTGGTTCGCGAAGCCCCGTGGCAGTTCCGCCAGCAACTGGCTGTCCTTGTCACGCCGCCACAGCGTGTACAGCCCGCTCTCCCCGTCCGCGGGCGTGACCTGCGTGTAGCCCTCCGAGACTTCCTTGAACGGCGGGAAGTCCGGTTTGTCCTTCTCTTTCCCGGCCTCGGGCGGCATCGGGGGCTGCGCCATCGCCACTCCCGCCAGCATCAGCCCCACCACACCCCCGGCCATCACGGCCAACACTCTCGCACTGCTCATGCTCGGACTCCTTCACTCCGCCGTGCCTGCCCAGTTCGCGTCGGCCCCGCTCCGCCGCCCGGACCACGCGGCCCGGCCTGGATTCGAAAACTCTAGCACAACTCAGGCCCCCACGCCCCCCCGGGCCGCCCAGACCATCACCCCCACGGTCAGCGCCCCGAACAGCACGACCGCGGCCTGGAAGGGCCGATCGCGCCAGGCCAGTTCCGTCGGGTCGTCATAGACCCCTCGCTCCAGCACCACGATGCACCGCAGCAGCCCGTAGGTCGCCGGGAGCATCGTCAGCCACAGCGCGTTGAACCCGACCTCGTACTTCGCCGCCTGGGCCTGCACATATCCCGCATACGTCACCAGCGTCGCCACCCCCGTCACCACCACCGACATCCGCAGCAGTTCGTCGGTGTACGCGGCCTGCACCCCCCGCGCGCCCGCCGCCGCCTCGCCCATCGTCCGCCGCTCCCCAAGCCGCTTCCCGAACGCCAGGAACATCGACACGAAGAACGTCACGTTCAGCAGCCACGCGCTGGGCGCGACCCCCGCCGCCGCGCACCCCCCGAGCACGCGAAGCACGAACCCCGCCGCCAGGCTGATCACGTCCAGCACCACCTCGTGCTTGAACCGCACGCTGTACAGGTTGGTGTTCAGCACGTACACCAGCACCGTCACACCCAGCCACAGCGGATGCCCGACCGGACCCGTGGCCGGCGCGGCCCTCTGCCCCACCACCGTCAGCAGGCAGGCCAGGCACGCCCCAATCAGAAGCACCACCGCGAACGCGCCCGCCGCCGAGACCGAGACCGCGCCCGACGCGATCGGCCGATGCCGCTTGCGCGGGTGCAACCGATCCGCCTCGCGGTCGCGGATGTCGTTGACCACGTAGCAACTCGACGCCGCCAGCCCGAACGCCAGCACCGCGCCCGCCACCCCGAGCACGCTCGCCCACCCGAGTCTCGTCCCCGTCGCGAAGGCGTACGCCGGGCCCACGGCCACGAACGCGCCCTTGACCCACTGGTGCGGACGTGCCAACCTGATGAAGTGCCGCAGCGCGGGCCGCGCCGACGGTTCCGTCGCTCGTGTCTCGGGCTGGCTCATGGTTCCGGTCGGCATGCGGCGGCCGCGCACCGACCGCGCGGCACGCTCAACATCGGCTATTCCTCCCCTCTACGTTCATCCCGCTTGCGCGGATCGCCCCTACGTGCATCCCGCCACGAACTTGTTCAGAAAGCACACGAAGTCGTTGACGTTCAGCACCGGCAGCGCCGTGCTCCCGTCGCAGTTCGCCCACGGGTCGCCGGCCGCAAATCGGTTCAGGAAGCACACGAAGTCCGCGACGTTCAGCACCGGCGTCGTCGTGCTCGCATCGCAGTTCGCCGGGCACGCCGGCTCGCACGCCAGCGCCCATGTCTCGGCCAGCGCCTCCGTGCCGTTCCAGCCCCCGACCATCACCACGCTCGACCTCGCGGCGTCGTACGCCATCGCCTGCCCCGCCCGCGACGTCGGTCCCGTGATGCTGTTCCACGCCCACGCGCCCTGCGGCCCCAGCGCCGGGATGTACTCCCACGTATCCAGCAGGTAACTCTCGCCCACGCCCCCAAACATCACCACCCGCGACCGCCGCTCGTCGTACACCATCGCGTGCGCCGCCCGCGCCCCCGGCGGCGTCAGCGGCGAGCGCATCGCCCACGCCACACCGTCGTACTCCCACGTGTCCGCCAGGATCCCCGTTACCCCCTGGCCCCCGAACATCACCAGCCGATCCCGCGACGCGTCGTACACCATGCGGTGCTGCTGCCTCGCTTCCGGCCCGCCTCCCTCGTCCAGCAGCGTCCACGTCGTGCCGTCCCACGCCCAGGTGTCGTCGAGATTCGAACCCGTGAACCCGCCAAAGACGACCATCCGCGCCCGCGCGGAGTCATACGCCGCCGCATGCGCGAACCGCGCCGACGGCCGCACCGCCGTCTCCCGCGGCGTCCACGTCTGCCCATCCCACTCCCAGGTGTCCGAGAGCGGGCCCGTCGCGTAGAGCCCGCCAAAGAGCACCACCCGCCGACGCACCGAGTCGTACGCCATCGTCGCGAACACGCGATACGTCGGCGCCGGCGCGCCAAACCGCGGCATCCACGCCGACCCGTCCCACTCCCAGGTGTCCCCGTAGTAGTTCTGCCCGTTGTAGCCGCCGAAGACCACCAGCCGGCCCCGAGCCGAGTCGTACGCCGCCGCGTGCTCGTACCGAGGCCCCGGGATCGCGTCCTTCGGCGTCCATTGGCTGCACGGCTGCGCCCCCGCCACGCCCGAGGCGAGCAGCACGCCCAGCACCGACATCGAACCGTGGTCCGACACGTAAATTTCCTTGACAGATCGCCGCGGATGCAGTATACCCAACGAGTCAAGTAGCGCCCGTAGCGGCCGCCCGCCGCGCGCCGGAGGACACCCGATGCTCTACCTCACCCGCGGCCGTTCTCTGGCACCCGCCCTGGGCCTCTCCCTCTCGCTGGCGCTGAGCGCCTCCGCCCAGCCGCTCGGCACAATCGTCGCCGGGGGCGCACAGGCCGCGGGAGTCATGTTCGACCTCACCTCGTCGTTCGAGGGCCTGCTGAGCAGCCACGCGCTCCTCGCCGTCAGTGCGCCGGGGGCAACGCAGTTCAGCGCCACCGTCTGGCACCGCCAGGGCTCGTACGTCGGGCACGAGTCCGACCCCTCGGGCTGGACCGTGGCCAACGTAACCCAAGGCCCTTTCTCGGGCGGCTTTGCGCACTGCTTCATGTGGCTGCCTCCGCTCCCACAGAACGCGACGATCGGCGTGTTCATCCAGATCACCTCGTCCCCATCCGAGATCCTGCTCGTCACCCCTATCCCGCCCGCGGCCAGTTCCTACTCCAACGCCGTGGTCACCCTCAGCGGCGGCGCGGCTAAGGGCCCGGGCGGCTTCGCCGGCACGACCATGCCGGACTTCATGGTCAACGGCACCTTCTACTTCAAGACGTGCTACGCGAACTGCGACGGCTCGACCTTCCTTCCCATCCTCACCGTCATGGACTTCATCTGCTTCAACAACCTCTTTGCCTCTGGCGCGCCCAGCGCGAACTGCGACCGGAGCACCATCCCCCCCATGCTCAACGTCGCCGATTTCGTCTGTTTCCTCAACGCGTTCGTTGCGGGCTGCAGCGCACCCTGATCGACTCCCGACGCCCCGGAGAACAACCATGCGACGCGCCCAGATGCTCGCCTTCCTGCCCATCATCGCAGCCCTGCCGGTCGCCGCCCAGCCGCTCCCGACCATCTTCGCCGGCGGCGGCCAGGCCGCGGGCCTCATGTTCGATCTCGTTGCCTCCCAGAGCGGCACCGCTCCAAGCACGGCTACTTCTCCATCCTCCTCGGTGCCGGCCAGCCGTATAGCGCCAGAGTATGGTTCCGCGAGGGGTCTTAGGTCGGCCACGAGTCCGATCCCACCGGTTGGACGCTCTCGGTTGTCACCAACGGCCTCAGCGGCGGCTCCTCCGGCCTCATCAACCTCTTCATGCCCCCGCTCCAGGCCGGCGTCCCGCGCGGAGTGTTCGTCGAGTTCACGTCGCAGCCCAACGCGGTGCTGGTCTACACGCCCATCCCGCCCGCCTCTCCCTCGTACGCCAACAGCGTCGCCACGCTCAACGGCGGCGCCGCCAAGGGCTCGGGCGGGTTCGCGGGCATCACCACCCAGGGTGCGATGGTCAATGCAACCGTTTATTTCAGCAACTGCCCCGCGAACTGCGACGCCTCGACGATCCCCCCTTTTCTGAACGCCATGGACTTCGTCTGCTTCAACAATCGCTTCGCGGCCGCTCACATCCTCGCCAACTGCGATCGGAGCACCACGCCTCCCGTGCTCAACGTCATCGACTTTGTGTGCTTCGTCAACGCCTTCGCCGCCGGGTGCAGCGCGCCGTGAACCGGCGAGAATGGGCATCGCCCAGCGCCCTTTCCGTGTGCTCTCCCCAGCCGCTCGCAATTATTTCGCACGAACGATCTGCAAACCTCGATGCAAGTCCTGACAGAGCCGGCAGATGCGAGTTGCCTCGCGACTTCCAAGAATCATTCGCGAGAGACTAAGTTCG
This sequence comes from Phycisphaerae bacterium, assembly GCA_016793805.1. Lineage (GTDB taxonomy): Bacteria > Planctomycetota > Phycisphaerae > Phycisphaerales > UBA1924 > JAEUIZ01. The sequence continues at coordinate 160,813 of JAEUIZ010000040.1, forward strand.
CTATTCTTGGAACGAATTGTGTTGACTCGGCGCGCCGTTTCCGCTATTCGTGAGATTACGGGTCGCGTCGTGGGTGTGTCGCCCCGGATAGCGCGGGGGCTTGAGCCCTCAAGCGGTTGATCGTGGTTGCTCGCCGACTGCTCGGCAGACGCCACCCGTGTGATTGCGCTTCCGACTGTTTCGCCGAGGGATCGGAGAGGCATTGAGAGGAGGCCGTTATGAAACGGTCGTTTGCGCTCGCCGCTGGGCTGCTCGCCCTCGCGGCCTCGCCCGGCAACGCCCAAGTCATCTATGACAACGGGCCGCTCAGCACTGGACCTCTGACGATGGGAAACGGGACGGTCGGAGGCCCCGGTGTCGCCGCGCCCGCCGGCACAACCTGGTCCGAGGTCCAGGACGATGGCGGCACGACATGCTCGAATACCGTCGCTGGCTTCAGTTGCGGGATCGTCGGCACGAGTCTCTTCCGCATGGCGGATGACTTCACCATCCCGCCCGGACAGACCTGGACCATCAACAGCATCTGCATCTACGCCTACCAGACCGGCTCCGTGACGTCGACGCCCGTGTTCACGGCGGCGAACATCCAGATCTGGAATGGCCGACCGGGCGACCCCGGCTCCTCCGTCATCTTCGGGGACACCACCACCAATCGCCTCGCGTCCCAGATGTTCGCTGGTATGTGGCGCGTCTTCAACACCACGACGCCACCACCCGGCACCGCGCCGGGCACCACGCGCGGCATCCGTAAACTCGACCTCACCCTCGGCGTCACGCTCGGACCGGGAACCTATTGGATCGACTGGCAAACCTCCATCAACGGCACCGCGGCCCACTTCGCGCCAACCACCACCATCGTGGATCAGCGCGGCGTCGCGGGCGCCAACGCACGCCAGTTCCAGACCACCGCCTGGTTCGACGCGCTCGACGCCGGCAATCCCGCGGGGTGCGGCGCCGGGAACGTGCAGCAGGAAGTCCCGTTCCAACTCAAGGGACAGATCGTCACCCAGGGCTTCTCGGTCACCGGGTTCTCCCCTCCACAGGGAGGCGAGGGCGACATCATCCAGATCACCGGCACGGGCTTCGGCAACAACCCCGACAACATCTGCGCCGTCGTCATGCAGGGTCCCGAGAACGCCATCCCGCTCGAAGTGATCTCGGCCACCCCGACGCTCATCACCGCCAGGATCGGCCCGATCAATGAACTCGAGCCCCCACTGCCCGGCCAAGTCATGGTCGGCCTCGGCACCGGCGACCGCGGCGCCTTCACCCCCGTCTTCCGCGACATCATCCCCGAGGACCCGCAGGGCGTCTGGATCTGGGACCGCGACGGCAATCCCAACATGGGCGTCGCCCCCAACCCGTTCCTCCCCATCCCGCGCCCACCGCCGCCCAACATCAAGTACTGGCACGGCCGCGTCATGGGCGGGGTCATGATGGTCGAGATCGACGGCAACTGGATGCCCAACACCTACGTCCGCGTCTGGGCCCGCGCCCACAACCACGCCATGCAGATGGGCGCCGACCTCGCCGCGTTCTGCATCCGCTTCCGCCTGGGCGGCAGCGCCCAGCACTGCGCCCAGCGCATCGCCGACACCATCCGCTGCGCCTTCCTGCGCCGCGGGATCATCGTCAACGTCCAGGTCCAGCCCGTCCCGGGCACCCCCAGGTGGAAGATCACCGTCATCAAGAAGGGCGTCGGGGGACAGCCCGTTCCGATCGACTGGGGCACGCTCATCATCTGCGCCGAGATGCCCCGCAAGATCAACCCCTTCGTCTGGGACCCGATCACCGCCTTCTTCAACGCCAACCTCGTCGAGCAACTCTCGCCCCCGCGCGGGATCGTCAATGACCTCGACCTCTCCGGCAATGACGGCGCCACCATCACCCCGATGATGGGCCCCTGGACCAACGGCGTGCGCATCGAGTTGCTCCCGCTCAACCTCCAGAGCGCCAACAACTCCATGACCATGACCGCCTGGGGCGCCACCCAGATGATGGGACCGGACCGCAGGCTCGGCCAGGCCGGCCTCCGCTTCCGCCCCTCCTTCTTCGACGTCTTCGCTGACTTCTCCGACATCGGGGGCACCGAGGCCCGCGTCGTCGTCTACCGCAACTCGCTCCCCGTCGGCGATGTCGTCGTCCCCATCTCGCCCTCCGGCATCATCGGGACGATCTCGCCTGCACCCGGGCAGACCGCCCTGCCGCGCCCGAACGGCTGCGGCAAACTCTCCCCGATCCTCCCGCCGTTCCCGCCTTGCTTCTGGATCAACTTCGATCGCTTCGGGGTGATCAACGTCGCCGGGCAACAGTTCCTCGGGAACAACCTCCGCATCCTCGTCAACAACGCCACCGATCCGATCCTCAACATCCAGGCCTTCGACATCGCCGCGGCCCAGAGCGGGCAGGGCGACGGCGCGGGCTCCTACACCATCACCGGCGTGGCCGAGGGCGGGATCTGCTACGCCAACTGCGACGGGAGCACCACGCCCCCGATCCTCAACGTCGTGGACTTCCAGTGCTTCCTGAACCGCTTCGCCGCGGGCGACGACTACGCCAACTGCGACGGGAGCACCACGCCACCGGTGCTCAACGTCGTGGACTTCCAGTGCTTCCTGAACCAGTTCGCCGCGGGCTGCAACTAGACGCGGATCGCTCCACTGCCCGGAGCGACGCCACACGCACGCGGCCCTCGGCACCACGCCGGGGGCCGCTTTCGCTCCCCGATGCCCCGCCGCACTGGACCCGCCGCGCGGGGGGTCTACAGTTGATCCCAGTCGCCCGTGGGCCGACGCCGCCTGGCGCGCCGGGCAGACCCAACCTCCAACAACGAGAGGGAACCATGTCGAACCAGCAAGAGCAGCGCCAGATCCAACTCCGCATCGACGAGTCCAAGATGTCCACGACGTACGCCAACACCATCCGTACGTCCACCATGCCCGACGAACTCATCATGGACTTCGGCATCAACCTCCCGATGCCAGCCCCGGACAACCAGCCCACGCTCGTCTTCAGCGTCGGCTCCCGGATCGTCATGAACTGGTCCGCCGCCAAGCGCCTCGCGATCAGCCTCGGGCAGGCCGTGCGCCAGTACGAGGAACAGAACGGCGAGATCAAACTGCAGCAGCCCGGCCAGGGCGGGCCTCGCCTCGCCGACTGAGACCCCGCTCTCGGAACGCACCCAACTCGAGTATTCCTGCAGCGCGCCCGGCCTCGGGCGCGCTGTCGCGCGCCGACGCTACCCGGGCACGCCCGGCTGAGTGATCGGCTCCAGGTTCGCCCGCGGCACCACCCGCTCCGCCTCCGACGACAACTCGAAGTACGTCGGCCTCTCGAACTTGAACGCCGAGCCCACGAAACTCGTCGGGAACGTCTGGAGGAGTTGCGTCATCTCCCGGACATTTCCGTTGTAGAACCGCCGCGCCGCCGCGATCCGGTCCTCGGTGTTCGCCAGTTCCCGCTGCAGCGCCAGGAAGTTCGCGTCGGCCCGCAGCATCGGGTACCGCTCCGCGATTACGAAGACCTGCCGCAGCCCTCCCAGCATGGCCGCCTCGTCCACCGCCTGCGAGGCCGCGGTCCCGTGGTTCGCCCGCGCCCGGTCGCGCAGCCGCACGACGCTCTCGAGCACGTCCCGCTCGTGCCGTGCGTACCCCTTGACGACCTCGACCATGTTGGGGATCAACTCGTAGCGTCGCTTGAGTTCCACGTCGATGTCCGACCAACTCTCCGCGACGTGCTGCCGAAGCCGCGCGAAGCGGTTGTACGTCGCGATGACGAAAAAGATAGGAATGAGTCCCCCAAACGCGACAATCACCACGATGATCCCGCCGCCCCCGTCCACCGCCGCGACGAATCCGCTCATGCTCGCGCCGCTCCCTTTCCTTCCAGTTCGCTCGCCACGTGCTCGGGCCAGAGTTCCAGGAACCGCCGGACCCACTCCAGCCGCACGCGGAACTCCGCGGGCGTCCATCGTCCCCGATCTCCGCACACCAGCACGCACCCGCCCTCGATGTCCACGCCCAGCCCCGGGTCCGCCAGCAGGAACTCCATCATCCGCGGGTGGACCACGTCGTACGCGAACCGCTTGTCCCGGCTCTTGACGTGGAACTTCCGGCTGAACTCCGACGACTCAAAGTCGATGTCGTCAAACCCGATCGCGCCCGCCAACTTGTCCAGCACCGTCTCGCGGCGGATCAGAAGGTCCGGCAGACGCGGGAACGCCGGCCGCACCACGATGTAACTCGTCCGTATCGTTCGCGTCCTCGTGCTCTTGCCGCTCGAGGTCGTGATCTTGTACTCAAAGTCCCCCATCCGTCCCCCGTGCTCGCGCGGCCCAACCGCGAGCCGCCCGCGCATCGTGTTCAGCGCCGCCCGGCTGTGCCCCCGCCGAAAGACGCCAAACTGCGCGTGCTCCTCGTCAAACCCGCGATCCCGCGCCGGCTCAAACGTCCACCCCAACTCCGCCGCCAGCGCCGCCAGCCCCTCCCGTCGCTGCACCTCCGCCTTGTGCGCGAGGTACGCCACCACGCCCACCAGCGCCACGCCCACCACCACCACCAGCACGATCATCGCTCCCGGCATCGCATCTACAGTAGTCGGATTCGTCCCCACCCGGTTCCGCACCCCATGGCCAGCAAAAAGGATAAAAACAAGGAAGTCAGCGTCGAGAACCGGCGCGCCCGCCACGACTATGCCATCTCCGACACCCTCGAGTGCGGCATCGTCCTCCAGGGCACCGAGGTCAAGGCCGTGCGCGACGGCAGGATCTCCCTCGCCGAGGGATACGTCCGCGTCCAACTCGAGCCGCCCTCGCTCTATCTGCACCAGGTCACGATCGAGGAATACGGCCCCGCCGGGCCGCGTCAGCACGCCCGCGGCCGAACCCGCAAACTCCTCGCCCACAAGCGCGAGATCCAGCGACTCGCCCGACAGGTCGATCAGAAGGGCATGACCATCGTCCCCCTCAAACTCTACTTCAAGGACGGGTACGCCAAACTCCTCATCGGGCTCGGCAAGGGCAAGGCCCGGCACGACAAGCGGGCCGCCATCGCCCAGCGCCAGACCAAGCGCGACCTCGACCGCGTCATGTCCCGCAAGATGCGCGGCTAGACGCCCGATACCCTCACCTCGTGCCTCGCCTCGACGACATCTTCGCGTCGCTTCGTGCCGCGGATCGCCACGCGCTCATGCCGTTCGTCTGCGGCGGATACCCGGGCGACACGGGCGAGGCGCTCCTCGCCCTGGAGCGCGGCGGGGCCGCCATCGCCGAGGTCGGCTTTCCTTTCTCCGATCCCGTCGCCGACGGGCCCGTGATCGCCGCCGCCATGCACCGCGCGCTCGAACGCGGCATCACCCCCGCCCGCGTCATCGACCAGGTCGCCGCCGTTCGACCACGCCTCTCCATCGGCGTCGTCGCCATGTGCAGCATCTCCATCATCCACCGCCTCGCCTCCGAGCGGCCCTCGCCCGCGCCCGACCCCTCACGCCTCTTCGCCCGCCTCGCCGCCGCGGGGTTCGATGGCCTCATCGTCCCCGACGTAACGCTCGAAGAGTCCGAACCGCTCCGCCTCGCCACCGCCGGCGCTGGGCTCTCGTTCAGTCTGCTCGTGGCTCCCAACACGCCCCCGCCCCGGGCCGCCGCCATCGCGCGGGCCTCCACCGGCTTCGTCTACCTCCTCGCGCAAACCGGCATCACCGGGGAGCGTTCCGAGGCGCCGAACATCGCTCCAGCCGTCGCCGCCCTCCGCGCCGCCTCGTCCCTCCCGATCGCCTGCGGGTTCGGAATCGCCACGCCCGCGCACGTCCGCGCGGTCGTCCGCTCCAGCGGCCCCTGCGCCGATGCCGCGATTGTCGGGAGCGCCCTCGTCCGTCGGATGCAGGACGCCGCCGACGAGGGCCGCGACCCCGCCGCCGAGGCCGAACGGTTCACCCGCGAACTGTCCGCGGGCCTCACGCCCTAGCGCCGCCGGCGCCCACCAGCCTCCCCCGGCCCCCGCTCACTTCGCCCTCTCGACTTCGTACAGCCGCGGGTTCGTGTCCGCGCCCGCCGCGTGCTCCTCGAGTTTCCTCATCACCTGCGCCGCCATCGCTTCCGCCGTCGCCAACTCTTCCACCACCGTGTGATCCGCGCCCAGTTGCATCGCCTGGATCGCACGCGACAGCACGTTCAGCCGCGCCGAGATCAGGATGTCCGGCCTCGCCAGCCGTATCGTTCGGCACGCGCGCAACACCGCCTCCTCGTCCGGCATCGTCAGCACCACCGCCGACGCCGCCCCCAGCCCCGCTCGCTCCAGCACCTCCGCGTTCGACGCGTCCCCGAACACGATCGCCCGGCCCAGCCGGTGCTGCTTGTCCACCGTCTTGGGGTTCAGTTCCACCACCGTCACGATCGCGCCCCGCTTCTCGATCGCGTCCACCACCGCGCGCCCCACGGGCCCGAACCCCGCCACGATCACCAGTTGCGACGCCGCGCTCCCGGACGCCGCCGCCGCGCCCTCGTCCTCGGCCCTTGCCCACGGCGCGGGTGGCAGCCGGCGCATCGCCACCGACGCCGCACGACCCGCGCCCACCAGCCACGGCGTCACCACCAGCGAGATCACCGTCACCGCGATCACGTGCGACGCCTGCGAGGGCGTCAGCACCCCCGAGCCGCGCGCCTGCGCCACGATCAGCAGCGTGAACTCGCCCCCCTGCGCCAGCGCCAGCGCCGCGTACGCCGACATCGGCACGCTCAGCCCCGCGAGCCACCCTGCCGCCCCGGTCGCCGCCGCCTTGATCCCCACCGTCGCGACCACGCCCAGCCCGATGATCCACCAGTCCGACGCGAGCACCGTCAGCGGCATCTCCAGCCCGATCGCCGCGAAAAAGATCGCCATGAACAGGTCCCGCATCGGGACCAACTGCCCCGCCAACTGATACCGGAACGGCGTCGTCGCGAGCAGGAACCCCGCCAGGAACGCGCCCAGTTCCGGGCTGAATCCGAGCCACGAGGTCGCCATCGCCGCCGCCAGCGCCACCGCCGCCGAGATCACCAGCATCACCTCGTTCCCCGCCCGCGCCGCCGCTCCGATCAACCTCGGCAGCACCGCACGCCCCACCACCACCAGCAGGATCATCCCCCCCAGTGCCCGGCTCGATCCCACCACCACGCGCATCGGGTCGGCCATCGACCCCGCGTGACCCTCGGCCTGCGATCCGCCCCCTTCCACGCGCGACCACGCCGCCAGCACCGGCAGCGACGCCATGAACACCAGCGCCAGCATGTCCTGCAACACCAGCACGCCCAGCGCCACCCGCCCCTGCGCCAGGTGCAACTCACGCCTCGCCTCCAAAACCCGCAGCACCACCGCCGTCGACGAGATCGCCATCCCCATCGCCACCGCCAGCGACGCCGGAGAGTCCAGCCCAAACGCCCGGCCCGCCGGCCAACCCAGCAGCAGCACCCCGATCGTCGCCCCCACCGTCACCCCCGCGATCCGCCGAAGGTCCGACGACATGCCCCCGAGGTCCAGGTGCAGACCCACCGTGAACATCAGAACGACCATCGCCAGTTGCGAGATCGCCGCCGCGTCCGCCGACTCGCGCACCAGGCCCAGCCCATGCGGCCCCACGATCGCCCCGGCAATCAGGTAGCCCGGGATCGTCACCATCCGCAGCCGACCCAGCACCAGCGCCACCAGCCCCGCCGCCGCCAGGATCGCCAGCAGCCCCACCGCCACGTTGCTCTGCGACGCGAGGATCACCATGTCGCGGCCATGCTAGCCCTCCACGATCCCTCGGTTCGTGGTACCCTCCGCCATGCCCGCCGATCGTGCCTATCTCTCCATCGTCGCGTGGCCCCCCGCCTTCGATCAGCCCCGCCGCGCCGACGCCCTCGCTCGGTGCCTCGGCCTCGACCGCTACCGCTCCAACGAACTCGCCCGCCGCGCCACGCCCGCCATCTTCGCCCGCCTTCCCATGGACCACTGCGCCAAGGTCGCCGAGCAGATCCGAGATTGGGGTGGCACCGCCGTCCCCGTCCTCGGCACGCACATCCAAGCCGCCCTCGACCCCATACGCCTCAAGTCCGCCGCCAAGGCTCCCGACTCGTCCCTCTGGGTCGCCCAGCCGTGGCGCGGCGACGCGATCACCTTCGACGCCTCACGCATCACCGCCCTCCTGCGCGCCCACGTTCGCGCCCCCAAGTCCACCGGCGAGGGCGACTTCGCCGTCCAGGGCCTCCACCAACTCCATGGCACGCTCTCCGCCGCCGACTGGGACCAGGGCCACTCCCGTCGCGCTCGCCTCGAGGTCGTCGAACTCCTCGACCTCCACACCCTCGACGGGCACCACCTGCGCGTCATTGCCGACAAGTTCTCGTTCGATGCCGCGCTCCCCTCGCTCGCCGGCACCTCGCGCGAGAACACCGACGCCCTCGCCGCGGGTTTCGCCGCCCCCGCTCGCGTCGAGGTCAACACCGGCTTCGAGACCGCACGCTTCCTCGCCGAGTACGCCCCGGACTTCGTCGAGGGCGACTGGCGCGCCCTCGGCGGGTTCTCCGTCTTCTCCGCCTGGTTCGCGCAGATCGCCCTCGCCTCGCGCCAGCACTGACTACCCCGCCACCATCCGCTCCGACCCGGCGTCCCACGTCATCACCTTGTTCTGCCGATACGCCTCCACGCCCATCTTGATCGCCACCATCGTCGAGCAGCCCAGGTCGATGTTGCAGTTCGGCGACGCGCCCCCGCGGATCGAGTCCAGCCAGTTCCCGACGTGATCCCGCCTCGACCCGCACGCGATCTCCACCGTCGCCTGCCCGCGCGCGGGGTCCGTCCGCTCCTTCCCGTCCGCGTCCTTCGTGATCGTCTCCTTCACCCGGTCCGCGTTCGCCCTCCGAAACTCCGGCGACCACTCCCCCTGCTCGCGGATCACCAACTTGCCGCCGTCGCCCCAGTCCGCGTTGTCCTTGTACTGCATCGTCCCGTGCTGCCCCCGGATCACCGTCTCCAGCCCCACGTCGTTGGTCATCACGCTCGCCAGCACGATCGTGTGCTCCGACGGATAGTCCGCCATCATCATGAATGTGTCCGGGATGTCACGCTCGTCCTTCTCCAGGAACTTGCCCCCGCTCGCCACCACACGCTTCGGGTACTCCCCCTTCGGCCCGCTGATCGCCAGCAGCAGCGGCGCTAACTTGTGATACAACAAGTCCGTCGCCACGCCACCGTTGTACGCGAAGTACTTCCGGAACCGGAAGAAATGGTCCGCGTTCCACGGGATCTTCGCCGCCAACCCCTGCTCGTGACCCAGCCAACGGTCCCACCACACGTACCCGTCCGAGCCCGCGTCCTGGTTCGGGCCCGCGTCCGCGTCGATCGCCCAGTTGAACTGCCCCCCGCGCGAGTTCCGGCAGTACGCCGACTGGCTCCACACCACCTTCCCGATCCGCCCCGCGCCGATCGCCTCCCGCGCCTTCCACGTGCTGTCCAGACTCGTGTACTGCGGGCCCACTTGCAACACCCTCCCCGTCCGCCGCACCGCGTCCCGGCACGCCAGCGCCTGCTCGATCGTCAGCGACAGCGGCTTCTCGCAGTACACCGCCTTCCCCGACTCCATCGCCTCGATCGCGATCCGCGTGTGCCAATGGTCCGGCGTCGCGATCAGCACCGCGTCCACCTCCTTGTCATCCAGGACCTCCCGATACTCCATCGTCCCCGCGCCCGCGCTCCCCCCGATCACCTTCGCCGCGTTGTTCAGCCGACGCCGATACACGTCGCACACCCGCGTCACCGCCACGTTGTCCGCCTCGCGCCGCTTCATGAACCCGTGCAGGTGGCTCGTCCCCATCCCGCCCGTCCCGATCACCCCGATCGTGATCCGCTCGTTCGAGCCCAGCACCCTCGCCCACGACCGCGCCGGCAACGCCCACGCCGCCGCCCCGCCCAGCGCCGCCCCCGCCGCCGACGCCATGAACGCCCGACGCGACACGCCGCCACACTTCGCCTCGACCATCGCGAGCCCTTTCAACGGTGCCCGCCCAGTCTCGCCGATCCCGCCCCGCCCGTCAACCCGGGCGATTCCCCCGCTACGATCCCACATGGCCCACAAGCCCAACTCGCTCCTCTTCAACCTCGGCGCCTTCGTCGGCCACGTCGCGCGCGGCTTCCGCACCCCCGTCAAGCCCACCAAGCAACTCGTCCGCAAGGACGTGCAGGAACACCGCCTCCAAACCCCCGCGGGACAGGTCACCCTCCGCCGAACCACTATCGACGAGATCGAGCGACCGCCGCCCGCGCAGAGCGCCCACTGACCCCGCGCCTCGGCCCGTCCCGCTCCCCCAGTCCGAGCCCGCACGCCTCCGCCTCGGCCTCCCTCCGCGCCACATCGACGCCCCGCACATGAAAACACCGCCGCCTCGCGCGGCCGAGGTAGGCGGTGATCACCTTCGATGCGCACGACTACGGCTGCAGCACGATCGTCAGCGACACAAACGTCCCGGCATCCGTGAACACCGCGAACGCGCTCCCTCGCCTGCCCGAGTCATCGAGCACGTCGATCACGTACTCCATCGGCGCAGGCAGGTTGTACATCAGGAACCCGCCCTGGTGGTCCGTCGTCGCCGCGAGAAACAGCCGCCCAGTCGAGCCGTCCGAGTTCCGATACGAGACTTTCAGGCTCGCCGGCCACACCGGATCGTGCACCTGGCACTTCACCGCCAGCCGATTCTGCTCCGGGATCGTCGGTGGCTCCGACCCGGCCCTCGGGATCGGACACGCGCTCGCCGGCATCGCGACCAGCACGCACGCAAGCAGCACACGCCTCATCATGGTTTTGCTCCTTGCTCCGCCGCCGGTATACGACGACCGCCTCCAGCGCGTTACGGCCGCCGACGAGCACTCCATCGGTCACCGCGTCCTCCCGGAGCGTGGCTCGCCTGTCACCGCGACCACCTCCCGATCGCTTCTCTCCCTCTCCATGATCTCTGCGCTCAGTCCGCCCTCGCCAGCAGCGTCACGATCTTGAACGCGCCCATCGGCACCGTCGTCATCCCGCCCTCGTGCCGCAGCCCAGCCACTTCCATCGGCCGCTCCAGCACATCCACCGCCCGCACCTCGCGCACGCCGAATCCCCAGCGCACTCGCGCCACCCCCGCCTCGCCTCCGACCTCGACGAGCCGCACGACCACGCCCTCGCCGCGCTCCCCCGGCTTGAACGCGGACACCTCCACCCTCGCCGGCCCGTCCACGTCGAGCGCGATCGGCGCCCACGCCGCGCCGCCGTCGCGCCCCGCCTCACCCTCCGACACGAACATCGGCGTCCCGAACGCCTCCGCCTCCTCCACCACGCCCGCCGAGCGCCAATCGCCCCCATGCGGCATGATCGCAAACTCCATCTCATGCTCGCCCATGTCGGCCTCCGGATCCGGAAACATCGTCCCCCGCAGCAGCGTCAGCCCCATCACGCCGTCGAGGCAACTCAAGCCATAGATCCCTCGCGTCAGCACCGCAAGCCCCGCGCCGCCCCGCGGGTCCGACACGCTCGCCCACCGATGCACCGGGACCTCGAACCGCGCCCGATCGTGGCTCGTCCGCGCCGACAGCGACCGCCGAACGTGCCCGAACTGCACCCCGACCGTCGCGTACTCCGCCCCAAAGGACGTCGCGAAGCGCGCGCGCGCCAGCGTCCGCCGCTCCCGCCACCACACCCGGCACCGCACGTCCAGCCGCGGCGACCCGGCATCGAGCGTGTACCTCACCACCATCCGGCTCTCGCGCCCGATCGGGCGCTCGAACTCGATCGCGGCGCGAAGCGGCCCGGCGCGCACAAGGCTGACCCTTGCCGCCGCGTGCGTCAGGTCCCGCCGTGTGCGCGAGTGCTCGAGGTCGATGTCCCAGGCCTCCCAGTGGCGCGGGGTGTCGGCGAAAAGTGCCACGTGGCACGTCCCGGAATGTGCGCACAACTCTGGCCCTAGCCCGGGGCGGCCGTCACGACCAACGGTGTGCGCGCGCCGGAGGCAGCGGATCGCGCCGGCGCGGTCGAGTTGGGCGCGGAGGAGGCCGTTGGAGAGGACAAGGCCGACGGCGTGCGCGGGCGCAACACCGGGCGGGAGGGAGTCGGGCGCGGGGAGAGTGGCGACGCCGAGGGCGGGGACGGCATGGGCGAGGTGGAGCGTGCCGCGGTGTTCGACCACGCCCGTGCGCGCGAACGATGCGGGATTGAGGACGGCGTCGCCCGGGACCGCGGATCGCCAGTAGCGGGCGGCATCGCGGATGAGCGCGTCGGCGTGGGACTCGACCTGGGCGAGGTCGCGGCGCGTGTCGGCGTAGACGGGTCCGATGGACGAGCCGGGGAGGATGTCGTGGAACTGGTTGAGGAGGAGGAGTTTCCAGGCGTGGTCGAGGCGGTCACGCTGCTCGGCGGACGGGGGTGTTCGCGCGGGGTTGGCAACGAGGAGCCACTCGGCGACGCGGAGCCGCTGCTCGGCGTGGTGGTTGGCGCGCTTGAGCCAGGCGTGGGTGGTGTAGGTCCCGCGATGGCGTTCGAGGTAGAGGTCGCCGGCGTGGACGGGGAGCGGATTGCGGGCGGGTTCGGCGTCGCGACGTGAGGCGTGGAGGCCGTCGCAGAACTGGCGGATGGTCCCGAGGCGGACGGCGGGGAGGGCGGGGCAGCGGTCGGCGAGACGGGCGCGTAGGAGCATGTCGGCGGTGGGCCCGCCGCCCCCGTCGCCGTAGCCGAAGGGTTGGAGGAAGGAGGCGGGTCGCGGGGACACGGGAGTGTCTGGCCGCACGCAGTCGGGAAGCGAGCGGAGGAGGTTGTCGTGGGCGCGGCGGAGTTCGCGCGGGGTGTTGGTGGCGTTGTACTCGTGGCCGGGGGTGCAATGGCTGAGGACTTCGGTGCCGTCGAGCCCGCGCCAGAGGAAGGTGGAGTGCGGGAACCTGTTGGTGTCATTCCACGCGAGTTTGTTGGTGATGAAGGTTCGCAGGCCGGCCTGGGCGATGATCTGCGGGAGCGTGGCGGGGAAGCCGAAGGTGTCGGGGAGGAAGAGGAAGTCGGGGGGATCGGCGTCGGGGAAGGTTCGGCGGGCGTGGTCGCGGGCGTGGAGGAGTTGGCGGATGAGGGACTCGCCGCTGGGGATGTTGCAGTCGGGCTCGATCCAGGTGGCGCCGGAGTATTCCCATCGTCCCTCGCGGAGCCGCCGGGCGACCTGGGCGAAGAGGTCGGGGGAGTCGCGGGCGAGCCAGTCGTAGAGCACGGGCTGGGTGCAGGTGAAGGTGAAGGCGGGGTCGGACTCCATCAGTCGGAGCGCGGAGGCGAAGGTTCGGAGGCACTTTCGGCGGGTGTGGGCGGTGGTCCAGAGCCAGGCGGTGTCGATGTGGGCGTGGCCGACGGCGAGGCAGCGCGTGCGAACATTGGCGGGGGCGGGGAGCGCGACGAGGGCGGCCTCGAGGATCTCGGCGGCATCGGCGGGGCGATCGAGCATGGCGAGCGCACGTTCGGCGGCGAGCGCGAGCGCGCTCATCTCCGCCTGTTGCTCGCGATCGTCCGGCGTGGTGCGCAGCAGGTCGGCGGCGAACTCGAGGAGAACACGCAGGCGATCGGCGACGGGATCGAGGACGACGAGATCGGCGAACTCGAAGCGGCCCGGATCGGGCTCGGCCCAGCGGCGGTGCTCGGCGGGTGAGTCCCAGAAGAAGGTCGTCGCGCCGAGCGGGCGGATGCACTCGGCTTGAATAAGGAAGTCGGCCTCGCCGCGGAGGGTGTCGGGAAGGGGGATGAGGGTGTGGTTGTCGTCGATGCCATGGTATGGGGTGTCGTCCAGATAGAGCAGGGCTTCGCTCCCACTGGAGAATCGGAGGTGTGCCCGGCCAGCGGAGGGCTCGGGCACGCGGCCCGTGAGCCGAAACCAGGCGAAGGACCAGACAGGCCCCCATCGCCAGCCGGGACTGACGGGGCGGAGTGCGGCGCGACGGGCCTCGGCGAGCGCGAGGGGATCGACGGACTGGAAGGCCTCGGCGTGGAGGGGTTCGACGCGAGTGAAGCGAGCGAGGCCCGAGGCGGCGGCGAGGAGTCGGTCGGGGAGCATGGGCGCGATGCTACGCGAGAGTGGTCCCGAGGCGGCTCAGTCGTGGGGCGGGATGGTCAGGTCGCGGACGGCCCAGTCGGCGGACTCGGGCTGTGCTTTGGGGGCGCGACGGACGAGGATGCGTCGGCGGATCGAGAGGCCGAGCAGGTGGTCCTCGGTGATGGGTTCGCGGTCTGCGGCGGCGTGGAGGCGATCGAGTTCGTGGGATTCGAGGGGGACGCAGGTCCAGACCTGGGGATCGTCGCCATCGGCCCAGTCGATGGTCTCGGTGAAGATGGAGAGGAAGCACCGGCCGCAGAGCGGGCAGCGGCGGGTGGAGACGATGAAGTGGGACTCGTCGATGAGGACGCGGAGGGTCGTGGCGGCGCGGAGCGCGTCGAGGGCGATCCGGGGGTCGTCGTTGAGGCAGGAGCAGGGCATCGCGGAGAGGGTAGTGGCGGTTCGGCGTTGATCGTGCGGCGGGTGGGGACTACAGTAGCGGTCGGATTGGACACTCTGGCGGAGGGTGTCTGGCGAAGTATCTTCAGCAAGAGGCAAACGCACGCATGGCCATCGCTCTTGAACGCCGGAAGCAGGTTGTACAAGATTACCGGACCCACGAGACGGACACGGGCTCGCCGGAGGTTCAGATCGCGATGCTGACGGAGACGATCAATGCTCTGTCGGAGCATCTGCGTGAGCATGTGAAGGACCACCACAGCCGTCGCGGGCTGATCGCGATGGTTGGCCGTCGGAACCGGCTGCTGCGATACCTGTCGCAGACGGATCGGGAGAGTTACCAGGGCGTGATCTCGCGTCTTGGGTTGAGGAAGTGACGGAACGGGCGCCGAGCGGCGCCCGTTTGCGTTTTGAGGGCTTGGCCTGCCGGGGGCAGTGGACAAGGGGCAGTTGTTCTGGACTGCCACTTGTCTTCTGCCGCTGGGGCCCGATGGGGGCACGGGACAAGTCCGGAACAAGGAAGCCTGTCGCGAGCCGATGAGACGGCGTGCGCGGCGGGCGCATCGACCCGGCGCTGTGGGCGTCGGCGGGACCGGAAAGGGCAGCAGAATGGCATTGGGAACGATTCGGGTGGAGAAGGAAATCGGCGGCCGCACGCTCGTGCTGGAGACGGGGCTGGTGGCGAAGTTGTGCGACGCGGCGGTGATGGCGAGTTACGGCGGGAGCACGGTGATCGCGACGGTGGTGCGTGCGAAGCCGCGGGAGGGGCTGGACTTTTTCCCGCTGACGGTTGATTACCGCGAGAAGACCTCGGCGGCGGGGAAGTTCCCGGGCGGTTTCCGCAAGCGGGAGGGCGCTCCGAATGAGAAGGAGACGCTGACGATGCGGATGATCGACCGGCCGATCCGTCCGCTGTTCCCTGACGGGTTCATCGACGAGATCCAGGTGCAGGTCTGGGTGATGAGCCACGATGGGGAGAACGACACGGACGTGCTGGCGGGAACGGCGGCGTCGGCGGCGCTGGCGCTGAGCGATGCGCCGTTCGAGGGCCCGACGGCGACGGTGCGAGTGGCGAGGATCCACACGGACGACGGGACGCGGTTCGTCATCAACCCGACGGTGACGCAGATGGACTATTCCGACCTCGACCTGGTGCTCGCGGGGCACAAGGACGGGATCAACATGATCGAGGTCGGGGCGGCGGAGGTCTCGGAGCGGGACGTGCACGCGGCGATGGAGTTCGGGTATGGGCACGTGCTCGAGACGATCGGACTGATCAATGAGTTGGTGGCCCGCGCGGGCAAGGAGAAGGTCGTCGGCGAGTTGGCGCTGCCGCCCGCGGACGTGGCGGCGATCGTCAAGGAGGCGGCGGAGCGGGAGCTGACGGCGGCGAGGAAGATTCCCGGGAAGCAGGCGCGAGCGGAGGCCGTGGACGCGCTGCGGGACCGGGTGCTTGAGGAGAAGTTCCCGCTGAAGGTTGACGGGACGTACGGGCAGTACGCGGAGTCGCTGAAGCGTCGGACGCAGGCGAAGGAGGCGTTCCGTCGGCTGGAGGAGAAGGTCACGCGGCGGCTGATCGTGGAGAGCGGGTCGCGTGCGGACGGGCGCGGGCCGACGCAGATCCGGCCGATCACGGGGCAGGTCGGGGTCTTTGCGCGGACGCACGGCTCGGCGCTGTTCCAGCGTGGGGAGACGCAGTCGCTGGTGTCGTGCACGCTGGGGACGGCCAAGGACGAGCAGATCATCGACGGGCTGATCCCGGAGTACTCGAAGAAGTTCACGCTGCACTACAACTTCCCGCCGTTCGCGACGGGGGAGGCGAAGCGGATCACGGGCCCGGGCCGGCGTGAGATCGGGCACGGGGCGCTGGCGGAGCGGTCGCTGATGGGGATCCTGCCGAGCCCGGAGGAGTTCCCGTACACGATCCGGGTGGTGAGCGACATCACGGAGAGCAACGGGTCGTCGTCGATGGCGTCGGTGTGCGGGGGCTGTCTGGCGCTGATGGACGCGGGCGTGCCTGTGAAGGCGATGTGCGCGGGGATCAGCGTGGGGCGGTTTGCGGATGACAACGACCAGAACGAGTTGTTCGTGACGGACATCATCGGGGAAGAGGACTTCTTCGGCGACATGGACTTCAAGGTGGCGGGGACGCGCGAGGGGATCACGGGGATCCAGTTGGACCTCAAGGCGCGGGGGCTGTCGCTGGGGCAGGTGGAGCGGATCCTGGAGCAGGCGCGGGTGGGCCGTCTGGAGATCATCGAGACGATGGAGGGGATCATCGCGGGCCCGAGGCCGGAGATCTCGCCGCTGGCGCCGCGGCTGATCACGATCAAGATCGATCCGGAGAAGATCGGGAAGTTGATCGGCCCGGGCGGGAAGATGATCCGCGGGCTGCAGGAGAAGTACGGGGTGACGATCGACGTGGAGGACGACGGGACGGTGATGATCGCGGCGCCGAACGGGGAGGCGATCGCCGGGGCGCGTGCCGAGGTCGAGGCGCTGTGCGAGGAGATCAAGGTCGGGACGGTCTACACGGGCCGGGTGGTGAGCACCAAGGACTTCGGGGCGTTTGTGGAGTTGGCTCCGGGGACGGACGGGATGTGCCACATCTCGGAACTGGCGGACGGGTACGTGAAGAACGTGACGGACGTGGTTCGGATCGGGGACACGGTGAAGGTGAAGGTGATCCTGATCGACGACCAGGGCCGGATCAAGTTGAGCCGGAAGGCGGCGATGGTGGACGAGGGCGGGGCGCCCGCGCCGGTGTATGCCGACGAGCCGCAGGGCGGCGAGGGCGGGCACCACGAGGGCGGCGGGGGTGGACACCACGGCGGCCATCACGGCGGCGGCGGGGATCGCGGCGGGCGACGCGGGGGCGGTGATCGTGGCGGCCGTCGCGGCGGAGGCGGCGGCCGGGGAGGAGATCGCGGGGGCGACCGCGGCGGCCGGGGCTGAGCCCGCGAACGCGGCCGCTGGCGATGATGTCGATCGAATGATCGCGCGACGGCGGCGAGTGTGCGCCGGGCCTGTGGAGTGCGCGGCGGTGGCGGCGACGAAGAGGCGGCGCGGGGTTGTTCGCACGCCGTTTGCGGCCGGCGCGGAGCCTTCGGGACCGATGTTCGCACGATGTTTGCGGCCCGTGCTATTGCGTGGGTCGATGCCGCTTGTTAGATTCTGTCGTGCGATGAGGTCGTGACGAGGAGGTTCGCTGCCTTGTCGGCGGCGATGCAGGACGATCCGCACGATCGCTCTGACGCACGAGGAGCACAACATGCGTAGCGTGTCGAGAAGCGGACGCCCGGCGTCGTGGCGAGCGATGGCGATGGTGTGCGCAAGCGGAGCGGCCGCGTCGGTGGCGTCCGCGCAGAACTGCCTGCAGACGACGTTCGCGAACAACAACAACGGGGCGGGGCTGTGGACGGTGTACTTCGACGCCACGGTGAACGTGCCGATCACCGTGACGGCGTTGGACGTGAACACGAACGCCGGGGTGGGGTTGCCGATTGATGTGACGGTGTACCTGACGGCGCCGGGGGGCACGTACGTGGGGAACACGAGCACCCCGAGCGCGTGGACGCAGGTGTCGGCGGGCGCGGGGATCTCGGCGGGGGTGGGCCAGCCCTCGGCGATCGACGTGAGCGACTTCCCGATCCCGCCTGGCACGTACGGGGTGGCGATCCGATATGGCCCGACGACGACGCCGATGTACACGAACGGGACGGGCTCGAACCAGACGTACTCGAACCCGGACCTGACGCTGAACTTGGGCGCGGCGCAGGCGACGACGACGGCTCCGTTCACGGGGGGTTCGCCGTTCTCGCCACGGGTGTGGAACGGGCGGATCTGCTACACGGGCGGGACGGGGGGCGGGAGCCCGCTGGCGAGCCTGAAGCAGTTGAGTTTCGTGCTCGACGGGGTGGCCTACCCGGACACGGAGTACGGGACGATCGACTTCACGTACATGGGCAAGCCGATCGTGCAGTACTTCAACCTGAGTTACGGCGGGAACTGGGTGTTGCAGAACATGCCGCTGGTCAGCCGCGAGGGGTGCGTGAACCAGACGCAGAACTTCAGTTTCAACCTTGGGAACCCTCGCGGGACGAACATCGTGGGGACGCCATCGGCGTCGATGGGGTACTCGCTGACGGACGCGCCCGTGGCGGCGGGGCCCGCGCCGAACACGCCGCCGATGACGGTGGGCGGGGACACGCGGACGATGGAGAAGGGCGTGGAGCCCAGCGCCGGGGCCCAACTGCCCCCGGCGTCGCCGAGCCAGGGCACGGCGCCGGTGGCGGCGCAGCCGATGAAAGCGGCACACAAGAACTTCCCCAACCAAGATTGCGGGGTGAACGAGTGCACGCCGGTGTCGGTGTCGAACAGCCTGATGTTCCTGAAGGACAAGAACCCGAACGCGGCATGGGGGATGCTGGGCATTGACCTGGCAACGATGAAGACGGCGACGAAGTGGAAAGTCCCGCCGCGGATGATCGGATGCTACATCGACGACAATCCGAACGGCAACGCGTGGTGGAAGGACAAGGACGCCTACATGATGGCCAATCGGTATCCGGTCCAGACGATGAAGGTCGGCACGATGGCCGAGATGCTGCAGGCGCTCAAGGACATGAAGGACGTGGAGTTGCAGGGAGGCTGGCACACCGCGGCGATCGTCGGGATGACGGACCTGGGGAACGGAAAGTACTCGATCGACGTCGCGCACGACACGAAGCAGGGCATGGCCGGCGGGACGCAGGTAGACACCATCGAATATGACCCCGCGACGAACAAGTTCAAGGGGAGCCCGGGTTTCTTTGATGGTTCGACGTTCAACTACGGCGTGGTGGAGATGGTCCCGACGGTGAAGAAGGTGTTCAACGGGCCGGCGGTGCCGATCCCGGACGGCTCGGGGAGCACCGGGTGCGGGACGAGCGGGGCGGCGGTCATCACGGTCCCGGAGACCGGGACGATCACAAGCGTGATGTCCGCGTTCCACGTCGCGCACACGTTCCAGGGCGACCTGACGGTGCGACTGACGAAGGTGGGCGGGCCGACGGTGGTGCTGGTGGACAGGCCTGGCGTGCCGCAGACGACGTTCGGGTTTGCCGCGGACAACTACGGCGGGGGCCCGGGCAACTTGTTCATCTCGAATGGAGGCGGGGATACGTATGACGTGCCCAAGATCGCCGACCCCGGGTACGCGAACATCGAAGGGCCTTGGAAGGCCGAGGGCCCGCTGTCGGCGTTTGCCGGTCTCGACGCGTCGGGCACATGGATGCTGGAGGTGCAGGACTGTGCCGGCGGCGACGTGGGCTCGATCCTGTGGTGGGAGTTGTCGCTGGTCATGGGCGCCGAGGTGACGGGCGGGAGCGGGTGCTACGCGAACTGCGACGGATCGACGATCGTGCCGTTCCTCAATGTGAACGACTTCGTGTGCTTCCTCAATCGGTTCTCGGGCGGCGACACGTACGCGAACTGTGACCAGAGCACGATCCCGCCCGTGCTCAACATCAACGACTTCATCTGCTTCAACAACAAGTTCGCGATGGGTTGCTCGGCGCCGTGATGGCGTCGTGTGGCCGGCGCGGGACAGAGAGTCGGGCCCTGGCGACGATGCCGGGGCCCGTTTCGTTGGTACGGGCGTGGCCGCTAGTGCCCGAGACGGTCGAGGATGGCGTCGAGGAGGGCGTGGGAACGGGCGCGGTCGCCCAGCGGGGTTGCGATGATGTCGAGGCGCGTGCCGGTGGCGGCCTGGCGGACGGAGACACTCATCGACTCGAGGAACGTCGGATCGAAGGGCTTGGCCGTCAGGTCGGCGCGGTCATCGTTGACGCGCGCGTCGGTGATCGAGTAACCCCGGTCGCGGAGGGCGCTGTCTGCGGCGGCGGCAACGGCGGGCACGCGGATCGAGGCCGGGAGGTCGGCGGTGAGCCGGCGGAAGCGGTATCGGGCGAGGACGGCGTCGCTCTGGCCGTGCGCTACGGGCTGGTCGGCGCAGCCGAAGAGGATGCAGGGCAGGGTGGCGAGGGCGCAGAACCGCGAGGTGCGCATATGGAAAGAGATCGGCACGCGCCGCACGCTGCGAGGAGAAATGGGAAGGTCGCGTCGGAGAGGGGTGGGACGGGAGAGTCTCGGGCGAGCCGGAGCGAAGGGGTTTGTGAGGGGTGGTGGAGGTTGACTTTGGCGGTGTGAGTGCTTTACTAACCACCCCCGACCATCGAGGTCGGCGACAGCGATCGTGGGCTAGAAAACTGGGAGCGTGACGACCCATGGCGATCCGGATCAAGGCGCGGAGCGGCGAATCTCACGAGCAGATGCTCCGTCGCTTCAAGAAGTTGTGCGAGAAAGAGGGCCTGACGAAGGACATCAAGCGGAAGGAGTTCTACGAGAAGCCCTCGGAGCGTCGCCGTCGCGCGGCGCGGAAGTCGCTGAATCGCAGGCTGAAGACGGAGTTCCTCGCGGGCCCCGGGGCTCGCTCGGCGAAGCCGCCCGCGCCGTAGGTCCGTTGTAGTTGTGAAGCGCGAACGGTCGATGTTGCCCGAATCTTCGGGGCGCGAGAGTGCCCCGCATCAACGGCGATCCGGGGTCGGTCCCGGAAGGCCGTGGCACCTGAACTGACGGAGAGTCAACCCGTGCGATCCTATGGAAGCGTGGTGCGTGGAGCCGTGCGTGGGCCCGCGGTGGTGGTGGCGATGCTGCTGATGCTGCTGACGACGGCGATGCCGGCGCGAGCGGCGGAGGGCGGGCACAAGGCAGGCGGCGAAGCGAATCTCGTGCTGCCGCGGGTTGGCGGCGAGAAGTTCATGGGGATCTCGGGCGACGTGCTGCTCTACATCGGGCTGGCGGTGAGCGCCCTGGGCATGGTGTTCGGGCTGGTGATCTACGCCCAACTCCGTCGGATGCCGGTGCACAAGAGCATGCGGGACATCTCGGAGTTGATCTACGCGACGTGCAAGTCGTACATGGTGCAGCAGGGCAAGTTCCTGCTGGTGCTGTGGGCGTTCATCGCGGTCGCGGTGGCGTGGTACTTCGGCTGGCTGATCCCGACGGGGAGCGACGCGTCGGGCGCGATGCAGCACGGGATGTCGGGCGGGAAGGTGGCGCTGATCCTGGCGTTCAGCCTGGTCGGGATCGCGGGGTCGTACGGGGTCGCGTGGTTCGGGATTCGCGTGAACACGTTCGCGAACAGCCGGGCGGCCTTTGAGGCGCTGCGCGGCAAGCCGTTCCCGTGCTATGCGATCCCGCTGAAGGCGGGCATGAGCATCGGGATGGCGCTGATCAGCGTCGAGTTGCTCATCATGCTGGGGATCCTGCTGTTCGTGCCGGGCGATGTGTCGGGCGCGTGCCTGATCGGGTTCGCGATCGGGGAGTCGCTGGGCGCGTCGGCGCTGCGGATCGCGGGCGGGATCTTCACGAAGATCGCCGACATCGGCTCGGACCTGATGAAGATCGTGTTCAGGATCAAGGAGGACGACGCCCGCAACCCCGGCGTGATCGCGGACTGCGTGGGCGACAACGCGGGCGACTCGGTCGGGCCCTCGGCGGACGGGTTCGAGACCTACGGCGTGACGGGCGTGGCGCTGATCTCGTTCATCCTGCTCGCGATCAACCAGGACACGGTCGGTCCGGGGTACGAGAAGGTGCAGGTCCAACTCCTGGTGTGGCTGTTCGCGATGCGGATCATCATGGTGATCGCGAGCGCCGCGTCGTACTTCATCAACGAGGCGATCGCCAAGGCCAAGTACGGGAACGCGGACAAGTTCAACTACGAGCACCCGCTCACGAGCCTGGTCGTGATCACGTCGATCATCTCGGTGGCGCTCACCTTCGCGGCGTCGTACCTGCTCATCCCCGAGATCGCGGGCGGCAAGGACTGGTGGTGGCAACTCTCGCTGATCATCACGTGCGGGACGGCGGCGGGGGCCATCATCCCCGAACTGGTGAAGGTCTTCACGTCCACGCACTCCAAGCACGTCCGCGAGGTCGTGACGGCCTCGGAGCAGGGCGGCGCGTCGCTGAACATTCTCTCGGGCCTGGTCGCGGGCAACTTCTCCTGCTACTGGCTCGGGCTGGCGATCGTCGGGCTGATGGGCGCGGCGTACTACGTGAGCACGATGTTCGCGGCGACGACTCCGGGCCACACGATCATGATGGCGCCCGCGGTGTTCGCGTTCGGGCTGGTGGCGTTCGGGTTCCTGGGCATGGGCCCGGTGACGATCGCGGTGGACTCGTACGGGCCGGTGACGGACAACGCGCAGTCGGTGTACGAGTTGTCCACGATCGAGACGATCCCCGGCATCAGCGAGGAACTCAAGCGTGACTACGGCTTCACGCCGGAGTTCGAGAAGGCCAAGGAGGCGCTCGAGGAGAACGACGGCGCGGGCAACACGTTCAAGGCCACGGCCAAGCCGGTGCTGATCGGGACGGCGGTGGTGGGCGCGACGACGATGATCTTTGCGATCGTGGTGGCGCTGACGCACGGGCTGGTGCCGTCGCTGGTGACGAACCTGTCGATCCTGCACCCGCCGTTCCTGCTCGGGCTGATCACGGGCGGCGCGGTGATCTACTGGTTCACGGGCGCGTCGACGCAGGCCGTGAGCACGGGCGCGTATCGCGCGGTGGAGTTCATCAAGGCGAACATCCGCCTGGACGGCGCGAAGAAGGCGAGCGTCGAGGACAGCCAGCGCGTCGTGACGATCTGCACGCAGTACGCGCAGAAGGGCATGTTCAACATCTTCCTGGGCGTGTTCTTCGCGACGCTCTCGTTCGCCTTCTACGAGTCGTTCTTCTTCATCGGGTACCTGGTGTCGATCGCGATCTTCGGGCTCTACCAGGCGATCTTCATGGCCAACGCGGGCGGGGCCTGGGACAACGCGAAGAAGGTCGTCGAGACCGAACTGCGGATGAAGGGGACGGAGTTGCACGCGGCGACGGTCGTGGGCGACACGGTGGGCGACCCATTCAAGGACACGTCGTCGGTGGCGATGAACCCGGTCATCAAGTTCACGACGCTGTTCGGCCTGCTGGCGGTCGAGTTGGCTGTCAGCCTCAAGGTCGGGAGTTCGACGCACACGACGCTCACGACGCTGCTCACGGTCGCGTTCTTCGCGATCTCGATGTTCTTCGTCTGGCGGTCGTTCTACGGGATGCGCATCGGCTCGGGCACGACGCACCTGGCCAAGGGCACGGAGATGAGCGACAAGATTCCGGCCACGCGGTTCTGACCGGGTGTCGCGAGTGAGCGAACGCGCGACTCCTAGCCCAGCACGGAGGGGTGCGTCGCGTCCCTGACGATCGCTAGCGGTCGTTGTTGGCGATGGAGGTGCAGGCGATGAGCGTCGCGTCGGCGTCCACGGCGATGCCCCGACCTCCGTTGCCTTGGGCGGTTATGGCGTCGACGCGGCAGCCGCGGACACCGACGAGGCGGAGTCCGTCGCCCCCCCACCGCATGATCGTGCCGTTGCGGACCGTGACGGGCCCTTTGCAGGCCTTCCCGGCGAGGATGCCGGGCGTGGCGGAGTGACCGTCGCCGGCCAGCGTGTGCCCGCCGAGGTCGAGGGAGACGTTCGAGGCGTCGATCGTGATCGCGGGCTGCCCGCCCGTGATGGTGGCGTCCTCGGCGAGGCGGTAGCGGCCGGGCCAGTTGATGGTGGTGGGCAGATCGGCGGCGAAAAGGAGCACGTCGGCGGCATGCTGCGAGGGGTTGAGGGCGTGTGCGGTGTTCCGCGCGTGCCGAGCGTGCCATCGTCCGGTCGCGTCTCCTGTGCTGGTCATGGACATCGTTCCCTAGCCCTCTGCGGGCGACTCCGCCCCCCCCCCCTCCCCGCCCCAACAGTGCGGCAACGGCGCGAGAAGCGGACAAGAAAGCGATCGACGCGCGGGAAGGCCGGGGGCTCCCACGCCCGTGCGGCGGGCATTCTCGGGATCAACGAAAGCCCCCGCGGTGGGCCGCGGGGGCGTTGTGAGCGACGGTGCGGCGAGGAGGTGTCAAGGGCAGCCGGCGGCGAACTTGTTGAGGAAGCAGGTGAAGTCGTTGATGTTGAGAATGGGCGGGGCGGTGGAGCCGTCGCAGTTGGCGAGCGGGTCGCCCGCGGCGTAGCGGTTCATGAAGCAGGAGAAGTCGTTGACGTTCAGCGACGGAGAGGCGAGGCTGGCGTCGCAGTTGGCGTAGCAGGGCTGGGTGGCGCGGAGGGTGAAGTCGCCCGTGGCGCCGTTGTACCCGCTGACGCGGATCCAGACGGTCTCGCCGGCACGCATGAACGTGGAGACCTTGGACCACCGCTGCGGGGGCGTGAAGTCGTCGTTGCACGCGATCTGGTGGGCCAGGTCGCCCACGGGCGAGGAGTAGAGCGAGAGGACGGTGTCGAACCCGAGGACGGGCTCGTAGGTCGAGAACTCGACGGCGCCGGTGGAGGGCGCGGTGTGCTTGTACCAGACGTCGGGCGTGGTGTTGGAGTTGCCGCAGGAGGCCTGGCCGTCGGGCGTGGCGACGGTGGTGCAGCCCTGGAAGTAGTTGGCGAATGGCCTGGCCTGGCTGATGTCGTCGCTGCCGGTGTGGAGGTCGATGGGTCGAGTCATGACGCCGCCGGCGAAGGAGACGTTGCCGGGGTGGAGGTTGGGGTTGCCGATGATGTAGTGGCCGTCGGAGATGTCGCCGGAGTTGATGAGGCCGCCGAACGCGCTGCCGAGGGGAAGGGTGATCCGACCCTCGCGGACCCACGTGCTGCCGTCGCGACGGAAGAAGCGGTGGGTGGTGACCGGGTTGCCGTTGACGAATCCGATGCCGCTGGTCATGGCGTTGAAGACATCGATGGCGACGGCCTGCCCCGCGACGCCTTCTGGGCCGCCGACGAGTTTGGCCTCTTGATTCCAGGCGGCGCCATCGAAGGCAAAGACGTACATGCCGGGATCGAAGGCGGGAGCGTTCGCAGGCTCGCATCCCACGGCGGCACGAGTTCCATAGACGGCAACGGAGGAACCGAAGCGAGCGCCGGCGGTGGGATCGGCGGGGGTGAGGGCCTGCACGAACTGCCAAGAGCCCGAGACAGATTTGAACACGAAGGCGGCACCGGCGTCGGGCATGCCGGGCTGGTCATACATCGGGGCCCCGACGACCAGGATCGAGCCGTCGGTCGCGACGGCGGAGCCGAAGGCGGCGCCGGCCTGCACGGCGTGCGTCAACTTCTGCTGCTGGGTCCAGGGGTTTCCGATGCCCGAAGTTCCGAAGCGATAGACCGCACCGGCATCCGCGGCGCCGGGCAGGTCGCACCCCGGGGCACCTGCCCAGATGGTGGCAGAGCGATTGGTCAGGCCGAGCGAGAAGCCGTCTTCCGGGGCGAGGTCGTCGGAGACGAGCCGCTGGCGGAAGGTCCATCCGAAGCCGCTGCGGGAGTAGACGAAGACGGAGCCGGAAGGCCCGGCACCGTTGGGCACGAGGCCCTCGGTGGTGCCGACGACGAGGATGTCGGCGTCGAGTGACATGGTGTTGCCGAAGCGGTCGTGCGGGGTGCTGAGTCCTGGCAGGGGCGTCACCTTTGGGCCCTGCACCCAAGCGCCGTTGATGTCGAGGAACCAGGTGTAGACCGCGCCGGTGTCTTGGCCGAGGGGGTTGTCGCAGAAGGGCGCGGAGGCGACGAGGTTGTCGGTCTGGAACGCGACCCGCCAGCCGAGGGCGTCGTTGGGCTGCTTGTCGAAGGCGGTGAGCGTCTGGCTGCTGCATTGGGCGCGGGCGGCGCCGGCGGCGAGCAGGACAGCGAGCGGGGCAAGGCAGCGGGCATGGTTCGGGCGCATGAGAGTCTCCTGGATCGAGCGGGCCAAGGAGCCGGCGCTCGGTGTGCGAGGTCATGCGCCATGGGGCGCCGCGAGGGCCAGGAAAAACGAGAAACCCCCGCCGCGGGGGCGAGGGTCTTGAGGGGGGGAGTGGCCGACTGGCGAGGCGCTTACGGGCAGCCAGCGGCGAACTTGTTGAGGAAGCAGGTGAAGTCGTTGACGTTGAGGATGGGCGGCGTGGTGGAGGCGTCGCAGTTGGCGTACGGATCGCCGGCGGAGAACTTGTTCTGGAAGCAGACGAAGTCGTTGACGTTGAGCACCGGGGCGACGGCGGAGTTGTCGCAGTTGGCGTAGCACCACTGGGTGATCTGGAACTCGTAGGCTCCGCGGTCGATGTGGGGCGCGGCACCGGGGCCGGTGTTGGCGACGCTGGGGACATCGACGCGGCGCGACTTGCCGTCGAGATCGAAGGGGATGGGCTCGTTCCAGATGCCGTTGCCGTTGAGGTCGCCGACATCGTTGGGGATCACGGAGGCGTCGGCGGCATCGATGCAGGGGGAGGCCTGTCGGAGGCGGCAATCGTCGTCGAAGTCGCCGACGATGTTGTTCGCTCCGTCGGCGTCGACGAAGAGGGGATCGGGGTCCTGGCCCTGCACGGTGCTGAAGGACTTGGTGAGGAACGACCCGTGGTTGGTCACGGTGGTGATCTGCTGCTGGACGGTGGTTCCGAGTTGGGCGGTGTTGCCCCAGACGATGGAGTTGCGGAGTTCGGCGTCGGTGCCGGTGGAGACGTAGATGCCGCCGACGTCGTTGGTGGCGGTGTTCCTGGAGACGGTGCAGTTCCAGAGTTTGAGCCACTGGGCATCGCCCGCGGCGTAGATCGCGCCGCCGGTGGTGTTGGCGTGGTTGCCCGAGAAGAAGCAGTTGGCGAACTCGCCGTTGGTGAAGGGGAGGAAGACGGCGCCGCCGGCCATGGCGGTGTTGCCGAGGAATCGGCAGTTCTGGAGGGTGAGGGTGGTGCTGATGGGGGTGGTGTTGGAGATCGCGCCGCCCGCGCCGTTGGTGGCCTCGTTGTTGTAGAAGGTGCAGTTGATGAACCGCATGCTGGAACTGCGGAGGTAGGCGCCGGCGCCGTCGTTGGAGGAGAGGTTGTGGATGAAGTTGCAGTTGCGGATCATCGGCCCGATGGCGTAGTAGGCGGTCAGGCCTGCGCCGTGGCCGGAGTAGAGCCCGCCGCCGTTGTTGTTCCCGCGGGCGACGTAGAACCCGTCGACGAGGGTGTTGGAGTCGACGTTGTTGAGAGTGAGGACGACGTAGGAGTTGTCGGACTGGGCGGAGCCGCCGATGGCGCCGGAGAGGTAGGTGCCGAAGATGAGCGGGGAGGTGCTTCGCTGGGCGAGGGAGGTCTCGGTGGCGTTGAAGCCGCCGAGGAGGGAGAGCCCGCTGGGGACATCGAAGGTCGCGGAGCGGTCGGTGCCGGAGGTGGGGTAGTAGAAGCCCTGGGCGACCCAGACCTCGGCCTGTGGCCCTCCGACGCGACGGGCGACATCGAGCCCGTTCTGAAGGTCGTTGAAGGCGTTGTCCCACGACGTGCCGTCGTTGGAGCCGGCGGCGTTGTCGTTGACGTGGATCCGGAGTTTGGACCCATTGGGGATCTTGACGATCTGCAGCCCGCTGACCACACCCTCGCCCTGGAAACTGTCGGCGATGTTGATGGTGACGGGCCCGCCGAGAGCGACATACTTGCTGAAGACGCCGTGGGTGATGCCGGGCTGGAAGGCGTTGACGGGGATGGTCCCGCCGACGTATTGGGTGGCCTGGCCATACTGGGCGGGCTGGGGGATGTTCATGGTGCCGGCGCTGGAGAACTGGGGATGGGCGCCGTAGACGTAGATGATGTAGTGGCCGTCCTGAAGGTTGTTGATGGTGAAGGTCATGGTCCCGACGCTGATGACCTGGTAGTCGTCGAGGAGTTTCTCGAAGTTGCCGCTGGTGCTGACGCTGTTGGCCTGCGCGAAGGTGCCGTTGGTGGCGCGGGTGATGGTGACGGGGGTGGCGTTGCCGGCGAGGTCCACGAGCGGGACGTTGGTGGGCGAGGTGCTCTTGATGCTGTTCCAGACTCCGGGCTGTCCCGCGGCAGCGCCGAAGGAAGAGGACGGGACGCCGGCGGAGGCGCCGGACGTGCCGTCGATGTCGATGTTGAAGGACTGGCCGCAGGCCTGCCCCGCGACGAGGGCGAGGGTGGCGGCCATGCCGAGACGGACGAACAGCGTGCTCCTGCGATGCATGAGAGTCTCCTGGAACGCGACGCCGCCTTGCGGGCGGCCGGATGGGTGTGTTGGGCCCGCGTGCTCGGCCCCTGGTCGGTGCCACCGACCGTTCGAGGATTCATGCGACAGAACCGGCTGTGGTGGCTAGCGGGTTGCCCGGCGGCGCATGGAAGGGAGAATCCACCTTCAGGAGATCCCCATGGCAGGTCCAGAGCCGCAGCCCGTGACGCAACTCCTCGAGGCGGTGAGCGGTGGGAACGCGAGAGCGTCGGCGGAACTGCTCCCCGTGGTTTACGAGGAACTGCGTCGGCTGGCCAAGGCGCGGATCTCGCGCGAGCCGGTGGGGCAGACGTTGCAGCCCACGGCGCTCGTGCACGAGGCGTACCTGAGGCTGGTGGGCGACGCGGATGTCCGGTGGCAGAATCGCGGGCACTTCTTCGGGGCGGCGGCGCAGGCGATGCGGCGGATCCTGGTCGAGCGGGCGCGGCATCGGGGCCGCCTGAAGCGAGGGGGCGGGATGGGGCGCGTCGAACTCACCGATGCCATGGCCGTCGAGCCCCCGGCGACCGATCTTCTCGCGCTCGACGAGGCGCTGACGCGGCTGGAGGCCTATGACAAGCGCAAGAGCGAGGTGGTCATGCTGCGGTACTTCGCGGGCCTGACGATCGACGAGACGGCGGCGGCGCTGGGCCTCTCGCCGGCGACGGTCAAGAGCGAGTGGACGTTCGCGCGGACGTGGCTGCACCGCGAACTGAGCAGGACGGAGCCGGGCGAGTGAGCGACGAACTCCTCAGGCGTGCCGAGGCGATCTTCCTCGAACTCACCGAGGCGGCGCCGACGGAGCGGGCGTCGCTGCTGGCGGCACGCTGCGGGGGCGATGCGGCGCTCACGGCGGAGGTGCAGAGCCTGCTCTCGCACCTCACCGAGTCCGACGGCTTTCTCAACGACGTGGAGAAGGTCGCGGCGAATCTCGGCCTGGTCGGGCACGGGTCGCTCGACGACTCGGCGCTCAAGCCCGGGCAGCGGTTCGCGGAGTACACGATCGAGCGTCCGATCGGCGTCGGGGGGATGGGCGCGGTGTACGTGGCGAGGCAGGAGAGGCCGAACCGCACGGTCGCGCTGAAGGTCATCCGATCCGGCCTCGCGACGCAGGCGCTGGCGCGGCGATTCGAGCACGAGGCCGAGATGCTCGGGCGGCTTCAGCATCCCGGGATCGCGCAGATCTATGCGGCGGGCGTGGCCCATTCGGAGCACGGACCGCGCCCGTACATCGCGATGGAACTCGTCGAGGGACAGTCGCTCACGGAGTACGCCGAGGCGAGGCTGCTGAGCGTGCCCGAGCGGCTGGTGCTGATCGCGCGGGTGTGCGACGCGGTGCACCACGCGCACCAGCGCGGGATCATCCACCGCGACCTGAAGCCCGCGAACATCCTGGTGACGGACTCGGGGCAGCCCAAGGTGCTGGACTTCGGCGTGGCTCGGGCGGCGGACGCGGACCTGCAGGTGACGACGCTGCAGACGAGCGTGGGGCAACTGGTGGGGACGCTGCCGTACATGAGCCCGGAGCAGGTGGTGGGCGACCCGCGCGAGATCGACACGCGCTCGGACGTGTACGCCCTGGGCGTGCTGATGTACCAGTTGCTCACGGGCAAGTTGCCTCACGACCTGGCGAGCCGGTCGATCCCGGAGGCCGCGCGGGTGATCCGCGACGAGGCGCCGGCGTCGCTGTCGTCGATCAGCCGGACGTTCCGGGGCGCGATCGACTCGATCGTCTCGATGGCGATCGACAAGGACAAGCAGCGTCGGTACCAGTCGGCGGCGGAACTCGGGGACGACATCCGGCGGTTCCTCGCGGGCGAGCCCGTGGCGGCCCGCGGGAACTCGGCGTTCTACACGCTCCGTGTCCACCTCCGCAGGCACGTCGGCCTGGTGGCAGCGGCGGCGCTCTTCCTCGCGGGGCTGCTCGGCTTCGCGGGGTACGCGTCGTTCTCGGCGCGCAACTACAAGTCGCTGGCGGGGCGAGAGAAGTTCGCCCGCGAGGAGGCGATGCGGGCGCGCACGAAGGCGGACGCGTTCGCCGACGCGCTCCGGGCGCGGCTGATCGAGGCGAACGTGGCGCGGGGTCGGCTCGAAGGCGCGGAGGGGAACCTCGCGATCGCCGAGGAGTTCCTCTGGCGGCAATGGCTGGAGAGCCCGACATCCGAGAGCGCCCGCTGGGCGCTGCGGGAGTTGTACCAGCGCCATTCGAGCCTCTGGGCGGCGAGGCCGACGAGTGGCGCGCGGGCAGTTGCAACGTCCGACAGCCCCGAGGGGTCGAGCGTGGCGGTGTCGAGCAACGACGGAACGGTGCATGTCCTGGATGGCCAGACCGGGCGGATCGTGCGGCGGATCTCGGTCCAACCCGGGGCCGCGCTGTCGGCGGCGTTCTCTCCCGATGGGTGCCTGCTCGTGCTGGGAATGACGGACGGGAGCATTCGCTGGTTCGGCGTCGGGGACGATCGGCCGTCGGCCGTGGTCCCGCGGGCGCACGCCACGGCATGCACGGCCGTGGTCTACAGCCCCGACGGGCGGTATGTCGCGTCGGGCGGCACGGACGGGATGATCCGGCTGTGGCGAAGGGGCGATCCGCAACCGTTCCGAGAGTGGCGGAGCCATCGCGTGCCGATCGCGTCGCTGTCGTTCAGCGCGAACGGGTCGAGGCTGGTCTCCGTGCCGAGGCGAGAGGTGGCGGAGACGATGTCGCGCGTCTGGGAGGCGCCAAGCGGGGTCCTGGCGTCGGAGGTGCGGCATGGCGACCCGGGGCTCTTCTGCGCGGCCCTCTCGCCGGATGGAGAGTTCCTGGCGACGGGAAGCGTGGACCGACGCATCGCGATCACGGATCTGCGCACGGGCCAGGCGCGCACGCTGCGCACGGAGCGGAACGAGCCGGCGACCAGCCTGCAGTTCGCGTCGGACCGCACACGCGTGGTGGGCGGGTGCGGATTTCGCATCTACGTCTGGAGTATGGAGACATCCGAGCCGATCGCGTCTTTCGGATCGCACACCGCGGCGGTGAGCCTGGTGTCCCTGCAGGGTGACGGGACGCTCATCGCGGCGGACACCGACGGCCTGGTGCGGCGATGGACGCTGGACACGCACGCCGGGGCCACGTTGCACGAGGGATTCAACTCGTGGCTGTTCGGCGTGAGTTTCTGCGATGTTGAGCCGATCCTGGCGTTCGGGGGGGGCTCGGGGTACGTGTCGTTCGCGGAGACGGGATCGACGCGACGCCGCGACGTGTTCGTCGGTCAGGCGGTGCGGACGCGCGGGATAGCCTTTCTCCCGGGCTCCACGCGGGTGGCGACCGGGGACAGCCTGGGCCGGGTGCAGGTGCTCGACGCCAAGACGGGGGAGGTCGCGCGATCGACCAAGGTTGGAAGCGGCGGCGAGGTCATGTCGGTCGCCAGCGACGCCCGTGGCACGCGGCTTGCCGCGGCGTTTTCGCGTGAGAACGTGGTCCGGATCCTCGACGCGGAAACGCACGACGTGCTCGCGACGTCCGCGGCGTTTCCGCGCCGGCCCGAGGGTGTCGCCTTCGACCCGACGGGTTCCTTCGTCGCGGTCTCGGGACAGGACAACGGCGTGCTGCTCCTCGAGGCCCGAACGCTCGCCCCGATCGCGTCGCTGCTGGGAACGGGGCAGGCGTGGTCGGTCGCGTTCAGCCCGGACGGGAGCCGAGTGGCGGCGGGGACTTGGGACGCGACGATCGACGTGTGGGACACGACCACGCACGAGCGGGTGGCGACGCTGGTGGGCCACGGGGCGCTCGTTCCGGGGCTCTGCTTCAGCCCGAACGGGCGGCTGCTGATCTCGGCGGGATCCGACGCGAGAGTGAAGGTGTGGGACGCGCGAACGCTGACGAACCTGTTGACGATGGACACGCAGAGCGGAGAGTGCCCCGGCGCGGCGATCGACCCCGAGAGCCGATGGGCGGCGATCTCGTGCCAGGGCTCTCGCGCCATCGTGCTGGATCTCTGGGCGCTCGATCGCCCCGTGGCGGGGCACATGGACTTTCAACTGCAACGGCTTGGCGACGACGCCCCCGCAGAGAACGCCGAGTCGCTGCGCGCGTGGGCCCGGGCCGTGCGTGCCGGTCAGGGCACCGTGATCCCTCGGAAGGTCGGCGAGTAGCCCGGGAAGACGCTGGCAAGGTCCGAGTTGCCCAGGAGGTTCTGCACGACCTCGCCCAGGACGTCACGGAAGTCGAGCGTGACCTTGAGGTCCATGTTCTGGAAGAGTTGCCCCGGCCCCAGTCCCGGCCAGCCTGGCAGTCCGTTGGTCCCCAGCGAGAGCACCTGACCGCCGTTGATACGGTGCCCGAGGAGCATCATCACGTTGCCGTACCCGTGGTCGAGGCCCTGGCTGCCGTTCTCGGCGGCGCGGCGGCCGAACTCGGACTGCACGCAGACGACGACGTTCTGCGTGCTGTTGGAGACGATGTCGCGGTGGAAGGCAAGGAGGCCGGCGGCGAGGTCGGCCATGAGGTTGTACATGGTGCCGCCGGGGTTGACACCCTGGGCGCTGTGGGTGTCCCACCCGCCGCGATCGATGGCGATGGCCTCGACGCCGACGTTGGCACGAATGAGCGCGGCCGCGGACTTCAGCGAGTACCCGAATGATGAGTTGGGATAGATAGCGCCACCGTGGGGCGAATAGGTCGGGAACCCGATCATGTTGAGCATGTCGATCGTCGCCTGGGTGGTGGCGGCGGAGGTCATGAGCGGGTCGGTGGTGGCGGCGTACATCGTGCCGATGGACGCGAGGCGAGCGGGCCTGGTGCCGGAGGGCCCGGTGAGCCCGAAGTTGGGCGAGTTGGACTGTGCGAGCCCCGGCACCGGCAGGGCCTTGGGCGCGCCCTGGAGCGAGACCTGGAGGCCGTTGGCGACGGCGATGGCGCGAACGGGCGCGGCGGGCAGAGTGGCGGGCACGAGCCCGAGGTGGCGTCCGAGCCAGCCGGTATAGAGCGCGGGGTCGTTGAACTTGCCGAGTTCAACGAATCGCTCGGCATCGAAGTGCGAGCGCGAGGGATTGGCGACGTTGAAGCCTGTGGCATGGACGATGGCGAGTTTGCCGGCCTGGTAGGGCTCGAGGAGGGACGACAGGGCGGGAGGAAGCCCGAAGAACCCGTTGAGGTCGGTGGCGCCGTTGGTGCTGCCGCCCGGTGGTTGGATCAGGGTGGCGCTGCGGAGTGTGGCGTAGGCGGGGTCGGCATAGGGGACGCACATGGTCAGGCCGTCGCACCCGCCGCGGAGGAAGATGTAGATGAGAATGTCGCGGTTGGACTTGAAGGAGTTGGCAAAGACGACGCGCGGGAGCCACGCGGGGACGCCCGCCGCGACGAGGGCGGCGCTGCCGATGCGGAGGAACCCCCGGCGGGAGAGTTCCCGATACTCGGTGCAGCCGCGGCATTCGTACTCGCTCATGGGATGCTCCTAGTACCACTGGAACGTGGGGGTGGCGACGGCGAGCCCGATGGCCTCGCGGATTCTCGTGGCGGTGGGGTTGTTCGGCAGCATGTAGTTCGTCAGCGACGCCTTCTCCGCCGCGGTCATACGGCTGGCGGTGAGGACGTAACTCAGGCGATCGGCGATCGGGGCGGCCTGCGTCGCGCCCGCGGTGACGACGTTGGTGTCCACCGTCACACCCGTGTACTCGTTGTTCATCATCGACGCGCCGAAGTTCCACCTTGGCAGGAGCAGGCCGGACCAGTACTCGGCGGTGTCGGGGTAGCCGTTGGGCGGCGCCCAGCCGAAGAGTTGATGGCCCGCGGCCAGCAGCGCCGTCTGCATGTTCCAACTGACGTTCCCCGCGGGGGGATTGACGGTGGCGCCCAGCGCACGGAGCGCGGAGACGAGCAGGTGGAAGGGCCGCTTGAGTTTCTTGGGCGGCGGGGTCGCGGCGACGAAGGCGAGCGTCGTCCGGAGCATCGACCTGATGTCGCCTCCCGTGGCGGTGTAGGTCGCGGCGACGGCGTCGATCTGCGGCGTCGTCGGGGCTTCTGTAAGGAAGCGGTGGAGCATCTTTCTGGCGATGAAGCGAGCGGTGCTGGGGTGCGCGATGAGGATGTTCAGCACGTCCTCGCCGTCCTGCTGCCCCAGCTCGGCGGATCGAGCGGGGATGACGTGTCCCAGGACCACCTTCTGCCCCGTGTCGTGATTGCTCGGGATGTACCGGAAGCGGTAGGCGTTGGTGCCGGAGGAGCCGCTGTAGTACGACCACCCGGTGAAGCAGCGGGCAACCTCGACGACGTCCTGCTGGGAGTATCCGCCGTCGACGCCCATGCTGTGGAGTTCCATGAGTTCGCGGGCGTAGTTCTCGTTGATGTTGCCGACGCGGTTGGTGTCGTTGTTGAGGTAGATGAGCATCGCGGGGCTGTGCGCGCTCGCCCGCAACAGATCGCCAAACGTCCCCATGGCATTGGCTCGGATCACGTCGCGGTCATCGATGGTCTTGATGAGGCTGACGAGCGGGTCGGACTGGAGTTGGATGTGGAAGTGGTCGGACCACATCTCGACGACGCGCTCGTACATCTGCCGCTTGCTCATCACCGCGCGGAGGATCGTTGCGCGGGTCAACTGGTTGATGACGGTGGTGGTGGATTGCAGCGCGATCTGGTCCGGGGTCATCGTGAGCGTGTTGTAGTTGGGGCCCGCCAGGATCGTGCTGAGCGTGCTGTCGTCGATGGCCTCGTAGTTGAGGTGGTGCTTGACGTAGGCCTCGTTGCCCAAGACCTTCGCCAGGCCGAGTTCCTCCTGCGTGAGGCCCATCGTCATGCGGTCAACGAGCGCCAGCGGCCCGGACTTGGGATCCTGTGGCCCGGCGAGGATGCCGGCACTCAACACTGCGCTCGCCGAGGTCAGCACGCTCATGGTGACCCTCCGAGCCGCTCAAGGCGGCGAACCAGGCCCCTGCGGCCCCACCACGCACGCGCCCGGCGGGGTCCCTGACTGCCCAGATTACCATCGTTGTCAAGAGAACGCCCGTCGCCGTTGGCTATTGCACGACGTCGGCGAGTGGACGCGATGCACTGTCAAGGAGTGAACGGCGCCGGAGCCAGCGACGCGCGATCGAGACCGAACAGCGTGCGATCATCGTCCATCATCGCGTCCACGGCCGCGAGTGCAGCACGGTGGGCCATTGACATGCCGTGACCGTTGAACGCGCCGCTGAACCAGACGCTCCCCGGCAACCACGGCCCCGGCACGGGTGAGATGATCGGCAAGCCATCGGCCGTCATCGCCATCGTGCCCGCCCATCGCTGCAGGATCAACGCGCGATCGAGGCGAACGCCGAGGAGCCGCTCCGCGAGGCGCTCGATCTCGGCCTGCACCTCGCCGGTGGTGCGATCCTCGAAGCCGACTTCGGCATCGGCGAACCGATCGCGACACCCGCCGATGACGATGGCGCCGTCGGCGGCACGACGGACATAGTCGTACCCGAAGCGAGCGTAGTAGGAGTAGTCCAGACGGATCGATTCGTCGCGGAGCGCGAGCATCTGGCCGCGCTTGGGATGCACCAGCGGCGCGAGGCTCGGCAGCACCAGACCCGCGTAGGCGTTGACGCACACGAGGACCCTCGGCGCGACGAAGCGACCGTCGGTCGTCCGCACCTCAAGGTCGCGTGCGCCCTCGCCGGGCTCGATGGCGACGGTCTCTTGCCCCTCCCAGACCGGCCGCGCGAGGCGATGGGCAAGGTGCGTGAGCACCTCGACGGGGTTGCACGCGGCGTCGGCGGGGTTCAACAGGCCCGCGAGAGGCCGACGCTCGCCCGTGCCTGCCCAGATTGAGTCGCCACACCGACCCGGATCGAGCCAGCCGACCTCGAAGCCGTCCTCGCGCAACATGTCGCGCGAGCGCGCCAGTTCGTCACGCTCGGCCTCGTCCATCGCGAGCAGGCACGACGGGACGCGGCGCGTGGACGGGAGCGACTCGACGCCCTCGGCACGGAGGCCGGCGAGGTTCTCTTCGGTCCATCGCCAGAGGAGCCGGGCCGTGTCTTGCCCGTGGATCTCGGCGGCGCGGGCGTAGGACTCGGCGGCGCCGCGCATGAGAAAGCCCGCGTTGCGAGAACTCGCCCCGCACCCGATGGTGCCGCGCTCGACGACGTGGACGACCAGCCCTCGGCGCTCGAGGTGCAGCGCGGCCGAGAGCCCGCAGATGCCGGCGCCGACGACGATGGCATCGCCGCGGACGGTGCCCAGCGCGTGCGATCGCCGCCAGTGGCTGATGGACATGGGCGGAGTGTATCGGCGACGCCGGGGTGATCGACGAGCGCGCCGCGTGCGGACGCCGGGCGGCTCTAGTGATCGACCCTGACGCCGAGCATCGGCGAGATCTCGCCGAGCATCCGTTGGAGCACCTTGGCGTCCTTGGCCTCGAGGTTGAGGCGCAGCAGCGGCTCGGTGTTGCTCTTGCGGATGTTGCACCACCACCCGTGCTTGGCGAACGCGTTGAGGGTGACGCCGTCGAGTTCGTCGATGGCGGCGTTGTGCGTGGTGCCGGGGCCAAGGGCCTTCTTCACCACGGCGATCGCGCCGTCCTTGTCCTCAATTTGGAAGTTGATCTCGCCGGACTGCTTGTATCGCTGCACGGGCTTGACGAGTTCGGACATGCTCTTGCCCGACTTGGCGAGCACGGTGAGGACGGTGGCCATCGCGATCGCGCCGGAGTCCGCGTTGAAGTTGTCGCGGAAGTAGAAGTGCCCCGACAGTTCGCCGCCGAACACGCCCCCGTGCTCGGCGAGCGCGGCTTTCATGAAGACGTGCCCGACGCGGCAGCGAATCGGTACCCCGCCCGCCGCCTTCACGTCCTCCTCCACCGCGCGTGTCGAGCGAAGGTCGTAGACGATCCCGGCGCCCTTGTTCGAGGCCAGGAAGTGCCGCGCCAGCACCGCCGTCAGGTGATCGCACCCCACGATGTGGCCCTTCTCGTCCACCACGACGCAGCGGTCGGCGTCGCCGTCGAAGCAGATGCCCAGCGCAGCCTTCTCCTCGACCACGGCCTTCTGGAGCCCGGCCAGGTTCGCCGCCACGAGCGGATTCGGCTCGTGGACGAACTCGCCCTTGGAGTTGTCGAAGTTCATCTCGACGATGGTGAGCCCGGGCACGTCGGCGCCCTTCTTGCCGAAGATCTTGGGGACCATCGTGCCCGCCATGCCGTTGGATGCGTCCACGACCACGCGGAGTTTCTTCCCGCCAAGGTCGAGGAACCGGCGGACGTGGGCCTTGTAGTCGGGCCAGAGGTCGCGACGCTCGACGCGTCCGTTGGCCGGGACAAGCGTGGCCTTGTCCACCATCGCCGCCCGCTTGCGGATCTCGCCCAGCCCGGTGGTCTCGCCCACCGGCTTCGCCTTCCGCTTGCTGATCTTGAACCCGTTATACTGCGGCGGGTTGTGACTCGCGGTGGTCATGATCCCGCCCGCACAATCGAGGTGGTTGATCGCAAAGTAGACCATCGGGGTGTCGCAGAGCCCAATGTCCACCACGTCACCCCCCTGCTCCGTGATCCCCTTGATCAGTTGGTCCGTCAGCGACGGCGAACTCTTCCGCATGTCGCGCCCGACGACCAGGTTGCGCATCATCGGCGTGGTGTCCCCTGCGGCCTCGGCCTCGTCGCGGAGGAACCGGCTCGCCCCATACCCGATCTGCCACGCCATCGTCTCGTTGAGCAGGTCCGGGTACGTCCCGCGAATGTCATACGCCTTGAACACGCGTCCGAGCATGAGTGCCTCCTGAAGGGCGTTGAGGATAGGTTCGTCGCGCTTCGCTGGCGAGAATGTGCGGACTTTGTTTGGTTCCTGCGATCCAAACTAGCGACGATCCGCGGTGATGTCGCATTGCTGAAGTGGCGGCAGGACCGCCCAGCAACTGTGGGCAGCGCCAGCGGCAGGATTGCCGCGGAGTCTCGAATGTACCTCTTCGCGTGGCAAGTTCTTCAGATCATCTCAGCCATCCCGCTCGTGGCATTCCCCATCTTCGTGCAGGCCAAGGAATCCCTCGACGAGCCCGCCCGTCCGGTGTCGCTCGGCACGTTCGGCATCGTGATGATGTGCGCGTCCTGGTTCGTGGTCGCGGGGCTCATCAATGCCGTCGTGGTGTCGCGCTTGCTCGGTTGGCATTGGGCCGTCGCGTTGGTGCTGGGCATCGCGGCCTCTGCCACCGGCGCTGGCGTCGCCTCGGCGCTCCTCTACACCATGGCGACCGTCGGCGGGCGAGGGCTCACCTTCGCCGGCACCGCCATGATCGCCGCGATGGTGCTCGTCAACGTCATGGGCCCGCGTTGGGCCCGTGGCATCGACTACGACCAACGCACGACGACCTTGCCGAACTGATCCCCGGCCTCTAGCCGCTGGTACGCCTTGGTCGCGTCCTCGGGCTTGAACACCTCGTCGACCACGGGGGCGAGTTTCCCATCGCGAAAGAGCGCGGCAACCTCGTGGAACTCCTCGTTCGAGCCCATCGTCGATCCCAGCACCCGCAACTGATTCCAGAAGATCCGTGCCAGATCCGTCACGGCGTCCGGCCCGCTCGTGCAGCCCGGGGTGACGTACGCCCCGCCACGGGCAAGTGACTTGATGCAGTTCAGGTGCGTGGCCTTGCCCGACGAGTCCACAGCCATGTCCACGCCGCGCTTCCCGGTCCAGGCGCGGACCTCCTTGGACCAATCCTGGCCCGTGTCCAGGACGGTGAACGCGGCGCCAAGGGCCTTGGCACGATCGAGTTTCCACTGGTGGCGGCTCGTCACCGCGACCGGGCAGGCGAAGTGCCTCGCGATCGCAAGGGCCGAAGTCGCGACGCCGCCCCCGATGCCGGTGATGAGCACCGTCTGACCAGGCCGGAGTTGTCCCTTGGTCACGATCATCGACCAGGCCGTGAGCGCGCACAGCCCGAACGCGGCGGCGGCGGCGGGATCGGCGTCGTCGTTGACCGCGGCGAGATTCGCGGCGGGAACGACGAATCGCTCCGCGAACATCCCGTGGTGGTGCTCGCCGATCAGTTGGTACTCGGGCGCGAGCGTCGAGGCCGGCGGATCATCGGGGGCGACTCGCGGCGGGACTCGCGTGGCGGCGTTGACGATGACACGACGGCCGATCCATGCCTTGTCCACTCCCTCACCCACGGCGGTCACCTTGCCGCACGCGTCGCAGCCCGAGATGCGGGGATAGGTCAGGGCAAGCCCGGGGACCCCGCGACCGACCCACAGGTCCATCTGGTTGAACGCCGTGGCGAGGGTCGAAACGAGGGCCTGACCCGGGCCGGGGGCCGCGGGCTCTGGCCAGTCGGTGACGAATCGCACGTTGGGGGCGACGGGGGAGCCCTGCTTGGTGACGACGATGGCGCGCATGGCCGAACAATACCGCACGCGAGCCCCGCACACGGGCGCACACCGATCGCTTCAAAGAATCGTGCCTTCGAGTCGGATCAGGCCCCGCCGAGCGTGGGCAGGTCCTTGACGTGCTTCATGCCGCGGCGGCGGTCGCGGAGACGACGGCTCTTGCCCGCGCGGTCACGCAGGTAGTACAACTT
The DNA here is from genome assembly GCA_016793805.1 of Phycisphaerae bacterium. Taxonomy (GTDB): domain Bacteria; phylum Planctomycetota; class Phycisphaerae; order Phycisphaerales; family UBA1924; genus JAEUIZ01. The sequence continues at coordinate 200,912 of JAEUIZ010000040.1, forward strand.
CGCCCGGCGAGCGTCGGCACGACGCACCACGTCAATCTTCGAGATCATCGGGGAGTTGATCGGGAGAATGCGCTCGATCCCGACCTCGTCCACCAGCCGGCGGACAGTGATCATCTCATTGACCCCGCGGCCCTTGCGAGCGATCAGCACGCCCTGGAAGACCTGGGTGCGCTCCTTGTCCCCCTCCACGATGCGGACGTGGACGTTGATCGTGTCGCCGATGTCCATGCGCGGAATATCGGACTTGAGCATGGACTGGGTCAGGGATTCGATGAGTTGCTGCGACATGGCGAGGTTCCGTGGTTGAGGACGGGGAGTCTAGGCGGCCCACCCCGGGGCCTTCTACCCGTGGCCTTTGGCAGCCGGAGAACAAGGCAGAGCCGAACGAGACGCCGGACGGAGCGAGGATCGGCTACCGGTCGGGGTTCTCGCCCGGCGGGCGCCACTCGCGCTTGGGCTTGGCCTCCTCGCCCTCGGGCGGTTTGGAAGCCGCGGACTGGTCGCCCGTGCCCTCGATCGGATATCCACGGGCCGTCCACTCCTTGAGGCCCGCGGAGTACCACCGCACGCGGGGATGCCCGATGAGAATGAGCCGCTTCACCATGCCCTTGGCGGTGGCGCTGCCGGGATCGTCCCCATAGACCACGATCGTGTTGTACGGGGTAAGGCGTGGGTCCGGGGGGCCCTTGGCATCGACCTTGGGGAGCGTGAGATTCAGTGCCCCAGGGATTCTGGCGGCGTCGTACCTGGCTTGCGGCCTTGGATCCACGAAAGCGGCGGCGTTCCGCTCGCCCTTCTGCACACGCTGGTAGAGCGGCCAGACCTCGGAGGTGGTGATGGGGCGAATGTCCGAGTCGCGCGTGGTGCGCTCGCACCCTCCGACCCCCGCCGCCCCGGCTGCCGCCAGCCCGATGCCGATTGCGCCCGCGACTCGATGCATGCCGCACTATATCGCCCCGGGGGCTCGAGTCCCCGCTCCCGCGCTCGCAGCGAGGTCGGCAGCCGAGGAATCGACCCCGCGGGCCCGGGTCTGGCCGCGGCGCAATGATTGGGGATGCTGCTGACGATCGCCCTCGCCGCGATGGCCGTGCTGGATCCGCCTCCGAAGGCCAAGGTCGAACTGCTTTCCGAGATGACTACCTTGGTGGCGGGAGAGACCAACACGCTTGGGCTCCAGTTCCGCATCGACAAGGAGTGGCACCTCTACTACGCCAGTCAGAATGACACCGGCTTCCCGCCCACGATCGAGTCGGCGACGCTGCCGGAGGGTTTCACGCTGGGGCCGATTCAATGGCCCGTGCCGACGCGGCACGTCTCCAACGGGGACCTGCTCGACCACATCTACGAGAACGAGGTGACGCTGCTGCTGCCGGTGCGGGTGCCGACGGACGCGACCGGCCCGGCGACGATCTCGCTCACGCTCGACTGGCTGGTCTGCAAGGAGGTCTGCCTGATGGGTGGGCAGACGGTGACGCTCACGCTGCCGGTCTCGAAAGAGCGCACGCCGGCCGAGGTGACGAAGGGGGTCTTTGCTCGCGCTCGGCAGGCGATGCCCAGGCCGGCGAGCGAGGCCGAGTCTCGCGTCGGCATGAAATGGGACAACGGACGCCTGGTGCTGTCGGCGCGGCCGCCCACGGCGGGCGCGGGTGATGGAGACACGCGACCGCCGGCTCGCGTGGAGTTCTACCCCTCGGCAGACTCTGTGCCAATCGTCGATCTGCTGCACGCCGGGGTCAGCGAAACCGGCGAGATCACTCTAGAGGTCGGCGATACGGCTGGGTCTGTGCGGGGGATGTTGGCGATCTTTCCTAAGCCCAAGGATCAGCCTATTGTTTTCGCGGTTGATCGTGCGGTTCCTGTTCGCGGGAACTCGGAACCGACTCGTTCGTCTGACCAGCAGCCCCCCAGTGGGCGATAGGCGACATTCATCGTTCGACGGTTTGCTATTCGATAGATCCCGGCGTACCCCTTCGGGCGTGTGGCCCGACGGATCGACCGGTTCTCGTGCGAAGGATGCACGACAAGGAGCAAGACCATGAAGATCAGCGGCAAGCGGTTCCTCGGCGTGATGGCTGGCGCGGCGTTGGGTTTGATGTCGCCCGCGGCCTTCGCCCAGGACCATGCGGCCCCGGTGAAGAAGGAACAGCCCGCCGCCGCCGACAAGGCCAAGGTTGGGCATCCCGCCCCCAACTTCGAACTCAAGGACACCGACGGCAAGATCGTCAAACTCGCGGACTACAAGGGCAAGATCGTCGTCATCGATTGGTTCAACCCCGAGTGCCCCGTCTGCGCGATGCACTACAAGGCCAACACCGTCCAGAACCTCGTGAGCAAGTTCAAGGACAAGAACGTCGTCTTCCTCGCGATCAACTCCGGCGCGCCCGGGAAGCAGGGCCATGGCGTCGAGCTCAACGCCGGCTACAAGAAGGACTGGAAGATCGAGTTCCCGGTGCTTCTTGACGAGACCGGCGTGGTCGGTCGCCAGTATGGCGCCAAGACGACCCCCCACTGCTACGTGATCGACGCCAAGGGCGTGCTGGTGTATGCGGGCGCGATCGACGACGGGAAGCCCGGAACGATCGGGAAGACCAACTACGTCGAGCAGGCCGTGAACCAGACCCTCAAGGGCGAGACGGTGAGCACGCCGGAGACCAAGCCCTACGGGTGCAGCGTCAAGTACGGCGCGTCGTAAGTTCTCCACCGCCCTTTGGGCGCGACGCGCCGATCGTGAGGCCTCGAGCCCCACGCGATCGGTGCAGCGCCACCGCAGACGAGGCCCGGGCACACGTGCTCGGGCCTCATTCTTTGGTGTGGTCCTCGCCGCGCGATCCCGGGTGCGGGCGTGACGCTCAGGGCTTCTGCGGGACGTAGGTGCTCTTGACGTGCAACTCCCTGAGTTGCTCGTCGGAGACGAGGCTGGGCGCGCCGGTCATGAGGTCGGCGCCGATCTGGGTCTTGGGGAACGCGATGACGTCGCGGATGTTCTCGGTGCCGCAGAGGTGCATGACGAGCCGATCGAGCCCGAAGGCGATCCCGCCGTGGGGCGGCGCGCCGAAGCGGAGGGCCTCGAGCAGGAACGAGAACTTGTCCTTGGCCTGCTCGGGCGAGAGCCCGAGGAGCCGGAACACCTTGGCCTGCACGTCGGGGCGATGGATTCGGATCGAGCCCCCGGCGATCTCGGACCCGTTCATGACGAGGTCGTAGCCCGCGGAGACGATCGACTCGATCGCCTGATCGTCGTCGGGGTCGGCGGCAACAAAGGCATCCTGCTGGTCCTCGCGCGGCGCGGTAAAGGGGTGGTGCATCGCGACCCAGCGGCCGGAGTCCTTGTCGCGCTCGAACATCGGCGGGTCGATCATCCACAGGAAGTTCCACGCCTTGCCCCACTCGGGGACGATCCCGAGGTCGCGGGCCACCTTCTGCCGAAGTTCGCCCAGGGTCTTGGTGGCGACGGCGTAGGTGTCGGCGGCGAAGAGGACGGTGTCGCCGGGCTGGAGGCCGAGTGCGGCGACGAGTTCGGCGCGGACGGGCTCGACGAACTTCGCCACGCCGGTCTCGAAGGCGCCCGCGGCGTTCAACTTCACCACCGGGACTCCACCGGCGCCAAAGGTCTTGACCCACTCGGAGTAGCCGTCGGTGAGTTTGCGGGTGAGTTTCTCGGCGTGCGGCGCGGGGACTCGGATCGCCTTGACCACGCCGCGTTTGCTGAAGTACGGCTTGGCGTCCGGGTGCTTGGCGAGCGCGTCGCGGAAGACTCGGAAGTCCGTCTTGGCCGCGATCGCCGAGACGTCGCGGATCTCCAGCCCGTAGCGGGTGTCCGGGCGGTCGATGCCGAACCGTTCCATGCACTCGCGATAGGGCATCCGCTGGATCGGGGGCACATCGACGCCCAGGACGGCCTTCCAGAGCCGGCGCGCGAAGCCCTCCATCATCGCCATCACGTCCTCGCGCCCGACGAACGACATCTCGAGGTCGATCTGGCTGAACTCGCTCTGCCGGTCGGCGCGAGGGTCCTCGTCGCGGAAGCATCGGCAGATCTGCATGTAGCGGTCCAGGCCCGAGACCATGAGCAACTGCTTGAAGAGTTGGGGGGACTGCGGCAGGCCGTACCACGAACCTGGGATGTGGCGGCTCGGGACGATGAACTCGCGCGCGCCCTCGGGTGTGCTCTTGTAGAGGATGGGCGTCTCGACCTCGAGGAACCCGTTCTCATCGAAGTAATCTCGGGCGACCTTGGTGATACGGTGGCGGGTCGCAAGGATGCCCTGCATCCTGGGGCGGCGCAGGTCGATGTACCGGTGCTTCAGCCGCGTCTCTTCCGCGGGCAGGCTGGCAAGATCGTCGGGCAGGAACGGGGGGTTGTCCGTCTTGGCGAGGACCTCCAGCGCCTCGACGACGACCTCGACGGTCCCGGTGGCGAGTTTGGGGTTCGGCCCTCCGATGCGGACACGGACCTTGCCGGTGCAGGCGATCACGTCCTCGTTGCGCAACTTGTCGGCCTGGTCGAGGAGCGCGGGCGCGATCGACTCGCGATCGAAGACGAGTTGCGTGATGCCGAAGCGGTCGCGGAGGTCGATGAAGATCAGGCCCCCGTGGTCGCGGTAGGAGTTGACCCAACCCGAGAGCGTGACGACGGAGCCGACGTGTGCGTCCCGGAGTTGGCCGCAGGTGTGCGTGCGTTTGAGCATGGCGGGCAGTGTATGGCGGATGCGGTCCCCCGACGGGGCCAGGCAGCGCAATAATCCCGGTGATGAAACGCCTCCTCGCAGCGTTGGCGGTGATCGCGGCCCAGGCGGGGTGCGTGTCGTCGCCCCAGCGCATCGAAGGCGCCAAGGGCAAGCCCATCGCCCTTCCGCTTGACGGGGTCTACAAGGCCACGGTGCGGACGCCCTTCCTCGGGCCGGTCTCGTCGTTCATCTCGGCCCGCCCCACCAAGGACGGGTTCGTGGCCAGGACGCGCGAGGGGACCGCGTGGACCCTGATCGGGGGCGTCGAGGGCATGCTCGGCCCGATCGTCGCGCCGTTCATCTTCCCCAGCGGCGTGCTCTTCTCGTGGTCGTCGTCGCTGCCGACGGCGGAGAAGCCCGGCGCGGGCGTCTACGGAGTGGCGGGGATGCGATCGATGGGCGTGAAGACCTCGCTGGTCGCGCCGGACAAGCCCGTGGAGGTGTTCCTGCAGGACGGGCAGCGGATCGCGCTGGTGACGCTGGAGCCCGCCGAGCCGGAGACGCCCCCGCTGCGCGACTACGCGGCCCTGAGCGAGCGTGCCGCGGACACGATCCAGCGCCGCCTCTTTGACCCCGAGTTGGCACGCTCCGGGCAGGTCAAGGGTTATGCGGAGCGGCTGCGTCGGAACGCGGCGTTTGTGAAGGACGACGTGGAGTTCATCGCGGGCGCGGTCCTCGCGTCGCGAGCGTTCCTCAAGTTCACGATGCCGATCCTCGTCCCCGTGCCGGACGCGGAGACGGAGTCGATGTTCGCGTCGTGGCCCGCGAAGGACCGAACGCCGTCGAAACTGGACTTCAACGACGAGGACGGGATCGCAACGCTCAAGATCGAGGCGTTTTTCAAGCCCGAGGACGTGGACCGCGTGTTCACGGAACTCATGGACCACTCGCCGCCGGCGCGCGGGTTGATCCTGGACCTGCGCTCGTGCCCGGGCGTGACGCTGGCGTCGCTGCGGGCCGCGTCGTGGCTGCTCTCGTCTCCGGCGGAGGTCGGCGTGTTCTTTGGGCAGACCGAGCGAGCGGCAACGCTGGAGGGTGCTCGGCCGGTGGCCACGGTCACGATCGACTCCGCCGCGGCGGTTGCGGCCCTGGAGCGGACGCTCGACGATCGCGGCGCCGCCGTGGCCCGCGTCGAGCCTGCCGCACGCCCCTTCACCGGCCCGGTCATGCTGCTGACGACGAAGCGGACGAGCGCGTCCACCGAGCCGCTTGTGTGGCTGCTCACGTCGTCCGAGCGAGTGACACAGATTGGACAAACCACCAGCGGCAAGCCGCTCACGTCGCGTCCGTTCGACATCGGGCAGGGCTGGGTGATGTGGCTGGCGGCGTACGACTTCACGCCGGCGTCCGGCGGACGGTTCCACGGCAAGGGGCTCAGGCCGGACGTGGAGTGCTCGCGCGAGGCCGCGCCGCAGGTGGCGAGGAAGCGGCTTCGGACGATGCTGAACACGAGCGCGGCGGACGCGGGCCCGGCATCATCGGGCCAGACACTCGACGAGGTGCTCCTGCCCACTCGCTAGCGACACTCCCCCCTCCCCTCTTTGCCATGCGGCCTGCCGAACTTTTCAAACGACTCGACGAGTGCACTCTGCTCGACGCCCACCGGCTCGGGCTGCGCTTGCGGGCGATGCAGCGGGCCTCGCGCGGGGGCGCGCTCGACGAGCGGGCTCTGGCGCCGATCGCGGGCGCGATCGAGCGATCCGCGGCGGTGGTCGCCCGGCGGCGCGCGCGGCTGCCCACGCCGACGTATCCGGCCGATCTGCCCGTCTCGCAGCGCCGCGACGACATCGCGCGGGCCATCCGCGACCACCAGGTCGTCGTCGTCTGCGGGCAGACCGGATCGGGCAAGACGACGCAACTCCCCAAGATCTGCCTCGAACTTGGGCGTGGCGTGCGAGGGAGCATCGGGCACACCCAGCCGCGTCGGATCGCGGCGCGCAGCGTCGCCGACCGGATCGCGCACGAGTTGTCGACCCGCCACGGGGACGTTGTGGGGTCGAAGGTCCGCTTCGGCGATCGCACCTCGCCCGAGACGCTCGTGAAGTTGATGACCGACGGGATCCTGCTCGCCGAGACGCAGGGCGACCGCCTGCTGCTGCAGTACGACACGCTGATCATCGACGAGGCGCACGAGCGCAGCCTGAACATCGACTTCTTGCTGGGCTATCTCCGGCAACTGCTCCCGCGACGGCCGGACCTCAAGGTGATCGTCACCAGCGCCACGATCGACCCGCTGCGATTCAGCGACCACTTCGGGGGTGCGCCGGTGATCGAGGTCTCCGGGCGCACGTACCCCGTCGAGGTTCGGTATCGCCCTCACGAGGACGAGGACGAGGCCGTGCTTCGGGCGGTGGACGAACTCGCGCACGAGCCGCCCGGCGACGTGCTTGTGTTCCTCCCGGGAGAGCGGGAGATCCGCGAGGCCGCCGAGGCGCTGCGCAAGCACCACCCCCCGCGGACGGAGATCCTGCCGCTGTATGCGCGCCTCTCCAACGCGGAGCAGCAGCGCGTCTTTGAGGCACACTCGGGTCGGCGGATCGTTCTGGCCACCAACGTCGCGGAGACATCGCTGACGGTTCCCGGGATCCGCTACGTGGTGGACACGGGCGAGGCGCGGATCAGCCGTTACAGCCCGGGCACGAAGGTGCAGCGGTTGCCCACGGAGGCGATCTCGCGGGCGTCGGCGGACCAGCGCGCCGGACGCTGCGGCCGGGTGGCGCCGGGAATCTGCATCCGCCTCTATAGCGAGGAGGACTTCCGCGGTCGCGACGAGTTCACGGACCCCGAGATCGTCCGCACGAACCTGGCGAGCGTGATCCTGCAGATGAAGTCGCTGAACCTGGGGCCGGTCGAGGCGTTCCCGTTCATCGACCCCCCGGACCACCGGCTCGTGCGCGACGGGTACGACACGCTCCTCGAACTGGGTGCGATCGACGAGGAGAACCATCTCACGGAAGTCGGGCGGAGACTTGCGAAACTCCCGATGGACCCGCGTCTCGGGCGCGTGATCCTCTCGGCCGCCGAGGAGGGTTGCCTCGCGGAGGTCCAGCCGATCGCGGCGTTTCTCGCGAGCCAGGACCCACGCGACCGCCCGATCGAGAAGCAGGACCAGGCCGACGCCGCGCACGCCGAGTTCCAGGACGAGGCCTCCGACTTCATCGCGATCCTGAACCTGTGGCGGGCGTGGCGCGACCGGACGAAGCGCCTGACGTCGAACAAACTGCGGGCGTGGTGCCGAGATCGGTTCCTTTCGTATGTGCGGATGCGCGAGTGGGACAGCACGCACGAGCAGGTGCATGGGCTGATCTCGGACATGGGATTCCATCCCAACGCGGCGCCGGCAACTCCCGACGCGATCCACCGCGCGCTGCTCGCGGGGCTCTTGAGCAGCATCGGGAAGAAAGCCGACCGCGACGGCAGCGAGCGTGGCGGCGAACGCGGGGGCTATCAGGGCCCGCGCGGGAGCAGGTTCTGGGTCTTCCCGGGCTCGGGACTCTTCAAGAAGCAGCCCGATTGGGTCGTGGCGGCCGAGATGGTGCAGACGACGCGGCTCTACGCGCGGACGGTTGCGCGAGTCGATCCCGCGTGGATCGAGCGGGCCGGAGCGCACCTCCTCAAACGCACCTTCGGCGAGCCTGTCTGGCACCGCGAGTCAGCGCGGGTCGTGGCCCCGGAGCGCGTGACGCTGTTCGGACTCGAACTCGCCGCGGGACGCATGGCGGAGTACGCGACAGTCGATCCCGCGTTGTGCCGACGACTGCTCATCCATCACATGCTGGTCGAGGACGAGTACGACCGCGACGCGGCCTTCCGCCGGCACAACCGCTCGATCCTCGCGCAGGCGCTCACGATCGAGGCCAAGACCCGCCGCCCCGATGCGCTGGCGGATTCGCTCCGCCGCTTCGAGTTCTTTGACCGTCGCGTGCCGGCGGACATCACGGACGGCGCGCAGTTTGAGCGCTGGCGTAAGGACGCCGAGCGTCGCTCGCCGAGGCTGCTGTTCATGTCGCTCGACGACGTGCTCGTCAAGGACGTCTCGGCACCGGCCGAGTTGTTCCCGGAGCGAGTCCCGCTCGGGCCGACGACCGGTCGTGTCGAGTACCGCTTCGAGCCTGGAAAGGAGACGGATGGCGTGACGGTCACCGTCCCGCTCCAGGCGCTGCACGAACTGGACACGGATCGGCTCGAGCGGCTGGTCCCCGGGCACCTCGCAAGCCAGGCCCGCGCGATCCTCGAAGGGCTGCCGAAGGCGGTTCGCCGGTCGCTCGGCCCGATCGAGCCGCTGGCGGAGCGGTGCGCTTCCGACGCTCGCGCGCAGGAGAGACCGATCGCCGAGGCCGTGCTCGACGCGGCGGAGCGACACGCGAACGTGACCATCCCCGACGCCGCCCGCCGAGCCGCGGCCGTTCCGGAGCACCTGATCCCCCGCCTGCGCGTCGTCGACGAGCGCGGGCAGGAGTTGGCGGCGGGTCGCGACGCGCGGCGGATCAAGGCCGAACTCGAGGACCGCGCGCGGGCGTCGTTCGCACGCTTGGCCCGCTCGCCGATCGACCGCGACGGGATCAAGGACTGGGACTTTGGCCCCCTGCCGCGGCAGATCGAGATCGCGCGGGGGCAGACGCGACTGACGGCCTATCCGTCGCTCGTGGAGCGCGACGGGCGGCTGATGGTCCGCGCGCTGGAATCCCCCGACGCCGCCGCCCGCGAGCACCGAAAGGGGCTTCGCCGCCTGTTCTCGATGCACGCCCGCGACGAGGTCGAGTACCAGTTGCGGCTCCAGCCCGAGTGGTCCTCGATGGCGGCCCACCACGCGGCGCTCGGGCCCACGGAGTCGCTCAAGCGAGCGCTGGCGGACCTCATCGTCGACGCCGCGTTCCTCGCCGACGGCGACGACATCCGCTCGCGTGAGGCGTTCGAATCGCGGCTCTCCACGAAGTGGCACTCGGTGCAGGGAGTCGCGCGGCAGTCGTGCCAACTCGTCGCGGAGTGCCTCCGGACTCTGCACCGGGTGCGCCTGCGACTCTCGGAGTCACTGCCCCCGGCGTGGGGCGCCGCCGTCGCCGACATCCGATCGCAACTCGACCTGCTCACGCCGCCCGGGTTTCTCGAGTCGACCCCGACCGAGCGCCTGCGTCACCTGCCGCGATACCTCGCGGCGATCCTGTTGCGCTTGCAGAAGTTGCAACAACACGGCCCGGAGCGCGACGCCCGGCATATGGCCGAACTCGGGCCGCTGTGGCGTGCCTACCTCGACACGCGCCGCCGAGTCCGCGAGGCCGGGCAGGGGTCCGAGGCCCTCGACGCGTTCCAATGGCGGATCGAGGAACTGAGGGTCTCACTCTTCGCCCAGGAACTGGGCACCGCCGAGCCCGTATCCAGGCAGCGACTCGAGCGCGCCTGGAGCGAGTTGCGGCTGTGAACCGGATTGCTGTCATGCCACAATCACCACGGATGCACGCGGCGTCGTGGGACGGGCGAGGACGCCGCACTCGCTCCGTCGCAAAAGCGACGGCCGCCCGGTCTCCCGGGTGGCCGACGCGGATCTCTCATGCGCCGATTCCGATTAGTTGCCGTTCCTGGGAACAGCGTTGATGACGGCCAAGAGGTCGAGGGCGTTCATCACGCCATCGCAGTTGACGTCGTAGAAGGCGGTGCTACCGGGGAGCAGGGCGACCCCCATGGCGATGATGTCCGCCTTGGTCACCTCGCCGTCACCATTGATGTCGAACGGGCTCACGCCGCAGCGCGGGTCGCCGTTGATGACGGGTGCGGCCATGGCAGCCAGCGCGGTGCCGGCGTTGAGCCGCACGTAGCCCCCCATCGTGACACAGCATGTCGAACGGAGGACGACGCCCGCACCCGCGGCCCGGCGGAGGTCGATCTCGCCACTCTCGCAGTGGGTGTCGATCACAACGCCGTCAGCGCCGGCAACGATGTGGCCGATTCGCAAGTCGCGCAGACCGATCGAGCCGCCGCGGCCTGTCGAGATCGTCACGCCAAGCCCGCTGATCATCGCGCCCGCGCCGGCCGGAACCTCGCCGCGCGAGATCGTTCCCGGGTGGTCCTCGCAGATCACGGCGACGCTGCCCGCGACGCCGGAGCCACCCGCGCCCGCGCCGCCGGTCCCCGCGGTAAGCCGACCGAGCCCAAGGACGTTGCCGGAGGTGATCGTCTTGATGGTCACGTCCCCGCCTGAGTTGCCCGAGCCGTTGGGGATGCCCGGGTTCGGGATGGGGGCGAGCCAGACCCCACCCCGCCCGCCCTCGACCGTTCCCGTGTTGGTGATGTCGCCCTCGAACGCCAGCACCACCGCCTTCGCGCCCAGGCCCGGGTTGGTGCCGCGGGCGCCGACGCCTCCGGCGACCGTCCCCGAGATCACGACGTTCCCGCGGTGCGAGGCGACATTGGCTTCCCCGGCGGTGTTCGCTGCGGCACCCATGCTGGCACCGGCATCTCCTCCGCGAACGGTGCCAGAGATCGTGACCGTGCCGTTCCACGCGACCACTTCGGCGCGGGCGCCGTTGCCGCCCTGCTGGTTCAACAGCGGATTGCCGGAGAGGGCGTTTCCGCCCAGCACGCTCCCGCGGATCGTGATGCCTTGCGTGACGCCCGCCGGGGCCGGGCTGGTCCCGAGCGACGTCAGGACAACCGAGCCGCCATTGGGGTTGTCATTCCAGCCGTCGCGGCCGGAGATGCGGAATCCGGTCCCGACGATCATCGGGCCCTTGGTGGTGATGTCCACGCCGCGCACCGCGGTTGGCGGGACAAGGACGGGGCGGCTCTGTCCCACCGCGTTCCCCAGTTCCAGCGACTTGACCGTCTTTGCGCCGCTGATGTGCACCACGCCCACGCTGCCCGGGATGTACACGGCATCGTCCTCTCCCGGCACCCGGTTCAGGGCAACGTTCGTACCTGGGGTGACCCAGTTGTTCGGATTCTCCCAACTGCCAAGGCCCGCACCGTAGCGGAACTGCATGTTGGGCGCGGTCACCTGGGCCTAGGCCGTGCCGCTGCATGCACACAGGGCGAGGACACCAGCCAATGCGTGGCGGATGGAACGAGTCGTTGAGCGATTGGTCGTCATGGGGTGCTCCTTTGCTTCTTTGGCCCTTGCGGGCCGGGGTTACTTACCCACAGAACGACAGACGCGAGACGCGCTCACGCTCCGATGGCTTCCCGTCTTCGTACCCCCGCTTCGCACCATGCCCGCGCGCCAAACAGCGCTCGCAATGCCGGCGTTGTTTCGCGCGCAGCCGGACGCATCCCCACCGCCTCAGGCGCCGGAGGGTGGTAGCCCAGCGACGAGTGCGGGCGCTCGTGGCCGCTTCCGGCTCTTCGGAGACGAGAATCAAGGCCGCGCGCATCGGGCTCATCTCCAAGCAACTCGGGCACCGCCGCAGCGTCACGACCGCGCGCAACCTCGACCACATCGCGCCTGTGTGGTCATCGAAGCATTCCGGGCGAGGGGGTGGTGGTGATCAGTCTCGTGCCCAGCCGCGACGTCGGCGGTGGCCAAGCGCTCCCATGAGACACAGGGATGCCAGCGTTGCCGGCGCGGGCACGGCATCCACCACCACGTTGTCGAGGAAGACGTGGGTCATGTCGCCGTATGCGGTGAACTGGAGCGTGACGTTCCCTCCCACCGCGTCGCTGGTGAACTGGAACGACTGCGTGGTCCATGCGAGGGGATTCGTCGTCGCGGACGCGCTGAAGTGCGCCAGGTTCGTGTTGTAACTGTTGCTCACCGGGCTCGGCACGGCGCCGGTCACATCGACCCGCCAGCTCGAGCCGATCGTGGCATGCTCGATCCACGCGCCGCTGTAGTTGAGCCCGCCGGGCGCCATCTGGAAGGAGACCTGGTAGAGCGTGTTGGGCAAAGCGGCAAAGGTCTGGCTCACGCCCTCGTGGAGCGTGCCGAAACTGCCGGCGCCAGCGAGGTAGTCGCCGTGTGCCGCGGAGTAGTACGCGGACTGGGCCCCGGTCGCGTTGCGGTCGCGATAGATGTCCGAACTGAGGCCGATCGCGAACTGCCAGCCGGGCACCGCGAGCGTGAGATCGTTGAAGATCCGATCGGGCTGGTTCGAGGGCGTATAGCCGCCCGACCAGATTTCGAAGCTGCCGTTCACCAGGATGTTGGCGCTGGCGGGCTGGAGGGCAAGGCCGGCCACGAGGAGCGCGAGAGTCGTGCGACGGTTCATGTTCAGTCTCCAGAAGCCGAAAGGTCAACTTGGTGGTCGGCGCGAGTCCCGCTTCGTGCGACCGCCCTCCAGCGCTGGCGGCCCAGCGCGCCCACAGTCGGTGCCGCCTTCTCGCTGGAGCCCGGGTGCCGCCAACCCTGGCAGGCATGAAGTGGGCCACAAGGCCAGATCGGGCCCTCTCCATTGACTGCGGACGGGACGATAGATTCTGGCACCGCGGCATGAGGATTTCGCTCGCGATCGGAAGCACGCACACAGCGAAGGACCTGCGCCACAGCCACGCGGCCCAACTCCGCGCCGAGGGCTATGTCACGGTGGGTCACAGCCGGACATGGACGCACCCGCGCCTGTCCTCTCGCTAGACCGAAAGACGTCAAGACTTGGCAACGCCTGTCGCACCCCGTCAACAGGCCAGGAAAGCAGGGGATCTAGGATTTGAACCTAGACTAACTGATCCAGAGTCAGTCGTGCTACCGTTACACCAATCCCCTGTCGGGCGTCGCCAGCATCGTCCGGTTTGGGCGGGGCCATGAGCCCGTTTGCCGACCGAGGCTGCCGTCGCGGACAATGGTACGGCGGGCGGGCGGGAAGGCAAGCGTCGGCGCCCGCCGGGTTGCGTGGCAGAAGCCCGGACGCGCTCCTTCTTCCGCCAAGACCCATGAGACACGGCGTACGCCCCGGGAGGATCGCCCGGGCGAGGCGGACCCTCCGCCCCGCAGAGGAGGCGAGCCGAGGGGCACTACGAGCCATGAGCGTCACGGTGGCGCGACGATGCGGCGCGCATGAGAAAACCCAGCGCTCAGCGTGTGGCCAAGCGCCGGGTCTCGTGGGGGTCTTGGTTGGGCAGTCGGCTGCCTGAGAACACCAGTCCTTTCGCAGGACTGGGTCGGGCGGTTGCGGGACGCCGACGGATTTTGAACCGATGGGCCGGGCGTCGTCGCGGCCTATACGGTGCTGGGGGTCGAGCCGTCGGGTTCGCGGACCGAGCCCGCCACGGCGGTCAGTCCGAGCCGATCCATGACCATCCGAAGGTCGGCCCAGACCTTCTCGCGGTTCTCTCGCGTATAGGACCGCAACAAGAATGCCGGGTGGTACGTCGGCAGGACCGGGATGGGGTCGCACAGGAAGCCGGGCGGGGTGAAGTCGTACCATCGGCCACGAAGGCGCGACATGGACTCGGAGGACTCGAGCAGGGCGCGGGTGGCGGGGAGCCCGAGCGTGACGATGACCTCGGGGCGGACGATGGAGACCTGCTCGAAGAGGTACGGCGCGCACAGCCGGATCTCCTCGGTCGTGGGCGTGGCGTTGTTGGGCGGCCGAGTCTTGAGGACGTTGGCGATGTAGACGGACTCGCGTGTCATGCCCATCGCGGCGATCATCTTGTTGAGCAGTTGCCCCGCGCGCCCGACGAACGGCACGCCCGTGCGATCCTCGTCGGCACCGGGTGCTTCGCCGATGAACATGAGACGGGCGGCGCAGTCGCCGTCGTCAAAGACGATGCGGGTGTGGTCGGTGACGAAGTGCTGGTGCGGCGCGTCGCGCTCGTAGCGGGCGCGGAGGTCGTCGAGGCGGGCGCGGATGGCAGCGCGGTCGCGCGGGCCGGGATCGGTGGCGACGCCCGCGCGAACCACGGGTGCCGGGTCGGGTGGGCGTGCCCCCCCCAATGAGGCAGGGGTTGCCGGCGAGGACGTGGCGCGAGTCGAGGGAGCGCTCGTCGGCGGGGAGCCTTGTCCGACGGGCGCGGAGAGCACGTTGGGTCGAGCCCGAACCTCCGCGGAAGGCGCGGCCGCCGCACGCAGCGCGCCCGAGGCGGCCCGTTCGAGTGCCGGGACAAAGTCGACGCCGAGCGCCTGTGCGGTCGCGGCGTCTTGGCGAAGCAACCGACGGATGAGGTCCGGCGAAGCCATGGCTACTTCGGCGTGCCCGCAGGAGGCGTGGCCGAAGCGGGCGGCGTCGCACCCGTCTGGCCCGCGGGGCTAGGCACAGGGGGATCTTCGGGCTTGGGCTGCTCTTCTGGGGGCGGCGGGAGTTGGTCGCGCGGGCCGGTGGTGGCGGCGGCCCCAGCGCGGGGCTGGGCGATCTTGACCCCCCCACCGCCGCCGAGGATGCCGCCGAGGTATGCGCCGGCGGGCAGGCCCAGCACGAGGCCGATGATCAGGCCGATCAGGAACATCCGTTGGGGAGGAGTGGCGGGCTGGCGATCGGACACGGCGGGCCTCCGTGGGTGGATGGGAGCGAGTCGAATCGGGGCGGGGGTCATCGCCCGCGATCGGGCGTGCGACAAGTGTAACTCAGGCGTTGCGTCGCATCCGGTGAACCCACCGGCCATAGGCCAGGATCGAGCGAACCAACTCGCTCCGGGTAGCGGGCATGCCGCGGCCGAACGCGGTGTGCATCCGCCACGACCAGTAGGCCCCGCGGAATCGGAAGCGGGTCACCCACCCAAGGCGAAGGAGTTGCCAGAGCCCGCCGAAGAGTTCACACATTCTTGACATGGATCGCGCTGCTCCAGGCGTTCACGCTCTCAGGCCCCCGCGCCTGCCATGGACCGCTTGAACCAGGCGACGGTCTCGTCGAGCCCGGCCTCGAGCGTCGCGAAGGGCTCGTAGCCGATGAGTTGGCGAGCGCGAGAGATGTCGGCCAGCGAGTGCGGGACATCACCGGGCCGAGGAGGCCCGAACATCGGCTGGAGCCCGGGCACGCCGCACCGCTGGGCGAGCATGGCGGCCAGTTCGAGGAGCGTCGTGGCCCGACCCGCGCCGACGTTCATCACTTCACCGGCCAGCGGCGCGGGAGCGACCCCCGCCAGCAGCGTCGCGAGGACCGCGTTGGCGACGGAGGTGAAGTCGCGCGACTGCGTCCCGTCGCCGTGGATCACCGGGGGCTGTCCGGCCAGGAGGCGCCGCGTGAACGCGGGAATCACGGCGGCGTACTGCGAATCGGCGGGCTGCCTGGGACCGAAGACGTTGAAGTACCGCAGGTTGACGCCCGACAATCTGTAGGCTCGACACCAAGCAGTCACGGCGTGCTCGGCGGCGAGTTTCGATGCGGCATAGGGCGACAAGGGGCGCGGCGAGAGGCCCTCGTGCTTGGGCAGGGTCGTGTCGTCGCCATAGGCCGAGGACGAGGCCGCGAGCACGAAGCGGGAGCCGGGCGCGCCCGCCGACCACTCCCGCCGCGCCGCCTCCAACATCCGCACCGTCCCCGTCGCGTTCACGGACCAGGTGCGTTGCGGCTCGGCGATCGAGCGCGGCACCGAACCCATCGCCGCGAGATGGAAGACGATCCTCGCCCCCTCCATCGCGTCCGCGACCGCCGCGTCGTCGAGGATGGAGCCATGCACGAATCGCACGCGATCCGGCTCCAGTTCGATGAGGTCGGCGAGGTGATCGAGCGTCGAGGAGGAGAGGTCGTCGATGACGGTGATCGTGGCGCCGAGGGAGAGCAGCGCGTCGGCGAGGTGCCCACCGATGAACCCCGCGCCGCCGGTGATGCAGACGGGCGCTTTGTCGTACGGCCCACGCAGGCGATCGACGGCATCGACGGGGAGTTTCATTCCGACAGCATGGTACCCGATCGGAGGAAAAAAGAAACAAGCCGGCGCTGGGCCGGCTTGCACGGGAGCCGAGGGGACAACCGGCGTTACGGGGTCAGGAACTTGTTGAGGAGGCCGAAGGCGTCCTGTCGGCCGAGGAAGAAGTTGGTGTCGACGATGCTGCCCGAGCCATTGTTGAGGGCACGCGGGCTGCCGCTCTGGGCGACGGATGGGTAGGCGTAGACCTGACCGCCAGTAGTGTTGGGGATGTTCCGGACAGAGTTGGACGACATGATGTCGATGGGGTTGTCGAAGAACCCGGAGGTCGAGGTGATCCGCAGGCCAATGAGTTCGCCCGCGCGACGCCCGATGGCCGCGGCCAGAGAGAGCGCCAAGCGGTCGGCGTCCGCGACGCTCGGGACATATCCCAGAGTCGAGAGCGATGGGGCAAAGATGACCGCCTCGTCGTTCTTGTCCACGTTGAACGGATCGGACTTCTGGCTGTATCCCAGGTTGCCGGCGTTGAAGACGGTCTTGGGATCGTTGGACGCGGTGAGGTAGATGGTCGAGTGGTCCTGGAACTCGAACTCGTTGGGATCGGTTGAGAACCGCACGTTGAGTCCGTTGTCGGCGAAGATCTGGTTGAGCGTCGCGACGGCGCGGGTGAGGAGGTACTGGTCGACGGGCTGGCCGGCGATCGAGCCGGTGAATCCGAGCACGCCGGAGGTGAAGGGGTCGAGATTGGTGGTGAGGCCGCCGAGTTCGAGCCAGTTGACGCTGCCGCCGCGAGTCTCGATGAAGAAGTTCTGGTTGGTCTGGGTGATCGCTCCGACGACGGCGGCGCCCTGCGTGACCTGGATGGTGTAGTCGGTGTTGAACGCGCCCTGGATATACACGGCGTAGGACGCGTCGCCCGCGCCGCCGATCTGACCCGGCGCGAGGAAGGAGATGAAGAAGTCTCCGTTGGCATCGAAGCCGTAGGAGGTCTGGGAATCGCTCCCCAGCGTGGTGTTGGGCGTGCCGCTGATGGGCCTGAACTCCTTGGGCGAGAAGACAAGGACGCCGTCGTCGATGCCGGTGGAGTTGGTGGTGTCAAAGACCCCGAACTGCACGGAGCCCGTGTAGTCGGTGAACGTGTCCTGCGACACGCTCCCGAGGTCCGAGCCCTGGGCGGCAAGTTTGACCGTGATGGAGATGGGCGTCCCGGTCGGAATCGCCTGCTGGTTGTTGAGGTGGAAGACGTCGACGTCGGCGGCGACCTCGCCGGGCTGCCCCGAGTGCCCGCTCGGCCCGATCGCTGCCTCGATCGTGGAAGTCATGAGGTTGCCGGTGCGGGTCGAGAAGATCCCGTTCCCGTTGCCGCCGATCACGGTGGTCTTGGTGTCGTCGATCGTGAAGATGAACTCCCCGATCGTGATCGACGTGAGGTCGTCGTACGTGGGGTCGGATGGATCCTGGAAGACGCCGTTGGGCCCGGCAAAGACGATCGGAGCCGGGGCGTTCACGACGTTCGTCCCGTTGCCGGAGTTCGTCCCGGCACGGAACCCGCTGTCTCCGTCGTCGAAGACCTCGACGGTGAAGCGATAGTCGCCCGTGTTACCCGAGGCCGAGACCGCGTCCGAGATCGTGCCGGGGTTCTGGAAGGCGTCGTCGTTGGCCACCACGATGTAGTACGTCCCCGTGGTCTTGACGAGGAAGTCCTTGGGCTGGGTGAAGTCGACGGTGTCCGGCGGCGCCACGGGGAGTTGGAACGTGTCGGCCGTCGTCCCGCCCTGCTGCTGCCCGTTCGCGTTGTACAGGAACGGCGCGGCGAAGAGCCCGAAGAAGGTAAGCCCTGTGCCCGCGAAAAGGGCCGAACCCTGCATCGCACCGAGACGGAGGATCTGGCCCGCCTGGAGTGTGATCTTGTAGACATCAGCATCGCCGGCAATCCGGAAGAAGTTGATGTCGTTGTCGGCGTGGTCGCCGATGACGCCGCGGATCGTGTAAACCCTGTTCGCGTCGGGGAGGCCATCCGGAGTCGCATTGCTGTCGAGCACAAGGTCGAGGTCGGCCGGTGCATAGAAGTCGACGCGATGCACGACGTTGCCCTGGGCGTCGAAGACGTGGTTGACCTCGGCGGCCAGTTTGTCGCCCGCGTCGCCCACGATGGTGTCGGTGGAGTAGTTCTCGTTCGCCTGCGCAAAGCCGTCGCCGTTGCCGTCGAGGCGCGCGTCGGAGGTGGAGGCCCGCAGCACGGTCGAGTCGAAGATGAACCGGAACACGCCGGGACCGGCGAGGCCCGGATCCTGGGTGCCCGGCTCGGTGGCGGGCGGATTCGGGACCGTCGCCGGAAGCAGGTCGCGATCCGTCACCGAGCGCGAGAACGAGATGCGCACGGTGTTGTCCAACGCCCTGAACGTCTCGATGGTGTAATCAACACCCTGGGTCAGTGGCACCAGCGTCAGGCCGCCGTTGCGGACCTCCGCAATCGTCAAAGATGCCGCGATGGTGCTGTCGTCCATCGACTGGTTGAACTGGACGGTCGCGATCCAGATGCCGGCCTCGGGCGCCGCGATGATGTCCAGGATCTGGATCGGGAGCACGTTGGTATTGATCTGCCCGAACGCGAAGTTGCCCTGGCTGGCCGCGGGCAATCCGCCGATCGTGACGTTGCCGATCGCGCCCGTCGCGGAGATCGCGTAGTGCTCCGACCCGAGCGATGAGCCGACCTGCGTGCCGTCGATCTTGACGTTCCCAAGCGTCGATCGGCCCGCGGCGACGGCGTCGTCGGCGGTCCCAAAGAACCCGTCCGGCCCGCGGAGGCTGCCCGAGACCAGGTCCGACGCGATGAAGTCGCCCTTGATCGTGACGTTGCCGACGAACCCGGCCGTCGCCCGGTCTGAGGCCAGTCCGGTCCCGCCCGGCTGGGCGTCGGAGCCCAGATCGCCGCCGACCTGGATGCTCGTATCGAACACCGAACCGTTGATCGTCGCGCCGCCGAGGGTGTCGGCGACCGAGAACCGCGACTCGGACACCGACGCGGCCGTGAAGTTCCCGAGCGACGCACCCGTGCGGAACCGTCCGCGAGCCATCGCGCCGGTGACGTTGAGGTTGGAGAGGTCTCGCTCGACATTGACAAGGCTCGAGAGGTTCCCGCCCACGCCGATCGTGTCGCCCGCGAGCACGTTCATCGAGGCGCCCTGCTCGAAGTTGCCACCGATGAAGATGGACCGGGCCCAGTAGGCGGCCTGGATGCTCCCCCCGCGGAAGTTGCCCGTGATGAGCGAACGCAGGTTCATCCCGACCTTGATGCTGCCGGTCCCGTCGTACGACCCCATCGTGATCCCGACGCAGTACGCATCGACGACGATGTCGGAATCACCGGCGAGGTTGGCGTTGATCGTGATCTGGCCTATCGAGGCATCGTCGTTGGTCGTGATGTCGAAGTTCGTGAGCGTGCCCGAGGCCGAGACGGTCAGGGTCGAGTCGGTGCCGGTGCTGATGAGCCTGACCTTCCCGCCCGCGGCGTCCCAGAAGGCCCGCCCACGGCCGTCGAAGAGGATCGTGCCGCTGACGCCGAGATGGGTGAAGTTGAAGGCGACGCCCGGGGTGATCTGCGTGCCGATCGCGCCGCCGCCGTTGAGGTCCGGATCGGCGAGCGGGAAGTTCGTCCCGAACTTCTGCACGCCCGCGGAGGTCGTGAGCGTCGGGGAGTCGGCGTAGACCGCGGTGTCGGTCGCGCCAGCGCCCGCCGTCACCTCGCGGACATAGGAGATGCCCAGCGCGACGCGCTCGTCGCCCGTGCCATAGACCCCGTCGGCCCCGGCGGTCATGCCCGCCGAAACCCGGACGCGGTTCATCGAGCCGTCCGCGCGGACTGTGGTGATCCGGCCAGACTGCACGGTGTCCTCGGCAGAGCCCGTCCCGCCCGCCGCGGCGTCATCGCCGAACGAGAGGATGCCCGCGAGGATCAGCGTGTCGGAGATGTTGCCCGAGGCGCGAACTGTGAAGATCGACGAGCCCGCGGCGATCACGGTGCCTGTCCCCGTCGTCGCGTCGTCGTTGCGGATGTCGCCCGTCACATCGATCGTGCCGATGGCGCGGCCGGCGAAGATGAATGACTCGAAGATCGAGCCGTTCGTCAGGATGATCCGCCCGATGTTGAACCCCGCGGTAATCCGCGGGCCCTGCAGGGTCGAGTTCGCGATCACGCCCGGTGGCAACTGGTTGCGAGTCGCGCCGGCCGAGACGCCCTGGTTGATGTCCGGGTTCACCCCGATGTCGCCGAAGACCCCGTCGTCCGACCCGTTCAGTCGGATCGAGAGCAGGTTGTAGTCGGCGTGCACCCGCCCGAAGAGATGCCCGTTGTTGATGAGGATGTTGTTGAGGTTCCCGTCGTACGCCGCGATCGTCGCGGAGGCCAGCAGCGACCCGTTGTTGATGGTGACGACCCCGATGCCGCCGGAGTAACTGATGATGTCCCCTCCGAAGTCGCCGTTGATGGTCACGTCGGCGATCCGGCCGTAGGCGATCAACGATCCGCGTCCAAGGTTGGAGTTCCCGGGCTTGTTGATCGCGGTGCCGATGGTCACGTTGGCCGAGAACGTGCTCCCCACCCGGATGTCGTTGTACAACTGCCCGTTGGCGACGTCCACCTTGCCCGTGAGGTCGCCACGGATCGTCAGCACGCGGCGGGCGAAGCGGTTCCCGAAATCCCGGCCCGCGATGAGGTCGGTGACGTTGCCGTCGATCTGGCCCGCGACGTCGAGGTCGCGCCCCGCCTTGAGCGTCTTGATGCTCCCGGGGACTCCGCGGAGGTTCGTGACCGTCGTGATGGTCGCGGACAGATCGCCGTCGGTGCTCTCGATCGTGTCGATCGAGCCCGAACTGTAGATCGTGCCGGCGATCTGGTTCTTGGCCTTGATCGTCTGGATGCGGCCGTCCGGCCCGTTGGCCGCGATGTCGGTGTTCGTGATCGAATCGCCGACGGTGAACATGTTGATGTTGCCCGCGACCGCGAACGAACTCGATCGCACGCTGCCCTTGACGTCGAGCATGTCGAGGAAGGCGCCGCTGATCGTGCTGCCCCGAACGTCCTGCCCGATCATGAACCGATTGATGCCGAGGTTGGCCGCGATCGACGACCGCTGCATGGTGCGGGCCGACACCTCGCCGAGGTTGCCCAGCAACTGCACCGCCAGGTCGGAGATGTCGCCCATGCTCGACGAGGTGGTCAGGATCGCCAGGTTGCCGCCGACGAGGATCTGGTTGGTCCTGAACTCGAGTTCCCCGCCGCCGAGCGTCGAGTTCCTGAAGCCCTTGGCCTCGATGCGGGCCACGTCGCCGCCCACCACCACCGACGAGGCGTCGAAGAACCCGTCCATGAGCGTCAGGTTCGTCAGGCCGAACGCGCTGACGTTCGACCGGAAGAGGTTGGTGCCCATGTCGCCGCGGATGATGTTCATCTGCCCGCGATAGACACGGTCGTCGGCGGCGAAGGTGCTGAGCCAGAAGTCATCCAGCGACATCGAGCCCATGTAGGCGTCGATGAAACTGCCGCCGCGGAGTTCGATGCGGTTGATCCCGTGCACCGGGAACTGCTGCGACGTCGCGCCGACGACGTTGTTGGCCGCGAGGATCGTGCTGCGGATCGTCGATCCCTGGATCCGGGTGCCGGTGACGAGGTTGATGTCGTTGTTGGCGAAGATGCCCGTGGTCGAGAGCGGGGACGGCGCGCGCGGCGCCAACCCGTCGCCGATGTCCACGCGCTCGATGTTGTTGGCGTAGATGCTCCCGATGATCCCGTCGAAACGGCCGGCGGGGGTCATCGAGTCGAAGTTGGCGACCACGTTGGTGATGTTGCCGGCGGGAACGATCACGTCGCCCACCGCGCCGCCGACCTGCACGAGAGCGAGGTTCCCCGTGCGCACGATGAGCCCGTTGAGGTACGGATCGACGGGCGAGCCCACGTCGTCAAGCCACGACGCGGGCGGAGAGCCGCCGACCGAGTTGTTGATCGGGCGGTAGAGCGCGCCGTTCCAGAACCCGGTCATCGCGTTGGCGGGGATCGGGATGGGACCGCCGGGCTCGCCGGCGCCCTGGCCTCCGGCACCGATGAAGTTGCCCAGGAGTTGCGGCCCCCACGCGGGAACCTGCGTCCGCCCGAGGTCGCCCGTGCGGATCTGGAGCGTGGTCAGCGAGGTCATGTCGATCGACACGATGTCGCCGTTGGGCGTGTTGTTGTCGATGCGCCCGAACCCGTCGCCCCCGGTCTGAAGGATGCGCCAGACGTCGACCTCGACGCTGCCGATGATGGCGATGCTCGAGTTGGCGTTGCCGCCCGTGATCTCGATGCGACCGATGGAGACGACCTTGTTGGAAGAGCTGGGCGTCGTCACGCCGTTGATCTCGAGTTGCGCCCCGCCGCTGAGGTCGGCCTCGATGCGTCCGATGACGACGCCCTGCGACCCGCGGACGGGGATGACGCGAATCAGGTTGATGCCGGCCGCGCCGCCCACGATGCGGATGCGGACCTGCGAGCCGCCGTCGTCGGTGATGAGCACCGGGGCCGCGCCGGGGATGAGGGGGATGACGGCGTTCTCGAGGTTCAGGAGGTCAACCTGCGGCACATCGAAGAAGCGGTAATCGGAGTTGGACCCGATGTTGAAGAGCCCGCCCGTGCCCGCGTTGCCATAGATCCCGATATCCGGGCGCTGGGGATCGACCTGGAAGTCCTGGTCGATGAGGTAGCCGCCGATGGTGGAGCCGTTGGGCGTGCTGACCTGGAGCACGTCGCCGCCGGAGTGCGACCCGACGCGGATCATCCCGATGTCGCCGCGAAGGCCCGGGGTCTGCCCGGTGCGGATGACGACGGTCTGCGGGGGATCGACGGGCTTGACGGCGCCGTCGGCGTCCTGGTCCACGCCCAGCGCGCCGCGGATGTCGAGCATCGCGATCGAGCCGCCGATGGTGAGGATCGTGTTGCGGAAGTCGCCCTGGGTGGGGCCGGTGCCCACGATGTTGGAGAGGCCGGTGATGATCGTGCCGAGGTTGCCGCCGACGTTGATGCGAACGGGGTTGTTGATCCCGGTGTCTTGGAAGTCCGAGCCCGTGACGATCGCGTAGAGGTTGCCGGGGACGGTGACGGTCATGGAGCGCAGCGCCATGTACTCGTCGGGGGTGTCGTCGGTGCTCCCGTTGGCGCCGATGTTCATGACCTCCGCGGGGTCGGTCTCGGCGCCCGCGCCGTTCACGAAGCCCGTGCCGATGCGCATCGCGCCCATCGAGCCCGCGAGCACGCTGATCGTGTTCGCCAGGCCCGCGGTGTTCCGGCCCGATCCCGCGCCCGTCCGGTACGAGCCAAACGTCGTCGGCGCCATCCCGCTGATCTTGAGCAGGTAGTCCGAGGCCGCCGAGCCCGTCGTCTGCACGACGACGTAGTACACCCCCGGCGTCGTCGGGCGATAGTTGAACTGGAGCGTGGACAGCGTGCTCCGCTGGCGCAGGTCGCCGAAGTTCGGGACCTGATTCGCCGCGAGCGTGCGGCCGTCCTGGTCGACCAGACGGATGTTGAAGCCCAGCGCCGTCGTGAACGCCGCGTCGAACTGCACGACGATGTCCGTCTTGCCGTCGGCGGCAAACCCGAAGACGTCGCTCGGGTCGCGCAGCGTGTCCAGCGGGCTGATGAAGCCCGGCGCCGGATCGCCCAGAGCCCCGAAGATCAGCACCTCGCTCGTCGCCGAGCCCACCCACTCGGCGCTCAGCACCGTGTCGTTGCGGTACGACGAGCTCCCGAAGAACAGCGTCTGGCCCGTGGTCGTGAACTGCTGCCCGAAGCCCGCGAAGAACTTGTCGTTCGCGATCTCCGCGTTGCGGGTCAACGTCCCCTTGATCACGTCCTCCACCGTCGGCTGCGTGCCGGCCAGGAACGGGATCACCGCCTCGTTCTCGATGTGCCGCAGGATGTCCCGCGCCGGACGCGACACCGGGTTGTTCACGTCCCCCAGCACCGTGATGTTCATCAGGTTGCGCCCGCCCGCGGCGAACTCGCCCAGCGTCCGGCCAACCTGCAACTGTCCGCCCGTGCGCACGAACGGCGCGCCGTCGTCATCCATCCACAACCCGGCATCCCCAGCCACCAGGATCCGCCCAAGGTCCCCCGCCACCGACATCGAGCCCATCAGGCTCCCGATGATCATTCGGTCCACCGACCCGCTCAACACCGACGACCCGAACACGATCCCGTGCAGGTACACCGACGAGATCGACATCCTCAGATTCGGATTCGGGTCAGGGTCCCCGAGCGGGTGGGCCGTGCCCTGGATGAAGATGCCCTGCTCGACCCGGTTGAAGTTCCCCGTGACCGACCCGCCAAAGATGGCCGAGCCCGTCGGGTTGTACGCCGCGGGGCTCGAGTTGTCGCGCACGAACGGGCTCCCCAGCACGAACGAGCCCGCTCCCGGCGGCAGCCCTGTCACCCGTGGCTGCCCACCGCCCGGCGGGATCGTGATCTGGTACCCGAACCCGACCTGCTCCATGTCGTCAAAGTTCCCGAGCACCGACCCGCCCAGGAAGTAGTTGAACAGCCCCGTCGCGAGTTCCGCCTGCGGCGAGGGCTGCCCCGGCGTGATGATCCCGCCGAACATCGTCAGCGACGCCGATTTCATCAGTTCCAGCGATTGCGGATCGTTCACCGTGCGGATGTTGATCCGACCCAGCCCGTCGTTGAAGTTCGGAACCCCGTCGTCCTCGGGATCCACGATCGCGATCGGATACGTCGCGTTCGGCGGGACGCCCAACTCGATCGTCTGCACCATCTGCCGCCCGTAGAGGTCGAGGAACTCGATCTGAGTCCCCGACGGCGCGGTGAACACCACGCTCACGCCGAAGGTGCGCTGGTCATGCCACGGCCCGAACTGCCCGCCCGGGGCCGTCGAGCCCACGTTGTCGATCTTGAACCCGCCGCTGGCCACCCCCGGACCACGGAACAGCCGTACCGTCTGGAACCTCGCCCCGCTCGTGGCCACGAAGTTGTACGTCAGGTTCGGGAACTGCCCCGTCGCCAGCGCGTCCAGCGCCGCACCGCTGAACGTCTCGATCACCGTCGGCACGCCCGCTCCCGCGCCGGACGAGATCAACTGCGCCGTCGTCCCCGTCGCGCCGAGGAACACGTTCGTGTCGAAGCGCAGGTTCGGGATGCCCAGGAAAATGTTCGCCGTCCCGCCCTGGTTCCCGACCGCCACGTGCAGGTCGATGAACTGCCGCTCCCCCAGCGTGACGAACAACTCGTTCTCCTGCCCCTGCCCGCCGGCCGTCGGGCGGAGCCGCGGAGGGGTCACCGCGAAGTACGGCCCGGGGAACGGCAACGCCGGATCAATCGGCCCGTTCGTCGTCTGCGTCAGGTAGTCAATCCGGAAGTTCGACCCGTTGAAGATGAACCCGGACGCCACCGCCGTCCCGCCCGCCGGCACGGGCGTCGGTGGCGGGTCCGCCTCGTTGAAGTCCTCGAGGATCGGCTGCCCCTGCTGACCCTGGATCTGCGTCGTCGGAATCAGGTACGGCAGCAAGTAGCCGAAGTCCGCGCGAACCGTCCCGATCCCCGTCGGGTCCGGCGGCACCTCCAGCACAAACAGCAACTGCCTCGCTTCCAACGCCTCGAACGCGTTCGCCTGCCCCGCGCGCGACGCCAACTCGCCCACCGCCGACGACTTCCGCGTCCGACGCAGCGACCAGCGGGAACTACGACCAGAACGATTCGATCGGCGAGACCAGATCATGGCTACTCCTGGTGGCTGTGCCCCATCCGCTGGGACACCGTCTCTAGCGTGCGGCATCCGCCGCACTTCGCTGCGGTCGGCGTCGGCCCAACCCTCGGGAGCCCCTTGCTCCCGGGTCCCGGAGGCCCCTCGCCCGTGGGCGACGCCCCCAAGACGCCGACAACTTAGCCGAGTCGTCGAGATTCCTCAACTCGCGTCGAGTCTCGACCTCCCGGCCGGCCCTTGTCCCCAGCAAGCGGGGGCTGGGGTAGACGCTCCGATCCGCTTCGCTGCGGATCAACGCGCTCCGGGTCCATACGCCAACCGAGTTCCCCCGGTTGCCGGATTCCACGAGATTCTCGCTCCCACACTCGCGACCCAAATCCCTGCCGCTCGCCTCGATATCCTCCAACCCAATCAACAGGCTAACGCCATTGCTCCCGATGGAACCCGCCTTCGGCCGATCCCAATGACCCGGGCGACAATGCAAAGCCGCTCCTCCATCCTGGGCGCTCTCATGAATCAACTCGACGAATATTTCCATGCTCTCCCCTACCCGGCCCACATCCTGGCCGCCGTCGGCCTTGTTGCCGGGCTCCTCCTCTGGTTCCGCGGGCGCCAGATCCTCAAGCCCCTCTTCTGCATCCTCGGAGGGCTCGGCGGGGCCACGCTCGGCTTCTCGTTCGTCCCAGCACTGGGCCTGAACGAGATCGCCGGCATCCCTTCCCCCTACCTCGGCCTGGGCATCGGCACGGCTCTCGGGCTCATTGCCGGACTCCTCCTCTTCCGGTTCGCCATGGCCATCTGGCTCGCAGTCGGGCTTGGTGCGGCCGCAGTCCTGGGCGCCTCCGCCGGTGTCCAATACAGCCCCATCGCCGACTGGCGCGGCGCTCGCGATCAACTCGTCGCCCCGCTCCCCCCAACGGAGTCCCCAGCCTCGAACGACGCCCGCAGCATCGCGATGGCCAAGATCAAGCCCGTCGCCGGCCGCGTCCGCGAGTTCGTCTCTTCCCACGCACAGGAGGCCAAGGCCTCGTTCGACGCCTTGCCCGCCCAGAGCCGCCTCATCCTGCTCGGCGCCGGTCTGGGTGCCTCGCTCGCCGGATTCGCCGTAGGGCTCGCCTGGCCCAAGCGCGTCGCCGCCGCGGGCACCGCCCTCGCAGGCTCAGGAATCGCCCTGGTCTCCGCCGTCTGGCTCGCCCGCGCCTTCGGCCTGCCGGGCTGGGACTCCCTCGGCCGCAATCCGATGATCCTGTTGATCGCGTGGCTCGCGCTCGGTGCCGTCGGCTTCATGGCCCAAATCAAGGCCGGCAAGCGCCTCGCGCCCGCTGCCGAATCCGAGTAGCAGGTCCTCCGCTTCTTCCCGTCAGTGCCCCGACGGTCCGCTGGGCGGTCGCTTGGGCTGCTCCGCGGGCTTCTTGGCCACGGGCTTCCCCCCGGCCTTGGCGCCGGCCTCCATCAGCGGGCCGCTCGCCACCGCCACCCCCACCACGCTCGCCGCCGAGATCAGCGCCGCCATCGGGCGCGCCGCGTGCCCGGTCGGCTCCGTGCGCACCGTCGTGTCCGGCGCCTCCAGCATCGGCGCCGCCACCAGCTGCAGGTAATAAAACGCCGCGATCGCCGAGTTCAGCCCCAGCACGATCACCAGCGGGATCTCGCCGGCGGCGATCGCCGACGTGAACAGCGGCACCTTCGCGAAGAACCCCAGCAGTGGCGGGAAGCCCATCAGCCCCAGCGCGCACACCACCATCGTCCAGCCCAGCACCGGGTGCGACGAGCACAGCCCGCGCAAGTCATCCACCGTCTCCAGTTCCGGCGAGTCGTCCCCCGCCTTGCGGTCCAGGCACGCCAGAACCGCGAACGCACCGACGTTCATCAGCCCATAGCACAGCAGATAGAACAGCACCGCCGCGATCCCGTTCCGCGTGATCGACGTGCCGTCCCCCGGCCCCGCGATCACGCCCACGAGCATGTACCCCGAGTGCGCGATCGACGAGTACGCCAGGATCCGCCGAACGGACTTCTGCAAGAGCGCCAGCACGTTGCCCACCGTCATCGTGAGCGCCGCCATCACCCAGAGCGTGAGCAGGACCAGTTGCGGGAGCGAATGCCCCCCCGCCGCCGACCCGTCGCGGGCGAACGTCCAACCCATCGTCGAGACGAGCAGGATGATCGCGAGGAAGCCCGCAGTCTTGGGGACGAACGCGAGGAACGCAGCCACCGGCGACGCCGAGCCCTCGTACACGTCCGGGGTGTACAGGTGCATCGGGACCGCGGCGATCTTGAACCCAACCCCCACGATGGACAGCAGCATCCCCACCATCGCGATCGAGTTGATCCCGCCCGAGCCCGATTGCGACACGAAAGCCCTCTCGATCCCGCGAAGGCTCGTCGTCCCCGTCCCGCCGTAGAGGAGCGCGAACCCGTAGAGGAACATGGCCGCCCCGAGCGCCCCGAGGAAGAAGTACTTGACCCCCGCCTCGCACGACCGCGCCCCATCCCGACCCGTGCGCGACATCGTGACCATGATGTACGTCGGGAGGCTCGTCAGTTCGAGCGCCAGGAAGAGCCAGATCAGGTCGTCCGCTGACGCGCACAGCATCAGCCCCGTCAGCGAGAACAGGAAGAACGCGTAGAACTCGGCCCGATTCGTGCGCAGCGGGTTGAACGTCGCCTTGCCCGCGGCGATCACCGCCTCCTCGTCCCGGTCCACCACCCCCGACGCCAGCAGCAGCAGCACCAGCCCCACCCCGCACAAGACGACCTTGGCAAACGGCATCAGGAACGGCAGCGGGCCCGTGCCCTCGGGCGTCGTGAACGCCGCCAGCACCCCCGCGGCGACCAGCCCCAGGCCCGCGATGGGCGCACAGAGACGGCGCGTCCCGAGGTTGGGCGAGAGCCCCACGACCATGACCACGCACGTCGCCAGGAACGCCGCGATCTCGGGCCAGAGGAACGGGATCTTCTCGGCGATGCTCGCCGCGCCCAGGATCATCGCGACACCTCCGGGGGCTTGGCGTCCGCTCGTGCCGGGGGCTTGTAGGCCGCG
The DNA here is from genome assembly GCA_016793805.1 of Phycisphaerae bacterium. Taxonomy (GTDB): domain Bacteria; phylum Planctomycetota; class Phycisphaerae; order Phycisphaerales; family UBA1924; genus JAEUIZ01. The sequence continues at coordinate 230,158 of JAEUIZ010000040.1, forward strand.
CCCTCCTTCGTCACCGCCACCGTCGTTGCCACCGGCCCGCGCAGCCCCTGGATCACCGGCGACGGATACACGCCCAGCCCCACGCACGCGATCGCCAGCGGCAGCAGCGTTCCGATCTCCCGCCAGTTCAGATCGCGCGGCAGCGCCGCCGCGTCGCCGTTCCCGTGCGCAGCGCCGTTCCCGTGCCCATGTCCGCTTCCGTTGCCATGTCCGTGCGGCTCAACGAGTGGCCCAAACACCACGCGCCCGACCATGTAGAGCAAGTAGATCGCCGCAACGATCATCCCCGTCCCCGCCACCGCCGCGTACACAAACCCGAGCCGCCCCGGCGTCCCTCCGGGCGTTCCCGCCCACTCGTGGCTCGCCTGGAACGCGCCCAACAGGCACAGGAACTCGCTCACAAACCCGTTGAGCCCCGGCAGGCCCACCGATGCCATCGTGAAGAACACCATGAACGATGACCACACCGGCATCCGCGCGGCCAGGCCGCCCAACTCGTCCATGCTCCGCGTGTGATACCGCTCGTAGATCATCCCGATCAGCACGAACAGCGCCCCCGTCGAGAGCCCGTGGTTGATCATGTACAGGATCGACCCCGTGATCCCCGTGTCGTTCAGCGCGACCATCCCCAGCACGCAGAACCCCAGGTGCGCCACCGACGAGTACGCCACCAGTTTCTTCACGTCCGTCTGCACCCAGCAGACCAGCCCCGCGTACACGATCCCCACGATCGACAGCCCCGCGATCAGCGGCGCGTACTCCCCGATCGCCAGCGGGCAGAAGGGCAGCGCAAACCGGAAGATCCCGTACGTCCCCAGTTTCAGCAGCACGCCCGCCAGGATCACCGAGCCCGCCGTCGGCGCCTCCGTGTGCGCCAGCGGCAGCCACGTGTGCACCGGGAACAGCGGCACCTTCACCGCGAACCCCGCCAGGAGCGCCAGGAGCACCCACGCCTGCTCCGCCGACGACATCCGCGCCGCCGTCCGCTGCAACTCGTAGAGGTCGAACGTCCACTGCTGGCTCACCGACCACTTGAACCACACCACGTACACCAGCCCAGCCAGCGCGATGAGCGAGCCGGTAAACGTGTACAGGAAGAACTTCGTCGCGGCCTTCTTGCGGTTCGTCGACCCGTACAGGTTGATCAGAACCCACATCGGGATCAGCGTGAACTCGAAGCACACGTAGAACAGCACCAGGTCCCGCGCGGCAAAGACCCCCGTCATCGCCGCCTGCAGCACCAGCAGCCACGCGTAGAACGTCCGCTGGCGGTGCGTGATCGCCGTCCGCGAGCACAGCACGCACACCGGCCCAAGGAACGCCGTGAGCGCGATGAGCATGAGCGAGACCGAGTCCGCGCCCACGCTCAGGCGCAGCCCGATCGCGTCCACCCACGAGAACGACTCGGCGTACTGGAACACTCCCGACTGGCCCCAGTCGAAATCAAAGAGCGTCCATGCCGAGATCCCCAGCGCCCCCAGCGTCCCCCACAGCGCGATCGACTTCGCCTCTCGCTCGGGCCGGAGCGCGACATAGCCGGCGAAGAGGAGGGGAACCAGGATGAGCGCCAACAGTGCCACGCAGAGCCCCTACAACGCCGCCATGAGGACGATCAGCAACAGGAACGCCACGCCGCCCGCCATCGCGAGCGCGTAGCCGTGCAGCACCCCGGATTGGCTCGGACGGATCGCCTTGCCCAGCGCCCGCGGGATGAAGCCGAACAGGTTCACGAGCCCATCGACGATCAACTTATCGACGAGATGGAACAGGTGGGCCGCGACCCACAGCGGCGTGCGGATCAGGAAGTCGTAGAACTCGTCCACGTACCACTTGTGCTGCGCCCACCCTGGGATCGGGCCCAACGCCGGCAACAGGCCGTCCGCTCGCGACCTCGCGGCCTCGGTGCGTCCCGCCAGGTGCAGCACGAACGCGATCCCGATCCCCACGATGCCCACCACGCCCGAGACATAGTACATCACCTTGTGCGGGTCCATGCCCAGGAACGTACCGTGCTCGGCGTGCCCGCCGCCGTGCCCCTCCGCCGCGTGTCCCGCGCCCGCCGGCAATGGGCCCGCCGTCGAGTGATGCACCATGTCCGCCGCCCAGCCGCCGTGACCCGCATGCTCGCCGATGAAGTTCAACGGGATGATCGCGAACGCGCCGATCGCCAGCACCACCAGCACCAGGTTGATCGCCCAGCCCGGCGGGTGCGGATGGAACCCATGCTGCCCCCCACCGCTGCCGTGCGCGTGACCGGCATGGTCCCCATGTCCGTGGCCGTCGTGCGCAGGCTCGGCATGCGCGTGGCCGTGATCGCCATGCCCGTGCGCGTCGTCATGCCCATGCACCTCATCGCCCGGCTCGAAGTGCTGCGGGCCCACGAACACGCGGAAATACACCCGGAACGTGTAGTACGCCGTCAGCCCCGCCGTCAGCAGCAGCACCCACCCCACCGCCGAGTAGCCCGGCTCGGCAAACGCCTGCGCCAGGATCATGTCCTTGGACCAGAACCCCGCCAGCAGCGGGAACCCCGCCAGGTTCAGGCACCCCACCAGCATCGTCACGCCCACGATCCGCCACCCCGGCATCTTCTGCACGCCGGACAACTTCCGCAGGTCCAACTGCCCCGCGAACCCGTGCATCACCGCCCCGCACGCGAGGAACAGCAGCGCCTTGAAGAACGCGTGCGTAAAGACGTGGAACGCCGCCCCCACGCTCGTCATCACCCCCAACCCCGCGAACATGTACCCGAGTTGGCTCACCGTCGAGTACGCCATGATCCGCTTGATGTCGAACTGGGCCATCCCGATCGTCGCCGCCAAGAGGGCCGTGATCGCCCCGATCCACGCGACGATCGGCAGCGCGTACTCCGACACCTGGAAAACCCAGAACGTCCGCGCGATCAGGAACACCCCCGCCGTCACCATCGTCGCGGCGTGAATAAGCGCCGAGACCGGCGTGGGGCCCTCCATGGCATCGGGGAGCCAGACGTAGAGCGGGAACTGTGCCGACTTGCCGAACGCCCCGATCATCAGCAACGCCGGGATCAACTGGATGTCCCACGGGATCGACGCGAAGTCGCCCGCGGTCGCGGCAGCGAGGAAGCCCTGGAACTTCGAGTCGGCCAGGAGCGTCGCGTACTCGACGGTCCCGAACTTCACGAAGATCAGCATGATCCCCAGCGCCAGGCCGAGGTCCCCGATGCGGTTGACGATGAACGCCTTTTTCGCCGCCGCCACCGCCGAGGGCTTCTTGTAGAAGTACCCAATAAGCAGGTACGAGCACAGCCCGACCCCCTCCCAACCCAGGTAGAGCAGGAGCAGGTTGTCCGCCATCACCAGGCACGACATGCTGAACACGAACAGGTTGAACGCGACGAAGAACCGGGAGTACCCGGCCGTGCGCACGTCCCCGGCCATGTACTCGCTCGCATACAGCGCGATCAGCGTCGCCAGGCCCGTCACGAACAGCATCCACAGCAGCGTCAGCGTGTCGACGTAGAGCCCGAAGTTCGCGTGCAACGCCCGAATCGGAACCTGGCCCCCGCCGCGCGGCGTCTCACCCCCCCATTGCAGGTGGATCCACTCGAAGCCCACCGCGTGCCGCGGCCCCTCGTACCCGAGGAACGTCGCCAGCACGCACCCGAATGCCCCCGCAAGGCACGCGACGCTGATCCACGCGGGCAACTTCGTGCGCACACGCGCGACCGCGCAGATCGTGCACGCCAGCACGCCCACGAGCGTGAGCACCGGCACCGCGAGCATGAGCATGGCGCCCTTGGGCGGATGCAGGAGATCCCCGCCCGCTTCCGCCGCCGGCATCAAGGCCGCCAAACTGTTGAGAATCCCGCTCAGCACTCGAACTCCATCATCCCTTCAACCGCTCCCCCACCGATGCCGACACGCCCTTCCACGACTTCGTCGCCGCACCGCGCTCCTCGTGCGGCGCCTGTCCTACCCCTTCATCGACGCCCACTCCTCCCCGCTGAGCGACTCGCGCCGGCGGAATAGCAGCACGACCAGGGCCAGGGCCATCGCCGCCTCGGCCGCCGCCACCGTCAGCACGAAGATCACGAACGTCTCGCCCGTGTGGTTCAGGTGGAATCGGCTGAACGCGATCAGCGCGATGCCCGCGGCCTGGAACATCAACTCCGTGCACAAGAACATGATGATCAGGTTCCGCCGACTCACGAACCCGATCAGCCCGATCGCGAACATCGCCGCCGACACGAAGAGGTAGTGCCCGAGCGTGACGGCGTGCATCGGCGCCGGGGGATTGGCCTGGGCCAGCAGGTGCATCATGCGCCGGCCCCTCCCGCGCCCGCCGAGGCCGGGTCCGTCAGTCCGCCCGCGAGCCGCGCCGCGTGCCGGGCCTTCGCTTCCTCGTCGAGTTGGACCTGCTTCCGCGCCAGCACGACCGCGCCGAGCATCGCCATGAGCAGGATCACGCCGGCGATCTCGATCGCGCCGGGGTGGTCCGCCAGCAGGTCAAACCCCACGCCCTCGATGTTGCGGACCGAGAGCCGCTCGGGCCACTGGTCCCGCGGCAAGACTCGCGTCCCGCCCTTGGCGTCGGTGATCGTGATGGTCCCCGCCGCCGCATCCACCGCCGACCCGCCCCGGTCGACAAACTCGCCATCCTTCAGCACGCCCTCGGTCCGCAGGACGGACTCGACCTTGCCGGGCATCCGCGCCAGGAGCGCGTCGCGGGCCGCCTCGGGCCTGGCTCCCGCCGCACCGGCGGGCAGCGTCTTGACCCCGCCAAAGAGCATCGTCGTCAGCACGCCCAGCAGGACGAAGCCCGAGGCCGTCGCCGCGACCGGCTCGCGCGCCACCGCGTCGTAATCCTCGAGCCGATCCGCCTCCTCCTCCGTCGGCGACTGCGTCGCCAGCATGATGACGAAGAGGTACGTAATCAGGATCGCCCCGGCATACACGATCACCAGCGCGAACGCCATGAACTCCGCCGCCAGCAGCACGAACAGGCCCGCCGACGCCAGGATCGTCAGGATGAAGTACAGCGCGGCATACACGGGCTTGGGGTGCGTGATGACCCTGAGAGCCCCGCCCAGCGCGATCGCACCAAAGACGTAGAAGTAGATGTTCGGGAGGTGCTCCGGCCCCGCCAGGCCCAGCAGCAGCATCACCAGCCCGCCCGCGCCCGCGGCCAGCAGCGCGCCGATCGGCTGCGGATTCACCCCCTTGCGCGGGAGCGCCACGCACACCCCCACGGCGCCCAACGCCAGCAGCACGTACAGCGCGACCTGGTTGATCAGTGGCGTCAATCGTTGCCCCGGCTGCCCGACACGCCGAGCCCGCGCCCGGTCGAGGGCGATCAGGATAGAGCCGACTCGCCCGCCCTTCAACTCGGCTCGCGCACGACACGGTCTGCGCGACGCTCCGCCCGAGACGCGGGGCCGACCCGTCCCCGCTACCATCCCGCGCATGCCCGGCTTCCGGCGCACGCTCCCCAACGCCCTGACCCTCGCCCGCGTCGCGCTCGCCGTCGCGCTGTTCGCGATCCTCGCCCGATACCGATTCTCGCCCGCTCACCCCGCGCCCGGTCCCGCTCACGTGGATGCCGCGCTGCTGCTGGCCATCGGCTTGTTCGTGCTCGCGGCGATCACCGACGCCCTCGACGGACACCTCGCCCGCCGATGGAACACCGTCTCGGTCTTCGGACGAATCATCGACCCCTTCGCCGACAAGTTGCTCGTCATCGGCGCCTTCGTCATGCTCGCCGGCCCGGGGTTCTCCGATGGCGTTCGCCCGGTCTCCGGCGTCTACCCCTGGATGGCCGTCGTCGTGCTCGCCCGCGAACTGCTCATCACCTCGATCCGTGGCGTCCTCGAAGGCCAAGGCGTGGACTTCTCCGCCACGCTCAGCGGCAAACTCAAGATGATCCTCCAATCCGTCTCGATCCCCATGGCCATGCTCCTGGTCGCGCTCATGCCCGTCGCGGGAGACCGGGCCTCGCTGGTCCCCATCGTGAACTTCTGGGTGATGGTGGTCACAGTCGCCGTGACGGCGGCATCGGGCGCGCCCTATGTTCGTCGGGCCTTGCTGTGGGCCGCCGCAAAGGACCAGCCATGAGCGTGCTCAAGCGTCAGAACGTGCGTTGGATCACCGTCTTCGGGCTGGGCTACTGGAAGCCGGCTTCGGGAACCTGGGGCTCGCTGCCCCCGGTAGCCCTGGCGGCGGGCCTGATCGCCGCGGGCCTGGGGCCGGCGGAGCACCCGCTCGTCTACAACGCCGCGCTCGCGCTCGTCGTCCTCGTCTTTTCCCTCGCGTGCATCTGGCAGGGCGACCGGGCCGAGGCCATGTTCCTCCGCAAGGACCCGGGGCAGGCCGTCGCCGACGAGACCGCCGGCCAGGCGCTGGTGCTCCTCGCCCTTCCCGCTGCCGCCGTCGCCTCGCCCGGGCTCGCCGCCTTCTCGCTCGCCCTCGCCTTCTTCGCCTTTCGAGCGCTCGACATCCTCAAGCCCTTCCCCGCACGCCAACTCCAGCGCGTCCCAGGGGGCTGGGGCATCTTGCTCGACGACCTTTTCGCCGGCGCCTACGCGTGGCTGGGCCTCCAGATCGCGGCCCGTTTCATGCTCGGCTGATCATCCCCGCACGCCCGCGGCCACACCCGCCTGGCTTCGGCGTGCGGGATCACCCGCTCCGGCGCACGGTCAGCGGCACCCCGCCCGCCGCGATCTTCTCCCAGCCCGAGCCCAACTCCCCCAGCGGGTCCGGCGGGATGATCTCGACCTTTTTCTCCCCCAGTTTGGCCCGGCCCGCGACCACCTCGCCCTGGAACGCCAGGCACTCGCGCAGCAGCGTCGGGAGGATCTGGTCCTCGGGCACGTTCGCCACCTTCTGCCCCTGCACGTAGATGATGCCACGCCGATCCCCGGCAAAGACGGCGACATCCGCGCCCTCGGCCTCGCCCGGGCCGTTGACCACGCACCCCATCACCGCCACCTTCATCGGGATCGTGACCTGCGACGCCAGCGCCTCGCGAACCTGCTGCACGAGCGTGAACAGATCAACCTGGATCCGCCCGCACGTCGGACAGGCGATGAGATCGACCCCGACTCGCTCGCGCAGCCCGAGCGAGTACAGCAGTTCCAGCCCGTCCTTCACCTCGTCGGCGTGGTCCGAGGCGTACGAGATGCGGATCGTGTCGCCGATCCCATTGGCCAGCAGCGACGAGAGCGCCGCGATCGATCGGATGCACCCCGTCTCGCGCGGGCCCGCGTGCGTCACCCCCAGGTGCAGCGGATAGTCGAACCGCTGGCTGATCTCCGTGTACGCGTCGATGACCAGGGCCGCGTCCATGCTCTTGGCCGAGATCGCGACGTCATCGAACCCTCGCTCGTGGAAGATGTCCAGGTACTCCTCGAGCTTGGCGATCATGATCGCCAGCAGGTACCCGTGCTTGCGATCGCTGAAGACCGCGCCGAGTTCCTTCATCCGCTTCTGCTTGTCCCTGCGCTCGATGATCGAGCCCTCGTTCACGCCCACGCGGATCGGGATGCGGGCCGCCTTGCACGCGTCGATCACCGCGTTCACCTGCTCGCGGTCCGTGATGTTCCCCGGGTTGAGACGGATCTTGTGAACCCCCGCCTCGACCGCCTCCAGCGCGCGCTGGTAGTGGAAGTGCACGTCCGCCACGATCGGGACCCGCGTCTGCCGAAGGATCTCCGGGAGCGCCTCGGTGTCCTTCTTCTCCGGGACCGCCACTCGCACCGCATCGGCGCCGGCCCGGCGATACCGCTCGATCTCGGCCACGCAGGCGTCGATCTCGTGCGTGTACCCCGCCGTCATGGTCTGCACCGAGACCGGCGCGTCGCCCCCGATCCTCAGGATGCCGGTGCGGTCATTGCCGAGAGTAATCTGTCGCGTCGGTCGGCGGGGTCGCATGCGCCATGGTACGAGGGCCCGCCCGCGTAGGGTTCAGCAGCGCACCTCGAAGAACCGCGAACTCGTTCCCCCAGGCCCGACTCGGAACGTCACCGTTCGACCGCAGCGCGGACACGTCGCCCGATACTGCCGATCCTCAGGATTTCGATAGACCCGCAGGTACGCGCCAGAGCACGCGAACCGCACACCCAGCCATGGCCGACCGCTGCGGCCCGCCGGCGCGGGGTCCGGCTGCTCGACGATGTCCAACGACTGAGACATGGGACGGTTTGCTCGCGGACCAGGACTAGAATCGACCATCTCAGGTGCCTCGGATTGTTCGGCATGTGTTCGCTTGTCACCTGCCCTTTGTTGGCACGGTTGCGTCCAGTCCGATAGGTCCTTATTCTGGACGGGGTTGGGATTCTGGTGATCGATATGGAGGTAGCCGGACAGGTTCGGGTGATTCCTCTCTCGCCTCGGCCCACCAGGCCGCTGACGATCCTCCCCGATCCTCCGCCCCCACCAACCGCCATCGGACTGATCGCCGGAGCGGGCCGATTGCCCGTCATCGTGGCTCGCGGCCTGCGCGACGCGGGGCATCCCGTCCACGGCCTTGGGCTTCGCCGGCAATACGAGCACGAACTCCCACGCATGTGCTCGACCTTCCGCGAGGTCGGGCTCGCTCGCATCGGCGCGTGGGTCCGAATCCTCACCGGCCTTGGCGTCCGCCACGCCATCATGGTCGGTCGCGTCGACAAAGCCCGGATCATGCACGATCCCTGGCGATGGCTCCGCAACATCCCCGACCTGCGGACGCTCTCGGCACTCCGCCGCTACAAGCGCGGCCTCCTCGACACCGACGGACGCTCCCACGCCATCCTCTCCGCCATCGCCGAGGAACTCGACCGCGGGGGCGTCAGCCTCATCGACTCGACCACCTCAATTGGCGATCAACTCTCGTCGGCGGGCGTGATGACCCGCCGCGAGCCGACGCGCGAGCAGTGGGCCGACATCGAGTTCGTCTGGCCCATGCTCACCGAGGTGCTCCGGCTCGACATCGGGCAGGCCATCGCGGTCCGCCAGCGGGACATCATCTCCGTCGAGGCCGTCGAGGGCACCGATCGAATGATCGAGCGGACAGGGCAACTCTGCAAGGCCACGGGATGGACGCTCGTCAAGGGCGCCCGCTGCGGGCACGACCGACGCAGCGACGTGCCCACCATTGGCGAGATGACGATCCGCAAGATGCACGAACACGGGGGCAGATGCCTCGCCCTCGCCGCGGGCGAGGTCATCATGATCGACAAGCCCGAGGTCATCGAACTCGCCGACGAACTCGGCATCGCCGTCGTCGGCGTCACGCCCGGACAGGCCAGCGGGCCGGCCATGGCATAGGCCCACTCGCCGCGGGGCCATGTCGCAGGGAGCCGCCCGACCCTCGCGGACCTCTCGTGCCGTGCCCGCCCGGCGACCTGCTTATGTGCAGCCGACCGCGTACAGGTTCAGGAAGCACGTGAAGTCATTGATATTGAGCACGGGGACCACCGTGGAGTTGTCGCAGTTCGCCGTCGTGTCCCCCGCCGCGTACTTGTTCAGGAAGCACGTGAAGTCGTTCACGTTGAGGATCGGCGCCGCCGTCGAGTTGTCGCAGTTGGCGTAGCACGACGCCGGGAAACTCGGGACCTGCGCCGCCACGCCGTACGAGCCGGCCACCTTCCACGTCCCGATCGTCGCCTGCCCGCCGAGGTTCGGCGCGATGTCCGCGTCGAACCTGAAGTTGTAGAGCGTGCCCCACCGGATCGCGTTCCCGTTCGGCGTGGACGCGAACGTCGGCGCGGCCCAGACGATCGTGTCCCCCACGCGCACGCCCGTCCAATCCGTCCCGCTCACGTTCACGTTGCCCTGCCCGTCCCCGTTGAGGTAGTCCACGTCGTGGAACCCGATGTTCGTCACCGCCGTGCTCGCGTGCACCGGCACCGTGAACGACCCGACGCACCGGTCCGAGTTCATGTTGTAGACCGCGTACTCATAGTGCCACTGGCCCCCGCCCAGGCTCGTCGCCCTCGACGACACCACGATCCGCCCCTCCGACGGGATCTGGAACGTCGTCTCGGTCACCGCCGGGTCGATCACCTTCCACGCCCGGATCGCCGGGAGCATCCGCGTGGTCGTCCCGATCAGCGACATCGCAAAGTCCGTCGTCCCCGTCATCGTCGCCTCGCGGTACGAGGCGTTGTTGTTCTGGTTGCCCGCGGCCGCGTCGTCGGGGCTCACGTACTGCCCCTCGACGAAGTACCGCACCGATGCCGACGACGCCTCCAACTCGCTCACCTTCGCCTGAAGCCGGCGCGCCGTCGTCCCGGACCACGCAGGGTTCGCCGGCGGATACAAGAACGCCCCCGTCCACGCGTTGACCTGGAACTTCGGCCCGAGGTTCGACTGGAACCCGTTCCGCGTCGCCGAGTACGGATCGGCGCAACCCACCCCGAGGTGCGAGCCGCTGGTTGCCTGGCACGAGGGGCAGCACAGCACGTCACTCAGCGCAAAGAACCCGTGCTTGAGCCACGATTGCCCGATCTGCTCGAATCGGCCCGAGCCCGCGACCGTCCTGTACTTGTACAGGTTCTGCCCGATCACCGGGTGCTGGTTCGTGCTGTCGATCCAGTTCAGCCACACGTTCCCGATGTTGCAGGAATAGGTCCCCACCGAGAAGGCGTCGATCCCGCCCGCCGCGGCGTAGTTCGCCGCCGGGCCCGCATCGTCCGGACTGAAGTAGTTGTCGCGAAGCAGCGCACCAACGATGACATCCGGGCCATTGCTGACGCATTGGGCCATCACGGGCGCGGCAAGCCCGGCCGTGAGCACCAGCGCTGGAATCAACTTCATCGAACATCTCCTTTGAACAGGCGTGCGGCTCCCACGCCGCACCAATGCCTCAACTCACTCAACCCGCCCGGACCTCGCCCCCGGCCTTCCCCCTTCTTCTTCCGGATCCGGAGGACCAGTATCCCCCCTCGCCGCTCGTAACGCAATCCCATGCGGATGCCGTACAAGTTCGGCCGCCGACCCTGGCGCGACGCGGTCGCACCGCACCGACGCGCCTACGACTCCATCGTCGAACTCAGCCCATCGCACAGGAGCCATCGCGTGAACATCCAGCGAGTCTTTCGGATCGGCGCGCTCGTGCTCGCGAGCCTCGCCGGCGACGCGAGCACCGCGGCCGGAGCGGACGAGCCCAAGCCCTACATGCGCGTTGCCGATGATGCACAGGAAGGCAACTCGGTCCGCCTCGAAATGGCTGTCCGCACGTTCCAGCCCGCCGACGCCCGCGGCCCGGTGGTATACCTCGCCGCCGCCGTCCACATCGCCGAGGGCGAGTTCTACCGCGACCTCCAGGCCTTCCTCGACGCCCAGGACGTCGTGCTCTACGAGAGCGTCAAGCCGCCAGGCGCCGGCTCGCCCGCCCACGACATGCTCGGCGCCATGTCCGACGCGCAGCGCCGCACGCTCACAGAGCGCCGCGTGCGCTTCATCGGCAACGCCGCCACTCGCTTCCGTGCCAAGGAACGCCGCTACCCCGAGACCATCGACGAGATCGGCGCGAGCGGCATGGGCCGAATGGCAGACCTCCTCCGAGCCTCCCGCGTCGATGCCTGGGGACACCCCATCGTCTACTCCCTCACGCCCGGTGAGGACGGCGTCCCTCCCACCATCCAGGTCACGAGTTTCGGCGCCGACGGAGCCACAGGAGGCGACGGCATCGACGCCGACCTCCGCCTCACCGACCAGCCACCCTTCTCCAAGAGCGAACTCGGCGACCGCAGCAAGGGCATCCAGCAGAAACTCGCCGACGCGCTCGGCGTCGAGTTCCAACTCAACGCCATGCACCACGACCGCCCCAACTGGCGCAACAGCGACCTCTCCGTGGACCAGGTCGAAGCACGCCTCGCCGCAGCCGGCGCCGACGCCGACATGCTCTTCTCCATGCTCGACGGCTCCTCCTTCGGGTCCAGGGTCGCCGGGCTTCTCATCGGGATGCTCGGCTCGACCCCCGAGTCACGGGCCATGCTGCGCGTGGCCATGATCGAAATGATCGGGCACGCCGACGCCCTCCTCCAAGCCGCGCCCGGCGGGCTCGGCGCGGCCTTGGACGTCATCATCATCGACCGCAACACCGCCGTACTCGACGACCTCCGCCGCATCCTCGCCGACGAGCCGGGCGTCAAGTCCATCGCCATCATCTACGGCGGCGGGCACCTGCCCGATCTCGAACGCCGACTCGTCAAGGACTTCGGGTACGCCCCCGCGGGCGACCAGTGGCGGACCGCCATGCGCGTCGACGCCAAGGCCGCGGGTCTCTCGCCCGCACAACTCGCGGCCACTCGCAAGATGATCAGCGGAATGGTCCAGGCACAGACCAAGCGCGGGAAGAAGTAATCGAGCGGACCCGATCGGGCTAGCGGGCTCGACTCGCGCGGCGAGACTGAGCCCCATCCGCTCCCGTGGTATCCTCCGCCATGCCCCGACGGCTGCTGCTCCCCGTCGCGCTCCTCGCCGTCGCCCTCGCCATCGCCGCGATCGCCGATCGGCCACTCCCCCGCGCCGACGCCGTCCTCATCAACCGCGGCGACGCCACCACCCTCGACCCGCAGTCCATGTCCTGGCTCCAGGACTTCCGCGTCGCCAAACTCATCTACGAGGGCCTCGTCCGCCAGGACCCCTTCACCCCCGACTACCGCATCCTCCCCGGCGTCGCCACCTCCTGGGACGTCTCCCCGGACCGCCTCACCTACACCTTCCACCTCCGCACCGAGGCATCCTGGTCCAACGGCCGGCCCGTCGTCGCCGCCGACTTCATCCACGCCTGGCGTCGCGCCCTCCTCCCCGACACCGCCGCCGACTTCTCAGGGATGCTCTTCCACCTCCGCGGCGCCCGCGACTTCTACGCCTGGCGCGCCCGCGCCCTGGCCGAGTTTGCCGCGAGCCCGCCCGCCGACCGCGCCGCCGAGCGCCTCTGGGCTGAAACCCTCGCCCGCTTCGACGCGACCGTGGGCGCGCGCGCGCAAGGCGACCACACGCTCGTTGTCACCCTCGCCCGTCCCGTCCCCTACTTCCTCGACCTCTGCGCCTTCCCGGCCCTCTTCCCTGTCTGCGCCCCGATCGTGCGCGCGCACGAGCACATCGACCCCGACACCGCACGCCTCCGAACCGATCCCGCATGGACCAAGCCCCCCACCTTGCCGTGCAACGGCCCGTTCGAGGTCACGGCCTGGCGCTTCAAACGCGACATGCGATTGGCGCACAACTCTCACTATTGGGACCCCGCGCGCACGAACGTGGACACCATCGCCATCCCCTCCATCGACGACGCCAACGCCCAGGTGCTGGCGTTCGCGACCGGCGCGGTGGACTGGGTGAGCGACGTGACGACCTCGTATCGCGGAGACATGCTGGCCGCCAAGGCCGCGTTCCGACTCGAGCACGCCGCGGCGGTCGAGGCCATGCGCGCGCAGGGCGTCGATGAGATCGAGATCGACCGCCGACTCCCGGACGACCCGCGCGCGCACATCCACGTCCTTCCTGCGTTCGGGACCTACTTCTACAACTTCAACTGTTCCCCCCGGCTGGGGGATGGACGCGCCAACCCCTTCGCGGACGCACGCGTGCGCCGGGCGTTCGCGCTCGCCCTGGACAAGCGGACGATCGCCCAGACCGTGCGTCGCGCGGGCGAGCCCGAAACGGCGACGCTGATCCCGCCGGGGTCGATCGCCGGGTACCAGTCGCCGCGGGGCCTCCCACGGGACGTGGCGCGGGCGCGCGAGGAACTCGCCTCGGCGGGGTTCCCGGGCGGGCGCGGGCTCCCGACGGTCGAACTGTTGTTCAACAAGGACGGGGGGCACGACCTCATCGCGCAGGCGGCGGCGGCGTGCTGGGAGCGAGAACTGGGCGTCTCGGTCCGGCTCGTGCAGCGAGAGATCAAGGTCTTCCGCGAGGACCTGAAGAACGGGAACTTCATGGTCAGCCGCGCGGGGTGGTACGGCGACTACGGCGACCCCATGACGTTCCTGGAGCCGCACCGCACGGGCGACGGGAACAACGATCGGCAGTACAGCAGCGCCGAGTACGACGCGCTGCTCGACAAGGCCGCGGACGAGCCGGACCCGGCGGCAAGGCTGGCGATCCTGGGCGAGGCGGAACGAGTTCTTGTCGAGCGGGACCTCCCGCTGCTCCCCATCTTCCGCTACAACCAGGTCATGCTGTTCAACGCGCACCGGGTGAGCGGGGTCACTCCTCACCCGAGGCAGGACCAGATCCTCGATCGGCTGGACATTCTCGGCGACGGGAAGGGCGCCGAGCGGGCGCTGACCATGAGCGGCGGCACGGAGGCACGCACGCCCGGGAGCGACAAGGAAGCACAAGGGTCGGCGGGCGAGGGCGCGCGGCGGGGTGAGCCATGACGGGGCTCATCGTCCGTCGGCTGCTCCAGTTGCCGTTGATCCTGTGGGCGGTATTCACGGCGACGCTGGCGCTGGCGTGGGCGGTGCCGGGCAATCCGCTGGAGAACCCGGAGGGTCGGCGGCCCCCGCCCGAAGTGGCGGCGGCGATGCGGGCGCAGTACGACCTGGACAACTTCTGGCGGTTCTACTGGTCGTACCTGGAGCGGGCCAGCGGCGTGCGCTGGGCGCGGGAGTCGCTGGACGGAACGGCCGCGTCGCGGGCGCGCGCGGCGCAGGAGGCCGGGCTCCCGCCGCCGGCGCGGCCGGTGTTCGACCTCGGGCCCTCGCTGCACTACAAGGACCGCACGGTCAACGAGATCCTGTGGGCGTCGCTCCCGATCTCGGCGACGCTGGGGGCGGGCGCGATCCTGCTGGCGCTCCTGATCGGGCTCTTGGCGGGGATCGTCGGTGCGGTTCGGCCGGGGTCGGCGCTCGACGCCGCGACCCTCGGCGTGGCCCTCGTCGGGATCAGCCTGCCGAGTTTCGTCGTGGGGACGGCGTTGCTGCTGGTATTCGGGGCGTGGCTGCGGTGGGCGCCCGTCGGGCGGTGGAGCGTGGGCGCGGCGATCCTCCCGGCGCTGACGCTGAGCCTCCCGTTCGCGGCGTACATCGCGCGCCTGTCTCGCATGGCCATGATCGAGGCGATGGGGGCCGATTTCATCCGCACGGCACGGGCCAAGGGACTGTCGGAAGGCCGGGTGGTGCTGCGGCACGCGCTCGCGCACGCGATGCTCCCGGTGGTCTCGTTCCTCGGCCCGGCGACGGCCCTGGCGATGACCGGGTCGTTCGTCGTCGAGCGCGTGTTCACGGTCCCCGGGCTGGGTCAGCACTTCGTCAACGCGGTGCAGAACAAGGACCTCTTCCTCATCATGGGCGTGGTGCTGGTGTTCTCGACGATGCTGGTGGTCTTCAACCTGATCGTGGACGTGCTGTATCGGTGGGTGGACCCGCGGATCGAGGGGCCGGGGTAGCGCGGGCGGCGTAGAGTTCGCCGACCACTCACCGAAAGGGGCGGACGATGAGCGACGCGGCACACCTGAAACGGGATCTGGACGCGATCAAGGACGACCTCTCGTCGCTGAAGTCCGACGTGGCGGGCGCGCTCAAGGACCTCGTGGACGCGGGGAAGAGCGAAGCGGGCGAGGCCCGCGATCGGCTCGAGCGTGCGATCCGGGATCGGCTGGATCGGCTCGGGGAGCGGGCCGAGGACCTGGGCCGGCGCGGTCGGCGGGCGATGGACGGCCTGGAGCGGCAGATCGAGGAGAAGCCGCTGCAGAGCCTCGCGATCGCGTTCGGCGTGGGCCTGCTGGTCGGCGCGATCCTGCGGAAGTAACGCGGCAGCCGGCGGCGGGGCCAAGGGTCGGGAAAGGGGTGTGGCGAATCCGCGGATTGAGCGAGTACATCGTGAAACTGGCGGACCTTGCAGAGGCCGAGGGGCGGGCGCTGCGCGCCGGGAGCGTGCGGGTGGCGATCAGCCTGTCGCTGGCGCTCGGCGGGGCGCTGGTGCTCTGCGGGGGGATCGCGTTCCTGGGCTGGGGAGTGTTTGAACTGCTCCGGCCCGCGCTGGGCACGGGTGGAGCGGCGTTGCTCTGCGGCGTGGTGCTCGCGGGCGCGGGTGCGGGGCTGCTGTGGCGGGCGGGGAAGGCGGCGCGGTGAGCGACGGCGCGGGACAAGATCCGACGGTGGCGGCGACCCCGCCGAGCCTCGCCGAGGCCAAGCGCCGGCTGCTCGAGCATCGCGTACTGGAGCCGGGCGCGGGCTCGATCGTGGCGCGCTGGCCGATCGGCGCCGCGATCGCGGCGTGCGCGCTGGGCGTGGTGCTGGCGAGGTCGCCCAGGGCGCGGCGCGAGGCGCTCCCGATCATCCTGGCGGCGCTGCGGCGGGGGTGAAGCGCTGGCGGAGGCGTGCGCGTAGGATGCCCCCGATCGCCTCGAACGGCCCGAGCAGCATGAACGCGAACCCGGAGAGCCCAGCGTACCGGGCGGAGACCAGCGACGCGATGCCGGCACAGATCAGGCCGACGAGCGCGCGCAGCAGGTTTTGGACGATCTCCAGCCTCGTCGCGGCGGCCTCGTGGTCGTTTAGCGCGAGCGAGCGCCGCAGCGAGAGCGCGTGCGCGTGCATCATCGCGATCACGCCCGTGACAAGCGTGAACCCCAGCCCATAGATCACGAACAGCGTGCTCACCTCCGCGGCGGACATGCCCGGGGCCGCGACGTATCGCTGCTGCGCCATGCCGGTGAGCCAGTACGTGAAGCCCACGAAGACGAACTTCAGTGGGTACATGTAGAACACGACGAGAAACAAAAAGACGGTGTTGAGGATGACGAAGCGCGGATCCGTCAGCCCGAAGCGCCGGCAGAAGACGAAGTGGACGTGCCAGAGCCACGCGAGGAGCGCGAAACAAGCCGCGAACGCGGGCAGCCCGCGGAACGAGTCGATGAGATCGGCGTAACTCGTCGGCGGCTCGACCGACATCACCAGCAGCGTGATCCCGAAGCCGAAGACCGCGTCGCTGAGGGCCTCGACGCGCGAGACTTCGGTCCCGCGGTGGCGGAAGCCGTCGTCGCGCGACTGGGCGCCCTCGGCGAGCGCGGCGCGGATCATGGCTCATCCCTGCGGGGAGAACGTCGCGCCGTCGAGCACGTCGAAACTGACGAACTGTCCGGGCTGGAACTGCTCGGCCGATTGCCGCGGGTCCGTCGGGGTGCAGCGGATCGGCACACCCGCGTCCACGATCACCTCGCCGGACTCGGCGGCGATCACCACGCCCTGCACTCGACGAGGCCGGCCCGCGACCGGCTCGACGTAGCGACCGCCCGAGCCCACGGTGTCGATCCGGCGGGCCTTGGCGCGGATCGTGCCGATGATCCGCTTGCCCTCGGGTGTCGAGATCGGCGCGGCGGGCACGAGGTGGAGTTCGTAACTGGTGTTGGGGAAGGTGATCTTGGCGTGCGCGGGCCGGGTTGCGGTGGCGGGCTCGATGCCGACGAACGTGCCGCGCGCCAGCCGCGGGTCGATCTTGGTGGTGGGCGAAGGAAAGATCATGGGACCTCCGAGGGGCGATGATAGCCGGGCGCGAAGATCGCGCTCAGGCGGGCCGCAGGCGTTGACGCGGGTCGTGCGCGACGCGGATCATTGTGCGGATCGCGCGAAGGCTCACGGCGACACGTTCGGCGGCAAGCGAGGTACACGATGGCAATGGATCGGCGGGAGTTCGTGGCGCGAGGGGCGGCGTTTGCAGCGGGGTTCGCGGGCCTGCGCCGCGTCTACGCCGGGGCGGGGGCGTCGGCGTGGCTGCGCGAGCCGGCGTATGGGTACGGTGAGTTGCGCGCGGACCCCAAGGGACTGCTCGACCTGCCCGATGGGTTCACGTATCGCGTGCTCTCGCGGTTCGACGAACTCATGGACGACGGGAACCACGTCCCGGGGCTGCACGACGGGATGGCCGCGTTTGCCGGGCAAGACGGGACGACGATCCTCGTGCGGAACCATGAACTCGACGGGAGCAACGAGAAGTACAGCGGGTACGGGAAGAAGCAAGAGCGGTTCGCACGCCTCCCGCGCGACCGGGTGTACGACCCGGGCATGGGCGAGATCCCCGCGCTCGGCGGCACCACGACGATTGTCTATGACACGCGGACGCGCCGCGTCGTCCGGCAATGGCTCAGCCTCGCGGGGACGATCGACAACTGCGCAGGCGGGCCGACGCCCTGGGGAACGTGGCTCACCTGCGAGGAAACCACCGTCACCCGCGACGATGTGCACGCCAAGGACCACGGGTTCGTGTTCGAGGTGCCCGCCACCGACCGCATCAGACTGGCCGACCCCACCCCGATCACCGCGATGGGCCGGTTCCGGCACGAGGCCGTCGCTGTCCATCCGCCCAGCGGGTGCATCTACCTCACCGAGGACATCGAGGACGGCATCCTGTACCGCTTCATTCCGAACGTGCCGGGGAGACTGCTCGAAGGAGGGCGTTTGCAAGCCCTGGTCGTCCGCGACAAGCCGACGCTCGACACCCGGAACTGGGAGGACGACAAGGCGCCCGCGAAGGCGAAGGTTCCGCAAGGCGTCCCGATGGCGGTGCGGTGGATCGACATGGACGACGTGCTATCGCCCAAGAACGATCTGCGGCTGCGCGGCGCGGCCGCGGGGGCCTCGGTCTTTGCGCGGGCCGAGGGCATGTGGTACGGACGCGACGCGGTCTATTTCGCCTGCACCAACGGCGGGAGGCTCCAGAAGGGGCAGATCTGGCGCTACACGCCCGGCGCCGCCGAGGGCAAGGGCGGCGCCGAGGAGGACGCGGCGCCCGGGATGCTCGAGTTGTTCGTCGAGTCACACGACGCGAGCCTGCTCGAGAACGCGGACAACCTGACAGTCTCGCCGTGGGGCGACCTCATCGTGTGCGAGGACGAGATCAAGCCCGCGGATGGTCGGCAGCACCTGGTCGGCATCACGCCAGAGGGCGAGTTGTACCACTTCGCCCGCAACGCTAGCGGCAAGGGCGAGTTCGCGGGGGCGACGTTCTCGCCCGACGGCACGACGCTCTTTGCCAACATCCAGACGCCGGGGCTGACGCTGGCGATCACCGGGCCTTGGAAGCGGTCTCGTTCTTGAAGATCAGCAGGTAGTTGAAGCCGCGGAGGAAGAAGTTGCCCTCCTCGGCGGCCTTGTTCCAGTTGCCGCGCCCGAGTTTCTGGTTCAGCCGCTTGACCACGACGATGTCCACGGGCCGGAATCGCTCGCGGATCAGGCCAAAGAGGGTGAAGCCGATGGGCATGAAGACGCCCGCGCCCGAGCCCGGCTCGCCCCCGCGACGCTTCCGCCACGAGTCGCTCACGTAGACCGCGCCGTAGCGGCGATCGCGCAGCACTCGGCGGACCTCGTCGAGCACGCGGGCCATCGCGTCGTAGTACGCCCGTCCGCCGTCGGGCCCCGCGGCGTCGAGTTTCCCGATGCAGGCCGGGTCGTCGGAGTACTCGACGTGGGTGGAGTACGGCGGGTCGAGAAAGACGAAGTCGGCCACGCCGGCCTCGAGCGGGAGTTTGCGGGCGTCGGCCCGGAGGATGTCCGGGCGCGAGGGCGCGAGGTCGTAGCCCAGCGCTCGTCGGCCCAGGTCGCGGGCCACGTCGAGCGTCGTTCCGCTCCCGCACATCGGATCGACCACCAGGTCGTTCTGGCGGGTGTAGCGCGTCAGGAGTTGCCAGATGATCCAACTGGGCGTCGCGCCGACATAGCCCTTGTCCCCCTGCATGCTCCCCGCGGGCGAGTCGTAATGCTGGCTCGGGTACTCCCAGAGCGTGGTGGTCATGAGGCGCAGCGGCGGGCGTTTGCCCGGTCTTGGGCCGGGGCGCGCCGGGCGGCGGGGCGGTTGCTCGGGCGTACTCACGCGAGGGCCTCGATGACACGCCGCGTGGTCTCGGCCAGGTCCGCGTGGACCTTGGCGCCCGCGGCGCGGACGTGGCCCCCACCGCCGAGTTTGCGCGCGACCTCGTTCACGTCCATGGACGCGGGGCCATTCTTGCTCCGCAGGCTTACCTTCGTCACCGAGCCCCCCGGATCGCGGTCGGCGACGAACGCCTCGGTGATGAGGACCGAGACCTGCACCGGGCCGGCGGTGAGCGCGAGCTCGGCAAACCCCGATGAATCGGTGGGCGCGGCATTGCAGTCGTGGAAGTCCTGGAGCGTGAGCGTCATGACGGCGATGCGTTCTCGCTGCAAGAACTTCATCGAGCCCAGCGCCCGCGCCATGAGCCGCAGCCGCGACGGGCGGTCGCGCTGCTCGACGGTCTCGTAGAGCGCCGCGTGGTCCACGCCCGCTTCCAGGAGCGACGCGGCCAGGCGGAGGACCGACGGCGACACGTTCGAGTGGCGGAACCAGCCCGTGTCGGTCGCCAGGCCCAGGTAGAGCGGCGTGGCGACTTCGACAGGCAGGCGTGCGGGCGAGGGCACCCCGAGAAGGGCGCAGCACAACTCCGCGCACGGCTCGCACGCCGCGGCCGCCGCCGTCTGGATCACCCGGCGGTCCGCCACGTCGGCGTCGCCCTGGCGGTGGTGGTCGATGACTGCCGCGATCTCGCGCCGGGGCAGCAGCCACTCGCGCACCTCGTGCAGTTGCGTCCACGCTCCGGTGTCGAGCACGAGCACGGCGTCGGGGTCCTCGCGCCGGTCGTGGTCGGGTCGATCCGCCTGCGTCAGCACGCGGTGCTCGGTCGCGCCGATCACGTCCGCGGCCCAATCCGGCATCGGGCCGGCGTACCACGGCGTCGCCGGCGGCTCGAGCACCGTCCCGCGCGCCGCCGCGGCAAGGTTGATCGCCCTTGTCACGGCGATGGTCGAGCCGATCGCGTCCCCATCGGGCTTGAGGTGCGTGAGCACCACCACGCGCCGCCGCCCGCGAAGCCACGTGGCCAGGTCTGCGATCGAGGTCGTCGAGGCCCAGGCGTGGCTCATGCGGCGGCCTCCGGGTGCGAGAGGAGAGACAGAGCATGGATCGCGCGGAGGTCTCGGTTGATCTGCTCGACGAGCGCAGCGGTCGACTCGAACGCCACCTGGTCACGAAGCCAGTGATCGAACCGCAGCCGCAGGTTCCAGCCGTATTCTGGCAAGCCCGAGATCATCGCGGCATCGTCGCCGGGGCGCGGCGCGCCGATCAGATACGCCTCAACGCAGCGCCGTTGCTCGCCGTACGTCGGCTTCGTCCCGACGCTGATCGCCGCTGGAAACTCGCGACCGTCGGGAAGGATGCCCATGCCCGCGTAGACCCCGTCCGCCGGCGCGAGGCACTCGGTCGAGACGTTGGCCGTCGGGCACCCGATCGTGCGTCCGCGCCGGTCCCCACGCACGACGACGCCGGGCAACGAGTACGGACGTCCGAGCACCGCCGCGGCGTCTCGCACCCGCCCGTTGCTGATGAGCCATCGGCACAGCGTGCTCGACGCCCGCGCGATCGTGTGGTCTTGCAGCACGACCTCCACCGGCTGGACCTCGTGCACCTCGAAGCCCAGCGTTCGCCCCAGACCGCGGAGAACATCAAGGTCGCCCGCGCGGCCGCGACCGAAGCGAAAGTCCCCGCCCTCAACGATCGCCAGCGGCGCGAGGTCTCGCACCACGCCCCGCACGAACGATTCGGGCGATTGCGAGAGCAACTCGCCCGTGGGCTCCAGCCGAACGACCACATCCGCGCCAGCCTCGCGGAGCAGATTGGAGCGGTCGGCGAACGTCGTCAGCCGAGCGGGCGCCCTGGCCGGCGCGATCGACTCCATCGGGTGCGGATCGAAGCAGAGCGCCGCCACGCTCGCCCCGACGGGATCGGCGAGTTCGCGGGCGCGTCGCACCAGCGCAGCATGGCCCGCATGGACGCCGTCGAACGTGCCGATGGTCACGACTGTGCGCTTCATGGAGAGGCGGATTGGCTAGCCGGCGACGGGCGATGCGGCAGATCCTTCGACGCGAAACATGCCACGAGCGAGCCGCGCGCGGCCTGGGTCAACCGATCCCGCCCTTGAGTTGCTGCCCGCCGAACTTCTCGCGAAGCCGACGCAACTCAGGCGTGACCTTGGAAATCTCTTCGAGCGAGCGCCCCTGGACCTCGCGCCCCCGACGGCCTCCCTTGCCCATACCGGGCCTGCCTCCCTTGCTCGGGCCGTCCGCGGAGCCCTGCTGCGGCTCGGGCGGGGGTGTGAGCGCCTTGATGGACAGCGAGATCCGCCGCGTTTCGGGGTCGATCTTGAGCACCTTGGCCTTGATGACCTCGTCGGGCTTGAGGACCTCGTCCACCTTGCCCACGCGCCGCCACGCCAACTCCGAGATATGCACCAGGCCCTCGACCCCCGGTGAGATCTCGATGAACGCACCGAACTCCACGATGTTCTTCACCCGGCCCGTGACCTCGACGCCCTCCTTGATGTCGCCCGCGGCCTGCGCGAACGGGTCCTGCTGGATCTGCTTGATCCCCAGCGACAGCCGATCCGCTGCCCAGTCGATCTTCAGCACCTGCACCCGGACCTTCTCGCCCTCCTTCACGTAGCGGCTCACGAACTTCTCGCCGTGGCCCGCACGGTCGTGCGTCAGGTCAGAGACGTGCACCAGCCCGTCCACGCCGCCCAGGTCCACGAAACAGCCGAACGGCATGATCTTGCGGACCGTGCCCTCCACGATCTGGCCCTCGGCGAGCGCGGCCTTCACCTTCTCGGCCTGTTCGCGACGCTCGCGCGCCAGCACCGACCGCCGCGACAGCACGATGTTGCCCTTGCCCGAACGGTCGATCCGCGTCACCTCGCACGTCAACTTCTCGCCCACGAACACCGAGAGGTCGGCGACGTGGTCGCCCCCGATCTGGCCCGCCGGCATGAACGCGCGGTGGCCCGCGACCTCCAACTCCAGCCCGCCCTTGTTCGAGCCCGTGACCCGGGCCTCGATCACCTGCCCGGGCTCCAGGAGTTCCCAATCGGCCTTCTGCACCGATCCCGGCAGCACGCACGTCCGCAGGCCGTCCTGATCCGGGGGGTTCACGACGACCTCGATCACGTCACCGACCGCCGGCAGGCCTGCGTCACCCACCCATTGCAATCGCGGGACCACGCCCAGGTCCTTGGGTCCGAACTCGAGAAAGACATCGGCCGGCCCGACGCTCACGACCTTGCCCGGCCGCACCTCGCGCCCCGCCTGCACGACGCGCGGGCCGCGGATCGCCGACGGCTTCCCGCTCGCCTTGGGCGGTGTCGCCTCGGCGTTCATCTCCTTCATCGCGAGTTCGATCTCGGCGTTGACCTCGGCCGAGAGTTCGGCGCCGGTGGGGAGGGGTCGATTGGATTCGTTGGACATGGCCGGTCGCGCTCGCTGCTGGGTTCGAATGGATCAGGGGATGGTCGGACTCAAGGGTCTGTAGTTTACCACCTCACCCGCGATACGGAAGGGGTGAACGAGCCTTCGCTCGCACTAGCGCATCGCGGCAGGAACCCCGCTGGGTGCGATCGGGACGGGGTCGCTCGACGCCGCGTTCTCCCGGATCGCGCGGACGATCCGCTCCGCGGTGCGCACGTTCGCGAACCCCGCCTCGGCGTCGATCGGGGGGCGATCGCCCGTCCGAACCGCCGCCAGGAAACTCCGGATCTCCATCACGATCGGCTCCGCGTCGTCGATCACCAGCGGCTCGACGTTCACGAGTTCGTGCCAGTTCAGGCTCGTCAGGTCCGTGCCCCCGCGGAGTTGCTCGCGGATCTCCTGCATCTGCAACTCGTTGGCGCGCCGGCGGATGATCGTCCCCGCCTTCGTCGCGTAGTCGATCTTGATGTACCCGTTCTCCCCCGTGATCCGCGTCACTCGCTCGGTCTTGAGCGCCAGCCGGCTGGCGGACATGTTCGCCACGCACACCCCGCGCTCCGTGCTGAACTCCAGCCACGCGTTGCAGATGTCCTCGTGCTCCGTCACCACCGCCACCCCCGCGGCCCGGATGCGCTCCGGCTCTCGCCCGCCCATGAGCATCAGCACCACGTCCAGGTCGTGGATCATCATGTCCATCACCACGCCCACGTCCACCGACCGGAACGTCATCGGGCTGACCCGGTGCACCTGGATGAACCGCGGGATGATCTCGTGCCCGCCCTGCGTGCTCGCCTGCAGCGCCCGCAGGATCGGGTTGAACCGCTCGATGTGCCCCACCATCAGCGTCGCGCCCGATCGCTCCGCGCGGTCCTTGATCGCCCGTGCCGTCGCCGCGTCCTGCGCCAGCGGCTTCTCGATCAGGCACGCCACCCCCGCGTCCAGCAACCGATTCGCCACCGCCTGGTGCGCCGTCGTCGGCACGGCGATCGACGCCGCGTCGATCCCCGCCTCGATGAGTTGCTCGACCCGCTCGAACGCCCGGCACCCGTGCTTCTCCGCCGCCTGCTCACGCCTTGCCCGGTCCTCATCGACCACGCCGACCAACTCGCACTCGGGCAGCGTCGCGTACACGCGGGCGTGGTGACGCCCCATCCGGCCCACGCCGATGGCGCCGCACCGAATCTTCTTGCCCGCGAATCGGTCCATCGGTCCAGGTCAGGCGCGTGCGCCGACCAACTCCTTCAGGGCCTTGGTGATCTCGTCCTTGCTCGTCAGGCCCACGAACTTCTTCTTCACCTGCCCGCCCGAGAAGATCATCACCGTCGGGATCGCCGTGATCTGGTGGCTCGCCGCCACCTCGCGGTTCGCGTCCGTGTCCAACTTCCCCACCGACGCCTTCCCCGCAAACTCGGCCGCCACCGCCTCGATCGTGGGCGTCAGCATCCGGCAGGGCATGCACCACTCCGCCCAGAAATCCACCAACACCGGCACGGGGCTCTGGATGACCTCGGCCTGGAAGTTGGCGTCCGTGAACTCCTTGACATTCGTGCTGGCCATGCGTGCTCCCGTCGAGGGCGAAGGGAACCTCCGCCACGGTCTACCTTACGGGCCGCCCCACGCCCAAGGCAAGTGCCGACCGCAACGCCGCGGCGTGCGGAGCCACGTCGTGCACCCTAAACAACCTCGCACCCGCCGCCAGATGGAGCACCGTCATCGCCAGCGACCCGGGCAGGCGCTCCTCGGGCATCGAATCGCGCCCGAGGGAGACACGCCCGACGAAACTCTTCCGGCTCGCGGCGCTCACCACCGGGAAGCCAAGGGCCGCCAACTCGCCCGTCCGCCGGATCAACTCCACGTTCTGCTCCACCGACTTCCCGAAACCCAATCCCGGGTCGATCGCGATCGCATCCGTGCCCACGCCCGCGGCCCGGGCCTCGCTTGCACGATTCGAGAGGTACCCTCGCACCTCGGCGACCACGTCCGCATACGCCGGCGGCGTCTCGTATCGGTCGGAGTAGTTGTCCTGTGCGGGCGCGACGAGCCGGTGCATCAGCACCAATCCGGCGCCCGTGGCCGCCGCGAGCGCGAGGATCCGCGGGTCGTCCGTCCCCGCCGAGACATCGTTGATCGCGTCGGCGCCGGCCTCCAGCGCCCGCCGCGCCACCTCCGATCGCGTCGTATCCACGCTGATCGGCACCGACCCCGCCGGGCTTTGCAACGCGCGGATCGCTTCGATCCCGGGGACCACTCGCCGGATCTGCTCGGCCTCCGACACCGCCCCGGCACCGGGCCGCGTCGACTCGCCACCGATGTCCAGCATGTCCGCCCCCTCGGCGACCGCCCGCTCCGCGGCCGCCGCGATCGCGCCGGGGTCCGTCAGCCGACTGCCCTCGTAGAAACTATCCGGCGTGGCGTTCAGAATCGCGACCAGACGCGGCCGATCCAGCGCCAGTGACCGCGAACGCGCCATCTGCCAAGAGTCGCCCACACCCCAGCGTAGGATCAACGCCCCGCCCCAACACCGGCCCCAATGCCTGCCCTTGCACGCGGCGAAAAAAGAAGCGGGCCCGTGGCCAGAGGCACGCGGGCCCGCAGGGGGGGGCTGATTGCTCGATCAGTATAGCGTCAGAACTTCGGTTGTCCAGTCTTGTCCTTCGGCTCTTCCGCCGGCTCACCCTCTTCGCCTTCCATCGAGTCCACCAGGCTCTTGATCGCACTGATAACTCGGCTGGGGACGAAGACGCTGGCCCGGAGCCCGCCGTCGGCAGGAACCGCACCGATCCCGATCGGCGGCAGGTCTTGGGGAACCTCGAAGTTGGCCGGGCCGCCACCCATCATGCCCATGAAGCCCACGGCCGTTTCCATGATGCTCTTGACCCCGATGTACATCTCCATCGAACGCCCGGCGGGCAGACGCTCCGCGACGCCCTTGACCCCGGCGTCGGCAGCCATCCCCTCGCCGCCCTGCGACGCCTTCATCGCCTGGTCCATCAGGGCCGAGTTCTTGCTGTAGGTCATGACCACGCCGCCCTTCACGGGCGCGACATACCCGCTCAGGCCCGTCGGCCCGAACAGCATCATCTGCATCTGCCCCATCATCGCGGCGTTGGGGTCGTCCGGGTCCATCGCCATCTTCATGCCCCACGAGTCCACCGGAGTCTCCCCGACCTTCGACGCGCCGGCCTGGTACGACGTCGTGAACGTCGTGCCCTCGACCGATTGCCCGTTCATCTTCGCGAACGCGTCCTTCATCGCCTTGGAGTACCCCGCCGGGTCCGAGGTCTTGGCGAACATCGTCGTGTTGAGGAACAGCCCGCCCATGAGCGCCGGAGACTGGCCCAGGCTGAACGCCACTCCGTCGGCCTTGTCCAGCATGTCCATCGGGCCCACGCCCCCGAACATCCCCGCCGCCTGACCCTGCATCGTCGCCAACTTCTTCATCATCGAACGCATGCCAGGCGTGCTCACGTCCATCGCCATGGCGAACAGGAACGGCTGATTCGGGAGGGCCGCGGTGAGGGCCTGCGAGTTGCCCCCGCCCTTGCAGAACTCCGCCATCTCCGTCCCGCCCTTGAACTGCGCCCCGAAGTCCATGCTGATCCCGAAGTCCGTGGCCTTGAAGCCCATGAACGCCGCGGACGCGTCGCGCAGGAAGTCGTCGGCGATGCTCATCATCCCGGCAAGTTGGTCCGCCTGCGGGCCGCCCATCATCGCCATCTGCTCCTTCATCTCCTTCATGCCCTCTTTCGCCTTGGGCGCGAGGACCTCGATATTGGCCGAGATGAACGCGTCGGACGCGTCGGCAATCTTCTTCCCGACCGTGCCCATCAGCGCCTCGTGGGCCGCGCCGTTCCCGGGCTTGCCCGTGAACGACTCGACGATCTCCTTCACCGGCCCGAGTGCGGCAAACCCGCCCCCGATGTCCTTGAGGAAGCCCTTCTCACCGCCGAACATGACCTCTTCGAGCCCGGCGCCCTTCCCGCCCAGCGTCGCCGCGTACGCCGCGTAGTTGCTCACCGGCAGCACCATCACCACCGGGCCCTGTCCGTCCTTCTCTTCCAGCGACATGATCGCGATCGCCGCCGAGCCGTCCTTGTTGAACCCATTGGCCCCCATCATCTCGCCGATCTTGGCAAACTCGCCCATCGACGACGCCGGGATCCGCAGGCTCTTGGCCATCTTGTCGAGGCTCGAGTAGAACACCCCGACGTTCTTCATCGAGATCGAGATCACCGCGTTGCCGGGGACGCGATCGTGGGCGGCGGTCACGTCCGCCATCGCCACCGAGACCCACGCCATCGGCGCCGCAAGCCCGGCCACCATCCACATGCGATGCTTCATCGATCCTGTCCTTTCTGGTTTCGTTTGGTGCCGGGGAAATCAGCCCCCGGCCACTCGTTCCGCGTTATCGGCTCTGACCCCATTCGGGTTCACTATAGGGAGGATACCACGCGGAGTTTCAGTCGAGGTGCGCACGTTCCGCGCTGCCGCCCGACTTGATACCGCGGCGTCCCGCTCTCCGTTACGCCCGCCGCTCGTCGTCATCCTGGAACGCATCGGGGAAGTCGTCCTCGGCCAGTTGCGACTCGGCGTCATCGATGGTGCGTACGACCTCGGACGCTTCCGCCGCGTCGCGTGCGGCTACATCCGGCCCCGTGTCTTCCGGTCCTTCCGCGCCCTCGCCGGCCGCATCACCCGCGATCGCTCCCGCGGGCTCATCCGCTGCTGGCGCAAACAGCGGCTGCTGCCCGCCCGGCGACTGGGCCGCGGCAGCGCGATCCGCCGCAGCCTGCTTCTTCATCGCCTCCCACTCCTCGATCGTGATCGCCACGTCGCGGGCCACCGAGCCCTTGTGGTCGGAGATGATCCCCGCGATGCCCATGAGGTCGATGAGCCGGCTGGCCCGCGTGTACCCGATCGCCAGCCGCCGCTGCAGCAGCGACACGCTCCCGCGCTTCGTCTCCAGCACGATCTCCACCGCGCGATCGAAGAGCGGGTCTTCCTGCGCCGCCGCCAGCGACGCCGACGAGTTGTTCTCGCTCTCGATGATGCGCTCGTCGTCCTCCGTGGTCTTGCGAATCTGGAGCAGTTGCCGCTCGAAACTCGGCTGGGCCACGTCGCGCATGAACCGCACGACCTTCCGGATCTCCACGTCGTCCACCAGCGTGCCCTGCGCCCGCGTGAGTTTGCTCGACCGCGGCGACAGGTACAGCATGTCGCCCTGGCCCAGCAGCAACTCCCCGCCCTTCTGATCCAGCACGATCCGCGAGTCCATCCCGCTCGCCACCTTGAAACTGATCCGGCATGGCATGTTGCTCTTGATGAGCCCCGTCACCACGTTCGCCTGCGGGCGCTGCGTCGCCAGGATCAGGTGGATCCCCACCGCGCGGGCCTTCTGCGCGATCCGGATGATCGAGCCCTCGACCTCCTTGTTCGTCATCATCAGGTCCGCCAGTTCGTCGATGATGAACACCATGTACGGCAGACGCCGCGGAATCCGCGCCTCCTCCTCGGGGGTCTTCGGATTGAACCGGTCGCGGAGTTCCTCCCACGGCAGATCGTTGTAGGCCGCGATGTCCCGGCAGCCGGCCTCGGCCAGGAGTTCGTACCGCTCGTCCATCTTCCCGCACGCCCACTCCAGGATCGCCGCCGCCTTCGCCATCTCCGTCACCACAGGGCACATCAGGTGCGGGATGTCCTTGAACTGCGACATCTCCACCATCTTCGGGTCCACCAGCACCAGTTTCAGTTCGTTGGGCTTCTTCGTGTACAGGAAACTGATGATGATCGTGTTCATGCACACGCTCTTGCCCGAGCCCGTCGTGCCCGCGATCAGCATGTGAGGCATCTGCGTCAGGTCCGCGATCAACGGCTCCCCCGACGCGTCCTTCCCCAGGAACATCGGGAGTTTCATCCTCGCGAACGTCTCGCTCTTGCTCATCAACTCCTTGAGACGCACCTTCTCCTTCGTCGTGTTCGGAACCTCGATCCCGATCGTGTCCCGGCCCACCATGTTGGGAACGATCCGGATGTTCACCGCCTTCAGCGCCCGCGCGATGTCGCTCGACACCGCGTGGATCTGCGCCACCTTCGTCCCCGGCGCCAGCCGAACGTGGTACAGCGTGATCACCGGGCCCGACTCGATCCCCGCCACCTCCCCGTCGATCCGGTACTGCTGCAACGCCGCCTCGAGCGCCTCGGCCTGCTCGCGGACGTACTCCTCCAACTTGCTCGAGAAGTTCTCCTCCGGCGCTTCCAACAGGTCCAGCCCAGGGAACTTGTACCCGGGCAGGTCCGCCACGCCCTGAAGATCCCGCAGGTCCGCCTCGGTCGCCACCTGCCGCGTGTCGTGCCCGAACACGATCGGCAACTTCGCGATCTTCGCCCGCAGCGCGTCCGGATCGAAGACCTGCGGCGCGCCGGGCGTCTCGTCGGCCTCGTCGCCGTTCGCTTCGTCGATCTCATCGCGCTCGTCTTTGGCAGTCTCCGCCTCCTGCGGCTCGGGTCCGGGCGGCGCCTCCGCTGCCTCGGGCTCGACCTGTGCCTCCGGCTCCGCGTCGGCCTCCTCGGTCCGCTTCCGCCGCCGCGACCGCCTGCGCTCCTCGGCCTCCGTCGACTCGACCCGCTCCTCGCTCGCCTCGGGCTCGACGACCTCGGCCCTCGGCTTCCGGCCGCGACGCTCCGCTGCCACCACCGGATCATCATCCACGTCGTTCATCCGCGGCGAGGGCGCTCCAGACTCGCGCCCAGTCCCGGGCAGCCCGGCCAACAGCCCCCCGCCGAGCCGGCCCGCGCCCGCCGCCGTCGCCCCGACGACGCTCGCCGTGCGCTTCGCCATCGGCCCGCCTACCCCGACGATCCACGCCGGCGCGAGGAAGAGCCACTTGTCGAACGTCACGATCCCGCCCACCACACCCAACAGCAGCATCCACACGCCCGCCCCCACCGGCCCAAACCGCGCGCCCAGTTCCACCGCCGCCGATTGCCCCACCACGCCGCCCGCGAGATCGGGGATCGTGCCCGTCCGCGGGAGCAGCAGCGACTGCAGCCCCCCCACCGCCGCCGACAGCATCACCACGCCCACGGCCCGCAGCCCGGCATGGCTCACCCGCTTCCCCGCCGTCTCGAGGATCGCCCACGTCGCCACCAGAAGCGCCACGACCCACGACCCGGCCCCGACGCTCGACACGAGTTGATACGCCACCCACGCGCCCGCTGGGCCGCAGAGGTTCTTGGTCGGACTGTTCGCGGGCCAGACCGCGTGCGTCGGCGGATCGCCGACGTGGAACGTCGCCAGCGAGACCAGCACGAACGCGGCCAGCGCGCAGAGCACCGCCGAGAGCACCATCCGACCGATGGGTGGGCGTTCGTGCGTTGTGCGGGATCGGTCCTGACGACGCGCGGAGTATGCCATATCGCCGGGTTTATCGGCGATCGGGCCGAAACTCGGCCAACCGGGCGTCCGCGCCGCACCCGCCCCGCTTGCCTACACGTTGAAGTACTTCGCCTCGGGGTGGTGCACGATGATCGCGCTGGTGCTCTGCTCCGGGTCGATCTGCCAGTTCTCGGTGAGCGTGCATCCGATCCGTCCGGGCTCGAGCAACTCGAACAACCTCGCCTGGTCGCTCATCTCCGGGCACGCCGGATACCCGAAACTGTACCGGCTCCCGCGGTAGTGCTGCGTGAACAACTCCGCGACCCGGGGCGAGTCCTCGCCCCCGAAGCCCAGTTCCTGACGCATCCGCTTGTGCCAGAACTCCGCGAGCGCCTCCGCCGTCTCGACGCCCAGGCCGTGGAGGTACAGGTACTCGGTGTAGTCGTGGCGTTCAAAGACCCTCCGCGCGGCCTCGCTGGCGCGCGGGCCGACCGTCACGCAGTGCATCCCGATCACGTCGATCGCGCCGCTCTCGATCGGGCGGAAAAAATCGGAGATGCACAGCCGCCGACGGTCCGGCTGCCGCGGGAACGTGAACCGGAGCCGCTCCCGCCTTGCGCCCGCGTGTTCCGCGAGCGAGCGAGAAGCCTCGTGATCCCAGATGATGAGATCATCCCCGTCGCTGTTGCACGGGAAGTAGCCATAGACCACCGCGGGTTGCAGGATGCCCTCGTCCCGGCACTGCCGCTTCAGCCGCGCGAAGATCGGCTCGATCTCGTCCTCGATCAGCGCGTCATACTCCGCGTCGCTCAGCGCGCCCTTCTTCACCTGCCACTGCCCGCGGAACAGCGCCACACGGTTGATGAACGGGTACACGTCCTCCACGTCGATCCCCGTCACCACTCGCGAGCCCCAGAACGGCGGCGCCGGCACAGGGTTGTCCGTCGCCACCTCCGAGCGCACCAGCACCCCTTCTTCGCCCGGCCTCGTCGTCGCTCGCTCCCCCCCCGCCGCCCGCTCCGCCCGGCTCCTGACGATCATCTCCTCCGCCCGCGAGCGCTTCCCCTGCCGCTCCTCGATCTCGCGCGCCAGCACCGCCGTCTGGCCCCCGACAACGTGATCCATCACACGCAGCCCGTCGAACGCATCCTTCCCATACAGGCACTCCCCCTTGTACGTCGCGCGCAGGTGCCCCTCGCAGTAGTGCCGCGTCAGCGCCGCACCGCCCAGGATCACCGGCGGCGCCAGCCCCAGCGCGTTCAACTCCTTCAGGTTCTCCTCCATCACGTTCACCGACTTCACCAGCAGCCCCGACATCCCGATCGCGTCCGCCTTGTGCTCGCGCCACGCCCTCACGATCTCCCCGATCGGCTGCTTGATCCCCAGGTTGTGCACCGTGTACCCGTTGTTCGACAGGATGATGTCCACCAGGTTCTTCCCGATGTCGTGAACGTCTCCCTTCACCGTCGCCAGCACGATCGAGCCCTTGCTCGTCCCCCCCACCCGCTCCATCAGCGGCTCGAGCATCCCCACCGCCATCTTCATCACCTCCGCGCTCTGCAGCACGAACGGCAACTGCATCTGTCCCGATCCGAACAGGTCGCCCACCGTCTTCATCCCGTCCAGCAGGTGGTCGTTGATGATCGCCAGAGGCGTGTAGGTCCGCAGCGCCTCCTCGATCGTCTCCCTCAGGCCCTCCTTCTCCCCGTCGATGATGTGCGCCCGCAGACGCTCCTCCACGGTCTGGGCCTGCTTCTCCTTCTTCGCCACCCCCGAGCCCTCGGCGTCCTTGAAGAGCCCGATGAACCGCGCCAGCGGATCGCCCCCGCTCTCCCCGTCGCCACCCCGCTCGCCCCGACGGTCGTAGACGAGGTCCAGCGCCGCCGACCATTGCTCGTCGGGGATCTTGTTCCTCGGGAGGATCTTGCTGAAGTGAACGATCGCGCTGGTCAGGCCCGCCCCCAGGAGTTCGTGCAGGAAGACCGAGTTGAGCACCACCCGGGCCGCGGGCTTGAGCCCGAACGACACGTTCGAGAGGCCCACGGTCGTCTGGCACTCCGGGAACCTCGCCGCGATCCGCCGAACGCCCTCGATCGTCTCCAGCGCCGAGCGCCGATCACTCTCCATCCCCGTCGAGATAGGGAGCACGAGCGGGTCGAACAGGAGGTCGTCCGGCGCGAGCCCGTGGTGCTCGACGGCGCGGCGGTACCCGCGCTCGGCGATCGCCAACTTCCGCTCGGCGGTCCGCGCCATCGACGCTTCCTTGTCCTCGTCGATCGACCCGATCACCACCGCCGCCCCGTATCGCCTCGCCAACTCGCACACCCGGTCGAACTTCTCGTCGCCCTCCTCGAAGTTCGCGCTGTTGATGATGCACTTCCCGCCCGCGCGCGACAGCCCCGCCTCGATCGTCGCCAGTTGCGTCGAGTCGAGCATCAGCGGCGCGTTCACCTGTCGCACCACGCGCGAGACGATCTCCGCCATGTCCCGCGCGTTGTCCCGCCCGGCGTAGTCCACGTTCAGGTCCAGCACGTGCGCCCCCTCGTGACGGACCTGCTCCCGCGCCAGCGACACGATCCCGTCCCAGTCCTCGGCCTCCAGCATCTTCTTGAACGCCCGAGACCCCGACGCGTTCATCCGCTCCCCAACGATCAGGAACGAGTTGTCCTGCCGATACTCCACCGCCGAATACAGCGACGTCACGCACGCCCGCGGCCTCACCTTGTGAGGCACGCTCACCACCGGCGATCCACGCGACCGCTGCAACCCCTCCACGCCCTCCACCAGCGCCCGGACGTGCGCCGGCGTTGTCCCGCAGCAGCCCCCCACGATCCGGACCCCGTGCTCCTCGATGAACCGCAGCAGCGCGTCCGCGAACGGCCGCGGGCCCAGCGGATACTCCGTCCGACCGTCCACCAGCACCGGCAGCCCCGCGTTGGGCATGCACGACACCACCCGCCCGTCGTCCTCCAACCCGCCCCGCAGCGTCCCCCAGTGCTTCCCCAGCCATCCGACGTGCTCGGCCATCTCCGTCGGGCCCGTTGCGCAGTTCAGCCCCAGCGAACAGATCGGGTATTGCGACAGCGCGTGCGCCGCCGCCGCGATCTCCGTCCCCACCAGCATCGTCCCCGTCGTCTCGATCGTGACGCTCGCCATGATCGGCACGTCGTCGGGCGTCTTGTCCCGCTCCGAGAGCGCCGCCAGGCACGCGTTGATCGCGCACTTGACCTGCAGCAGGTCCTGGCACGTCTCGATGATGAACAGGTCCGCCCCGCCGTCGAGCAACCCGCGGGCCTGCTCGAGGTAACTCTCGAGCATCACGGGCCAGGTCGTGTTCCCGAGCGTCAGCAGTTTCGTCCCCGGCCCCATCGAGCCCGCGACAAACCGAGGCCGATCCCGCGTGGAGTGCTTGTCCGCCGCCGCACGCGCGACCTCCGCCGCCAACTTGTTCAGCAGCCGCGTCTCGCCCTCGATCCCGAACTCCGCCAGGACCAGCCGATTCGCCCCGAACGTGTCCGTCTCGACGGCATCGCACCCCGCGGCAAAGAACGACTCGTGGATGCCCTGGATCACGTCCGGCCGCGTCTTGGGCAGGATGTCCGTGCAGTTCTCGCACCCGCAATAGTCACGCTCGATGTCCAGGTCGTGCATGTGGATCGACGTGCCCATCGCGCCGTCAAAGACCACAACCCGGCGGCCGATCTCGGCGAGGAACCTGCTCGTCATAGTGCCTGAGGATACACATGTTTCATCCGATTATCCGGATGAGTGGATACTCCTGTGGTTATAGGACTATGCTCAGGTTGTGCCATGGCCTTCGTCTCCGCACGCGGAAGAGGATTGCCGGCATGGCAGCACCGGTCGCGCGAGGAACGACACACGGAAGCATGACGCAGCAGACAAGCCGACGCCACCGGCTCGGCGACGAGCGACGATGCGAGGCGGGGGGCCTATACTGGCGTCTCTGGTCTTGATCGGGATCGGAGCCGCGCGGCCGGCGCTGTCGCGGACCTTTGTTGCATCCAGGCTCTTGCGAGCCAACATAAGCGCCCATGCGCGGGGCGAGCGGACGCGGCCGAGTGGTTCGGCCCCGTTCCTCCGATCATCGACCCGCCGGTGTCGCTGCCGAGGTAGACGTCATGGCCAACACACTCGTTCAGGACTTGATCGAAGCGGGGATCCACTTCGGTCAGCGTGCCAGTTCGTGGAACCCGCGGATGGCGGGGTTCATCTACGGGAAGCGCAACGGGATCCATATCATCGACATCAAGGAGACCGTCAAGGGCCTCCTGCTCGCCAAGAAGTTCATCGCGGGCTGCGTGGCCGAGGGCAAGGACATCTGCTTTGTCGGGACGAAGCGGCAGGCCAAGTCCGTGGTCGAGCAGCGTGTCTCGGCGGTGGGGATGCACTACGTCATCGAGCGCTGGCTGGGCGGGACGCTCACGAACTTCCGCACGATCCGCTCGCGGCTGAAGCGGCTCGAGGAACTCGAGGCGATCGAGGCGGCGGACAACTTCGCGAGTTACTCGAAAAAGATGGAGAGCCAACTCCGCCGCGAGAAGGCCAAGATCAAGCGCAACCTGGAGGGCATCCGCCGGATGGACAAGTTGCCCGGTGCGATCGTGGCGATCGACGTGCGCCGCGAGGAGACGGCCCTGAAGGAGGCCCGCAAACTGGGCATTCCCACGATCTGCCTCATCGACACCGACGGGGACCCGGAACTCGCGGACATCCCGATCCCGGGCAACGACGACGGGATGCGGTCGATCGACGTGGTGCTCCGCGAGTTGTGCCTGGCGGTGGCGGAGGGCAAGGAGCAGCGGCAGGCGACGGCGATGGGCCGTGAGGGCGAGCCCGCCGGGCGGGGCGCGCAGAGCGACGGCCCGCGTCGCAGCCGCCGGGCCCAGTTCCGCTCGGACGAGGCGGCGCCGCCCGAGGCGCCCCCGGAGGCCGAGCCCGCGGCCTCGGGCACGTGAGCGCGCGAGCGAGTGAGCGAGTCGAGATCGACGTGGCGCCGGCGCTTCCGGCGCTGGGCGGTGGACCCTAGACGAAGGATGGAGCGATGCCCGAGATCAACCCGAAGGACGTGATGAAGCTCCGCAACGAGACGGGGCTTCCGATGATGGACTGCAAGGCCGCGCTGGCCGAGACCAAGGGCGACTTCGAGGCGGCCAAGGACTGGCTGCGGAAGAAACTCAAGGGGAAGATGGACAAGCGGACCGAGCGGGCCGCGGGCGAGGGGCGCATCGCGATCGCCACCAACCTCCGCTCCGGCGTCGCCTCGATCGTCGAACTGCGGGCCGAGACGGACTTCACCGCCAAGAACGAGAAGTTCGTGGCGGCGGCGCAGAAGATCGCGGACCTGGCGCTCGAGCAGAACTCCGGTGCCGTCAGCGCGACGCCCGCGATGACCGCGATCGTGGACGAGATGCGCATCTCCACCGGGGAGAACTGTGCGCTGGCTCGCGCCCACAAGATCGCGGGCGAGACGGGCACCACCGCCTATGGCGTCTACGTCCACCACGACGGGAAGACCGGCGTGCTCGTGCAGGCCACCGGCTCGATCAACGATCAGACGCTCAAGGACATCGCGATGCACATCGCCGCCTCTCCCACCAGGCCCGTCGGCGTGACCGTCAAGGACATCCCGGCGGACGTGGTCGAGAAGGAACGCCGCTTCCGCATCGATCAGGCGATGGAGTCCGGCAAGCCCAAGGAAATCGCCGAGAAGATGGTCGAGGGCG
The DNA here is from genome assembly GCA_016793805.1 of Phycisphaerae bacterium. Classification (GTDB taxonomy): domain Bacteria; phylum Planctomycetota; class Phycisphaerae; order Phycisphaerales; family UBA1924; genus JAEUIZ01. The sequence continues at coordinate 266,492 of JAEUIZ010000040.1, forward strand.
GGATGCGCAAGTTCTTCGAGGAGATCGCGCTGCTCGAGCAGCCCTACATCCGCGACGAGTCCAAGCGCATCAAGGACATTGTCGGTGCCAAGGCTCAGATCGTCGCGTTCTACCGCTGGCAGGTCGGCGAGACCGCCTGATCGGCCCGCGGCCCAGCACCTAAAGCAATGCGAACCAAGATACGCCATCGAGAATTTTCTCGGCGGCGTCTTTCGTTCGCAGGTTCACCGACAGAAGCGACATCGCAAGTTCCGTATCTAGAGGCACTTGCATGCCGAGGCGCCGGCGATGGATCTCGGACGAAAAAACTGTCCGAAAACGTGGCAATCCGGGAAATCTGTGGCATCTTTGAGGTGTCTTGTCTCTCTCTCCTCCTATGACCTGGCAGCGGATGGAAACGTCTGTAGCCGGGTTCTGATCGGGTGAGACCCCGACACCAAACGGGCCAGTGATGGAACAATCGGCCCGCGGTTCGCCGCGGGCCGGCTTGTTTTTCGTCCCCCTTGTTCTTTCGTCCCCGAGGCAGAGTGCGCTCCATCGCATTCTCGCTACTTGCGTCGTGCATTACGATGCTCCTGCCAGGAAGGAGCACCCCGCGCTCATGGACGAAGAGAGCCGGAGACAACTCGAGTCGCTCTTCCCGTTGGTGTACGAGGAGTTGCGCCGCTTGGCCGACGCGCATCGGCGTGGGGCGTCGCCCGGGCACACGCTCCAGACCACGGCCCTGGTCCACGAGGCGTATCTGAAACTCGCGAAACAGCCGGAGGGTCGGTCGTGGTCGCGCGGGCACCTGCTGGCGGTGGCGTCGATCGCGATGCGGCAGGTCCTGGTGAACCACGCTCGCGACCGCGGCCGGCTCAAGCGTGCGCCCGCCGGGGTGAGGATGGCGCTGGACGACTGCGCTGCGGTGGACGACGATCGCGACATCGTGGCGCTCGACGAGGCGCTGAAGCGGCTGGCGTCGCAGGACGAGCGGAAGGCTCGCGTCGTGGAGATGCGGTTCTTCGGGGGGATGGGCGTGGACGACATCGCCGACGCGCTGGGGGTCGGCTCGGCGACGATCAAGCGTGACTGGGCGATGGCGCGAGCGTGGCTCGCGCGCGAACTGGGAGACGCCGATGGACACGCAGCGCTGGGCCAGGCTTGAGGACCTGTTCGATCGGGCCAGCGGTCTGCCCTCCGAGGAATGGGAGCCGTTGGCGGCGCGCGAGGCCCGCGACGACACCACGCTGCGCGGGGAACTCCTGAGCCTGCTGCGCGCGGGGGCGGGAAGCGGATTCGACCTGGACCGCCCGGCCGCGGACGCGGGGCGGCTGATCGAACGATTGGACTCCGGGTCCTCCGGCGAGTCACCGCCCGACGCGCTGGTCGGCCAGATGCTGGGGAACTATCGCGTCGATCGCGTCATCGGCGCGGGCGGGATGGGCGTCGTCTACGAGGCGCGGCAAGAGGTGCCCAGGCGGCGCGTGGCGCTGAAGGTGATCCGCTTCGGAGGGGCCGGACCGACGGCGCAGAAGCGCTTCGCGTTCGAGGCCGAGGCGCTCGGCCGGCTGGAGCACGCGGGGATCGCGCGGGTGTATGAGTTTGGGAGGGCCGAGACGCCGCTGGGCCCGCTCCCGTTCCTGGCCATGGAGTACGTCGAGGGCGAGACGATCGTGGCGCACGCGGCGCGGGCGCGGCTGGGGACGCGGGCGCGGCTCGAACTCGTCGCGCGCGTCTGCGACGCGGTGCAGTACGCCCACCAGCGCGGGGTGATCCACCGCGACCTGAAGCCCGGGAACATCCTCGTGACCGCCGAGGGCCAGCCGAAGGTCCTTGATTTCGGGGTGGCGCGGCTGACGGACGACCAATCGCGGGGCGCGACGCTTCAGACGTACACGGGGCAGTTGGTCGGGACCGTGCCGTACATGAGCCCCGAGCAGGCGACGGGGCAGTCGCGCGGACTGGACACCCGGGCAGACGTCTACTCGCTGGGCGTGATTCTGTACGAACTGCTGGCCGGACGCCTGCCTCACGACCTCCGCGGCAAGCCCGTGACCGAGGCGCTCCGCGTCATCACCGAGCAGGACCACACGCGGCTGAGCGTCGTGGACCGCGGGCTGCGAGGCGACGTCGAGACGATCGTCGGGAAGGCGCTGGAGAAGGAGCGCGAGCGACGGTACCAGTCCGCCGGCGACCTTGCCGCGGACATCCGACGATTCCTCGACAACCGCGCGATCGCCGCACGCCCGGCGAGCACGGCGTATCAACTCCGCAAGTTCGCAAGGCGGAACAAGGTGCTGGTCGGAGGCGTGGCGGCTGCGCTGGTGCTCCTCAGCGCGGGAGTGATCGGGACTTCCATCGGGCTCGTGCGCGCGATGAGCGCCGAGGAGCGCGCGATCGGTGAGGCCGACCGCGCCCGCCGGCAGGCGCTCAAAGCCACGCACGTCGCCAAGGTGCTCGAGGACCTGCTCGCCGCGGCCAACCCGTTCGAAAGCGAGGGCGAGGACCCGCGCGTCAGCGAGTTGCTCGCCGCCGCCGAGGGCACGATCGAGCGATTGCAAGACGAGCCCGACGTGCAGTGGTCGCTGCTGCGGACGCTGGCCAAGGCGAACCGCGCGATCGGGAAGACGGACAAGGCGCTCGCGCAGATCGACGCGGCCCTGGCGGTGCTCGCCCGGCACCAGCCCGAGGGCGGGTACGAGACCGCGATCACCTTGCAGAGCAAGGCGGCGATCGTCCAGGAGCGTGGCGGGCGGGCCGAGGCGCTCGACCTGGCGCAGCGATCGTTGGAGATGGTTGAGCGATCGCAAGGCGCCGAGAGCGTGGAGGCCGCCGACCAGATGGCCGCGGTGGGCGTGTACCTGACACGGGTGGGCAGGCATGAGGAGGCGGAGCGCGTGCTGCGACGGTCGGTGGCGCTGCTCCGGGAACGGACTGGCGACGCCGACTCGAGGCTCGGGGAAGCGTTGGGCGATCTCGGCGCGGCGCTGAAGGCCAGAGGCGACTACGCGGGCGCCGTGCTGGCGATGCGCGAGGGCGTGGAGGTGCTGCGTCGCGCGCTGGGCCCGCGGAGTCCGTCGCTGGCGCTGCACCTGTCGAACTTCGGTCGGATGCTCCAGCAGGAAGGCAACTACGCGGAGGCCGAGCCGTTGCTGCACGAGGCGTTGGACATCCGGCGGCTCGTGCTCGGCGCGGAGCACCCGCATGTCGTGAACTCCGAGGTGAATCTGTCGCTGCTGCAGATGGACCTGGGCCAGTCCGCCGGGGCGGAGTCAGCCATCCGTCGGAGCGTCGACACGCTGCGTCGTGTGCAGGGCCCGGAGCACCTGGACACGGCGGACGCGCTCAACGCGCTGGGGCGGGTCGAGATGGAGAAGCGCCGCTACGCCGAGGCCGCCGAGGTCTATCGCGAGTCGCTGCGGATCCGTCTCGCGGCCCTGGGCGAGCGGCACTCGCTCGTGGCGCTGAGCATGGTGAACCTGGGCAACGCGCTCGTCCGCGCCGGGAACCTCGCCGAGGGCGTGCCCCTGGTCGAGCGGGGCGTGGCCATCCGAAGGCAGGTCTCGGGGCCTCAGCACTCGATGACCGCAACCTCGCTCCGCGCGCTGGCGATCGCGCGGCTGGCGCAGTCGAGGCCCGCCGAGGCCCTGGCGCTGCTCGACGAGTCGGCGTCGATCTTGAGCAAACGCATCGCGAAGGACCACCCGGTGCTGCTGGGCGTGCGCATCGACCATGCCGTCGCGCTGCGGATGGTGGGCCGCGCCGACCAGGCCGAGACGGAGTTGCGCGAGGTGATCGACGCGCTCGCCGCTCGCGGCGACGCGGGCCGGCGCGAACTGGGGCGCGCATGCTTCGAACACGGGCAACTCCTGGCCGCACGGGGCGATGCGGAGGGCTCGCGCGCCGCGTTCATCCGTGCCATCGACATCCGTGCGGGCCTCCACGACGACGCGGGCGTGCTCGAGGTCCGGCACGCGATGGGCGCCGCGCCGGACACGGGCGCGACGAACGAGCCGGGCGGCGGCCCATGATCCCGGCGCTCCCGGCCGAATCCCGCGCACGCCGGCCCACGTTGCGAATGAATCAGCCCGATCGCACGTCTAGACTGCGTCCATCTCCTCGAGCCCGGAGCCCACGATGCGGATCGTCGTCTATTCGAGCAAGCCCTACGAGAGGTCGTTCCTCGCCGAGGCGAACACGCCAGCGGGGCACGACCTCGCGTACCTCGACGCGAGGCTCTCCACCGCGACGGCGGACCTCGCTCGCGGCGTGCCCGCGGCCTCGATCTTCGTCGGAGACGACGCCTCCGCCGACGTGCTCCGCCTGCTCCACGAGGGCGGAACGCGGCTCCTGTTGCTGCGGTCGGCGGGGTTCAATCACGTCGATATCGCGGAGGCGGAGCGGCTGGGCCTGACCATCGCCCGCGTGCCGGCGTACTTGCCCTACGCCGTCGCCGAGCACGCCGTGGGGCTCATGCTGACGCTCAACCGCAAGTTCCACCGCGCCTACGCCCGCGTCCGCGAGCAGAACTTCGCGCTCGAGGGCCTCATGGGCTTCGACATGCACGGCAAGACGGCGGGCGTCATCGGGACGGGCAAGATCGGGGAGGCCGCGTGCGCGATCCTCCGCGGTTTCGGCTGCCGCGTGCTCGCCTTCGATCCGATCCGAAACCCGACGTGCGAGGCGATGGGCGTCGCGTACGTCCCGCTCGCCGATCTCTACGCCACGGCGGACATCATCACGCTCCACTGCCCGCTCACGCCGCAGACGCGCCACATGATCGGCGGACCTGCTCTCGCGGCGATGAAGCGGGGCGTGATGCTCATCAACACCAGCCGCGGCGCGGTCATCGACACGCGGGCGCTGATCGCCGCCCTGAAGCGCGGGCACGTCGGCTCGGTCGGGCTCGACGTGTACGAGGAGGAGGGCGACCTCTTCTTCCGCGACCTCTCCGCCGAGGTCATCCACGACGACGTGTTCGTGCGGCTGCTGACGTTCCCGAACGTGCTCATCACGGCCCACCAGGGCTTCTTCACGCGCGAGGCGTGCGAGGCAATCGCTCGGACGACGATCGAGAGCGCGAGTGGGTTCGAGCGCGCTGGACCCGCGGGCGTGCCGGAGGCGAACCGCGTGACGTCTCGACTGCTCGCCGCCCCGACGAAGTGACAGACTGCGGCGGGCCGTCCGCGTGTTGCGCCCGGCGACAGTCCAATGCGCGGCCGCCGCTCACAGGCGTCGATGCACGATCTCGACCGAACAGGGCGCGCTCATGGCCACGGCTGACGAGACGCTGCCCAAGAGCAGCCGCTCCAGCCCGCGGACGCCTCGGGCGCCGACGAAGATGCAGTCCGCCCCGATGCCTTGGCCGGCTTGACCCGCGGTCGCTCCGGCGTGCCCGCCCCAGTTCGCCGCCTCGTCCACGAGCGCGTAAGTCGGATCGGCCGAGCGAACGATCGTCGAGACGCTCACGCCCGGGCGACAGGCGCGAATCCTGGTCGCCGCTCGCTCGGCGGTGCGTGCGGCCCAGGAATCCAGCGGCCCGCCCGCCCCCGCGACATCGCCGGACCAGACACCCCCACCGCCGAACCCTGAGATGGTCGCGGCTCCGCTGTGCTCCAGGCCCGCGACCCCCTGCGCGTAGCACGCCACCAGCACCCGCGTGCCCACGGGCCAGTATCGTGCCGCCACGGCCTCCACCATCGCGTCGGAATCCGGGGACCCGTCCACCCCGACGACGATCCGCGGGGGTCGTCCCGGGTCGATGGCGGCGTCCGCGCCCGACGCGGCATGTCCCCGGGCGATGCGGAGCGAGCCGCGCAACCCGTGCATCACCTTCTGCGCCACGCTTCCGAGCAGAGCCCGTCGGATCGCGCCTCGCCCTCGTGAACCCAGGACGGTCAGGTCGGCTCGCCCGCCGCTCCCGTCGACCCCGCCACCCTCGCCCTCGGCCCGACGGATGATCGCGCCCGCGGGAGAATCGGCGCACGCGTCCGCCGTCACCGTCCATCCCGGGAACAGCGCTCGCAGGCGAGCCGCGCCAGCCTCGGCGAGTTCACGCTGAGCGCCGACCTGGCGCGCCACCGCGGCACGGATCTCGTTCAGCCCCGGGAGCACCGCGTCGGCCTTGCCCCCGGACTGCGCCGGCTCGGGTAGCCACGCGTCGGCAACCGAGAGAACCAAGACGCGCGCACTCGAGGGCAGCCCCGCGAGGAGCAGGTCGCGAATGGCGGCGTCGGCATGGTCAGACCCGTCGTAGGCGAGCAGGATGTTCATGGGGCCTCCTTCCGGAAGCGTACCGTCTGCTCACGCCCGCCCGCACCGGGCCTGCGCCCCCGATCGGCCGCCACCTCTGCTCACCCTACGCTCCGTGCGATGGTCGAGTTTCCATCAACTGCCTGGCACGCCGTGCCCTCGGCACGGGTCGTCAGCGACCTGGCCTCCGACGCCGAGCGCGGGCTGGGCGCCGGCGAGGCCGCGGCCCGCCTGGAGCGACTCGGGCCAAATCTCATCACCAGCCGTCGCGGGCGGCCGTGGTGGGCTCGCCTGCTGCTCCAGTTCCACGCACCGCTGGTCTACATCCTGCTCGTCGCCGGCGCCGTCACGCTCTGGCTGGGCGAGCACACCGACAGCGCGGTGATCCTCGGGGTGGTCCTGGCCAACGCGATCATCGGGTTCGTCCAGGAGCAGAAGGCCGTCGCCGCGATCGACGCCCTCGCTCGAACCATGCGGATCGAGGCGACCGTGCGACGCGACGGCCAGCGCCGGCGGATCGACGCGGCGGACCTGGTCGTCGGCGACGTCGTCATCCTCGAGCCCGGGGACAAGGCCCCGGCCGACGTTCGGCTTCTCGATGGCACGGTGCGGGACCTGCGGGTGGATGAGTCGATGCTCACCGGCGAGAGCCGCGCCGTGGCCAAGGACCCCGCGGCACTGCCCGAGGCCACGGTGCTCGCGGACCGACGATGCATGGTCTACGCCGGCTCGCTCGTCGTGCGAGGCACGGGCGAGGGGGTCGTCGTGGCCACCTCGGACGCCACCGAGGTCGGTCGCATCAACGCGATGATCTCGTCCGCCGACGACATCGCGACTCCGCTGACCCGCAAGATCGCCGCCTTCAGCCGGCTGCTGCTCTGGCTGATCCTCGCGGTGGCGGCGGTGGCGTTTGCCGTGGGCATCCTGCGCGGGAACCCGGCACCCGAGATGTTCAAGGCCGCCGTCGCGCTCGCCGTGGGCGCGATCCCCGAGGGGTTACCCGCCGCGGTGACGATCATGCTCGCGGTCGGCGTGGCACGGATGGCGGGCCGCAAGGCAATCATCCGCAAACTCCCCGCCGTCGAGGCCCTGGGCTCGACCACCGTGATCTGCTCCGACAAGACCGGGACGCTCACGCAGAACCAGATGACCGTGCGGGCCGCGTGGGCTCCCGGCGGAAAGGCGCTCCGTGCCGCGTCCGGCCCCGGCGTCGAGTACGAGTTCACCGGGAGCGGGTACGACCCGGCGGGCGAGGTCCTGGAGGCGGGAGGCATGAGCCCGGCTCACGCCGATGGGCACCCGGCGCTCGTGGAGTTGCTCACCTGTGGCGCCCTGTGCAACGACGCCGCGCTCGTCGAGGGCGCCGGACGATGGGAGATCCACGGCGACCCGACCGAGGCCGCGCTCCTCGTCTCGGCCCGTAAACTCGCCGGTGCCGACCTTTCGCGCGAGTCGCTCGCGTCCCACTTTCCGCGGCTTGACGCGATCCCGTTCGAGTCCGATCGACAGTTCATGGCCACGCTGCACGCACGGGCGAGCGAGGGCGACCGCCGCGCGGGGCCGCGAGCGATCTACGTCAAGGGCTCGGTGGAACGCGTGCTGCGGATGTGCGACTCGGCGACGGACGCACGCGGGCACGCCGTCTCGCTTGACCCCGGCACGATCCACGAGGCCGCGGCCGCGCTCGCCTCGCGCGGGCTGCGCGTGCTCGCGCTGGCGCGCGGAGAGGCACCGCCCGAGGCCGACTCGCTGACCCCCGCGATGGTGGAGCGAGGGCTGACGTTCCTGGGCGTGCAGGGGATGCTCGACCCGCCGCGGCCCGAGGCCATCGATGCCGTCGCCGCGTGCCAGCGCGCGGGCGTGCGTGTGAAGATGATCACCGGCGACCACGCCCTCACGGCCGCGACCATCGCGGGCATGATCGGGATCGACGGAGCCGCGCGGCCCGGAACTGCTGGCCATGACGCGTCGGCCGCGAGCCTCGATGGCCCGAGGCTCGTCCTGACCGGCGCCGAACTCGCGGCGATCCCTGACGCCGACCTCCCCGCGCGCGCCGAGTCCACGGCCGTCTTTGCCCGCATGACCCCCGAGCAGAAACTCCGGCTCGTGAAGGCCCTGCAATCGCGCGGGCACGTCGTCGCCATGACCGGCGACGGCGTCAACGACGCCCCCGCGCTCCGCCAGGCCGACATCGGGGTCGCGATGGGTCTCGCCGGGACCGAAGTGGCCAAGGACGCGGCGGACATGGTGCTCGCCGACGACAACTTCGCCACGATCGAGGCCGCGGTCGAGGAGGGCCGGAGCGTCTTCAGCAGCCTCACGAAGTTCATCGTGTGGACACTGCCCACCAACGGGGGCGAGGCGTTCGTGATCCTCGCCGCGATCCTGCTCGGCTGGCCCCTGCCGATCCTCCCGATCCACGCGCTGTACGTCAACATGGTCACCACGATCCTGCTCGGCATGCCGCTGATCTTCGAGGCCAAGGAGCCGGACGTGATGGCCCGCCCGCCGCGCGATCCCGCGCGCCCCTTGCTGACCTTTGAACTCTTCATGCGGACCGGGCTGGTCTCGCTCCTGCTCTGTGCCGGCGCGATGGGACTCTTCCATTGGGAACTCTCGCGCGGGACCTCCGAGGCCGCGGCCCGCACCGCCACCGTCTCGGTCATCGTCGTCGGCGAGGTCTTCTACCTGTTCTCCAGCCGCGCGCTCCTTCGGCCCGCCTGGTCGGTCCCGCTGTTCTCCAATCTTTGGCTCTGGGCTGGGATCGCCGCGATGCTCGCCGTGCAGTTCGCCTTTGCGCACGCACCCCTGGCCAACCGCCTCTTCCACACCGCCCCGCTCGACGCGAGCGCCTGGGCGCGAATCATCCTCGTCGGCGCCGCGGTCCTCGCCATCGTCGAACTGGAGAAAGCCATTCGGCGAGCGATCGGCGCCACGCCCGTCGCGGACTCGGCGTAGCCGCCCCCCGTCCGCCGCCACCGAAAATGAAGAAAGCCCCCGGCCTCGCCGAGGGCGTTGTGGAACGATCACTGTGGCCCGCGCCGCCGTCGCGGCCGAGGCGCTCAATACCGATAGTGGTCGGGCTTGTACGGCCCCTCGGGCGCCACGCCGATGTACGCCGCCTGGTCCTTGCTCAGTTTCGTGAGCCGAACGCCGAGTTTGTCCAGGTGCAGCCGCGCGACCTCCTCGTCGAGCCGCTTGGGCAGCGTGTAGACCTTGCCGGACTCGAACGAGAACCCGGAGATCGTCTTCTTGCCCGTGGCGTTGAAGTGCAGGTCGAGTTGGGCCATGACCTGGTTCGTGAAACTCGCGGACATCACGAACGACGGGTGCCCGGTCGCGCACCCGAGGTTCAGCAGCCGCCCCTCGGCCAGCACGAGCACCGAGTGCTCCTTCTTGCCCTTGCCCGCCGGGAAGACCCACTCGTCGTACTGCGGCTTGATATTGACGTGCTTGATCCCGGGCCACTTCTTCAGCCCCGCCATGTCGATCTCGTTGTCGAAGTGCCCGATGTTCCCGACGATCGCCTTGTCCTTCATTCTCGCCATGTGCTCGGCGGTGATGATGTCCTTGTTCCCCGTGGACGTGATGAACACGTCCGCCGTCTCCACCACGTCCTCGAGCGTCACGACCTGGTACCCCTCCATCGCCGCCTGCAGCGCGCAGATCGGGTCGATCTCGGTGACCATGACCCGGCATCCCTGGCCCTTGAGCGCCTGGCAGCAGCCCTTGCCCACGTCGCCATAGCCGCACACCACCGCGACCTTCCCGCTGAGCATCACGTCCGTCGCACGGTTCAACCCGTCCAGGAGCGAGTGCCGGCAGCCGTAGAGATTGTCGAACTTGCTCTTGGTCGCGCTGTCGTTGACGTTGATCGCGGGGAAGAGCAGCGTCCCGGCCTTGGACATGTCGTACAGCCGCTTCACGCCCGTGGTCGTCTCCTCGCTGACTCCCTTGATCTCCGACGCCAGGCGCGCCCACTGCCCCGGCTCGGCCTTCTCCACGCTCCGCAAGAGGCCCAGGAAGCACCCCCACTCCTCCGAGTGCTCGTGCGGGTTGAACTTCGGAATCCGCCCCGCCTTCTCGAACTCCACGCCCTTGTGCACCAGCATCGTCGCGTCGCCCCCGTCGTCGAGGATGAGCGTCGGGCCCTTGTTCCCCGCAAACTTCAGGATCTGGTACGTGCACCACCAGTACTCGTCGAGGGTCTCGCCCTTCCACGCGAACACGGGCGTGCCCTTGGGGTTCGCGGGCGTGCCGCCGGCCTCGGGTCGGCCCACGACCACCGCCGCCGCCGCCGTGTCCTGCGTCGAGAAAATGTTGCACGACGCCCAGCGCACCTCGGCGCCGAGTTCGACGAGCGTTTCGATCAGCACCGCCGTCTGCACCGTCATGTGCAGCGAGCCCGCGATCCGCGCGCCCGCCAGGGGCCGCTGGCCCTTGTACCGCGCCCGCAGCGCCATCAGCCCCGGCATCTCCTCCTCGGCCAGCCGGATCTCCTTCCGTCCCAACTCCGCGAGGGTCAGGTCGCGGACCTTGTAGTCCACGCCGTCCACCATCGCGCTGCCGGTGCTCCTCGTCCCCTTCGGCGTCCCCTTCGGCTTGCTTGTCATCGTCGTCACGTGCGTCTCCTGATTGGGGCTGCTCGCCCCTTCCCGTCGCTCTTCCCAGTGGCTGCATGGCCTGTTTCAACGTGGCCCTGTGCTACGCGTACCGGCGCTCCGCGCCCCTGCGCTCTCCTCCCGTCCGCTTGCTCCCGACCCCCACCACAAGCCCCGGCCCCTTCGCATCGGCCTCCCCCGCCAGCGGCGTCACCCGCACGCCCGCCAGCCCCGCCTCCTCCATCATCCCCGCCAGCCGATCCATCGAGAACCCGAGGTGCGCGTGCCCCATCGTCCGGCGATACTCCTCGCGGTCGTGCTCGAGCATGTCGATCACCAGTGCCGTCCCGCCCCCACGATCGGTTCGCAGCACCCGCGCCATCTCCCGCAGCGCCTGCACAGGATCGGCCAAGTGGTGCAACACCAGCACGCACACCGCCGCGTCCACCGACGCGTCGGCCATCGGGAGCGCGTCGAGTTTCGCCCTGACAAACTCGACGTTCGACATCCCGCCCAGCCCCCCCAATCGCCCCCGTGCCGCCTCCAGCATCGCCTCCGACTGGTCCACCGCGACCACGCGCTGAACGTGCGGCGCCAGGTGCTCGGCCGCCTCGCCCGTCCCGCACCCCAGGTCTGCGACCGTCCAGTGCGCGGGAATCAGCCCCAGCAGCCCGCGGGCCGTGAATCCGCCGCCGCCCGAACCGAACAGCCGAGCGCGAACCTGGCTCCACTCTCCCGCCACCTGGTTGAAAAACGCCTGGCTATCCAGCCGACGCTCCGCGAGCACGTCCCGCAGACGGCGCACGTCCTCGGCCCGCTGGGCCGCGTGGTCCGGCTGGTCGCGCACCACGATCCAGATCGCCCTCGCGGCCTGCGACAGGTCATCCAGCACCAGCCGGTACAGCGTCGCTGGACCCGCCGAGCGCTTCACCAGCCAGCCCGCCTCGCTCAGCACCTTCAGGTGTCGGCTCACCGTGGACTGAGGGAGTTGCACCACGCGCGCCAGTTCGCCAACGGAGAGTTCTTCCTGCTCCAGCACCATCGCCAGCCGCAGACGCACTCGGTCGGCGAGCGAGCCCAGGAGCGATTCAGTCCTATAATGTGTGGACCCGTGTTTCATCCGTATATCCGGATGAAGTGTAATAGGAAGTCGCAAGAAGTCAATCGCACGTCCTGCTCGCGCGCCGGATGACCACGTGTGGCACGGGTGAGCCGCACGGGAGTCGAGGGCAGGTGCGGTCTCGGGAACAGCGGCGGAGCGATCAGCGCATGGGCTGGTCGTCAACAGGCGGGAGGGCGAGGCTCGGGCCCGGAATCTCGCCGAGTTCGCGGATGCGGGCGTTGACGGCGTCGTTGGCGGTGTCGAAGGAGAGCGCGGTGCGGAGTCGGCGGAGTTCGTTTTTCTTGTCGCCGATGGAGCGGTAGAACTCGGCGAGGGCGAGTTGGGGCTGGATCGTCCGTCCGCCGTCGAGCGCCGCGCCGCGGAGCAGGGCGTGCTCGGCGCCGTCGGCATCGCCGGACTTGGCGAGGTAGCGGCCCCAGCGCAGGTACGCGTCAGACGACCCGTTGCTCTCGGCCTGGGCGCGCAGGAATCGGTCGAGTTCGGTGGTCTGCTTGGACTCAAAGAGAGCCCGGGCGTAGGTCTCGACGGCGTCCTGATTCATGGGCCGAAGGTGGAAGGCCGCGGAGGCGTGCTCGGCGGCCTCGGCGGGGTTGCCCAGGGCCAGCAGGCTCTTGGCCAGGAGCAGGCGGATCTCCGGCTCGCCGGGGTTGCGCTCGACGTACTCGGCGAAGTCGGCGCGGGCCTTCTCGTATTGGCCTCGGTTGAAGGCTCGCTCCCCGTGCTCGCGGACTGTGGGGAGCGGGCGCGTGGAGTTGCACGCGGCAAGGAGGGGGAGAACGGCCAGGACGAGGGCGAATCGACGCATGGGAATGCTCCGTCATTCCGCCGGGCGGAAGGCCCACATGGTATCGGCGAAATGGAAGCGGGGCGCTCGTGCTGGCCGGGGTTCAGGACCGGGTTTCACGGCCCGAGGAAGGTGTCGTCGGCAGCCGACGGGAGCTCGTTGCCGCGGAGCGAGGTGGCGGGGCGGTTGCGCCCGGAGCCGAAGTCGAGGCGGATCTCGATGGCGCGGGGGAGCCAGATGTTGTCGCCGTTCTTGAGGACGGGGGATGAGGCCCATGCGGCGGAGGCGTCGGTGCGGAGGACGTGCTGCCCGGCGGAGAGGTGGTTGGGCGCGTTTTCGAGCGGATTGACGGCATGGCCCGCGACGGCGCGGAGCACCACGGGCGAGCGATCCGCGAGGACCACGGCGTTGGCCGGGTCCTGCCAGGTCGGACGGGTGGGCCCGAACATGATCTGGTAACTGTACGAGACCTCTTCGAGGCGGCGCCAATCGGTGGCGTCGGCGGAGGCGGGAGCGGTCGGGGCGAGCGGATTGCCCGGGCAGGCGAGGGAGGAGAGCGGGACGTAGCCGGCGCGGGAGAGGGCGAAGAGGTTGGCGGAGTTGGAGCGGTCGATGCCGCGACCGACGCTCCACCAGTCGTTCCCGCCCATGGAGGCAGCCGCGACGGGCATGGAGTCGCGATTGGCGTGGGCATAGGCCGAGAGGGCCGCGGCGGTCGTCCCGAGGTTCCCGAGGCACAGGGCCCGGCGGCCCTGCTCGCGCACGGCGGAGAGGACCGGGAGCGCCACGCTCATGCCCAGCAGGACGACGGCGGCGACGGAGAGGAGGTCGGAGAGACGGATGCCGGTGCGGCGGCGGCGGATCTGGTCGAGGTCGAGGGCGGACTCGCGGCGGTCGATCTCGGCCTGCACGCGGGCGAGCGTGCGATCGGCGAGAGCGGCGAGGGCGTGATGGTCGGCGTCGCCGGTTGTGGTGACCAGGCGAGCGAGCGCGTCGTGGCGGTGCGCGCGCTCGCGGAGCGAGGCGGGCACGGCCGCGGGATCGCCCCCAGCCATGACCCAGGCGTCCAGGGCCTCGTCGTCGAGGTGGTGCAGGCGCGGGCCGTGGCTCTCGGCGGCTCGCAGGACGCGGGTCATGGTGACATCGACGAGCGTGGGGCTGGCCTTGGCCGTGGAATCGAGGAGCGAGAGGAGGGAGGCGAGCCGATGCGCACGAGCGTCGGCAGGATCGGGCGACAGACCCGCCGCAAGGAGGCGATCGAGGGCCTGCGCATCGGCGGACACGAGAGCGTCGGAGTGTGCGAAGTCGTTGGTCGTCATGGGCTAGGTGGGGCTGTTCGGGGTGCTGACGGCACGCCAGTGCTTGGCGAACGAGGCGACCGCGGCGTGTAGGCGCGACTTGACCGTGCCCAGAGGGATCTCGAGTTCGTCGGCGATCTGGGCGTAACTGAGGCGTTGGAAGTACGCGAGCAGGAGGATCTCGCGGAGGGAGAGGGGCATGCGGTCGACGGCCTGCTGCACGAGTCGGTCCTGGTCGGCGGATTCGAGACGCCGGTCCGGGGGTGGGATGTCGATCTCCATCAGGTCCACGTAGGTCGGGCCGGAATCCCCCGAGCCGCCCGCCACCGGGGCCGACAGGTCCACTTCCTGCCGACGCACTCTCTTACGTAGGAGGTCCCGTGCCTTGTTCGCGGCAATCGTGAACATCCAGGGCTTGAATCGCCGGGTGGGGTCGAAACTGTCCATCGAAAGGTGAACCTGGAGGAAGGTCTCCTGGAAGACATCCTCGGCGGAGGACCGATCACCCGTCAGGCGAACGAGGAAGCGGAGGAGGTCGTCCTGATGCCGTTCGATAAGGCTTCTGAAGGCCGCGGAATCGCCTTGTCGGTAGTCCTCCAGGAGTTGCTCATCGCTGCGTTGGGGCACGGTCAGGGTTTCGGGGGGGGGGGGATGGGTGAAGTACGCCCGCGGAGGTCAGCGGATCGCCCCGGAGCACGAATTGGGGGTGGGCGAGTTTATCGGGCGGATTAGAGGATTTCGCCCGTGCGACGCGAGAACGAGATGCCGCGGGCTGGGGGGAAGCGGCGGAGTCCTTCAGAACGGAGGGCCGGGGCGTAATCGCGGATGTAGATGTCGTAGAGGTCGCGGGTGGAGAACGTGTACCGAACCTCGACTTGGACGGGCGAGGGTGGCTCGGTGATTCGGATGATAGAAGCGGCATGGGCACCGTGGCGGATGACCGCGTCGATGTGCCCGTCTTCGAGCCAGGCGATGTACTCGTCGCGGGTGGCGAGGTCCGGGAAGGAGGCGACGACGGTGTAGGCGATGGCGGGCATGGGTGACGATAGGATGACGCGGCGGGGCAATAGGGCCAGCGTCGCGAGCGTTAGGCGGTAAGGATGCGTCTGGTGGCTCAGGCACACGATCCTCAGCCCGAAGACGCGGACGAGTTGTCTCGCTTGCTCGCGGCCGCGGCGGCGGGCGATCCCGAGGCGTGGCGGGAGGTGGTTCGACGGTATGCGAGGCGGGTGTTCGCGCTGGCCAAGAGCCGGTGTCGAAACAACGAGGTAGCCGAGGAGGTCACGCAGTCCGTGTTCGCGACCGTGGCGGCCAAGTTGGGAGGGGGCGGGTACTCGGAGCGAGGGCGCTTCGAGGCGTGGCTGTTCCGCGTCGCGATGAACCGGATCCGGGACCAGATCCGGCGTCGAACACGGCAGAGGACGCCCGTGGACGGGGCCGCGGCGCTGGAGGATGCGGCAGGGTCGGATACGCTCCCCGTCGACCTGTCGGCGCTACGCGCGGCGATGGATCGGCTGAGCGAGGCGGACCGGGAAGTTGTCGAGTTGCGTCATCACGCGGGCATGGGCTTCCGCGAGATGTCCGAGTTGCTCGGAGAACCACTCGGGACGCTCCTGGCGCGGCACCATCGGGCGCTGCGGAAGTTGCGGGGGCTTTTGCAGGGGGACGACGCATGAAAGAGCACGACGTGCAGGCGATGGGCGAGATGCTGGACCGGCTCGCGGAGCGCGAGCGGGCGTCGGCGGGCGCTGGGCTCGAGGCGCGCGTGACGCTGCAATCCGCGGGATCGATCTCGCCCGCGGCGAGTGCCATGCGGCTTGGCGGCGACACCGGCGGACGGGTCGGCGCATGGACGATTCGGATCGCGGCCGCGGTCGCGATCGCGGGCGGGGTTGTCGCGGCTTGGACGGCGCGGCAGGCGGGCACGGGGCCGAGCGAACTCGCCTCGATCGCCGAGTTGGAGCACGCCTGGTCGCAGGTCGAGGATCGCGAGTGGAGCACGCTGGACGCGCGGATCAGGGACCTGGCCGACGAGGCGGACCGGCTCGACGGATGGAAGGACACGATGTTTGACGAGGGGGCGATGTGATGCGTCTCTGCGTGGCGATCGTGCTGGCGGGGGCGTCGGTGGCGCTGGGGCAGGCGGATCCCGCGGGTCGTGACGGCTCGCGAGCGGCGCGGGCGAGGGAGCAGGTCGCGGCGCAGCCTCCGCGGGGGGAGCGGGCGGAGGCTGGGGCGCTGCGCGAGCGCTTGCAGCGCCGGCTGAGCGACCTGGAGCAGTGGTCGGATCGTGTGCGCCGCGCGATCGCCGCGCTGGATGCGGGAGCAACGCCCGGCGAGGTGGCGGCGGTGGCCGAGCCCGTGGGCCGGCGCGACGCGGACCGGGCCGCCGAGACCCCGCCCACCGCGATCGAGCGGGAGCGTGTGCTGGCGTTCCTTCGTCGGCACGTCCCGGAGATGGCGGATCGGATCGAGGAGATGATGCGGCGCGAGCCCGCGGCGGGCGAGCGGATCCTCGCGCGGATCGAGCGACAGGTGCGCGAGATCCAGGCCGAGCCCGACCCGGAACTTCGCGAGATCAAGATCGGGGAGGCGCGCGGGCAGTGGCGGCTGGCGGAGGCCACGCGGGCGCTCGCGCAGGCGATCCGACGCGGGGATGGGCCGGAACGGGTCGAGACGGCGCGTGAGGCGGTGCGCGTGCTGCTCCGCGAGCAGTTCGACCTGCGGATGCGGCGACAGGACCGGGAACTGTCGAGGCTGGAGCGACGGGTCGGACAACTGCGGAAGGAACGCGAGGAGATGCTCGGCAAGCGGGACGAGTCGATCGACGGGCGACTTCAGCAGATCGAGCAGAACGCGAGCGCGGAGCCGGAGTCGCCGCGACGCGGGGATCGGCGCCGGCCCGAGGACGAGAAGAAGCCGGATCGCTGAGACCTTCGGGACGCGGGGGCGGTGGGAACTACTTTCGGCGGGGCGTCGCGCGGCGGAGCCCGGGGCTCAGGAGACGATCGAGCCCGGCGGAAGGTCGCCAGCGGGCGTGAGCACGACGACGCGACGCGGCGCGCCCTCGGCGGTTGGTGGTTCGGAGCCGGCCAGCAGCATCCCGCGTGATTCCTCGCCGCGGATCACGCGGGGCGCGAGGTTGGCGACGAGGATGACGAGTTTCCCGACCATTTGCTCGGCGGTGTAGTTGTCGCGGATGCCGGAGCAAATCTGGCGCGGCGTCCCGCTGCCGTCGTCTACCTGAAGTTTGAGGAGGCGGTCGGCGCCGGGGTGGTTCTCGGCGTGGATGACGCGGGCGACGCGGAGGTCGATCTTGGCGAAGTCCTCGTAGGTGATCTGGGGCTTGGGAGTCGGTGCGGGATCGGCCATGGGAAAGGCTCCTGTGGGGAGCGGAGGGTACGCGCCGAGCGAGGTCGGGGCGCGCGGGCGGGACGTCCGTGCCACGAGCGGAGTCGGGCGCCGCGCGGATTAGAGCGGGAGTTCCTTGAGGAGGAGGACCTTGGGCTTGTCGCCCTTGCGGGTGACGTTGGAGCGGTCGAGGACCATGAGGAACCGCCGCGCGACGGAGGGGACGAGGGGATCGTCGGGCCCGAGGTCGATGGTGTCGGAGCGTTGGTAGCCGTGGACAACGAACCAGACGGCGAAGACGTCGCTGCGGACGGAGATGGAGCCGCTGGCGGCGGAGGCGACGACGAGTTTGTCGGCGAAGGCGTCGTTGATGGTGGAGGTGACGAGGGCGGGGCTGAAGGTGGTGCCGCCCGCGCCGGGGGTGCACGTGGTGTTATCGCCGTGGTAGACCCCGCGCAGCGAGATGCAGCGATCTCGCGAGATGACAACACAGGACTGCGCGCCCTGGGCATCGAAGATCGAGCACGCTCCGGTGATCTGCTGCCCGTTGCTGGCGGGCATGGGGACGAAGCGCGGGACGTTGCCGGGCTGCTGATACTGCTGGCCAGCGGCGGGAGTGAAGAGGCCCTTGTAGAGGCTGCCGTTGGTCCCGGCGATGCCGCTGGGGAGGGGGACGGGATTGGAGTTGAAGACGTAGGAACCCTCGTAGGCGAGGCCGTCGATCTGGGACGCGCGTGGGACGGCGACCTGGCCCGCGGTTGGCTTCTTGTCCTGCTCGACGCCGCGGCGCTGGGAGAAGGGACCTTGCGGTCCGGCGGCGGTGCTCCCGTCGGCGGTGCGGTCGATGGCGGCCATGATCTCGGCGGGCGTGGCGAGCCCGGGCGTCTCGCGGATGCCCCCGACGGCGGTGGTGGCGAGGCGGCCGTTCCACGCGGCGGGATCGAAGACGTAGGTCGTGGCGAGCAGCGAGTTCTGCGGCGAGTCGAAGAAGATGTTGAGGGCGCCGTTGCGATTGAGCAGGGGCGTCTTGTCGCGATAGGCGAGGATCGAGGCGGCGATGTCCGAGCCGGGGTTGGCGGCGCTCTGCGGGCGCTCGGGGAGTGTGGCGCTGGGGTTACCGCTGCCGAGGAAGTTGTTGACGATGCCGGCCTGGGTCTTGAAGGAGTTCCAGAGCGGCCCGTTGACGGGGTCGATCTCGGGCGTCGGGGCGAGCATGGGCACGACGCGGGCGACGCTGCTGGGCGCGGTGTTCACGTTGACGAGGCCCGGGACGAGGCGGTCGACGGCGCCGTCCTCGCTGGCGGTGAAGACGTTCATGACGTGGAGCGCGAGCGGGATGCCCGGGAAGCGGCTGTAGTCGTCGGAGGCGCGTGAGCCGGCAGCGGGCGGTCCGGCCTCGGGGTTGAAGATGAGGCTGTCGCGTCCGCTCGCGGAGGTTTCCTCGTAGGGGGCGAAGCGGTCGAGGACGAGTTGCCCGCGGTCGAGGGCGCCGGCGTAGCGATCGCCGATGTTGGCGTAGATGCCCCAGGTCTGATCGCCGGTGGAGGGCGAGTCGTAGTTGAGGGCGAGGGCGAGGGCTTCGCCGAGCGTGATGCAGCGATCGGGGTTGGGCGCGGGCGTGGCCTGGTTGGGCGTGGAGCCGGAGGCCTGTGCGGGATCGGGGGCGTAGATCGGCCCGATGCCCAGGGGCAGGAGCAGATCCGAGACGCGGAGAACGGAAACGGTGCGGCGCTGGAGCGGCTGGCCGACGACGGGCGGATAGGTCGAGGGCTCGACGAAGGTGGAGGTGAACTCGGCGTTGTTGAGGGCGATCTCGGGGTAGAGGTCGCGGTAGCGCCGGCCGTCGCGGTTGTTGCCGATGGGGTTGTTGGGCGTGAGGGCGTTCTTCTGCTGCGCGAGGGTGGCGATGCTGCGGATCTGCGGCATGCTGCCGGTCATGGGGTTGGCGAGTTTGGAGGCGAGGCCGAAGAGGGTGGTGTCGGCATTGGCGGCGGGGAAGCAGGAGGAGGAGAGGTTGCTGCCGCAGGGCCCGGTGATTCGGACGTTGCGGGACTGGGACCACTTGTTCTCGACGCAATAGGCGGGGATGCCGCCGCGGGGCGGGGGCTCGGCCGATCGAGAGCCTGCGGAGGTGAGGGGCTGGCCCGGATCGTCGGGGCGCTTGATCGAGCCAAAGGTGACGATCGAGTAGCCATCGTTGTTGGACCCGGTGGTGGCGGCGACGCCGTTGACCGTGTTGTTGCCGGCGGGGAGGCGGCAGTCGAGGGTGGGCGTGGGCCGTCCGCCCGTGGCCGGCGCGGCGTCACGGAGGCGGTCGGCGAGGAGGTCGTTGAAGCGGAGGTTGGTCTCGTTGCCCGAGCGCGGACAGGGGAGCGCGGGCCGCGGCGTCAGGCCCGAGAAGGGGAGTTGGAGGTCGGGCGAGGGATCGGCGGGGGAGCGCATCGTGCGCCAGAGGTAGACGTTCTGCTTGGGCTGGTCCGGACCGCCGGTGAGTTCGAAGGAGGTGGTGATGGATCGGCCGGTGTTGGCGTCCATGCGCGGGATGCGGATGGCGCGGCGGGGGCAGCCGCCGGCGACCTGCTGCCCGTTGGAATCGAGCGTGAAGACGCGGAGTTGGTTCTGGATGACGGCCTCGACGACGGTCGCGGGCGTCGCCTGCGTCGCCCCGGTGGAGCAGGCGGGCGGCGCGGGCGGCGCGGGGAGGACGTTGTTGTTCGCGGCGTTGCGCCAGCGGTTCTGGAGTTCGGTGAGCGAGTGGCTGGTGGAATAGAGGACGACGGTCTCGCCGGGCTCGAGGATGATCGAGTTCAGGTTGGCGCCGGTGTCGTCGAGTTGCTCGGCGAGTTTGAAGAGTTGGTTGTTGAACTCGATGTAGAACTGGGTGTAGCGGTTGTCGCAGAAGGTCCCGCCGCGCGAGGCGGTCGCGGGGTCGGTGCCGTCGGAGGGCGTGGTCAGGTAGACGGGCTGATCGAAGGGGTTGGTGAGTTGGAAGGCGACGACCTCGCCGAGGTAGTCGGCGTTCGTGATCGCGGGGCCGGCGTCGAAGTCGGCGTCGATCTCGATGTCGCCGGGCTCGGGCTCGTTGCCCCCGTTGGGGCTGTCGGTGTAGAAGGCCATGGTGAGGGCCTGGGTGAGGAAGGGCTGGGCCTCGATGCCGTAGACGTTGAGGGCGGGCGCGGTGCCGCGGCCCTGGCCGAGGTTGGTGGTGCCCGGGGCGAGGCGCGAGGGCGGGAGCGAGACGCCGCCCGGGTCGTTGTTGGTGCGGCGGACGCCGAGGTCGTAGTCGAGGTCGAAGGAGCCGGGGCGGATCGGACGCTGCGTGACGGGCGTGGCGGGCGCGGGGCGCGGACGCCACCACGGGTACGCGACCACGTTGGCATCGACGGCGTTGAGGTCGGCCTGGATGCCCGAGACCAGCAGCGTGAAGGCGCTGGGCTGGTCGTCGCGGTCGAAGGCGTCGATGGCGTTGGCGGTCATGTGCCCGGCGATTCGCAGAGCGAGTTCGGTGCGCCGGCCGTAACTGAGCGATCCGAGCCAGGGATTCGTGGGCGAGGTGGACCCGGGGATGGGATGGATCCACGCGCCGGCACGCCAGGAATAGGGAAGCAGCGCCTGCGCGTAGCCGCCAAAGAGCGGGGAGTGGTTGCGGTCGGGCCAGAGCGTGGGCGTGTCGAACGGCTGCTGGAGAGGATTGCCTCGGGCGGCGCGGAGGGCGGCGTGGGCGTCGATGGCGCGATCGACAGACTCGGACAGGGAGTTCTGATCGGCGGAGGCGATGATGCCCGCGCGGATGGGTCGGGCGCCGCTGACGGTGGTGAGGAGTTGGCGGACGCCCATGTGGGTGCGGGCGAGGTCCATGGGGTCGGCCAGGCCGTCGGGGTTGATGTCGCCGCTGGGCCCGAGGACGTAGTTCGTGCCCTGCTTGCGGTAGAGGTCGACGCTGTCACGCTCGAGCGAGGCCGGGCGCGTGGAGCGCATGGGGCCATAGCGAGCCGTGTTCATGGGCGAGGTGGGGCTGGAGTTGCCGCCGTTGGTCGCATCGAAGCGCCCGTCGAGGATCTGCTCGAGCCGGGAGAGGGTGCTAGGGTCGTTGCAGGACCAGAAGGTGAGGAGTTCCAGGAGGTCGTCCTCACCCAGGGGGTTGGCGACGATCATCTCGCGCACGAACCGCGGGGGATTGGAGTTGGGGATCTGGGTGAAGGTGGCGCTGGCGTCGAGCACGCCGCCGAAGCGGTCGAAGGAAGAGAACCGAGCATCGGCGGAAAGGACGCGGATGGGGTCGGTGACCGGGCCGGTGGTCACCTCGGTCTCGGCGGCGGGGACGAGAGTCTGCTCCGGGCGCATGACGCGACGCAGGGCGTTGTAACCCAGGGCGCCCACGACGCGAGCGTTCACCTGGTTGTACTGGCTGTAGTCGCCCGCGTCGGGCGTCGGCGCCGGCGGCGGCGGCACGCCGCGGGAGAGGAGTTGATAGCCCAGGTTGTTCGGCGGGGCCTGGTAGGGTGCCGGAAGATTGGCGTCGGAGAGTGACGGGACGAGGGTGTACGAATCGACCATCGTGAGCAGGCGGCGGAGGTCGATGTCCGCGGGCGTCTTGCCGGCGGGGATCACGCCGACGGGCTCGTTGGGGGGCGTCGTGGTGGCGCGCGGGGGCGTGCGGAAGTCGGTCGCGGTGCTCAGGTTGACCAGGGCCGAGAGGTCCATCACTCGGACGGCAACGAACCAGCGGAATCTCCCGTCGCGCGGGAGGACGGAGGAGAGGCCCCACGGGTCGCTCGCGTCAACGAGTTCCTGCCAGCGCGAGTCAAAGAGCCCGTCGCCGTCGGCGTCGGCGTACTGGTACGGGGCGTAGCGAGGGTCGTCGGGGCGGTTGGGATCGGGGGTGTATCCGGTCCCGGAGGGCTGCGGGGGCTGGGGCGCGGGATAGAAGACGGGCCCGCGCGAGGAGAAGAGCATGCGCTGCTGCCAAGTGGACCAGTGCGCGGGGACGTTGGGATCGGCACGCTCGGGGTCGGTGAGATTGGGCGGAGTGGTGAAGTTGGTGGCGAAGGCGAGGCGCTGGGTGGGTCGGCCGTTGGGATCGAGGAGCGTGAGGCCGTAGGACATCGAGCCGGGCTGCGGATCGCCGACGAGGCGGGTCTGCCCCGCGACGCTGAGTCGGCGGACGGTCATCGTGGAGGTGGCGTCGAAGTTCCCGCGGAGGTTCCAGAGATTGACGTAGCGTCCGTCGGGGCTGATGTTGGAGATGTGGTACCAGTCGGTGTAGTTGGTGAGGCTCTCGACGTTGCCGGCGCCGGGGCCGCCGAGCGTGGGCGGGCGGAAGAGGGCGGTCGGCAGGGTCGAGGCGAGGAAGGGATCGGAGGGGACGCGCGGATCGGCGTAGACGGGCTGGTTAGTCTGGTCGCGGAGGACCGAGCCGAACGAGCCCTCGGGGAGGAAGCGGCGCCCGGCGTCGTCGGGGCGCAGGTGGGGCGTGGGGGCGGCGTTGCCGGTGTAGGGCGCGAGGATCGAGTTGCAGAAGGGATCGGTGAAGGGGAAGTCGGCGGCCTCGCGGACGAGGATCGGCGCGCGGGCGTTGGGATTGGACGACGTGAGATCGAGTTCGGAGCCCTCGACGGTCGTCGCGAAGGTGTCGTCACCGACGACCTTGGCGAGGTACTCGGCGATGCGGTCGATGGCCTGGTCGATGCCGTCGCGGCGCGTCGTGACCTGCGAGGCGCGGCGGTCGCCCTGCCCAACCGTGACGTAGACGATGGTGATGACGGCGATCAGCGCCAGGGCGCCGAGCACGAGGATCAGCACGGTCCCGCGGCGGTTCTGGCGCACGGAAGCAGCCAGGCCCGAGAGGGCGCGGAGAACCCACCCGGAGCGGTGTGTCTGGCGGGGCGCGAGGGGAGCGAGAGGGGGGGTGGGCAGGGTCATGGGAGGTCTCGCGGGGCGCTAGCGCGCGGGGACATCGAACACGAACTGGTACGTGCGCTCGAGGCTGGGGTCGTTGGGGTCGGCGAGGCTGAGCGTGACCCGGATGAGTTTGGGCCAGGCCCAGGGAATCGTCGGGGAGCGGGCGTCGTTCTCGGCGTCGAGGACCCCGTTGGGCTCGTTGCGGCAGTTGAGCCCGGTGCGCGGGTCGAACTCGGGGTCGAAGGTGGGATCGAGGTACCCGAAGAAACTGTTGATGGGCGCGCCGGCGGCAGGAGTCGTCCCGCCCGCGAAGCCGTGGATGAGTTGCGTTTGCACGGTGTGCGTCGCGACCAGCGGCAGGATGTTCTGCGTGCTGGAGCAGCCGGGCAGAGGCGGGGCCGGGGGCTCGACCTGCCGGAGGTAGGGCTGCCCGAAGCGATGCAGGACCCGCGAGTCGTCGTAGGGCTCGGCGAGCGGAGGATTCGTGGGCGAGGGCTGCTGGGCGGAGGCGGCGCGCTCGAGCCCGTGCCAGACGAGTTGGCCCGCGCGTCCGGCGACGTAGCCGGTGGCCGAGGGGTCGGCGGGGAAGGTGTTGCCGAACGACCACTCGACGATGAACTCGGAGCATCGTGGGAGGAAGGACGACGAGGCGAGCATGGCCTGGTCGGCGCGGGCGATGGCCCGCTCGAGGTCGCTGACCGCGAACGACCCGCTGGTCGCGGGGTCGAGGATGCCCAGGAAGTTCGTCGGGGCGACCTCGGCGCGCATGCGACGGGGGAGTTGGCGGGTGCCCGTGCTGCCGCTGGAACTGAGCGTGGGCCAGGCGTCGTCCATCCAGGCCTGCATCGTGTTGATGACCTGGGGATCTCCGGCGTTGCCCGCGCCATAGTTGCGGAAGCGGTTGTCGACGCCCTGGTTGAAGCCCGCGGGCGTGTTGGCGGCGCTGCTGACGCCGTCGGGACCGCGATTGCGGGCGGGGTTGAAGAAGTCGTCGTTGACCTGGTTGGGCTGGCGGCCCACGGACGAGACGACCGAGCGGATCTCGGTCAGGTCGCAGGTCGCGATGTCCACGAGCCCGGCGTCGAAGGTCGGGTGCATGGACTCGAAGTGGGCGGCGACGTTGCCGAGGCGGACGGCCTGGACGCCGGCGCTGGCGAGCGGGAACCGGGCCGAGAGGGCGCGGAAGATGCTGGAGGCCGCGGGCTGGGCGGCGATCTGGATGTCCGAGTCGCGCACCCGCGCGAGGTTGCCCCCGCCCAGGAACTGGCCCGGGGAGTTCTGCCCGACGTTGTCGATCTGCTGGAAGGCGGTCCGTGGCGGGGCGAGGAGCGTCGCGTGCCGCATGAGGATCCAGTTGGAGGCGTAGCGGTTGGGATTCTCGCCCAGCGCCGGGTTGGGCGCAAAGCCGAGCATGGAGTTTCGGATCTCGGAGTTGTTGTTGTTGGCCTCGTCCAGCCGCGGGAGCAGGAAGCGGTCCGAGGGCGCGGGGCTCGCGGGGCGGAAGGCCTGCTGCCCGTGCCCGTAATAAATGCGGGCGGCGTCGGCCTGGGCGACCAGCGACGGGTCCAGCGGGACCCGGGCCGAGGTGAAGCGCCCGGACGCGAAGAACATGATCTCATCGACGCGGCGAAGGCGCGGGCGCTCGTCGGCGTCGAAGAGTTGAACCGCGTCAGGGTTCGAGGGCGTCAGGTTGTTCGGGTTCACCACGCCGTCGAGGTTCGGATCGGCGTACTGGTTGCGGACGACGAGGAAGCCCTTGCGGGTCATCGAGGCGAAGTCGGCCCGCATCTGCTGCTCGATGAGGTTGGCGTAGGTGTTGAAGTTGCTGACTCGCCGCCCGGCGGCGATGGTCTTGCCCGTGGCGTCGAAGATCGCCGCGACCCCGACGGCGACGAGCGCCAGCGCGCCCACGCCGATGAGCAGTTCGATGAGCGTGAACCCGCGGCCGGGCGGGGACGCGGGATCGTGCCCGGCGCGATCAACGAGGTGTCGGATGGTGGGGCGCATCGCCGGCTCCTTCAGGGGGCCCACACGGGGCGAGTGATCGTGACGACGCGAACGGCGGCGGGGATCTGCGGGGTGAAGACGATCTGGCGGACGGTCTCCTCGGGCGGGGCGTTGGGGCCCTGCGATCCGGAGGGTGGGCCGATCCACGCGGGGATGGGGGGCTGGATCTCGATCTCGGTGCCGCGAGCCGAGGTGCCGCCGTCCACGACGCCGCGGCAGGTGTAGACGTTGCCGAGGTTGTCGACGAGTTTCTGCCCGATCTGGGAGGCGAGCGGGATGAGCACGGTGGCGCCGGGCGAGGCGGAGTCAAGGATGAGGCGCGAGCGCTCCACCTTGTTGTTCGCCCCGATCTTCAGTTGCACGTCGAGGACCTCGGGCGTGGAATACTCACCCAGCCCGTTGCCGGTGGGTCGGCCGGCGGTATCGACGGCCACGGGCAGGCGCCGATCCGAGGCCGGCACGCCGGGCGCGCCGGTCAGGAGGTCGTAGAGCGTCGTGGGCTGGCGGGCTGCCGCGGGGCGCCGGGGCGACTTGATGTTGAGGTCGATGCGGCGGACAAAGATCGCGACCTGCACCTGGTCGGCCTGATCGCACCAGCGCACCGGCGGCTGGGGATTGGAGAACGGCGGGCAACTGCTGACCTGCGGGTAGTAGCACGCGGGCATCCCGCCGACGGGGAGATAGGGCGAGAGCGATCGACTGCCGAAGCGGGCGCGACGGGCGACGACGTCCCACACGAACTGCGGGCGGTTGGGGTCGGTGTTGGGCTGCAGGACGCGCGTGGTCTGGGCGCCCTTGTTGGGCCAGAGGCGATCGCCCACGTCCAGCGCGTCCCAGTTGGGCGTGGGAGGAGGTGGCGTGAGCGCGGGGACGGCCCACGAGCCGGAGCAACTGTCGCGCTTCTCCTCGCGGACCGTCTGCCGCCAGCGGAGTTGGCCGGACTGGAGGTTGAAGTCGTACTCGATGGGCTGGAAGATGTCGCGGCGAGTGGCGGAGTAGATGATCGTTGCCTGCCGCTGGTACGGCGAGTTGGGGAACGGGGCCCACAAGAGATCGCGCGACCACTGCGGATCGTGGATGAGCGCATCCCAGAGCGTCCGCGTGGTCGCTGGGGCCTGCGGGGAAAGCGCCGGCCGAGCGCGGAGGACGCCCTCGGCGTGCTCGGCGACCGAGACGCCCAGCGTCGCATCGGTGGCGAGCCGCTGCTCCCGCACGACGACGGGGATGATCGCGCCCAGGCCCAGGAGCCCCAGCGCCAGCACGAGGATGCCGATGAGCACCTCGATGAGCGTGAAGGCGCGGAGCGTGGGACGACGGATCGGAAGGACGCGGGTCATTGGCTCACCCCCTGCCCGTTGCGGGTGCCGGTGATCTCGATCGGGCTGCCCAGGAAGCGATGCACCGAGAACACGCGGCAGTCGGAGTCGATGGGCTGGCCCCCGGCGGTCGTCAGGCGGCCCTCGATCCACTGGTTCACCTTGTCGATCAGCGCCTGGTCCGAAACCTGCGGGACGCGCTCGCCGAGCGGGACGAACTCTGGGCTGTTCGGAGGGCTCGCCTTCGCCGGATCGACGTACATCGTCCCAGTGACGCGGTCGAGCCGGAAGCCGACGGCGGCGGCGAGCCGCTTCTCGCTGTAGACCGCCACCTGCGTCACGGGCTTGGCGAGCACGGTGTCCGAGGCGATGTCGCCCAGGAGTTGCTGCTTCTGGGTCGCGCTCAGCACGCCCGTGGCGTTGTTGGGCCTTCGCCCGGCCAGGATTCGGCGGACGTAGCGGTCCTGATCGACCTCCAGCGACGGATCGAACTCGGACCACGGCAGCGTGTTCTGCCGGAAACTCGCCGAGGGGCTGGGCACGAGCACGAGGATCGGCGTGGTGTCCCCGGTGATGACGGCCCCGGTGCCCCCGCGGAAACGGACCATGAAGGTCTGGCGATGCCGCCCGTCGTCGCCATAGGAGGGATCGAAGAACCCGGTCTCGGGGAAGAGCCAGTTGCCGTTGCGGATGACGGGCGCGCCGAGGGCGTAGTAGGTGTCCTCGTACCACGAGTCGTCGATGGAGTTCGGCGGCGCATAGCCCCGGACCATCCACCCGCGCGGGAGTTGGATCGGCGTGAAGCCGGCAAGAGGGACGAAGACTTCGCGCGCAACGGCGGGGAGCCGCTGCGAGGCCGGGGGCTCGTCGCGGAGCACGCCCGCGCGGACGCAGGTGAGCACCGTCAGCCGGCCGTCGGGCTCGAAGGTGAAGACCGCGGCGGCGTCCTGCTCGGGCCCGTTGCGGGCGGCGGCATCGCGGGCGGCGCTGAGCGATTGCCGGAGCGCGTTCTCGGCCAGCGACTGCTCGGAGGAGTAGAGCATGTTGGAGAACGCGGGCACGGCGATCACAAGGAGGAGCACGAAGATCGACACGACGAGCAGGAGTTCAACCAGCGTGAACGCTCGCCGGGCGGCGCGCGGCGCGGGATGGTGGCAGCGTTTCATCGGCCGGCCTCCACGGAGTTGTCCTCGCGGGCGCGGGCGCGGAGGGCCGGCCCCGAGAGCGAGCCCGCGCCCATGCGCGTCTGCATCTGGGCGAGGGTGAGGAACTGCGGGTGCGTCGGGGGCAGGAGGTCCTCGTCGCCGAAGACCCCGTCGGGTCCGGCCGAGACGACCGCCCACTGCGCGTCGCGGAGGTCCGGGTTCGACTCGTCGCCCACGATCCACGGGATGTTCAGGTAGTCCTTGAGCGGCGTGTTCGAGGGCGGGTCGCCCGCGTCGTGCAGCCAGAAGTAGTACCGGAACGCCACGCCCTTGCCGTCGCGGAGCACGTATCGGCCACGGGCGGCATCGACCGCGAAGATCGCCTTGGCGTTGCGCGAGACATCAAAGAACGGGTCAAGGATCTTGCCCGCTTTCTCGAACGAGCCTTCTTTCTTCGGGATTCGCAGGCCCGGACCAGCCTTGCCGTCCACGGGCGCGTCGAGCACCCCGATGAGGTAGATCGGGATGGAGTAGATCGAGAAACGGAGGTCGGGGGCGACGTTGGGATCGACCGGCGGGGTCCGCAGCCGCTCGACATCCCCGCCGGGGGAGAAGTCCGAGAGGCGGAAGACCTTGACGACGGTGGAGGCGCCCACGAGCGGGCCCATGGCGTCGTCGGCGAGCGGTGGCGCGAACCCGACGATCTGCTTGAACTGGGTCGTGGCGTTCTTGAGGGCGGTGAGGGTCGCGAGGTCCGCCGCGCCGCGCGCGGTGCGCGAGGCGGCCCGGAGTCCGACGATGAGCAGCCCGATGAGGACGGCCAGCACGAGGATGGCCACGAGCAACTCGATGAGCGTGAACGCGCGCCGGGCGCTGGCGAGGGCTGGCATGGGTTGGCTCCGCGGCATGGGAGGGGTCCCCGGGGGGGTGTGCGGAAGGGGGATCAGACGGCGCCGCCCTGCTGGAGGGACTCGATCATCTTGACCATGGGGAGGAACATCGCGACCACGATGGTGCCGACGATGCCGCCGATCACCACGACCATCATGGGCTCGAGCAGCGAGACGAGCGAGGCGACGGCGACGTCCACCTCCTCGTCGTAGTTGTCGGCGATCTTCAGGAGCATCGCGTCGAGTTCGCCCGTCTCCTCGCCCACGTCGATCATGTTCACCACGATCGCGTCGCAGGTCTTGGACTCGCGCAGCGGGTCGGCGAAACTCTCGCCCTCGCGGATCGAGTCGTGGACCTTCGTGAGGGCCTTCTCAAAGACGTAGTTGCCCGAGGTGTCGCGGGTGATGAGGATGGCCTCGAGGATCGGGACGCCCGCCGAGATGAGCGTGCCCAGGGTCCGCGTGAAGCGGGCGATGGTCGTCTTGCGGATGAGTTTCCCGAAGACCGGGAGCCAGAGGAAGGCGGTGTCGGTGGCGGCGCGGCCCGGGCCGGCCTTGCGGATCAGTTTGAAGAAGATGAAGATGAACGGCAATCCGCAGACGATGTAGACCCAGCCCGGGATCATCTGGCCGGGATTCGACCCCGCGACCCAGCGGCTGGTGTTGATGAGCCATTGCGTCAGGCCCGGGAGTTCAACGCCGAACTCCGTGAAGATTTCCTCGAACTTCGGGATGATGAAGACCATGATGAAGACGAGGATCGCCAGCGCGACGACGACGACCACGACGGGGTAGACGAGGGCGCCGCGGATCTTGCGACGGAGGCGCTGGCTCTTCTCCATGAACTCGGCGAGCCGCTGGAGGATGATGTCGAGCACGCCGCCGATCTCGCCCGCGTTGACCATCTTGCAATAGAGGCGGTCGAAGGCCCGCGGGTGCTTGGACATCGCCTCGGAGAGGGCCGAGCCGCCCTCGACCTCCTCGCAGACGCCCATGAGCGTGTTCTTCATCTTCCCGGGCTTCATCTGGCCCTCGAGGATCTGGAGCGAGCGCAGCAGCGGCAGGCCCGCGTCCTGGAGCGTCGAGAGTTGCCGCGTGAAGTTCGTCAGTTGCTTGCGCGAGACCCGACCGATCGAGAGCCCGCCCGGCTTCTTCTTCTTCTTGGCGGCCACGGCCTCGCCCGCGACCGCGGACTTCTTCACCTTCTGCTCGCGCACCGCGGTCGGGAAGAAGCCCTGCTGCTTGATCCGCGTGATCGCCTCCTCGCTCGAGGTGGCCTCGATCGTCCCCTTCTGGGGCTTGCCCGCGGAGTTCAACGCCTCGTACGCGAATGTCGCCATGATCCGAGCCTCCGAAACCAAGGTTCACCACGAAGGCACGAGCGACACGGACGAGCACGGCACCACGGGGAACGAAAGGGGCGCCGTCGTCGCCTCGACGCACGCCGTCCCGGTGCTCTCGGTGTCTCGGCGGTGAACCGTCCTTTCTTACTCTTCGGTGATCGTCTCGCGGACGACCTCGTCGATCGTCGTCTGTCCCTCGTAGATCCCGAGCAGCCCCGCCTCGCGGAGCGACCGCATCCCGCGCGAGCGCGCGTGCTTCCTCAGCACCGACGTGCTCGCTTCCTTCATGATCAGGTCGCGCATGTCGTCGTCGAGCACCATGATCTCGAAGATCGCCATCCGCCCGCGGTACCCGGACTTGTTGCAGTTCTCGCACCCCCGCCCGCGGAAGAACCGCCGCCCGCGAACGTCCTCGGGACGCAGCGCGAGTTCCATCAGTTCCTCTTCCTTGGGCGAGTACTCTTCCTTGCACTTGGGGCAGATCGTGCGGACCAGCCGCTGCGCCACGATCCCCTCGATCGTCGCCGTGAGGAGGAAGTTCTCGATCCCCAGGTCCACGAGGCGGATGATCGAACTCGGCGCGTCGTTGGTGTGCAACGTGCTCAGCACCAGGTGCCCCGTCAGGGACGCCTGGATCGCGATCTGCCCCGTCTCCAGGTCGCGGATCTCGCCCACCAGGATCACGTCAGGGTCCTGACGCAGGAAACTCCGCAGGCACTTGGCGAACGTCAGCCCCACCTCTTCGTTGACCTGGCACTGGCACAGCCCGTCGATGTCGTACTCGACCGGGTCCTCGGCCGTCAGGATCTTCGTCTCGATGTCGTTGAGTTCCTGCAGTGCCGCATAGAGCGTCGTCGTCTTGCCCGAGCCCGTCGGGCCCGTCACCACCACGATCCCGTTGGGACGCTGGATCAGCGCCCGAACCTTCGACAGGTCGTCCTCGCGGAGGCCCAGCCGATCCAGCGAGAGTTCCACGTTGCTCCGGTCCAGCACGCGCATCACGACGCTCTCGCCCCACATCGTCGGGAGCACGGCCACGCGGAGGTCGATCGGGTTGCCCCCCACCGTCAACTCGATGCGCCCGTCCTGCGGGAGGCGACGCTCCGCGATGTCCAGGTTGGCCATGACCTTGACGCGGCTCGTGATCGCCGGGCCCAGGTGCTTGGGCGGAGGGACCATCTCGTAGAGCACGCCGTCGATGCGGTAGCGCATCTTGAACTCGTCCTCGAACGGCTCGAAGTGCACGTCCGACGCCTTGTCCTTGATCGCCTGGAGCAGCACCAGGTTCAGAAGTTTGATGACCTGGTTGTCGCTGGCCGCCTCGAGCACCGCGTCGAGGTCGATCGACTCCCCCCGGCCTTCGAGTTGCTTGAACTTCGCGTCGGTCGCCAGCGCGCTCACCACGTCGACGACCGACTCGTGCTTCGCGTAGTACTTCTTGATCAGGCCGTCGATCAGCGCCGAGTCCCCCACCACCGCCTCGACGTTGAAGCCCATCAGTAGCCGGAGGTCATCGACCGCCCGGAAGTTGTCCGCCGACTTCATCGCGATCTTCAGACGGCGGCTGGTCGGGTTGTACTCGATCGGTACAACCTGATACGCGTGCACGTTCTCGGACGGTATCGTGTCGCGCACTTGGTCCGATATCTCGATGCCGGTGAGATCCACGTACGCCATGCCCGCCTGGCCCGCGAGGGCCGCGGCAACGTCCGTCTGGTTGCAGTATCCGAGTTCGACCAACAGTTGGCCGATCGGCACGCGGCGGGTCTTCTGGATCTCCAGCGCCTCGTGGACCTGCTCGCGCGTCACCTTCCCCATCTTGGTCAGAACGCGACCAAGTTTGCGGCCCTTGAACTCGGATGGATCAACCTGAGGCACAGGGGGCATGGCATCGCTCCGCGGGCGGACAACAGCCTATCCGCCGAGTGTATCGGGACGGTTCGAGAAGCACAACCGCATTTTTGGCCGAATCCCAGATGAGACACTTGGAAAGTGTCGCATGAACCGGCATCGGATGTACCAAACCCAGCGCTGACGCGCTACTCCTTGGAGCCGGAGGCGTCGACTTCCTCGTCCCACTCGATCCGTCCTACGGTGCGGCCGAGGCGGTGGACCTTGTCGGTGAGGTCGGCGGGGTTTTTGCTCTTGTCGATCATCTCCTCGGCGGAGATCATGCCGCGGGAGTAGAGCGACCAGAGGTGGTCGTCGAGCAACTGCATTCCGAACTTTTTCCCGGTCTGGATCATGGAGTCGATGCGGAAGGTCTTGTTCTCGCGGATGAGGTTGGCGATGGCGGGGGTGACGACGAGGAACTCGTACCCGGCGACCATGCCCTGGACGTCGATGCGGGAGAGGAGGACCTGGGAGAGGACGCAGATGAGGGCGGTGGAGAGTTGGACGCGGACCTGGTTCTGCTGGGTGACGGGGAAGGCGTCGACGATACGGTCGATGGTCTTGGCGGCGCCGGTGGTGTGGAGTGTGGCGAAGACGAGGTGGCCTGTCTCGGCGGCGCGGATGGCGGCCTCGATGGTTTCGAGGTCGCGCATTTCGCCGACGAGGATGACGTCGGGGTCGGACCGGAGGACGCGGCGGAGGGCCTCGGCGAAACTGGGGACGTCGGAGCCGACCTCGCGCTGGTTGACGATGGATTTCTTGTGGTAGTGGTAGTACTCGATCGGGTCCTCCATGGTGACGATGTGGCGATCGAGGTTCATGTTGATGTAGTCGATCATGGTGGCGAGCGAGGTGGTCTTGCCCGAGCCGGTGGGCCCGGTGACGAGGAAGAGCCCGCGGGGTCGGCGGATGAGGTCTCGGCAGATCTCGGGGAGGCCGATCTGTTCGAAGGTGAGGAGGCGGTTCGGGATCTGGCGGCAGACCATGGCGATGTCGCCGCGCTGGCGGAAGACGGAGACGCGGAAGCGGGCGGCCTCGCCGTAGGCGAAGCCGAAGTCGGTCCCGCCCTCTTCCTGGAGTTCCTGCTGGTTACGTTCGGGGGTGACGGCCTTCATGAGGGAGACCATGTCGTCGGACTCGAGGACCTTGGTCTGGAGGTTTCGGAGGTGCCCGTGGAGGCGGATGGTGGGCTGTCGGCCGACGGTGACGTGGAGGTCGGAGGCGCCGAGTTTGACGACGGTGTCGAGGAGGCGATCGATCTGGATGGTGGACATGGGGTGTTCCTGGATCAGCCGTTGACAACGGCCTCCTCGATCTGCGTGGAGCGGGAGACCTCGTCGGGCGTGGTGACGCCCTTGAGGACCTTGAGTTTGCCGTCACCGACGAGGGGTCGCATCCCGTTGGCGATGGCGGCGCGGCGGATCTGTGCGATGGGGGCGAGTTTGAAGGCGAGGTCGCGGATCTCGGAGTTCATGGACATGAGTTCGAAGATGGCCTTGCGGCCGCGGTAGCCGGTGTTGTTGCAGTTGGGGCAACCGACGGCCTTGTGGACGCGGCCCTTGGCTTCCTCGGGCGTGATGCCGACGAGGCGGAGGTACTTGTGGTCGGGGTCGGGGTCGATGGCCTTGCACTGGTTGCAGAGGATTCGGATGAGGCGTTGGGCCATGATGGCCTGGATGGAACTGGCGACGAGGAAGGGCTTGACGCCGATGTCGATGAGTCGGGTGATGGCGCTGGGGGCGTCGTTGGTGTGGAGGGTGGAGAAGACGAGGTGCCCGGTGAGGGCGGCCTGGACGGCGATCTCGGCGACCTCCTTGTCGCGGATCTCGCCGACGAGGATGACGTTGGGGGCCTGGCGGAGCATCGAGCGAAGGATCGCGGGGAAGGTGAGTTCGATTTTCTCGTTGACCTGGCACTGGTTGATGCCGGCGAAGTTGTACTCGACGGGGTCCTCGGCGGTGATGATTTTCTTGTCGGGGCGGTTGAGGACGTCGAGTGCGGAGTAGAGGGTGGTGGTCTTGCCGGAGCCAGTGGGCCCGGTGACGAGGAAGATGCCGTTGGGCCGGCGAATGATGCGGTTGAAGACCTGGAGGTTGTCGGCCTCGAAGCCGAGGTTTTCGAGGCCGATGCGGACGGAATCGGGGCGGAGAATACGGAGAACGATGGATTCGCCGTGGTAAGCGGGGCAGGCGGAGACGCGGAAGTCGATGGCGACGTCGTCGACGGGGAACTTGATGCGGCCGTCTTGGGGGACTCGGCGTTCGGCGATGTTGATGCCGGCCATGAGTTTGAAGCGGGAGAGGAGGGAGTTCTGCATGCGCTTGGGGAGGTTGTCGCGCTCGATGCAGACGCCGTCGATGCGGTAGCGGAGGCGGACGCGGTCGGCCATGGGCTCGATGTGGATATCGGACGCACGGGACTTGACGGCCTCGGTGATGATGCGGTTGCAGAGGCGGACGATCGGGGCGTCCTCGGAGGCGACGTCGATGGACTTGTCCATCGAGCGATCCACGGAGCGATCGACGGTTTTGTCGATGGACTCGGTGATGAGGGATTCGCCCGGGCCGACCATTTTGGCGGAGGAAACGGCGGGGTTGCCGCCACCCCCGAAGTGGCTCTCGATGAACTTCTTGATCTGACTTTTCGCCGCGAGACGTGGCTCGATCTCGACGTTGAGGCGGAAGCGGAGCATGTCGAGGAGCTCGAGGTCCATGGGGTCATGGATGATGAGCTTGAGGCGTCCGCCGGACCTTTCGAGGGGGAGGATGGTGTGCTTCTTGATGAGGTCTTCGGGGATCAGTTTCATGTCGACCTGCTTGCCCGCGCCGCTGGCGGCGAGGTCGACGTACTCCATGCCGAACTGGTTGGCGAGTGCCTTGGCGACGTGCTCTTCCTTGGCGAAGCCGAGTTCGACGAGGACATCACCGAGGCGCTTGCCGGCACCCTTGGCGACGCCCATGGCCTGCTCGGCCTGAGCGGCGGTGATGATGCCCCAGCCGACGAGAATCTCTCCGAGTTTCCTTCGCGATCGGGCCATGCGTGTGGGGTCGCTCCTGGGCCGCGGCCGGGCCGCGGGGTGGGCATGATATCCGCGCGGAGGCGGCTCTTGCGCGCCGGGTAGGAAACGCCTGGCCGCGGGGAGCGCGTACAACCCCCGCGAGGGGCGATAATGGGATTGGTCTTGCCAGATTCGACGAGTTGTGGGATGCTGTTGCAGCGCCGGACCTGGATCGGCCCAGAATGAGGATTGCCATGGACACCAGAGCCATTGCGTACGTCACGCTGATCGCCTGCGGGGTGGGGGCGATCGGGATGGGGCTTGGTCTGGGGAACCCGGGGGGGGCGAGGCCGGCGAGCGGGGGCGTGAACGACGCGACGACGGCGACGCTGGTGAACTGGGAGACGGGGCACGTGCATCCGGTGGACATGACCCCGGACCGCACCCGGCTGCTGGTGTGCAACACAGCGGACAACCGGCTGGAGGTGTTCGACATCACAACCGGGACGCCGACGCTGGTCGCGGAGATTCCGGTCGGGCTGGACCCGATCTCGGTGCGGGCGCGAACCAACGACGAGGTGTGGGTCGTGAACAACATCTCGGACTCGGTGAGCATCGTTCGGCTCTCGCTGAAGAACGTGGTGGCGACGCTGCGGACCAAGGACGAGCCGTCGGACGTGGTGTTCGCGGGGTCGCCGCAGCGGGCGTTCGTCTCGTGCTCGCAGGCGAACACGGTGCAGGTCTTTGACCCGGCGAACCTGGCGGCGTCCCCGATCGACGTGGCGATCAACGGGGAGGATCCGCGGGCGCTGGCGGTGAGCCCCGACGGATCGAGGGTGTACGCCGCGGTGTTCAACTCCGGGAACGCCTCGACGATCCTGGGCGGGGGCGGCCTGGGTGGTGGGACGCTCGCGTACCCGCCGAACGTGGTGGGGAGCGCGGCGAGCCCGTATGGGACGACCAACCCGCCGCCCAACAGCGGGGCGGGATTCAGCCCGCCGCTGGCGCCTGGG
Source organism: Phycisphaerae bacterium (assembly GCA_016793805.1). Taxonomy (GTDB): domain Bacteria; phylum Planctomycetota; class Phycisphaerae; order Phycisphaerales; family UBA1924; genus JAEUIZ01. Next base: position 302,389 of record JAEUIZ010000040.1, read on the forward strand.
AACCCCGTGCCGCCGCGGGTGGGGCTCATCGTCAAGAAGAATGCGGCGGGACAGTGGATGGATGACAACAACGGGAACTGGACGAACTTGGTCTCTGGGCCGAGCGCGGCGGCGTCGGGCCGGCGCGTGGGGTGGGACATGCCTGACCGTGACCTGGCGGCGATCGACGCGTCGTCGCTGTCGGTGACGTACGCGCGAGGGCTGATGAATATCTGCATGGCGGCCGGGGTGAACCCGGCGACGGGGCAGATCGCGGTGGTCGGCACGGACGGGACGAACGAGGTTCGCTTTGAGCCGAACGTGAACGGGACGTTCGTGCGGGTGAAGGTTGGGCTGGTGAACCCGGCGACGCTGGTGGGGACGGTCAAGGACCTGAACCCGCACCTGACGTACTCGACGCCGACGCTGGCGACGCAGGCCGAGCGGGAGTTGGCGATCGGGGATCCTCGCGGAGTGGTGTTCAACGCGGCGGGGACGCTGGGGTATGTGACGGGGATGGGCTCGAACAACGTGGTGGTGGTCAATGGGAGCGGGGATCGGGCGGGTCTGTCGCCGACGATCCCGGTGGGCGAGGGCCCGACGGGTCTGGCGCTGGACGAGGGGCGGTCGCGGCTGTACGTGCTGAATCGGTTCGCGGGGACGATCTCGGTGGTGAGCACGACGACGGAGGCGGTGGTGGCGACGGTGCCGTTCTATGACCCGACGCCGACGGCGATCAAGGTTGGTCGGAAACACCTGTACGACACGCACAAGACCTCGGGGCTGGGGCAGGCGTCGTGCGCGTCGTGCCACGTCGATGGACGGCTGGATCGGCTGGCGTGGGACCTCGGGGACCCGAGCGGGGCGGTGAAGCAGTTGACGGGACAGAACTTGGGGGCGGGGCTGCCGGGGCTGTCGCCCGGGACGGCGAACCCGGCGTTCCAGCCGTGGCACCCGATGAAGGGCCCGATGACGACGCAGACGCTGCAGGACATCATCGGGAAGGAGCCGCTGCACTGGCGCGGGGACCGGGCGGGGATCGAGGAGTTCAACGGGGCGTTCGTGGGGCTGCTGGGGGACACGGTGCAGTTGACGGCGCAGGAGATGCAGGAGTTCGAGGACTTCCTGGCGACGATCGCGTTCCCGCCGAACCCGTTCCGCAACTTTGACAACACGCTGCCGACGAGCGTGTCGCTGGCGGGGCACTATTCGCCCGGGCGGTTCGCGGGGAGCGGGGGGTTGGCGGCGGGGACGCCGCTCACGACGGGCAATGCGCAGGCGGGCTTGGCGCTGTACACGAACACGACTCGGCGGTTGGATGGCGGGGCGTTCGCGTGCGTGACGTGCCACACGCTGCCGACGGGCGCGGGCCCGGACCTGACGTTCAACCTGGGGACGCAGACGTACCAGCAGTTCCCGGTGGGCCCGATGGGCGAGCACCACGCGGCGCTGGTGTCGGTGGACGGCTCGACGAACCTGGCGATCAAGACGCCGCAGATCCGCAACGCGTACCTGAAGGTGGGGTTCGAGGCGACGCAGTTGGAGAACAACGCGGGGTTCGGGTTCCTGCACGACGGGAGCGTGGACTCGATCGCGCGGTTCGTCTCGGAGCCGGCGTTCAACGTGGCCAGCGACACGGAAGTGTCGGACCTGGTGGCGTTCATCCTGTGCTTCTCCGGGGGCGATCTGCCGCAGGGCTCGCTGACGAATCCGCTGTTCCCGCCCGGACTGCCGGGGAAGGACACGCACGCGGCGGTGGGCTGGCAGACGACGCTGGTGAGCGAGGCGGGAGCGCCGCCCGCGCAACTGGCGCTGATCTCGTCGATGATCGCGCAGGCCCAGACGAACAAGGTGGGGCTGGTTGTCAAGGGGGTCGTTGGGGGCGAGCAGCGGGGCTTCGTGCTGCGAACGACGGGCGCGAACGCGGGCAACTTCCAGTCGGATCGGGCCGGGCAGGTGGTCACGCCCGCGGCGCTGCGGGGGCTGGCGTCGCTGGGCGGCGAGTTGACGTACACCGTTGTGCCCAAGGGGACCGAGACGCGGATCGGGATCGACCGCGACGAGGACGGGGTCTTCGACCGGGACCAGGCGGACCTGTCGTGCTACGCGAACTGCGACGGGAGCCACGTCCCGCCGATCCTGAACGTGTCGGACTTTGTGTGCTTCCTGAACAAGTACGCGGCGGGCGACCCCGGCGCGAACTGCGACGGGAGCACGGCGCCGCCCGCGCTGAACGTCAACGACTTCATCTGCTTCTCGAACCAGTTCGCGGCCGGTTGCCCGTAGCGGCCCGGCCAGGGAGACGGGCATGGGACGATCGGCCTTAGCGTGCGTCTCGGTCGCTCTGGCGACGAGCGTGAGCGGCGCGGCCCGGGGTCAGGCGTGCGAGGCGATCCCCACGTTCGCCGACGGCTTGACGCCCACGCGCGTGCTGCACGTCGCGCCCGGCGGGAGCAACGCGACGGGCACCGGGAGCGCGTCGAATCCGTATGCGACCATCGCGTTCGCGGCGGGCCTGGCGACACCCGGGACGCGGGTGGTGGTGGGTGCGGGGACGTACGCGGGCGGCGGGTTCCTGAACGATGTTCGCGGCACGGCGACGGCGCCGATCTGGATCGGGGGCGACGGCACGATGCCGATGCCGGTGATCGAGGGCGGGAGCGAGGGGCTGCACCTGGTCCGGCCGAGGTACGTGGTGCTGGAGAACCTGGAGGTGCGCGGGGCGTCGAGCAACGGGATCAACTGCGACGACGGGGGCGAGCACGCAAACCCCGATGCGGCGCGATTCCTCGTGTTCCGTCGGCTGTGGATCCACGACATCGGGGGCACGGGCAACCAGGACGGGCTGAAACTCTCGGGCGTCAACGACTTCGTCGTGCTCGACGCGGCGATCTCTCGCTGCGGCGGAGCGAACTCGGGAAGCGGGATCGACATGGTGGGGTGCCACCGCGGGGTGATCGCGCGGAGCACGTTCTCGGAACTCTCGGGCAACGCGGTCCAGGCCAAGGGCGGGAGCGAGGACATCGAGGTCCGCCGATGCACGATGACGGAGGCGGGGCAGCGGGCGGTGAACATGGGGGGCTCGACGGGGTTCGAGTTTTTCCGGCCCCCGCTCTCGATATCGCAGCCGAACTTCGAGGCGCGGAACATCCGTGTGGTGTCGAGCGTGATCGTCGGGTCGGAGGCGCCGGCGGCGTACGTGGGGTGCGTGGACTGCGTGGTGGCGAACAACACGATCATTACGCCGCACTCGTGGGTCATGCGGATCCTTCAGGAAACGGTGACGTCGGGCGGGTACACGTTTCTGCCGGCGTCGGGCGGGCGATTCGTGAACAACATCGTGTACTTTGATCGCGCGGACCTCTCGACGTTTGTGAACGTGGGCGCGAACACGTCGCCGCAGACGTTTGTGTTTCAGAACAACCTGTGGTACGCGCGGGACAATCCGGGGGCATCGACGCCGACGCTGCCCACGCCGGAGACCGGGGGCATCGTCGGGCTGGACCCGCGGTTTGCCGACGCGCAGTTCGGGTACTACTTGCTGCGCTGGGAGAGCCCGGCGCGGCGAGCGGGCGTGGGCCCTGGGCCGAGCGGCGGCGATCGGAACGGGATCTGCTACGCGAGCCCGCCGAGCATCGGCGCGCACCAGTTCTGCTACGCCAACTGCGACACGACGGCGGGGCTCATCTATCTGGCGGTCTCGGACTTCGTGTGTTTCAATAACCAGTTTGTGGCGGGGAGCCTGTACGCGAACTGCGACGAGAGCACGTCGCCGCCGGTGCTGAACATCCTCGACTTCGTGTGCTTCATCGAGCGTTTCGCGCGGGGCTGCCCGTAGGGGGTCAGCGCTTGACGGCGCGGAGGCCGAGGAAGAGCGGGATCTCGCGGCGGGCGCGGTCCTCCTCGGCGGCGCGTGGGCCGGGCTGGCTGCGACGCATGCTGGGCCATTCTTCGAGCGCCTCGATGACGAATCCGGCGTCGGCGAGGGCCTTGATGTAGGCCTGGAGCGGGCGGTGGAAGGTCATGGTGGTGACGGCCTCGTTGCCGTGCGCGGCGCGGCCCGGGTTCATGACGATCGGGGACTGCCCGGGCGAGAGGTAACCATCGACACGACGAAACTGGCGCGGCTTCGGAGCCCGGCCGGCGGGAGCGCCCTTGCTGTTGCGCGGCGTGCGAGGCTCGTCCCAGGCCCAGGACGTCTGACCCGGGGCACGGAACGCGGGGTGGAGGACGACGGCGACGAATCGACCGCCGGGAACGAGCACGGCCGCCAGCCCGCGGAAGACCGGCTCGATGGTGTCGATGTTCATGAGGGCCATGACGCAGGTGGCGGCGTCGTGCGGGCCGAGGTTGAGGGCCGAGAGGTCGCGCGCGTCGGCGACCTCGAATCGGCACTCCGGGACGCGGGCACGGGCGGCATCGATCAAGCGCGGCGACGCGTCGATGCCCGTGACGGAGACACCGAGTCCCACGAGGCGCTTGGCGAGCATGCCTTGGCCACAGGCGACGTCGAGGACTCGCATGCCGGCGACGGGATTCAGAAGTCGGAGCGTGCCCGGGAGGATGACGTTGGCGAAGTGGTCGCTGCGGTCCTCGTGGAGGAGGGCGTCGTACCAGGCCGCGACGTGATCCCAGGAGGTCTCGGCTGCCGGGGTGGCATCGGTGGCAGGCGGCGTGGCGCTGCGCGGGTCGTCGGCGCGAGGCTCGTTCGGCGCGGGCTCGATCGGGGCCGGCACGACAGGGTGAGGCGAGGCCGGCGCGGGGCGCTTCGGGGGCTCGACGCCGACGCACTTGTAGAAGCCCGCGGGCGCGGGGCTGGAGAGCCGGAGCGACTGGCCGGTGGCGGGGTGTGTGAAGCCGAGTTCGGCGGCGTGAAGGGCCATGCGGCCGAGCGGGTCGTCGGTGGCGCCGTAGCGAGGATCGCCGACGATGGGGTGGCCGAACTCCTTCATGTGGATTCGGATCTGGTTCTTGCGGCCGGTTTCGAGGCGGAGTTGCAAGAGGCTGCGGCCGTGCCCGGACTCGAGAACGCGGTAGTGGGTGATGGCGAGTTTGGGCTCGTTGGGTCCGACGGCTGGCCCATGGCGCGGCGCGAAACGCTCGGCCCGAGCGAGTTGCCCGAGTTCGACGCTCCCGGCCGCGCCGAACTCTTCATCCTGGATGAAACTCTGGATGGTCCCGCCTGGTTTCTGTCGCGAGGGACGCGGCTCGGTGGAGCCCGCGGCGAGGCCGATCGGTGCGGCGGGCTCCGAGGCGCCGATCTCGCCCTGGACGACGGCGAGGTAGAGGCGATGCACGCGGCGGCTGCGGAAGTCCTCCTTGAGCCATCGGAAGGCGCGCTCGGACTTGGCGAACACGAGCAAGCCAGAGGCTTCCTTGTCGAGTCGGTGGACGATCCAGGCCTTGGTGCCGCGCTGGCGTTTCTGGTCGCGGACGTAGAACTTGACCATGTCGAAGAGGGCGGGGCGTTTCTCCCCGGGCATGTTGGAGGTGAGGAGGCCGGCGGGCTTGTCGACGACGAGGAGGTGCTCGTCCTCGTGGACGATGTCGAGGTCGCGCGGGGGCTCGGCGCGGCGGGGCTTGCCGCGGGCGGGCTTGGGCCCGCGGCCGGGGCCGCGATCGCCGAAGGGGCGTCCCTGGCCGCGCGGGGGACCGGAACCGCGTGGGCCGCCGGCGGCACGAGGCCGACCCTGGTTGCGCGAGTCGCCAGCGGCGCCCGGCGGCGTGACCCGTCGCGGGGTGAGCGGCGCGTCGTGCGGGCCACCGGGGCTCATGGCGTCACCGGGCGTTTGGCGTCGAGGAGGTCCAAGAGCCACCCGGCGAAGATGGTCTTTGGAAGGGCGCCGGCGGTGCGCGTCTCGGTGCCGTCGGCGGCGAGGACGACGGCCTCGATCGTGTCGCCGTCCATTGTTTCGAGCGGATTGCCGACGACCATGTCGATGCGTTTGCGTTCGAGTTTGCTGCGGGCGGAGGCGAGGAGTTCTTCTCGTGGCTCGAGCGCGAAGCCGACGAGCAACTGGCCGGGCGTGCGTCTGGACGCCACCTCGGCGAGCAGGTCGGGCGTGGGCTCGAGTTGGAGCGAGAGCGTCTCGTTCTTTCGGCGGAACTTGCCCCCGAAGAACTGCGGGTCCACCTTGGGGCGATAGTCGGCGACGGCGGCGGCCATGACGAGCACCGAGGCCCTCGGGGCCTCGACGGCCAGCAGCCCGCGCAGGTCCTCGCAGGTTCGGAACCGGATGACGCGCACGCGCGGGTCGGCGGGCGTGCGAGCGACCGGCCCGAGGAGCAGGGTCACGCTCCAGCCTCGGCGGGCGGCCTCGTCGGCGAGCGCGACACCCAGCCGTCCCGAGGAACGATTGCCCAGAAAGCGCACGGCGTCGATGGGCTCGTGCGTCGGGCCGGCGGTGATCAGGAGTGTTCGGGTGGAGTCAGGCAACTGGCAGTCCGGTGAGGTGGGGTCGATCGTAGCGCGATGGCGGCGAAACGCGAGGGCGCGGCGACCCGAGGACGAGATGACGCGCCCGGACGGCGAGGGGACGAGTCAGGGAGTCGCGAAGAAGGCCGCGACATCGTGCTTGAGTTTCACCAGGTCGTCGTGGCGGATGTACATCATGTGCCCGCACTCGTAGTAGGTCCGGGTGATGTTGCCACGGAGCGACGCGTCGAGCCCGAGGTGCTCCACGGTGTAGTCGCTGGCGAAGAAGGGCGTCGCGAGGTCGTAGTACCCGCTGGCGACGAGGACCTTGAGGTGTCGATTCTGCGTCATCGCGCGGCGGAGGGTCTCGGCGACGTTGGCGTAGCGGTTCGAGGCGGAGGCGTAACTCCAGGGGTTGACACGCGAGGTCAGGATCTCGTACGCGCTGTCGTTCTCGTAGTTCAGTTCCTCGCGGACGTAGGCGTTGAGTGCCGCGGTGAAGGCGCCCTGGATCGCGGCGTAACTCGGGTCGAAGTCATATCCGCCGCCGACGCCGTCGCGGTCGATGCCCTGGTATCGGCTGTCGAGGCGGCCGACGGTGCGGCCTCGGTCGCGGAGGAGTTCCTTGCAGAAGTTCCCGATGTTGACGCGGAGTCGCGAGCGGAGCACGAAGTCCTTGGAGAGCCCGGTGAAGCGGGCGAGGGCCGTGGCGATGCGGTCGCGTTCGGCGTCGGGAAGCGCGTCGCCCCGCGCGAGGGCCAGGAGGTAGTCGGTCGAGGCCCAGGCCTGGGCCTGGGCGAGGGTCTTGGCGAGGTCGGCCTGGAGGTCCGGCGCGAGCCGCTTGTGGTACCACGCGGTGGCAGCGTAGGTGGGGACGTAGAGCCAGAAGGGGGTCTCGTTACCCTCGTCGAAGCGGATGGTCTGGAAGTTGAGGACGGCGGAGATGAGCACGATGCCGTTGAGGTACATCCCGTGCGTGTCCTGGAGGTACCCCGAGAGCCCGGCGGCGCGGGTGGTGCCGTAACTCTCCCCGGCGAGGTACTTGGGCGAGTCCCAGCGCTTGTTTCGTGTGGTCCAGAGGCGGATGAAGTCGCCGACCCAGCGGATGTCCTCGTCGAGGCCCTGGAACTGCCTTGCGGACTCGCCCTCGACGGGCCGGCTGTACCCGGTGCCCACGGGGTCGATGAAGACGAGATCGGCGAGGTCGAGCCAGGAGTGCTCGTTGTCGACGACGGAGTATGGCGGTGCGGGGATGGTGGGCTCGCCTGGCTTCTCGTCGGGGGTTGCAAAGTTGACGCGGCGCGGGCCGATGGTGCCGAGATGGAGCCACACGGAGGACGACCCCGGCCCGCCATTGAAGGCGAAGAGGATCGGGCGCTGCGGGGCGTGGGCGTCGCCGGAGGCCGCGTCGGCGTCCTTGATGTAAGACACGTAGAAGACGTTGGCCTTGGGCTTGCCGTCGTAGTCGGGGAGGTCCATGAGCCCGGCGGTGGCGGTGTACTTGATGGCCGAGCCGTTGATCGTCACCTCGTGGCGCGTGACGCTGGGGGACTTCTTGTCGGCGGGCTTCTTGTCCTTGGCGGGCTCGTCGATGGGGGACTGCTGGCCCACCGCGGCGGAGGCGAGCGCGAGGGCGACGAGAAACGAGGCGAGCAGGCGGTGTCTCATGGGCTGGATGGTACGGGATCATCGGGCGTGCGTGGGCTATATTGCCGGGTCATCCAGCCGCAGCCACGGAGGGCCGCATGACCACAGTCGCCAGCACCGATCGAGCCGTCGAGATGGCCCAGGGGCCCGCCAAGCCGCAATCCGAGACGCCGACGAAACCCGAGCGAGGGAAGCGCGGGGGCTCGGCGCCCCGCCGCGCCGACGCGGAGTCGATGGCGAAGAAGCAGCGGGACATCTCGGTGTCGGAGTTTTTCGCGAAGAACCGGCATCTGCTGGGGTTCGACAATCCGCGGAAGGCGCTGCTGACGACGGTGAAGGAGGCGGTGGACAACAGCCTCGACGCGTGCGAGGAAGCGGGGATTCTGCCGGAGATCACGGTCGTCATCGAGGACCTGGAGGAGGCCGCGGAGGCGAGGCGGCAGGAAGGCACGAGGGGCGACGACAAGGCGGGCATGAGGAAGTCGGCCGCGACGCCCGAGCCCGAGCGGCAGGAGGCAACGAAGAAGGGAAAGGCCACGTCGGGGAGGTACCGGGTCACGATCGTGGACAACGGGCCGGGGATCGTGCGGAAGCAGGTGGAGCACATCTTCGGGCGGCTGCTGTATGGCTCGAAGTTCCATCGGCTGAAGATGTCGCGCGGGCAGCAGGGGATCGGGATCTCGGCGGCGGGGATGTACGGGCTGCTGACGACGGGCCGGCCGATGGTGATCCACACGAAGCCCAAGGCCGGACAGGCGGCGCACCACATCGAACTGGCGATGAACACGAAGACGAACCGGGCCGAGGTCGCGGTGGACCGGGAGACGGACGACTTCCCGCCGGGGCGGTTCGGGATGCTGACGCCGGGGACGAGAGCGCTGCACGGGTCGGGCGAGTTGCTGAGCGAGGCGACACACCCGACGGGCACGAGCGTGACGATCGAGTTGGAGGGTCGGTACCAGAAGGGCCGGGGGTCGGTGGACGAGTTCCTGGAACTCACGGCCATCGCGAACCCGCACGCGCGAGTCGTGTTTGTGCCCCCCGGGCGGACGATGGCGGAGGACGACGGGGCGACGGCCCTGCTCGATTCGGCGAAAGCGTCGGCTGCGGAGGGAGGGGCGACGGCCGGCGCCACTGCCGCGGTGCCGGACCCGGCCGCGACGACCCAGGAGCGCGACGGGATCATCATCTTCCCGCGTGCCACCGATGCGCTCCCGCCCGAGACTCGAGAGATCCAGCCGCACCCGCGGGGCGTGGAACTGGGGATGCTCATCCAGATGCTGCGCGAGGCCCAGGCCGAGCGGGAGAGTTACACGCTCTACAACTTCCTGCAGGACAAGTTCTGCCGGGTCTCGTCGGCGACGGCGTCGGCGCTCTGCCAGGCGATCGGGGTGACGGCCCGAACGAGGGTTGATGACCTCGACCACGCGATGTCGGAACGGTTGTACCGCGAGTTGCAGAGCGCGAAACTCCCCCCGCCGCCGACGGACTGCCTCGCTCCGATCGGCGTGCAGGCGCTGCTGCGCGGGATGTTCAAGGGCGTGCGTGCCGAGTTCTACGCGGCGTCGTCGCGGGACGCGGACATCTATCGCGGCCGGCCGTTCCAGATCGAGGCGGCGATCGCGTTCGGAGGCGACCTGCCCGGCGACGAGCCGGCGCGGGTGATCCGGTTCGCGAACCGGGTCCCGCTGCTGTTCCAGCAGTCGGCGTGCTCGAGTTTCAAGGCCGTGATCGAGACGAACTGGCGGAACTATGACTTACAGCAGCCTCGGGACGGGCTGCCGGTGGGCGCGCTGGTGGTGATGATCCACATGGCGAGCGTGTGGGTGCCGTTCACGAGCGAGAGCAAGGAAGCGATCGCGGACTACGACGAGATCCGCAAGGAGATGAAACTGGCGCTCATGGAGTGCGGGCGCAAACTCGGGACGTACCTCCGCAAGCGCGCGAAGATGAAGCGCGAGGCCCAGCGGCGGGACATCTTCGAGCGGTACATCGGGGAGGTCGCGAAGAACTGTGCCGCGATCACGGGAGGCGACGCGGGCGAGTTGTACGAGGCGCTGCTCAAGCAGGCCAAGCGCCGCACCGCGGTGGCCGACCAGGTGCTCAACGACGAGGGCAAGGTCGTGGACGATCCGGCGGAACTCGAGGGCGTGATCGTCGTCGAGCAGGCAAGCGGGGGCGCGACGCCTCCAACGATCCAAGCCGCGTCGAGCGGCAACGGTCCCCGCCCGTCTTCGAAGAAGCGCGCCCCGGCATCGCGAGAGGGGCCCCGGCCTCAGGCCGGGAAACCCATGTCGCTCCGCGAGAAGGCCCCGCCGCCCGGCGAGCGGGGCGAGCCACCTCGGTCGTCACGCGCTCCCGCTCCGGCACGCGACGCGGCAGCACCGGCCCCGACGTCGCGCCCCGCCAAGCCGAAGATGCGTCTCGTCAACGGGAAACTGGTCCCCGCGACCGACTCGCAGCCGGGGCTGTTCTAGCGCGTGCCGCTGCGGGCCGCCCACGACTACACCCGTCGGTCGAGGAGCCGGTATTGCACCGCCTCGGCGACGTGTGCGACGCGGACCGACTCGCTCCCGTCGATGTCCGCGATCGTGCGTGCGACTCGTCGGACCTTGTCGTAGGCTCGGGCCGAGAGCCCGAGGTGCGTCATCGCCTGGCCCAGGAGCGTGCGTGCGGGCTCGTCCATCGGGGCGAGTTTGTCGAGTTGTTTCCCGCTCAGCCGCGCGTTAGGGACGCCCGCGTCCTGCCGTGCGGCCTGGCGCGCGCGCGCGGCGAGCACCTGCTCGCGCATGGCTGCCGTGCTCGTGCCGGTGGGCGCGGCGGCGAGCGCCTGCCACGGGACGGCGGGCGCCTCGACGTGGATGTCGATGCGGTCGAGCAGCGGGCCGGAGATCTTGGCGAGGTAGCGGTCCATCTGGCGTCGTCCGAACTCGTCGGCGGGCATGTCGCCCTTGGGCGTGGGGTTCATGGCGGCGACGAGCATGAAACTGGCGGGGAATCGCACCGCCGAGTGCGACCGTGCGATGGTGACGACGTGGTCCTCCATCGGCTGGCGAAGGGTTTCGAGCACGTCGCGGGGAAACTCGGCGAGTTCGTCGAGGAAGAGCACGCCGCGGTGGGCGAGGGAGATCTCGCCGGGCTTGGGGATGGCGCCCCCCCCGACGATCGCCGAGGCCGAGGCGGTGTGGTGCGGGGAACGCACGGGCCGCGTGGTGACGAGCCCCTTGCCGGCGCCGAGCGCCCCCGAGGCGGAGTAGACGCGGGTGATCTCGACGGCCTCGGCGGGGGTGAGCGGGGGCAGGATCCCCGGGAGGGCCTTGGCCATCATCGTCTTGCCCGTGCCCGCGGGCCCGAGCATGAGGAGGTTGTGGCTGCCTGCGGCGGCGATCACCATGGCCCGCTTGACGGACTCCTGGCCGCGCACCTCGGCGAAGTCGACGGGGGCCGATGCCATGCGCAGCAGACCCTCGATGTCGGGCGTGGGCTCGGGGCGGGGCTCGATCTCGCCCACGCAGAGCCCGACGACCTCGGTGAGCGTGCGCGCGCCGAGGACCTCGACGCCCGGGACGACGGCCGCCTCGGGCGCGTTCTCGGCGGGCACGATCACGCCCAAGAGCCGCCTGGCCTGGGCGAGGGCGGCCATGGCGATGGCGCCCTTGATGGGGCGCAGCCGCCCGTCGAGCGCCAACTCGCCCGCGACGAGGAATCGCCGGAGGTCGAGCGGCTCGTGCGTGCGGTCCGGGGGCATCTCCCCGTGCTGGTTGCGGGCGCCGCGCGCCGAGAGCCCGCCCTGGGCCGCGAGCAGACCGAGGGCGATCGGAAGGTCGTAGAGCGGCCCTTCCTTGCGCACGTCGGCGGGGGCGAGGCTGACGAGGATTCGGCCCCTGGGAAACTGATAACCGCTGTTGGTCAGCGCGGCGCGGACGCGCTCGACGGACTCCTTGACGGCGGCGTCGGGCAGCCCGACGATCGTGGCCCGCTCGTTGATCCCGCCCATGTCGTAATCGACCTCGACTTCGCAGGGCAATGCGTCGATACCTTGCAGGAGGTAGGCCGAGATCGAGGCGAGCATGAGGCGAAGAATATCGGACAATCGCCGACGGCGTTGCGAGGTCCCAGAATGACGCAGGCCACGAGCAAGAGGACGCCCAAGGGCCGATCGCTGATCGCGGGAGTGGCGGCCGAGCCCGGGGCGTCGCCGGTCCAGCCCTCGGAGTCGAAGTTCTACGCGGTCGACCCGTCGTCGGGACGAGACCTGCCGACGATGTTCCTGGCGGCGTCGGCCGAGGAGATCGACCGGGCGTGCTGGGCGGCGTGGGAGGCGTTCCACGCGATGCTGGAGCGCTCGCCCGCGGATCGGGCCGACCTGCTCGAGCACGTCGCGGCGAGGATCATGGAACTCGGCGACGACCTGCTCGCGGTGGCGGGTGACGAGACGGGACTGGGCCCGTCGAGGCTGGTCTCGGAGCGGGAGCGGACCGTGGGCACGCTGCGGATGTTCGCGGCGCTGGTGCGCAAGGGCGAGTGGGTGGAGGCATCGATCGACTCGGCCCAGCCCTCGCGGAGGCCCACGCCCAAGCCGGACCTTCGGCGGATGCTGCGCCCGCTCGGGCCCGTGGCGGTCTTTGGCGCGGGCAACTTCCCGCTCGCGTACAGCACCGCGGGCGGGGACACGGCCTCGGCGCTCGCCGCGGGGTGCCCGGTGGTTGTCAAGGGGCATCCGGGGCACCCGGGGACGGGCGAACTGGTGGCCTCGGCCATCGCCGAGGCGCTCCACGATTGTCGATTCGAGCCGGAGACGTTCTCCTATCTTCAGTCGGGCGGCCCGCGCGAGATGGCGATCGGCCAGCAACTGGTCCGGCATCCGGCAATCCGGGCCGTCGGGTTCACGGGCTCGGTCGCGGGCGGGACGGCGCTGGCCGCGATTGCCGCGGAGCGTGCCGACCCGATCCCCGTCTTTGCCGAGATGGGCAGCACGAATCCGGTGTTCGTCCTCCCGGCGGTGCTCGAGGCGCAGGGCGCCGAGATCGCGGAGCGGCTGGTCGGGTCGATCACCGCGGCCAACGGGCAGATGTGCACGTGTCCGGGGTTGATCTTTGTGCCCCGGGGCAGCCCCGCCGAGGCGCTCACGCAGGCGATGGCGAAGGCGATGAACGCGCTGACGCCGCAGGCGATGCTGAGTCGCCGCACGCTCGCGACGTACCAGCGACGGCTCGACGAGGTGCGCCAGGCCGCGGGCGTCGAGCAGGTCGTCGGCATGGTGGACCCGGCTGGCGCGGCGAAGGCGTCCGGCCCGATCCGGTGCTCGGCGGCGTTGCTCAAGACCACGCTCGACGTGTTCCGCCGATCGCCGGCGCTGCAGGACGAGGTCTTTGGCCCGGCGGCGCTGATCGTGGTGTGCGAGAGGCCGGAGCAACTCGCCGACGCGGCGGCGTGCATCCGCGGGAGCCTGACCGGGACGATCTGGTCGGGACCGACGGACCAGAAACTGGCGCGGCTGGTGCTCGCGGTGCTCGAGCAGCGCGTCGGACGGATCGTGTTCAACGGGGTGCCGACCGGAGTCGAGGTGTGCCACTCGATCGTGCACGGCGGGCCGTTCCCGGCAACGAACCAGCCGCACACCACGGCGGTCGGGCCGCACGCGATCCGGCGGTGGGTGCGCCCGGTGTGCTATCAGAACGCGCCCGACGCGTTCCTGCCGGCGGAACTGCGGAACGGCAACTTACTGAGACTGCGGCGTGTGGTGAACGGGGAAGCCGTCGAGCCCGGATAGAGGGACGCGAAGGTTCCGCTGGAAGGGGGCGCATCGGCACGCCGATCAGCGGCTCTCACACGGCCCAGCACGCGACGCGCTGGCCGTCGCTCTTGTTCTCCAGCGGTGGCATCTCGCTTCGGCAGCGGTCGATGACCTGCGGGCAGCGCCCGGCGAACGGGCACCCCTTCGGCGGGGTGAGCGGGCTGGGCACGTCGCCCTTGAGGATCGTCAGCGGGCGGCGGTCGTCGGGATCGTCGATCGGGTTGGCGCCGAGCAGGGCCCGCGTGTAGGGGTGCATCGCCCGCTCGTGCAGGCGCGCGCAGGGCAGTTCCTCGACGACGAAGCCGAGGTACATGACGAGCACGCGGTCGCAGAAGTGCTCGACGACCTTGAGGTCGTGGGAGATGAAGAGGATGGTGAGGCCAAGGTCGGTCTTGAGGTCGGTCATCAGGTTCAGGACCTGGGCCTGGATCGAGACGTCGAGGGCGGAGACTGGCTCGTCGGCGACGATGAACTCGGGGTTGGTGGCGAGCGCGCGGGCGATGCCGATGCGTTGGCGCTGCCCGCCGGAGAACTCGTGCGGGAACTTGCCGCGGGCTTCGGTGCGCAGCCCGACCTTGGCAATGAGGCCAGAGACATAGGCGTCCACCTCGCCCGGCGGGACGACGCGGTGGAAGCGGACGGCCTCCTTGAGCAAGCCCGCGACGGTCAGGCGCGGGTTGAGCGACGAGAAGGGGTCCTGAAAGATGATCTGCATCTTGCGGCGGAAGGGCATGAGGTCGGCGTGCCCGAGGCCGGTGATCTCCTGCCCGGCGTAGGTGATCGTGCCGCGGGTGGGCTCGATGAGTCGGATGACGAGTTTGCCGAGGGTGGACTTCCCGCAGCCCGACTCACCGACGACGCCGACGACCTCGCCACGGTAGACGGCGAGCGAGACGCCGTTGACAGCATGGACGTGCCCGCGCACGGCGTTGAGCACGCCGCCTCGAACGGGGAAGTGCTTGACGAGCCCCTCGACGCGGAGGAGCGGCTCGGCGCTCGCGGCCGTCGCCTTGGCAGCGGCTGAGTCCACGGCGGTCACGCGGCGCCTCCCCTGGCTGATGCCGAGGGCGCGACGCGCGGCTGGGCGAGCGGGAAGTGGCATCGCACCCGTCGGCCCGAGGCGTCGGCGTCGAGCGTCGGCTCCTGGGCGACGCAGCGGTCCTGGCGGTGGGCGCAGCGATCCGCGAATCGGCACCCTTTCGGGAGGTCGTAGAGGCTCGGGACGATTCCCTCGATCGTCGGGAGTTTCGCGTGCTGCCTGCCGCCGGCCTTGGGGATCGAGTCGAGCAGCGCCCGCGTGTACGGATGCCGCGGATGGTGGAAGAGGTCGCGGATGGGCGCGCTCTCGATGGCTCGGCCGGCGTACATGACCATGACCTCGTCGCAGAACTGGGCGACGACGCCGAGGTTGTGGGTGATGAGGATGATGGCGGTGCCGAGTTTCTGCTTCAGGCCGGCCATGAGTTCGAGGATCTGGGCCTGGATCGTCACGTCGAGGGCGGTGGTGGGCTCGTCGGCGATGAGGACGGCGGGCTCGCAGCAGAGGGCGATGGCGATCATCACTCGCTGGCGCATCCCGCCGGACATCTGGTGCGGATAGTCGTCGATTCGCTTCTCGGGGCTGGGGATCTCGACGATGCGGAGCATCTCGATGGCGCGCTCGCGGCGCCGGCGTGCGTCGAGGTCGGTGTGGTACTTGAGGGCCTCTTCGATCTGCCAGCCCACGCGAAAGACCGGGTTGAGCGAGGTCATGGGCTCCTGGAAGATCATCGCGATGCGGGAGCCGCGGATGTCGCGCATCTGCGAGTCGGACGCCTTGGCGAGGTCGATTGGGCCGAGTTCGGGGTCGCGGAGGATGATCTCGCTGGCTGGCGCGATGCGGGCGGTGCGCTCGGGCAGGAGCCGCATGATGGCCTTGCTCGTGACGGTCTTGCCGCAGCCCGACTCGCCGACGATCGCCAGCGTCCGGCCCGGGGCGAGGTCGAAGGAGACATCATCGACGGCGGTGACGGCTCCCAGGTCGGTGCGGAAGCCGACGGTGAGTCGTCGGACGGAGAGGATGGGATCGGTGGTGCTCACGGGATGGGGAGTGGACTGGTTGCCGTCGCGGCGTGTGTCTCGGAGCCCTTGTGCCGGCGTGCTAACTCACGTGCTTCGGATCGAACGCGTCCTGGAGCGCGTCGCTGACGATGTTGAACGCGAGGACGAGGAAGAACATGAAGACGGTCGCCGCCCCGATCTGCCAGTAGAACCCGTTGATGACCTGCGGGGTCGACTCCTGGATCATTCGGCCCCAACTCGGGCCGACCTTGACGCCCAGCCCGAGGAACGAGAGGACAACCTCGTTCTTGATGGCGGCGATGAAGAGGAGGGAGAAGTTGATGAACATGAGGTGCAGCGTGTTCGGGAGCGCGTGGCGGATCAGGATGTACGCCCGTCCGAAGCCGATCGCGCGTGCGGCCTGGATGTACTCGAGTTCCTTGATCTTCATGACCTCGCCCCGCACCACGCGGCACGGGCCGATCCAGAACGTCAGGCACATCGCGGCGTAGATGGGGACGAGGCTGAGCCAGGGCTTGGTCACGTCGTCGAAGATGCTCCCCGTGAACATGAACACGAGCACGCCCAGGAGCACCAGGTCCGGGAGCGACGAGAGCGTGGAATACAGCCACACGACGGCCAGATCGACCCAGCCCCCGAAGAAGGCGGCGGCGGCGCCCAGCACGCTCCCGAAGAGCACGGCCACGAGCGCGACGACCAGCCCGATCTGGATCGCGACCTTGATGGAATAGACGGCGCGCACCAGGATGGATCGGCCCTGTCGATCGGTCCCGAGGGCGAGGCGCGCGTGGTACAGCATGCCGCGAACGCCGGCGGGGGCGACGAGCATGGAGGCGATGTCCCGCTCGACCTTCTCGATGCGCGGGAGCAACTCGGGGTGCCGATCGACCTCGCCGACTTCGGCGATGGCGTCCAGATCGTCAAGCGCGGCCTTGATGCGCTCGCGGAACTCGGCGATGGGCCAGTTCGGGGGCGTCGCTTCGGCGAAGCGGATGCCCGCGATGGCGTCTGCCGCCCGCTGGTCCGCCTCCGCCCGGTTGCGGACGCGGATGTTCACCCGCTTGCGGAACTCGTCGAGGTAGGACTGGGCGATGCGGACGCGCTCCTCGGGCCGGGGGCGAATACCGAAGCCGGGAATCTCGGGCGCGCCCACGACCTCGTCGGCTCGCTCGACCGTCAGCGCGTCCAGCAGCGGCGAGGCCGGAACGCTCCACCAGCCCGTGCGCTCGCCCAGGCGCTTGGCGGCGTCGGTCCCCAGCACCCACAGCCCGATCGCGGCGTAACACGCGATCACGCCCAACGCGACCATGGCGAGGCGATTGCGACGGAACTTCCGCCACGCCCGCGAGTTCCAGGCTCGGCGCAGGCGGCGGGTCACGACAGCCTCACTCTCGGATCGACGAGCGCGTAGAGCACGTCGGTGAGGATGTTGGAGAGGATGAACACGCCCGCGAAGACGGCCGTGAAGGTCTGGATGATCGGGAAGTCGCGGTCCTTGATCGCGTCGATGATGAGTTTGCCCATCCCCGGGATGCGGAACTGGTACTCGAGCAGGATCGAGCCGGCGATGAGGAACGGAAGGGTGATCATGACGCGCGTGATGATCGGGATGAGCGCGTTCTTGAGCATGTGCGCGAACATGATCTTGGGCTTGCTCGCGCCCTTGGCGATCGCCGTCGTGATGTAGTCGCGCGTCGTCTCCTCGACCATGACGGCCCGGTAGAAGCGCGTGTCGTACCCGATGGCCACGACGACGTAGATCAGCACCGGGAGCAGGCAGTAGTGAGCCCACGTCCCCAGCGCGAAGCGCGTGGGGTACGGCAGCACGCCCCAGAGCGGCTCCTTGCTCCACGCGAGCCAGGGCTCGTAGCCGCTGGCGGCGAACCACCCGATGCCCAGGGCCGATTTCAGCCAGGACGATCCGAACTTCTGCCCGAGCACGATGAACACGAGGACGCTCACGCTCATGCCCAGGACGACGAGGAACATGAGCCAGCGGTCGATCCAGCGGCCGCGGTAGTAGGCCGAGAGCATGCCGATGGTGATCGAGACGAGCGTCGTGAGGCACAACTCGGGGAGGGTGATGGAGAGGCTGGGGCCGATGGCCTCGGCGAGTTTCTTTCCGACGTTCTGTCCCTCGTACTTCCAACTCTCGTAGCGTCGCGTCTGGGTCCCGAAGTCGAGGGTGACGATTCGGCCGAGGAACTCGACGTATTGGGCCGCGAACGGGCGATCCAGGCCCATCGCGTGCCGCTTGAGTTCGATCTGCTCCTTCGTCGCGTTCTTCCCGAGGTAGGCGTTGACGGGGTCCGAGACGCGGAGCGCGGCCATGACGATCAGGATGATCCCGAGATAGACCGGGATGCTGGCGAGCAGTCGGCGAGCGATGAAGGACCACATGGCCGTTCGCCGCTATCGCTTCGAGTCGTCCACGTTGAGGTACTTGTAGTAGTTGTGGAAGTCCTCGGTCGGCTTGAAGTTCCGCAGCCACGGCTGCACCAGGTAGTAGCGGTACCTCGCCAGCGACCCGATGTAGGGGGTGTCCTCGATGACCATGTCTCGCATCCGCTCGTAGATTGCCGTGCGCTCGGGCCCGGGCTTCATCACGCGGATCCGCTCGTACATCCGGTCGTACTCGGGCCGGTCATAGTTGAACGCGTTCGACCCCGGCGACTTGTTCCTCGAGTAGAAGAGCGCCAGGTTGTTCTCGCCGTCCGGGTAGTCCGAGCCCCACGCGTAACTGAACATCTGGGCCTTGTTCTTGTTGATCGCCTCGATGAGTTCCGAGAAGTTCACGAACCGCATGTTGAACTTGATGCCGATCTTCTCGACCATCCGCTGCTCGGCCTGGGCTTGCTCCTCCTGGTTCCCGCTCTGGCTCGTGTAGTAGTCGATCACGAGTTGCTTGCCCGAGGCGTCGCGGCCGCCCGGATAGCCCGCCAGCGCGAGGAGTCGCCTGGCCTCTTCGAGGTCCGGCCCGCGGTAGGACTCGGGCGCCTGCCCGTCCTTGGGATAGCCGTCAAGCCCCGGAGGGATCGGCCCGTCGTAGACGATGGCGGTCCCGTTGTAGAACTTCTGGTTGATCTCGTCGAGGTCGTAGGCGAGCGCGATCGCCTGCCGGAGGGCCTTGCGCTTCTCGTCGTAGCCGCCCACGACCGGGTCGTTCATGTTGAACCCGCGGAAGATAAAGTCGAGCAACAGGATCGCGTGCCCGGTGATCCCCTTCTTTGCGTACGCCTCCTTCAGCCGTTGCGACCGCAGGACGAACGCCTCCTGCTGGTATTCCGACGGCACCTGGGTCAGCCCGAGTTTCCCGCGGTTGAAGTCGAGCCACATCGGCGGATCGGGGACATAGAACGGGACCTCGATCCGGTCCAGCAGCGGGAGCCGTTTCCCCGCATCGGCGAGGAACCCCAGTTCGCGATCGCGTGCCGCCTCCGCCGGGTCCGTCGGCAGGTCCGTCGGGTACAACTCCTCGCGGTAGTTCGGGTTCCGAGTGAACGTGATCCGCTCGCCCGGGCGCCAGTCGCCCGGCTTGACCATGAAGGGCCCGGTCCCGACGGCGCGCGTGGCGAACTCTGTGCGGTACTTCTCCACCGCCTCGCGCGGGACGATCGAGGTTTGGAACTGGGTGAGCACGTACAGGAAGCGGTACACCGGCTCGGTCAGCGTGACCTCGAACTCCAGGTCGCCGAGGCGTTTGAACCCGGCGATCGGCGCCGAGTAGTCGAACTTCGCGCCGCCCTTGACCGCCGCCGCCTGCGACTCCTTGTAGTCGTTGAACCCGACAATGGCCTTGTCAAAGAGCCACCAGTTCTCGTACTCGTACTGCGGGTCCGCGAGGCGACGCCACGAGTAGAACACGTCGTCGGCCGTGAGCACCCGCCCCTTGCCATCGGGGAAGCAGGGGTCGTCCTGGAATCGGACCCCCGGCCGGAGCCGGAACGACCACGTCTGCGTCCCGTCGTCGTTCAGCCGATCCTTGGGCATCTCGGCCAGGAGCAGCGGCTCCAGCGCGAGCGGGCGGACGAGGTACTTCCACTGGAGGAGCGTCTCGTAGACCTGGGAGCACGCCTGGTTGTCGTACTGCGTGGAGCCCTGGGCGGGGTCGAGGCTCTTGGGCCCGTCGGTCCGAATCGGGATCGTCGCGACCCGCTGCTGCCCAAGAGTCGGAGTCGCGAGCCACGCCACGGCGAGCACACCGGCCAACAGCACTAATCGCATCTGGACTCCTTTGGGGCTTCCCGTCGCGCCGATCCTATCGCTCTCCCTCCGAGCCAGCAATCGCCGATCCCTGTGGACCGACCGCTCTCCGGTCGGTGCGTTGTTGGACGCCCGGGTGTCCAACCGGTGCCCTCCCCGGCCTGAATCGCCGGCGAGCGCCTTCATGCCCCACCACTTCTCGCTCCTGGATTGGGCCGTCGTCGCCGGCTATTTCGTGATCCTCGCGATCAGCGGGTGGTGGTTCTCGCGTCGCCAACCCTCCGGAGCCCGCGAGTACTTCCTGGCGGGCCGGCAGATGCCCGTCTGGGCGGTGGCGATCTCGGTCGTTGCGACCGCCACGTCCGCGGCCACCTTTATCGGCGCGCCGGAGGAGGCCTACGCCGGCAACCTCACGTACCTCTCGACGAACATCGGGTCGTTCCTCGCGGTCGCGATCGTCGCCACCCTGTTCATCCCCGCGTTCTATCGCCACAACGTCACGACCGTCTACGACCTGCTCGAGGTCCGCTTCGGGCGGTCGGCCAAGGTCGCCGCAAGTTGGACCTTCCTCGCCGGACGCGTCCTCGCCAGCGGCGCGAGGCTTTTCATCGGCGCGATCCCGCTGGCGCTGATCCTCTTCGGCGAGGACTCCCCCACTGCCGTGCTCGTGGCCATCGGCGTGCTCGTCGCTGTCGGGGTGGTCTACACGCTGGTCGGGGGCATCCGCAGCGTGATCTGGACCGACGCGATCCAGACGCTGGTCTTTGTCTCGGCGGTGGCCGCCGCGGCCGCGATCCTGCTCTCCCGCATCCCCGTCCCGATCTCGACCATCGTTGCCGAACTCTCCGCGACGCAGGTCGCGGGCGGTTCGAAACTCAGCGTCGTGACGCTCGGGCTCGACTCCACGAAGCCGATGCTGGGCTTTGATCCGTCGCAGGCGTACACGCTGCTGACCGCGCTCGCCGGGTTCTCGCTGCTGATGATCGCGGCCTATGGCACGGACCACGACCTGGCGCAGCGCATGCTCACGTGCAAGTCCGCGGCCCAGGGGAGCCGCTCGGCGATCCTCGCGATCCTCATCAACCTCCCGATCGTCGCGCTCTTCATGTGCATCGGGCTGCTGCTCTACGTCTTCTACCGCCGGCCGGACCTCATGGGCGCCGCCGCCCCCGGCTACGCGCCCTCGTCGCAGCGGCAGGTGTTCCTCTCGTTCATCCTCGCCGAGATGCCCCGCGGGCTGACCGGGCTGATGATGGCGGGCCTCTTTGCGACGGGGCTGGGGAGTTTCAACTCGGCGCTGAACGCCATGGCCGCCGCCTTTGTCAACGACTGCTACACCCCTCTGCGGCCCGGGAGAGGCGAGCGCCACTACCTCGTCGCTGGACGGCTCGCGGTCGTCGGGTGGGGCGTCGTCCTCGGCGGCTTCGCGGCGTTGTGCGTCTTCTGGCAGCGCGGGAGCGGGGACACGCTCATCAAGTTCGCGCTCAACGTCATGACCTTCGCGTACGCCGGGTTGCTCGGGGTGTACATGACCGCGCTCCTCACCAGGCGCCGCGGGAGCGCTCGGTCCGCCGTGGCCGCGCTCCTCGTCGGCTTCGTCGCGGTGGGCCTCATGCAGAAGCAGGTCTGGCCGCTGTGGGCGTCGCACGTTCCGCTTCGCATCACCCGTCCCGACGGCACCCCAACCACGACGCTCGCCGACATCACCCTCGCGTTCCCGTGGGTACTCTTCATCGCCACGGCGATCTGCACGGCCGTCTGTATGCTGCCGCGCACGCACCGACCCGCCGCGTGATGCTCACGCCTCGACGCCGCGTGCCTTGATGCCCCTCGTCTCGTCGACTCGCTCACGCCCCGCCCTCGCACGCCACGACCATGACTGAGCCGCTCCTGCTCCCCCGGCCCCGTGACCTGGCCATCACCGGCGGCGTCTCCCACGCCCAGTCTGTGCGAGTCCGCATCGAGCCCGCGATCCCCGCCGAGGGGTACTCGCTCGACATCGACGACGCCATCACGATCGGTCACTCCACCGCCGCCGGCCTGCGGCACGCCCACGCCACGCTCGCGCAACTCCGCGTGCATTACGGCGGCGCGATCCCGAGGCTGTCGATCCGCGACGAGCCCGCGTTCGCCACCCGCGGCGTCATGCTCGACGCCTCGCGCGATCGCGTCCCCACGCCCGCCGAATCCGCCGCGCACGTCGAGCGGCTCGCGGGCCTGAAACTCAACCACCTCGAGTTCTATACCGAGCACACCTTCGCCTACGCGGGCCACGAGGAGGTCTGGCGCGACTGGTCGCCGATCACGCCCGACGATGTGCGCACGCTCCAAGCCCGTGCGACACGCCTGGGCGTCCGTCTCTCGGCCAACCAGAACTGCTTCGGGCACCTCTCGTCCTGGCTCCGCCACCCGCGATACGCCACCCTCGCCGAGACGCACGGGCACTGGGAGTTCGGCGAGCCGGGCGACACCTTCGCCCGCTCCGGCCCGTTCAGCCTCTGCCCCATCGACCCCGCGTCCATCACCCTCGTCAAGGACCTGCTCGACCAACTGCTGCCGTGCTTCGAGTCGCCGCTGGTGAACATCGGGTGTGATGAGACGTTCGACATCGGCTTTGGCCGCTCGGCCGAGGCGGTGCGCACCCGCGGGCGCGCGGCCGTCTACGTGGACTATGTGCGACAGGTGTGCGACCTCGTGCGCGCGCACGGGAAGCGGCCGATGTTCTGGGCCGATATCGCCCTCTCGCACCCTGAGTCGATCGCGTGGATCCCGGACGATCTGATCGGATTGGCCTGGGGCTATGAGCCCGACGCGCCTTTCGAGCGCTGGTGCCGACTGCTCCGCGACGCCGGACGCGACGCCTGGGTCTGTCCCGGCACGAGTTCGTGGCGAAGCATCACGGGCCGGACGAGCGAGCGGACGGCCAACCTCGCCGCCGCCGCCGCGTGCGCCGGGCTTGCCGACGGCTTCCTCGTCACCGACTGGGGCGACCTCGGGCACCACCAGCAATGGCCGATCAGCCTCCACGCGATCGCGCACGCCGCCGATGCAGCGTGGAACAGCGCGGATACCTCTCGCTCGCGCGACGCCGTCGCCCGCGGCCAGCCGTCGGCATCGGGGGCCTCGGGCTTGTGCGACGCCATCTCGCTCCACGTCTTTGGCGATCCTTCTCTCCGCATCGGACGATGGCTCGACGCGCTGGGCGACCTCGACCTGCCCCTCCGCGAGATCGGGGGGCGCGTCGCCGTCGACGGCTCGCCGCGGCGGATGCGCAACGCCACCGCCCTCTTCAACGACCTGCACCTGCCGCTGGGCGAGGGCGGGGATGAGCGCCTCCGCAAGGGGCTGATGAACCTGCCGGCCTCGCTCTGGCACGAGGCCCGCGAACGACTCGCGACGCTCGAGCGCTCGCGCCCGGTGCTCGCCGACGCGACGATCAACGCCGAACTCGAGCACACGCTGGCGGTCGCTCGGCTGGCGATCGACCGGGCCCTCCTCCGCCGTGGCGAGGGTTCCATCCGCCGATCCGACCTCGCCGGCAGGCTGCGCGACATCCTCGCCGAGCACCGCCGACTCTGGCTGCTGCGGTCCCGCCCCGGCGGGCTCGACTCCAGCACCCGGCACTACCAGCGAATCCTCGGCGAACTCGAAGCGGGCTGACCGATCGCACCGACTCCACTATCCTCACGACTGCCGATCGAGGTGCCGCGCGTCCTCAACACCCGGAGAGCATCATGTCGGTTGACACTTCCAAAGTTCAGCGGCGTTCCCTCCGCTTCGAGACCATCGCTCAGGCGCTCGCCGAGGCCGATCGCATCGCCGCGGCAGAGCGCGCCGGTCGGCTCAAACGCCTGGGCAACTGGACGCCGGGCCAGGTCTTCGGGCATCTGGCAACGTGGGTCACGTTCGCGTTCGATGGCACGCCACTCACGCCGCCGTGGATCATCAAGGTCATCCTCAAGATGCAGAAGAACAGGCTCCTGAAGCGCGGCCTGCCGGCAGGGGCCAAGATCCCCGACGTGCCCGGCGGCACGCTCGGGACCGAGCCGATGTCGCTCGACGAGGGTCTCGCCCGTTACAAGTCGGCGATGCAGCGGATCGACCGCGAGGCGCCGACCAAGCCCCACGTGATCTTCGGGCCGCTCACTCACGAGGAGTGGAAGCAACTCCAACTCCGGCACTCGGAGTTGCACCTGTCGTTCCTCGTCCCTGAATGACCGCGCAACCCCGCGACGCGCTCCTACGCGGAGGCTGGCACGAATGTCCCACGCTCGCGATCCTTGCGCACGCCCGGAAACCGCAGCGCCCGCCCGTGCGCCACGCAGTACACGCCCGGCGGGAGCACGCCGACCGCGAAAATCGCCTCGGTCAGGTTCTGCTGGGCGTCGGAGCGCGCCATCTCGAACGGCCTCATCGCCCCGGTCAGCACGATCGGAATCCGGGGCGGGTTGAGTTCGCGGGCGAGACGCTCGCCGGTCGTGGCGAGGGTGTCCGTCCCGTGCAGGATCACGATCCCGGTCGTGTCCGTCGTGATCGCGCCGCCCCCGGCGACCTCCACGGCCTCGACGATGCGCGCGCGGTCGTCCTCGGTCATCTCGAGGCTGTCCTTGCTCATGAGTTCGATCGTGCGCACAGCGGTGTCCTCGAGCCGCAGGCGCCGCAGCATGCGACGGAGGATCGAGCCCCGGTTGCTGAGGAGCCCGGACCGCTCGTCGTAGGTCTTCTCGATGGTGCCGCCGGTGGTGATCAGCGTGATGGATCGCACGCGATCAGGATAGCGGGGGACGTTGCGAGCGGGAACGATCAGCCCGTCACGGAGGTGATCTTGACGCGGGTGTAGCGCTGGCGATGCCCGGTCTTCTTCTTGTAGGCCTTCTTGGTGCGGTGCTTGTGGATGTGGATCTTCTCGCCGAGCACGACGGGCTCGAGGACCTCGCCCTTGACGACCGCGCCGCGGACGTAGGGCGCGCCGATCTTCGCGTCGCCCTCGCCGCCGAGCATGAGCACGCGATCGAAGGTGACGGCCTTGCCGATCGCGGCGGTCCCCTCATCGAGCAGGTCGATGAGGATGGCCTCGCCGGCCTGGACCTTTCGCTGGGAACCCGAGTCCTCGATGATCGCGTACATGGGAGCCTCTCTGAATAGGGCCGGAATGGTAGCCGCGCCCAGGCCCCTGACAAGCCCCGCTCCCGGTTCGGAGCGTGCGGGGCTAAAAAGACAGCCCCCGCCCGGAACCCGGACGGGGGCTGAGGTTCAGCCACAGATCGCGATGGGCTTAGGTGCAGCCGGCCGCGAACTTGTTATTGAAGCAGACGAAGTCGTTGACGTTGAGGACGGGAGCGACCGTCGAGAGGTCGCAGTTGGCGTAGGTGTCGCCCGCGGCGAACTTGTTGTTGAAGCACACGAAGTCGTTGACGTTGAGGATGGGAGCGACCGTCGAGAGGTCGCAGTTCGGGTAGCAGCCGCCGCCGCCGCCCGCGCTGGTGGTTCCGTTGACGATCATGATGATGTGCATGTTCGGGAAACCGATGGCGGCGAGATCGCCCGGGGTGGCCAGCCCGCAGCCCACGGACTGGATGTAGGACGGGCCGCTCTGCCCGAGGGCATTGGACCCGATGAAGAACGTCGCGGCCTCACCCGTGGCGTTGGTGTTCGTGCCGTTGGGCGGCGGGGCGTAGGTCGGGATGTAGTCCGGGTGGCCGATGCGGACGACCATCGTGTCGGTCTTGGCGAAGACGCCGGCAACGTTGCACGTACCGAACGCGAGCGTGCCGTTCGCGACGCCGAGGGTCCCGGTCCCAACCTGGACGAGGTCGGTGCCGACCGCGACCGGCGCACCGCCGTTGGTGTCGCGATAGAGCGTGACGGTGATGGTCTGCGTGCCGGTCGGGAACTGGGCCTGCTCCCAGCCGAACTGGACGTTGGAGACCGTGAGCCCGCCAGCGAGGATCGCGCCGTTGGTGTTCAGGTTGAAACTGCGCCAGTAGTCGTTGTCAGCGCAGATCTGGTTGGGGGCGACCGTCAGGTTGCACGACACCGAGTTGCCCGCGGTGATCGTCGTCGTGTTGGTGCTCTGCGTGAGCGCCACGGGCTGAGCCCAAGCCGCCGTCGCGCTCAACGCCAGGCCCGCAACCGCCATCAGACGCGTATTCGACATACAGATTCCCTCTGGGGCTCCTCGCCCCTTCCATGTGGACACACCGGCATCGCCGGCCCTCGTCAAACACGCCCGCGCCGACGCTGGCGCGGGCTCCTTCGTGTTCCCGGCGTGCCAAGCCGCCGGTAGCCCCACAATGACAGCCACAGACTACCACACTTTCGCGGCCTTGCCAAGCGCGTACAAACCCCATTCTTGCGAGACGAACGTCCGATATCTCGCGCTCACGCCCTCGCTCGCCTCATCAGCCCGATAAACTCGTCGAAACTCGCCCCAGCGTCGTGAGGACCGGGCGACGCCTCCGGGTGGTGTTGTACCGCGATGACCGGACGGCCGTGGACGCGGAAGCCCGCCAAGGTCCCATCATTGAGATTGAAGTGCGTCGGCTCGCCTCCGACGCGGCGGAGCGACTCCGGATCGACCGCGAAGCCGTGGTTCTGGCTGGTGATCTGCACGCGGCCGGTCGGCGCTTCGAGCACGGGCTGGTTGGCGCCGCGGTGTCCGAACTTGAGTTTGAACGTCGTCGCGCCCATCGCCAGCGCGAGCAACTGGTGCCCGAGGCAGATGCCGAACGTCGGGACGGCCCGCTTGGGCTCGATCGAGGCGAGGGACCGCAGGGTCTGAATCGTCCCTTCCACGGCGGCGGGGTCGCCCGGGCCGTTGGAGACGAAGAGCCCGTCGATCTCGCCGGCGTCAAAGAGCCGCTGGATCTCGGCGGCGGGCGTGTCGTGGGGCACGACCGTCACCGCGCAGCCGCGATCGACGAGATTCCGCAGGATGTTGCGCTTGGCGCCGCAGTCGAGCGCGACCACCCGCAGCGGACGATCCGCGCGAGCGGGGCTTCGCATGCTCGGCGACCACTCCCCGAGGGACTCCTGCCAGCGTGCGGAGGTGGAGCAGCCGACGAGCGGGACGAGGTTCTGGCCGGCCATCGAGGGAGCGGAGCGTGCCCGCTCGACGAGCGCCGCGTCGGAGGTATCCGTGCGATCGGTGAGCACGCCCGTCATCACGCCCCCGGACCGCAGGCGGCGGGTCAGGGCGCGGGTGTCCACGCCTTCGAGCCCCATGACCCCGTGGCGGGCGAGGTAGGAGGCGAGGTCGTCGGTGGCGCGGTAGTTGGAGTGCCGGCGCGCCAGTTCTCGCACGACGAACCCCGAGACCTGGACCCTTGCGGACTCGTCGTCGTCGGGATTGACGCCATAGTTCCCGATCATGGGGAACGTGGCGACGAGGATCTGCCCGGCATAGGACGGATCGGAGAGCGCCTCCTGATACCCGAGCATCGCGGTGTTGAAGACGACCTCGCCGACGGATTCGACGCCGGACGCGCCGAACGCCTGCCCACGGACGACGGTGCCGTCCGCGAGTGCGAGCCGTCCAATCCTCTCGGGCACGTTGCGATCCGGCATGGGATGATTGTAACCATGAGCGAGGCGACACTCTTCGGGCCCTCGGCCGAGCCGCGCGGCCCGTACGTGCGGATCGCGCTGCAGCGCCGGCTGGGATCGCGCGACGAGCCGCTGACGTATCGCGCGCCCTCGCTCCTGCCCGTGGGGCAACTCGTCGATGTGCCGCTGGGCACGCGGTCCGCGACGGGCGTGGTCGTCGCGGCGGGCGGGGACGAACTGCTCGATCGGCTGGCGCCGTCGAAGCTGCGTGCCGTCGCGCGGGTGCGTCCCGCACGGCTGCCCCCGCAACTGGTGGACCTGGCGCGGTGGATGGCGGGGTACTACGTCTGCCCGCTGGGGACGGTGCTGGCGACGATGATCCCCGCCGCGGTGCGCCGCGAGGTCGGGTCGGTGCGTGAGGTTCGGCCGGCGCCCGCCGACCGGATCGCAAGCGTGCTGGCCGGCGTCACGCTGGCGACCCGGCGGCTCGCGGAAGCAGCGCTGTCGCTCGACTGGTCGGCGTCCCGTTCGGCGGCAGCGCTCGCGCGCGAACTGGGGCTAAAGACCTCGGCTGCGGTGCGCCGGCTCCAGCAACTCGGGGTCCTCGAAGAGGTCGAGGCGCAGCGGGTGTCATCCCCGGCTCCGAGCGCCGCGGGCGTCGAGTCGCGCGGGCCCGGGTCGATCTCGCTCACGCCGGCGCAGCATGCCGTGATCGAGGGCGTCGCGCCGTCGCTCTCCCGCTTCACGGTCCACGTGCTGCACGGCGTGACGGGCTCGGGCAAGACCGAGGTGTACATGGCGCTCGCGGAGCGTGCGCTGGGCCTCGGGCTCGCGTCGCTGATCCTCGTGCCGGAGATCGGGCTGACGCCGCAACTGGCGGGGCGGTTCACGGGACGATTCGGGCCGCGGATCGCGCTCTTGCACTCGGGCCTGTCGCCCGCGGAGCGCGCTCGCCAATGGGCCCGAGCCGCGAGCGACGCTCGCGTCATCATCGGCGCTCGCTCGGCGCTCTTCACACCCACGCCGCGGCTGGGCCTCATCGTCGTGGATGAGGAGCACGCGTCGGACTACAAGCAGGACCAGGCCCCGCGCTTCCACGCCCGCGACGCCGCGATCAAGCGGGCGCAACTCGAGTCGTGCCCGATCGTGCTGGGCTCGGCGACGCCCTCGCTGGAGACGTGGGCCAACGCGGCCTCCGGGCGGTACACGCTCTGGCGGCTCCCGGAGCGAGTCGGAGGGTGGCGCATGCCTCGGGTCGAAATCGTGGACGTGGCGCGCGACCGCCGCGAGCACGGACAGCCCGGGTTTCAGACGCTTGGCCCGACGCTGCGGGGCGCGCTCCGCGAGACGCTCGACGCGGGCGGGCAGTCGATCCTGCTGGTGAACCGGCGGGGCCTGGCGAACTACATCTGCTGCCAGTCGCCGGCGTGCGGGTGGGTGCTCACGTGCGCCGAGTGCGACGCATCGCTGGTGGTGCACCGCGCGCGGGCGGGCCGGCTCGCGCGATGCCACCACTGCCTCGCCGAGCAGATCCTGCCCACATCATGCCCGGTCTGCGGGACGAGGACCATCGCGATCGGGGCCGGGACGCAGCGAGTCGAGGAGGAACTCGCGGCGTTCAGCCTCACGCAGGGGCACGACCTGGTGCGGGCCGACGGCGACACGATGCGCACCGCGAAGGACTGGACGGCGACGCTGGAGGGCCTGGCATCGGGGCGAGTTCGCGTGCTGGTGGGCACGCAAATGGTCGCCAAGGGCCTGGACTTCCCGAACGTGCGGCTGGTCGGGGTCGTGAACGCCGACTCGGCCCTCACGCTCCCGGACTTTCGGGCTGATGAGCGGACGTTTCAACTCGTGAGCCAGGTGGCCGGCCGCGCGGGACGGAGCGACTCGCCCGGGCGCGTCATCGTCCAGACCGTGAACCCAGCGCAGCCGGCGATCGCGCTGGCCGCGGCGCACGACTACGAGGGGTTTGCCGACCGCGAGTTGGCCCTGCGGCGCGAGGCGGGGCTTCCCCCGAGCACGCGGCTGGCCCGGATCGTGGCGCGCGACGAGGACTCATCGGTCGCCGCCGCACGGGCCGGGCGCCTCGCGGAGTCCCTTCGGGCCGTCCCGGGGCTTCGCGTCGAGGGACCGGCTCCGTGTCCGATCGCGCGGATCGCGGGGCAGCACCGCATCGCGGTGGACGCCTACGCACCCGATGCCGCGATGCTCGCCCGCACGCTGGGCGACCTTCGCGCCCGGGGGCTGCTGCTGAGCGATGCGAAGACCGCCGTTGATGTCGACCCCGTCGCGCTCGTGTGACCAGGGCGAGGGCGGGGGCTCAGGGCCGAATCACTTCCCGGCGTTGTAGTAGAAGCGTTCGTGCGCGATCTTGCCGCCGCGCCAGCGCGTCACGCTGACCTGCTCCATGTGCACGGGCTGTCCCTGCTGGTTGATGAAGTCCATCGCGGACTCGACGAAGCCCACGTCCCCGCGGGCCGCCAGGGCCTTGACGGTGTACCCCTTCCATTCCTTCACCTGTGCCAGGAACTGCTTCTCGCGCTCGATGTTGGCAGGAAGGCCGACGCACGGAGGGTTCGCGTTCTCCTGCATGGCGCAGTCCTGGGCGTAGAACTCTCGCATCGCCTCGAGGACCCGGCCCGACTTGATGTAGTCCTGCATCTGCTCCAACCGTTCCTGAATCGACGGCATGATCGCTCCCTTGCTCCCCCGCCCGCCCTTGTCGCTCCGCTACCTGTCCGGTCACTCCCCCGCGCGCTGGTCGTCGGCTACGCCAGGTCGAACGCGAGCACCTCCGCGTCGCTCGTCGCGAGCAGGCCCACCGATTCGATGCCGCTGATCGCGGCGCCGTCACCGGCCTTGAGCGTCTTGTCTTCGATCACGACCTCACCTCGCACGACCTGCACCCAGCCATGCCGACCCTTGCCCAGCCGCAGCGTGTCGCCCGAGCCCGCGCGGAAGCGACCCGCCAGGAGCCTCGCGTCGGCGTTGATGACGATCGGGCCATCGCCGGGCTTGCCCGAGGCCACGACCCCGAGCCGTTCGTGGTACGACGCCTCATCGAGCCCCACCTCGGCGTAGTCCGGGCGCACGTCGCGCACGTTCGGTTCGATCCAGATCTGGAGCAGGTGCACCGGCTCGGTGGTGCTCGGGTTCGACTCCGAGTGCAGGAGCCCGGTCCCCGCCGAGATGCGCTGCACGCGCCCGGGCACGAGGTCGGCCTGGTGCCCCAGCGAGTCCTTGTGCCGCAGCGTGCCCGAGAGCAGGTAGGTGATGATCTCCATGTTGTCGTGCGGATGCATGGCGAACCCGCGGCCCGGGCGCACGACGTCCTCGTTGATGACGCGGAGCGCTCGGAAGCCCATGTGCTCGGGGTCGTAGTAGCGGGCGAAACTGAAGGTGTGCCGCGCGTCCAGCCAGCCGTGGTCCTCGTGGCCGCGGTCCTCCGATCGTCTGACCTGGATCATGGCAGACGGTAGCAGGGGCGACGGCGCGGCGTCAGCGCTCCTTAGAATCGCCCGCCTCCCCGGAGCCACCGCATGCGCACCCTCCTGCAGCGCCTCGTTCTCCTGGCCGTCGTTCTGCTCGCGCCGTCGAGGCTGCTGGCCGTCGATGACTTCGACCGTTGGTACGCGCTCGAACTCGCCGGCGCTTCGGCGGGCTGGATGCACGCGTGGCAGACGTCCGAGGGCGAGCGGGTGGTCACGGGCTCTCGAATGGAGATCGCCATCGGCCGTGGGCCCGCGGCCGTCCGCGTCACGATGGAGTCCGAGTTCGTCGAGACGAAGGCCGGAAAGCCGATCTCGATGAAGTCGGTGCAGCAGTTGGGCGCGATCCCGACGACAACGACGTACGTGTTTTCCGACACCGAGATTGCCGTCGAGACGACGCAGGGCGAGCAGGTTTCGCGGACGACCAGGCCGATGCCCAAGGAGGTCTGGCTCACGCCCGCGGCGGCGAGCGAGTACACGCGGCAGCGTCTTGCGGCAGGCGCGGAGTCCATCGAGGTGCGCACCATGGAGGCGTCCACGGGCGCCACGGTCATCACGCTCAGCCGGTCCAAGTTCGAACGGGTCGAGATCGATCTCCTGGGCAAGAGGCACACGGTCACTCGCTGCGCCTCGTCTTCTTCGGCCGCGCCCGGGATCGAATCGATCGAGTACATGGACGACCAGGGGAATCCGGTCAAGACGACCATTCCGCTGGGCGGGATGAGCATGTCGGTGACGATCGCCACGCGCGAGGACGCGCTGGCCGCGGCCAAGGGAGAGGCCCCGGAGGTCATGGTCCGGACGCTGGTGAAGCCCGACCGCGAGATCGCTTCGCCGCGCAAGACGACCAAGGGCGTGTACCTGCTCTCTCTCCCCGCCGAGGATGGCGGCGCGGCGGTAGTTCCGCCTCTGCCCACGACGGGCGTGCAGACCATCACCGCGATCGAGGGAGGCGTGCGCGTCACGGTCCGGGTCAGCAAGTGGGCACCCGCCGACCCCGCCGACGCGGAGAATCCGGCGTACATGGCCTCGACCTCGATGATCAACGCCGAGGACCCGGAGATCGTGCGACTCGCACGCGAGGCGACCTCCGAGATCGGCGACGACCCGGCCCGTCGTGCCGAGGCGCTTCGTGCGTTCGTGTCGAAGTACGTCCGGTCCAAGAACCTCTCCGTCGGCTTTGCTTCTGCCTCAGAAGTGGCACGCTCCAAGCAGGGCGACTGCACCGAGCACGGCGTGCTCCTGGCTGCGCTCCTCCGCGCCAGCGGCATCCCCGCCCGGACCGTCTCGGGGCTGATCTACGCCGACCAGTTCGCCGGCGAGAAGGGCGTGTTCGGCTATCACATGTGGACGCAGGCGTTGCTGGTCATCGACGGCACGCCGCGATGGGTGGACTTGGATGGGACGCTCCGCGAGCAGCCGTTCGACGCGACGCACATCGCGATCGCCGTCTCGGCCCTTGCGGAAGGCGAGGAGGCTTCGTCGCTCGCGTCGCTTCTGCCGCTGCTGGGGCGATTGCGGATCCAGGTTGAGTCCATCGAGTGAGCGGATCAACAGCGGTCGAGCGGACGGCGCAGGACGAGTCCACACCGACGCCCGCCCTCTGGCACTCACGTAAGACCCCGAACGGAGTCGTGTCATGTCCGAGTCTTTCGGGCCAGTCGAGGAAGCCGATCTCTCTGCCGTGGCTCGCATCACCGCGCACGCCTTCGCGGGCACGCCCGAGGGCTCGCTGGAATGGCTCAAACTGGCGGGGAC
Organism: Phycisphaerae bacterium; assembly: GCA_016793805.1. Taxonomy (GTDB): domain Bacteria; phylum Planctomycetota; class Phycisphaerae; order Phycisphaerales; family UBA1924; genus JAEUIZ01. The sequence goes on from JAEUIZ010000040.1 coordinate 335,288, forward strand.
CGCCAACCTTCGCGGGCTGCGCGACGCCGGCGAGGTCCAAGCCTCGCTGGTGCGGGTGCCCATGGGCGTCTACCTGGGTGGGCGGAGCGTGCCGATGATCGGCATCGCGGGCGTGGGCGTGGCGCCGGAGTCTCGCGGCCGCGGGCTCGCGGGTCGGCTCATGGCGGAGACCATCGCGGAGATCGGGCGCGAGGGCGTGGCGCTCTCGGGCCTCTATCCCGCGACACAGCCGCTGTACCGTCGAGTGGGGTACGAGCAGGCGGGCCACCGTTTCGAGATCCGACTTCCACTTGCGGCCATCGACGTGCCGCCAGAGCGAACGCTCACGATCCGTCCGCTGACGCCCGAGCACGCGCCGGCGGTCCGCGCTTGCTACGCCGAGTTTGCGCGTCGATTCGACGGCCCGCTCGACCGCGCCGAGTACATCTGGGCTCGGATTCCGGTCGTTCGCGACACGACGTACGCGGGATTCGCCGCCTTTGACGCCGTCGGCGAACTGCACGGGTATCTGTACGTCAACCAACGGCGCAAGCCGGAGCGGCTGCGCCAAGAACTCACGCTCTCCGACCTCGCCTTTCGGACCGACGCGGGGGCCCGCCGCCTGCTCGGGTTCCTCGCAGACTTCTCGTCGCTCGGTGAGGACGTGGTCTTCTTCGGCGGCCCGACGCACCCGATCCTCGCGTTCCTCTCGGAGCAGAAGGCGGTCGTCACCGGGTTCCTGAACTGGATGCTGCGGATCACCTGCCTGCCTGCCGCGATCGAGGCGCGCGGGTATCGCGGCGTGCGCGCCGCCGAGGTCCATCTCGACATCACCGATCCCCTGATCCCGGACAACGCGGGGCGGTGGGTCGTGACGGTCGAGTCCGGCGCGGGCCGCGCGACTCGCGGCGGGCGCGGCGACCTCCGGCTCGACGTCGGTGCGCTCGCGCCGCTCTACTCGGGGTACTGCTCGGCGCGGCAACTCGCGCTGCAAGGTCGCGCGAGCGGTCCCGACGCCGCCCTCGACGACGCCACCGCGATCTTCTCCGGGACCACACCCTGGCTCGCGGACATGTACTGAGTCAGACCTCGGCCCGCTCGAGATCGAACCACCCCTTGCCGTTGGCCTTCACGCGGAAGACCGGATGACCCGGCTCGTGGTCGAGGACCAGGAGCCACCCCCGCGAGGCCGCCTCGCCCAGGAACCAGCGCCGCGACACCATGCTCGTGTACGGCTCCACGTCATAGCCCAGGCTGTACGCCGCCCCGACGTGCGCCGCCGTCGGCATCACGTCGGGCGTGAAGACCACCTCGCGCCCCATCGTGTCCGTGAACAGCGTCGCCTGCTGCCCCCAGGTGTGCCCCGGCACCAAAAACGTGAAGATGCCGGGCATCACCTCAGTCAACCGATTCTCCAGCGGGTACGCCGCGTCCTGCTCGCGGCCGGGCACGTAGCCAGCGGGAAACGGGGGCACCGACTCGGCCAGCGCGAGCCGCTCGCGGATCGGGTGGAGGTGGTCGGGAAAGTACGTCCGAGTCATGACGCTGCGGTTGGCCAGCGCGTCGAGCCACTCGCGGCGCTGCGCGTGAATCGTCGCGTTGGGGAACGAGAGTTTCACGCCTGCCGCTGCGCCGGTCCCCGCTGCGGTCGGTGGCGACCAGTCGGCCGACTCACCCGGGCGCACCAGGCGTGTCAGCCCGCCGGCGTGGTCGAAGTGCAGGTGCGAGACGACCGCCGCCCCGATGTCCTCGCAGCGGCACCCGACCTCGTGCAACGCGTCGCCCACCCAGCGATCCTCGAGCGCGAAGATGTCCCGGCTCTTGTCGTCGAGTTTGTTGCCCGTCCCCACCTCGAGCATCACCAGCCTCGGCGAGGGCAACGCCGCACGCCCGGGCGCAGGTGGTGGCGGATCGTCGGCACGCTCGAGCAGGAGGCAGTTGTGCTGCACATTGATCCGCCCGCGGTCGTCCGTCGGCACCGACTTCGACCACACCACGCGAGGCACCAGCCCGAACATCGAGCCCCCGTCGAGTCGGAACGCCCCGGCACGGAGCAGCGTCCAGCGGTATCGGATCGGCGTCGGCATCGCGCGAATACTACCGGCATGGTCCACCCCACGCGGGAACTCGCCGAACGACTCGAACGTGCCTTCGCGTGGCGCACCGCGGAGTTCGTTCGCGTCTGTGGCGAGCCGCACGCCGTGGCCGAGCCCATCGCCGGCGGATGGGCCCCGTTTGTTGAGCCCGGGCACCCCGTCAACCGCGCCAGCGGGATGGGCATGCGCGGCGAGGTCGCTGCGGCCGACCTCGACCGGCTCGAGGCGTTCTATCGCTCGCGCGGCGAGCCGATTCGCGTGGAGTTGTGCCCGTTTGCGCACCCGTCGCTGATCTCGCTGCTTGGTGCGAGGGCGTATCGGCTCCGAAGTTTCACCACCATGCACGCGCTCTCGCTGGCCGGCTGGTCGCCCCCGCCCGCGAGCGAGGGCGTGGCCGTCGAGCGCGTCTCCGACTCGACCGCGGACGAGTTCGCGCGGACGCTCTCGTTGGGATTCCACGAGGGCTCGGAGCCCGCGCCGATGTACCAGCGGATCCCGCGCGTCAACGCCCGAATGCCGAGCGTCGCGTGCTTCCTCGCACGATTCGACGGCCGACCCGCGGGGGCGGGGTCCGTCTCGCTCACGCCGCGCGACGAGGGCGGCGTGGCGTGCCTGTTCGGCGCCGCGACGCTGCCTTGGGCGCGGAGACGCGGCGTGCAACGGGCCCTCTTGACGGCTCGCGTGGCGCACGCGCGCGACTCGGGTCTCGACCTCGCGGGCGTCATGGCCGAAACCGGATCCGCGTCGGACCGCAACATGCACCGCGTCGGCTTCGGCGCGCTCTACACCCGTCCCGCCCTGGGTCTTCAATAGGTCATGCCCTTGTCGATCGGGGGCGCCGCATCGAAGTGCAACTCGCCGCGAAGGCCGAAGTAGACGGCCTGCACCAGCGCCGCGGTCACGGGCAGCAGCGAGGCGGCGATGGCCAGCGTGGCGAGGAATCGGCCGGTCCGCGGCTGCCGTCGGCCCACGAACTCGCAGATCAGCACCACGAGCACGACACTGACGAACTTCAGCCCGATCAGGCCCCAACTTCCGAACTGGTCGATCGTCCACTTCGCGAGCAGGTTCACCTCGCGGGCGCGAAGGTGCGTCAGCACGGTGATCGTGACCATCACATCCAGCGCCGATGCCAGCACGTACCACGCGTACCGATCTGGATAGAGCACCGGGCCGGTCATGCCCCGGGAGTGTGCCAAGTCCTTGGGCGAGTTGCAAGCGTACATTCCGGCATGACCGCACCCGACCCCCGCTGGATGCGACTCGCGATCGACACGGCCCGCGCCGGCATCGCCATCGGGCAGTCCCCATTTGCCGCCGTCGTGGTCCGCGCCGGTGATGTCGTCGGCATCGGGCACAACGAGGTCTGGCGACGGATCGATCCGACGGCGCACGCGGAGGTCGTGGCGATCCAACGAGCCGCCGCGAGGCTGCGGTGTATCGACCTCTCGGGGTGCGAGATGTTCACGACCTGCGAGCCGTGCCCGATGTGCGCTGCCGCGATCCACTGGGCGCGTATCGGACGCGTCTGGTACGGCGCGACGATCGCGGATGCCGCCGGCGCGGGGTTCAACGAACTCCACCTCGCCGCGCGCGACCTCTACGCCCAGGGCGGGAGCGAGGTCGCCATCGCGGGCGGCGTCGAGCCCGAAGCCTGCGCGAACCTGTTCGCCGAGTGGTCCCGCGCCGGGGGTCGGCGGTACTAATCACCACCCCCGCGCCACCGCTGGCCTACGCGCGGCGCTTCCGCGCGAGCCGAACCATCCCGAGGCCCAGCAGCCCCGCGAGCGCGGCGGGCGGCAGGGGGATCACGTTCACGTCGATGATCTGGTCCTGCGAGCAGTCGTTGGTCAGGCCCAGCAGCCCGACCTGCGGCACGTTGGTCCCCAGCATCCCGAAGAGTTGTCCGACCTTCGTGGCAACCGCGGAAGAGAGCGCCGTCCCGTCCGAGTTCTTGACCTTGAAGTTGCCACCGGTCAGGCTGTACACGCCCACGTTCGCCGGGTTGTAGTCGTAGATGATCTCCCAGAGCGCGATCTGGAACGCCGCGGCGAAGTCGTCATTGGCCGTCAGCATGTTCTGCTGCCCGCCCGCTGCCGCGTAGAGGTTGTAGACGGCCTGGGCCTTGGCCGCACCCATCGCGGGCCAGCCCGTCGTCGCGGGCAGCGAGGCGATCGGGGCCACGGTGTACACGTCGCCCGCGGACGTGACGAACTGCGTCAGGTCCGTGCAGTACGTCACGCGCGTCTGCCCGTTGAGTTGCGTCGCCACGCCGTTGCCCATGGAGAACTGGTGCAGCAACTGCCCGGCGAAACAGTTGAACGTGTCCGAACCGATCGTCACCTTGACGGTCCGGCCCTCGTCCGTTCCCACGAACTTCATCACAACCGTGTCCGCCTGGGCAACCGAACCCGCGACGGCGACAGCAACAGCGGCGAGCGACATCCGACGCATGGAATCCCCCTCATCTTTGTGGCCCTCGGCACCGCCGACGGCGTGGTTCTTGTCCACAAGAGATACACCGAGTTGCTGGACTTGCCAGTCCTGGGAGTCAGAATCTCACGTACTTGTGGGTTCCCGGGCCCGCGCAACCCGCCGACCAGGTCCGATCTCTCAGAGTTCAGGCTGTGGGTCCGCTGACGGTTGCGCTGGGCGCTCACCCTGCCGGCGTACACTGCGATTCGGGCGGTCCCGGCACGCCCCACCCCAACCCCCCACCCCAACCGCTAGGACGCGGAGGATCCCGCATGGCCCCCAAGCCACAACAGGTCGTGTTCCCCGAGTCGGACGACGGTTTCGTTCACCTCCACCTGCACACCGAGTACTCCCTCCTCGACGGCGGGAACCGCATCGACCGGCTCGTCGATCGGGTCAAGGAACTCGGGATGCCCGCGGTTGGCGTCACCGACCACGGCAACCTCTTCGGCGCCGTCGCGGTTTACTCCGCCTGCCTCGAGGCGGGCATCAAGCCCATCCTGGGCGTCGAGGCGTATGTCACCCCGCCCGGAAAGCCGCGGCAGGATCGCACGTACACCGGCGGGGGCGAGGGCGGGTATCACCTGGTCCTGCTTGCCGAGAACGACACGGGTTGGCGGAACCTCCTCCACCTCTGCTCCGAGGCGTATCTGACGGGGTTCTACTACAAGCCTCGCATCGACCGCGAGTTGCTCGCCGCCCACGCCGAGGGGCTCATCGCCATCAATGGGCACCTCGGCAGCGAGATCGGGGACCACTTGCTCGCGTTCGAGCGATCCGGTGATCCGAAGCACTGGGAGGCGGCGCTCGAGTCGGCACAGTGGCACGCGGAGGCGTTTGGCGGCGCACGCCGGGCCGGCGCGGCACCCGCGCCGCGGTTCTATGTCGAACTCCAGCACCACATCTCCGAGCAGAACGCGATCAACAAGCATCTGATCCGGCTTGCGCAGGAACTCGGCCTGCCGCTCGTGTGCGACAACGACGCCCACTTCCTGCGGGCCGAGGACCACGACGCGCACGACACGCTCATCTGCATCTCAACGCAGAAGTTCAAGAGCGAAGCGAACCGGATGCGCTATCCGCCGCAGGTCTACGTCAAGAGCCCGCCCGAGATGGCCGAGGCGATGGGTGCGTACGGCGAGGTGGGGCGCGAGGCGATGCGTAACACGGTCCGGATCGCGCGGCGGTGCAACGTCACCCTCCCGCTCGGGGAGAGCCACGCCCCGATGGTTCGGGTGCGCGTGTCGGAGCGCCTCCCCACGCCCGACGAGCCGCGCTTCGGTGGCGATCTGACGGCGTGGTACAAGGCGTACTGCGCGGGGTTCGAGGTCGAGCCGATCCGCGACAACGACGACGCCGACGCTCGCGAGGGCGTGGGACGGGCGCTGCGAATGCTGGCGGAAGCGGGGCTCGTGTGGCGCTACGGGCCCGACGGCCGGACGCCCGAGATCCGTGCCCGCCTCGAGCGCGAACTGGGCATTCTGATCTCGAAGAACATCGCCGCGTACTTCCTCATCGTGTGGGACTTCGTCAACTGGGGCCGGGAGCACGGGGTCCCGGCGCTGGCCCGCGGGTCGGGCGTGGGCACGATGGTCGGGTACGCGCTGGGGCTCTCCAACGCCTGCCCCGTCCGCTACGGGCTGCTCTTTGAGCGGTTCACCGATCCGGACCGCAGCGAGTACCCCGACATCGACATCGATCTGTGCCAGGACGGTCGGCAGGCGGTCATCGAGTACGTCCGCAAGAAGTACGGGCACGTCGCGCAGATCATCACGTTCGGAACCCTGCGTGCGCGCGCGGCGATCCGCGACGCCGCTCGCGTGCTTCAACTCTCGCTCCCCGCGGCGGACCGCCTCGCCAAGCTGATCCCCGAGACGCTAGGCGTGACGCTCGAGGACGTGCTGGCCAAGGAGCCGGACTTCCGCGCGCTCTACGAGGGCAAGCCCGCGGCGCTGGCCCGGCTCAACGATCGGCTGCCGGAGTCGCAGCACGCAGCGCCAGCGCTCGTGCGCCAGGTGATCGACAACGCGCGGACGATCGAGGGCCAAGCGCGGCACGCCTCCGTCCACGCCGCCGGGGTCATCGTCGCCACGCGCCCGCTGCACGAGATCGTCCCGCTCTATCGCCAGCCCGGCTCCGACGAATCCGAGATCGTGACCCAGTGGGACGGGCCCACCTGCGAGAAGATGGGCCTCCTGAAGATGGACTTCCTGGGCCTGCGAACCATCTCGATCATCGAGCGATGCAAGCGCCTCATCCGCGAGGGGCTGAGCGAGGAGGCGATCTGGGGCGCGGTCGGTCGTCTCGACGAGCACGAGCAAATCATCGGGCGACGCGGAGAGATCGCGGCGGGATCCGCGAGCGCCATCGCTCACCCCCTCGACCTCGACCGCCTCTCCTTCGACGACCCGCGCGTCTTCGCACTCTTCCAACGTGGCGAGACCACCGGCGTCTTCCAGTTCGAGTCGCCCGGGATGAAGCGGCTCCTCATGGAGATGAAGCCCGATCGGCTCGAGGACCTCATCGCCGCCAACGCGCTCTTCCGGCCCGGGCCCATGGACCTCATCCCCGACTACAACCGCCGCAAGCACGGCACCGAGCCCGTCCCCAGCGTCCATCCCATCGTCGACGAGTTCACCCGCGAGACCTACGGCGTCATGGTCTATCAGGAGCAGGTCATGCAGATCGTGCATGGCCTCGGCGGGATCTCGCTCCGCGACGCGTACTCCCTCATCAAGAACATCTCCAAGAAGAAGCACGACAAGGTCGAGAGGGAGCGCCCGCGCTTCGTCGAGGGCGCGCAGCAGAAGGGGCTCAGCAAATCTCAGGCGGAAGAACTCTTCGAACTCATCCTCAACTTCGCCGGGTACGGCTTCAACAAGAGCCACTCGACCGGGTACGCGATCGTGGCGTACCAGACGGCGTACCTCAAGACCTACTTCCCCAACCAGTACATGGCCGCGTTCCTGAGTTACGAGGCGGGCGCGCAGAAACTCGCCGACTGGATCGGGTACCTCGAGGACTGCAAGACGACTCGGTTCGTGAACGGGAAGGTGGGCGTCGAGGTGCGACCGCCGGACATCAACCTGTCGCAATCGGCGTTCACGGTGGTGTTCGAGCCCGATGAGCCGCACGATTCGCTCCACGGGCACGTCCGCTTCGGGCTCAGCGGGATCAAGGGCGTCGGCGAGAAAGCGATCGACGCGATCATCCGCGTCCGGGATGGACGCGCCGCGCCGGAAGGCGAGGCGGTGTCCGATGCTCATGGCACTGACGCCGCTCGATCCAGCAACGGCATCGCGATCGCCCCCGCGCCCCGCCCGTTCACCTCGCTCTTTGACTTCTGCGAGCGCGTGCTCGGCGCCACGCCCGGCATCCTCAACCGCGCCACCGTCGAGGCGCTCATCAAGGGCGGGACGATGGACTCGCTCCACGGCCGCGCCAAGCGCGCCGCGATGGTCGGGACCGTGGAGCAGGCGATCGCCGCCGCACAGAAGTCCGCCCAGGATCGTGCCGCGGGACAGAGTTCGCTCTTCATGACGCTGGGTCCAGCCGTCGCGGATCGACCGGCCGCCGAGTCTCCCCTGGCCCCAGCGACCCCGTGGACCGACGCCGAATCGCTGGCGAAGGAGAAGGAGGTCCTCGGGTTCTATGTTTCGAGCCATCCGCTGCGCACCTGGGCGGAGTGGGCGGGCCTGTTCATCACCGCGACGACTCGCACCGCGGCGTCGCTGCCGCACGACACCCGCGTCGTGCTCGCCGGGCTGGTGCAGGGCGTGCGCTCGCTGGTGGTGAAGAACGGGCGCTCCGCCGGGCAGAAGATGGGCGTCGTCACGCTCGAAGACATGGAGGGCACCGCGGAAGTCGTGCTCTTCACTGAGGCGTTCGCCAAGTTCGGGCACCTCGCCCAGACCGACGCGATCGTCTTTGTCCTCGGACGCATCGACACCTCCCGAGGCGACGTGCAGATCCTCGGCGAGCGCCTCGTCCCGATCGACGGCACCCCGCTCCTCCCCGGACGCGTGCGCATGCTCGTGGACGGTGAGCGGCTCAACGGTGGTGCAGGCGAGGCCCTCGCCTCGCTCGCGGAAGTGATCCGCGGGAGCACCGTCGAGCCCGGCCCCACCGCCGCAGACGCATTCCCTGTCGAGTTCGAGGTCGTCACGGCCGCCGGACGCGCGTTGCTCACGCCGGAGCGGCCCACCCGCGTTCGCCTCGGGCCCAGCCTCATCCACACCATCACCGGACTGCTCGGCGACCACGCTCTCCGCGTCGTCGGGGGCGTCACGGTCGAGGCTCCCGAGCGACCTCGATACGCACGGAACGGCTCGAACTAGGGCACGTCCGACACGCTACCGCTCGCCTATGAGGCGCGATACCATCCCACCCGCCGCCGGAGTGGCGAAATGGCAGACGCGACGGATTCAAAATCCGTTCTGGGTGAAACCAGGTGTGGGTTCAAGTCCCTCCTCCGGCATTGCGAGCGATCGGCAGCACGCCATCGCTCGCGGCTCACGAGCCCTCACCGGGACTGAGCCGCCCACCGGCGACACCCCCGCGCCGGCCACGAACCACACCTCACCGGAGTCCACACGAATGCGTACCACCCTCTGCTCCGCCACGATCTCGCTCGCCCTCGCCGCCACCGCGAGCGCCCAGCCCTGCCTCCCGATGGACATGGGGACGTATTGCTTTGTGTCGCGCGAGTGGCGCGCCCAGAACAACGGCGCGGGCCTCGTCGCCATTCGCGGCGTCAACACCAACCTCAACGCCGGGTACGCCGGGTACTTCCAGGGCCGCGGGTTTTTCCAGGGCAAGGTGGGCGTGGGCGTCGCCAACCCGCTCGGGTTCATCGACATGGCCGCGGGCAACAACGCGGACGGAACGCCCAGCGCGGCCGCCCTCGCGTTCACCTTTCGCACCGGCGGCCTGCGCCACTTCATCACCACGCGCCACAACGCCTTCAACGGGCCGCACACCAACAACGCCTTCGACTTCTGGCTCAACAAGTCCGCCACGCCCGGCGCGTCGGTCGCCCCGGGCACGGGCAACAACCGTGTCATGACCATCGACGGGAACGGGCGGCTCTGGCTCTATGGCCCCGCCGGCGCGGGCATCAGTTCGCGCGACGTGAACGCCGGAGCCTTCACCGGCTGGGATGTCTACATGGACAGCACCAAGTACTCCGTGTCCCGCTCCGGCATCGACTTCCCCTTCTCGATCAGCGCCACCAACGGCGCGGCGACGTTCGTCGGCACCGTCTTCGCGGCCTCCTTCATCCAACTCTCGTCCCGCGACGCCAAGTCGGAGATCGCACCGCTCGCCGGCGCGCTCGACACGATCGGCAAACTCCGCGGCGTTACCTATCAGTGGAACGAGCACGCCCCCGCGCAGATCCAAGGCCGGCACGACATCGGGTTCATCGCCGACGAGGTGAACGAGGTGCTCCCCGAGATCGTCGGCAAGGACGAGGCCGGCAAGCCGACGGGCATCGACTACGCCAAGATCGCGCCGCTGGCGGTCGAGGCGATCAAGGAACTCAAGGCCGAGAACGAGCGCATCCGCGCCGACAACGCCGACCTCAAGGCACGGCTGGAGCGGCTCGAGGCGCTCCTCGGGTCCAAGCCCGGCACGTCGATCGAGCGCCAAGGTCGATAGGAGGGCCCACCGTGGCGGCCGAGACGCCGGGGCTCCTGGTGCAGCATGAGAAGCCTTGACAGACCGCGGGCGTCTGGTAGGCTGGAGTGGTCGCATCCGGAGCGAAGAGGAAGCGTCGGGCCAAGGCTGCCGGCGATGCCGGCGAGGAGATCGCGATGAGGCGTTCGATCGCTCACTCACTCACTCACTCACTCACTCACTCACTCACTCACTCACTCACTCACTCACTCACTCACTCGAGTGCTCGCGGTGGTGGTGATGCTCGCCGGGGTTGAGGTGGCGAGGGGGCAGCAAGCGGGGCCGCTCGTGGGATGGGGCGAGGGATGGAAGGACAACGTGCCCGCGGGATACTTCCGGGCGGTCTCCACGGGCTGGAAACACTCCATCGCGATCCGCGCCGACGGCACGCTTCACGCATGGGGGCTGGCTCCTCGATATGGCTTAGATGTCGTGCCATGGCATCTCATGGGCGTGCAGGTGATCGCCGTCGCGGCGGGCTACGAGCACAACCTCGTGCTGCTCCCGGATGGCACCATCGACGGTTGGGGCGAGCCGGCACTACCCGATCCAACGACGCCCTGCAACATGTCGCCTGGGGGTCCGCCGCCCTACAGCCCTGTGAATGCTCGGTACGTCGCCATAGCAGCCGGTGAGCATATCAGCGTCGCGATCAGAGAGGATGGTTCTCTAGCCGCGTGGGGCGAGTGTTACTCGCCGGGCTGCGGCGACTCTTCCTGCAATCCATGTCGCACGGGCACACCTCCAGGGCCGTGGTCGTTCCTGTCGGCAATTCCATCTGGAAACGACTTTGTTGCGATCTCCGCGACAGGACATTACGCCATCGCCCAACGGGCTAACGGCACCCTCGTCGCCTGGGGGGTCGACGGACATTGCCAGGTGACCGACCTTTTCACCGGCGTTGTGGCGGCTTTTTCGGCCGGGCATCAACATGGCCTTACGCTGACGGCAAGCACATTCGCCTACACCGGCTGGGGAAGCAATGGGTACGGACAGCGTGACAGCACACCGTGGGTGCCCACGCCGACGTTTCCATGCCCTGGATCCTGTCTTGCATTTGGCTGCTCGCCCTGCTACAAGCCCCCGCCGGTACCACTTCCAACTCTGTTTCGTGTCGGTGGCGGCTATAACCACACCGTGGGACAGTTGCCGAACCTAAGCCTGATCGGCTGGGGAAGGAACAGCTTTGGACAGTCCGACGTACCCGCGGGCAACTTCTACGCCTTCTCCTCAAACTATGATCATGGCTTTGCCATTCTTGACGTTGACTCGGACGATTCGTACCTCAACTTTGATGGCGGCACAAGTTCCAGCATCGCCACTCGCTTTACCGTCTCAGACGTGGCCACATTTCATCAGGAATGGGTCGCCGGTCACCACCGCACTGATGTCGACGGCGACGGAGTCATCAACGGCGCGGACTACCTGCGGTTTGTAGACCTCTACAGCCGCACGGTCGGAGGTGCGCCATGATCGCACGCACGGCTCACGTTTGCACGACCGCACGATGTCGTCGCGGGCTTCTCTCTGTGGCGCAGCTCTCGTTGATGGCACAGGCGGCGTACGGCCAAGTCGCAAGCTTCGGCCCGCTCATCGGCTGGGGCGATCCATTCTTTGGACAAACGCAATGTCCCCCAGGCCCGTTCCGTGGCTTCGCGTGCGGCTATGAGCACACCGTCGGCATTCGCATCGACGGCACGCTCCAGGCCTGGGGCAACAAGGAGGGCGGCAATCTCAACGTGCCATCAGGCACGTTCCAGAAACTCGCGCCGACCGTCAAGTGGAGCCTCGCTCTCCGCACCGACGGCACACTCGTAAAGTGGGGCACGGGAACGGGTGGCCTGTACGCAACCCCGAACGGCACGTTCATCGCCATCGCCTCGAACTCCGCCAACGGATTCGCGATCCGTTCGAACGGCGCGATCGCGGCATGGGGAGTGAACTCCGACGGCATGCTCAACCCGCCTCAGGGCGCGTTCACCTCGCTCGCGGCCGGCAATGTCCACGCGGTTGCTCTTCGCGTCGATGGCACACTTGCAGCATGGGGCAGCAACGGCAGCGGGCAGACGAACGTGCCGCCGGGCATGTTCATTCAGATCGCCGCGGGCGAAGGGCATTCGCTCGCTTTATCCGCCAGCGGTCAGGTTCTCGCGTGGGGTTTGAATAACCTCGGGCAGTGCAACGTGCCGCCGGGCACCTACAAGGCCATCGCCGCGGGCGGGTTCTGGAGCCTGGCGATCCGCACCGACGGCACGCTCGCGGCGTGGGGCTCGAACTCTTCAGGCCAGATCACATCGCTGCCGACGGGCCGGTTCGTCGCGATCTCGGCTGGGCGTGGGTTCGGCATCGCCATGCCCGAGGGCTGCTGGGCGAACTGCGACGGCGCGACGACGACGCCCACGCTCACCGTCAACGATTTCGTCTGCTTTCTCAACAAGTTCGCGGCGGGCGACACCTACGCGAACTGTGACGGGAGTGCGACGCCCCCGGTGCTGAACGTCAACGACTTCGTGTGCTACGCGAACGCCTACGCGGCGGGGTGCCCGTAGACGCCGGGCATCGGCGAAGGCTGCAACGCGCCCGGCACGATGATGGCGCGTCAGAGCGGCACGCGCTCCTGCGCTTCGACGCTTTCGGTGCAGCGAGGCCCGTCAGTGCTGAGCCCCCTCACAGTCGCCGCCGATCGCCCAGATTGACTTGAACAGCCGCCGGTCGGATTCGAACCGACAACCCCCGCATTACAAATCCTAGGGGCCAAGGGTACCAGACGCCCTTGGTTGTCCTCGACCGCCTCTGCCGCACTGTTAGAGGGGCTTGGTGCTCCCCGGCTCACCCCGGTGGCGCTCCATGCCGACCTTACTCGGGCCTTTCTCACGGAGCGGCAGTCCTATGGAGCGCAGGTTCAAGATCACGGCGGACGCGGTGGAGCGGCGGTGCAGGTGCCCGGAGCCGGGCGAGGTCAACGCGCGCGGGAAGCCCGTGCGTCAGCGGATCTACTGGGACTCGGAGTTACCGGGCTTCGGCGTGCTGGCCAGCCTCACCGTCAAGAGCTTCATCGTGCAGAAGGACATCGGCGGCAGGACCGTGCGGGTCAGCATCGGTCGCTACCCCACCTGGGCACCCGACGCCGCGCGGCGGCGCGCCCGCGAGCTCCTCGTGGACATGGACCGGGGCATTGACCCGCACGCCCGGGCGCGGGAGGAGGCGGCCCGGCAGCGGCGCTCGGAGTGGGAGCGGTACACGCTGGATCAGGCCATCGCCGAGCACGTCCTCCGCATGCGGGCGAAGGGCTGCGCCCAGCGTTCGATGGACACGATGGGCGAGCTCGTCGATCGGTACATGCCCGACTGGCGCTCGCGGCCCCTCGTCGCCATCACCCGGACGGACTGCGTCGCGCGGCACCGCAAGGTCTCCGCCGACCACGGCCCGGTGGTGGCGAACAGCGCCATGCGGATCCTCCGGGCGGCGTACAACAGCGCCCGCAAGCTGCACCCCGAGCTCCCGCCCAACCCGGTCGAAGCGGTCGAGTTCAACGCCCAGCGGCGGAAGCGATCGCCGATCCCGTGGGCCGAGCTCCCCGCGTGGTGGGAGCGGGTGTGGGCCATCGAGAACCCCGTCCGGCGCGACCTGCACATCCTCACGCTGCTCACGGGCCTCCGCAGCGGCGACGCCAAGACGATCCGCTGGGCGGACGTGGACTTCGACGCGGGCACTCTGCACCGCCCGCGGCCCAAGGGCGGCGTGGACCGGGCCTTCACGATCCCCCTGTGCCGGTTCGCGCTGGCGATGCTCGCGCGGCGACGCATGGACAACCTCCGGTACTTCTCGTCGGACCAGGGCTGGGTGTTCCCCTCGCGGGAACGGGAGGGCCGGGTCACGCACGTCCGGGAGCAGAAGGAGTACCGCTACGCCAAGGGGGCGGGGGACGAGCTCCGGAAGGAGCGGTACCTCCCCTCGCCGCATCGCCTCCGCGACACGTTCGCCAGTGCCTGCCGGGAGGCGGGGGTCGGGCTGTTTGAGACGAAGGTTCTCATGAACCACGTCCTGCCGGAGCAGGACGTGACCGAGTCGTATCAGCGCCCGTCGATGGACTACCTCCGCGGCTGCGTCGAGCGGGTGGCGGCCTTCCTGCTGGCGAGGGCGAAAGTGGACGCCGACGGGCGGCCCCTCCGCGCCACGGGGACGGAGGGGGCGTAAACTGCCAGAGCTGCCGGAGTAGCTCAGCTAGCAGAGCGGCGCACTTGTAATGCGCAGGTCGCGGGGGCGGAACCCGCCTCCGGCTTTCGGGCGGCTGCTAGGCCGCCTTGCGGACACTTCGGCTGCCGTGACTCAGGTGGGCGACGGGAAGCAGCCAGAATCGCCGCTCGCCATCGTTCTGGATGTACCATCCGAGGTTGCGAAGTGTGCCGATCGCCGCGTTGACTGCGGCGTTGTCGAGTCCCGTCTGACGCTTCAGCTGGTGGCGGGTGCGAGGTGCCTTGCACAGAGCGTTGAATACCCTATGCTCGATCGACCCCGCCTTCGGATACATGATCGGACGCGGAGGCCTTAGAGGCTGTTTCAGAACGTGAGTATCGACCGATGAGCAATGCCGTCAACACCAGTGCAAGGAGGCACGATCATGGCGGCGGAGCTGCTCCCGGAAGCGTTGTGGGAAGAGATCGAACCATTGTTGCCGCCCCCGTCTC
>JAEUIZ010000055.1 GCA_016793805.1 Phycisphaerae bacterium
GCCGCCCGTGGTCGTGCAGCCCACACCCAAACCGCCTGTGGTCGCGCCGCCCACACCCAAACCGCCTGTCGTCGCGCAGCCGACACCCAAGCCGCCTGTCGTCACGCAGCCGACACCCAAACCGCCTGTGGTCGCGCCGCCCACACCCAAGCCGCCTGTCGTCACGCAGCCGACACCCAAGCCGCCTGTCGTCACGCAGCCGACACCCAAGCCGCCTGTCGTCACGCAGCCGACACCCAAGCCGCCGGTGGTCGCGCCGCCGACACCCAAGCCGCCTGTCGTCACGCAGCCGACACCAAAGCCGCCTGTCGTCACGCAGCCGACACCCAAGCCGCCGGTGGTGTCGAGGCCGAAGCCTCCGGTGGTGGTCAATCCGCCGCCGATCCAGCAGACGCCGCCGGCTGCTTCGAATCCCAAGCCCCCGGTGGTTTCCACACCGAAGCCGCCCGTCGTCTCCACGCCCAAGCCGCCGATCACGGCCACTCCGAAGCCGCCCGTCGTTCGCGACCCGCTGCCGCCGGTGCGAGATGACCGCTTCGAGCGCCCGCTCCCCCCCTCGCGTCCGCCGAGCGGCGGCCTCGTCGCGGGCATCGGCGACGACGACCGCGCGCGGGTGCGGCACGCCGACGACGACGCGCGCCGCCCGCACCGCCGCGACCGCTTCAGCATCTTCGTCGGGGCCGGTTTCGGGTTCGGCCTGCACGTGGGCAACCTGCACGTCTGGCGCGGGAGCCCGTTCTGCTACTACGACCCCTTCTTCTACGACCCGTTCTGCCGACCCGTCGCGTACTACGGCGACTGCCGCTGGTCCTCGGGCTTCACCTGGTACAGTTCGTGGTACTGCTGGCCCCGCGCCTCGTACTGGCCCCGCCACTGGGGCCACCATCGCGTCCGCTGGGTCACCTATGTCCGCCCGCGCTGCGATTGGCTGACCGAGTTCCGCTTCTGCAGCGTGCCGACCTACACCGTGGCGCACTGCGGTCTCATCTCCCCGCGCGTCGTCTATTGCGAGCCGGCCCCGACGACCGTCGTCTACACCGAGCCGAGCACCATCGTCTACGCCTCGGCGAGCCCCCCGCCCGCCGTCGTCACGATCCCGGCCCCCGCCTCGCCCGGCGACCTCATGGGCACCAGCGATCGCGAACTGGGCGACACCTATCTCCGCCTGGGCGACTCCCCCAGCGCGATCCGCGTCTATCGCCAGCACCTGGCCGCCTACCCCGGCGACGTGCAGGCGGTCCGGTCTCTCGGGCTCTCGCTCATCGACATCGGCGAGGTTCTCGACGGCGCCGCCCAGGTCGAACTGGCCTATCGCATCGACCCGGCACTCGTGGCCCGCCCGCTCAATCTCGACTCGCTCCCCACCCGCGACGCGCTGGACCGCGCCCTCGACGCCGCCACCCGCGCCGCCAACCGCGCCGATTCGGCGTCAACATGGCTTGCCGTCGCCGTCATCATGCAGGCGTCCGATCGACGCGCGCCGGCACTGGTGGCGCTGGAGCGGGCCCGTGCCGCGGGACTCGACGCCGCCATCGCCGACGCGTTCGCGGGCGTGCTCGGGTCGTAGCCCTCACTCGCCGCCGACGGGAAAGACCATCGTAAAGTCCGACCCGCGACCCGGCTCGGAGTGGACCTCCAGACGCCCGTGATGGGCCTCGACGAGCCGTTTCGCGGTCGGAAGCCCCAGCCCCGTGCCCCCGCTCCTGGTCGTGTAATACGGCTGGAAAATCCGTTCGCGCGCCTCGGGCGGAATCCCCGGGCCGGTGTCGATCACGTGCAACTCCACCAGAGGCGCCCCGTCCGCATCGGCCCGCGCGACCGTCCGCAGAATCAACTCCCCTCCGCCCGTTGTGCCATCCCCGCCGCCGGCTCCCGGAATCCCTTCCGACGCGCCGCCCCCGTCCGGGCGCTGCCGGCTCGCGTGCGCCCCCGCCATCGCCTGGACCGCGTTGAGCATCAGGTTGAGCGTCGCCTGCTTGACCTGCGCCACGTCCAACATCGCCCACAGCGGTCCGGGCGCGAGTTCCTGCCGGATCCGCACGCCGTGCTTCTGCGCCTGCGGGAGAAAGAAGTCCGCCAGTTCGACCACCACCGCGTTGAGGTCCGCCCGGGTCGGCTCGACGCGAATCTGCCCCGCGTATTGCAGGAAGTCCGTCAGAATCCCCCGCAGACGTTCGACCTCGCGCCGCAGCGTCCCCAGCCGACGCACCAGCCGGCCCTTCGCGTCCGAGTCGATGGGGAGTTCCTCGACCCCCTCGGCCAGAAGTTGTGCATTCAGCCCGATCGTCGAGAGCGGATTCTTGATCTCGTGCGCCAGGCCCCCGGTCATCGCGCCAATCTCGGCCAGCCGCTCGGCGTCCCGGGCCCGACGCTCCGCCGCTCGCACCCGGGCCAGGTGCCGCCGAACGACCACCCGAGCCGCCACCACCGCCGACAAGGCGCCCACGGCGAAGCCGGCAAGCAACGCCGACCACATCACGCCCGGCGCCCTACCGCCGTGGTGAGCGCGTGTAGCCCGGCTTGGCGACCACCTGCACCGCCGCGTCGTGCCGGACCACCCGCGTCGCCTTCCAGCGCGAGTCCGCCACGACCGCGTCGTAGGTCACCGACGAGCCGTCTTTCAGGGCACGGAACCCGTCGCCCTCGATGACGGAAAAATGGACAAAGATGTCCTGTCCCTCCGGCCCGACAATAAAGCCGTAGCCCTTGCGAGGATCGAACCACTTGACCACGCCCTCCGCACCCGCGATTTGACCCGACATGTCGAAGCCCCCGGGAGGTCCCTCCCGTTGCTCCTCCTCCGCCGATGCTCCACCGACACGCGAACGCGTCGTCGGCCTTTGCGATCGTGCTCTCTCTGGGATCACGACCGCCCACGAGTCCGGGACACACACGGCCCGGCGGCCAGCCGAGGCGATCTCCGCGCCTCAACTGGCTCGCGTTGCAATCTACCAACGTTTTCTCCGCCACGTCAACTGCCCTTCCCTCGTCGCGCCGCTCAACTGTCATCAGCCGTTCCTCACTCGTTCGAATCACGAACTTCGACCCGGGTTCCCGATAACCACTCCGGCACGGAGACGGAGAGAGCTCAGGGATTGTTCCTAGGAACGGAGCCGCCGTGCGCACAATTTCCATCATCAATCAAAAAGGCGGCTGTGGCAAGACCACGACCGCCATCAACCTGTCCGGAATCCTCGCTCGCCGAGGGTACCGCTGCCTGCTCGTGGACATGGACCCGCAGTCGCATTGCGCCGCGGGACTTGCGATCCCCGAGCAGCGCATCGACCTCGACATCGGTGACGCCCTGCTCGCCGGTTCCGAGGGCGGCGGAGGGGCGGGCGTCGATCGGGCGCGGCTGCTGTGGCGCGTGAGCCGGAACCTCGACCTCGCCCCGAGCCGGACCAAACTGGCCGGGCTCGAGTCCAGCCGGGGAGGGCTCGCCGACTCTCCGGACAAGCATCTCCGTTTAGCGCATGTATTGCGCCATTTCGAAACCAGTTACGACGTGTGCGTCGTCGATTGTCCGCCGTCGATCGGCATCCTCACCTACAACGCGCTCGCCGCCTCGCAGGATGTCCTGATCCCGGTGCAAACCGCGTTTTTCGCGTTGCAGGGGGCGACGAAGCAGGTGAGCACGATCCGCAGCCTATCGAAGCGGCTCGAGCAGCCCCCCAGATACCACGTCCTGCCGACGTTGCACGAGGAGTCGAGCGCGCTGGCGCGCGACATCCTGGACGAGATTCGGCGGCGATTTGAGGACAAGGTAGTCCCGTGCGTGATTCGCCACGATGCGGCGCTCAAGGAGGCCGCGAGCTTCGGGCAGCCCGTGGTCGAGTATTCGCCGACCTCGATCGGGGCGCTGGACTACACGGCCCTGGCGGAATGGGCGGTCTCGGTGCTGGGCATCGGAGGGATGACGAGTGTGCGGGCGCCCGAGGCCAGCGAGCGGCCGGAGGTCGTGGTGCCGACGGCGCCGGCGATGGCGGAGTTGGCGCGACGGGTGGAAGCGGTCTCGATGATCGCGGAGCGAGCGATCTCGCCGGGCGAGACGCCGCTGGTGGTCGTCCCGAGCGTGGCCCACGAACTCGCGGCGGTGTCGATCACGCGGTCGCAGGACCTGGCGGCGCTGGCACGGGCGGCGTCAGAGTTGCGGTCGCGGACGTGGGACGGGAAGTCGGAGGTGCCGCCGCCTCCACCGGGAACGCCCGAGGCCGAGTTGGCGGAGCGATCGCGTCGGGAGGCCATGGCTGGGATGTATGGGGCACGATCGACGCGGAGTGGGGCGCTGTTCGTGCAGCCGCTGGCGGCGGGGTCGAGCGTCGCGGTGGCCGGGGAGTTCAACGGATGGGAACCCGCGGCGGGGCAGATGCGAAGGAACGAGGCGATGGGGGTGTGGGAAACGTGTGTGCGGCTGCCTCCGGGCCGATGGCGCTATAGGCTGGTGGTGGACGGGCGATGGATGGTGGACCCGCACAACCCCGCGCTGGAGCCGAACCCGTACCACGGGATGAACAGCGTGATCGAGGTGCCGGCGGAGTCGGGCGGGCGGAGGTCGGGATGACCACGTCGGCGCGAACTGGGACGGGACGTGGGCCGTCGGGCGCGGATTACGACGCGCTGGCGGACCTGTTCCTGGGAGAAGGCCGGGTGGAGCAGCGCGGGGAGGACCCGCGGCGAGCGCACGAGGTGCGGCACGCGACGGTCGAGCAGATCGTGGTGGGGCATCTGCCGGTGTCGCCCTGGGCGTGGGTTCGGCAGTACGCGCGGCAGATGGCGGAGGCCTCGGGCCGGGGCGCGGCGCTGGTGCGGATCGAGCGTGGACGAGTGACGATCGAGTCGGCGGGGGTGGCGGAGGTGCGCGGCGAGGGAGCGCTCGAGGGCACGATCCGGTCGCTGGCGTCGCGGGTGGGCGCGTGGCTGGTGAGCGTGCCGGATGGCGCCGGGCTGATCGGGGCGGACGCGGTGACGGTGCTGACGGGTGCGGACGAGGCGTCGGTGGTCGGGTCGTACCGGGCGCTGCGAGACCTGGTCGCGTCGGACGGAGCGGTCGCGGTGCGGATGGCAATCATGGGGGCGTCGGCGGAGCGTGCGGGGGAGGCGTCGTCGCGGCTGGCGCGGGCGGCGGAGGCGTTCCTGGGCCGACCCATCACGCTGGCGGCGATCGTGCAACGGATCGCGGGGACGACGCCGGGCGCGGTGGTGTATGAGGGCGAGGCGACGGGTGACCCGGGCGAGGAGGCGAGGCGGATCGTCGGGCTGGTGCGAGCGACGTCGCGGGTGGAGTCCCGGCATGGCCCGGGGAGCGAGCCGCGCGGGGGATGGATCGGCGAGGGCGACGAGGATCGGGCGGGGGCGGTGGCGAAGTACGCGGCGGCGATGCGGCACGTGAGGGAGGCCGTCAGCGAGCGGGTCGAGCCGCGGACGGAGTCGAAGGTCGCCAGCGCGCCACAGAGGGCGGGGGCAAGAACGGGGGACGAGTCGGCGGCGGCGCTGCTCGGGCTGACGGTGGCGCCGATCCGGTGCCCGGCTTCACCGATGGTGGACATCGCGGTGGACTCGGCGGGCGAGGTGCATCTGGCGGTGCTCGCGGGCGAGGCCGGAGACCGTGCAGTGGTGGATGTGCTGGCGGCGGCGGATTGGGCGCGAGCCAATGCGAGGGTGCTGGCGATGGCGCTGCGGTCGGTGGGTATCGCTGCAGACCCGCAGCACACGACGATGCACGTCGTCACGGAGCGCGCCGCGGACACGAGGCGGCTGGAAGTCGGGGGCGTGCGGACGCACCTGGCGATCCGCGTCGAGGTCGAAGGTCGGACGGTGCGGAAGATCGTCAGCGCAGGGTGAAACGGCTGTTCCGCGGTTCGAGCGGGCCTGTGCCTACGCGCTCTCTTTGCGCTTGACGCGGAGGTCGGCGAGTCGGACGGCGGGGTTGCGAGCGGTGGCCTCGTCGATGACGTATTCGGCGCCCTGCTGGGAGTGGTCGGGGAGTTCGAACATGAGTTCCATCATGACCTCTTCCATGACGGCGCGCAGGCCGCGGGCGCCGGTGTCGCGCTTGGCGGCCTTCTCGGCGATGGCGTGGAGCGCGCCCTGGGTGAAGGTGAGTTTGGCGCCCTCGAGTTGGAAGAGGTGCTGGTACTGGCGGACGAGCGCGTTGCGCGGCTCGGTGAGGATCGAGACCATCGCGTCGGTCGTCAGCGGCATCAGCGGCGCGATGACCGGGAGGCGCCCGACGAACTCGGGGATCATCCCGAACTCGATGAGGTCCTCGGGGGCGACGCGCTGGAGGAGTTCGGCGCGGCGGGTCTCCTCGTCGCGGGCCTGGGCCTCGGCGGTGAAGCCGATTCGGGCCTTGCCGAGGCGACGGCGGATGATGTCTTCGAGGCCGACGAAGGTGCCCCCGCAGATGAAAAGGATGTGCGTGGTGTCGACCTGGATGTACTGCTGCTCGGGGTGCTTGCGCCCGCCCTGCGGGGGGACGTTCGAGACGGTGCCCTCGAGCATCTTCAGGAGCGACTGCTGCACGCCCTCGCCCGAGACGTCGCGGGTGATCGAGACGTTGTTGGAGGTCTTCCCGATCTTGTCGATCTCGTCGATGTAGATGATCCCGCGCTGCGCGGACTCGAGGTCGTAGTCGGCGGCCTGGAGGAGTTTGAGGAGGAGGTTCTCGACGTCCTCGCCGACGTACCCGGCCTCGGTGAGCGTGGTCGCGTCGCCGATGGCGAAGGGGACCTTGAGCATCTTGGCGAGGGTGCGGGCGAGGAGGGTCTTGCCCGAGCCGGTGGGCCCGATCATGAGGATGTTGGACTTGTCGAGTTCGACGGAACTGTCCTCGCTCTCGGTGTGGAGCAGCCGCTTGTAGTGGTTGTGGACGGCGACCGAGAGGGCCCGCTTGGCCTGGGTCTGCCCGATGACGTACTGGTCGAGGTGCTCGGTGATCTGGCGGGGCGAGGGGATGTCGGTGAGTTTGGAACTGACGGACCCGACGCGACGCCGCTCCTGGCGGAAGATGTTCTGGCAGAGGTCGACGCAACTGGTGCAGATGTAGACCTCGTTGGGCCCCTCGACCATGGGCCCGACGTCGCGGCTGGTCTTGCCGCAGAAGGAGCAGGTGGTGACGCGGCGGCCGCGGAAGTTCTCGTCGGTCCCGCGCGGAGCGCCGGGGCCCTGCTGGTCCGAGCCGTCTTGCTTGTTCTTGGCCATTCGTCCCTCGCCGGTGCGTACGAATCGTGGCGGCGGACGCCCGCGGACGGGTCGGCCAGCCGATCGGCGAGAGTGTATCGGCCGGGTGGCGCGTTGTCTCCACCGGAAAGCGGATCCGCCGCGTCCGTGGGCGGTTATCGCTCGGGTGATCGCCGGGCGGCGAGGTCTGGGGGCTGCGCGCGGGCCCGCTCGACGAGTTTGCGCTTCGTGGCCTCGAACTCCTCGGGCGTCATCTGGCCCGAGTCGCGGAGGCGGCGCATCTCCTCCATGAGCGAGGCGGGCGAGGCGCCGTCGTTCCCCCCGAGCGTGCGGCGGCGGATGGCGAGGATGACCAGCCCGGCGACGACGACCACGACGATCAGCGCGCCGAGCCAGAGGAGCGCGGGCCCGAGGCCCGAGGCCCCGAGGGTCACGCGCCACCTCGGATCGCGTCGTGGAGCGGGCGGATGAGTCGCGGGACGGCGAACTCATCGACGAGGGCCTCGGCGCGGCGGCCGAGGTCTTCCATGACGGCGGGGAGGTCCTCGATGCGTGGGAACGGCCCGTGCGTTCGGAGGGTGACGTAGACGCTTAGTGGCTCGGGGCCGCGATCGGTGCGGGGGCGGGTTTTGACCTCGATCTGGGCCTCGAGTCGGTCGTCGAGCGTGAGCCCGATCGAGGGCTGGCAGGAGGCGACGGCGACGCCGGGAGCGTCGAGGAGCGGCCCGAAGGCGGAATCGGCGAGGAGCGCGTGCCCGACCAGGGCGTCGTGGGGCATGTCGGCGGCGAGGTCGAAGCCGAAGAGGAGTTCCACAAAGTCGGCGTCGAGCGGGGAGACCCCGAGAAAGAAAGGAGCGATCTCGAGGATCGCGCGGTGGAAGGCGTAGGCGTCGGCGAGGCGCGCGGGGTTGACCGAGCCGGCGCGGAGGCTCCGCTCGCGGAGCGCGACCCATTGGTGGTTGGTGGAGGCGGCGTCGGCCTCGAGGGCGAGTTCGTCCTTGTACCTCCGGAAGTTGGCCATGGCGGGGAACTGACGGCGGACGCGGTCGAAGAGGTCGAGCACGGTCTGGCGCTCGCGGTCCTGGTCGAGTTTGAGACCCAGTTTCAGGTTGACGTAGTAGTCGTCGCAGAGGGCGCGCGGGAACTCGAGCATGATGCCTCCGGTCGGGGCGGGAGTCTAGGATTGGGCCCGGCAGGGCATGGCGCCAGGCCGGCTCTGGAGGATTCCGATGAAACTCAGCACGATTGCTCTTGGTTTGACGCTCGGCGGCTCGGTCCTGCTCTTCGCGGGGTGCGCGAAGGAGAAGGCCTGCTGCGGCACCTGCGGCACCAGCGAGAAGGGCGCCCGGTCCGCCAGCGTGGCGACGATCAACACGATGTGCCCCATCGGCGGGGACGAGTTCGACAACAAGGCGCACTCGGCGGCCCTCACCCGCACCTACAAGGGTCAGAAGATCGGGTTCTGCTGCGAGGGGTGCGTCAAGAAGTTCGACGGCAAGAGCGACGCCGACAAGGACGCGGTCCTGACCGCGGCCAAGGCGAACAAGACGCTCTGAGGCGATTCGACGGCTGATCCCGCGGCGTGCGCTCGCCGGCGCGCGCCGCGTTTCTCTTGGCGCGACGCCGCTACTGCCCCGCGCCCCAGGCGTTGAGGAACGCGACGAAGTCGTTGACGTTGAGGCTCCCGCTGCGGTCGAAGTCCGCGGCGGGGTCCATCGCCGCGAAGGCGTTGTTGAAGGCGATGAAGTCGTTGACGTTGTAGAGGCAGTTGCCGTCGAAGTCCGCGCGGAAGGGGAACCGGCCCGCGGTCCACTGGGCCTGGTAGATCAGGCCCTGGAGAATCTCCTCGCTGTTGGGGACGATCTCGGCCGGCGGGAGGACGAAATCGCTCCCGCGGAGTTCGATGGTGAAGGCGAAGGCGCCGCGCTCGGCGTAGGTCCAGTCGATGGCGGTGCCGCTGGAGGGATAGAGCGTGGAGTACCAGATGCCCGGGGTGTAGGGGGTGGCGTGGACGGCCTCGATGCGCTGGTCCATCGTGCCGCCGAGGGAGACGTACGCGGCGTGGTCGGGACTGGGCGTGGGCGTGAACCCCCAGGGCCAGAGAATGAGCCGGCCGTAACTGTGGAGGTCGGTGTGTGCGCGGAGGTTGGGCTTGGAGAGCGCGAAGTCGCGGAGGCGCTGGGTTTCGGGCTCGGAGAAGGGCCCGGTGCCGCGATAGGTGTCGCTGGAGGGCGTGGCGCTGGCGCCGACGCCGCCCCATTGGTAGCCCCAGTTGCGGTTGAGGTCGACGCCGAAGGAGCCGCCGGCGTTGGGCCGACGGTTCTTGCGCCAGTAGCGGTTGGTGGTCCAGGTGAAGACGTACCCGTCGGGGTTGGCGACGGGCACGATGATCGTCTCAACGTTATCGACGAAGTCCTTGATCGCGGGATCGGTGTCGTATCGGCGGAGGAGGGCGTCGGCGGCGAACATGTTGACCATCGGCGAGATCCACTCGCGCGCGTGCTGGCAGGAGTTCAGGAGGAGCAGGGGCTTGCACCCGCGGCCCAGGCCGAGAGATGGGCTGGTGATGCGCAGGCCGAAGATGGGTCGGCCCTCGAGCGAGTTGCCGAGGGAAATCCGCGTGGCGAGGTCGGGTCGGAGGGCCGCCAGAGTGTCCACATACGCCGAGATCGCGGCGAGGTCCTTGAAGTCGGCGAACCAAGGCCCGTCGGGGTGGGCCGCGCCGGCGCGGAGTCGGGCGTTCTCGGCGTCGAGCACGGCTTGCAGGTTCTCGACACGGACGGTGAAGCGGAGGCCGGAGTCGCGGAGGGCGTCCATGGACTCGGGCGGGAATCGGGCCTCGTTGAGGCCGGCGCGCCACTCGCAGGAGGGATCGGCGCCGAGGGCCAGGAGCGTGCGCAGGTCGCGCGGGCCGCGGACCTCGACATCGACGAGGGCGTGCCCGTCGTATCGGACGACGGAGGCGGGATCGGTTGCCAGGGGCTGGGCGCTGGCGGCAGGGCCGAGGACCGCGGCGGCGAGAAGCACGGACGATCGAGCGGTCGGCATCGTGGGCTCCGGAGAGGCGTGACAGAACCGCGCGGCTATTGCCCCGCGGCCCAAGCGTTCAGAAACGCGGCAAAGTCGTTGATGTTGAGCGAGCCGCTGCCGTCGAAGTCCGCGGCGGGTTCCATCGCGGCGAAGGCGTTGTTGAAGGCGATGAAGTCGTTGATGTTGTAGAGGCAGTTGCCGTCGAAGTCGGCGCGGAATGGATAGCGGGCGATGGTCCACTCGGCCTGGACACGGAGCGCGGCCCAGGCCTCGGTGCTCGCGGGAATGATCTGCTCGGGCGGCAAGAGGAACCCCGTGGTGCCGGTGTCGCGGAGTTCGTAGGTGTAACTGAACGCGCCGCGGTCGGCGTACATCCAATCGACCGAGATGCCCGCGGCCGGATAGACCGTCCAATACACCGGCCCGTGCAGGAATGTCACGCCGGTGGTCGCGAGGATGCGGTCGCGCATCGCGGAGCCGACGGCGTAGAAGGTGGGCTGGTCGGGCGAGGCGGCGGAGTTCGAGCCCCAGGGCCACATGACGAGTTGGCCGAAGGAGTGGATGTCGAGGTGCCCGCGGAGGCCGGGCTTGGCGAGCGCGAGGTCGCGGAGGGCTCGGGTCTCGGGCTCGGAGAACGGCGCGGGGCCCCAGTAGACCGCGCTGCTGGGGCTGGCGTTCCCCGCGCTTGGGTGCGGGAGCGAGAGGCCCCAGCCCTGGGCCCAGTTGCGGTTGAGGTCAACGCCGAAGGTGCCGTTGCCGTTGTCGCGCCGGTTCTTGCGCCAGAGGCGGTCGTTGGTCCAGGTCCAGGAATAGCCGTCGGGATTGCTGACCGGGACGATGAGCCACTCGGCGTTGTCGACGAGGCTGGTGACGGCGGGATCGACGGCGTGGCCGCGGACGAGCGCGTCGGCGACGAACATGGAGGCCATCACGGTGATCCACTCGCGG
The DNA here is from genome assembly GCA_016793805.1 of Phycisphaerae bacterium. Lineage (GTDB taxonomy): Bacteria > Planctomycetota > Phycisphaerae > Phycisphaerales > UBA1924 > JAEUIZ01. Next base: position 11,158 of record JAEUIZ010000055.1, read on the forward strand.
GCGTGCTGGCATCCGTGGACGAGGATGGCGGGCTTGCACCCGCGACCCTGGCCCGGGCCGGGGCCGGTGATGCGAATCGCCCAGATGGGGCGCTGCTCGACCGACGTGCCGATGATCTGCCGAGTGGCGATGTCGGGTCGGAGTGCGACGAGAGCGTCGAGGTAGGCATCGACCGCGGCGAGGTCCTTGTAGTCGCTGAACCACGGGCCGTCGGCGCCGCCGCGGGCACGCCGCTTGCTCTCGGCGTCGATCTCGGCCTGGATGTCGGGCGAGAGGACCTTGACGCGCATGCCTCGCTCGCGGAGCAGATCCGCGGCCCCGGGCGGGAGGAGGACCGTGCTCTCGCCGCGAGCGAGTTCGCAGCCGACGTCGGCGCCGACCTGGGCGAGGAGCGCGGCGTCGCGCAGCGTTTCGGCACGCACGCGGGCGGCCTGCCAGCCGTCGTAGCGCGCGGGAGGATCGTCGGCGAGGGTCGCGCCGCTCGCCATCGCCGCCGCTGCAACGACCCAGAGGTGGCTCATGCGAGCATTATGCCGCGCCGTGCCGTGTTGTCGATCCCGGTTCGACCCCTAACCGGGCGGTCGGTACGATGCCGGCATGCGCGGAGTTCATGCGGCGATCGTGGCGGCGCTCGGGCTGATCCTCGGCGTGCCGTTCCTCATGCGTCCGCGCGAGGTGGAGGTGCGTCGCGACGCGGCGAAGATCGTGGTCGTTACGCCGCACGTGCAGCAGATCCGGGCGGAGTTCGGCGAGGCGTTCTCGCGCTGGCACGAGCGCGTCCACAAGCAGCCGGTGGCGGTCGATTGGCGCACGCCCGGGGGCACGTCGGACATCCGCAAGCAACTCGAGGCGCAGTACGCGGCCCTGGCGAAGTCGGGGCGGTTCAAGTCCACGCCCGCCCGCGAGGTCACGCCGCCGGACAAGGAGCGGCTGCCCGAACTCGACCTCACGCCCGGGGCCGTGGCCTTTGACGCGATGCTCGGGGGCGGCTCGTACGACCATCGAAAGTTGAAGGAGGGCATCGTCGTGCAGGTGGGCGGCCAGCGAGTGCGCGTCCGTATGGCCCGGCCAGCGACCCTGAGCACCGAGCGGCTCGACGAGGTCTTTGGCGAGAACCGCATCGGCACCGAGTTGCTCTACGACCCCGACCAATACTGGCTCGGGACCGCGCTCTCCAGTTTTGGGATCGTCTTCAATCGGCGTGTGCTCGGCGAACTGGGGCTCCCGGAGCCAGCCTCGTTCGAGGACCTCGCCGACCCGCGCTACGCCGGGCGTGTGGCGCTCTCGGACCCGCGGCAGTCGAGTTCGATGGAAACGTCGATCAACGCGATCCTGGACAACTACGGATGGGAGCGAGGGTGGCGGATCCTCCGCGCGATGTGCGCCAACACGCGCTACTTCACTAACTCCTCGACCAAGCCCCCGCAGGACGTGGCGGCGGGCGAGGCGGCTGCCGGGCTGGCGATCGACTTCTATGGGCGGGGGCAGGCCGAGGCGACGATGGCTCCCGGCGAGACGCCCGCGACGGCCCGGGTCGGGTACGTCGATCCCCCGGGGACGACCTTTGTCGACGCCGATCCGATCTCGCTGCTGGCTGGCGCGCCCCACCCGGAGTTGGCGGACCGATTCGCCGAGTTCTGCCTCAGCGACGAGGGGCAGGCGCTCTGGCAACTGGCGGCCCGGGACACGCCCGCGGGCGCGAGGAACCCCGCGGCCGCGGACGGCACGCCGATGGGCCCGCGGCACCACCAGTTACGGCGGATGCCGATTCGGCGCGACTTCTACACCAAGTACCGCGCGGCGTTCGTGGACGACATCGACCCGTTCGCGCGGGCGTCGACGGAGCCGTCCAGGGGCTGGAGGGATTCGATCAAGATCATGATGGCCTCGTTCGCCATCGACATCGCCGACGAGCAACGGGCCGCGTGGCAGGCCATGAATCGCGCCCGCGACAGGACCGGGTTCCCGCCGGAACGGCTCGCCGAGATGGATCGGCTGTTCTTTGACTGGCCCGAGCACGACCTCTGGCCGGAGAAGAGCCCGAACGCTGGCCAGCGGCTGAAGTTCTCGGCGGAGCATTACAAGGCCATCCGCGAGGCGTGGCGCGACCCGACGATCGCCGCACGCTCGCGCATCGCGTACACGGCGTACTTCCGCGACTGCTACCGCCGGGTCATCGAACTCGGGGCGACGCCGTGAGCGCCGACGCGCGCCCGACGCGGGCGAAGGTTCTGGCGACGATCGGCCCGGCGAGCGAGTCGCCCGCGGTGGTTGCCAAGTTGCTCGAAGCCGGCGTCTCCGGGTTCCGCCTGAACTTCTCGCACGGGAGCCTCGCGGACCACTCGCGTCGGCTGGCGACGATCCGGGCCGAGGCCGAGCGGGCGGGGCGAGTCGTGGCGGTGGTGGGCGACCTGTGCGGCCCGAAGATTCGACTCGGCAAGGTCGAGCCCGCACGCACGTTCGAGGTCGGGCAGGACGTGACGCTCGTCGGAGATGACCTCGCGGGTGGGGCCGCGGGCGACGGAGACGCCCTGCCGGTGACGTACCCACGGCTGGCGGACGAGGTCTCGCCCGGGCATCGCGTGCTGTTCGCGGACGGCGCGGTTCGGATGCTGGCGGTGGATCGGCGGGACGGGCCGGGGGAGCGGGCGGGGCGGGGGGGGCGGGGAGGGGGGGCGCTGGTGTGCCGGGTCACGCAGGGCGGGACTCTCTCGACGGGCAAGGGCGTGAACCTGCCGGACTCGGCGTTGTCGGTCCCGGCGATCACGCCGCGGGATTGGGAGTGCGTGGCGTGGGCGGTGCAGCACGGGCTGGACTTCCTGGCGCTGTCGTTTGTTCGGCGCGCGGACGAGGTGCGGGAGTTGAAGGAGCGGCTGTTCGGGATGTGCCCCGTGGACCGGTCGCAGGCCGAGACGTCGGGCCACGCATCGGGCTCGCTGATCCGCGTGATCGCGAAGGTTGAGAAGCCGGAGGCGGTGGCGCACTTGGAGCCGATCGTGGAGGCGGCGGACGCGATCATGCTGGCGCGCGGGGACTTGGGCGTTGAGATGGACCTGGCCCATGTGCCGGTGGTGCAGAAGCGGATCGTGGCGATGGCGGCGGACTGGGGCCGCCCGTGCATCGTCGCGACGCAGATGCTCGAGTCGATGATCGAGAGCGCGTCGCCGACACGGGCCGAGGTGTCGGACGTGGCGAACGCGGTCTTTGACGGGGCGGACGCCGTCATGCTCTCGGGCGAGACGGCGATCGGGAAGCACCCGGCCCTGGCCGTGGACATCATGCGGCGGGTGATCGAGGCGGCCGAGGCCCACGTCGCGACGCTCCCGCACCTCGAGTCGCCCCCGAGGCGGCTGGTCGAGTCGCGCTACCCGACGGCGGCGCTGGCGCACGGGGCGTGGCACGTCGCGCGAGACATCGGCGCGCGGGCCGTGGTCTGCTGGTCGCAATCCGGGGGCACCGCACGGTACCTCTCCCAGAACGAGTTCCGGGTCCCGATCCTGGCGCTGACGACGAACCCGCACGCGGCCCGGCGGATGGCGCTCCTCAAAGGCGTCACGCCTGTGGTCGTCTCCGCGCCCGAGGGCGGACGGCTCGGCGGATTCACCGACCTGGCGGAGCGGTTGCTGCTGGAGCGGCGGTGGGTCCGCGTGGGCGAGCCCGTGCTGCTGCTCGCGGGCAAGCCCCTGGGCACGCCCAAGGCCACCAACTCGATCGCGACGCTCTATATCGGGGACCCGACGGGCGGATATCGCGCGCACGCATCGTGATCGACGCTCGGATCGAACGCCCGACTTCGATCACGACCCGCCGGCGTTGGTGATGTCGTCGAATCGCTCGAGGATGTCGATGTTGGTGGGCTTGCCGTCCTTGTCCAGGTAGCCGTCATTGACGGTGGCGCCGACGGGCTCGATGCCGTTGGGCCGCTTGACGAAGTTGAGTTGGTAGTCGATCCAGTTGCGGACAGAGAAGTCGAACTGCTTGGCCCCGCGGTCCTTTCGGCCCAGGTACACGCCGTCGACGCCGGCGGAGTGGAGCACGAGCGGAGCGCGCCCGGCCTCGGGCAAGATCGGCCCGGTCGTCGCCGCCGGGGCCCGATAGGGGTACGAGGGATTCCCGAGGAACCCGATCATGGAGTTGGCGAGGTCCGCGGCGGGCCCGCTGCCCGACAACAGGCTGCCCGACACCGCGTCGGTCTGGTCGATGGCCTTCTTGCCCAGTGCGGTGGCGGTGAGGAAGCAGGAGTTGGGGGCCCAGTAGTAGCGCGAGTTGACGGCCCCGCTGGAGTTGACGGCGGCGAAGTCCGCGGTCGTGCGCACGGGCTGGGCCGAACCCTGGTCCACGGCCCAGGCGAGAACGGGGTTGCCGAAGTGATCGACGATGTCGGGGAGTTGGGCGGTGCCTTCGGGCCCGGTGGCACCGGGGAGGCCGTTCTGTTGTCCGGGGCTGAACTGGGCGACGAAGAGTTTGCGATCGGGGACGTAGTAGGCCTTGTCGCCGGCGGTGCTGGTGCCGATGAGGTCCGGCGCGACCCAGATCCGGCGATTGGCGGCGCTGTAGGGCCCGACGCTGACGGCGGTGGGCCCGCCGGAGGGCGGGGTCGATGTGCCGTCGGTGCTCACGATCCCGCCCGCGAGGTCGAGCATGATGTTCTCCATCGCGGAGAGGCCCTGCGGCGGATTGGTGGCGCGGGCGTCGTTCTCGGCGTTGGCCATGTGGCGCGCGCTGAAGTACCCGGGGAGGCGGTTGTTGTCGGTCTGGAAGGCCGAGGCGGCGTTCTGGATGTTGGCGAGGAGTTGCTTGGTGCTCGAGGCGCGGACGGTGGACCGCGCGCCGGCGAGCGCAGGGAAGACAATCGCGATGATGATCGCGATGATCGCGATGACGACGAGGAGTTCGATGAGGGTGAACGCACGGCGGGGTGAGGCGCGGCGCATACAAGTCTCCCGGCGGGGCGGCGACGTGCCGACCCTATATATCCATGTTCGACCGTCAGGGCCCCGGCGGTTCCCCCGGGGAGGGCGAAAGGGGTGGAGTGGGCGAAGAAAGCCCGAACGCCCGGAGAGTATATCCGCCCGCGAGGGACGGCAACCTACCGCCGGCTCGTGTTGGGGTCGGGAGGCGAGACAGGGTCGAAGGAGAGTTCGGCACGGTCAAGGATGAACTCGCCGAGTCCAGCACCTCGGAAGCGAACCTTGAGCGTGGGATCGGGGCTCCGCGTGAAATAGTCGACGCGGAAGCGGTGGTATCCGGCGTCGAGGGCGACGGAGCCGGACCGGGAGCGCAGCGGATGCAGCCCGTCGTTATTGACGATGAGGCGGCCCCCGACGTAGAGGTTCGCGCCGTCGCGGGAGTCCACGGTGAAGGTGTACGCCGCGCTCGCGGGCACCCAGATCGAACCCTCGAGATGGGCGACGAAGTTGGTGTGGAGCGGGCAGCCGGCCCAGGCCCCGGGGGCGAGGTCGAGTTGGGAGATCATGCCGGCGCCCACAGGCGAGCCCGTGATGGGAGGGATCGTCGTGGCGTTGCCGGCGGGGTAGTACGTCGCCTGGATCCCCTGGAACTCTCCCGGGAACCCGTTCGCGTTGAGGGTCAGACCAAGGGCGACGGTGGGCGGCGGGGTGACGGCGCGGATGGCGGCACCGAGATTGACGATTCCCGCGCCGAGAGCCTCCCACTCGACATTCGTGTAGACAGGTGTGCAGGTGGATTCGAGCACGCCCAGGATCTGCGCGGGAGTCGAGCCGGGCACGGAGGACCAGATCATGGCGGCAGTCGCGGCGGCGATGGGACTGGCGAAACTGGTTCCCGAGACCGGGCCATACCCCCCGCCGCGGGCGGTGACGTAGAGCCCGACGCCCGGCGCGGCAAGGTCAACGGCTCGGCCCCAGCAGGAATCGGGTGCGCGCCCGCCGAGTTCCGTCGTGCCCGCGACCACCACCACGTCGGGCCAGTCAAAGTTGGCGAGGTTGGTCCCGGAGTTGCCGGCGGCCCAGAACAGGAGTCCGCCGTAGTTGTTGGTGATGGCGGCGCCGGTGGCCTGGGCGGCCTGGTTCTCGACGCCGGCGAAACTGACATTGACGACGCGGCAGCCGTTGGCGGCGGCCCAGATGGCGCCGTAGAGGATGTCGCTGAGGAAGGCCGACCCGCTCGAGAAGTTGGACGCCCGGACGGGCATGATCTTGAGGCCCCACCCGACGCCCGAGCCCCCGAGGGCGTTGTTCCCGACCGCGCCGGCGGTGCCCGCGACGGCGGTCCCGTGACCGCTGACATCGGAGACCTGCCCGCCGAGCGCCTGGGGTGTGCGGGTCACGGAGTTGAAACCCGGCACGAGGGAGGGCGCGAGGTCGGGATGGGTGAGGTCGGCGCCGGTGTCCACGATCGCGCAGATGATGGAGCCGTCGGCGGTATTGAACTGCCAGGCCGAGGGCGCGTCGATCGCCTGGAGATGCCACTGAATCCTGTAGAACGGATCGTCGGGATCGATTCCCGCGGGACTGACGAGCCAATCAGGCTCGACAAACTCGTACTCGCCCGTGCGCACCAACTCCGAGGCCCAGCCGAGTTCGGTGAGTCCCTCGGGGACCGAGACGACATGCGTGTCGATCACGTCGATGATGGAAACACGCCAGGGCCCGAGGCTGGCGCGGGCGGCCTCGTAGCGCACCTGGGCCTGGCCCGGGGTGAGCCCGCGCTCGACCCAGGCCGCCGGCTGGACGGGGCGGACGAGCAGGCGTCCTGAGTGCTCGCGCACCCCTGGGATCGGCGAGAAGGCCGACTCGACCTGTGCATCAGCCACGCTCGCGCCGAGCGCGAGTACGACACAACCCCACGAGATCAGGTTCAATCTCGTCTCCTCACGACGGATGCTTCGCGGCCCACGCGCTCCGGCGCACGACGGTGCGGGTGCCGCGCCCCGTTCTCTCCGAACGGCCTCAGTATCCCATAACCTTCGCGGGTTGTAAAGGGGGGCGAGAGCCCCAACGGGATCCTGCCTCGATGGCGACGCGGCGCGGTCGTTTGACACCGGAACGGAGTCCCCTACCATCGTCCGGCCCGGGCTTGTAGCTCAGCTGGCTAGAGCGCACCCCTGATAAGGGTGAGGTCGGAGGTTCGAGTCCTCTCAGGCCCATTGTGACGCCCCCCTCCCTTGGGCGCACCGCACAGGGGGTCGCACGCCCATGGCGGGTGAACACACCACATTCATGTCGGACTTTCGGCGGTTCTTCGGTCGCGGGCTGACGGTCCTGCTCCCGTCGGTGTTGACGCTGTGGATCCTGTGGTACGCGTTCGTGTTCGTGTTCAACAACGTGGCGGCACCCATCAATCGGGGCGTCCGGTGGGCCGTGGTCGAGGTGACCCCGTGGGTCGTGGGCCCGACCTCTCGCCCGGAGTGGTACACGGTGACGCCCGAGGAGCGGGCTGAGTTTGTGCGCACGCCGGCGGGCCAGCCGTTGCGTGCCGCGGCCGCCGAGGTCGTCGATCGGGCGGTGCGGGCCGCGAAGTTCCGCGAGTTCTGGTCGCAGCGGTGGTACCTCCCGGCGACGGGGCTGGTGCTGGCCATCCTATTGATCTACCTGGCCGGGCTCCTGCTCGGGGGGCTGATCGGGCGGCGGCTGTACAGCCGACTGGAGCGGCTGATCGCGCGCGTCCCGGTGTTCAAGCAGGTGTATCCGCACGTGAAACAGGCGGTGGACCTGGTCATCGGCGAGCGGCAGATGGCGTTCAAGCGGGTGGTGCTGGTGCAGTATCCGAGGCAGGGGATCTGGACGATCGGCTTTGTGAGCGGGAACTCGATCCGCGACGCGTGGAACGCGGCGAGCGAGCCGTGCATCTCGGTCTTTATTCCCTCGACACCGACGCCGTTCACTGGGTTCGTGATCACGGTCCCGGAGTCGTCGGTTCGGAACGTGTCGATGTCGGTGGACGAGGCGATCCGGTTCGTGCTCACGGGGGGGGTGCTGGTGCCCGAGAAGCAGGTCCCGGGTCAGGCGCCCGCGCCACGACTAGACTAGGGGTCGCGGGCGAGAACCCGCGCTGGAGGGCCGGCGATGAGGATCGAGGTCGTGGGTCGCAACGTGGAGGTCACCGACGCCATCCGGCAACACGCCGAGACCAAGGCGGAGAAACTGCCGAGGTACTTCGACGGCGTCCAACTCGTGACCTTCCGGCTCAGCCGGCAGGACCACCACCACCATGGCAAGTTCGATGTCGAACTGGTGGTGGACGTGGAGAAGCACACGGACTTCGTGACCCACGCCAGCGACAACGACCTGTACGCCGCCATCGACGCCTCGGTGCAGAAGTCATCGCGTCAACTGGCGGACTTCAAGGAACGACTCAAGAACGGGCACCGCTGACCATGCGACTCTCCCAACTCGTCGGCACCGGCGCCATCGTCGCACGCCTCGCGTCCGCCCAGCGCGACGAGGCGATCATCGAACTCGTCGACGCGCTCGTCTCCTCGGGCGCGGCCCCGGCGCGCCTCCGCGACGACCTCGTGCGCTCCGTCCTCGAACGCGAACGGCGCGGGTCCACCGGCTTTGGGCGCGGCGTGGCCGTCCCGCATGTCAAGCACCACGGGGTGCAGACCATGGCCGCGGCCGTCGGGCTCTCGGAGCGGGGCGTTGACTTCAACGCGCTCGACAAGCAGCCGGTGTACTCGGTGTTCCTGCTCCTCTCGCCCGAGGACCGGCCGGAGGACCACCTGCACGCGATGGAGGTGATCTTCAAGAACCTGAGCAAGGAGACGTTCCGCCGATTCCTGCGCCAGGCGCGGACCGCCGAGGAGGTCCGGACGCTCCTGGACGAGGCCGACAACCAACTCATCACCGGCTGACCCACGCCCTCCGCGCTACCCGTCCTCTCCTCGCCCTCACCTTGCTGCCGCCGTCGATCGTTGTTCGTTCCACAATTCTCCTGCCCCCGAGGCCCCGCGTGTCCGGACGCCACTCGGTCAACGTCACGATCGTCAACCGTCTCGGGCTTCACGCGCGCCCGGCGATGGCGTTCGTCGACGAGGCGTCCAAGTTCAAGAGCGAGGTCCGCGTCCGCCGCGACGACCAGGAGGTCGACGGGAAGTCGATCATGCACATGATGCTGCTGGCGGCGACGAAGGGGACCGTGCTGACGGTCGTCGCCGAGGGTGACGACGCGGCCGCGGCGTGCGCGGCGCTGAAACGCCTCGTCGATGCCGGGTTTGACGAGGAGTAACGGGCCGGGGATTTCAATGCACCCACCACGTGGCGCTGTCGGGCCCGCGGCGGCCTCCGAGGTCTGTATGCTGTGGAGGCTGGAGTCGCGCCGGAGTCCAAGTAGCCAAGTCGTTGCGAGAGATCCCGATGGAACCAACTCGTTCGTCATCTCCTTCCGCAAGTCGAGTTCCTGGCACTCGCTGGCATCCACTGGCCGGGAGCTGGGCCAGCGACGTGGCCTGGAGCTCCGCAGGACGTCTGTATCATGTCGGCAGAAGCGGTGAGCTGTTCTATTCGGACGCGCCAGACTACAACCGATTCCACGGCGTCGGGCCGTCGGACGCTCGAGCGATCGCGTGCGGACCCAACAACGAGTGCTACGTGCTTCGCGAAAGCCACTCCGTTCATCGGTGGCACGGTTCTTGGTCTCATGTCGCCGACAGTGCCTACTACCCGCTGCTGGACATCGCGGTCGGCACGGATGGCGTCCTGTGGGCAACCGAGGGCCCGAGGTCGCCGTACCTCGCTCGCAAGCCACCCACCATCGTGTTCTGGTCCGGCACTTCCTGGGAGCGGGTCGGCGGCGAGGGGTTCCGCATCACGACGGTCGGAACGATCCCGGTGCACCTGTCACACCGGCGCGAGCCGTATGTGTGGATTCCCGCTGAGCGGCGGTGGCATCCGTACAAAGACATCACCAACCTCATTGACATCGGCGGTACACCGACCGACGGTTTGTGGGCCATCGCGGAACAGCCAGCAGGACCTTCACTCCCTCCGTATGGCAACCGGATCGCCTTCAAGACGTTGACAACGGGTTGGACTTGGGTAAGCGGGAGTGGAACGAGCATCTGTGGCGGCACGGGCGTGCTCTGTGCTCATGTCGGTACGAACAACCAGATCTGGATCCGGCAGGCCTAGCGCTCGTATGTGCCAGCACTTCGGATGGCACGAGACGATCGCCGCGAGTGCCCCGCCGGATGAGGCTCGCAGTTCGTCGTACTCCATGTCGGGGCTTGTGGGGTTGGGTGCTGCGCAAGGGCCTCTCGCGGGTGCCTGTGCCCATCGCCATTCGGCTCGATGTTGCGCTCCGCGGATGGGGTCAGGCCCGTCCGACGTACCGCAGCGCCACCAGGGTCTGGTCATCGCGCCGTGCCAGCGAGCCCGTGTGCTTGAAGAGCGCCGCATGGACAGAGTCCATCACGCAATCCGGCGCGCCGCTGCAAGCCGTTAGGGCCGCGTCGAGACGCTCCGGGCCGAACATCTCGCGGCTCGCGTTGAACGCCTCGGTGATCCCGTCGGTGTAGAGGACGATGGTGTCCTGGGGCCGCAGCCGAACCGAGTCGTTCTCGACCTCGTACGGCTCGAGGACGCCCAGCGGCAGCCCGCCCCGGCCTGAGAGGAATCGCACCTCGCCGGTGGTCCCGTCCTTGAGGATCGGGGGATTGTGCCCGCAGCGGGCATAGGTCAGCGTGGCGGTGGGCGGGTCATAGATGCCGAAGAAGGCGGTGACGAAGGTGCCCTCGATCCCGGCGGCCATGAGGCGGGCGTTGGCGTAGGCCATGACCTCGCCGGGCGTGGTGGCTGGCCCGGCATAGGCGTGCAGGATGCCGTGGAGCATGGCCATGATGGTGGCGGCGGCGGCTCCGTGGCCGGAGACGTCGGCGATGAGGATGCCCCAGCGGCCGTCGGGAAAGGGGAAGAAGTCGTAGTAGTCCCCGCCGGCCTGCTCGCTGGTGAGGTAACTCGTGGCGATGGAGAGGCCGGGGATCGCGGGGATCTCGCGCGGGAGGAGGGCCTTCTGCACGCGCGCGACCTGCTCGAACTGCTCCCGGAGGGCCGCGTTGAGTTGCTGGACCTCGTGCGAGAGGACCATCCGCCGATGGTTGTGCCCGACGAGGTTGGCGATGAGGAACGCGGCCTCGAGTTCGGCCGGGTCGAACCCGTCCGCCTCGGCGCGGAACTGGAGCGTCCAGTTCAGCGCCTGGCCCTGGTCATAGATGGGGACCGCGATGACGGACCGCATCCCCGCGAGCGCGGTCCCAAGCACGGGATCGGCGTCGGCGTCGAGGCCCGAGAGCAGCCTCGGGACGGGCTCGGCGACGAGCGAGCCCACGAGCCCGCCGCGATGGATCGGCAGATCCGTGTACGGGCGGGGCACATCGGGGATCTGCCGGGCGACCTCGCCGGAGATCATGTCGCGGAGGTGCCGCACGCCGGTGATGCGGTACTCGTCGGGCTCGCACCCGCGGCGCGAGGCCGTGACCATCACGTCGACCGGGCGGACCTTCCAGTATTGCGTGGCCCAGATGCGTGCGACCTCGCCCGGGGCCTTGGCGGTGCTGGCGCGGACGATCATGTCGCGGATGATGTCGAGCCGCTTGGAGCGATCTTGTTCGCCTCTGGGCATGCGGCGGAACTGTATGGATGCTGGGCCCGATCGACGATCGCCGCGGGCGAGTTCTAGGACGCCGCGAGCGCGCCCGAGAGGATGACCGCGGCGAGGAGCCCCGCCAGCCCCAGCCGGTACCAGCCGAACGGCTCCAGCCCTCGGCGATTGAGGAACCCGACGAGCCAGCGCACGGCAAGGGCCGCCGAGACCGCCGCGACAACGACGCCGATGATCGTGGGGAGCACGCCGAGCACCTCGTAGAACGCGGGCGTGTGGTGCTGGCGCGCGGCGGCAAGGTCCTTGTAGAGCCTAAACGCAGTCGCAGCGCCGAGAGTCGGGAGCGCGAGGAGGAAACTGAACTCGGCGGCGGCCCTGGGTCGGAGGCCGACGAGGTACCCGCCCGTGATCGTCATCATGGATCGGCTTGTGCCCGGCCACAGGGCGGCGCATTGCAGGAGCCCGACGACGAGCGCGTCGCGCGGGCGGAGGTCGTCGATCTCGCGCGTCCCGCGGTTCCCGCGCGTCCGTTGGAGGAGGATCATGTAGACCCCGCCGAGGGCGAGGGCGGCGATCACGGGCCAGGCGCTGAAGAGCCGGGCCTCGATGGCGTCGTTGAAGAGTTTGCCGATCACCGCCGCGGGGACGAACGCGACGCAGAGGTTGACGAAGAGCCGCCGACCGGCGGGATTCTTGCCGAGCAGCCCGAGCAACATCGCGACCACCCGCGGCCAATAGAGACCGAGGACCGCCAGCACCGCGCCGCCCTGCACGACGATGTTGAACGCGTCGATCGCGGCCTTGCGCTCCGGCCCGCCCAGCCCCAGCAGCCACGACGCGAGGATCAGGTGGCCCGTGGAACTCACGGGCAGGTACTCGGTGATCCCTTCCACCAAGCCCAGGACGATCGCCTGCCAGAGTTCCAACGCCCGGTCCTTTCGGTGCTCGCGCCCGCATGGGGCGCCCTCCGTTCCCATCGGCGATCAGAACGAGTACGGATGATCCAGATGCGTGCGCCGGCGCTTCCGCTCGGGGATTGGCTGGGACATCGCCGCCCGGCACGTGTCAGCGAGTCGCTGGTGGAGCAACTCGTGGTCGGGGTGGGCGTCGAGGAACTCCATGAGGTCCTCGACCTGCCAGGCCGGGGGGTCCTCGGGGTTCACCTTGGCGATGGCGGCGTCGCCCATGGCTTCGGCCGCGGCCTCGAACCAGGCCACCGGCGGCGGTCCGAGCGTGACGCCGTCCACGTTGTCCTTGGTCTTGCTCGTCTCGACGCGCTGCAGCGGCCAGGGGGGATCGACCTTGGTGCGAACCGAGACGACGCCGACGGCGACGACGGGCCACTTCCCGTCGCGGGTGAGGGGCTCGCGCGTCAGGACGAGCGCGGGCACCTTGGCCGCGTCGGCCGCGTCGCGGAACGCGCGGGCGTCGGCCCCGATCAGCGGAGGTTGGAAGAGGTAGCACCCGGGACTGACCGGCGGGCCGGGGTCGGACGAGACGAGGAACCGCCGATCCGCCTCGGTCGCGATCTGCCGCTTCTGGCGACGGGCCTCCTGCAGCGGCAGGAGCACTCGGGCCATGCGTTCGAAGTCGTGGGCGGCGTGCGCGACCCGCAGGCACTCGACGCACAGCCGCTCGGCCTCGAAGTAGCGCGTGGCCACCAGCGCCTGGCTGGCCCGCTCCATGAGGCGGTCCACACGCTCAGCCGACTTGGACGCCTGCTTGGCCGACACGACGCCCCCCTCCCCCGCTACCGCCGACCCGCCAGCGTGGACAGGTGATCCAGCAGCGCGCCCCAGCGGTCGGCCTGCTCGCCCATGTCATAGGCCAGCAGGTCCGCGAGCACCGACCAGTCGTCGGAGCCCAGCGCCCGCTTGACCTCCGCGAGCCGACCCGCGAGGGCGGAGGCCATGTCCGCGAGCGTCTCGACGCCGCTCCCGTCGGCCCGGGCGATGGCGAGCCGATCGCGCGGGAGGTCGAGCGCTTCGACGCAGGCCTGCACGGTGTCCTTGACGGCCTGCCACCCCGAGAGCGCCGAGCCCAGTTTCGGGAGCGCGTCGGCGACTCGGGCGCTCTGGATCAACTCGCCCGCGGCCGACTGGTCCAGCGAGGCCACGCGGAGCACCTCGCTGGCCTCGACCAGGGCGTTGGCGATGAGTTCGCGGCGGTCGATCGAGCGGAAGCGGGCCTCGGCCCCCAGCGAGCGGGCCGGGGGCGACTCCAGCACCTCGGCGTCCACCGCGGCGCCGTCCACCATCGCGCCGATCACCAGCCGGCCTTGCCCGACCGCGGCAGAGGCCGCCAGCGCGACCGCGTGGGCGAACGTCTCGGCGGATTCGGTCAGCAGGTGGTCGTCGAGGTGGACTCGCATGCCTGATTCTCCGCTCCCGGGACGCCCGGAGCAAACGTCACGAGCCCGCGGCGTTCCGGGCCATCCGACGCCGCCGCTTGTGGATCAGCCGCAGGTTCCTCGCGTAGATCACGATCCCCGAGGCCTGCCCGAGGATCCCGACGGGGTCCTGCCGCCAGACGAAGTAACTGAACAGGGCCAGCGCGCCAAAGAGGCTGAACCACCAGAACGACTCGGTGATGACGCTCTCGCGCCGGCGTTCGCTGATGAACCACTGCAGGAGCATCCGGCCCGAGAAGGCGATCTGGCCCCCGAGCCCGATCCCGACCCAGACGACGTTGGCCCAGGACGTGATGTTGAGCACTCGAAAGACCGGGTTGCGGCGCATCGTCACCGCGCTCCGCACCGCCGCGGCCCCGAAGACCTCGGTCGCCTCGGCCTCGGTCATCTCGCGCGAGGGCGGCTGGCCCCGGAAGAGCACTCGGAACGTCTGCGCCCCCCCGCTGCCGCCGGGTGCGGCCTCCAGCACTCCGCGCAGGTCCCCCATGCGGATGTCCAGCGTCGAGGCCCCGGGCCGCAGCGGGAGTTGCAGCCGAGGCCCGAACGCGAGCCAGAACCCCAGCGCCAGCACGAGCAGCATCAGCGCCGCCGGCTCCCACTTGATCCGCTTGCGGGGCGTGTCGCTCATCGCACAGCACCCGGGGCACCGCGAGCGGGAGAAGGCTCCATCGCGTTCACCTCGAACGCCTCGGTCGGACGCCGGCGCGCGCGCATCCAGCGCACCACGAGCAGGTCGCGCAGCCCGGGCAGCGCCCGCTTGGTGATCCCCAGGCCGTACTTGGTGGTGCCGGCGACCCGGGGACGATGCCGCACGGGCATCTCGACGACGGCATAGCCAAGGTGCCGGGCGGTGACGGGGATGAACCGGTGCATCCCGGCGAACTCGAGCGGGAGCCTGATCCCGATCTCGCGCTTCAGGAGGCGGAGCGAGCACCCGGTGTCGCGGATGGTGTCGCCCAGGAGCCACCGCCGGAAGAGCCGCCCGACGATGGACCCGACCTTGCGCACGGCGTTGTCCTTGCGGGCGTGCGAGCGGTCGCCCTGCACCATGTCCGAGTTCGTGCGCCGGAGCAGGTCGAGCATGGGACCGATGTCGGCGGGGTCATTCTGAAGGTCGGCGTCGAGCATGGCGACGAGTTCGCCGCGGCAGGCGCGGAAGCCCGCGTGGAAGGCCGCCGACTGCCCGTTGCCCCGGCCCGGGGGCGTCTTGGCCATGGCGACGCAGCGCAGGTGGCGGCGGGTGGCCATGAGGTCGCGGATGCGCTCGCGCGTGCGGTCGGTGGAGCCGTCGTCAACCAGGACGATCTCATAGGCGACGCCCAAGCCGGCAACCGCTGCGTCGATCTGCTCGACGAGCGCGCCGATGTTGTCCTCCTCATTGTGGGCGGGCGCCATGACCGAGAGCACGATGGGCCCGATGGAGTCGGCGGGCATGGGTGGAGAGGATAGCGGGCGGTGGCCGCGGACGCCCGAGCGAGCGGTCCACGAATGAAAGAAGCCGACGCGAGGAGCGCCGGCTTCGTGTGGAACGAGGGTTGGAGGTCGACTTACCAGCGACGACGCTGCCCGCCGCCGCCACCGCCGCCACCACCACCGGCGGCGCGAGGCTTGGCCTCGTTGACGGTGAGGTCGCGGCCGTCGACGTTCTTGCCGTTGAGGGCGGCCATCGCGGCCCGGGCGTGATCGTCGTTGGCGAACTCGACGAACCCGAACCCGCGGGGGCGGCCGGTCTCACGATCGGTCACGAGCGAGGCCGAGGTGACATCGCCGTGGGCCGCGAAGAGGTCGCGGAGTTGAGACTCGGAAGTGCTGAACGAGAGGTTACCAACATAGAGTTTCATGATGCTTCCACTGTGCCCGAGAGATCCTTTGACTTTGGCCGCTGCTTCGACTCGGGCGAATTGGAGCGTCGGGAGACCTGAGCGGACTCGACCGACGGGGCCGGGACCGAAACAGAGATCAAGCAAACCATAGGCGGGCGAACCCGGCGAGTCAATCCAGGCAACCTACGGGGTTCGGGGGCGCTCCGGTCGGGGGCGAACTCCCTGACCACCTTCGTGTCCTCGCGACAGGTGTGCGGTGGCAGTACGTCAGGATCGGGCTCTATAGTGCGCGCAGCAAGGAAACGCGATGCACCTCCGACACTCCGACCACGACCACGGCCCGCCGACGGTGCCCGTCAAGTACATCCTCGAAGACCCGCAGGGCCTGACCGGGACGGACAAGGCCGAGCACGAGGTTCTCGCGGCCAAGGGCGAGCACCTGCTGGAGGTGGCGATCGAGCACGGGATCAACATCGAGCACGCGTGCGGGGGCGTGTGCGCGTGCTCGACGTGCCACGTGTACGTCGAGCAGGGGATGACGAGCGTGTGCGAGTCGACCGAGGCCGAGGACGACCGCGTAGAGGAGGCCCCCGGCTTGCGCCGCGACAGCCGGTTGTCGTGCCAATGCGTGGTCACGGGCGACGGCCCGATCGTGGTGCGGGTGCCGGCATGGAACCGCAACGCGGTGAAGGAAGTGCCGCACTGAACCCCCGCGCACGCGGGGAGCGTCGCCATGCCTCCTTCCTTCCACTGGCTCGATGTTCGGCTGATCGGCGAGTTGCTCGCGGAGCACCATCCCGACGTTGATCCGCTGCGCGTCCGCTTTGTCGATCTGCGGCGGATGGTCGAGGCGCTGCCCGGCTTCAAGGAGGAACCGGGGCATCCGGTCAACGAGCGCATCCTCGAGGAGATCCAGCGGCACTGGATCGAGGAGCGCGAGGACCTGGCGCGCGACGACGAGTAGCCGCCGGCGAGACTCACCGCGGCGTGCGCGCATGAAACCGGCCCGGGCAAGTGGTCACCCGAGCCGGGACATGGAATCGGCCGTTCCCTGCACGCTCGGCGACGGACGGAGAGCGTTCCGCGACCGCCGAGGCCCGCGAGCGGCGGAGGATCGCCGCTACGGGCAGCCGGCCGAGTACGCCTGCTGGAACGCGATGTAGTCGTTGATGTTGAGGAGCCCCTCGCCGGTGAGGTCGGCACGCATCTCGCCCGCCTGGAACGCGTTGTTGAACACGATGAAGTCAAGGACGTTGAGGGTCCCGCTCCCGTCAAAGTCGGCCGGGCACGGCACGGTCACGAGCGTCATCGCCAGGATGTCCGTGGGGATCGAGACGGTCCCGAGCACCGCGCCGGTGATCGGGTTCACGCGGCGGACGTTCCCGCTCGTGGACGAGAGCAGGAGCGAGCCGGCGTTGGCCACCACGCCCGTCTGGCCCTCGGCGACGTGGAACGTCCCGTAGTACGCGCCGGTCACGTCGTTGACGCGATAGACGGTGCCCCCGATGGTGCCGAGGATGAGTTCGCCGTTGGCCGCGGCCATCGAGTCCACCTGGCCCCCGCAGACCGTCAGGAGCGTGAACGTGCCCGAGGCGGTGCCGGTCTTGTAGACGAAGGTGGAGAGCCCGCCGACGTAGAGCGTCGAGCCCTTGACGGCCATGGCGGACACGTCGGAGGTGCCCGGCAGGGTCCGCGTGCCGACGATCTGGCCGGTGGTGGTGTCGAGTCGGCGGATGGTGCGGTCGGCGGATCCCACGAGCACGATCTTGCCGTCGACGGCGAGGGCCGTGACGTCCCCGCCGATCGGGAACCACTGCGTGACGGCGCGGAGCGTGGTGTCGTACATGAGCACGTTCCCGAACCCGTCGGCCATGACGAGGTTCGAGCCGAACGCCGCGAGCGCCCGGATCTGCGTGCAACTGGTCCCGAGGTTGGTCGCCTGGCCCGTGGTCGGGTCCAACTTGTACAGGAAGCCCGTGTTACCACCGACGTACACGTTGTCGGCGGCGTGAGCGGACGTGGCGAGCCCGGTAAGGGCGAGCAGGGCGGAAACGGCGAGGATCCTTCGCATCGGTGGCTCCTTTGGATCGTGCGTGCGTCGTCGCGGCCCGCTGTGGGCCGGCTTCGACACCATTCTGCATCACGATCCCCCGGGCTCAATCCCTCTAATCCGTGGGGCGCGGCGGGTGGATCACCAGCACCTGATCCAGCGGCTTTCGATGGATGTCCGGGACCATGCAGTCCTCGGCCGGATACCCCACGGGGACTAGCACGAATGGTCGCTCATGCTCCGGCCTCTTCAGCACCCGCGACAGGAAGGCCATCGGGCTGGGCGTGTGCGTGAGGGCCACGAGCCCGGCGTGATGGATCGCCGCCAGCAGCAGCCCGACGGCCATGCCGACGGATTCGTTGGCGTAGTAGACCTGCCCGCTGCGGCCGCTGGAGTCGGGGTCGGTGCGCGTCAACTTGAACACCACGATGAGCCAGGGCGCGATCTCGAGGAACGGCTTCTCGGGCCCGGTCTGGAGCGGCGCGAGGTCCGCGAGCCACTCCGGGTTCGCCCGCCGCTCGTACAACTCGCGCTCCTCGGCCTCGGCCGCGACGCGGATCTCCCGCTTCAGCGCCTGGTCGGCCACCGCGACGAAGCGCCACGGCTGCTTGTTCGCCCCCGATGGCGCCGTACCCGCCGCGAGCACCACCTGCCGGATCGTCTCCTCCGACACGGGACGGTCGGAGAAGAACCGGACCGAGCGGCGCTGGCGCATCCGCTCATAAAACGCGCGCGCGGCGGCCTCCGGTGGCTGGCTCACGGCCATCGGGCGGTATGGGATCTGCGGATACTCGGGCATGCGCGTCGCCGCGCTCGCGGCGGCGGACCAGTCTACCACTCCGAACGTCGCCCGTCGCCCGGAGCAGCCTACGGCCGATCTGGTGCGGGCGTCGCGCCGGGGGTTCCCTCGCCCGCCGACGTGACCGCTTGCTCCGGGGGCTTCCCGTTCCCGCCCTCAGGGGCCGGCAGCGGCACGGCCTTGGGCGCGATCGTGCAATAGATCGAACTCAGGTTCGTCCGGTTGATCCGGTTGTACAGCGACAAGGCCGCCTGGTCGTTGATCATCATCGGCACCCGCGCCCGGACCACGCCCTGGTACGGGTTGTACCAGAAACTCGCGTGCCGCCCGTCGATCGTCATGCGGACCATCGGGTCGCGCAGGTCCGACTCCTCCTCGGTCGCCACCTCGACCCACGGGCGATCGGGGCTGACGAGTTCGTTCCGGGGCGGGTTGGACTCGAACCAGGTGGGATCGACGGTGACGGGCCAGCCGCGCTGGTTGGTCGCGCCCTCGTTCGACGCCGCGTGCAGGCTCAGGACCTGCTCGAATCGCCGGACGTTGGCCGCGACGCTCTGCTTTTTCTGCTCGTCCGCGAGCCGGGTGAGCCACCAGTCGCCCAGCCAGGCGGCGAACCCCACGCCCGCCAACACCGCCACCACGTCCACCGTTCGTCGCAGTTGGCTTGCCATGGGAGTCCCTCGCGGGATATGTCGGCCGATCCGACACGCGAGGCTCGCCGGCACCCCGTCGGGACCGCTCGCCCGTCCGCGTGTAGCGGTCGCGCCGCGCCGCGTGCCTTATCGGCCCCGAGTACACTCGTCCCGACTATGGAACGAATCGCCACACGGACGCTGGCCTGCGGGATGCCGCTCATCGTCGAGACCATGCCCGGCGTGCGCTCGGCCGCGCTGTCGTGGCTGGTCCCTGCGGGGACGGCCACGCAGCCCGCAGACCGCGAGGGCCTAACCGCGATGCACCTGGAGATGCTGCACCGCGGGGCGGGGGCGTTGGATTCCCGCGTCCAGGCCGACGCGTTCGACCGTGCGGGCGCCTCGCGCGGCGCCGACGCGGGGAGTTACCACGTACGCGTGAGCGCGACGACGATCGGCGATCGCCTGGGCGACGCGCTCCCGCTGCTGGTGGACATGGTCCTGAGGCCGCGGTTCGACGAGTCCTCGATCGAGCCGGCGCGCGACCTGGCGATGCAGGCGATCGAGTCCCTCGCCGACAATCCGCAGGAGCGGGCCGCCATCGCCGCCCGCGCCCGGCACCTCCCCGCGCCGCTCAATCGCTCCTCGCTGGGAACCGAAGCGGGGCTCGCCGCGCTCACGAGGGAGGAGATCGCCCAGGCATGGTCGTGTCGCGCCAAGCCTGTTGGTTCGATCCTCGCCATCGCGGGGGCCGTCGATCCCGACGCCGTCGCGCGCCAACTCGACTCGCTGCTGGCGGGCTGGACGGGCCAAGCGGCCGACCCCGCGCCCGCGTCCCGTCCGGCGCGCGGGTATGCCCACGAGCCCGACCAGAGCAACCAGGTGCAGATCATCCTCATGCATGACGCGCCCGCGGAGCCGCACCCCGACTCGATCCTCGAGAAAGTCGCCGTCTCCGTGCTCTCGGGCGGCATGTCGGGTCGTCTGTTCACCGAGGTGCGCGAGAAGCGCGGGCTGTGCTACTCGGTCTCCGCCTCCTACTCCTCGGCCAAGACGTTCGGGGCGGTGGTCGCCTATGTCGGCACCGGTCCCGACCGCGCCCAGGAGTCGCTCGACGTGCTGCACGCCGAACTGCAGCGGCTGAACTCTCCCGGCGGCGCCGTAACCCGCGACGAGTTCGATCGCACCATGGTCGGGATGAAGTCGCGTCTGGTCTTCGCCGGCGAGTCCACTGCCGCCCGCGCCGCGTCGCTGGCTTCCGACATGCATCGCCTGGGTCGGCCTCGGTCGCTCGCCGAGCTCGCGGCCCAACTCGATGCCGTCACCCTCGACTCGCTCAATGCCTACCTGGCGCGTCGATCGTTGGGGACGCTGACCATCCAGACGCTGGGCCCGAACCTCTTGCGACCGCCGGGCTGAGGCTCACGCCCCGATCTCGGACCTCCGCCTCGGACAGCGCGGAACCCGGTCGGGTAGACTGCGAATAGGCGACATCGGGCCGGGCTCCCTTCCTGCGATCTCGCGGGCCGGCTCGGGGTCAGGACTCAAGCGGAGAGAACATGAAATCGTCCCACTTGGCCCTCGCTGCCGGGCTTGCCGCGTCGTTCCTTCCCATTGCCGCGGCCCTCGCGCAGCATCAGCACACGCCCCGCCGGAACGACGGCGACGCGATCGTGCCCGATGGCGAGGGTTGTGGCAAGGCGCTGGCCGCCCAGCGAGCGTTCGAGGCTCGCACCCAGCCGCACGAGGACCCCGTGGGCTTCTGCATGGCCTGCGACGCCGAGGCCGACACCGATGTTCTGCACTGCGACCTCGACATCGAGATCATCCCCGCCACCTCCACCATCGCCGGGTCCAATACCTTCACGATCAAGAGCAACATCAACGGGCTCACGTCCTTCACCTTCCGCCTCCGCAACCAGTTCGTGATCTCCGCCGCCACCATCAACGGCTCGGCGCCCGCGATCGTCGCCACCCCCACCACCACGACGCGAATCGCCACGCTCGACCGCGCGTACGACGCCGGCGAGATCTTCACGCTCCGCATCGACTACTCCGGCGTGCCCGTCTCGGCCGGCTCGTTCGGCTCGGTCGCCTTCACCACGCAGAACGGGCAGCCCCTCTTCCAGACCCTCAGCGAGCCGTACTACGCCTACACCTGGTGGCCCTGCAAGGACGGGGACGTGGCCACCGTGGGCGACAACTCCGACAAGTTCACCGCCACGGTCGCGATCACCGCGCCGGATCCGATCAAGGCCGTCTCCAACGGCCTGTTGCAGGGCGCCGATCCGCTCACGGGCTCGCGCACGAAGTACCGCTGGGCCACCAACTACCCGCTGACGACCTACCTCATCTTCGTCGGCGCGACGAACTACACCCAGTGGCAGCAGACGTACACCTACCCCCTCTCCGGCGGGAGCAACGGGACCATGCCCGTCCATTTCTCGGTCTATCCCGCCAACGACACCCCGAGCAACCGCGCCGCGTGGGAGGCCTGCCTCCAGATGCTCGCCACCTATCGCCCGATCTTCGGCGAGTACCCCTTCGTGAACGAGAAGTACGGCATCTACAACTTCAACTTCTCCGGGGGCGAGGAGCACCAGACCTACACCGGGCAGGGCACCTTCTCCGAGAGCGTCACCGCCCACGAACTCGGGCACCAGTGGTGGGGCGACAACGTCACCTGCAAGACCTGGCCCGACATCTGGCTCAACGAGGGCTTCGCCACCTATTCCGAGGCGCTCTGGCTCGAACGCAAACCGGGCTCCACGGGCCTGCCCGCCCTCCATGCTGCCATGGCCGCCCGCCGACCCACCCAGACCAGCGGGACCGTCTATCGCACCGACGTCTCCAGCGCCAGCACGATCTTCAGTTCCAACTACGCCTATCGCAAGGGCGCCTGGGTCCTCCACATGCTCCGCAAGATCGTCGGGGACGCCACCTTCTTCGACATCCTCGCCGCCTACCGCGCCCAGTACCAGGACTCCGCCGCCACCACCAACGAGTTCGCCGCCGTCTGCTCGGCCGTCTATGGCCAGGACCTCTCGTGGTTCTTCCAGGAGTGGGTCTTCGAGGGCGGCGCCGTCGCCTACGCCTCCGGGTGGCAGACCGTGAACGTCGCCGGGCAGGACTACCTCCGCCTGCGCCTGCGGCAGACCCAGACCGCGACCTTCGGCGTCTTCCTCATGCCCGTGGACGTGCGCATCGACCTCGTCGGCGGCGGGTCGATCACCGCGACCGTCTGGAACGACGCCCTGACCCAGTGGTTCCTCATCCCGATCCCCGCGCCCGCCTCGGGGATCGCCGTCGATGAGTTCAACTGGATCCTCGCCACCGCCAAGACGAGCGAGGCCTATGTCAACGGCCCGCCGAAACTCGTCGCCTCGTCCGTCACCCCGGGCCAGGCACTCGCCTCCGCGCCGCCCACCGTCGTCCTGACCTTCAGCGAGAGCGTGACCGCCTCCGCCGCTGACTTCGAACTCATCGGCCCGGGTGGGCCGGTCGCGCTGGGGCTGAACTACAACGCCGCATCCTTCGCCGCGACGCTCACGCCTTCCGGTCCACTCTCGCCCGGCGCGTACACCCTCACGATCCGCGACTCGCTCCGCTCCGTCGCCGCCTCGGCGATGCTCGACGGCGAACTCGTTGGGCCGGCGTACTTCCCCTCGGGCAACGGGCAGCCCGGCGGCGCCGCGACGATCGCGTTCTCGATCGCCGGCACGACCTGCTACGCCAACTGCGACGGCTCCTCGTCCGCGCCCGTGCTCAACGTCAACGACTTCATCTGCTTCCAGAACCTCTTCGCCGCGGGCGACCCCGCCGCCAACTGCGACGCCAGCACGACGCCCCCGGTCCTCAACGTCAACGACTTCGTCTGCTTCAGCAACGCCTTCGCGGCGGGGTGTCCGTAGCGAGGTCGCGTTCGCCATCAGCCGTGATATGGGGGCGTCCCGCCCGTACCGCAATCCCGCGGTATGGGCGTCCCGTAGCCGCCCGAGTGGGAGGTTGACACGCCCTGGAGTTGTGGTAGGCTGGGGCGCATGGAGGGAGGCGGAGGTGTAGGAGGCGTTCGCGTCGGGCCGAGGCCGCGGGAGAAACCGGCAAGGAGGTCGCGATGAAGAGTTCACTCACTCACTCACTCACTCACTCACTCACTCACTCACTCACTCACTCACTCGAGTGCTCGCGGTGGTGCTGATGCTCGCCGGGGCTAGCGGGGCGAGGGGGCAGTCGGGGCCGGTTCAGCAATGGGGTTCGAACAAGCCGAGCGTGCCGCTACCTCCGCACCACGACTACGTGCAGGTGGCAACCGGATGGCGGCACACGATCGCGCTCCGCTCCAACGGCACGGTAGTGTGCGTCGGGGATGAGCCGTTCGGGTGCGTCGGCACGCCCGGCACGAACGAGACGTTCGTCGTCATCGCGGCCGGCTACTACCACAATCTCGCGATCACGACGGAGGGCCGGTTGCGGATGTGGGGAACGAACTTCCGAGGGGAACTCGTGCGGCCGGTGTCGCTGCCCGAGGAGGCGCTCGTGATCTCCGTTGCCGCCGGAGAGTTCATCAGCGCCGCGGTCAAGACAGATGGAACGCTCATCGTGTGGGGAGACGACCCGGTCACGAACTGCGGGGATGATCCCCCGTGCCGGCGCTGCGATGGCGGACCCATGGGCGAGTATCCCATCGGGCCGCCGCCCCCCGGCGTCTACGTCAGCGTGAAGTCGTCGGGCCACTTCTGGATCGCGCAACGGAACGACGGGACGCTCGTGGGCAATGGCGTTGACACTCGCTGCCAGGTCTCGCACATTCCCGAGGGCACCGTGAAGGCCTATGCCGCGGGCCACATGCACGGCGTGGCGATCACCAGCAGCGATGAGCCGCCGCTGCTCTGGGGGATGAACCAATACGGCCAATCGCAGTTGACAACGGACTGCCCTGCGTTTTGTCCTGCGCCGTGCCAGGGGCAGATGTCGGATCCGTGCATCGGCACGCCGACGTGCTGGCGGCCGCCGCCGATGCTGCTCCCGGCGATCAAGGAGGTCGAAGGGGCCTATTACGCCACGATCGTGAAGAAGGTGGACAACACGTTGACAGGTTGGGGATCGAATCTGTTCCAGGAGAGTTGTCCAGTATCGGGCGAGGTGGGATCGTTCTCGTGCAACTACTACCACGGCGCGGCCGTGATGATCGAGTGGGACTCGGCGGGTGCGTACGCGAACTGCGACGGCGCCGGTGGCCTTGACTTCAACGACCTCGCGTGCTTCAACGCGAAGTTCGCCCAGGGCGATCCGGAAGCGAACTGCGATTCGCAACTCACGCTGCCGCTGCTTTCCGCGTCGGACGTAGTCTGCTTCATCCAGAAGTTCAGCGGAGGCATGCCATGAAGCGGCTTCTTCTGATCGCGATCGCGGCGACGTCGTCACCGCTGCTGTTGATCGACCACGCCGCGGGGCAAGCGCAGTTCCTGGTCAACTGGGGTGGCGTTTGGTCGTCGGCGCCCTCCGGCCCGTTCATCGACATGGCGGGGGGGATCGGATGCTCGCTGGGCGTCCGGCCGAACGGCGCGATCGAGGCGTGGGGCGATCTGAAGGGCGGGATGGGTCAGGTGCCGCCGGGAACTTACAAGAAGGTAGCGGCCGGGAATGGCCATCGCTGGGCGGCGGGCATCCGGGACGACGGCACGATCGCGGTGTGGGGCAACCTGCTGGTGCCGGAGATGGCGCAGGTGCCACCCGGCCCGTTCGTGGACATCGAGTTGGGGCTCTTCACGGGCATGGCGCGGCGGGCGGACGGGACGCTCGCGGCCTGGGGCCACGACTACGCCGGGCAAGTCTCCAATCTCCCCGCGGGCAGTTTCGTCTCGATTTCCGCCGGCGCCGACCACTTTCTCGCGCTGCGCGCCGACGGCACGATCGCGGCATGGGGCGAGAACACGGTGGGCGAACTGAACGTCCCGCCCGGGACGTACGTCGCCATCGCCGCGGGCGACAGCCACAGTTCGGCGATCCGAACCGACGGCACGATCGCCGCGTGGGGCGCGAACAACCAGGGCCAACTCAACGCGCCGCCGGGCGTCTACACCGCGATCGCGTGCCACTGGCGGACGAGCACGGCACTGCGGCCCGACGGCACGATCGTCGCGTGGGGCCAGTCGCCGCTGGTGGTGCAGAACGTGCCGCCGGGCTCGTACACGCGGATCGAGATGGGCCACACGCACGCGCTGGCGATGTTCGGCTGCTTCGCCGACTGCGACGGCGCGACGACGACGCCGACGCTGACGATCAACGACTTCATCTGCTTCCTCAACAAGTTCGCGGCGGGCGACACCTACGCGAACTGTGACGGGAGTGCGACGCCCCCGGTGCTGAACGTCAACGACTTCGTGTGCTACGCGAACGCCTACGCGGCGGGGTGCCCGTAGCCGACCCGCGTCTTTGCGCCGCGCTCACACACGGCCCTTCCGGTACCATCGCGCCCGCGATGCGGGTCTGCCTCTTCACCGACACCTTGGGCGACGTCAACGGCGTGTGCCGATTCATCCAGGACGCCGCGCGCCGCGCGCTCGACTCCGGGCGCGACCTCCACGTCCTCACCTGCACGACCTTCCCCGTCCCCGACCTCCCGACGGTCCACAACTTCCGCGCCATCCTCTCGCGGCCCATGCCCGGCTACGCGACGCTCCAGGTCGTCGTTCCCCCGGCCCGCGCGATGATCCGCGCCGCCATCCGCCTCCGTCCCGACATCATCCACCTCTCCACCCCGGGTCCGGTCGGGATGGTGGGCCGATTCGTCGCGCGCCGCCTCCGCGTGCCGATCCTCGGCGTCTACCACACCGACTTCCCCGCCTACGTCGATCACCTCTTCGCCGACCCCTCGCTCACCTGGCTCTGCCGCGGCGCCATGCGGGCCTTCTACCGCCCGTTCCACTCCATCTTCACCCGCAGCGACGACTACCAGGACTCGCTCGTGCGCCTCGGGATCCCGCGCGAACGACTGCTCACGCTCCTCCCCGGCGTGGACACCGACGCCTTCCACCCGCGGCACCGCGACGAGGCGTTATGGGACCGCCTGGCCGTCCCTCGCTCGGCAGTCAAGGTTCTCTCCGTCGGGCGCGTCAGCGTCGAGAAGAACCTGCCGCTCCTGGCGCGCGCGTGGCCCGCGGCGCGCGCACGAGCACGGACGCACGGGATCGACGCGCGGCTGATCGTCGTCGGCGACGGGCCGTATCGCGCGAGCATGGAGGCCGACCTCGGCCCGCCCGACCTGAGCGGCGCGCACTTCCTGGGCTTCCGCCGCGGGCTGGAACTCTCGGCGATCTATGCCACCTCGGACTTCTTCGTGTTCCCGTCGGCGACCGACACGCTCGGACAGGTGGCGATGGAGTCGCAGGCGTCGGGCCTGCCGGTGCTGGTGAGCGATCGCGGCGGGCCAAAGGAGGTCGTCCGGCACGGGCAGACCGGCCTGGTGCTCTCGGCGGAGGACGCGGGGGCGTGGGCCGAGGCGATGGGACGGCTGCTCACGGACGCGGGCGCGCGCGCGCGGATGGGCGCAGCGGGGCACGAGGCGATGCGCACGCGGTCGTTTGCGCACTCGTTCGAGGACTTCTGGCGCGCGCACGAGCGCGCCCACGCCGCACCCTGAGGCGACCGCCTCAAATGACCGCGGCACCGGTCGAGGGACCGGTGCCGCGAGAGTTCACGAGAGTGTGGGGGACCAGGGCTTAGGTGCAGCCGGCCGCGAAGGCGTTGAGGAAGCAGGTGAAGTCGTTGACGTTGAGGATGGGGGCGTTGGTGCTGGCGTCGCAGTTGGCGGCGGGGTCGCCCGCGGCGAAGAGGTTCTGGAAGCAGATGAAGTCGTTGACGTTGAGGATGGGCGGGGTGGTGGACCCGTCGCAGTTGGCGTAGCAGGGCGCGGGCCCGCCGCCGCAGGTCGTCACGAGCGTGGCGACTTCCCAGTTGGCGAAGTTCCCGCCGCCGCCGGCCATGAGATTGCTCCAGAGCATCTGGCCTTGGGGGAGGTTATTGGGCGAGGTGCCGCCCCAGGTCAGCGAGTCGCCGATGGCGTTGGGGATCCAGAGGTTGGGCGGGAAGTTGGGGGGGCCCTGGACGACGGGGCCGAGGGTGGGCCCGTTGTGGCCGCCGCCGGAGCCTTGGTACTGGGTGAAGGGACCGATGGGGAGATAGGAGGGGTCGCCGGTGAAGGGATCGAGCGGGCTGGCGGCGCTCTGCTGGTCGCCGAAGATGATCCACCCGAATCCCTGGCCCGCCGCCCAGGAGTTGTCGTTGTTGTCCAGGATGAGTTTGAAGGTGTACTTGAACCCGCCGCCGGGAATGGGTTCGACGCAGTACTCCATCCTCAGGGGTGTCGCGCCGGCAGAGGACGCCAGAGCCAACGCGGCAGAGATCGCGAGAGCAGAACGACGAAACATCATGGACCTCCTTTACGGTCGGCGAACCGCCGACTGGCGGGCAGGATACCAGATGCGTCGGAACTCGCAACCCCCCCCCCACCCACCTGTGCCCACTATTACCTATCCCGAGACACGCTGCGGGCTCTCACCTCGTCCGGCGCTCGCGGCGCGGGGAGTATGCTGGGTCAGCGGAGTTGGAGGCACTCCATGACTCGGCACGTCTGGACGGTCATCGGCCTGAGCCTTGCGGCTGCGATCGTGGTCAGTGTGTGGTACGCCGCGTTCATTCAGGTCAGCCCGGCGCACAGCGTGGGGATTGCGGCGGGGGCGCTGGTGCTCGTGGAGCGCCCGCGGCCCGGGGCCGCGCCGCCGGTGGCAGCCCCCCCGGTGCCCGTAGGAGCGGGGGCGGCGCCGGTTCCGCTGCGCAAGCCGCCGCCCACACAGCGGAAGGTGGTGGACTGGTATCGGCACGGGTACTCGTTCCAGTGGGCGGTCGAGCGGCGCGAGAGTCGGCTGTACGTCCCGCCGATGGTGACGCTGGAGGTGCCGTTGACGTGGGTGTGGCTGGCGGGCTTCGCCACGCCGTGGGGGATCGGCGTGTGGCGACGAACGAGGCGGCGGCGCTTGGGGCTCTGCGTGGGCTGCGGGTACGAGTTGGCGGGGGCGTCGGGATGCGCGGAGTGCGGACGGGCGGCGGGCTGAGCCGGTGCGATCGGTCGGGTCTACGGGCAACCCGCGGCGAAGAGGTTGGTGAAGCAGATGAAGTCGTTGACGTTCAGGATCGGCGGCGAGGTGGACCCGTCGCAGTTGGCGGCGGGGTCTCCCGCGGCGAAGCGGTTGTTGAAACACACGAAGTCGTTGACGTTCAGAATCGGGGGCGCAGTGGACCCGTCGCAGTTGGCGGCGCAGGCGGGCGCGGGCGGGTCCCACGCCGCGATGGCGCGCGGGGCGGTTCCCTGGGTGCTGACGAGGCCCCCGTTCATGGTGAAGTTCCCGTCGCCTTGGATGGTGAACGAG
Organism: Phycisphaerae bacterium; assembly: GCA_016793805.1. GTDB lineage: Bacteria > Planctomycetota > Phycisphaerae > Phycisphaerales > UBA1924 > JAEUIZ01. The sequence goes on from JAEUIZ010000055.1 coordinate 39,880, forward strand.
TAGAACCCCGTGGGACCGTCGAAGTTGTCGGTGATGAGGAGCAGGTTCCCGAGCACGGCGGCGTCGCCGAGCGAGCCCTGGATGCCGGTGTCGAAGAGGAAGCCGGTGGGCGAGAGTTCGCCGGTGGCGGCGTTCACGGCAAAGGACCGGCAGGTGGCGTCGGTCCCGTGGCCGATGAAGACGAAGCGATCGTCCGTGGAGGCGACGGCGAGTTTGGGCGAGGACCCGGGCGAGAGGTACGGCGCGTTGGGGAGGGAGGCCAGCGCGCCCGTGGCGGGGGTGATCGCGAAGGCGGGGATCTTGTTGCCCCCGGAACTGATGCCCCCGCCGGCGTAGAGGCGGAGCCCGTCGCGCGAGATGCCGGGCTGGAGCGGGTAGACGCCGCCGGTGGGGAAGGTGCCGGCGGAATCGAGCGTGCCGCTGGCGTTGATGCGGAAGGCGTAGACGTTGAAGCCGGTGGAATCGGCGGCGTAAAGGAACGAACGATCGGGCGTCACCACGACCGAGGAGCAGAACACGCCGACGCTCTCGCGGTCGATCTCGACGAGCGAGGGCGGGGACTCGGAGTAGCGGTAGACGACGATCTCGTTGGTGCCGCTGGTGCGCGTGCGGGTGCAGACGAGCACGTCGTTGGCGATCCACTCGCAGTCGAGCGGGCTGTCGGGGGTGGTGAAGACGCCGGCGGGGCTGAGGGTCGCGTCGGGGTTCACGCGGAAGACGGAGACCTGCTCAACGGTGGTGCTGGCGGTAGCGTGGGAGACGGCGAGGTGGACGCCGTCGGGCGAGAGCCCGATGCCGTAGGCGTTGGTGCCGGGCACGGGCATGCTGGTGCTGGGGGTGCTCCCGGTGACGACCTTGGCGACGAAGCGCGGGGAGCCGTCGGGGTTGAAGGTGAAGGAGGTGATGCTGCCTTCGAGGTTGCCGTTGTTGGCGACGAAGGCGGCGCGCTGGACGGACTGAGCGAGCGCGGGCACGGCGGTGACGGCGAGCGCGAGGAGCATGGACGTGCGCATACGGTGACCCTCCGGGAATGAGGCGAGTTCCCCGCGATTGGATGCCGAGCATACGGCCGAGGTCAAGCCTGTTGGCGCCGCGCGCGAAGATATCGGTCGTTCGGGGCGGATAGGGGTTGTGGACTTGGGAAGGGACGGGTACACTGCCCTTGTCTGGGGGGCGTAGGGAGAGAGAGCGATGTGTTCGAGAACGCAAACGGCGTGCGCGCGTGATTCGCGACGGGTTGGCATGCGATGCGCGGCCGGCGCGGCGATGCTGGCGCTGGCGGGGAGTGCGAGCGCGCAGCCCAGCCTGACGGCGATCGGCGCACCCGCGGGCTCCAGCAGCCTGGCGTTTGGGGTGTCGGGCGATGGGCTGGTGGTGGTGGGACACACCGTGACCGGAACGCCGCCGGGCGCGGCGTATGAGGCGTTTCGTTGGACAACAGGCGGCGGGCTGGTGGGGTTGGGGGATCTGCCGGGCGGGACAACGGAGAGCCGGGCGCTGGGGACCAATGCCGATGGCTCGGTGGTCGTGGGGTTCTCGAGTTCGGCCAACGGATTCGAGGCGTTCCGCTGGACCGCGGGCGGGATGGTCGGGATCGGCGATCTCGCGGGCGGCTCGTTCAACAGTTCGGCGTCCGCGTGCAGCGGCGACGGGTCGGTGCTGGTCGGCTACGGAGCGTCGGCGGCGGCGGCGATCGAGGCGTTCCAGTGGGTTTCGCCCGGGCCGATGTCGGGGCTGGGCGATCTGCCCGGCGGGCCGATTAGTTCGTCGGCGTCGGGATGCAGCGCGAGCGGCGCAGTGGTCGTCGGCACGAGCATCTCGGGGAACGGGCCGGAGGCGTTCGTGTGGAGCGCGCCGGGGCCGATGACGGGGCTGGGCGATCTGCCGGGCGGAATCTTCAGCAGCAGCGCGGCGGGGTGCTCGGCGGACGGCTCGGTGGTCGTCGGCGCATCGGCGTCGAGTTCGGGCAACGAGGCGTACCACTGGACCGCGGGCGGCGGGATGGTGGGGCTGGGTGATCTCGCGGGTGGGGCCTTTGCAAGCGGCGCGAATGCCGTCTCGGCGGACGGGAACGTCGTGGTCGGCATCGGCACCTCGGCCGTGGGCCAGCGCGCGTTCATCTGGGATCCGGCGGCTGGCATGCGCGACCTGTTGCAGTACCTCACCGACCTCGGCGTCAACACCTCGGGCTGGCGTCTCGACGCGGCCACGGCGATCTCCGCCGACGGGACCGTCATCGTCGGGTACGGCGAGGGCGGCGGGTTCACGCAGACCGCGTTCGTGGTGGTTGTCCCCAAGTTCTGCTTCGCGAACTGCGACGGGAGCGTGACGGCGCCGGTGCTCAACGTCAACGACTTCGTGTGCTTCCTGAATCGCTTCGCGGCGGGTGACGCGTACGCCAACTGCGACGGCAGCACGACGCCCCCGATCCTGAACGTCAACGACTTCGTCTGCTACAACAACCTGTTCGCGGCGGGGTGCCCGTGACGAGAGGGCGGATCGGTCGCGGCGTGGGGATCGTGGTGGCGCTGGCCGGCGCCGCGCCGAGCGTGTGCGCGCAGGCGGCCTCGGAGGATTCGCCCCCGTGGGTCTTTCGCGGACTGGGCAGACTCCCCGGCACGATGAACGGCAGTTGGGCCTGGGGGATCTCGGCGGATGGCAACGTGGTCGTGGGGCGGTCGGCGTCGTCGCTGGGGCCGCAGGCGTTCCGGTGGACCGAGGCCACGGGGATGGTGGGCCTGGGCGACCTGCCGGGAGGAGCGTTCTCGAGTTGGGCGTGCGCGGTCTCGGCGGACGGTTCGACGGTTGTGGGGTTTGGCAAGTCGCCCGCGTCGGGCGCGAACGACGAGGCGTTCGTCTGGACCGAGGCCGGGGGGATGCTCTCGCTCGGGGATCTTCCCGGCGGGGACTTTCTGAGCCAGGCATACGGCGTCTCGCCGGAGGGTGGGACGGTCGTCGGGGTGAGCCGGACGATCAACGGATTCGAGGCGTTCCGCTGGACGGCGGGCGAGGGAATGGTCGGGCTGGGTGATCTTCCGGGCGGGGTGATCTCAAGCGGGGCGCAAGGGGCCGGCCCGCGCGGGCTGACGGTCGTGGGCTATGGCTGGGCGGACCTTGGGTACGAGCCGTTCCTCTGGACGCCCGAGGGCGGGATGCGCAGCCTGGGCGACCTGCCCGGCGGCGCCCACTTCGGCATCGCGAACGCGATCACGCCCGACGGCGTGGTGGCCGTGGGGCTGAGTTCGTCGGAGGCGAGCGGAACGGGCTCGGAGGCGTTCCGCTGGGACGAGGCCTTTGGGATGCGCTCGCTCGGCGACCTGCCCGGCGGGATCGTGCAGAGCCAGTCGTACGCGGTGTCGGCGGATGGGTGGGTGGTGGTGGGCGAGGGCACATCTGCATCGGGACGCGAGGCGTTCGTCTGGGACCCGGTGCATGGGATGCGGAACTTGCGCTCGGTGCTGATGGACCAGTCGCCCCCGGGGCAGACCCGCCCGCTCGACGGGTGGACGCTGCGCACGGCGACGGCGATCTCGGCGGACGGGCGCACGGTCGCGGGGAGCGGGATCAACCCGCAGGGCGCCTCGGAGGCCTGGGTCGCGCGGCTGGAGCCGTTCTGCTATGCGAACTGCGACGGATCGGCGGTGCCCCCGGCGCTGAACATCAATGACTTCGCGTGCTTCATCGCGGCGTACGCGGCGGGCTCGATGTACGCGAACTGTGACGGGAGCACCGCCCCGCCGGCGATCAACGTCGCGGACCTGGTGTGCTTCACGGAGAAGTTCGCGGCGGGCTGCCCGTAGATGGCGGGCTGCCCACGACTCAAGGGAGGTACGGGAGCGTCACGACCCAACCCTCGGTGCGGGAGGTGGTTCCGTCGTCGTGGCGTCCGACGCCGACGATCGTGAGGCCGTCCGCGCTCACGCCGGTGGCGTCGGTGAGAGTCCACCCATCGGGCATGACCGCGAAGGCGAGGAGCACGGCCTCGATGTCGAGGGAGCCGGTGGTCGGGGTCCAGATCGTGGCGCGGTAGGTCTGGAAGTTGTAGCGAGTGCCGACAACGACATCGCCGCTGGCGTTGACGGCATTAGCGGCCGAGAGCCCGGGGCCCCCGATGGCCTGCATTGTGCCGGCCTTTGTCCAACGAAACGCTCGCTGGGCCGACTCACCGACGATGACCCAGCCGTCCGCGTTGGCGGCATAGGCGATGGAATCTTGGCCGAACGGGAGGGCGCCGAGATCAAGGAACCCGGTGGCCTGGGACCACCGGAAGGCACGCCCGTTCCAGGCGGTGCCCCCGACGATGGCCTGCCCATCGCCGCTGATGCCGAAGGCGAGGGCCCAGTTCAGGGGCGAGAGCGGCGCGAGCGGGCGTCCCTTGGGGGTGGAGGTCCACCGGACCGCGAACTGGCCGGAGCCGCCCGCGGCGGTGCGCCCGTCGGCGCTGACGGCCAATGCGGAGGTGCCAAAGGCCCCGGGCATGGAACCCGGGACGGGGAGCAACTCGCACATGCCTCCCGAGGGGGTCCAACGGAAGGCACGACTGGGACTCGGCCCTGCTGACCACCCCACGATGACGCTGCCGTCGGCGCTGGCGGCGAGTGCGGAGGAGGAAGACGCGCCCGGGAGGGTGCCCAGGGGCTCAGTGCCACTCAAGGCGGTCCAGCGGATCGCTTGCTGCGGAGATCCGAGCAGGGACCCCACGACGACGAGACCATCGGCGCTCACGGCTTCGGCGCGGGAGCCGAACTCGCCCCCGAGCCCGCAGAATGTCGCCCCGGGCTGGGCGACGGCCTGGCAGGCGAGAGCGAGCGGGGCGATGACTGCGGCGCAACGCATGGCAGCGGGTATGGCGCTCGGCTGGCCGAGATGTTCCATCGGAAGACCCGAGCAAAGGCTAGCATCGGGCGTTTTCGCTCGTGCCTTGGGGCGATAGCCTGGTTCGGACGTTCGTGCGACTGGACCGAGCGTCGCCGAGCCATGCGCCTGGCGAGTCCTGACGGTCGGGCCGGGGCGTTCGGCGCTACGCTTCGGTGTGAGCCGACTCCCCGCATCCAAGCGTCGCGAGCAACTCCTGGATTGTGCCGCGGAGTTGTTTGCACGGAACGGGTACGCCAGGGCGACGACGGCCCAACTGGCCCGGGCCGCGGGGGTGACCGAGCCGATCATCTACCGTCACTTCGACTCGAAGCGGGATCTCTTTGTCGCGCTCATCGAGCGGACGGGACGCGAGACGATCGAGCAGTGGGAGCGGCATCTCGAGGACGCGACAGACTCGGCCGAGCGACTGCGGCGGCTGGTGGGCGACAACCCGATGGTCTCGGAGCGAGGTCGGCGGGCGTATCGAGTGATCCTTCAGGCGATCAGCGAGGTGGACGACCCCGTGATCCACGACGCGCTGCGGAACCACCTCAAGAGCCTGCACGCGTTCCTGGCCGAAGAACTGGAGGCGGCGCAGAAGGACCACAAGGTCACGCAGCGGTTCAGCGCGGACATCATCGCGTGGCTGCTGATCCACCTCGGGCTGGGGTACGGGGTGCTCGAAGCCATGGCGATCCCCGGGCACGGGGCCGACCGCGACGGGGCGCACGTGCGCGACATCATCGCGCGGCTGCTCGTGGGGCGCGAGAAGGCGGACGCGCGGGACTAGGCTCCCGGTGACGGGTCCCCCCCCCACCGCCGCCGCGACGCACGGCAAATCGATGGTTTCTGCGGCCTCAGAACACCAACTGCATCTGGACGCGGAAGGTCCACTGCCCGTCGTCGCCGCTCGGGAGGACGCCGGTGAGCGTGCTGGGCGTGACGATGGACGAGGCCTGTTCGTCGAGGAAGTAGAGGACCTCGCCGGTGAGTTTGGCGGCATGACTGTTGGGCGAGAGGTAGTGGTTGGCGCCGAACGTGAGGGTGGTAAAGGGGTCGTCGTTGACGCGGTCGCCGTCGGGGATGACGGAATCGACGCGGCCGAAGAGTTCGGTTTGATCCGCGACGAAGATGCCGCCCTGGACGAGGAGGCCGAAGTCGTCGATGTTGTCACCGACTGTGGGGTCGGTGCAGCGCCAGACGCCCGCGCCAAAGACGTTCCACCCCGGGCCCTTGAACTGGGCGTCGATGGTGGCGAGGAAGGTGCTGGTATCGGAGGTATTGAAGGTATCGCCCCCGCTCTGATAGTGGAGCGCGGCACCGAGTTGGCCGAAGATCGGGTCGTCGCGGAAACTGGTGAACTGCTCGCCGGGCTTCCAGTCGTCGCCGCAGCATCGCCAGTCGAATCGGCCCGTGAAGGCATAATCGGACTCGGCGGCGCTGTCGAAGTCGGAGTTCGCGGTCTTGATGCCGTCGGTGAACGCGCCGGCGACGCGGATCGGGCCCTTGGTGTAGACCATGACCACGCCCTGCGATCGGCCCTGCCCAAACTCGGCGTGCATGACCGAGCGGTTGACCGCGAGTTGCTTGTAGTCCGACATGTTCTCCTCGCGGAGGATCGGCGTCTTGAACTGTCCCCAGGTCACCTTGGTGTCGTCGTCGAGCATGTAGGTGCCGAAGGCGTCGTCGAGGACGAGGCCGCCCCCGTCGCGCGGGAACTGGGCCTGGACGCGGTAGCCGATCTTGTCCGAGTAGACCTTGCCCGTGGCCGAGAGTTTGGTCTGGGCGTTCTGGAATCCGATGGTGTTGTCGTTGACGAGGCTGGAGTCGCTCCGGTTGTTCCAGTTGTAGCGGAGTTGGAAGTAGCCGCCGATCTCGGGCACGAACGCGGCGGCGTCGATGGCGCTCGTTCGGCCCGCGGCGTCGGCGAGCAGTTCGGCGGCCAGGGCTCGAGACTCCTCGGCGGTCTGGGCGAGCGACGGGGCGCTCAGGGCGAAGCCGGCGGCAAGCGCGATCGCGATCCTCATGGCGTGACTCCTGTGTGGCGGGCGTCATGCCCGTCGCGGCAGAGACTACAGAGGTCTCGGCGGCACCCGCAAGCGCATCCGGGTTATCCACCATTGCAGCGAACGCGGGAGTCGTAGGAGAGCGATGGGTGCGCAAGAAAAAGGCCGGCCCCTTGGGGGACCGGCCTGCGTGAAGGAGTCGATGAGGACTCGATGGGCTTAGAACACGAGCTGCATCTGGACGCGGAAGTTCCACTCGCCGTCGTCGGTGGAGCCCAGGAGGCCGCCGGTCGTGCTGGTCGGCACGATCGAGTTGGAGGCCTGCTCGAGGAAGTACTGGAGGTCGGCGGACAACTTGGCCGCGTGGCTGCCCGGGGAGATGTAGTAGTTGACGCCACCGGTGAGGGTGGTGAAGTTGTCGTCGTTCACGCGGTCGCTGTCCGGGATGACGATGTCGATGCGGCCGACGACCTCAACCTGCTCGGCGACGAAGATGCCGCCCTGGACCAGGAAGCCGAAGTCGTCGAAGTCGCCGCCACCGGACATGTCCATCGAGCGCCACACGCCGGCGGCATAGACGTTCCAGCCGTTGCTCTCGATGCCGACATCGACCGTGCCCTGGATGACATCGGTGTCGGAGGTGGCGAAGGTGTCGCCGCCGCCCTGGTAGTGGAGGGCGCCGCCCAGCATCCCGGCAAACTCCTGGTTGCGGAAGGCGGTGAAGTCGTCGAAGTTCTCCCACTGCCCGGCGAACTTCCAGTCGACGCGCCCGGTGAGGGCGAAGTCGGCCTCGGCGCCGCTGGTGAAGTCGGTGTTGGCGGTCCCGAGGCCGTCGGAGAACGCGCCGCGGAACTGGACCTGCTCGGAGCGGAACCCGAAGATCACGCCCTGGGAGCGGCCCTGGGTGAAGGTCCAGTTGAACGCCGAGCGCTCGGCGAAGAGTTGGTTCGTGTCGCCCACGAGTTCCTCACGGAGCAACGGGAGCTTGGTCTGGCCCCAGGTGATCCACCAGCCGTTCTCCATCTTCCAGGTGCCGAAGGCGTCCTCGAGGAAGCCCTCGCCGCCCGGGCCCCAGCCGCCCTGGACGAAGTAGGAGAGATTGTCCTGGAAGACGTTGCCGCTGACGTTGACGCGGGTGCGGGCCGTCTGGAAGCCGACGGCGCTGTCCTCGCCAACCGACACGTCGCGGTCATTCCAGTTGTAGCGGAACTGGAGGTATCCGCCGACCCGGGGGGTGTAGGCGGGAGCGGCCGCGAGGGCGCTCGTGCGGGTGCCAGCGTCGGCCAGCAGTTCCGAGGTCAGGGCGCGCGACTCGTCGATGCTCGACGACTGCGCCAGGGCGGAGGCGCTCATGCTCAGCGCCGCGCCAGCAAACAAGCAGACTCGCTTCGTCAGACTCATCTTTGACTCCTTGCATGAGACCCGGCGTCGCGTCGTCCTCACGCGGAACGCTCGCGACGCCCATTCCGATGCCGCCGACACGAATCGGCCTCCGAGGCCGACCTGCGACCGGCACCGCGCCCCGCTGTCGCGCCCTCTCAGCGCCGACCCGAGACGAACCAAATCGCCCGTTACCCCTGCCGGACTCGGCCCGGTTCTCGGACGACCTCCCCCACGGGAGGGCCGGAGTATAGACCACCTACTTAGCGGCCGCAAACTCCGGCGTCCACCTTTTTCGGTGCTTCTTCCTCATGACCAGCAACTTTTTGTCCGGTGGCGCGCCGGAGCGCTCAAGTCGCGCTAATCCGGAGTCGATATTCCGGCCCTTTCTTGTGGTGCCGAGCCGGATGCCGCTACAGTTTGCGGTCGCTGGGAGGCCGCATGGCTACCAAAATGCGAACAGAATCCGACGAGGGCTCCGGGGTTCGCCGCCGTCGAATGCTTGTCGTCGAAGACGACCGCGATTTGGCGTCGCTGGTGGCGCTCGGTCTCCAGCGGGCCGGGTATGAGGTGCTCGTGGCCCACGACGGCCGACAGGCGCTCAGCCTTGCGCGGTCACAGGCACCTGATCTCATCCTTTTGGATGTCATGCTCCCCGAGTTGACCGGGACAGAGGTCGCGACGCGGCTGCGAGCGGACGCGGGAACCGCGAAGGTCCCGATCATCATGCTGACGGCTCGGGGCGAGGAGTCGGATCAGGTCGCGGGGCTTCGCGCCGGGGCCGACGACTATGTGGTCAAGCCGTTCTCGATGCGGGTGCTGGTGGCACGGGCGCAGGCGCTGCTCCGGCGATCCGAACCCGAGGAGGGCAAGTCGCTGGAAATGGGGGGGGTGTCGGTCAACCTCAGCACGCACGAAACCACGGCGGGCGGCAAGGAGGTCCGGCTGACACTGACGGAGTTTCGGCTGCTGTCGGCGCTGATGGCGGCCCGAGGATCGGTGCTGAGTCGGGCCCAGTTGATGGCCAAGGCGATGGGACCGGGGGTGCTGGTGACCGATCGCACGATCGACGTGCACGTGACGGCGCTCCGGCGGAAGTTGGGGGACCACGCGGCGATGATCCGAACGGTGCGCGGAGTGGGGTACCGTGCGTCGGCGGATGCCGGTCCGGACGAGTGATGCGTTAGGCTGGAGGCCGATGGCGTCGCGAGGCGCACAGTTTCAGCCCTGGGTGCCGGTCGCGACGGTCGTCGCGCTGGCGACGGCATCGCTCGCGGGCGGAGGGCCTTGGCTCGTCATTCCTCTGGCGCTCGTCGGCGTGCTGTTCGTCGTCCCCGTGCGTCGGATGCGTGGCGAGAGCACGGCGGAGCCGATGCGGCGATTGGCGCGGCTGACCGGGGCGTCGGCGGAGGCCGAGGGACCTCTGGCGGATCTGGTTGAGCGGGCCGAGGCGATGCTGGAAGAAGCGCGGCGAGGAGAGATTGCCGCAGCGGCGGAGGCGGCCACGTTGCGGGCGATTCTTGCGGGACTGGACGAGGCGATGGTCTCGATCGCGGAGAGTGGGCGGATCGACGTGTGCAACCCGGCGGCGGCGGCGATGCTGGGCACGCGCGCCGAGCGGCTCGTGGGCCGGACGCCCGTCGAGGCGTTCACGCAGGCGGAGGTGCATGCGGCGTGCGAGCGAGCGGCCCGCGGGGAGCGGGTGCGGAGCCGGATCCGCGTGGGGCTAGGGGACGCGGAGCGGGTGCTGGAGGTTTCGGCCGGGCCGGCGACGCCCGAGGGACGGGTCGTGATCGCCTTTCGCGACACGACGGAACTCTCGCGGGCGCTGCAGATGAAGACGGACTTCGTGGCCAACGCCTCGCACGAGTTGCGCACGCCGCTGGCGGCGGTGCGGTTGGCGCTGGAGACGCTCGAGGACCTCGGGGACGAGAGCCCGCAGACGCGGGCGCGGCTGGTGGGGACGATCTCGCGGAACGTGCATCGGCTCGAGCAGATGATCCGCGACCTGATGGACCTGTCGCGGCTGGAGTCGCCCGAGTCGGAGGTCCGAAGCGAGCCGGTGTCGATGGCGGACGTGAGCGAGGAACTGGGCGGGCTGTTCGGTCCGGCGTGCGAGGGTCGTCGGGTGCGGCTGCGGTTCGAGGTCGAGCCCGAGGCCGCGACGCTGCGTACGGACCGCTCGTTGCTGACGCTCATCCTTTCGAACCTGATCGACAATGCCATCAGTTTCGCGATCGAGGGGACGGACGTGCGCGTGGTCGGACGGGCATCGGAGCACGAGCCCGGTACGGCGATCTTCGAGGTCATCGACCGCGGCCAGGGCATCCCGGTCCACCTGCAGCAGAGGATCTTCGAGCGGTACTACCAGGTGGACGCGGCCCGGGACGGGGGCGTCCGGCGCGGCACGGGCCTGGGCCTCGCGATCGTCAAGCACGCCGTCCGCCGGCTGGGCGGGAGCGTGCGTGTGAACTCGGTGTGGGGACAGGGGACCACGATGATCGTCGAACTGCCCGGCGCGCTCGGTGATCCCGGCGGGGTCAGTCCCGGAGGGGTGCCACCTCAACGCCCTTGAGGTCGTGCAGCCGGCGGGCGACGGCGCGGACCAGGGCCGCGGCCCGGGCGCGATCGCCGTGGAAGCCGACGTCGGCGCGAAGCCGAAGCCGATCCTCGTGACCCGGCTCCCGCGTCGTCTCGAGAACGATTCGCTCGTCGTTGATGCTGAGCAGTTCGTGGCGCCACAGGTCGGGGGTCGCGCTGGCGGAGACGACGGCAGCCTCGACGCGTCCTGCAACGGCCCAAACGGCGGCATCGACATCGTTCCAATCGCCGGGCGCAACCACATCGACGGCTCCGGGGCTGTGGTCAGGGGTGCTCGTGTAGCCGGCCCTGCCACACGAGATGAGAAGGGAGAGGAGCAAACCGACCAGGGTTGTTTGCAATCCGTTCATATGCGGCGGCCATTTACCCTATCATAATGCGAATAAAGACAAACTGGGACTATCGTCTGAGGCGGTAGGATTCGATAGGATTGGGGAGCGTTGATGTGGATGGATCATGGGACGCCGGAGTGCAGGGTAGGTGACGCAGTCGCAGATTACCGTTCAGGTGCCGGTCGGTTCTGACCGGATCGGGGTCGTTGGCTCCGCGGAGCGGAACCTCAAGATGATCCGGGAGGCGCTGGGCGTGAGTGTGACGGCGCGCGACTCGAACGTTCAGGTCAGCGGGGAGCGGGCGGCGGTCTCGGTGGCGCGAGGCGTGCTGGAGCGCCTGGGGCGGGCGGCGGAGCGGGAGCAGTTGCTGTCGCGGGAGCAGGTGTTGGACCTCATCACCGACGAGACGCAGCGGCAGCGGGGTCAAGGCTCGGCAAGTGGCAGCGGTGCGCCCGCGGGCCCGGTGCATTGGGACGGGGGACTGGACGTGTACGCGGCGGGGCGTGCGATCAAGCCCAAGACCCCGAATCAGGAGCAGTACCTCGAGGCGATTCGCACGCACGACCTGGTCTTCGGGATCGGCCCGGCAGGAACGGGCAAGACGTATCTGGCGGTCGCGGCGGCGGTGCACCTGTTGCGGCTGGATCGGGTGAAGAAGGTGATCCTGGCGCGGCCGGCGGTCGAGGCGGGCGAGAAACTCGGGTACCTGCCCGGGGACCTGGAGGCCAAGGTCAACCCGTACCTCCGGCCGTTGTTTGACGCGCTCAACGACATGATGGACTACTCGACGATCCGGCGGTTCATGGACACGGACGTGGTGGAGGTGGTCCCGCTGGCGTTCATGCGTGGGCGGACGCTGAACCAGGCGGTGATCATCCTGGACGAGGCGCAGAACACGACGCGCGGGCAGATGCAGATGTTCCTGACGCGGATGGGGCATGGGTCGAAGATGATCGTGACCGGGGACGTGACGCAGATCGACCTGCCGGACCCGACGCAGAGCGGGCTGATCGACGCGGCGCGGCGGCTTTCGCGTGTGCCGGGGATCGCGTTCTCGACGTTCACGCGGGCCGACGTGGTTCGGCATCCGCTGGTGCAGCGGATCGTGGACGCGTACGGCGTGGAAGATCGCTGATGCCCAAGGATGGAGCCAGGACCGGGTTCGGGGGCGTGCGGAGCCGGCGCGAGATGTTCCGCCGACCTCCGCGGAGCCTCCAGAGCGTGGCGGACTACTTCTTCCGCTCGCCGACGGTGGGCTGGGCGCTGGTGATCGGGACGGCGTTCGTGCTGTGCGGGACGCTGCTGTCGATTTGGTCGAGGCAGCACGCGCTGGTGGGTGTGGACCGGGTGATGAACTTCACGGCGGTGGTGCGGCGGCCCTTCAGCCTGGAGGACTCGATCCGCACGGAGCAGGCGCGCGAGTTGGCGCGGGCGCAGACGCCACGGGTGTACGCGGCGATCCCCGGCAAGATCGAGGCGCTGCGGGCATCGATCGAGGGGCTGCCGAAAACGCTGGCGGGGGCGACGACGGCGGAGGAGGTGCTGCCGGAGGTCAAGAGCCAGTTCCCGCTCACGGACGAGGCGGTGCGGTCGATCCGTGCCGAGTCGACGGGCGACGGGGCGAGCGCGGCATGGATGGAGCGGGCGGCGTTGCTTGCGGCGATTCTGTCGCGGCAGCCGCTGATCGACGATCAGACGATGCAGCGCGAGTTGCAGGAGAGCCTGGCGCGGGACGTGGAACTGCGCGTGGGCGATGGGCCGCCGGTGCGAGTGTTCAAGGAGGGCTCGCTCGTCAACATCAAGGACGAGGGGCAGTTGGCGCAGGCGGCGCTGCGGATGGCGCGCGAGGCCGGGTTCGTCGAGCCGGCGCTGTCGGTGGTGGCGGGCCGGATCCGCCACAGCCCGGAGCCGACGTTCCAACTCGACGAGGCGGCGACGACGAGGTCGCGGAACGCGCGGGCGGAGTCGATCGGCCCGGTCCGGACGGAGATCCCCGCGGGCCAGGTGATCTTCAAGCGTGGGGACACGCTCACGCCGCAGGCGCTGGAGTTGTACCGCCGCGAGCTCGCCGTGTTTCAGTCGGAGTCGGAGGCGTGGAAGATGTGGCTCCGGCGTGCGAGCCTGCTGGGCGGGGTGACGGCGATCGCGCTGGCGGTGGCGGGATACCTCGGGCTGTTCTGCCCGCGGGTGCGATCGAGCCCGGGCCGGATGGCGGGGATCGCGCTCATGATGGCGGGGAGCCTGGCGCTCTCGTGCATCGGGACGGTGGCGAACCCGGCGCTGCTGACGCTGACGGCGGTGGCGCCGACGGTGCTCGTGTCGGTGATCCTGGTGATCGCGTACGACCAGCGCGTGGCGCTGGCGCTGGGGACGCTGCAAGGCGTGCTCGTGTGCATCGCCCTGGACCAGCCGATCGGGGTCTATGCGCTGATGATGACGGGGATCAGTTTCGCGGTCTACCAGTTGCGCGAGATCCGCGACCGCCGCGGGATCATCCGCACGGGCCTCTACGCGGCGGCGGCGTTGTCGGTCGGGACGGTGCTCGTGGCGCTCATCGACCGGCCGATCAGCGACGCGTCGCTGCGGCAGACGTTCCTGGACGCGGCGTTGGCGGGGTGCGGGGGATTGGGGATCGGGGTGCTGACGCTGTCGCTGCTACCGACGCTGGAGCGGGCGTTCGGCATCACGACGGGGATGACGCTGGTGGAACTGCGCGACCCGAAGCAGCCGCTGCTCCGGCAGTTGCAGCAGAAGGCGCCGGGGACGTACAACCACTCGCTGAACGTGGCGGCGATCGCGGAAGCGGCGGCGGACGCGATCAAGGCCGACGCGCTGCTGACGTATGTGGGCGCGCTCTACCACGACATCGGGAAGATGAACAAGCCGGACTACTTCGTCGAGAACCAGACGGGCGGGCCGTCCAAGCACGACAAACTGAGCCCCGCGATGAGCCTGCTGGTGATCGTCGGGCATGTGAAGGACGGGCTGGCGATGGCGGAGGAGTACAACCTGCCGCGGTCGATCCGGCACTTTATCGAGGCGCACCACGGGACGACGCTCGTGGAGTTCTTCTACAACCGAGCCCGTAGGCAGGCGGAGTCGGCCCGCGCCGAGGAGGCCGAGCCGCCGGACGAACTCGAGTTCCGCTACCCGGGCCCCAAGCCGCGGACGAAGGAGTGCGCGATCCTGATGCTGGCGGACGCGATCGAAAGCGCCACGCGGACGATGGCCGAGCCGACGCCCAACCGGATCGACACGCTGGTGCGGGCGCTGGCGTCGAAGCGGCTGATGGACGGGCAGTTCGACGACTGCGAGATGACGCTCCGCGAGTTGCAGACGATCACCGAATCGATCAGCAAGTCGGTGAGCAGCATCTACCACGGGCGGGTGCTCTACCCCAGCACCGCCGAACTGGTGTCGCCGGAGGAGCGGCGGGCATAAGGACGCCGGCGACGCACCGCCAGGATCGCCCCCGAGAGCAGCAGCGATGCCGCGCCCGGCGCGGGGACGCCGACCCACATGAAGGCGTGCTTGCTCGCGGTCAGGTTGTCGTCGCCCCAACCGACGATGTACACCACCCCCGGCCCCTCCCACACCGCGAGCGCCTCCGACAATCCGTAGTTCGGCGGCAGGAGCGCGTGCAGGTTCACGATGTTGCTCGGGGAGCCCAGCCACGCGCACGCCGACTGCCCGATCGCCCCCGGCAACCCCGCGCGCCCGACGTGGATCGACCCCGTCGTCGCTCGCATGAGCGAGTACGACGCGCCCGGCGGGTTCCAGTCCTCGAAACTCGCCGCCGTCCCGTGCCAGACGCCCGCGCGCTGCCCGTTGATCGTGAAGGCCCCGCCGACCTGGATGCCCGGCGCCATCCCGAAGATCTCGCTGGTCGAGTACGGCCCGCCGGGGTGGAGGTCGCGGGCCGAGGCCGCCGTCGCGTCCCACATGAAGGCGTGGCGCTGCGGCGTATCGACCCAGCCCCCTTGGAACGTGCCATCGGTGGCCGTGGCTTGCGATCGGGTGGTGAGCGGCGGATGGAGATTGACGAACGACTCGGCGGTGCCGCGCCAAAGGGAGGCTCGTTCGTCCGGCGAGCCCGGCAGGACGGTCAGACCGACCTGCATGTCCCCGCGAACGCCAAGAGCCACGGACGACAGGGCCGTCGCAGGCCCCAGGTTGATTCGGCTCTCGGGCGTCCCTCGCCACAACGCCGCACGCCCGCCGGCGTCTCCCACCTGCACCTCCTCATGTATGCCGTAGACGGAGCCGTGAAGAGGTGCTCCACTGGTAAGCGGGCTCCATGACGATGATGAGCCCTGCCAAATCGATGGAAAGAGACTCGTCCCAGCGAGGACATCGCCCCCTTGGCGTCCAGCCCAGACCGCCCTTGCGATCGATTTGCTGCCCCACTCCGGGTGTAGCGGCACGACCGACCATTGCCATTGCGCATGGGCTCTGCCGACAAAGGCCCCAATGCAACTCAACAGAATCCGTCCGGTAAGTCTTGACATAGACCAAATATGCACTATGTTGGACAAAAAGCAAGGAGAATCGAAGATGATTCGCACGCTCCTGATCGTATCGGTGCTGGTCGTGGTCGCATCCGCGGCATCGGCACAGACGGTGCTCCCCCCGGTCATGGCCCATCCGCCCAACCCCGCCGGCACCGGCTACGCAGAGACGGCGATCGTGCTCTCGGGCAATGACGTTGTCGTGGCCTACAACGACGTCGCGCCGTTCATCATGCGCTACTCGGTCAGTTTGGATGGCGGCGCCACATTCCCTTCACCGTACAACGCCGCGCACTACGTCGGGCAAGACTGCGTCCTTGGGCCTCTTCCAAAGGGCGTCGATCCGATGGGCGCTCGGGCTGCGAATGGCGACATCGTCATCGGCGGGCAGATGGCGCTCGCGGTCTTGCCTGCCAAGGCGGCGTTCTCGATCTCCCGCAAGGGACTCGGCTTGAGTTTGTTCGGCACCCCGACGCCGCTGACTTGCGTCGACTCAACCGCGCAACCCGACAAGGACCTCATGGCGATCGGACCATCTCGCGACGGTACGCGCGAGAAGGTGTATGTGTCGTACACGCTCTCGGCTGACAATGCGCCTTGCCCGGCCTATGGCGTTCGAGTCGTCCAGAGCGATCTGGCGACGCCGAGCCTGTCTACCGACCTTCCGCTCTCACCCGATGCGACCTGTTCCGGCGCACGCGCTGGGCTCGGTGCGGTGCCGGTGGTGCTGCCGGCGAACTACCCAAGTCCGCAGCTCAGGGGGCGAGTCGCCGTGGCGTTCATGCCCCTTCCAACACAAGCAAACCTACCGCCGGAAATGTGGTGGTCCGACACTGAGGGAGGGGCGCTCCCCGGCAGTCCCGCGTGGCAGCAGACCACGTTTCCAGTGCTGGTGCAGACTCCTGGAGCATCACCCGAGCCAGTCTTGCCATATTCCGACTCTGATGTCTCCGGGCTATTCAAGCCCAGGAGTTTCCCGGCGCTCGCGTTCCACCGCCCCGACCCGAGCATCGTCTACCTGATCTTCCCGGCCACGACACCCAGCGCGGGCGCGGGCAACGTCGATCTCATCATAATGCGGAGCAACGACGGCGGCGTGTCCTTTCTCTCCCAGAACGCGCTCCACGTTACCGACTCCATGCTCGGCCTTCCCGCGGGGATCGACCAGATTCTGCCTTGGATCGGCGTCGACGAGCTCGGCGGCGTGAACTTCATCTTTACGACAGTGCGTGAGAACCCGCTGGACCCGAGCACCATCCTGCTCCGCAACTACTACGCCCGCTTCGCAACCTTCAACGCCACGAGCCCCTCCGCGCCGTTCGTGCACGCGACATCAGCGGAGTTTGAGCCGATTGCAGACGCTGGTCATCCCGGCGAGGAGTACGTCCGTGACTACCACATGCTCGACGTGCAGGGGTGCAAGGTCGTTATCGCGCAGATGGCCGTGACGCCGGGCTCTGGCGGGGCGGACATCTATGTCACGCGCGTCTTCGCCTGCGCTGCCGACGCGGACCAAGACGGAGCACTCACCGCGAACGATCCGCCCGCGTTCGCCGCGTTGTACGTCGCCTGCGATCCGCGAGCCGACCTGACTCGCAACGGCTCGGTTGATGCCGCGGACGTCCAAGCGTTCATGGAGGCATTCGTGTGCCAGTGCAATCCGTGAGCCGCGGGCCGTACACTCCGGCATGCCGACGACATCGACGTACGTCCCCACGCGATTGGACGCGACCCGCTGGGAAGAGATCGAGCCGCTGCTCACGGGCCTGCGGGAGCGGGCCGTGCGCACGCCCGAGGACCTTCAGCGGTGGCTGGAGGATCGTTCCGATGTGGAGGCGGCGTGCGCCGAGGCCGAGAGCGACCTGTACATCTCGATGACCTGCCACACCGACGACGCGGAGGCGGCGGGGGCGTTCACGCGGTACATCGAGACGATCCCGCCGAAACTCAAGCCCGCGATCTTCGAACTTGACAAGCGGCAGGTCGAACTGTTCAAGCAGTTCAAGCCCGATCCGCGGCGGTACGAGGTGATCGACCGCGACACGCGGGCCGAGGTGGACCTCTTCCGCCCCGAGAACGTCCCGATCCAGACGGAACTGGAGAAACTGTCGCAGGAGTACCAGACGATCAGCGGGGCGATGACGGTGGCGTTCGAGGGCCGGGAGCAGACGCTCCCGATGATGGCGAAGTACCAGGAATCGACGGATCGCGCGGTGCGCGAGGGGGCGTGGCGCGCGGTGGCGGAGCGGCGGCTGCGCGACGCCGACGCGATCGAGGCGATCTTTGACAGGATGATCGCTCTCCGCGACACGATGGCGAGGCAGGCGGGGCTGGCGTCGTTCGTGCAGTACGCGTTCAAGAGCCGTCGGCGGTTCGACTACACGCCGGAGCAGTGCCGGGTGTTCCACGACGCGGTGGCGCGGGTCGTGGTGCCGTTCGTGAAGCGGCAGCAGGCGCGTCGGCGGGCGCTGCTGGGCGCGACCGAGTTGCGGCCGTGGGATCTGGCGGTGGACCCCAAGGGCCGCCCGCCGCTCAAGCCGTTCAACGGTGGCGTGGAGTTGATGGCCAAGTCCGTGCGCACGTTCGAGCGCCTGGACCCGCGTTTGGCGCGGATGCTGGCGACGCTGGGGGATGGGTCGAACACCAACGGGTCGGCCAACGGCGCGTGCCTGGACCTGGACAGCCGCAAGGGCAAGGCCCCGGGCGGGTATCAGGCGATGCGCGATCGGACTCGGCGGCCGTTCATCTTCATGAACGCGGCGGGGCTGCACCGGGACGTGGAGACGATGGTGCACGAGGCGGGGCACGCGTTCCACTCGCTGCTGTGCGTGGACGAGCCGCTGATGCACTATCGGCATGCGCCGCTGGAGTTCTGCGAGGTGGCGAGCATGAGCATGGAACTGCTCACGATGCCGCACTGGAGCGCCGCGGACGGGTTCTATCCCTCGCGCGCGGACGCGGACCGGGCGCGTCGGAAACAGGTGGAGGGCTCGGTGTCGTTGCTGCCTTGGATCGCGACGATCGATGCGTTCCAGCACTGGCTCTACACGCATCCGTCGCACACGCGCGAGGAACGGGCGCAGGCCTGGCTGGCGATCGACGATCGCTTCGGCCCGGACGTGTCGTGGGACGGGCTCGAGGCGACACGCCGGACGCTCTGGCATCGGCAGAGCCACCTCTTTGGGGCGCCGTTCTACTACATCGAGTACGGGATCGCGCAACTCGGGGCGCTGCAGTTGTGGCTGCGGTCGCTGGAGGAGGGGCCGCGGGCCGCGATCGAGTCGTACCTGGCGGCGCTGCGGCTGGGCGGGTCGCGCCCGCTCCCGGAACTCTTCGCGGCGGCGGGGATCCGCTTCGACTTCGGCGCCGACATCGTCGCGCGGCTGGTGGAGCGCGTGGAGCGGGAGTTGGAGCGATTGCCGGAGTAGGGCGCGGCCGGGGCGCCGCCGCTACTTCGGCGGTGCGCTCGCCGGCGCGAGGGCCGCTTTGATCTTGCTCAACAGGTCGTCGACCGTCTCGTTCTTGATCGAGTCAAGGGTTAGCCCCCGGATCGCGCTGTCAACTTCAGTGGCACTCGAAGACGGCGCAACCTGGCGGATGGCTTCGTGCAGGGTCCGCACAAACGTCTCTCGCTGCTGGGCGGTGTAGATCTGGTCCTTCGCCTGGGAGTCCAAGTCCCTCTTGAGCCGCTCGAGCATCGGGCGCAGGAGCGAGTCGATCCCTGTGAGGGGCACTTTGCTCTTGATGTTCCGGAGGTCGGACAGGTCGCTCTGGAACTCGGCGATGCGCTCGACGCGCGCGAGCGCGGCGGCCACGTCGCTCGCGCGGGTGCCGGTCGTCCGCTGAGAGTCCGCGAGAATGCTCCCCTGGAGCGCGGTAAGCGTGTACAACTCGTTCTGACTGTCGTTATACCTGGCGTCCTCGCCGGTCCGGATGTTGAGCACGACATAGGTGTGGTTGCGATAGTCGGCGAGCGTGTCGCCGCTCCCTTTCAAGCGGAGCCGCTTCGTCGAGCGATCAAGCCGCAGGTCATCCCAGGGGATCGGACCGAGGCCCGGGCCGTTGCTGACGAGGCCGGACCGGATGTGGTCCCGCTTCACGGCGACGAGGTCGCCGGCGCGCAGGTAGGAGTGGCTGCGACTGTCGGCAACCTGAAAGGGGTGCAGCACGACGTGGTAACTGAGTTCGGTGTCGTTCTGAGGACCCTGGAGCAGCGCGGTGCCGAGAGACTCGAGGACGCCGAGCGCGGGCGAGGCGGGCGGATACGCCCTCGCGCCCAGGCCCGCGAGCGTCTTCAGGAGTTCGCGGCTTCGCGACGCCTCGTCTTCGTCCAGTTCGATGACGTGGATCTCGATGAGCAGCGGAGCACCCTTCCAGGTGACTGGGCCATAGACCGGCAGCCCGCCGCCGATGCTGAGGTACTGGCCGGGTTCGGTCCCGGACTTGCTGCCGGAGACTCGCTCCCGCGGGCGGACGTCCTCGTTGTAGTAAACGACTCGCCCCGTGGCGGCGGCGGTTGGAGCGAAGGAGATCCCGTTGCCGTCCAACTCCTTCACGTTGACGACGATGGCAATCTCGCCGCGCGGCTCGGCGTCGCCGCGCAGCAATGGCCGGGCCAACTCCTGGAACGAGGCGATGAACGCCGTTTCGAGCGTGATGGTGATCGACCCGTCCTTGAGAATCTCGCTCCCCTTGGTCGGCTCGTCGATGAACTTGCTCGCGGACGCGAGTGACTCGGGGCATGCCGTCGGACACGGCGTCCGACCCTGCGACAACACCCGGTGGTCCACGGACCCTTCGTTCTTGGACGCGCATCCGCTCGCGAGGATCACGCCCGCACACGTCGCCGCGATGAGAGATCGCATGGTTCCTCCTTGCCTATCTGGCCGTCGAGTCGACGGAGCGTGCGGATCGGGCAAAGAGGCCGGAGTTTCTACTCGACATTCACAAGGGGGGATCTGGAGGCCGCCCAACGGCTTGTGGAACCGGGACTTGCGCGAGGTCGATGCCTCGCCGCGCGGCTACTTCGCGGGCTTGGACCGATTCCCGCCGGCGGCCGGCGACCGTGCTGCGACGAGTCTCTCGAGCACGATCTTGTTCTGTTCTGCCGTCAGGCGTGCCATGATGGAGACGACCAACTGTCGCTGCTGCGCGGGCGTCGGCTTGCCCTTGGTCTTCTGGACGTGCTCGATCACGAGGTTGCGGACGAACGCCTCTTGCTCGCTGCTGAGGTTGAGTTCGGCGATGAGTTCGTCGAGTTCTTTCTGGCCGGCGCCGATCTGCCGCTCGTACGACCGCTTGACCTCGAGCCCGAGGTCGGCGAGGCGTTCGCGGGCGGCGATGGCGCGAGGCCGGGCGCGCTCGCCCTTGGCCTTGGCGTCGGCGACGGCCTCGTCGGCGATGGCGCGGCGATAGACCGAGACGAGCGAGGTGAACGTGCCGCGCGCCGCGGGCGGGAGGGCGTCGTGCAACTCGTCGACGAGTTCGCCGCGGGCGCGCAAGGGCTCGAGTTTGGCGTTGAACTCGGCCAGGAGCGAGAGGATCGCGGCCCGATCGCCGCCCTGCCGGGCCGTGACGAACCGGAGCAGGAGGTCGATGTTGTCACGGACGATGCGGTCCATGATCGCCGCGCGCTCGTTGAGGATTCTCGTCGTCGCCTCGCGGGCCTCGCTGTCGAGGTCGAGGAGCGCCAGCGCGGCCTCCTCGGGGGGCAGGTCGAGCCGCTTGACCCGTCCGGTGAAGTCGCGTTCGACGAGTGAGGGCGCGCTCGCCGGCGCGACCTTTGGCCCGGCGAGCACCTCGCGGTCGCTGGACCCGCGGTCCGATTGAGCGAGTGCGAGGGCGGGCCAGAGCAGTGCCGTGCAGACGAGGGCGAAAGCGAGTCGGATCATGGGCGGCTCCTCGTGCTGATCAACGCCGGCGACCGGCGTGGATTGCCGCGTACCCTTTGGGAATGGAAGCCACCGCGTCTCGCTCGGACCGTGAGAAACTGGCGTCGGAGATCGCGCGCGTCGCGCTGCTCCGCGGGACGTTCACCCTTCGATCGGGTCGGACGAGTTCGTACTACCTTGACAAGTACCTTTTTTCGACGAGGCCGGAGGTCCTGAAACCGCTCGCGGACCTGTTCGCGGTCGAGATCGCGGGCGTGGCGTCGCGTCTGGGGGTGCGGGTGGATCGGCTCGCGGGCGCCGAGTTGGGCGGGATCCCGCTGGTGACGGCGGCGAGCATGAAGACCGGCCTGCCGTGCGTGTTTGTACGGAACCAGAAGAAGGACTATGGGACCGCAAAGCGGCTCGAGGGCGTGCTGAACGCGGGCGAGGCTGTTGTGATCGTCGAGGACGTGGCGACGACCGGGGGGCAGGCGCTGGAGGCGGCGGGCGTGATCCGCGAGAGCGGGGCGAGGGCCGTGGCCATCATCGCGACGATCGATCGGCAAGAGGGCGCGCGCGAGGCGATCGAGAGGGCGGGCATCGCGTTCTCAGCGCTCTTCACCAAGGCGGACCTGGGAATACACGAGTAACGTCAGGCGTTGGGTGGGGCGTCGGCGGTGGTCCCGTGGTTCTTGGCGGCGTGTGCCTGCCGCTTGGCCTCGTGCCGGACGATGGAGCCCGTGACGAGGTAGGTGACGTCCTCGGCGATGTTCTTCATGAGGTCGCCGATGCGTTCGAGTTCGCGTCCGAGGCGGTAGATGAGGAGCCCGTTGTGGATCTCGCGCGGGTCCTTGCGCATGAGGTCCTGGGTCTCCTCGAAGAGGCGCTTCTCGAGCCCGTCGATGATCTCGTCCTCGGCGATGATCTGGGCGGCGAGGTGGGCGTCCTCGTCGAGCACGGCCCGAAGGAGCGAGTGGCACATCACCGGGACACGCTGGCCCATGTCCACGAGCGCGGTGGGCCACTTCGGGGGGTGCGTGGGATCCATGCGCGTCGCGATCTTGGCGATCGAGGAGGCGTGGTCGCCCACGCGCTCGATGTCGGAGTTGACCTTGAGGATGAACGTGATGACGCGGAAGTCGCGCGCGAAGGGCTGCTCGAGCGTCAGCAGGCGGTAGCACTCCTGCTCGATGGCGACCTCTTCCTGGTCGATCCGGTCGTCGCGGCGTCGGACCTCCTTGGCCGCGGGCGCGTCGAGTTTCCAGAGGGCGTCGAGGGCGGCCTCGAGCATCCCGATGGCGACCGTGGCCTCTTGGATCAGGCGGCGCTTGAGCCCCACGAGGCTGCGGTCGAATCCGTAGCGGGTGTCGGCACGGGGAACGGGAGGTGGGGATGACGCCGCGTCGGGCTCGTTGGGCATGGCGGATCCGTCGGATGGAGCGCGTGGGGTCGTTCTCCCGCTATTCTTAGACCCCTCGATGCCCCGCGTGCGACACACCCTCAAGCAGATGCTGGCGCGGCTGGGTCGGCCCGCGCTCGTGGAGGTGACGGCTCGCGTCGGGAACCTCGACGCGGCGATGGCCGCGCATGCCTCCGACACCGCCGACAGGCTGGCACGCATCGAGGCGTCGCTGGGTGCTCTCGCCGGCGCCACGCTCGCGCAGGAGAAGTACCGGGAAGAACTGGGGTTCTGGCGGTGGCTGATCACCACCGAGGCCGGGCGGCGATCGCTCCCCGCGCCGTTCGAGGTGGTCTTCGGACAGTGGCAGCGGGATCGGCTCCGCGAACTGGCACGCTGGCTCGACCTGGGCGAGGACGACGCCCTCGACGCGGCGCTGGATCGCTGGTGCGAGGCGCGGTCGGCGATCGAGATCGGAGCCGGGCCGTATCCGTGCCTGGCCGCGGCCCCGCGATGGAGGCGCGCCGTGGCGGTCGACCCGATCGCGCGCGGGTACGCCGAGGAGGGGTTGATCCCCGCCTCTGCCGGGCATGTCGTGTATGTCGAGGCGGCCGGCGAGCGGCTCCCGCTCCCGTCCGGCTCGGCGGACCTGGTGGTCGTCGAGAACGCCCTGGACCATGTGACGAATCCCGCCGCGGTGCTGGCCGAGGCGAGGCGGGTGCTTCGGTCCGATGGGCTTCTGTGGCTGCTGGTGGACCTCTCCACTCACACGGACCACATGCACCCGCACGCGTTCGACGAGCGGTCGATCCGGGGGCTGCTGGCCTCGTGCGGGTTCGAGTCGGTGCGCGATCGCGTCTCGGATCACAAGAGCCACCCGAAGGCGTTCGGCGAGTACCGCGGGCTGCTGCGCCCGAAACCTCTGCCGCCCCCGCCTATCGCATCCCGGGCGGTCTCGGCAGGCTCAGGGCGCTGAGGTAGTCCGGCCCGCCCGCTCGCATCGAGACTTTCTCTGTCACCACAGTCGCTTGCGCGGCTCGATCGCCCAGCGCCGCATAGGCGGCGGACGGCAACTCCTGCCAGCCGTCGGCGGCATCGGCGATGACCCGCGCCAAACGATCCGCGCCCTCGCGCGAGTCGGGCAGCACGCCCTCCGGCCCGGCGATCGCCACCACCATGACCTGCCTCGGATCCGTTGAGCACGATGCCTTCAGCACCGCGTCGACCAGTTCGCCCCGCCCGACATCCGACAGCCGACGGCCCCCCCACTTGTGCTCTCGCCACTGAACACAGGTGCAGTTCCCGTCGCGGTCGCGGAAGATGCCCATGACCAGCGACTTCTCCGCCACCGGCTGGATCAATGGCTGAACACTCGGCTCGCTCGCGCCCGGGCGGAGGTCGCCCATCGTCAGCGGTTGCGGCGGCGGCGGGCGCAGCGCCAGCAGCAGGCCGACCAGCACGCACGCCGCGGCCACGGACCCAAGACCCGTCACCAGAAACCGAGGCAGGCGGCGGGACGACGCCCCGGCGTTGCGCACGACAGGACACGGCTCCTCGAAGGACTCGGCCTCAACGGCCATTCGCACCAGACGTTCCAGTTCGCGGTCATTCATGGCGAGCCCCCTTGCTCTCCTTGTTCTTGAGAGTCGGCGGCGGAGCGCTCGGTCGAATCCCCGCGAATCCCGCGCCGGGCCAGGAGGCGACGGAGTTTGTCGAGGGCGGCCCGTCGGCGGGCGTGGGCCGTGCTTGCTGCAACCCCGAGCCGTTCCGCCAGATCGCGGTCTGTGGCGCCTTCCGCGGCAGCACGGAGGAGCCAGACCTCCTCGGCCGTCAGCCCCGCGGGATGGGGACGGAGGCATTCCCGGACCGCGTGGACCCGTTCCGCGAGCCCGGGCGACTCGAGTAGCTCGGCCTCCCACGCCTCAGATTCGTCAGGAACTTGGCCGGGTATCCGTACTGTCGCGCGGGAAGATGAGCGGAGGTGCTGGAGCCAGACCTTGGTCGCGACGGCATAGACAAAGGTGGTGATCGCGGCGCGGTCGGGGTCATACAGGCCGCGCGAGAGCGCGTTCCAAACACCCATCCACGTCCGCTGAGAAAGGTCGTCGGCGAGGTCGGCGCGGGGCCCGAGGCGGCTCAAGAGGTGTCGTCGCACCGCGCCCGCGAGGCGGGCGTGGATAGCGTCGAAGGCGGCACGATCCCCGGAGGCGGCGAGCCGCGCAAGGTCCGACAACGGGGCAGGCGAACGATCGCTCATGAGGGGCGGGCACGCTACGATCGTCGCCGCCGGCAGGCTGTTCGCGTTGCCGACCGCGACGTTCGGGATCATCGCAGATTCCCCCGAGCGCCGCGAGGCCATCCGCGGATTATTCGGCACCGGACCAGCCCAAGGGTGGGTCGGCCGATGACCTTACCAAGTGGAGTAGCACGCCATGCCTCGACTCGTTCCGACCTCGATCGCCATGCTCCTGTTGTCCTGCGGGGCAGCGTGGGCCCAGCACGAAGGGCATGACCACGGCCAGCCGACGGCGGTGAAGCCGTCCGATGCCCCGGCCCAACCCCCGGCCGAGGGGCAACCCAAGATCGAGTTTGAGACCATGGAGCACGACTGGGGCCGCATCAGCGACCAGACCGACGTGTCGTTCGAGTTCAAGTTCACCAACAAGGGCTCGGGGAAACTGGTCTTCACGCAGCAGCCCCGTGGCTCGTGCGGGTGCACCGTCCCGTCGCTGGACAAGCTCGAGTATGGCCCGGGCGAGAGCGGGGCGATCAAGGTCACCTTCCACCCACAGGGCAAGCACGGCGACACCAACCAGCGGATCACCGTCAACACCAACGACCCGACCGCCCCGGAACTCGTGCTGAAGGTCCACACGTTCGTGCGCACGACCGTCGCGTTCGATCCCCCGCTGCTCTCCTTCGGCGAGGTGCCCGCGGGCCAGACGGCCAAGCAGATCGTCCGCGTCAACGGGCCGCGGGCTTCGAGCGATGGGACGACGGCCGACTTCAGGGTCACGTACGCCAGCGCCAGCCGCGGGCGGTACATCAGCGTCAAGGTCCTCGACACCAAGCCGGTGACGATCGAGGGCGAGGAGATGAGCCAGACCACGCTGGAACTGACGCTGAACGGGAACGCGCCGCGCGGGACGCTGGCGGCGGTCACGACGGTGCGCACCAACAACGAGAAGTACCCGCTCTCGGATCTCCAGGTCTCCGCCGAGATCGTCGGCGACTTGCAGATTCTCCCCCCGCGTGTGAACGTCGGGATCGTCGAGCCCGAGAAGCCGTTCACGAAGATCTTCCGGGTGAGCAGCCGGGCCGACAAGCCCTTCCAGATTACCGGCGTGGAGCAGAAGTCCAACCTGCCGAACAAACTGGACGTGACGGTGACGCCCGCGGCCGATGGGAAGGGCTACCAGGTCGAGGTGAAGGGCGCGAGCCCGTCGGTGGCCATGCCGATCACCGCGACGATCACGCTGACGACGGATCAGCCGCTGGACCCGAAACTCGAAGTGCAGGTCAATGGCGCGGTCCGGGCACCGATGCCCCCGGCGCCGCCCGCGATCCAGCCGCAACTCCAGCAGGACCCAGGGCAGACCGGCCCCGGCACGGCGCCGGTCAAGCCGGCGACGACCCAGCCGCTGCGCGACGAACTCCCGAAGAAGCCGTGATGCGACGCGTCCTGTTCCAGTTCCTGATCCTCCTGTTCTTGGGCCTGGCGGTGGGAGCGGCGCACTCGTGGGGCACCACGATCATGCTCCGGCTCCCGCCGCCAGCGCCTTCCACGGACGGGGGGACCCCGGTCCAGACGCCGACCCCGGGCGCGGGGAACCTGCCAACAACGTCGCCGACTAGCACGCCCACGGCCACACCCCCAAGCGGGCCGCCCGCGGCCGCCGCCAACCCGTACTACATCGAACTCCCCGAGGCCAAGAAGCACTTCGATGACGGCACCGCGATCTTCGTCGATGCTCGCGGGATCAAGGAGTTTCGCGAGGGGCACATCCGCGGCGCGATGCGGCTCACCAAGGAGGACTTCGGCGGCGGGCCGCCCGCCAAGGTCAAGAACTATCTGGTTGGGCAACGCGTGATCGTCTACTGCGTCGGGTCGGAGTGCACCGATTCCGAGGCGGTCATCAAGCGGCTCATCGCGTGCAACCTCCAGATGGGTCCGTACCACATCATCAAGGACGGGTTCCCGGGCTGGCAGAAGGCCGGGTACCCCGTCGAGACCGGCGACGAGGTCGGATTCGAATGAGCGAGCCTCGTGCCGGAAGTTCGGCGTGGTCGGTCGCGGCCCTGGTGCTCCGCGTCGTGCTGGGGGGCGTCTTCATCTTCGCCGCGTCCATCAAACTCGGCGATCCGCAAGGCGTCTCGGAGGGCATCCAGGCGTTCCGCGTCCCGGGAATGCCAGACCACCTCATCATCCTGGGCTCCTACGTGCTGCCCTGGACGGAGTTGTTCGCGGGCGTGGCGCTCGTGCTGGGGCTGTGGACGCGGGCCTCGGCCCTGGCCATTGCCGCCATGCTCGCGCTGTTCATCGCGATGGTCTACTCGATCATCGCCCGCGAGATCCACGCCGAGTGCGGATGCTTCGGGAAGTTCCGGCTCCTCTGCGAGGCCAAGAAGATGGGCTGGTGCAAGGTCGTCGAGAACTCGACGATGCTGGCGATGGCCCTCTCGCTGGTGGCCTTCGGCGGCGGCCGCTTCGGCCTCGACCGCGTGCTCGGGAATCGCTGAGGCACGCGGGCAGCTGCTCGCCAGAGCCCGGCCCATCACGACAGGATCGCGGCCTCGAGCCGTTCCGGTGACTCATACGCGAGCCCGAATGTCGTCGCGTTGAACGCGTCGAGGCTGACCTCCTCCTGCCGGATCAGGCCGGCCTGCCGGATCTTCCCGAGCCGATGCAGATCCACCATCGCGCACACGCCCGCGGCGGTGGTGAGCTCGATCGCGGGCCAGTCGCGCCCGAACATGCTCACGGCCCGGACCGCACGCTTGAAGTTGGTCTGCTCCAGCGGGCCGCCCGGCGTGCGCGAACCGATCGCGTTGATGAAGACCACCACCACGTCTTGTGTGGTCCTCGGGATTGACTGGTCGAGCAGGTCGATGGCGAGCGCGCGGTCGAACCGGACGCCGCGCCGGCCCGGCTCCGCGTGTTCCGTCGCGAGCCGCAGGTCCTGCAAGAAGAACTTCATCAGGTCGCGGTGCCCCGGGTAGCGGATGGTCTTGTACGCGATGTTCGCCCGCGGTGCCGTGCGCTTCTCCGCGACGAGCGTCTCGACCAGCGTCCCGACCCCGCCCGAGGTGAAGAACGCCTCGTACTCCACGCCCTCGAAACTGAATCGCTCGAGGCCCTCGAGCGCGGGCACCTGCACCTGCCGGCCGTCGATCATCGCGTTGCAGGGCTCGCAATACTCGTTGACCACGCCCGCCGCCGACCACGTGACGTTGTACTTGAGCGCGTTGGTCGGGAACTGGGGGAGCGCGCCCACGCGGAGGGTCAGGTCGTGGATGGTCGCGAAGCCGCGCGCGAGTTGGTGGGCCGCGATCGCGATGTATCCCGGCGCCAGGCCGCACTGGGGGACCAGCGCCACCCGAGCCTTGCCCCGGCGCTCGATGTCGCGCACTCGCTCGGTCGTCTCGACGTCCTCGGTCACGTCGAAGTAGTGCACGCCCGCGTCGTTGGCCATCTCCGCGATCCCCGCGACCAGGTGGTACGGGAGCATGCAGATCACGGCGTAGCAGCCCTTGAGCGCCCCGCGCACCGCGCCGGCGTCGCCCGCGTCGAGCGCGAGCGTCGAGAACTCCACCGGAAACTTCGCCGCAGCCTTCAGCCGGGCGATGTTCGCCTGCGCGAGGGCGAGGCCCTCGGCGTCGCGGTCGGCGAGGACCACGCGATAGGCGCCGCGCCCCGCGGCGAGCAACAACTCTGCGACCGACTTGCCAACCTTTCCACCGCCGAGCACCAGCACGGTCTTCATGCCAACTCCTCCGACCCCGGGCTGTTATCGGCCAGTTCGGGGCCGATCTTACGCCGCACCGCTGGCGGAGGCTCGCACTCGTCACGCTGGCTCGGCGAGGGATGCCGTGGCGCGGCGCGCGCCGACCACGATCGCGGCAGGCAGTCGGGCAGCGCTCAAGTGCAACCGGCCGCGAAGGCCGAAACGAAGCACGCGAAATCGTTGACGTTGAGCACGGGCGGCGAGGTGGAGCCGTCGCAGTTGGCTCGCGCGTCGCCCGCGGCGAAGAGGTTGGAGAAGCACAGGTAGTCGTTGACGTTCAGGGCCGGGACCGTCGTGGAGTCGTCGCAGTTGCCCGGGCAGTGCCCGACGCCCGCGATCTCGAAGGCGACGACGCGATTGACGCTGATGGGGTCGCCGTCATCGACGATGCCCAGGAGCGACCAGCGGCCCTCGCCGAGCCGTGGGCCGAGCGCCAGGCCCTCGAGGTTCTGCTGATCGCCCGCGTAGAGGAGCGTCTTGGCGACAGGCGAATAGGTCTGGCCGACGAGGCCCGCCAGCCCGCTGACGTCCGATGCGCCCGCGAGATCGATGGCAAAGATGCGCGTGCGAAAGAGCCCCTGGATCGACGCCGCGAGTGATCGCTCCAGGGCGAGCAGCCGCCCATCGGGCAACAGCAGGAGGTCCGCGAGTCCGCTGATCGAGCCGGAGATCGCGCTGCCGTGCAATGGCTCGGTGACATAGGCGAACTGCGCGACGGGATCGAGCGAGGGCCCAAAGCGGAGGAGTCTCACGACGGTGCCGGCGGTGGGCGTCGAGACGCCGCCGTCCACCGTGAGCGCCTGCTCGTTGGCGGTCCAGGCGCCCGCGCCGCCGAGCGCCAGGGACTCGAACCCGTTGTTGGGCCGGATCGCGGCAAAGACTGCGGGGATGCTCAAGGAACGGAGGCGTTCGCCGGTGGCAAGCGAGTACTCGTGGACGCCGGGCGAGGACTCCTCGGCGAGCAGCACCGTGCCCAGGCCGGTGGCGACGATGCCCTCGAAGTCGCGCGAGTCCGCGAGCGAGAGGCCGCCGACGATCGCGGCGCTGACGATCGAGCCCGTCGCGCTGACGCTGATCGTGATGCGGACGAGTTTGTTCGAGTTGTCCATGACGGCCCAGTAGTCCGGGCCGTCACGCGTCAACCCGCTCAGGCCCGCGACGGTGAACGGAACGCCGAACTGATCGACCGCGGTGTTCCCGAGGCCGGCGACGTTGCGAAAGGACATCGAGAGCGGCTGGGCGAGCGTCGGGCCGACGGCCAGAGCAAGCGTGAGCGTCACGGCATGCGGGCGCATGGCGCAGCGTAGGTTGTCGCCGGTCGGGTGAGGCGATCAGTCCGGCGCGCGCTCGATCCACGCCCGCGCGAGCCCGTCCTTCACGCCCTGGTCGTAGAGGCACCGGAGCGTCGCGGCGTTGAACTCGATCATCGAGCCGGCGGAGGCGTCCATGCACGCGCCCGCGGGGATCGTGGCCAGGCGGAACTCCATGCCCGCGCGGCGGGCGTCTCGCTCGATCCGCGCCAGGCTCCCGTGCAGGGCCTCGTCCGCGAGAAGTTCGACGTTCCGCGCGCCGATGTCGATGATGGAGTTGGGAACGAGCCGCGTGGCCACCGCGGGACGCACGTTGACGAGGACGTACGTCGTGGGCGGGGCGGCCGAACCCGGCGAGACCGCCTCGGCGGCGGGCGTCTCCGACTCGGGGAGCACCGCGAAGACGTGACGCCGGGCGCCCCCGTCGCCGTGCATCGCGCCGTCGATGAACACAGGCGGATAGAGCACGCCGACCGCCATCGAGGCCATCAGCACGTCGATGCATCGGCGATACGACGCGGGCGTGCGTGGGCCCGCCTCGGCCGTCAGGTCCCACGCGCGGAACGTGCCGAGGTCCAGGTTCACGGTCCCGATGTAGAGACGCCGCCCGAGGTCGCCCTCGTCGGCGACGCGTGAGATGATCTCGGGCGTGACGAGCCGTTCGAGGCGTGTGCGAAGCGGCTCGCTCGAGGCGACGGCGGTATAGAACGGGACGAACATCGTGGGACGCTCGCGCATCACGTCGCGCTTGCGGACCTCGGTGTACGCCCGCTCCATGGCCGCGTCGTGCTCGGGCCCGAGGAACGCGAAGACCGCGAGGATCGCTCCGGCGCTCACGCCGGTGACGATCCCGAAGCGCGGACGCGTGCCCGACTCGCTCCACCCGCGGAGGAACCCCGCGGCCCAGGCGCCCTGCGAGCCCCCGCCCGAGATCGCCAGTTCCATCAGCGGGGAGTGCGCCGCCAGGCACGCCCCCAGGCTCTCGGCCCGGGTCTTGGCTTCGACCTGGCGCACGAACTCGCGGATCACCTGGAGTTCGAACTTCGATGCGGGGCGGGATCGGCCGTCGGGGAGCGTGATCCGCGTGGCGGGCCGCGCGTGGGTGCAGGCGGCGAGGCCGATCGCGAGGAACCCCAGGAGCGCGGGAAGGGTGCGACGCATCGCGCGCATCCTACCGCGCGAGTTCCGCCGCCGCCCGCAGCAACCCCTGCCGCCAGTGCCAGCGCTTCAGCGGGAGGTGCTGCTGATAGAGGAGCGCGAGCAGCCGGGCCGAGTGCGGTCCGCTCGGCTCGGTCGAGGGCATGTCGGCCAGGCCCACGAACGACTCTCGCAGGCGCTCCGCGAGCGCCCGCTCCCGCTCGACGAACTCGCGCGAGTACGCGATCTCTGCGTCGCCGGTGATATCACGCCCGAACATCGCGAGCGCGCACGCCGGCGCCACTCGGGCAAACCCCAGCGCCGCGTGGCCCAGCCGCTCCTCGCGTGCGAGGTAGTCCGCCGGGTCCATGCGATGGTCGTGCTCGGCACGGGCGTCGGGCCGATAGAGCACCGGCGTCCCGAACCGCTCGCGCAATCGGAACGCCAGATCGTCGTCCTCGTAGCCGTACGTCTGTGGGAAGATCGTGAAGCCCCCGACCTCGCGCACGAGCGCGGCGGGCGCAGACAGATTCAGCAGCCACGCGTGGCGGAAGCCCCAGTCCCGCCGCGGGTCCGGATCGCGGTCCATCTGGTCATAGAAGAACACCATCGAGGTCTCGCGGATGAGCCGATCGAACAGCCGATCCGGCTGGTGCACGCGCCAGGGCGACGCACCGACGACGAGCGCCGGCCGGCCGCGCGATTGCTCCGCGAGTTGGTGCTCGAGGTGGCATTCGAGGTGGTCCCGTGCGGGGATCATGTCGTCGTTCAGAAAGACGAGCGTCGTGCCGCGGGCGAGACGCAGGAGTCCGTTCCGTACCCCGGCCTGGCCCTGCTTGCGGCAGGGGATGACCTTCAAGCCGTCGTCGCTCGCGGCAGCGCCCCGCCTCCCCTCGCGCCGAACCTCCGCCCACGCCTCTCGGATCGCCCCCGCCGCGGCCTCGTCCGGGCCGTCCAGCCCCACCAGCACCTCGTAGCGATCGGGCGCGAGGGTCTGGGCCGCCAGCGCGCGCACGCACGCCGCGACCTTCGCCGGCCTGCCATGCGTCGGGATGAGGACGGAGAGGTCCACGCGGCGACTCGCATCCGTTATCGACGCAATGGAACCGCCCGCTTTCAGCCGAGCGCCCCTACGTCGCCTACCCCACCCTGATCCCCACCGGCTGCGGCCTGACCGCGTGCGTCGGCTGCAACGCGATCCCCAGCGGGACGCGCTTGCCGTCCGGGCCCTTGGGAGGGATGCCGTCCTGGTCGATGATGCGCTGGATGGCCATGACGCCCTCGATGAGCATCTCCGGGCGCGGGGGGCAGCCCGGGATGTACACGTCCACCGGCACGAACTGGTCGATCCCCTGCACCGTCGCGTAGGTGTCGAATACACCGCCCGTCGACGCGCACGCGCCCATCGAGATCACCCACCGCGGCTCGGCCATCTGCTGGTAGATCCGCTGCAGCACCGGGAGCATCTTGATCCCCACCCGGCCCGCCACGATGCACAGGTCGGCCTGGCGCGGGCTGAATCGCATCGCCTCGGCCCCGAAGCGGGCGATGTCGTAGCGCGAGCAGGCCGTGGCCATCAGTTCGATCCCGCAGCAGGCCGTGGCGAAGGGAATCGGCCAGATCGATGACCGACGGGCCCAGTTGATGACCCGGCGGAGTTGCGTCGTCAGGATCGTGTCGGTCGTCAGTGCGGCTTCGATGCCCATGCGGTCGCTCCGGCTGCGGCGCGTCGAACACGCCAAGGGCATGGTAGCGCGCCGACTCCCACGCTATCGTGTCGCGGGGCCCGTAGCTCAGCGGTCAGAGCACTCCACTCATAATGGACGCGGTCGCTGGTTCGAATCCAGCCGGGCCCACCTCTTTCCTGCTGCCTCCGCTCGACCTCCGTGCCGCGTTGCCCTCGTGCTTCCTTCGCTATCCTCCCCCATGGAACTGCTCGCGATCAGCGTCGGGAACACGCGCACCCGCTGGGGCCACTTCCGCGGGCTTGGGGGCCGTGAACTCGACGCCTCCGGCACCCTGCCCAACACCGAGATCGCCGGAGTCGCCGACGCCCTGCTCGCGGTCTCCCTGTCCAATCCCTCGGCACCGCTCGTCGTCGCGTCGGTCAACGAGCCCGTCGCCACGGCCCTCGTCGAGCGCCTCGCCGACCCCGTTTCCGCCCGCGGCGGGGGCGTCTACCGATTCGGACGCGATCTGGCGATCCCCATCCAGACCGCCCTCGACGACGAGTCCACCGTCGGGCAGGACCGCCTGCTCGACGCGCTCGGCGCCTTCACGCGGGCCAAGCAGGCCTGTATCGTCATCGACGCCGGCACCGCCATCACCGTCGATTTCGTCGATGGCCAAGGCGTCTTCCAGGGAGGCGTCATCGCCCCGGGCCTGGCGATGATGCTCGCCTCGCTGCACGAGCACACCGCCGCCCTTCCTCGCCTCGCGGTCGAGCCCCCGCCCGCCGAGCCCTGGGGCAAGGACACCCGCCGCGCCATGCTCGGGGGCGCGCACGCGGCGGCGCGCGGCCTCGTCCATCTCCAGATCAACCGCTACGCCGAGGCCTACGGGGCCTATCCGCAGGTCGTCGCCACGGGCGGGGACGCGCGGGCCCTCTTCGAGAACGACGACCTTGTCGAGCACATCGTCCCCGACCTCACGCTCCTGGGTATTCAAGCGGCCTGCGAGGCCCAACTCAGCGGCGGCGCCGACGGACCCGCGGACGAACGCGACCTGTGATCCGCTGGCGGGTCGAGTCCGATCCGGCGACCCGTGGCGGGATCGCGCTCCTGGCGCTCGCGGCGGACGACGAGCGCGAACTCGACGGGGCGCTGGAGTCCATGGGCATCACGGCGGCGGTCGGGGCCGTGCGCGTCACCGACCTCGCCGGCGTCGATCGCGGGGTGGTGGCGCGCTGGTCGCTGGCGAGCGCACACCTCATGCCCCACGGCGGGCCAGCGATCGTGCGGGCACTCGCCACGGAACTGGCGCGGCGGTTCGGTGAGCCCGTGTGCCCACTGATGGACACCGCCGCCCTCCTCGCCCTCTATCCCGAGGCAGCGGACGAACTCGAAGCCCGCATGCTCCACACGCTCGCAAGCGCCGCCAGCCCCTTGGCGATCGACCTACTGCTCGACCAGCCGCGGCGATGGCGAGCGCTCGAATCGACCACTCGCCGACGGCTCGAATCGGCCCCGGCGGGCGATCCCTCGCTCGCCCCCGCCACGCTCGCGCGACTGATCCACCCGCCCCTGGTCGTCGCGCTCGGTGCGCCGAACATCGGCAAGTCCTCGCTGCTCAACGCTCTTGCCGGCCGATCGGTCGCGCTCGTTGCCAACGAGCCCGGCACCACCCGCGACTACGTCGGCGTGCTGCTGGACCTGGGCGGGCTGGTCGTGCGCTACGCGGACACGCCGGGGATCCGCGACGGGGGCGGGGCGACCGAGACGGACGCCCGCACGGCGGCCCTGGCCCTGGCCCGCAGCGCGGACGTGTTGCTCCTTTGCGGCGATGCGACCGCCCCGCCGCCGGATGCCGCAACCCTCCCGCACGGAGTAGCCGATCCCCCGGCGCAAGACGCCGCCGTGCGAGGGGACGCGATCGTCCCGCCCTCGATCTGCGTCGCGCTGCGCACAGATCGGGGTAGGCCGACGTGGCCGCACGATGCGGCGACCAGCGGCGCGCTCGGGCACGGGCTCGACGGACTCGCCCGGTTCATCACGGATCGCCTCGTGCCGGCCGACGCGCTCGCCGATCTGCGCCCGTGGCGGTTCTGGGATTGACGACGATCGCTACGGGCAGCCGGCCGCGAACGCGTTGAGGAAGCACGTGAAGTCCGCGATGTTCAGCACGGGCGGCGTCGTGCTCGCGTCGCAGTTCGCGGCGGGATCGAGCGCGGCGAACCTGTTGAGAAAGCACGTGAAATCCGCGATGTTCAGCACCGGCGCGATCGTGCTCGCGTCGCAGTTCGCGTAGCACACCGGCCCGCGCCACAGCACCGCCTCGTACCGCAGCGTCGAGAGGTTGTACGCGTACCCCGCGATCGTGAGGCTCGCGCCATCGCTGCTGATGCCCCGCGCGAACGAGTCGGCCCACGACCCCGGGAGCGACGCCGCCAGGCTCTGCCAGGACCCCGCCGACCCGCTCCAGACGCTTGCCACGTAGACACCACCCAGACGCACGTACCCCACCTGCCTCCCGGCCGCCGCGGCGTACACCTTCGACTCCGTCGAGGCCGCGGGATTCAGGTTCGTCCACGAGCCTGCCGTGCCCGACCACGTCCCCGCGACGCTCGAGAGGCCTCCGATGACGGCATAGCCCGCCTGCAACGCCCCGTCGACCGCGAGCGCCTCTGACCCGTTCGCGCCCGAAGGGTGCAGATCGACCCACGACGCCGCCGAGCCCGTCCAGAGGCACGCGCGCTGCACATTGTTGATGTTCGCCGCGCCGACCTGCACGCTCCCGGACGTGGCATACGCGGTCGAGTTGTCCGCGGCCGCCGGGTGGAGGTCCACCCACGAGGCCGCCGAGCCCGTCCACAGCCCGGCATGGTTGGCGAGCCCGAACCGAGCCTCTCCGACCTGCTGTCCCCCGCGCGCCCCGAGCCCATGCGAGCGGAGCGCCCCCGCCGGCGTGAGGTCCATCCACGACCCCGCAGTCCCCGTCCACAGGCTCGCCCGGTACTGGCCCGAGATGATCGCGTCGCCCACCTGCGTCGCGCCATCGACGGCATAGGCGAACGAGTCCGTCGCCGCGGCGGGGTGCAGGTCGACATGCGTCGCCGCGCTCCCGCTCCAGAGCGCCGCCCGGCTGGTGCTCGGCGAGGTGATCTCGCCCGCTTGCCGGCCGCCGTCCACCGCATACCCGCGCGAGGCCGGCATTCCCGCGGGGTGCAAGTTGACCACCGACCACTGTGCCCGCGCAGCACCGGACAATGCGGCGACACCGGCGAACGGGGCGATGAGTCCAACCAAGGACACGCGCAATGAACCCATGCAAACCTCCCTTTCGTCGATCCTTGGCGATGCCAGCCTATCACAACCGCGACCCCCGGCTACCGCTATTCCGCGCGAGAACCCTTGGAGCCAGGGCCCTAGAGTTCTTGTTCGCCAGGAACCCACCATGGACCAAAGACAAACCCAGATCCGCGAGGGCGCGGGGCTCGAGGAATCCAAACTCAATGTCGAGTTCATCGACTGGCTGAGGCGATGGAGCACGCCGTTGCTCCTCGTCGCGGCAGCGGCGGCACTGGGATTCGTCGTCTACCAGCGCGTCCAGAAGGCCCAGAAGGCCGAGGTCGATCGCGCGTTCCTCGAGTTCGAGGCCGCGGCGGGGTCCAACAACCCCAGCCCCGAGTCCCTCAAGGGCATCGCCGAGACCTACAAGGGCGTGCGCGGGGTTGCGACGCTCGCCAGGCTCCGGGCCGCCGACGTGTACCTCAAGTCCGTGCGGATCGGCCTGGTCCCCGGCGCTCGCCCGAAGCCCGACGGCACGACCGCCCCGGAGGACGTCCTGACCGAGGACGGCCGCAAGCGGAACCTCGACGAGGCCGAGCGGCTCTACAACGACGTGCTCGCCACGACCGAGAAGGACCAGGGCAAGGCGATCCACGCGGTCGGCGCCGCCTTCGGGCTGGCAGCGGTCGCCGAGTGCCGGGGCGATATGGCCGCGGCCAAGACGGCCTACGAGCGTGCCGCCCGGATCGCGGAGTACGGCGGACTCGTCAGCCAGGCCACGCTCGCGAAGAAGCAGATCGAGCAACTGGCGACCCTTGCGACCATGCCCCGCCTCTATGCACAGGCCGAACTGCCCAAGCCCCCGGAGCCCCCAAAGCCCCCGGAGCCGCAGGGTACGGCCCCGAGCCCGCTGACGAATCCGACCGCGACGATCGCGCCGGCTCCCGAGGTTCCCCAACTCGAGACGCCCCCGGCCTCTGAGCCACCGCCGGCATCGAACCCCAAGTGAGCGCCGGCGCTCCATCGCGCCCGCCGAACTCCGAGCCCGACGACGAGCGCGTCCTGCTGGGCGAGAGCGTGGTCCTGCCGGGCGGCAAGGTGGACCCCGAGGCATTGCGGCGGGCCGTCGAGGCCCAGCGCGCCCGCGACGACTCCGGCGACGACGACGAGGCCGTCGGGCGCGTCGCTTTCACGCTCCAGCGAGACCTCAACAAGCGGCTCGACAAGTACCTCACCGATCGCATCACCTTCATGAGCCGCAATCAACTCCAGAGGTTGATCGCCGGCGGCGGTGTCACGGTCAACGAACGACCCGCCAAACCATCGACCAACCTCCGTCGCGGCGACGTCGTCGAGGTGATGATCCCCGAGCCCCCGCCCGCGGGTATTCAGCCCGAGGAGATCCCCCTCGACATCCTCTTCGAGGACGAGCACCTCGTCGTCATCAACAAGGCCCCGGACATCATCGTCCACCCCGCCCGGTCGCACCTCAAGGGCACGATGATCAACGCCCTGGCCTGGCACTTCCAGCGAGCCGGGAGCGGCACGCTCTCCAGCGTCGGCGACGAGTTCGCGCGACCGGGCGTGGTGCATCGGCTCGACCGCGACACCTCCGGCGTGATCGTCTTTGCCAAGACCGACGAGGCCCACTGGAAACTCGCGAGCCAGTTCGAGCATCGCCGGGTGGACAAGCGCTACCTGGCGCTGGTGCACGGGCGCGTCGAGCCCATCGCCGATGTGATCGACCTGCCCCTGGGCCCGCACCCGTCGCGCGAGAAGGGCTACCGCGAGAAGCAGGTGGTCCGCCACGACGAGCAGGGCAAGCCCGCGGTGACGATCTACCGCGTCCGCGAGCACTTCGCCCCGCACGCCCCCGATCCCGCGCGCCGCTTCTCGCTCGTCGAACTCGAACTCAAGACCGGACGCACGCACCAGATCCGCGTCCATCTCGCGCACCAGGGCTGGCCGATCGTCGGCGACGACATGTACGGGGGCCGACCGTTCCTCGCCGAGAACGGCACGCCCCTGCTCGCGCGGCAGGCGCTGCACGCGGCCAGGCTCGCGTTCACGCACCCGATCTCCGGGACGCCGATGGCCTTCACCGCGCCGCTGCGACCCGACATGGCGGACGCGCTCCGCCTCGCGCGTGCCTCCGGCGATGTCGTCCGACCCCTCGTCGCCGGCACGCTCGTATCGATCGACGCATAGCGCCCCACCGGGACGGGGCGCTCAGCGCGCCAGTCTCGTGGCCAGCGCCGGTGCCAGTCGATCCTCCAGCAACGCGACCCCGCGATCGTTGAGGTGGTTGATCGTGTCAAACCCGTATGGCCCGACGAGCAGGCTGCTCCCGGCCGGGAGCAGCGGCTCGGCCCCGAGGCTCGCTGCAAGGGCCAGCAGCCGCTCCTCGTCCTGCCGCATCTGGCTCACGAGGCCCGGATGGGGCGGGTCGGCCAGCGTCCAGATCGCCCCGGGCAGGACACACCACCTCGCGTCCACGGCGCGGCAGGCGTCGCCCATCCGACGAACGCCCCGCACGCCCAGCGACCCCAGCCACTCCGCTTCCGTGGCGCGCACCAGCGGGACGCCCTTGACCACGATCGTCGGCGCGGGCCGCGGTGCGATGCAGTTGCCCTCGGGCCCGATGCTGCGCACGTCGTACGGCCCGGGGGGCCGCGGGCGAGCGGGAATCCGACGCCAACTTGATCGGAGGGCAAGCACCTGCCCGACGACCAGGTTGTCGGCCGTGGAGGCCGCGCGGCGACATCGCTCGCGCGCTGCGATCCACGTGCGCCACGGCGGCCGCCCGATCGGGTCGCCCACCGGGTTGCCAAAGAGCGAGATCCAGTCACCGCGGAGGGCCGGGTCGGCCGCGCGATCGGAGCGGAAGTGCGCGATCTCGGGCATGAGGACCACGAGGTCGCCCGGGCCGATGAGCGTCCCCGCGCGGGCCACGATCAGGTCGAGTCCGATCCCCGCGTTGACGCCGTACGCGAGCACGGGCACCCCGAGCCGCGCCGACAGCGAGCGCGGGTTGATCGCGAACGTCACGTTGCTCCCGCCCACGAAAACCACCTTGGGCGAGGCCATCGCGGCCGCGGTCGCGTGGACCCGTTCGTCGATCACGCGTGACCACTTCGTCTGGTGCGAGGCAAAGAACGGCGCGATCGCATCCATGCCCAGCAGGAACGGGAGAAGCCCGCCCGCGAGCATGATCGCGACGCTCCGCCACGCCGCGCCACGATTCAGCCTGGATCGCTCAGAACTCAAAGTAGAGGAACTCCGGCGGCTTGAGTTGACCCAGGACCAGGACCATCGAGATCGCCAGCAGCGCCGCCCCAAAGAGCGACCAGCCCAGGCTCGGCTTGAAGCGCGACGCCAACTGGCTCGTGTTGGGCGCCACAAACGCGACGCCCGCGGCGATCACAAGGTACACCAGCGCCAGGTTGAACCCGCGATCCCACTCATCCATCCAGCGCCCCTCCAGGCCGATCATTCGGCGATAGATCGCCGTCGCGGTGTCGAGCGAGACCGAGCGGAAGAGAACCCAGCCCGCGAGCACGACGCCGAGCGTCAGAATCCGCCCGATCGGCCTGGGAAACGGGACCCCCAGTGACCGCCACACATGGTTGATCGAGAGCGCCGTGCCGTGCAGCACGCCCCACAGCACGAACGTCCAGCCCGCGCCGTGCCAGATGCCCCCGAGCAGCATCGTGAGGAGGAGGTTCAGCACGGTACGACCGAGCCCGCGACGAGAGCCCCCGAGCGGGATGAACAGGTAGTTCTTCAGGAAGTCCGACAGCGTGACGTGCCAGTGCCGCCAGAACTCCGCGATGCTCCGAGCCTTGTACGGCGAGTAGAAGTTCCACGGCAGTTGGATCCCGAACAGCAGCCCGAGCCCCACCGCCATGTCGGAGTACCCCGAGAAGTCGAAGTAGAGTTGGAACGTGTACGCGGCCACGGCCGCCCACGCGTTCACCTGCGCCAGAGCCTCCGGATTGGCGAACGACGGGTCCACGAATCGGCCCAGCGGGTCGGCGATCGCGACCTTCTTTGCCAGTCCCACCGCGAACACGAACACCCCGAGTGCCGTGCGCGTCCACGTCGGCTCCAGCGAGTCCAGTTGCGGCAGGATCGTCGCCGGATGCGTGATCGGCCCGGCGATCAGGTGCGGAAAGAAACTCACGAACAGCAGATGCTTCAGCAGCGACACCCGCTTCGCCTGCCCCCGCGACACGTCCACGAGGTACGCGATCTGCTGGAACGTGAAGAACGAGATCGCCAGGGGCAGGACCTTCGGCGCCAGCGCCGAATCCAGCACGCCCGCGGCATGCAACTGCACCGACACGAACGACGCGTACTTGAACCAGAACAGCAGCCCGAGGTTGCCCGCCACGCCGGCCGCGAGGGCGAGCCGGTTGCGGCGTCGTTGCGGGCCCAGCAGCCGCGACACCCCGTAGTTCGCCACCACCGACCCCAGCAGGAGCGGGACGTACTCGGGCTTCCAGACCCCATAGAACACCACCGACGCCAGCGCCAGAAACCCCAACGCCGCCATCACGCCCGCGAAGCGCCGCAATGCAAGGAACGCACCGAGCGTCAGCGGCAGAAACACAAAGAGGAAGTCGACCGCGGAAAAGAGCACTCGACCCCTCCTCGTGCGCTACCCGATCCGCTCGCGTCCTCCCATATACGGCCGGAGCGGCTCCGGAATCGTCACGCTCCCGTCCTGGTTCTGGTGGTTCTCGAGGATCGGGATGAGCACCCGCGGGCTCGCGATCACCGTGTTGTTCAACGAGTGGCAGAAGACCGTCTCGCCCTTCCCGCCCGCGCCGCCGGCCCGATACCGCATGTTCAGCCGTCGGCATTGGTAGTCGTACAGCCGCGACGCCGAGTGCGTCTCGCCGTACGCGCCCGTCGGCACGCCGTCCTTGCTCTCCCCCCGCCCGGGCATCCAACTCTCGATGTCCACCATGTCCGCGTTCTTCGGGCCCAGGTCGCCCGTGCAGCACTGCAGCAGCCGATACGGGATCCGCAGGCTCTGCAGGATCTCCTCGACGTACCCGATCATCCGCTTGTGCCACGCCCGGCTCTCGGCCTCGTCCGCCTTGCAGATCACCACCTGCTCAACCTTGTCGAACTGGTGGATGCGATACAGCCCCGCGGTGTCCTTGCCCGCCGCCCCGGCCTCGCGGCGGAAGCACGTGCTCACCGTGCAGAGCCGGAGCGGGAGCGATGCCTCGTCGAGGATCTCGTCCCCGTACAACCCCATCAGGCCCACCTCGCCCGTGCCGGTCAGGAACAGGTCGGAGCCCTTGGCCTTGCCCTCCGCGTCGTCCGCGCTCTGCCGCTGGCTCTCGGGGATGTGGTACGCCTGCTCGCGCCCCGCCGGGAAGAACCCCGTCCCGACCATCGCCTCCTCGCGAACCACCACCGGCACCGACACCGGCGTGAACCCCTGCCGCTCCGTCATGAACTCCATCGCGTATCGCAGCACCGCCTGGTGCAGCCGCATCCCGTCGCCCGTGAGCACGTAACTCCGCGTCCCCGCGAGTTTGACCCCGCGCTCAATGTCCGCCAGCCCCAGCGCCCGCACCAGGTCGATGTGATTCCGCGGCGTGAAGCCTCGCTGCGACTCGAACGGCTTGCTCGCATCGAACCCCGGCGGGTTCCATCGCTTGATCTCGACGTTGTCCGCCGCGCTCGTCCCCACCGGCACGTCGGAGTCCGGCGGGAGCGGAACCGCCAGCAGCAACTCGCGCAACTGCGGGTCCATCTGCGCGATCTCGGCCTCCAGCCGCGCGCCCTCCGCCTTGTACCCCGCGGGCCTGGCCTTCAGATCGTCCACCTCCCGTTGCAGCGCCGCGGCCTCCGCGGCCTTGCCCTCCCTCTGCAACTGCTTGATCTGCCCGCCGAGCCTGCCCAGTTGCGGTCCCAGTTCCTTCTCGATCTTCCCTTGCTCGGCCCGGAGCCGCTCCCGCTCGGTCATCAACTGCCGCTTCCGGGCATCGAGCGCCAAGATATGGTCGATGTCCACGGCGAAGCCCTTCTTGCGGCAGCCGTCCTTGAACTTGTCCGGGTTGTCTCGCAGTGCACGGAGGTCGATCATGGGGCCAAGTGTAGGGCCACCGATCGCCGACCTTACTGCCGTGCCTTCACCGCGGCGCGTGTCCCCTGACCCTGGGTCAGGGACAACTCTTGCAGCACGCGACGCCTGCTCTGACGCACGGGCAAACGCCCCAATGCGCCACGATCTGTCGGCGACGTGCATCAACGCCGGGCCATCGGCGTTACTCCCGGAGCGGAGGACCTGGGCCGTCGCGGTGTTTGCTCGCACCCATCGCGGCGGCTCGGTCGTTTTTGTGGGCGTCCACACGCCGACCGCTTCGATCCTTCAGATCGTCGGACCGGGCCAATGCCGGACCACCGGTTCCCCGCGATCGGGCAACTCCACCGCGACCATGTCAAGACGCATCGGCCGGCTCTCCCAGCCGTTGGCGCGTCGCAGCGCGATCGCCGCGGCTCGCACTGCACGCCGCTTCCGCCCGTCGATCGCCCGCTCCGGGGGCACCGCGAGGCTCGATGCCGATGCGCCCGCGTGCCTCGTGCGGGCCTTGACCTCCACGAGCACGATCGTGCTGCCGTCGGGCGCCTCGCAGATGAGGTCGATCTCGTGCCGACCCACTCGGGCGTTCCTCGCCACAACGCGGTAGCCCTCGGCGCGCAGGCTCCGTGCCGCGACCCGCTCACCCCGCCGACCCACGGCCATCCTCGGGTCGCGGCGTCGCGCGAGCCAGCCCGCGATGAACCCAAGGAGCCCGCTCACCGGACCGGCCAATACCGCTCCTCGGCCATCTCGACCAGCCGCTGCGCGATCTCGTTCGGATCGGCCAGGCTCGCCTGCCGCGCCAGCCGGGCGACGTGCCGCGCCCTCTCGCGCTCCTCCGCGCGGGCCGTGAGCGTCTGGATAATCTCGAGTTGCACCGACCCGTCGCTCAGGGGCCGGGTCTTCGCATCGATC
This sequence comes from Phycisphaerae bacterium, assembly GCA_016793805.1. Classification (GTDB taxonomy): domain Bacteria; phylum Planctomycetota; class Phycisphaerae; order Phycisphaerales; family UBA1924; genus JAEUIZ01. The sequence goes on from JAEUIZ010000055.1 coordinate 83,249, forward strand.
CGCTCGAGCATCAGCCACACGCGGTCCCCGCCGACCTCGACGGGCGTTGGCGTGTGCGCGCCGGGCGTGAGCGCCCGGGCCGCCTCGTTCAGCGGCGCCATCGCCGCGTCGAAGAAGTCCGCCTTGGCATACTCGCCCTCGAACTCGATGGGGCTGAGCAGCCCGCCCTCGCTGCGCCGCATCATGTTCTCAGGCGACCGCGCGACCTCGGCGAACGGCCGACCCGTCGCCAGCGCCGCCGCTACCTCCTCGGCCTTGTCCGCCGAGACGCGGATAACCCGGAACACGGCCTTGGGCGTCGGGTTGTACGCCTCGCGGTTGCGCTCGTAATACACCTGCACGTCCTTCCAACTCACGCGCGCCCGCGAGCGGATCGACCGCTCCGTCTCGTAGTAGATGAAGAGTTGCCGCTCGCGCTCGCGAACCAACTCCTGCCGCGTCAGGTTCGCCTCGCGGAGTTCTCGCTCCGCCGCCGCCCGTCCGCCCGCCTGCCGGCGCTGGTTCTCCACCAGGTTGTCCAGGAACGCCTTGAGCCCCTGCTTCTCCTGCGGCTTCAGGCCAGCGCGAAACTCCGACGACAGCAACTCGTCCTCGATCACGCGCCGGAGTTTGCTCGCCACCACCTGCCGAACCAGCCCCAGCCACTCGCGCCGCGCGTCCGCCAGTTGCGCCGCGTCGCGGCCCGCCGAGGCCGTCGCCACGCGCACCGCGTTCGCCAGCGTCGGTCCGATCTCGTCAAAGACCTCATTGGCCCACACCGGCCGCCCGTTGATCTCCCCAACCTTCTCGTTGATCAGAGTCGGCCCGTCCGTGGCCGTTGGCACGTCCCCCATCGCGGACGCATCGCTCGCACCCAGCCGCGGCGCGCCGGGCACCACCTCCACTCGCAGATCCCGCCCCGACGAATCATCGGCCCCGCGCGGCCTGCCGGATCCCACCACGCCCCGCTCCCCCACCGTCACCGCGCCAGTCTCGCCCGGATCGGCCCCCGGCCGCTCCCCACCCGTCGCTTCCGGCATCGTCACCGGGCCTACAGCGCGAAAGTCCTCTGTCCGCAACGCCGTGGGCGCCCGCGACGCCGACCGCGCCACGCATCCACCCGCCAGCACCACCACGAGCGCGCCGCAGCCGGCGTCCAGCCACGCCGCCCGTCGTGTCCGCCCAGCCGTTGCTCCTCGGGCCCTAGACTTCATCGCTTCCTCGAAGGGATCCCATGTCCGAGACGCCCAAGATTATCGTCGACACCGACTGGAAGTCGCAAGCCCAGGCGGAGAAAGACCGGCTGGCCGCCGCCGAGAAGGCCAAGCCCCCCGCGCCCGCTGGCGCGCCCGACGATCCCTACGCCCTGCCCGCCGCCGACTTCGAGGAACTCGTCCGCATGTTCGCCTCGCAGGCCCTCCTCTACCTCGGCGCGTTCCCCGATCCCGAGTCCGGCCGCCGCATGGTCTCGCTCGAGGCCGCCAAGTTCAACATCGACATGCTCGGGCTGGTCGAGGCCAAGACCAAGGGCAACCTCGCGCCTGAAGAGTCCCAGACCATCACCAAGGTGCTCTACGAACTCCGCATGCAGTTCGTCGAGGTCAGCCGGGCCGTACAGAAGGCCATCGACGAGGGCAAACTCAAGCCCATGGACGCGACCCGCCCGCCCGCCAAGGCGTAGGACCGCTCCTCGATTCTCGGACGGCCTCGGCTTGCTCGCTCGGCGCTGCCATCGCGCCAATCGCTCACGCTTGACTCCCGAGCCGCCGCGAGCCCGCGCCCCGCTCACTCGCGCGCCCGGTTCGGTCGAATCTCGTGGTCCTATGAACCACCAGGGATCCACGCCCCCCGCGCGTTCCGCCCCTCTCTCGACGGCCTCCGAAGCCCTCGCGCTCTTCAGCGCCAGTTGCATCGCCGTCGCCACCGCCGCCTACCTCGGCGTGCACGGGCTCAAGTCGCACATCGTCGGCCTACCCGCGGGGCTCTGGCTCATCGCCCTCATCCAACTCGCCGCGTATCTCCGACGCCGCCACGCCCGGGCGCTCGCCGCCACCGGCGAAGCGCCGACGCGCGACCTGACGCCGCGCCTCGCCGCCGAGGCGCTCGACCTCCCGCTCGTCATCGGAACCGCCGCCGCCGCCGCCCTCGACTCCATCCGCGCCGCCTCCGCCGCGCTCGGCCTCTCCACCGACGGCATCTCCTCCCTCGAACGACGCCTCGGCGACTCCCTCGACGCCTCGGCCTGGCCCATGCGCCCCATCCGCGTCGGCATCGATGTCGTCCCCGAACTCTTCGAGGCCCTGACCGAAGCCCCCGCCGCCACCCGCGCGCCCGTGCAGTGGGTCCGCGTCCCGAGCGGCCGCGACGACGACCACGACCTCCGCCGCTTCCACCTCGACGCCATCGTCCGCCAGCAGGGCCACGGCCCGGTGCGCGTCGCCACCGCCGAGACCGACGGCCTCGACGCCGCGTGGTTCGATTGGTCCGCCCCACGCCCCCTCTCCTACGCCTCGATCTTTCCACTCCGCGTCGATGCGGCGATCCTGCACCTGGGCGAGATCGACCCCACCTCGCGCGACGAGGTGAACCTCGCCGCCAGCCTCGTGCGCACAATCGCGACCCTCTCCCGCTCGCCCGCTCGCCTCACGCTCGCCGACCGCCTCCGTGGGCGACGGCCCGTGTGCCGCGGTTCGCTCCGCCCCGGACGCGCCCCCACCGGCCCGTCCGAGTCGTGCCTCCTCGAACTCACCGGGCTCATCACGCGACCCGCCGACCGCACCACCGACGCCCGCCGCGCCGCCGCCCGCGTCGTCGGCGCCTGGCTCGCCAGCACCGACGCCCGCCTCGAACTCGACGTCCGCCGCCGCGGCATCGACGCCGCCCTCGACATCCTCGGCGACGAGCCCGAGACGCTCCTCCGAGCCGCGGCCCTCCGACTCGCGGCCGGGGACGACGACGCCGCCTTCGACGCCATGGTCCGCGCCGACCGCGCCATCTCCAGCCGCCCCGACCACGCGATCCACGACCACCTCGCGTTCCTTCAGGCCGAGTTCGAGATGGGCACGCCCGGGCCGCTCACGCTCGGGCGCGTCGGCGCCGGGATCGTCCTCGCCGCCGCCTCCAGCCCACCGGATCGCCTCGCCTATGTCCGCAGCGACATCATGGACGACATCCGCTACTCGTCGTGGCTCGTCGGCCGCGACCAGGACCAGGCCCTGCTCGTGCGCCTCTTCAGCGTGCTCGAGCGCGATCGCCTCAACCCGCCGCGCGCCAAGGCCGCCTGATCCCTAGCCGCTCACGTCGAGCCCGTGCTCGTCGGGCTTCGCGGGCGTCGCCCCCGCCGTGTACTGCTGCCGCGCCATCCGATCCTGGTGCGCCTCTTCCTGGTTGTTCCCGCTCAGCCGCCTCACCGCGTCCAGCGCCTCGGGCTCCACGACGACCGTGTCTTGCTCGTCCTGCCGCGGCTGCCGCACCGGCGGCTTGACCGCTTCCTTGCGCTTCGGGCGCGCCTCGGGCCGCTCCACCTGGCCCGCGGCCGCGATCGACGCCGCCGCATTGGACGGAATCAGGCTCACGCCCCCGCTATCGACCAAACCTCGCCCCCCGCTCCACGGTCCGGGAAGATCGCCCCAGAGAGCGCCTCGCACGCTCGCTCCGGCCACTTCGACACTCGCTCACGACCCGATCAGGTTCACTCCGCAATCCACGTAGACCGTCTCCCCGGTCACCCCCGACGACAACTCGCTGGCTAGGTACACCGCCGTTCGGCCCACGTCCTCGCCCTCCACGTTCCGCCGCAGCGGCGAGCGCTCCGCCGACCTCGCCGCCATCGTGTCCGTGCCACCCACCGCCGACGACGCCAGCGTCCGCAGGTACCCCCCCGAGATGATGTTCACGCGTGTCCCGTCGGCCCCCAGTTCCGCCGCCAGGTACCGCGCCGTGCACTCCAGCGCCGCCTTCGCCACGCCCATCACGTTGTACCCGGGCACCACCTTCTCGCCACCGTAGTACGACATCGCCATGATCGACCCGCCCCCGGCCCGCGCCAGCATCGGCCGCGCCCGCCTCGCCATTCCCAGCAGCGTGTACGCCGACACGTCGATCGCCGACAGGTACGCCGCCCGCGGCGTCTCCGTGAACTTCCCGGGCTGCAGCCACTCCCGATCCGCGAACGCGATCGAGTGCACCAGGTAGTGCATCACGTCGAACGCCTCCGCATACCTCGCGAACGCCGCGTCGATCTCCTCGTCCTTGCTCGCGTCCATCGGCACCAGCCACGGCTCGCTCACCCCCAACGCCTCCACCGCCTTCCGCGTCCGCCGCTCGTTCTTCTCGCCCGGCAGGTGCGTGAACGCGCACCGACCCCCGTGCTGGATGATCGCCTGCGCGATGTACCACGCGTACGAACGATCGTTCGCGATCCCCACGATCAGCCCCGTCTTCCCGCTGAGCAATCCCATGCGTCCTCCGATCCGGCCTCGCGCCCCGCGTGAGCGGGGTCAGGCCGCGAACCACGTCCAAGCCTACGCCCCGCGACGCCGCAGCGCCGCAATCGTCGCCCATACCATCGCCCGATGTCCGACCCCAACGGCCTCCCTCTCCACGCGCTCTATGCCGCGCTCGCCCAGTCCGGGCTGATCGCACGCCTGCTCGAACTCGCACGCGACGAGGACCTCGGCCCCGCAGGCGACGCCACCAGCGCCGCCTCCATCCCTCCGGACGCCGCGGGAAGCGCGATCATGGTCGCACGCACCGGCGGTCGCATCGCCGGTCTCGCCGCCCTCCCCGACCTCGCCCTCGCCTTCGGCGCGCGCCTCCGCATCGACACCCTCCTCCGCGACGGCCACGACGCCCAGCCCGGCCAACCCATCGCACGCCTCGCCGGGCCCGCGCGCGACCTCCTCGCCATCGAACGAACCGCCCTCAACCTCGTCTCCCGTCTCAGCGGCGTCGCCACACGCACCGCCGCCTTCGCCGCCCGCCTCGCCGACGCCCGCGTCAACGGCAGGCCCGCGCACGCTCGCCTCTACGACACCCGCAAGACCACCCCCGGCCTCCGAGTCCTCGAGAAATACGCCGTGCGCTGCGGCGGGGGCCATTGCCACCGCATCGGGCTCTTCGACGCCGTCCTCATCAAGGACAACCACCTCGCCGGCGTCGCCGTGCCCGACCTCCCAGGCGTCGTCGCCCGCGCCGCCGCCTCGGCCCGTGCCGCCCGCCCCGCCCCGGCCTTCGTCGAGGTCGAGGTCGATTCGCTGGACCAGTTCCGCGCCCTCCTCACCCTCCCCCGCGGCACCGTCGACATCGTCCTCCTCGACAACATGACCCTCGACCAACTCCGTCACGCGGTCGCCCTCCGCGACGCCTCCGCCTCCCGCCCCGAACTCGAGGCCTCCGGCGGCGTCACCCTCGACTCCGTCCGCGCCATCGCCCAGACCGGCGTCGATCGCATCAGCGCCGGCACCCTCACCCACGGCGCCACCTGGCTCGACATCGCCCTCGACTTCGAGCCCACGCCGTGAACGACGACACGGAACACTGGTCGGCCTCTCTCCTCGCCGCCGTCGCGCGCCACCACATCCGCATCGTCGATCGCGCCGTCGTGCTCCCCGAGGCCGCCTCGACCCAAGACGAGGCCCTCGCGCGTGCCCAGGGCCGCCCGGGCCTCATGCTCCTCGCCGCTCGCCAGACCGCCGGCCGCGGAAGGCTCGGCCGTGCCTGGATCGACCCCATCGGCGAGGGCCTCGCCGCCACCTTCGTGCTCCCCGCGTCCAATGACCAAGGCCGCGTGGCCATCGCCGCCGGCCTGGCCGCCTGCCGTGCGTGCGAGTCCGCCATCGCCGCCCCGCTGCGCCTCCGCTGGCCCAACGACGTCGTCGCGCCCGACGGCCGCAAACTCGCCGGCGTCCTCATCGAGGCCCGCGATCGCCTCCTCCTCGTCGGCATCGGGATCAACGTCCTCCAGGCCGCCTTTCCCGCGACCCTCGCCGCCGTCTCGCTCCGCATGCTCGGCTCATCGTGCTCCCGCGTCGACGCCAGCGTCGCGCTCCTCCGCGAACTCGACGCCTGCCTCACCCTCGACGACGACGCCCTCCTCCGCGACTGGACCTCGCGCGACGCCCTCCGCGGCACCCGACGCACCTTCCTCCACGCCGGCACACCGCACACCGGGCTCGTCGAGTCCATCTCCCCCACCGCCGAGATCCGACTCCGCCTCGACGACGGCCGCTCGCTCTCGCTCCCCGCCGCCACCACCTCGCTCATTCACGAGTAGCCGCACACCCCCTCATATACTCCCCTCCCATGCCACCCACCACCGCCCACCTCTCCGGCGACGACATCCGCCGAGTCTTCATCGAGTTCTTCCGGGCCAAGCCCTCCGCCCGCGACGGCCACGCCTTCGTCCCTTCCTCCCCCTGCGTCCCCCACGACGACCCCACACTCCTGTTCACCAACGCGGGCATGAACCAGTTCAAGCCCATCTTCCTCGGCACCGCCGACCCCGCCAGCGAACTCGGCAAACTCAAACGCGCCGTCAACTCCCAGAAGTGCATCCGCGCCGGCGGCAAGCACAACGACCTCGACGACGTCGGCAAGGACACCTACCACCACACCTTCTTCGAGATGCTCGGCAACTGGTCCTTCGGCGATTACTTCAAGAAGGACGCCATCGCCTGGTCCTTCGAACTCCTCACCAAGGTCTACGGCATCGCCCCCGATCGCCTCTACGCCACCTACTTCGGCGGCAACCTCGACCTCGGCCTCGAACCCGACGAGGAGACCAAGCAACTCTGGCTCCAGTTCCTACCCGCTCGCCACGTCCTCCCCGGATCCATGAAGGACAACTTCTGGGAGATGGGCGAGACCGGACCCTGCGGACCCTGCACCGAGATCCACTTCGACCGCATCGGCGGCCGCGACGCCAGCAAACTCGTCAACACCGGCGACCCCGACGTCCTCGAAATCTGGAACAACGTCTTCATCCAGTTCAACCGCGAGGCAGGCGGCAAACTGCGGCTCCTCCCCGCCAAGCACGTCGATACCGGCATGGGCCTCGAGCGCCTCGTCTCCGTCCTCCAGAACAAACGCAGCAACTACGACACCGACATCTTCGCGCCCCTCTTCGCCGCCATCCAGAGGGCCACCGGCTTCTCCCGCCCCTACGCCGGCAAACTCGGCGCCGACGACACCGGCAACGTCGATACCGCCTACCGCGTCATCGCCGACCATATCCGCACCCTCACGTTCGCCATCACCGACGGCGCGACGCCGAGCAACGAGGGCCGCGGGTACGTCCTCCGCCGAATCCTGCGCCGCGCCGTCCGCTACGGGCGTCAGGTGATGAACGCCAAGACCGGCTTCTTCGCCTCGCTCGTCCCCGCCGTCGTCGAGCGCATGGGAGGCGCGGGGGGGTTCCCCGAACTCAAGAAGAACCCGCAGCGCGTCATCGACATCCTCAAGGAAGAAGAAGAGAGTTTCGGCCGGACCCTCGATCGCGGGATCAAACTCTTCGACGACGCCGCCACCCGCGCCTCGACCGCCCGCCAGGCCGCCGGCGCGGGCCACAAGGACTTCGCCGTCGTCTCCGCCGACGACGCCTTCAAGTTGTACGACACCTTCGGCTTCCCCATCGACCTCACCCAGCAGATGGCCGAAGAACGCGGCCTGCGCGTCGACCTCGCCGGCTACGAGCGCCTCATGGAAGAGGCCAAGCAGCGCTCCCGCGCCGCCGGCAAGGACGACGCCACGAAGTCCCTGGCCCTCGACGCCGACGCCGTCGCCAGACTCAAGGGCATGAACATCCAGCCCACCGACGACGCCGACAAGTTCCACGCCCGCGACATCGGCACCAGCGTCAAGGCCATCTGGAACGGCGACAACTTCGACCAGCGCACCGGCACCCACGGCTCGGCTGCCGATGCCGTCGGCCTCATCGTCGAACGCACCAACTTCTACGCCACCATGGGCGGGCAGGAGCACGACACCGGCCGCGTCTTCGTCACCTCCGAATCACGCTCCAGCCCCCACGACCACCACGAGGGCGGCGAGTTCCGCGTCGAGAACGTCCTCGCCTTCGGGGGCTACGTCCTCCACATCGGCCGCGTCGTCCGCGGCGAGATCCGCGTCGGCGACCGCGTCCAACTCATGGTCGACGACAACCGCCGACGGCCCATCGCCGCCAACCACACCGCCACGCACCTCCTGAACTTCGCGCTCCGCCGCGTCGTCGGGGACCACGTCGATCAGAAGGGCTCGCACGTCGCTCCCGATCGCTTCCGCTTCGACTTCTCCAACAACGGGCCCGTCACCCCCGAGCAGGCGCGCCAGGCCGAGGCCATCGTCCGCGACCTCATCAAGAAGGACCTCACCGTCTTCGCCGACCTCGCGCCGCAGTTCGTCGCTCGCTCCATCGCCGGGCTCCGTGCCGTCTTCGGCGAGGCCTACCCCGATCCCGTCCGCGTCGTCTCCATCGGCCAGCCCGTCGCCGACCTCCTCGCCAGCCCGGAGAACCCCGCGTGGAAAGAGGTCTCCGTCGAGTTCTGCGGGGGCACCCACGTCGCGAGCACCATGCAACTCGTCGACTTCGCCATCACCGGCGAGGAGGCCGTCGCCAAGGGCATCCGCCGAATGGTCGCCCTCACCGGCATCGCCGCCCTCGCCGCGATCCGAACCGCCGACACCCTCGCCGCCCGAGTCAAGTCCGCCGCCTCCCTCCCCGTCGCCTCCCTCGGCCCCGAACTCGCCGAGATCTCCCGCGAGATCGACCAGATGACGATCCCCCTCGCCCGCAAGGACGAGTTGCGGTCCGCCGTCGCCGCGCTGGGCGAGCGCGTCAAAGCCGCCCAGAAGGAACTCGCCGCCGCCAAGCGCGCCGAGGCCGTCACCCTCGCCCGTCAGATCGCCCAGTCCGCCTCCACCGCCGACGACAACGTGATCGTCGCCACCATCGACGTTGCCGGCGATCGCGGCGCGCTCGAACAAGCCATCAAGACCATCCGCGATGCCTGCCCCCGCGCCGCCGTCATGCTCCTCTCCACCGACGACGCCGACCCCGCGGCCCCCAAGGTCAGCGTCATGGCCGCCGTCGCCCCCGACCTCGTCTCGCGCGGGCTCAACGCCGGCGATTGGGTCCGCGAGACCGCCACCGTCCTCGGCGGCAAGGGCGGCGGACGCCCCGATGCGGCCCAGGGAGGCGGGCCCAACGTCGCCAAGATCAAGGACGCCATCGCCGTCGCACGTCAGTTCGCCATGCACAAGTCGCACTGATCCCGCGATCGCGCCGCATGCCCGGCGCTCGCTGAACCGCGACGCCCAGACCTATCCGACCTTTCCGAACTTCGACGGCCCCACCTGGCTCACCAGTTGCATCAGCAGATGCGGCCGCCAACCCACCACGAACGCCAGCAGCGACACCGCCCCGGCCAGCCGAAGGTACTGCCCCGGCGTCGTGCTGCTGAACGGATCGCCGGTGATCGCCACCAGGCCCGAGATCGCCGAGAGGTAGATGAAGAAGCCCCACATCACCGCCGCCACCGCCGGCGCGAGCGTGCCGCTCGCGAGATCATCATGCACCCTCGCATCGCGCGGCCCCTCGCGCTCGACTGGGGTGCTGGCGCCCGCGCTCGCCGTGCCCTCGGAGCCCTCCGCCGCGCTCGTGTCATCGCCCCCAGCCGCTGCCCCGCCATCGCTCCCGACCGCCGGCCCAGGCAATGCCGATCCGTGCACGCCCGCCGAGCCGCCCGTCGATGTCGCGATCCGCCCGAAGCAGCCCACCAGCGCCGCCAGGCAGCACAGGATCGCCACGTTTGTCGGCGTGAACGTCACCGTCACCAGCAGCCCCAGCCCCGCCGCCGTGAACAACCCCATCGGCGCGCCCACCGATGCCGCCGCCACCCTCGCCTCCGCTTTCGCGGGCTCGCTCGCGAGCGCCGACTCCAGCCCACGCCGAAGCCATGACAACGTCAGCGCCGGAGCCGCGGGCGACGCCTGCGCTGGAACCGTGGCCGCGGGTTGGCCACCCATGTTCTCCAGACGCCTGCGAAATGGCTCGCTGTTGATCGTCAGTCCCAGCGTGAACACATAGAGCCACACGATCGTCGCCAGTGGGCCCAGTGTCATCGCACCGAACACGCGCCGACGAGCCCACAGGTCCGCGATCACCTTGCCGAGCGAGTCCGGCGGCGGCTCGGCCGTGCCCCGCAATCCCGCCGACCCCGTCACCGTCGGAGCCACACGCCCATTCGCAACCGTCGTGCCGCCGACCTTGACCTCGACGTGGCTCATATTCTACTCCTTCAAGAACGTGTCCCGACAGAGACACAGACGCGCCCAGCCGACCTCGCCTTCACGGCCACCTGCCCACGCGCCCCCTCGAACCAGCCACCGCCCTGGCCCCGCGAGCGCGCCGAACACCGCATCCTGAACTCCAAGAGCGCATCAGCCAGACCCACCGGACAGCAATTCCACCGCGCGCCGGCCACAGCGAGCAGCCCACGACGCACAGCCCACCGCGCGGCGCACACTCGCCGAACGCCCTCCCCGGCTCCGCCGTCCGGTCATCGTTCGTATCGCCCGGGCGTCACCACACCCCACTCTCCAAAAGGCCCACACCAACGCCCCCGGCTGGACTCGAACCAGCGACCAACGGATTAGAAATCCGTTGCTCTATCCATCTGAGCTACGGGGGCTCAACCTCAATCCTAGCGGCCCGTGCTCGCGACTCGTGGCCTGCTGGCGCTCCTCGCGTTCACCAACTACTCCCCGCGCGCCCGCTTCTTCCCCTCCTTGGCCCGCTCCCGCGCCGTCGGCCCACCCAGCCGCTCCGGGCTCGTCCGCGGACGCACCTTGTACTCCACCTCGACTCGCTCCACGTACCCCTCGCGCTGCACGGGCTCGTGCGCGACCAGCAGGCGGATCGGCTCCTCGCCCAGGGGCGGCTCGGTCGGAGGCCGCAGCAGCGCCGCCACCTCGGCCGGCGAGACCGCCTGATCGCCCGCCGAATACGCCGACCGCGCCCGCCGCTCCGCCTCCGCCACCACCCCCTCGCGCTCGGCCTCGGGCACCATGAGCAGCACCGCCAGCCACCGACGCCCCAGGTCCGTCCCGCCCACCCGCAGCAACTCAACCAGCGTACGGAGGTGGTCGTTCGGGGATGGCGTGGGCGATGCTGATGGCCCGGGTGCTGATCCGTGGTGGCTCATGCGTCTCCTGCGCCCCGCGCAGCCTCGTCTCCAGCGTCTGCACAAAGACCTCCAGCCGATCCACTCGGTCGAGCAACCGCTCCACCGACCGCGCCAGCGCCGCCAGCAGGTCCGACGCCGCCGACTCGCTCAGCGTGTGATGCCGAATCTCCGCCGATTTCATCGGCCCGCGCCCCGACAGCAGCCACTCGGCGCTCAACCCTAGCGATCGGCACAGCGCCGACAGGAACTCCGCGCTCGGCGCCTGCCCCGTCATGTACCGCCGAACCGTTTCCGGGTTCGTGCCCGTCAACTCCCCGACGTGCCGATACGTCCGCTGCCCCACCGCCGCGCGCAGCCGGTCGTGCAACTGGCTCTGGTCCACGCGACCAGCATACTCGTTCTCAGCCCACGTCGCCCAGCCCCAGCCACTTCCCATGTGCCCGCAGCATCCGCCGACGCGCCATCGCATCCCCCGGTTGGGTGAGGCCCGGCGAACGCTCCACCCATGCCCGCGCGTCCCGCTGCGCCATCCGTACCAGGTCCAGGTCCCGCGACAGGTCCGCCACGCGAAGACCGATCGCCCCGGCCTGCCGCTCGCCGAACATCTCGCCCGGCCCACGAATCTTCAGGTCCTCCTCCGCAATCGCGAACCCGTCGCTCGTCGTCGCCAGCGCCCGCAGCCGCTCCATCGCGTCCGGCGTCGCCGGCTCCTCCGACCCGATCAGCACGCACACCGACCGCCCCGCGCCCCGCCCCACGCGACCCCGCAACTGGTGCAACTGCGCGAGCCCAAACCGGTCCGCCCCCTCCACCACCATGATCGTCGCCCCCGGCACGTCCACGCCCACCTCGATCACCGTCGTCGCCACCAGCACCGACACCTGCCCCTCGCGGAACCGCCGCATGATCGCGTCGCGCGTCTCACGCTTGAGCCGACCATGCAGCACCGCGATCCTCGCCCCCTTCAGCGGCCCAGCGCCCAACTCCCGCGCCAGCGCCAGCACCGTTCGGCTCGCCGCCCCCCCACCTCTCCCCCCTCCGGCGTCCGCACGACCCGCCGCCGCTCCCTCCGCCGTCGCGCTCCCTCCGCCCGCAGCATCATCGCCTGCCTCGGACAGCACGTCCTCGCCAACCCCGGACCACACTGCCTCCTCCGGCTCCTCGCCGATCTGCGGCGCCACCACAAATGCCTGCGCGCCGCTCGGCCTTTCCACCGCCCCAAGCCCCAACTTCTTCGCCACCCACGCGTACACCTCCCCCCGCTTCGCATGCTCAACCACCCGCGTCGATACCGGCAGCCGACCCGGCGGCAGCCCCACGATCGTCGAGATGTCCAGGTCACCGAACAATGTGATCGCCAGCGTCCGTGGGATCGGCGTCGCCGTCATCACCAGGACGTGCGGCGAGGCGTCCGCCTCTTCCGCCTTGGCCCGCAGCGCCGCCCGCTGGTGCACCCCGAACCGGTGCTGCTCGTCGATCACCGCCACCGCCAGCGACCGGAACCGCACGCCCGCGGTCAGCAGCGCGTGCGTCCCGACGAGGATGTCCACACCGCCGCTCGCGCACGCCTCGAGCACCTCCCGCCGCGCCGACTCGGGGGTCGAACCCGTCAGGAGCGCCACCCGCACCCGCGCCCCGGACAGCATCTCCACCAGCCGCGCGTGGTGCTGCTCGGCCAGCAACTCCGTCGGCGCCATGAGCGTCGCCTGCTGATCCGACAGGACCGCCATCAGCATCGCGTACGCCGCCACCGCCGTCTTCCCCGAGCCCACGTCGCCCTGGATCAGCCGGTTCGCCGGCGTCGGACGCGAGAGGTCCCGCGCCACGTCCACCACCGCCGCGTCCTGCCCGGGCGTGAGCGTGAACGGCAGCCGCTCCCGGATCGCCCGGTCGATCGCCGGCGTCCACCTCAGCGCCGGCGCCCGCAGCGTGCGCTGCCGGTGCGCGCGCTTCAGCGCCACGCCCAACTGCATCAGTAGCAACTCGTCATACGCCAAGCGCCGCCGCGCTGCCGAGACCTCCTCCTCGCTCCGCGGCGAGTGCATCATCCGATACGCCTCCGCCAGCGCCGGCATCGCACGCTCGCGCCGATACCCCTCGTCCAGATGGTCCTCGATCCGCGGCAACGCGATCGGCAGTGCCCGCTCCACCGCCCGCTCGATCTGCCGACTCCCCACGCCCTCCGTCGCCGGATACACCGGCCGCAGACGCGCCCGCTCCGCCCCCGCCGCCTCGCCCGGGCCCAACTCCCACCACTGCGGGTTCACGATCTGCAAGTTCGGGCCCAGCCGCCTCGTCTTCCCCTGAACCCGCAGCCGCGCCCCCGCGTGGATCTTGTCGCGCAGGTACGCCGCGTGGAACCACACCAGGTCCAGCCGGCCCGTCCCGTCCATCAGCACCGCCTCGAACCGCGGCTTGCGCCCGCGCATCAGCACCCGCGTCGCCGTCACCTGCCCCGACGCCGACACCGTCGCCCCCGCCGCCAACTCCCCGATCGGCGCCAGCGCCTCGATCCGCTCGTGCCGCATCGGCAGATGCGCCACCAGCCGCCCCACGTTCGTCAGCCCCATCCCCGCCAGCCCGCGCGCCAGCCCCGCGCCGATCCCCGGCACCTCCGACAGCGGGCTTGTCAGGTCCAGGGCCATCGCGCATCACTCGGGCCGTAGCCCGCGCAGATACGCCCATGAATACAGCCCCGTCCGGTGCCCATCGGAAAACCGAATCCGGATCGCGTAGTTCCCCACCAGTTCCGCCTCCAGCGCCCGCAGCGGGCCCTCGCCCCGGCCCGCGGGGAGCACCGTCAGCGGGTTCCTCGCCAATCGCTCGCGCAGATCCCTCGCCTCCGCCGACGGCGAGTGCCGACGCAGGAACGCCACCGGATAGAACGTCCGCGTCCCGTCCGACCACTCCACGGTCAGCCCGCGATCCTGCTCCAGGTCAAGATGCCGTGGCATGTCCATGCTGCGTTCCGGGGACGATATCCTTGTCGCGTCCCCGCCGGCCTCTCCCGCCGCTCCACTCGTCCGCATCGGAGGCTCCGACATGTCCATCCGCCGCTCCCTTCCCGCCCTCGTCCTCGCCCTCTCCGGGTGGTGCGCCGCACAGCCCCCCGCCGAGCCTCCCAAGTCCACCGGCACCGACCCCGCCGCCGCCGCGCCGGCCTCCACGCCCGTCCCCTCCGCGCCCGCCCCTGCCGCGCTCACCACCCCGCTCGCCCACGTCGAGACCCGCGGCTCCGGGCCCATCCCCATCATCCTCATCCCCGGCCTTGTCTGCGACTGGACCACCTTCGACGCCTTCATGGACCGCAACGCCGCCAAATACACCATGTACGCCGTCACCCTCCCGGGCTTCGGCGGGAGCGAGCCGCCCCCGATGCCCGCCTCCAACACCTATCACCAAGGCGAGTGGCTCGACAACGCGGCCCGTGCCGTCGCCGCCCTCATCGCCGAGCGCAACCTCGACAAGCCCGTCCTGCTCGGGCAGACGATGGGCACCCAGGTCGCCCTTCGCGTCGCCGCCGCCAAGCCCGACTCCGTCCGCGCCGTCATCGCCGTCAACGGCTGGCCCGCCTACCCGCTCGGCGGCGCCGAACAGGTCATCGACCGCTCCAACCGCGAGAACCTCATCAACGGCCTCATGCACAGCACCTGTGACGCTATCGCCGAGTCCGAGTGGATGAACCAGCAGAAGGAGTGGATCGAACTCGGCGTCGATGACAAGGCCCGCGCCGCCGCCATCATCGCCGTCGGCGCCAAGGTCACCAAGCCCGTCAGCACTCGCTACATGCTCGAGTACCTCGCCGCCGACCTCTCCGACCTCGCGCCCAAGGCGACCATGCCCGTGCTTGTCATCGCCGCCCTCCAGAACGTCGAGTTCGCCGAGGACGACGCCGCCCTCCGCTCGATGTGGGAGCGCGAGTGGAAGCCCGTGCCCCGGCACACGCTCGTCTTCTTCGAGGACACCGCCGAGTTCGTGACCGAGAACGCACCCGCCGATCTCGATCGCGCCGTCGAGCAGTTCCTCGCCAATCGGCCCGTCGAGGGCAAAAAGGGCACCCCAAAGCCCCCTCGGCCCACCACCCCCCAACCCGCCGCGCCCGACCAACCCCAGGCAAGCGAGCCCGCCCCGCCCGCCACGCCGCCAACCGCCCCCGGCAAGCCCGGTGCCACCGACCCCGTCCCGCCCGATCCCGGCGCCGAACCCAAGCCCGCCGGACCTCCCCGATGACCCGCGCCTTCTCCGATCGCCTCATCGACGCCTTCCGCGCCCGCGGCGTGCCCGCCTGCGTCGGTCTCGACCCCGTCCTCGAACGCCTCCCCGACGTTGCCCAAGGCGACACCCCCGCCGAACGCCTCCGCTCCTTCGGCCTGCGCGTCATCGACGCCACCGCAGGCATCCTCCCAGCCATCAAGTTCCAGTCCGCGTGCTTCGAGCGCTACGGCAGCGCCGGCATCGCCACGCTCCACCACCTCGCCCGCGCCGCCTCAGACGCCGAGATGGTCACCATCCTCGACGCCAAGCGCGGCGACATCGGCATCTCCGCCGAGCACTACGCCGCCGCCGCGTGGGATGCCAACTTCGACGCCATGACCGTCAGCCCCTACCTCGGGCCCGACACCCTCGCCGCGTTCCTCCGCCCGGGCCGAGGGCTGTTCGTCCTCGTCCGCACCAGCAATCCCGGCAGCGACGCGGTGCAGTCCGCTCGCCTCGCCGACGGGCGCACCGTCGCCCAGTTGATCGCCGACCAGGTCGCGGACATCGGCGCGCGCACGATCGGCGCCCTCGGGTACAGCGACGTGGGCGCGGTCGTCGGCGCCACCAAGAGCACCGACGCCGCCGCGCTCCGAGAGCGCCTCCCGCGTCAGATCTTCCTCGTGCCCGGTTTCGGCGCCCAGGGCGGCACCGCGAGCGACGTGCGCGCCATGCTCGACGGCCGGACCGACTGCGGCGGGGGCGTCCTCGTCACCGCCAGCCGCTCCGTCATCTTCCCCGAATCCTCCTCGCCCTGGGCCTCCGCCGTGCGCTCCGCCGCCCTCCGCCTGGCCGACCAGGTTCGGTCCGCCATCGGCGCGTAGGTGCGCCCTCGTCGCATCGCAAACACGAGTCGTCAATCGCCCCGCCCAGGTCGGCCCGGCGCCTCAGCCCTCGCTCGCGCCGCCCAGCCGACGCACCTGGTCCAGCGTCCGGTCCAACTTCTTCCGCAACTCCCGAACCCGCAGCAGCGACCGCACCCGCGTCAGCAGTTCCAACTTGTTCACCGGCTTGGTCAGAAAGTCGTCCGCCCCTGATTCCACCGCCCGCTCCACGTCGTTCACCTCGTTCAGCGCCGTGAGCATCACGATCGGGATGTCCTTCGTCGCTGCCGCCGATTTCAGGCGCGCGCACGCCTGGAACCCGCTCATCCGCGGCATCATCACGTCCAGCAGCACCAGATCCGGCGGCGAGGCCTGCACCGACTCGATCGCCTCCACCCCATCCCCTGCCGTGCGGATCGCGCACCCGAGGTCCTCCAAGTAGGCCTCGATCAACTCCCGGTTCTGCTCGTTGTCGTCAACGATCAGGATGCTCGCGCCGGCAATCGGGCCGTCGTCGTCGGTTATCGGTCCTGCCGTCGGGTCGCTAGTCATCCGCGCATCGTATCAACATTCGGGTCGCTGGACTGCTCCCGAACGGCGACCAAGAATCAAGTCCGACACGTGACCCTACCCGATCTGTCGAGGATCGGTTGTTATCGAGGTTGAGGCAAACGCCCCGCGACACGGGAGCGGCAGTGAGCACGTTTCGGATGCGTCGAACCGCAACCCCAGCCTGGCAAGACCGGTTCCAGCCGCCGGAACTCAAGCATCTCCTCGCAGCGATGCCCAAGCCCGCGCGCGGAGAGGTCGAGTTTGTGCGCGCGGCCCTGCTCGACATGGACGAGTTCGAGGAGCGGATCACCTGGCGCGGCGTGCCCTGGGGCTGGACCTTGGAGTACCACCCGCCGACACGCGTCACGGGCGCTTCGGCGTGGGCGTACATCATCCCAAATCCATCAGCGCCAAGCCTTTGCACTCCGATCGACGTGGACCTTGCCGCGACGCTGCTGGAATCGAAAAAACTGAGCAAGCCGGCGCGTGAGGGCGTGGCGCTGGGCAAGCGAGTCGGAACGATGGTCTGGGCGCAATGGACGCTCGCGGCGCGGGCGACGTCCCAAGAGGTCATCGCCCTTGTGCGCCGCAAGTTGGGCGCGCCGATCGAGCCCGAGTCGTCCCGGCAGTGGAGCGGCACGGGCCGAATCGCCGATGCCCATGGGCGGATCGCGGCCTCGCCGCGGATACATGGAGGAGCGGCATGCGTACCCCGCGGGCGGTCGTCGCCCTAAGTTTCTTGGTGGCGAGCGGCCCGGTCGCGGTCGGACAGACGGAGTTGGGCGCACGGATCGAGGGGCTGATCTCGGCCGCCAAACTCGCCGAGGTGCAGGTTGGCGTCCACGTGCGCGACCTGGCGGGCGGGCGTGACCTGGTGAACCTCGCGGGGACCCGGGCGCTGATGCCCGCCTCGAACCTCAAACTGATCACCACCGGCGCGGCGCTCTCGGTGCTCGGTCCGAACTTCGAGTTCCGCACCCAGGTGCTCGTCAGCGGCGAGACGCTCATCCTGCGTGGATCGGGAGATCCGGCCCTGGGCGACCCGGAGGTCCTGGAGCGCACCCCGGGCAAGTTGACGGTGGACGGCCTGCTCCAATCGCTCGCCGCTTCGGTCGCGGGCGCGGGCGTCGCGAAGGTCAGCGCCATCATCGTCGATGACAGCGTGTTCGATCGGCAGGCGGTGCACCCCACCTGGCCCACGGACCAGTTGGACCGCTCGTACGCCGCCGGCCTCTCGGGCGTCAACTTCCATGCGAACACGTTCTGGGTCTTTCCCTCGCCCGGTGCGGTGGGCCAGCCCCCGACGTTCGTGCTCCAGCCCCCGGTGCCGTGGATCGAGGTGGAGAATCGGGCCCAGACATCGAGTTCGGGTCGGCAAACGGCCTGGGTCCGGCGCGACGGGGACGCGAACCGGTTCGTGCTCTCCGGTGAGGTGAGCACCGCGGCGCGGGTGCCGATCACGATCACGATGCGCGAGCCCGCGCTAACCGCGGGTCGGCTGCTCGCGTCGGCACTCCTGCGGGCCGGCGTCACGGTGGCGGGAGAGCGCGTCGAGCCGGGGTCGTCGGTCTCGCGGGCGATGTCGGAGCGCGTCGGCGCGGCGGTGAGGCTCGTCGAGCCGGGCGTGCCCACCATCGGGCGGACAGTAGCGACCGTCACGACGCACGCGACAGAGATCCTGAGCCGGTGCAACAAGGACTCGGAGAACCTGTACGCCGAGGCGCTGCTCAAGCGCCTCGGACACGAGGTCACGGGCGAGGCCGGGTCGTGGACCAACGGCTGCTCGGTGATCCGCATGACGCTGACCGAGGCGCTGGACCCCGAGGCGGCATCGACAACGGTGATCTCGGACGGGAGCGGCCTGAGCCGGGAGAATCGCGTCGCGCCGCGGACCCTCACACGCTGGCTGGACTCCATGCAGTCGGACACACGCTTCGGATCGGCCTTCGTCGGCTCGCTGGCGATGCCCGGTGAGGGCACCCTGCGCGAGCGGTTCCGTGACAAGAAACTCGTCGCCTCGCTCCGCGCCAAGAGCGGGCGGATCGACGGCGTGCGGGCGCTCTCGGGCTACCTCACCGCGCCCGACGGGTCACGACTCGCGTTCAGCGTGATCGTCAACGGGCTGAAAAAGGGCGAGCAGGAACTCCAGGGCAAGCAGTTCGTCGAGGACGTGGTCTACGCGCTGGACCAGCACCTGGCCCGACGGCGCAAGTAGCGCGGTGAAGCCGGCGAACACTTGCTCGACGATCAACCTTGAGTCGTTCGCACTCTACCGGTCGCGCTCGGGGATTCCCATGCCGCGGCGGTCGGGCTGCTCGGGCCGCTTCGGCGGCACATAGGGGTTCTTGGCGGCCTCTTCGAGCATCAGTTTGATCGCGGCGTCGAGTTGCGGGTCTCCGCCCCCGGACTTGTAGTCCTGCATGAGGGCCGGGTCGTCGACGACGCGGATGTCGGGATCGACGCCATGGCCCTCGATGCCCCAGGTGCCGTCGCGTTCGTAGTACCCGAAGGTGGGCACGGTGACGCTCCCGCCGTCGATGAGCCCGGGGTTGCCGGAGATCCCGACGAGCCCGCCCCAGGTGCGCATGCCGATGAGTTTGCCCAGGCCCGACTGCCTGAAGTACGCGGGGAACGCGTCGCCGCCGGAGCCGGCGAGCCCGTTGATGAGCATGCACTTGGGTCCCTGGAAGGAGTCGGGCGGCCAGGGCCAGTCGTTCCCGTCGCGGCGGGCCCAGTAGTTGGTGATGGGCCGGTTGAGGAGTTCGATGAACCGAGTCGGGATC
Source organism: Phycisphaerae bacterium (assembly GCA_016793805.1). Lineage (GTDB taxonomy): Bacteria > Planctomycetota > Phycisphaerae > Phycisphaerales > UBA1924 > JAEUIZ01. Next base: position 102,824 of record JAEUIZ010000055.1, read on the forward strand.
TGCCCGCCGCCGTTCCACCGCTCGTCGATGATGAGGGCCGACTTGCCGATCTGCCCGTAGAACTGGCGGAAGAGGTTGTTCTGCCCGTCGATCCCGGTGTCGGGGACGTACAGGTAGCCGACCTTGCCGTCGGTCTTGGAAGCGACGTACTGGCGCTTCGACTCGATCCAGGCACGGAAGCGGAGGTCGTCCTCAGAAGCGAGCGTCTGGACGACCACGTCGCGCAGGCCGGTCGGCGGCTTGAGGCGCTCCTGCCGAGCGGCCTCGGGGTCCTTCTTGTCGTCCTTCTTCTCATCCTTCTTGGAATCGTCCTTGGGCCGCTCGAGCGACGGCACGTCGTTGACCGTCAGCGTGACGGTCTTGCCGGCAAGCCCCTGGAACGCCGCCCAGGGATCCTTCGCGGGATCGAGGGGAACTCCGTTGACCGCCAACAAATAGTCGCCCTCCTTGATCTTGACGCCCGGTGCCGTCAGCGGCCCCTTGGCGTCCGCGTCCCACGCGGCGCCGCGGTAGACCTTGGCGATGCGATACGCCGGGGGCTTGCCGCCGTCACCCGGAACGAGTTCAAAGTCGCACCCGAGCATCCCGACCGAGACGCTCGGCCCGCCCTCGATGTCGCCCCCGCGGTAATACGCGTGCCCCACGTTCAACTCGGAGATCATCTCCGAGATGATGTACGCCAGATCGTCGCGGCTGGCGCAATCGTCGAGCAACCTGCCGTACTGCCGGCGGATCGCCGGCCAATCGAGCCCGTGCATGTTCTCGACATAGAAGAAGTCACGCTGGATCCGCCACGCGTCGGCGAACATCTGCCGCCACTCGGCCTTGGGGTCGATCGAGGCGGTCATGCCCGCGGTCACGACTGGCTTGCCCGAGGCCCCCGCCGCGGCGTCCTGGATCGTCCCGCCCCCACCCCGCATGATGAGGATCTTCTTGCCATCCGCCGAGAGTTCGAACCCGCCGCCCGAGGCCACGGACTTCTCTTCCTTCTTCTCGTCGGCGAGGTCGAAGAGTTTGATCCCGCCCTCCTGCCCAGCACTCCCGAAGCGCGCATAGATGAGTTGGTTCTTGTCGTTCACGGCCAGCCGACCGAAACGGCCCGCCGGAACCGGGAGCAGCAGCGTCCGCGACTCGATCCCGTCGAAGTCGATCACGAGGTCCTTCGCGTCGCCGTCCTTCTTGGCGTCCGGCTTCTTGTCGGCGTCCTTGGCCTTGTCATCGCCGCCGCCGGCAACCGACGTGCGCTTGCCGGAGATGGTGAACGACTGCTCGCCGACGGTCACGGAGCCCTTCATCGCGCCGCCGTCGAGCGTCAGGCTGAACATCGCCTGGCCTCCCGGGGTGGTGAGGGCGAACGTCAGCGTCTTGCTGGCCGGGTCGAACTTCCCGTTCTCGATCGGTCCGCTGTAGATGGCCGCGGCGACATTCCCGCGGACGGTGAAGTCCTTGGCCATGCGGAGCGATAGGGTGAACGGGACGCCCTCGGGTGGGAGGGGGGCGCCGCCGGTGGCGGTGGCCTCCCACGAGCCCGAGACCCCATCGTCCGCCGGCTTGGCGTCGTCCTTCTTCTCCCCCTTGTCGTCGCCCTTGTCGTCCTTCTTCTCGTCCTTCTTGTCGGCCTTGGCGAGTTTCCGCCAGTCCTCCTCGTCGCTCTTGGGCGCCCACGGCGAGGCGATGTCGGCACGGAGGGGCACGGCCGCGAGCATCGAGGTGTTCATGTAGATGAACGTCGTGTCCAGATCGGAGTACGTCGGGCTGAACGTCCGCTTGCTGGCGAAGAACATATAGTCGCCCTTGCGGTCAAAGACCGGCGCGGCGTCGTCGAAGAACCCGCTGGTAATCCGCACCGGCTTGGCTTCAGGCACGTTGCAGACCCAGACCGCGGACTGGCCCGACCGATCCTCCTGCTTGGCGTACGTGATCCACTTGCTGTCGTGCGACCACGAAACGCCCGGCGGGTTGGCCCAGGGGTCGGTGTCCAGGAGCCGAGTCGGGCCGGGCGCGATCACGCCGTCCTCGCCCACGGCACCCAGCGAGTGCACGAAGATCCGCCCCGCCTTGTCCGTAAAGACGATGTGCTTGGAATCCGGCGACCACACGGGGTTGTACCGGAACGCGGTCGGCGCGTCGCCCGGCTTGGTCAGTTGCTGGGGGCTCCCCGTGCCGTCGGACGGCACGACGTACAACTCGTACTCATCCGTGGCGTCGGAGAAGAACGCGATCCATCGCCCGTCGGGGGACCACGATGGATCTCGCTCGGCGACGCCGCTGGTCCGCGTGAGGTTGCGCGGCGTGCCATTCTCTGCGGGCAGGGACCAGAGGTCGCCCCGGGCCTCGGCGGCGACGCGCTTGGCCGAGGGCGAGAGGCTCAAGCCGCTGATCGCGGACTCGACGTTGACCGGCCGCGGACGAAGGGCGGGTCGATCGCCGGGGATGGTGATCTCGACGGCCCGCGCGGCACCGCTGTCGAGATCGACGAGATAGATCGACGCACCGTTCTGAAGGATGATCTCGCCCCGGCCGTTCGGACCCGGGCCGATCGAGGGCCACTTGGCGTCGAAGTCCTTGAAGCGGGTGACCTGGCGGCGTTGACCGGACTTGGTGTCATACGCCCAGATGTTCAGCCGGTGCTCGTCGCCCTGATCGGAGAGGTAGTAGACGGTGTCCTTGAACCACATGGGGATGGAGTCGGTGCCCTCCCAGTCGGTCATCTGCTTGGAGGTCTTGTCCCTGAGGTTCAAGAGCCACACGTCCGTGGCCATGCCCCCGCGATAGCGCTTCCAGGTGCGGGTGTCGGTGGAGTGCGGGGTGTAGGCGAGCCACTGCGTCCCGCCCGCGTCGGCCGCTGAGATCGCGCCGTTGGCGCCGTACGGCACGGGGAGTTGCGTGGGCAGGCCGCCGGACGCGCTCACGACGAAGAGTTGGGTCTGTCGGCGAAGTCCCCCGAGGCCGGACATGGAATACACGAGTTCGCCGGCGGGGGTCCAGTCGCACAGGACCTCGGCCGAGGGGTGATAGGTGATGCGCGTGGCGGTGCCGCCCTCGGTCGGAATCGTGTAGATGTCGCGGTTCCCGTCATAGTTCCCGACGAACGCGATGGTCTTGTCGTCGGGGCTGAAGCGCGGGAAGGCCTCCTGTCCCGGCGGGCTGGCCAGCCGCGTCGCGACTCCGCCGGCTCGGGGCACGAGCCATAGATCGCCCGCATACACAAAGACGATCTGCGTCCGGCCCACGTCCGGGTAGCGGACCATCCCGGCAGACGGAGTGACATCGGCGCGAACTGATACAGCCGCGCTCGCGGCGAGGGCGACGATGGACGCGACGCGAAGGCCCGTGGACATCGAGGAGTTCCTTGGGTGAGAGGCGGGCAGAATATACGCCGCCAGCCCGCGCGGCGCAACCGCGCCAGGCGTGAGTCGGAGCGAAAAGAAACAGCGCCCGCGAGTACGGGCGCTGTTCGAAACGCATCAAGAGATCGGCCGTCCAGACGGCCGAAGCATTACGAGCAGCCGGCCGCGAAGCGGTTCTGGAAGCACACGAAGTCGTTGACGTTCAGCACCGGCGGGATCGTCGAGTTGTCGCAGTTGGCATAGGACTGCCCCGCGGCGAAGGCGTTCTGGAAGCACACGAAGTCGTTGACGTTCAGGATCGGGGAGACGGTGGACTGATCGCAGTTCGCGTAGCAGTTGGGAGGCGTCCCCACTCCGCAGAGCACGAAGCCGAAATCGCCAGCCGACAGGCCCCACGCCCCGGCGCCCTGCCGCACCGCGTGGGCATTGGCCAGGGTGTTGGTCCGAGCCCAGGCCCATGTGTGCGCGGGGTCGTTGCCCAGCACGCTCAGCCAGTAGTTGCCCGGCGTCAGGTTGATCACGGCGGGGGTGATGTTGTACTGGTAGATCGGGCGATTGAACGCGCCGACGAACAGCCCGGTGTCCAGGGCCGGGACGTTGTTGATCGTGCGGGTGGCGACGAGCGCGCCGGGAAGGCCGCCGGTTTCCCCAAAGACGCGGACGATGAAGTTCTGGGTGTCGGGCGGAGTGGCCGTCGAGGAGTACGAGCCCCACACGGTCAGGTTGTTGATCGCCCAGTTGGCGCCCACGGAGAAGTTGTCGGCCTCTTCCTGCCCGCCGGGGACCGAGTTGAAAGGGCTGATATTGGGATTCGGAGGACGGTTGGCGAACAGTTGCTGCGCACATGGGGCGAGCGAGACCCCGTAGCAGAACGAGCCGTTCCACACGCGGGAAGGGATGTTGCCGGTGAACGGGGCGTTGGAGGCCGAACCGGTGTTGATGCGGAGGCGGTCGTCCTGGTAGGTCTGGTTGAGCCCGTTGCCGTTGGTGTAGCGGTGGGCGATGCTGCCGGCACCGTTGGTGGCCTGGAGCGCGAAGCCATAGGTCGTGTTGGCGTTGAGCGTGACGAAGGTGCTCAGGGGGAACGTGGTCGGAGTGTCCACCGGCTGGGATGTCGCGGAACCGGTCGCCACCTGGGTCCACGCCGCGGCGTTGTTCTCGAAGCCCACGGCCGTGCCTGTCTTGCGGAAGACCGTCAGATTGGCGGCGTTCCCGCCCGCGCCGTCGAGGTTCGTGTTGATGCCGGTGAGCGTGACCGGGAGCGAGCCGACCACGACGTCGAAGTAGACCATGCCCCCGTTGCTCCCGCCGTTGTTCTGGGCATAGAGCGTCTCGAGGCACTGGCCCGTCGCGTCGTTGTAGTGATACCCGATCGCGCCGTTGAACACGCGGCCCGGGATGTTGCTGCCGAACGCGGTGTTGGAGGCCGAGATCCCCGTGATCGAGAGGTCCGCGTTGGAGTACGTCTCGTTCGAGCCGTCGGCGTTCGTGTACGCGTGGCCCGCGCCGGCGTCAAAGACGATGGCGACGCCGTACGAACTCGACCCGGCCAGCGTGAACGTGTTCTTCAGCGCGCCCAGCGTCCCCTCGTCCTCGAACTTCGGCATGCCCGCCCCCGTGGCGACCTGGGTCCACGCGGCGGCGTTGGTCTCAAAGCCCGCGGCCGTCCCGGGACGGAGATAGACCGTGAAGTTGAAGAAGTCGTCGTCCTCGGTGGTCGTGCCGTTGTTCGTCGCGCCGGTGCGATTGATGTTCAGGAGGAAGTACTCGACCTCGAGATTGTGGGTGCCCGTGACGACATCGAAGAAGATGCTCCCGCCGTCGGACCCGCCGTTGTTCGAGGCAAACGTCGTGCTCAGCGCGCGGTGGGCGCTGGCGTCGTACGCGAGCGCGGTGCCGGCAGGAGCATTGAGCGCGGCCTGCAAGTCCGGCTGATCGATCGCGGTCCCGGAGTTGAACGTGCCCGGGCAGAAGCCGTCGGTGTGGATGCCGATGGCCTGCTCGAACGCGATGGGCGACCCGATGAACTGGGTGACGGGCGAGCCGGAGTTGCCGCCGTCGGTGTCGGTGACATAGTTGATGCGATTGCCGGCCCGACCGGCGTACGCGGCGGTGTGCGTCTTGTTGATCTGCATCCACTGCGCGGGGACGGCGGGGATACCGGCCTGGTCGTTGACCACGCCGAATCCGCGGACGGTGGTCGCCGCGGTACCGCCCGTCGGGGCGGAGGACGCGAGCGTGTAGGCACCTCGACCCTGCGCCACTCGCGGCGACAGGCCCGTGTTCGAGTTGTTGTTCATGTTGAACCGCGAGAACTCCTCGCCGACCGCCGCCGGGTTCACCGACTGGATCGATGCCGTCTGAATCGGAAACTGGAACTCCACGGGGGGAGCCACCAGCGCGCCGGCCGCGGTCGACGGGGGCACGTTGAAGAGCATCAACACGCCCGCCTGCCCGTTGCTGATGCAGTGCCCCGCGCTGAGCGCCTCGTTGGCGGCGCCGTTGCGCGAGATCAGCCAGCCCGTGCAGCCCGTAGTCATCCGGGCCACGCGCGGCTCGTTCCACGGCACGCGGTCGTCGGTGGCCCCGCAGATCGTGTCCGGGCCGCCCAAATCAATGCCCGCGATCACGTTGTCGATGCGCACTCGGTTCTCGCCCGCGCCGGGGACGGCCCACAGTTCAACGCGAACCGTGTCGCCGTTGAAAATCGCCGAGGTATTCGACCACTCCGGGAGCGAGATCGCGTCGAAGTACTGCGTCGAGCCGTCGCGGAGCGACGTGATCGTCAGCGTGGAGCCGCCCTCGCGGCGGTTCGGACCGGCCAGCACCGTGTCGCCCGTAAAGTGGATCCGCATCCACGGCGAGCCGGGTACCGTCACCTCCTGCGACCACACGCGCATGGGCTCCTGGCCCATCGGCGCGGCCTTGGACCGCTCGAAAATCTTCCCCGAATCAAAGTTGACCGCGACATCCTGGCTCGGAGGAGGCGCAGCCTGTCCGAATGCGGACGAACACAAAGCCAGCCCCGCGACGGCCACGAGGCACGACGGCGTGCGACGAACGTACGACATGTCAATCTCCAGTTTGCGTGAAGGAACAGCCCCTCGGGAACCCGCCCTGACGCAGTGTAATGCGACAGGGACGGCGTTCCTAGCCGAAATAAACAAAAAAAAGGTCGAGCGAGCGCTGCCTACGGAAAGGCGGCCCCTTCGCGCGCGGCCTGGCGCCCGGCGCAAGTCTCGCCGCCGCAAGGGTCGCCGACACCCGACAGGACCGTCCAGACCGCGCACGACCCGAGAGGCAGAGGCACGGATCGACTGGGCCGTGGCCGCAGTTCTTGTGGCGGTCCCGCTATGGGCATCCCGCCGCGTACCGCGTCTGGAAGCAGACAAAGTCGTTCACGTTCAGGACGGGCGTCGCCGTAGAGCCGTCGCAGTTGGCATACGAGCCCCCGGCCGCGAACTCGTTCTGGAAGCAGATGAAGTCGTTGACGTTCAGCACCGGCGCCGACGACGACCCGTCGCAGTTGGCGTAGCAGGCGGGTGTGACGATCGGGCGGAGCACGAAGCCTCGCGTTACCCCGCCGCCGCCCGTGCCGTCGCCGACGATCCAGCCCTGGTCGTTGATGCGCCACGCGCGTCGGAGCGTGAAGCCCGGGGGAATCGAGGACGAGATCGCGTTGAGGTCGCGCATCCCGCGCTGCTCGTCCCACACGAACGCTCGGCTCTCGGCGAGCAGGTAGCCATGCTGCCCGACCACCGTGCCGGCGCCGTTGATGGACGCGGGGCGGATGTCAACGGGCGTTCCCGCGGGCGGGGGCGGCATGAACCGCAGGCCGCCCGTCGAGGACCACAGGAACCCGCGGCGGTTGTACCCCGTCTCCGGCGAGGTGTACTCGCCGACGACGACGCCCTCATCGCTGATGTCCGTGGGCCGCGTTGTCAACTCGAACGCGGGCGCGGGCGGGAAGAGCGGATGCAGCAGCGTCGTCGAACCCGTGTTGAGGTCGTAGACGAACGCCTCCGGAACACCGGCGGCGGCCTTGATCTCGCCCACGATCACCCCCGCGTTGTTCACCCGATTCGCGCTCTTGGCGCCCGTGACAGGGATCGACCTCGCGCCATTGGCGGCGTCCCACACATACGGCACCTGGAACATCCCGCTGCTGTTCGAGCAGTTGCACTCCTTCATCCAGCCCACCGCAATGCCCGAGTCGTTGATCGACACGATCACCGGCGGCCCGTAGAGCCCCGGCAGGTGCGGCACGGTGATCGAGGTCCCGCCCGTCAGGTCGAACACCTCGTTCCGGCCCGCGATCTGGCCCTGGTTGTTGATCCCCAACACCGACGATGCGCCGGCCAGCGCCGTCTTGCCCCCGGCGGGCGTCCAGTAGAAATCGGTGAGATAGACCGACGTGCCGCCGCCAACGGTCTGCGAGGTGGTCGTCAGCCCACAGGCAACGCCGGCCTCGCTGATGTCCCAAAGACTCGTCTGGCTCGACGCGCCGAGGTGGAACGCGTCGATCACGATGCACTCGTACTCCGACTGCGCCTGGCACGCGGACGCGAGCGCTAGACCGGCCACCATTGCAAGGGGGATTCGATTCAACATGCCTGTTCTCCCGTCTTGAAGCCGCTCCGCTCGTCACACCTGTGTACGCTACGGACACCCAGCCGCGTATCGCGTCTGGAAGCAAACAAAGTCGTTCACATTCAACACCGGCGGCGTCGTCGAGCCGTCGCAGTTGGCGTACGACTCGCCCGCGGCGAACGCGTTGAGGAAGCACGTGAAGTCGTTGACGTTCAGCACGGGCGCCGCCGTCGAGCCGTCGCAGTTGGCGTAGCAGGTCGCGGGCCAGGTCCCCGGCGTGATCGCGAAGACCCCGCTCTCGGACGAGGAGTTCTGGAAGCGGAGATCCTTGGCGACGACGCGAACGCGGACCTGGGCGTGGCCGGTCGAGGCCGGGAGACGCCAGTCGTACGCGCGTATCGCGGCGGGGAGGTCTCTCGCCACGACGTACCAGCGGGTGCCCCCGTCGAACGACGCGCGGACGTCGAAGGTGCGCAGGCCCTCGTCGTCCGAGGCTGTCCAGGTGATCGGCACCACCCCGCCGCCCGGATAGGCCTGACCCGCGTGCGCGCTCGTGATCGAGACGACCGGCGCGGCATCACCGAGCAGCGGATCGGGCCGGATCGAGAAGTACGGGCCGTAGAAACTCTTGACCTGGTTGAGCGACCCCGTTGTGTCAAACCGGACGCGGGCGCGGTCGGTGCTCACGTCCGGGATCTGGATGGGCAGGACCGAGCACGCGGAACCGCCGTTCTGGAAGACGCCCCCGAGCGAGATGCCATTCTCATCGTTGTCGAGTTCGATGGCGGCGTACAGCGACCCGCCCGGCCCGATGGGCGTCGCGCACGCCTGGAGCGAGTCGCCCGGGCGATAGGTGCCCGCGCCCGGCGAGACCGGGATGAGTTGGCCCGCCAGCGGCGTCGGATTCGTGATCTTGATGACCAGGTCCGCGATGCCCTCCTGGCCCAGGTTGTCGACCGACACGACCCGGAGGAACTGGTCCGCGCCGTTGGGCGGCGTGCCGACCGCGGGCGCCGTCCACTCGAACGACCTCGCGTCGGCGGGAATCGTCGCGAGCAGTTGCATCCGCTCGTCGAAGTTCGCGTCCGGCGAGTAGTACACCCGCTGCGAGACGATCGATCCGTCGTCGCGGGCCGTCCATTGGACGATGAACTTCTCCCCCGGGATCGGCTCGACGTGGCCCGTCACGAACCGCACCACCGGCGGCGGGTTCGCCGTCGGCGGCTGCGTCAGGAACGGCGTCAGGAACCCCCCGGCCGACAGCCCGAAGAACACGTCGTCGCCCTGCCCCGACGGGTTCAGCGTCGGATGCCGCGGGCCCGTGGGCGTGCCCCACCAGTTGTTCCGCGCGTCGCTGTCCGTGTGCTCGAGGCTGTTGTGCGTCGCCCGCGCGATCAGCCCCCCGTTAGGCAGAAACGTCCCGAAGTACCGCTCCGGCGGGGGCGTCCCGCGATTGTTGATGAACGTGTTCGGGTTCGTCGGATGGTTCGCGTCAAGGAATCCCAGCACGTCGTGGTTCGGCGCGAAATCCTCGGCGGAATAGGAGTAGATGTTGTTCTCGAACGTGCACTTGCGCAGCGCCGCCAGCGTCGCGTGCCAGACCCCGTGGATGTTGTTCCGGAACACGCAGTTGTCGAACGCGATCGGCATCTCGGCCGACGAGACCGCGATCGAGGCGCCCTCAAACACGCACCAGTCCCAGCGCGTCCCGTACCAGCGAGTGTTCCCGATGCCCACGCCGCTCCAGCGCTGCCCGGGCGTGTACGGCACGAACCGGATCGGACGCTCCGGCTCCCCCAGGAACACCGGCTGCGCGTACCCGTTGCTGTCCGTGTCAAACGAGAACTGCGTGTTCGGCGTGACCTTCACCGTCACCCCAGGCAGGATCGTCACCTGTCCGTGGATCGAACTCTGCGGCCACACGACGTAGGGGATCCCCGTGTCCGCCCACACCGTCCGCTCGTCCAGCGGGTACGAGTCGTCCGAGTCGCGGATCTCGTTGAGTTGGTTCCCGGTCTTGGGCAGAACCGATCCCGGCAGCAGCCCCGCAGAGTTGAACCCGAACGCCACGGGCCAGCGGTTGTTCTGGAGCGTCGCCGCGGCATCGACGAGGTAGTTGCCCCCGCCCGCAAGCAACAGGCCCGGGCCCTCCGGGTTGCCCACGACGGAGACCCTGCCGACGTAGCGGTGCTGGTCGTGATTGAGGAGCAGTTGGATGGACGAGTCGTTCGCGGTGACGTTGTGCAGGATCGCGCCGCCGGTGACGTACATCGCCTCGCCCCCGATCGGGCCCGTGCCGGTCGAGACCCACCCGCCCTTGTCGAACGTGCAATCGCGCGCCGCGACCCAGCCGCGGAGGATCGCGACCTCGCACCCCTGCGCGAACGTGCAGCGCTCGAGGCTCAGGACCTGGCGGGCGTAGTCGAGATTGCCGTCAAAGACCCGGTGCCCGATGTCCCCCGCGCTGTCGTACGAGAACCCGGTGGGCAGGCTCGGGTCGGAGAACGCGCAATCCGCGAACGCCGCGCGGCCGCCGTTGATGAGGTCCGTGAACGACTGCACGTCCGCGAAGCCGCAGGTGGCGAGCCCGCCCTTGAGCACGACCATCGAGCCGGGCCCGCGGAGTTTCACCTTCTGCGACGCCGTGCCGGCCAGTTGGATTCCGCCCGCGACCTCGAGCCTGGCGCCCGCGTTGAATCGCACCTCGACGCCGGGATCCACGATGACCGTCCCGCCCGTGACGATCCGCGGGTTCTGCCCGACCGCGTTCTGCGCGATGACCACCGGGCTGTGCGCCAGCGTCCAATGCACCGTCTGCCCCGGGGAGGGGAGCGGATACGGCGGCGCCGGCGGCGCGCCCACCTGCAACGAGTCGATCAGGAACGACCCGCTGAACTCGAAGTTGGTCGAGTACGGGCCCAGCACGTAGCGGAACGCCACCCGGCCTGCGCCCGGAAGCGTCACCGCTCGCTCCGTCCACGGATGCCCGTCGGCCCCCGAGATCGTCGCGAGCACCGTCGTGAAGTTGCCCACGTCGTTCTCGTTGCTCCCGGTGCTGGTGCCGCCCGAGGGCGAGTAGCGAATCTCCAGCGACGCGCCGTTGTAGCCGAACGCGTTCGTTGGCGCGCTCGTCCAGACCTTCAGAGGGTCGCCCGCGATCTGGCTCGGAATCGCCGGCAGGATGATCCACGCCGAGATCTTCGACGTGTCGTTCGCCCACGTCGCGAATCCCCCGTGTCCCAGCGGCTGGCCCGCCTGCCCCCACCCCGACGGGAATGGCGTCCAGTACGGGCTCACACCGGTCCCCGCCGGACGGCTCTGGTTGCGGAACGTCCACCCGCGCCCGACGAGGATCGGCGGGCCCCCCGCGGCTTCGGTCCCGTCGTCCAGCCCCTCGAACGACTCACTGAAGTTGGCCTGGGCAAGAACAGGGACCGCAACCGCACACGCCGCCCCGGCGGCGAGCATCAGGCTTCGAATCGAACGCGACATCGTGACCTTCCCTTTCTCATCCTCCGCCACGAGTACGCCAGGCGGAAACAACTCTCATGCCAGCCTCGTCGGGCCACTCGCCCGCCTGCTCGGGCCTCTCTCCACTGTCCGATGGCCGCTGCTGGCCAACTCTGGCCCGCATCGCGGTTGCGCGTTCTCGGCCGTCTCGCCGCACGGCCTCGCTCCTGCCGGCGATGCCGAGCGCGCACGGCGCCAAACGCCCGGCCCCAAACTTGCATCGCCTGAGTTGCCGGCCCGGGTCGAACGGCCTGTTGCGGCCTCCCGTATACTCATGCGACAGGCTCGAGCGGGGCCTCTCATCGCTTTCACAAGGCAGACACGCCGTGTCGACGAGTTCCCGCACGCCTGATCCGCATCCATCGCCCGCGCCAAACGTCACCGGGCTGCTGCTCCGGGCCTCGAGCGGGGACCCCGCCGCGACCAACGAACTCTTCCCGCTCGTCTACGACGAACTCCGCCGACTGGCGGCCCAGCACATGGCCTCCGAACGCGCCGGTCACACCCTCCAAGCCACGGCACTCGTCCACGAGGCGTACCTCCGTCTCGTCGGCCCGGGCGAGGTGACCTGGGTGAACCGCGCGCACTTCTTCGGCGCCGCGGCACAGGCGATCCGACGAATCCTCCTCGACCACGCGCGCGGTCGCGCCCGAGTCAAACGCGGCGGCGGGAACGCGCCCACCTCGCTCGACAGCGACGGCCCGACGCTCTCGAACCCAGCGGACCGCGTCGATCTGATCGCGCTCGACGACGCCCTGGAGCGACTCGCCGCCCTCGATCCCGTCAAGGCCCGCGTCGTCGAACTCCGCTACTTCGCCGGGCTCACCCTCGAGCAGACGGCACTGGCATTGCAGGTGTCGGTGGCCACCGTGTCGCGACACTGGGAGTTCGCGAGGGCCTGGCTCCACGCCGACATGTCGCGCGGAGCCGCGCCGTGACCCCCGCGCAGTTGCAACGGGCCGAAGCGCTGTTCTTCGTCGTCCGCGACGCTGCCCCCGCGGATCGCGACGCCGCGTTGGCCACCGAACCCGACGCCGCCGTGCGAGCCTCGGTCGCCGCGATGCTCGAAGCGCCGGCGCGAGACTTCCTTTCGTCCCCGATCCTGGGCGTCGGCGTCCTCGCCGCCCTCGCCGGAGACGCCGATCCGCTCGTGGGCGGCACGATCGGACCCTATCACGTCGAGCGGCTTCTCGGCGCGGGCGGGATGGGCGCGGTCTACCTCGGCGCCCGCGCCGACGGCGCCTACGAGCAGCGGGTCGCCATCAAGGTCGTCAAACGCGGGATGGACACCGACGACCTGCTCCGGCGATTCCGCGCCGAACGCCGGACGCTCGCCAACCTCCGGCACCCCAACATCGCCGCACTCCACGACGGCGGCTCTCTCCCCGACGGCAGGCCCTACCTCGTGATGGAATACGTCGACGGGCATCCGCTCGGCGAGTTCTGCGCCGAGCGAGGGCTTGCCACCGCCGAACGCCTCCGGCTCTTCGTCGCCGTCTGCCGGGCCGTCGAGTTCGCCCACAAGAACCTCGTCGTCCACCGCGACCTCAAGCCCGGGAACATCCTGGTGACGGCCGACGGCGTGCCGAAACTCCTCGACTTCGGCATCGCCAAGGTGCTCGACGAAGACGGTGCGATGACCGTGACGGGCATGGACCAACGCCGGCTCACCCCCGAGTACGCGAGCCCCGAGCAGGTCGAGGGCCGTCCCGTCACCACCGCCGCGGATGTCTACTCGCTCGGCGTGATCCTGTACGAACTGCTCGTCGGGCGCACGCCCTACCGCTTCGAGACCCGCTCCACCGCCGAGATCCTCCGCGTCATTACCTCCACCACACCTGAGCCACCGAGCGCGGCGGTGACGCGGGCGAGCCCGGCGCGTGGTGCCGTCGCCACCACCCGCCTCCGCCGCGAACTCCGCGGCGACCTCGACACCATCGTGCTCATGGCCATCCGCAAGGAGCCGGAGCGGCGGTACGCCTCCGCCGAGCACCTCGCCGCCGACATCGAGCGGCACCTCCGCGGGCTGCCCGTGACCGCACGCCGCGACACGCTGGGCTATCGCGCCGCCAAACTCGTCCGCCGACAGCCCCTCGCCTCCGCCGCCACCCTCGCCGCCGCGCTCCTGGCGATCAGCGGGGTCCTCGCCATCGCGTGGCAGTCGCGCGCCCTCCGCCGCGAACGCGACGCTGCCTTCATCGCGAGGGACCAGCAGGAGGCCATCGCCAAGTTCCTCCGCGACACCCTCACCACCGCCAACCCCTTCGCCGGATCGGACGAGACCAGCGTTCGGCATGTCCTCGACGAGGCCGCGGCCCGCATCGACGGCGAACTCCGCGCCCAGCCCGTCGTCCAGGCGTCGCTCCGCAGCGCGATCGGGACGGCCTACCTCGGACTCGCCGACTTCGACGCCGCCCGGACCCACCTGCGCGGCGCCTACGAGCAGCGCCTCGCCATCCTCGGCCCGCGCCACCACGACACCGCCGAGAGCCTCGTTGACCTCGCCACGCTGCACTATTCCCTCCAGGATCTCGCCGAGGCCGAACGGATGCTGCGCGAGGCGCTCGCGATCTTCCGCGAGATCCGCGGAAGCCACAACCCCGACATCGCGCGGGTGCTCAACAACCTCGGTGCCGTGCTCAACGCCCAGCGCCGCACCATTGAGGCCGCCGAGGTCCTCCAACTCGCCATCCGAATGCGCGAGCCCGATGGCGACACGCTCGACCTCGCCGAGAGCCTGAACAACTACGGCAGCACGCTCCGAACGATGGGCCGGCTCGAAGAGTCCGAGTCCCTCGTCACGCGAGCGCTCGCGATCCGGCGCTCGCTGCTCGGCGAGGAGCACGCGCTCGTCGCCCAGGCCACCGCCAACCTCGCCGTCATGGCGCTCGCCCGCGGCGACGCGGCCCGTGCCGAGCCGCTCTTCCGACGCGCGCTCGTCCTCGAAGAGAACAGCCTCGGGAAGGACCACCCCGACCGCGCGTACACCCTGTCGAGTTACGCCGCCCTCCTCCGCGGACGCGGCGAGCACGCGACCGCCGAATCGCTCGACCGTGAGGCCCTGCGGCTCCGCGAGGCCGCCCTCGCGCCCCACGACCAGCGCCTGCTCCGCAGCCGACTCGCCTTGGCCGAGGACCTCGCCGCACTGGGCCGCCGCGACGAGGCCCAATCCCTCCTGCGGGCGTCGCTCGATCTCGCCGAATCGCCGCATCTCTCTCCCGAGCAGAGACGACGCGTCTATGCAGCGGCCGCGGCCACCCTCCGAGCGCTGGGCGACGCTACTGGGGCGGCCGAATACGACGCCAAGGCCGCGGCGCGCTGATCCCGACCATCGCTCGGATGGGAACATCTCCGCCCGGGTGCGGCGCTCCCGGACACCGCGAGACCACTCATCCCTCCACGCTTGCGACCTCGGCGAATCTGCCTATTTCGCCCAGCGCACGCCCGAGGCGTTGAACCGCGCCGCCCACAACTGCGACGAGGGCCGCTGCTCCCCCTCCGCCCTCGGCCCCCGCTGCCCCGTCCACATCATCCACGTCCCCGTCGGGTCGAACACCGGCAGCACGTCCGCCCCGTCCGCCGACGTCAGCCGCGCGCTCCGCAGCGACTTGGCCGCCGGACGCGCCGGCGAATCTGCCGCCAGCGTCGCCGCATCGAGTTCCACCGCAAACACCTCATAGTTCGAGTGCGACACCTGGCTCGTCCCATAGACCAGGAACTTGCCCGACGGGTGGAAGTACGGCGCCCAGTTCACCGCCTCGTTGTCCGTGATCGCGTACTCCCGCTCGATGCCCACCGGAACGCCCTCGTCGTCGAACCTCAGGTCCGCCACGAAGATCTGCAACTGGTCGTTCAACTTCCGATCCGAGCGATAGCAAATCCGCCTGCCGTCCGGCGAGAAGAAAGGCCCGCCGTCGTACCCATCCGCCACCACGATCGGGTGGTGCCGGCGCGTCCGCGTGTCATAGATCCAGATGTCCGCGTCGGCACGCTCCTCCGCCTTCTGCGGCCGAAC
Source organism: Phycisphaerae bacterium (assembly GCA_016793805.1). Taxonomy (GTDB): domain Bacteria; phylum Planctomycetota; class Phycisphaerae; order Phycisphaerales; family UBA1924; genus JAEUIZ01. The sequence continues at coordinate 118,289 of JAEUIZ010000055.1, forward strand.
GTGCGCGTACAGCACGAACCGCCCGTCGCTCGAATACGAGCACTCCGCGTCGTACTGCGGCCTCGAGAACACCGGCGCCACCATCGTCGCCCGGCGATCGTCCGCCCACATCGACGCCGGCGATCCCATCGCCGCCGCCACCTCCGGCACAAACCGCTCGCAGACCTCCATCTCGTCCGGGAACAGCCACACGTACTTCCGCATCCCCACCTGGAAACCCGCCTTCTGATCTGTCTTCGGCCGATCGATCGTCGAGCCCAGCAGCACCACCCCAGGGAGCGTCGGATGGAACCACCCGCACGTGTTCGCCGAGCCCGGAGGGCTGATCAGGATCGGCGACTCCGCCCCCACAATCCGGTCTCCCTCGCGCACCAGTTTCATCACATACATCGAGTAGAACGGGTCCGCTTCCGCCCCGCCCGCCGGCACCGGCACCGCCTGGAACACCACCCACGCCCCGTCTGGGCTGAAGTACGACTCCCCGGCCTTCACAAACTGCTCGCGGCTCGTCAGTTGCACGTGCTCCGTCAGCACCCCGGACTCAAGCGACTTCCAGTCCAGCGGAGCCGAGGCCGACGCCGGTCGCCCCCCAACCCCCGGCGGCTGCGCCACACACGCCGCGCACACTCCGCCAACCCCCGCGAACGCCACCGCTCGCGTCAGTGCCGTCGCCGCTGCCACTCGCCCGCCACGCGCTGCTTCGTGTGTTCCCACGGCCGGCTCCTTCGTCCGTGAGCATAGGAACCGCGACGGCAAAGTGACCACCGGCCACGCCTGCTCCACCGCAATGAATCGGTCGCCCACCGGAGGCCTCGCCCCGATCGCCCTCTACGGTGCCGCGCAGCCCTCCGCGAACTTGTTGAGGTAGCAGATGAAGTCCGCGACATTCAGGATCGGCGGCGTCGTGCTCCCATCACAGTTCGCGTAGCAACTCTGCTCCGCGAACCGGTTCTGGAAGCAGATGAAGTCGGCCACGTTGAGCATCGGCATAGCGGTCGAGCCGTCACAGTTCGCATAGCACGCGTTCGTCTCCAGGAACCCACCGTCGTACGCCACGCGCCGAACGTCTCCCGAGAATCGGCAGTTCAGGTGCTCCCACTCCCCGCCCTGGAACGCGTACGCGTTGACGGTGTCAAGGAACAGCGTCGAGCCCCCGAGCACGCGCAGCCCGTCCATCTGCGGCACGGTCGGGCCGCAAGGCGTCGGTGCCGGCGTCGCCCGCTCGAAACTCCCCCACAGGTACATCGCCTCCGGACGACCCGCACGATGCCCGTTGTCGATCAGGTCCGACAGGCGCAGCGTTGTTGCCGGGCCACCCGCCTGCCCGCTCACCAACTGCCCGATCCCGAAGTTCCCGTCGGGCAGGAGGCACGGGCCGTTGATGCCCAGGTCGGTCCCCCCGACCTCGCAGCGCTGCGTGCCCGTGCCGTTGAACGTCACCACCGCCTGATCCACCTTGACCTGGCCCGCGTTGGTCTGCGTGTAGACGAAGTCGCCCCCGATGGACACGGTCGCACCCTTGGCCGCGGTGAGCGTGATCGTGGGCGGCACCGGCGGCGGGGTCGGAAACGTGCCGAGGAGCAGCGAGCCCGGGGCTTCCAAGCGCGAGCCGCTCGTCTGCAGGTTGATCGTCGGAGACGTCCCCGCGCCCGCCGTGCGGGCGCCGATGCGGAGCAAGCCCTGCGCCCCCTTGATCGTGAACCGCACGGAGCCGCTCGACGAGGCGTGGATAGCCGAGAGCGAGGCCAGATCGACTGTGCCGCCATCGGCGACGATCTCGAGCCGCTCGTCGTCCGCCGGGCCGGTGATCGTCGCCAGGTTGCGGAGGTCGATGGTGCCGCCGTCGCGCGCCGAGATCGCGTGCGCAAAGGACTGGCAGCAGATGCCCCACGAGTCCGTCAGCGACGTGACCGCTCGGAGGTCCAGCAGCGAGCCGGCGCCCATCGACAGGAGAACCGTCTGGTTCTGGCCCACGCCATTGCTGGACATAGACCTCCGCGCCGACGATCAGCCTGCCGGCGCTCGCAGCGGACAGCGTCGCCGTGCCGCAGTTCAGCGTCGCCATCGGCGCCTCGAACAATCCGCCCGAGACGTTCACCGTGCCGCACAGGCTTGCCTGCTCCAGCACCCTCAGCCCTCGACCCGTCGGGATGGTGAGTTGTCTCCCCATCAGCGTGAGCGACGTGACCTCGTTCGGCGAGGCCACCGTGCCCTTGTCGTGCTGCACCGGCGAGCCGCCCGCCGTGATCCGCACGTCGTACACCGGGAACGGCGAGACATTCGCCGGCCCGCCGACCACAGCCGGGCTCCAGTTCGCCGCCGTGCTCCACAGGCCGTTGTTGGCGCCCTGCCAGTTCACAACGAGCGGCTGCGCGAACGCCGCATCCGCCAGCGCTATCGCCGCCCCCGACGCCAAGAGCAGCGAACGCCGGCGGAGCCCAGCCTGCGCACGATCACAACGAACCGCACGGGACTTGGAAGACGTACGCATGTTGATCCTCCTTGTGCGTCGATTCCAGTTCGAATCGTCTGCATGAGACTACCGACCCGGCTCGCGAGACACAATGAATGTCATCGCCTTCGCGCTCCGAGAGACCTGCTCGCTCTCCGATGCACGCTCGATCCGCGCCGGTGCCAACCGCCTTTCCACGCTCCTCGCTTGCATCGCGTGCTCTTTTGTTGCGGGTTGTTCGTGTTTCGATCGCGTGCCGGCGTCCTTGGGCTTCATCGCCGCCAGCGCTCGCTCGACCTGCTTCTTACGTCGTTCGAACTCCGCGTCCTTCAACCGGCCCGCCGCGTGGTTCGCCACCAGCACCGCCATCGGATCCGTCTCCGATCGCTCCCCCGGCCCAAGCGCCGCGAGATGAACCACCGGGTCGTCCGGCTCCAGATCCATCGCGCCGCCCGACACCAGATCGACCACGATCCCCACCAGCCCGCCCAGGATGATGTTCCCGAAGATCCACGGATTCAGCCCGCTGTCCACGAAAACCTGCTCGCTCCGATACCCCGGATGCGACAGCGTGACCACGAACGACTCGTTCCGAGGCAGCCGGATCGTCGCCGGCGTCGTGTGCTCGCCCCGCCCCAGCACCGACACCCGCGCGCCCGACGGGTCCGACTGCACCACGACGTCCTCGTGCGTTCCGCTGATAATCGTGGCGCACCCCCCGGCGCCGGCGAGTTGGACCATCGCCATGCCCACGATGCTCCCGCGTGCGATGCCCACGTGCCTCTTGCCCATGTGTGCGTCTCCTTGCTAGCGGCCACGGGCCGAGCAGCGGCTTGGCTCGCCAAGTCCATCACCGCCCGTCCACACTGTTGAAGACGCAATCCACGCGGCACACGGCTCGGTATTCCTATCATTTCCTTGCGTTCGCAACGTGTGAGGAGGTGGTCATGCCGCAGTCTCCCGCGCCAAGCCCTCATCGCCAGGAACTCGACCACCTGATGGAGCGCGTCTACGACGAGATGCGCCAACTCATCCGCCGGGTCCTCGGCACCGACAACCCCCCGCACTCCCTCCAGCCCTCCGCCCTCGTCAACGAGGTCTATCTCCGACTCGCCGCCTCCCCAGACCTCGGTGCCCTCTCGCCGCAGTCCATCCTCTGCCAGGCCGCCACCGCCGCACGACGAGTCCTCGTCACTCACTATCGCCATCGCAACGCCGAGAAACGCGGGGGAGGTCGATCCCGGCACGAACTCCGCGACTCCCTCCTCATCGCCTCGCCCGACGGCGAGGGCCACGCCGACCTCGACGCCCTCGACGCCGCCCTCGACCGGCTGACGCACACCAAGAGCCGGTGCGCCCAGGTCGTGGAACTCCGATACTTCGCCGGGTTGAGCGTCGAGGACACCGCCAGAGCCATCGGCGTCTCCCCCGCCACCGTCAAGAACGACTGGGCCTTCGCCAAGGCGTTCCTCGCCCGAGACCTGGCGAGTGCGAAGCCATGAGCGACCCCGATCGCGTCTCGATCGTCGCCGCTTGGCTCTCGCGACTCGCCGACGCCCAAGGCCCGGCGCGCGATGCGATCCTCCTCGAACTCAAGTCCGCCCCTCCCTCCATCCACGACGAGGTCATCTCGCTCGCGGCCCACGCGCCCGTCGGCCAGCGCCTCCTCGACCCCGAGCGCCTCGCACCCCGCTCCATGATCGGCCGACGTATCGGACGCTTCGTACTCGGCGCCGAGATCGGCCGCGGCGGCATGGGCCGAGTCTTCGAGGGCCTCGACACCGAACTCCGCCGCCCCGTCGCCGTCAAGATCACCAGATGGCACGCGAGCACCCCGGCCGAGGTGCAGCGCCTGCGCCACGAGGGCCTCGTCCAGGCTCGCCTCCAGCACCCGGGCATCGCCACGGTCATCGAGGCCGGCCCGTGGTTCGACGACGGCGAGCCCTCCGCCTACGTCGTCTCCGAGCTGATCCCCTCGGCCGTGCGGCTCGACCAGCACGCCCGCCACGCCGACGATCCCGCCAAACTCCGCCTCATCGTCCAAGTCGCCCAGGCCGTGCACCACGCCCACCTGCGCCACGTTCTCCACTGCGACCTCAAGCCCGCAAACGTCCTCGTGGATCCCGACGGCCGCGTCAAGGTCATCGACTTCGGCTTGGGCCGACTCACCGAGACCGGCACCAGCGCCCGCAGCACCATCACGGGCCAGGTGCTCGGCACGCCCCACTACATGAGCCCCGAACAGGCCCTCGGCGCCCCGCTCGACGTGCGCTCCGATGTCTACTCGCTGGGCGTCATGCTCTACGAAATCCTCGCCGGCGACCTGCCCTTCAGGCCCGACGTGGACACCCCCTCCGCCTGGCTCCACTCCATCCCGCTGCTCCCGCCCGTTCCGCTCCGCCAGCGCAGGCCCGACCTCCCCAGCGATGCCGCCACCATCGTCCACATGGCCATCCAGAAGGACCCCGCCCTTCGCTACCAGTCGGCCCAGGAACTCGCCGACGACATCGAACGCTACCTCCGTGCCGAGCCCATCCGCGCCCGCCCCCCGACCGCCTTCTACCGCGCGACCAAGTTCGTCCGCCGAAACCGCGTGCTCGTCGCCTCGCTCGCGGCCTTGTTCCTCTCCCTCGTCGCCGGCATCGTCGTGAGCCAATCCGCCCTCGCCCGCGCCCGTCGCGCCGAGGCCCAGCAGGCCAAGGCGCTCCAGGCCGAACAGGCCGCGCTCGTCCAGGTCTCGACTCTCTTCGAGAGCGTGAACTTCACCAAGACCTTCATGGAACGGGTGCTCTCCGAGGCCGACCCCTTCGTGCGCGCACGCCTCATGGGCGGGCTCGACGCCCCCGAGCCCACCGTCAAGGACGCGCTCGCCAACGCCTCCCGCCTCATCGACGGCTGGAACCTCGCCCCGGCCGTCGAGGCCTCCCTCCGGTCCACCATCGGCAACATCCTCCGCGCCCGCGGAGACTTCGACGCCGCCGAGCCCCACCTCCGCGCCGCCCTCGCCCAGAGCACGCGCGCCGAGGGCCGCGACGGGGATCAATCGCTCCGCGCCGCCGTCGACTTCGCCGCCCTGCTCACCGATCTCCGCAGGCTGGATGAAGCCCTGGCGATCCTCGCCCAGAACCACCGCCTCCGCGCCGCCCGCGGGCTCGCCCCCACCGCCGACTCGATCGGCGAACGCTCCCTCCGCGCCAACATTCTCGACGCCTTGGGTCGGCAGGACGAGGCGCTCAGCGGCGCCCGCGAGGCCGCTTCCCTCGCCGCTCGAACCCTCAAGCCGACCGACCGCGCCCGCCTGCAAACGCTCAACGACTACGCCGCCATGCTCGGGAGAAGGTGGCGCCTCGCCGAGGCCGCGACCATCTTCGAGGACCTCGCCCGCACCGCCGATGCCTCGCTGCCCGACCTTGACCCGGATCGCCTCGCCTATTCGAGCAACCTCGCCGCGTGCAACGCCAGCCTCGACCGTCTCGACGAGTCCCTCCGCATCCGCCAGATCGTTCTCGCTCGCCAGCGCGCCATCCTCGGCGAAACCCACCCGGACACCTTGCTCTCCATGGGCAACCTCGGCGGGCTCTACGTCGCCCTCGAACGCTTCGACGATGCCGAACGCTTGCTCCGCAACACCATCGCCGCCATGCGCCTCCACCTCGTCCCGGGGCACCCCGCCCTCGCCTCCGCCGCGCTCAACCTCGCCTCCATGCTCATGCAGACCGATCGCGCCTGCGACGCCGAGCCTCTCGCCCGCGAGGCCGCCTCGATCCTCGCAGACTTCGGCGGCACGCGCGACCCCGATTACCTCCAGGCCGTCGCCATCCTCGCCGATTGCCTCGCCCGACTCCACCGTCCCGCCGAGGGCCTCGTCCTCGTCCAGCACACCATGCACGACATCGAGTCCGTCTGTGGCCCCACGCCCCCGCTCGCCCAGCACTTCCTCTCCCGGGCCGCCTGCCGCTTCGCGCTCGGCCAGATCCCCGGCGCCGAGGCCGACGCCGAGCACGCCCGCGACATCATGCTCGCCGCCTTCGACCCGTCGTCCAGCATCATCCGCCGCACCGACCACGCCATCGCCGATGCCCGCGCCCTCGCCCTCCCGACCTCCTCACGCTGATCACGCCACGCCTCCATCCCGCACGACCCGCCGCCGAAGCCGACCTCGAAAGCAGCGCCGCACACGCTCGCGCAAAGGCCGACCCGACTGCGCAAACACGGCAGCGCCCCACCCGACCGCACCCGGTATCGCGGTCTCGCCCGATCTGTCAAGTGAGACTCGTCGCTCAGGTGCCCCGCAGGCCGACTCGTGCCGGCGCGAAGCGGCCGAACCGAAGCCAATGGGCGATACTGGACTCGAACTCCCCGCGAATCCTGCGGGAAACACGCCCGTTTCGGAATCGGGCGGCAGCAAATCCGGCAACAAAGGGGGTGGCTTTGGCTCCCCGACGCCCCCGGCATCCGCCACGGCCCCAACGCCCGCCACGCCCACCGATCCCGAGTTGGCGGCGGTGGTCGCGGTGTGGTCCGACCTGCCCCCGGCGATCCGGGCGGGCGTGCTGGCGCTGGTGAAGGCGGCGAAGGGCGCATAGCGGCGCGCCGCGGTCCACACGCGATCCACGGGCCGCGAGC
>JAEUIZ010000056.1 GCA_016793805.1 Phycisphaerae bacterium
TTGATGTTCAGGACCGGCGGGGTGGTGGAGGCGTCGCAGTTGGCGTACTGCTCGCCTCCCGCGAAGTAGTTGAGGAAGCAGACGAAGTCGTTGATGTTGAGGAAGGGCGGGGCGGTGCTGCCGTCGCAGTTGGCGTAGCAGGCGGCGATGCCGACGGCGAAGAGGTTGCCCGCATCCGCGGTGATGAACCTCGCGCCGGGTGGGGTGCCCTCGTTGAACCAGCCGTAGCCCCAACACGCGCCAGTGCCGTTCGAACGGACTGCGAGGGCTCCGTGCTCTCCGCCCGAGACGAGGCGAAAGCCACCTGGAGGAGTGCTCGCAACACCATCACCTGTGTAGCCCCAATGAACGATCGTGCCGTCGTAGCGGAGGGCGTAGCCGAACCACGTGTCGGACGCGTTCGCGGTCAGGAACTGGCCAGGCGGGACGCTCGAAACGACGCCGAACTGATCGGTTCCCCAGGCGACGAGGGTGTCGTCGGTGCGCTGCGCGAGGAACCACAACTTGCCGACCCAGACGTTCTTGAACTGTCCCGATGGCGGGGGGATTCCCGAGTTGTATCCCCACGTTGCGATCGTCCCGTCCGCGCGGATGGCGGCGCTGGCGCGATACCCCGCGGCGACGCGCGTGAACGTGCCGCTCGGCGCGTTGCACTGGCCGGTTTCGTTGATGCCCCAGCACAGGAGCGTGCCGTCGGAGCGGATGACGCAGTTGTGCCCGAAGCCGGCGGCGAGGCCGAGGTACTGGTCGGGTGGGGGCACGCCCAGCGGCGAGCCGTAGCCCCAACTCACAAGGCTGCCGTCGGTACGCATGGCGAGCGCGTGGCCGTTTCCTGCGGCGACGCGGATGAACAGGCCCTCCGGGGAAGGATCGCCAGAACCAAGGATAGCCCCCCAGGCGACGATGGGGCCCGACTGGGCCGAAGCAGTCGCGCAGGCCGCCATCAGTGCCACGGAAGTAGTGAGGGACTCATGGCGCAAGGAGTGCCACTCCGTGTAAGTTGGAGTTGCCACGCCCGACCGAGACGAACTTCGTATCTTCGAGCGCTGACGGGATGTTGTTGGGAGGATCTGAGAAGGCCGTTCCGGTGCCGTTGAGCCGACCCCACTGGACAAGGTGCGCGTCGAGGGTGAGCATGATCCCGGCGCCGTAACATCCGGTCACAGAGGCTCCATTGGTCGCTCCAACGACGTAATAACCTTTGCCGGTCACCGGTGTGCCTTGGAGCCCCAGGCCACAACCCCACGCCACAAGCGTTCGGGCCGAGTCGTTTAGAATTGCATATGAGACAGTATGGCCGGCGCCCACGGCCAGAATCTGCGATGCCACCAAGGTCGTCGGTACCTGTCCAGGGTGAGTCCAAGTTTGCGAACTCGGCTGCTGGGGATAATGCGTTGGAATGCTAGGCCCACAGTAGTTGCTGCAGTATCCCTCGCCGCCCCACGCGGCCATCTTCCCGTCGCTTCGCTTCGCCACCGCATGGTGGCCGCCCGCCGCGATCGCGGTGTACCTTCCAATGGAGTTGTTCGGAACGGTGGTCTTGTGATAGTCATCATCGCCCCAGGCGAAAATCGTGCCGTCGGAGCGCAGCGCCAAGTTGAAGTACTCCCCGGCAGCGATGGCGATGTAGACAAGATCGTACTCGTATGGATCTGTGGGCACCACACCTTGGCCGAAGTCGTTGGAACCCCAGGCGGCGAGGGCACCGTCGCTCTGCAGCGCCAGAGCGTGGTTGTAACCTGCAGCGACCGCCACCCAGCCGGCTGAGGTTGGCGCGTTTGCAACTGCCGGATTCGAGCTCGCACCAGACGCCTTGATCGTGCCATCCTCGCGTAGCCCAAGCGAGAACCCGTTGCCGGCTGCAACTTGAGTGTAGAGTTCGTCTGTCGGCAGGGCGTAACTCGCGCTCGTCGTCACGCCGCTGCTGTTCCAAGTCACGGCGAACCCCGATTGGGCCAACGCCCGATCACCACCCAACCCCCCCCTAACACGCAGAGCAGAACCTTCAGAACTCGCATCGAGCACCTCCTCCCCCCCTCGCGGAGCGATGCTCCGCATCTGTGGGCCGAGGGGACGGTCCCGCGTCCTCGAGCGGGCGATTCCCGCGGATTTCGCGGGATTCCCGCTGGTTTCGCGGGGGATGTGGCCCGTCGGCCCGGGCTGCCACGCCGGGGAACGGATGCGCGGCAGGAGGAAGATACCACGGGCGGCACGGGACGCAAGAGGAAAGCAAGGATTATCTGGCGTGGGGTTTGTCGCACAGGCGGGACGGCTGTGCCACGGAAGGCGGACCGCACGCGGCGGATCAGGAGCCGAGGGCGGCGGCGATGAGTTCTTCGGGCGACTTGAGCGCGGGGTTGCGGTCGAGGGCGTCGCGGACGAGGCGCTGGGCCTCGCCGCGGGTCTGGCCCAGGGCGATGAGTCCGGCGACGGCCTGCTCGGTGCCGTCGCGGCTGGCGCGGGCGGCGCGGGCGACGGGCACGACCTCGCCGCGGGCGAAGGGGGACATCTTGGTCTTGAGTTCGAGGATGACCTTCTCGGCGGTTTTCTTGCCGATCTCGGGGAGGCGCGTGAGCCAGGCGGCGTCCTCGGAGGCGATGGCGCGGGCGATGTCGGGGACGGGCTCGGCGAGGACGCGGAGGGCGCGGCGGTTGCCGAGGCCCTCGACGCCGGTGAGGAGTTCGAAGAAGCGGCGCTCCTCGGGCGTGGAGAAGCCGAGCAGTCGCGGGACGAAGGAGGAGCCCTGTCCCTGGCCTTCGAGGTAGAGGTGGGTGTGGAGGGTGAGGGGCTGGCCGATGCGGTCGAGGAGGGCGCGGGCGAGGTAGCCGGGGACGAGGACCTGGAGGGTGAGCGGGAGGCCGTCGGGTCGGAGGAGGGCCTCGTGGGCGGGGGGGTCGACGGCGTCGAGGATGCCGGTGACACGGCTGAGCATGAGGGAGCGTAGCCGAGGCGGCGGGGATCGGCCCGAACCCTATACTCAGCCCCTTTGGAGCGAAGCATGTCCCAGCCGAAGTCGATGGACGCGATCATGGCCCTGTGCAAGCGGCGGGGGTTCATCTATCAGGCCAGCGAGATCTATGGCGGGATCAACGGCTTCTGGGATTACGGCCCGCTGGGGGCGCAACTGAAGAAGAACCTGCGCGAGGCGTGGTGGCAGGACATGATCATGAACCCGGCGTGGGGCCGCAAGGGCCCGAACGGGGAGCGGGTGCGGTGCGTGCCGCTGGAGACGTGCATCATCCAGCACCCGAAGGTGTGGGAGGCGAGCGGGCACGTCGGCGGGTTCAACGATCCGATGGTGGATTGCAAGGAGAGCAAGGGGCGGTATCGGTACGACCACGTCATGGTGTTCGTTCCGGAGTCGGGCGATCCGGGCGACAAGCCGGTGTTTGCGTATGTCGGCGATCAACCGAGCGAGGCGAAGCAACGTAAGAAAGCGGAGAAGACATTCGGCGCGGTCCGGAGCGTGGCGCTGTCGAGCCTGCCGCAGCCGTGGACGCGGGTGATCGGCCCGGACGCGGAGAAACCGGGAACGCTGACCGAGCCGCGGATGTTCAACCTGATGTTCGACACGATCCCGGGCGCGATCCGCGACGAGGCGAACAAGGCGTACCTGCGTCCCGAGACCGCGCAGGGCATCTTCGTGCAGTTCAAGAACGTGGTGGACACGACTCGCGTCAAGATCCCCTTTGGGATCGGGAACACGGGTCGCTCGTTCCGCAACGAGGTGACGCCGCGGAACTTTACGTTCCGGTCGCGCGAGTTCGAGCAGGCCGAACTCGAGTTCTTCTGCCATCCGAGCGAGAGCCAGGACTGGTACAGGTTCTGGCGGGACTTCCGGATGGAGTGGTGGCGTTCGATCGGCCTCGCGGGCGAGAACCTGATCCTCCGCGAGCACGACAAGGACGAACTCTCGCACTACTCGCAGGGCACGAGCGACGTGGAGTACCGGTTCCCGTTCACCGCGCCGGGGTTCGGCGAACTCGAGGGGATCGCGCACCGCGGGTGCTACGACCTCACGCAGCACCAGGAGCACAGCAAGGTCAAACTCGACTATTTCGACACCACGCGCGGGGAGACGCTCCCCAACGGCGGCAAGAAGGGCGAGCGATACATCCCCCACTGCATCGAGCCCGCGGCGGGCCTCGATCGCGGGGCGCTGGCGCTCATCTGCGAGGCGTACACGCGCGACGAGAGCCGCCCGAGCCCGGAGATCCTGCGGTTCCATCCGCGGGTGGCGCCGATCAAGGCGGCGGTCTTCCCGCTGGTGGACAAGGACGGGATGCCGGAGGTGGCGGAGCGGCTGGCGGACGAGTTGTTCCGGCGCTTCGGGCGCGACGGGTTCATCGAGACGGACGCGAAGCAGAGCATCGGGAAGCGGTACGCGCGGATGGACGAGGCCGGGTGCCCGTTCTGCTTCACGATCGACGGGGACACGCTCAAGGACCAGACCGTGACCGCCCGCGACCGCGACACGGGGCAGCAGCAGCGGATCGCGCTGGACAAGGTGGCGGGGTTCCTGGCGGAGAGGCTGGCATGACCGAGGTCCGAGTCTGGGGCGCGGACGCCGGCGACTTCGTGGGTGGGCGACTGATCTGGAGCGCGCTGAACTCGCTTCGTCCGGCTCGTTCCGTTCCTCCAACCGTTGTCGATCTTCGAGACCTCCTCCTGGTGCGGCCGTATGCGTTGGCCGCGATCGCCGGGCTCGGGTGCCTGGCGCAACGGCGTGCGAGGTTGGTTCTTCCATTGACGCAAGACTCGCGAGACTACGTGGTTCGAAGCGGCTTGCTCGAGTTCTTCGAATGCCCAGAGGCCGTTGGGCTGGCGGCCTCGCCGCGGATCGTTCCTGTTCGTCAGTTGCTGAAACCGTCCTCGACCTTCGCCGACGAGATGGCGAGCGCGTGGGAGCGAGAGTTCGGCGGGCTGCCCGTTGGTCTTCGGGGTCGGTTGGCGGATCATCTCGACGAGGTGATCCGGAACGCGCTCTCGCACGCGGAGTCGCCGATCGGGTGCGTTGTCGCCGGAACCGTCTATCCGGCGAGTCGCCTGATCGAGTTGTGCGTGCTTGACATGGGGCAGACGATCCGCGGGCACCTCACCAAGAACCCGATGCACGCGCGCGTCCGGACCGACCATGACGCCATCGTCCTCGCCACGGTCGAGGGAGTAACGGGCACGCCACCGGGGCAGGTCAATCGGCTTGGGGAGCCCAACTCCGGCGTCGGGCTTTACGAACTCCGGCAGTACTGCGAGTCGGGGGGCGGGGACCTGACCATCGTGAGCGGCGACTCCATCACGACCTTTCGCGCCGGCGGCGAGCCCGCGCACGGACACTTCGCCGGAGGCCTTCCCGGCTCTCTCGTGAACGCGCGCTTCCTGGTGTGGTGATTCCCTCACGTTCTCGGGCCGATACCATGGGCGAGATGTCGATGTCGGTACAAGATCTCCGGGTCTCCGAACCAAGCCTGAACTCTGTTGCGGCCGGGCTGGAGTTGGCCGAGCGCGCGATCGGCGCTATTCGGGGCGGCGCGTCGGTGCGAATAGACCTCAGCGCCGCCCTCCGCATGACCCCCTCCTTTGCCAACGCGCTCGTGATGTCCATGCTCGACGCGCTCGGGGTTGCCGCGTTCAACGATCGCGTGACCATGACCACGGGCTCGGACCTGGTCCGCGAGGCGTGGCAGAAGGCCATCGAGCGATACGAGCGGGGAGTCCGCCTGAGTACGCAGCACCGAAACGGCGCGTGATCGGCTCGATCATCGCGCGGCGTAGCCTCTCCCATGCTCCGCACCCTCGACACGATCCGTCCGATCCTCGAGCGCACGCCCGCCACGCTGCGGACGCTCCTTCACGGGCTCGACGAGGCGTGGGCGCGTCGGCCCTACGGCGCGGGCACGTGGTCGGCCCACGAGGTCGTCGCGCACCTGGTCTTCGGCGAACGCACGGATTGGATCCCGCGTGCGCGGCACATCCTCGCGCACGGGGACGCCCGGCCGTTTGAGCCGTTCGACCGCGCGGGGCACGCGGACCTGGCCCGCGTGCACACGACCGCGGAGTTGCTGGACCTGTTCGAGCGCGAGCGGTCGGCAAGCCTGGCGGACCTGGACGCGCTTCGGCTCACGCCCGCGGACCTCGCGCGCGCGGGCCGGCATCCGGCGCTGGGGCCGGTGACGCTCGGGCACCTCCTGGCGACGTGGGCGGTGCACGACCTGAACCACGTCGCGCAGGCGTGCAAGGCGCTGGCGTGGCAGCGGCACGAGGACGTGGGCCCGTGGGAGCGGTACCTGTCGATCCTCTCGCCGCCGAATCCGCGATAGCCCATACCCTTGCCCGTGCCCACACCGACCCTTCCCGATCGCGTCGCGCAGCGCCTGGAGCAGATGGCCGAGGAGTTCGCCGCGCTCGAGCGGCAGTTGCTCGACCCCGAGGTAGCGATGGACCACAAGAAGGTGCGGGACCTGTCGATCAAGCGGTCGGCGCTGGCGGCGGTGGTCGAGCCATACCGCGAGTACCGCCGGCTGGTGCGCGAGGCCGAGGACCTGCGCGAGGCGATGGGGGGCGCGGACGCGGACCTGGCGTCGCTGGCGCGCGAGGAGTTGCCCGAGGTCGAGTCCAAGGCCGGGGCGCTGATCGAGCAGGTCAAGGCGCGGCTGGTGACCAGCGACGACCAGAAGGTGGGCTCGGTGATGCTCGAGGTGCGGGCGGGCACGGGCGGGGACGAGGCGGCCCTGTGGGCGCGGGACCTCCTGGAGATGTACCAGAAGTACGCGGCCCGGCGCGGGTGGAAGTTCGAGACGCTCGACGTGGTGCCCGAGACGGACGCGGGGGGCATCCGCTCGGCGGTGGCGAGCGTCGAGGGCGAGGGCGTGTGGAGCGAGTTGGCGTTCGAGGCGGGAGTGCACTCGGTCAAGCGCGTCCCGGCGACCGAGGCCCAGGGCCGGGTCCACACGAGCACGGCGACGGTGGCGGTGCTGCCCGAGGCCGAGGACGTGGACGTGAAGATCGACTGGGCCAACGAGGTCGAGGAGTTCGCCACGCGGGCGCAGGGCCCGGGCGGGCAGAACGTGAACAAGGTGGAGACGGCGTGGCAGATCCACCACAAGCCCACGGGCATCATCATCAAGATGATGGAGGCCAAGAGCCAGCAGCAGAACCGCGAGCGGGCCAGGCGGCTGCTCATGGCGCGGCTGCACGAGGCCGAGCGCCAACGCCAGCACGCGCAGCGCTCCGCCGCCCGGCGCGAGCAGATCGGGGGCGGCGGACGCAGCGAGAAGGTGCGCACGTATCGCTACAAGGACAACATCGTCGCCGACGAGCGGCTCCCGGGCGAGTACGCGATCCGCGACATCATGTCCGGGGACCTCTCGCGGCTGATGAAGGACCTCTTGGCGCAGGAGACGGCGCGGCGGCTGGCGGAGTTGTGACGCGACGGCGGGTGGAGGGGATCGCCGCGCGCACGCGGTGCGCGGCCCACGAACGCAGCACGGACCCTCCGGGCGGGTCCGTGACGCGTGCATGATGGATGGAGAGTCTTTGTTGGTGCGGTCGGCCTAGGCCGCGTCGCGCCGGGCGCGCTTCTTGGTCCGCCCGACGGACCGTTGGCTCGCCTCGAATCGGCGCTCGGGCTCCTCGACGAGCACCTCGACGAGTTCGAGCGGGTTGCGGGCCCAGAGGTCGGCGCCGATCTCCTCGGCCAGTCCGTCGGCGCGGTTGAAGACGCCCGCGCCCACGACGATCTGGAGGTCCGGGCAGGCGCCGATCTCGTGCAACTGGTCGATGAGTTGGCGGATCTGGGGGAGGTCGTTGGCGCCCGAGGCGAACATGAGGAGGACGTTGGGCCGCTCGTTGTGGATGTGGGCCATGATCTCGTCGCTGGCGATCCCGCCGCCCCCGAAGCGGACCTCGAAGCCGGCGTGCTCGATGAGGTCGACGGCCATCTGGGCGCCGAGTTCGTCGGAGTCGCGCGGGCCGCAGAGCGCCAGGACGCGGCGTCCGCGGGTCGGGCCGGCGCGGAGCCGCGAGGCGTTCTGGTCGACCAGGACGCGGAGGAGTCTTGTGGCGAGGTGGTGGCTGAGTTTGCTCAGTTGGTCGCTGCGGTAGAGGCGCTCGACCATCTCGTAGGTGGGCCAGAAGAGCTCGGAGATGAGCGCCCTGGCGTCACGCTGCGTGAGCGCCTCGTCCACGATGGCCCTGGATCCGGGGCGATCCCCGCTGATGAGCGCCTCGAAGAACCGTTCCGTCAGTTCTGGCATGGCCCTGTGTTCCTGGTGCGTTGCCCGATCGGCACCGGTTCCACCGGACCCGTCGCGATTCGTCGGTCGCGATCCACCGCGACCCGTTGCCGCGGAGTATCGGTGGGAGCCCCGGCCCGGGCCGAAATCTTGGCGGTCGCGCGCGGGTTGTCGGACGTTCGCGCAACTTCCGCCGAGTTCCGGGCGATTCTCGGACACCCGGCCCGCGTTATCGGTCCGCGTACCCTCGATCGTGGCCTCGGACTCGGCGGACATCACGGTGGTCGGCGCCGGGGCCGCGGGGCTCATGGCGTCGATCTGGGCGGCCCGGACTCGCCCCGGCGCGCGGGTGGCGGCGCTCGACGGCGCGCGCGCGCTGGGGGCCAAGATCCTCGTGGCCGGGGGCGGGCGCTGCAACGTGACCCACGACGAGGTGGACGAGCGGGCCTTCGCGGGCGACTCGCCGAACGCGATCCGCAAGGTGCTCCGCCGGTTCCCGGTCGAGCGCACGATCGAGTTCTTCCGGGCGTTGGGGGTCGAGCTCAAGCGGGAAGAGACGGGCAAGCTGTTCCCCACGACCGACAGCGCGCGGACGGTCCTCGACGCGCTCCTGCGGGCGGCGCGCGACGCGGGCGTGGAACTCCGGCATCCGTGGCGCGTGGGCGCGATCACCCGCACGGAGGACGGGTTCGTGCTCGCCCGCGCGAACGAGCCCGGGGACGCGGCGCGATGGCGCTCCCGCCGCGTGATCCTGGCGACCGGGGGGCTGTCGCTCCCCAAGACGGGCTCGGACGGCGGGGGGTACGCGCTGGCGCGGTCGCTGGGTCACACCGTGACCGCGACGCATCCGGCGCTGGTCCCGCTGACCCTGCCTCGGGATCATCCGTTGTGCGCCCTCTCGGGGGTCTCGGCGGAGGCGACGGTGGAGTTGCGGAGCGCGACGGGTCGGCGGCTGGTGGCGTTCGACGGGCCGGTGCTGTGCGCGCACTTCGGGTTGAGCGGCCCGGCGATCCTGGACATCAGCCGATACTGGCTGACCCGGGCCGACGACGGGCGCGCGGACGCGGCGCTGGTGGTGAACTGGCTCCCCTCGCGGACGCCCGCGGCGTTGGACACGGACCTGGCGGGCCTGAAGAACCTGACCCCGATGCGGTTCTTGTCGGAACGGATGCCGGAGCGGCTGGCGCGGGTGGTGTGCGTGGTGGCGGGGGTCGATCCGACGACGCCCGGGCACCAGTTGACGCGAGAAGGTCGGCGGGCGCTGGTGGACGCGGCGACGCAGATGCGAGTGCCGGTGACGGGCTCGCGCGGGTACCTGTTCGCGGAGGTGACGGCGGGGGGCGTGCCGCTCTCGGAGGTGCGACTGGAGACGATGGAGTCGCGGGTGTGCGCGGGGCTGCACCTGTGCGGGGAGGTCTGCAACGTGGACGGGCGGATCGGGGGGTACAACTTCCAGTGGGCGTGGTCGAGCGGGTTCGTGGCGGGGAGCGCGGCGGGCGCGTGAGGGGCGCGATCGCGGGCGCTCAGCGGGCCATGTCAACCACGACGGGGACGCGGCCCCAAGCGGTCCAGGCGGTGGTGGGCTGGCCCCACCAGAGGACCGCGGCGGGGTTGACAACGGGAGAGTCGTCGATGGCGAGGGGTTCGTCCGCGGGCTCGAGGACGACCGTCGCCGGGATGCCGCTGAGCGTGCGCCGGAGGGAGTCGATGGAATCGGCGTCGAGGCGGGCCTCGACGAGGTAGACGGGCCGGGCGGCTTGGACGAGATCGGCCAGCGAGGGCGTGGGCGGCCCCCAGACGATCGGCTCGGGCGCGGGCCCGGAACCGGCCATGACGATGGACGATTCGGCGGGAATTTCCGGCGCATCGATGGGCGCCGGGCGAGAGAGCGCCGAGGCTACCGCGACGGGCGCCTCGCCCGCCATGCGCCACGAGGGCGAGGCGGCGCGGCGGACGCGATCGGCGACGCGCTGCGGACGGACGAGCAGGGCGGGATCCTTGGTGCAGACGCGGATCACGAGCCGGCGATCGCGCGCCAGGGCCGCGGCCTCGGCGCTGGTGAGACGGACGGACGCGGCGTTGTGCTCAGAGGTCGGGGCGCGAGAGTCCGATTCAGCGGGCGTACCCGAGGCGAGGCGCGTGTCGGGCTCGGCGGCAGCGAGGGAGGTCGGCGCGGGGTCGGGGGTCGCCGGCTCCTTGGCGGCTTCCGCCGCACTGGCGAGCGTGGCGGGCGCCTCGGAGGCGCTGGCCCGGAGCCCGGGTTCGGCGACGAGCGGCCCGTGAGCCAGCGGCCCGGGCGCGATCGGGCGATCGAGACTGGTGGTGATGAAGTAGGTGGCGGCCCCGAGGGCCAGGAGCGTGGTGGCGGCGAGCGCGAACCGCCGGCCGACGCGATCCGAGAGCAGCGCGCGCCAGGCCGCGGGCCGACGCTCGGGCTGCACGATGGAGACGGGGATGTCCCCCGATGTGCCCGCGTCGGACTGGAGGTCGAGGAGCAGGCGGCGCTCGAGCATGGGGACGATGGAGGCCTCGGCCCGTGCGAGGAGGTCCGCCGGCGCCCGCACCTCGCCCAGCGATCGGAGCGTCCCGCGATCGGCGCGCATGGCTTCCATCTGCCGCGCGAGCGTTGGGTCGGTCGAGAGCAACCGGGCCACGGCGAGGTCCTGGGCCGGGCTGAGCCGCTCGCCCTCGATCCAGGCGAGGAGGAGGTCCTCGCGGGGGTCGGGCGTCGTGTTGGCTGGTTGCTCGCTCATGTCACCGATCGTCCCGCGAATCGCCCGGGTGGCCCCAATCCTTGGCCGAGGGCTCGAGTTCCTCGATCGCCTCCCGAAGGGCCGTGCGAGCCCGGAAGAGGCGGCTCTTGACCGTTCCGACGGGCACTTCCAGCACCTCGGCGATCTGGTCGTAGTCCAAGCCCCGGGAATCCCGGAGCACGAGAATGGCCCGTTGGTCCGGGGCGATCCGGAGCAGGGCCTCGGCCACGATGCGTCGGGCCTCGTTGCGTTCGACGCCCGCGGGCCCGGATTGTTCCCGAGCGCCCAGGTCCGGGAAGCGATCCTCGCGGCGTCCCTCGGCCATGGCCTCGAGGCTGGCGTGCCGGCGGAGGCGGTCGGAGCGGAGGCGCGAGAGGCAGACGTTCATCGTGACGCGGATCATCCAGGTGCTGAGTTTGGCCCGCCCGTCGTAGGAGTCGAGGCCCTCGATGATCTTGACCATCGCATCCTGGGTCAGGTCGGCGGCCTTCTCGCGGTCCCCGACCATGCGGAAACAGACTCCGAAGAGACGGTCCTGATATCGGGCGAGGAGTTCGGCCCAGGCGGCGGCAGTGCCGGGACGGGCTCCGCTGGCCGGGCTCGCCCCCTCGCCGCGCTGGATGGCCCGGACCAGGACCTGCTCGCGGGCATCGGCCTCCGGGGTCCCGGCGCGGACTGAGGAACGGGCATCCACGGAGGGCAGTGTAGGGGATCGCCCCTGACTACCCCCAATCGCCGGGCCTCATCGGTCCGCCGCGGGTCCGAGGGCGTTACCCCCCCCGCTCGACGACCTCGATGGCCTTCATCACGTCGCGGCAGATGGGGAAGACGCGGTCGAGGCGGGTCAGTTTGAACAGGTACTCGACGTTGGCGGCGGCGTTGACGAGGGCGATTCGCCCGCCCGCTTCCTTGAGCGTCGTGAGCAGTTCGACCAGCACGCCCACGCACATCGAGTCCATGTATTGGACGTTCTGGAGGTCGAGGACGACGTGGCGGATGCCCGGGCCGGTGGCGTCGGGGTCGTGGTGGGCCGAGTGGATCTTCTCGCAGAGTTCGGAGGCGAGGCGTCCGGCATCAGGCCCGGAGAGCGTGGCGACCACGGGCGTGGCCACGAGGGTCTGCCCGAGTTGGTCATACGTGGCCAGGTTCTTGGGCGCTCCCCCGCCGGCGCTGCTCCCCCGGCCCGTGCCCGGCGCGGAATCGAACCCGAAGTCCGTGTCAGCCTTCAGGCGAGGGAGCGGCTCGTCGGGTCGAACGTCTGAACTCCGTCGAAACTTCCCAAACATGCTGTGCTCTCTCTCTCGCGTCCTCGCGGTCCCCCTGCGGGCTTGGTGCTCGGTCACATCCCCCATCGCGGCTGATCCCCTCGATTCAGCGGCGTGGCCCGGCCGTACTTGGACGTGCTGGCGGCGGGCGGCGGCGGGGGCGGGGCCGCGATCGCCGGCGCGGGCGCGGCCTCGGGCATCGGGCCCCGGGTGCGTCGCTCGCGCGCCTCGTCGATGGAGCGGTCCAGTTTGTTCAGGATGGCCCTGACCTGGTTGATCGTTCGATCGGACGTGCTCATGCGACGCTCCTGTGGCCGAACGCTCATCGACGCGCCGCCCCGCCGACTTGTCGCTTCCGTCGGCGCGCCGCGGGCGAGCCCGCCAAACGCTGCCGGTTGTGACGATCCGGCGAGTCGAGCCGCGCGCCCCGCTCCGTTATCCGATCCGCGGGAATAATCCGCGCCCCTTCCCATGGCCCACCTCCGCCTCGTCAACCTCGGCAAGCGCTTCCCAGGCGGCGCCGTCGCGCTCGGGGGCGTGACGCTCGACATCGCCGACGGGGAGTTCCTCGTCCTCGTCGGGCCCTCGGGCTGCGGGAAGACCACCACGCTCCGCCTCATCGCCGGGCTCGACGAGGCGACCGAGGGCGACATCCTGATCGACGGCGTGAGCGTCCGAGGGGTGGCGCCCAAGGACCGCGACATCGCCATGGTCTTCCAGAACTACGCCCTCTACCCGCACATGTCCGTCGAGCGCAACCTCTCGTTCGCGCTGCGGCTCCGCGGGGTCCCGAAACCCGAGATCGAGCGGCGCGTCCGCCATGTCTCAGAGATGCTCGGGCTCGCGGACCTCCTCCGCCGAAAGCCCCGGCAACTCTCGGGCGGGCAGCGGCAGCGTGTGGCGCTCGGCCGGGCGATCGTGCGCGAGCCCAAGGCGTTCCTGTTTGACGAGCCGCTCTCGAATCTCGACGCGCGGCTGCGGCTCTCGACGCGGGCCGAACTCAAGGCCCTGCACCAGCGGCTGCGGACGACGACCGTGTACGTCACGCACGATCAGGAAGAGGCGATGACGCTGGGAGACCGGATCGCGGTCATGGCCCGCGGGGCGGTGCAGCAACTCGACGCGCCGATGCGCGTGTATGCCGCCCCGGCCAATCGGTTCGTGGCGGGGTTCGTGGGCTCGCCCCCGATGAACTTCATCGAGGGCCGGGCCGACGGGGGGCGGTTCGTCGGGCCGGAGGGGCTGACGATGGCGCTGCCGTCGGGGCTGTCGGGCGTGCGCGGGCCGTGCGTGCTGGGGGTTCGGCCGCACGCGCTCTCGCCGGCGGCGGAGGGGCTGCGGTTCCGGGTCGGGGTGGTGGAGCCGCTGGGCGACACGGTGGACCTGACGGGCGGGGCGCACGGGTGCCGGATGGTGGCGCGGGTGTCGGCGGAGGCGGCGCGGGGGCTGACGGCGGGGTCGGAGGTCGCGCTGCGGACCGATCCCGCGCACCTCCACCTGTTCGAGCCCGGGGAGTTCGGCGCTCGGCTGGCCTGACGAGCCCGCGGCGGGCAGTACCATTGCGGATGGACACGATCTCGATCGTGCTGCTGGTGGCGCTGCTCGTGGTCGGCGGGCTGGCGGCGTGGTTGTTCGCCGAGCGCGCGCGGCTGCGGGCGGAGGTCGCGGCGTCGCGCGCCGCCGGGGCGACGCAGCAGGCCGAGTTGGAGCGGGAGCGCGCCGTGGCCGCCGACCGGGAGCGACGCGTCGAGGACCTGCGGACCAAGCACGCGGCGTTGGAGCAGCGGGCGACGGTCCTGGAGGGCGAACTGGTCAAGGCGGAGGAGAAGCACAAGGCCGAGTTGGAGCGGGAGCGGGCGATCCTCGACGAGCGGCTCAAGGGGCTGGAGCAGCGCGAGCGGGCGTTCAAGGAGGACGTGGAACGGACGCGCGAGGAGATGAAGCGGTCGTTCGAGGCCCTCTCGGCGAAAGCGCTGCGCGAGACCAACGAGCAGTTCCTGCAACTGGCCGAGACGAAGTTCAAGCAGCAGCAGGGCGAGGCGACGGCGGACCTGGAGAAGCGGCGCGAGGCGATCGACCAGATCGTCCGCCCGATCCGCGAGACGCTGGCGCGCGCCGACGAGAAACTGGCGGCGATGGAGAAGGAGAGGACCGGCGCGTACGCGCGCCTGGTGGAGCAGGTGCAGGAGATGCAGCGCGGCAATCAGGCCGTGCGCGACGAGGCGGGGCGGCTCGTGCAGGCGCTGCGGCAGCCGCAGGTCCGCGGGCGCTACGGGGAGGTGCAACTCAAGAAGGTCGCGGAACTGGCGGGGATGTCGGCGTACTGCGACTTCGAGGTTCAGTCGAGCACGATCGACAGCGAGGGCCGGGCGCTGCGCCCGGACATGGTGGTGCGGCTGCCCAACGAGCGGGTCGTGGTTGTGGACGCCAAGACGAACATCCACGCGTACCTCGAGGCGCTCGAGGCGCGGACGCCCGAGGAGGCCGGGGCGTGCCTGGATCGGTTTGCGCGGCACGTCGGGGAGCAGGCGTCGGCGCTGGCGCGGAAGCAGTATTACGCCCAGTACGACGGGTCGCCCGAGTTCGTGGTCATGTTCATCCCCGGCGACCAGTTCATCGACGCGGCGCTCTCGCGGCAGCCGGAGATCCTCGAGAACGCCGCGCGGCAAGGGGTGCTGCTGGCCGGCCCGGCGACGCTCATCGGGCTGCTGCGGGCGGTGGCGGTCGGGTATCGGGAGGAGAAACTGGCGAAGGAAGCGGTGGAGATCCGGGCGCTGGGCGTGGAGTTCCACAAGCGGCTCGCCAAGGCCCTGGGCGACATCGTGTCGCTGGGCAAGGCGCTCAACTCGGCGACGACGCACTTCAACAGTTTCGTCGGGTCGTACACGGGCCGGCTCGAGCCGCAGATCCGGAAGTTCGAGGAGGCCGGGGTGAAGAGCGCGAGCGACGTGCCGACGCTGGCCGAGGTCGAGATTCGCCCGCGGGCGCTCGAGGCGGCGCCGCGGCTCGACGGGGCCGGCGAGGTGCGCTGAACGCCGGGCGCGGGAGCGTGCGCACGCCCCGCCCCTCGGCGTCCCTCTTGCTTTGCCGCTTCGTTGCGTTGTTGCGTTGCTGCTCTTCCCTTACGGACATCCCGCCGCGAACAGGTTCTGGAAGCAGACGAAGTCGTTGACGTTGAGCACGGGCGGCGTGCTGCTCCCGTCGCAGTTGGCGTACGAGTCGCCCGCGGCAAATCGGTTCTGGAAGCAGATGAAGTCGTTGACGTTCAGGATCGGGGGCGTGGTGCTCCCGTCGCAGTTGGCGTAGCACGTCGGCTGGTTGCAGACCTGCCCGGTGGCGGTGATGCGGATGTTGTCCACGTGCCATCCGCGGAAGTCGTTGAACTGCGAGTCCACCGTGTCGAACGTGAACCTGAGCGTGATCGTCTGCCCGGCGTACTGCGTGAGGCTCACGGTCCGCGTCTCCCACGAGGCCGACTCGCTCGCCTGGTCCACCTGCGTCCCGTTGACGAGGACCGTCGCGGTGTCGTAGGGCGAGAGGTTCTCGGTGACCAACGCCGAGCAATAGGTCATGGTGATCGAGCCGCCCGGGGGCACGGCCGGGAGGGCGATGGGCGCCGAGGTGAGCGTGCCGGTGTTGGTCGCGCCCGTGTTGAAGGTGCAGGAGGCGTCCTGCCCGTAGTACGCGGCCCTCGGCCCCGCGCAGGCGGTCCCGCCCGGCGGACACGACGCCGTGAGATGCCAGAGGCCCGTGGCGCTCCAGCCGGCGGGAAGCGTAGTGTCGAGGTCGATCTGCGTGACGGTGGTCGTGGCGAGGGTGCCCACCGAGGCGGAGAGGAAGCCCGTGGGCGCGTTGCCGGGGAGCGAGGCGCTGGCCCCGCCGGAGCCCATGGCGGTGAAGTAGAACTGCGGCGTATTCCCGCAGGCGAAGGCCGGGAGGGTGGCGCGATAGTCGTTGCCGCCCAGCGGGGTGAGGGCGCTGGACGCGAACGAGGTGGCGCCGGTGGCGCGGTGCCAGAGCGTGGGGCTGCCCGGGACGACGCTCTGCGACCCCGGGATGACCTGGACCGCGATGTCGGTGGTCGTGCCGGGGGCGATGAGCGACGGCGCGCCCATCGGGAGGTTGATGACCAGCGGCGGGGGCGTGCCCCCGACGATGTCCCCGGTGACAACGATCGCGTAGCCCTGGGTCCCGACGGCGACGTTGGCGCCGCGGACGCGGACGGTCCAACTCCCGACCTGGGGCGAGTTGACGTGGACCTGCTCGACGTTGTTGCGGTCGTCCTTGGCGCCGCCGGTGATCGAGGCCCCCACGGCGGTGTTGAAGACGTTGCCCTTGTACAGGTCCCCGTTGGGCGCGATGACCTCGAGGTCGAGGTCGTTGACGGCGGCGAACGACGCGCCGGCGGTCGCGGGCGGCTCGGTCCAGACCGCCGTCACGCGGAACTGCTGCCCCGAGCCCAGGACGTTCACGTTCAGATCGGCGAACGCGCCGGTCGAGAGCCCGCTGGCGTTGCGAACGTCGGCCACGAGCAACTTCCGCGTGTCGCCCGGGAAGACGAGCGCGTTGTCGAGCAGCACCCGGCCCCAACCCTCGGCGTTGGTCGGATACCCCGCCACCCCTGTCATGTCCACGCACGAGTTGAGCATCGTCGCCTTGATGAGGGCGGCGGTCGGCGTGAAGCCAGCGCCCGAGGCCACGCCCGTCGGGTAGTACCCGTTCGTGTAATACTGCCGAACCAGCAGCGCGGCGCCCGCCGCGGCCGGGCTCGCCATGCTCGTGCCAGTCGCACCCGTGACCCCGCACCCGCTGCCCGCGGAGGCCGACTGCGTGTTGCACCCTGGGGCCCAGAGTTCCGGCTTGCGCCGGCCGTCGGAGGTAGGGCCCGCCCCGCCCGTGCAGATCGTCCCCTGGCTCGGCGTGTCCCCCGTGTTCCCGATCGCCAGCAGGTTCTTCGCGTTCTCCGGGTTCTTCAGCAGGCTCTGGTTCGTGACGGCGAAGAGCACGAGGCTGTCCTCGTTGTTGTACGAGAACACGTCCACGCCCCGGCACAGGCCGTCGTACGCCGTCGTCCCGTCGTTGCCCCAACTGTTCGTGTGGGCCCGCGCGCCCTGCCCGTGGTGCTGCACGAGTTGCGAGTTCATCGCCGTCTCGGTGAAACTCGGGATGTCGTCAAAGACGATCTTCGCGTTGTACGCGATCCCGCGCGTGTCGGCCGTGTCCGAGCCCGCGTCGCCCGCGGCGGTCCCGCCGACGTGCGTCCCGTGGAAGTCGGCGCCGAGCGACGTGTTGTACGCCAGGATCTTGCGATGCGAGGGCCCGATCGGGTTCGCCGCGTCCACGAACGAGCAGTGGTTCACGTCGATCTTCCCGTCCATGATCCCCACGACCTGCCCCTCGCCCCGGATGCCCGCGGCATAGACCGGGTACACCCCCGCCATGTTGCTCTGGATGATCCACCGCGTCGTCGAGTTCCGCGGCGTCACCTCCGGCGCGGGCTCGAGGTACTGCACGCCCGGGATCAACGCCACGGCCCCCGCGTCGGCCGCGCCCATCTCGACCGTCAACTCCATCGACTCCCCGATCTGCTCCTCGTTCAGGATCGCCGCGCCCTTGATCGCGAAGATCGCACGCTCGACCTCGCCCACGTTCGCGCCCGCGAACGCGACCACCACGAACCGATCCCGCCCCTGCCGCGCCAGCGCCTGCCGATCCGCCGTCGCGTACGGGCGCTGCCCGAGTTCCGGGTCCAGTTTCCACGCCGTCTGGTACACCCCGGCCCAGCGGACAAACTCGAGCCCGGCGACGCGGCCCGCGTCGGCGCGGTCCAGCGACACGATGTACGCGTGCATCGGGAGATACTCGAAGACCTCGACCCCCGCGGCCAGCAGCCGGGCGCGCCGCTGCGGGGTCATCGGGCCGTCGAGTTGCGCGACGAACCGCGTCCCCGCCGGGTGCGCACCCACGAGCGCCGCGAGCGGGACGCCCGGCACCGCGAGCGTGTCGATCGTCCCCGCGCGGAGGTAGAGCGCCGTCGGGCTCACGCCGCCCGCCGCCACGATCCCCTCGTCCCCGCCCAGCGCCGGGGCGCTCGACACCAGGGTGACCGCGGCCGACACGATAACGCACGCACGACGGGCTGAACGCATGAGCATCACTCCGGGCCGGCGCCCCGCGACACGCGCGCGGAACCTCCGGCGGCCGCAGTGTACCGCGCGTGTCAAATCGCGCGTCGCTTCGCGCAGCCTTATTGATGGTCCAGCCGCTCCGTCACGCCCGCGCGGGCCAGCGGTAGGTCGAACGCCCCATCCCCGGCCTCCACCCGACCGACGACCCGCACCTCGCCGCGCCGATCCACCACGAACATCACCACGCGGTCCCACGGCACTCGCCATCCCCCGCTCTCGCGCACGCCGTACCTCGGACCAACCTCATCCGTCAAGAGCACCCCGCGCTCGTTCCCGCCGCGCACCGGCGAGCGCGGCGTCCAGTGCCGGTAGTAGATCGCCGCGATATCGGTCCTGCGATACGCGCGCTGGACGTGCGGGGTGCCGGTCCACGGGAACTCCCAGACCGACCGGAAGTGCCGATCGAGCACGGGCGCGCCCGTCGCGAGCGCCGTGTTCTCGACGCGCAGCGGGATGAACAGCGTGTAGGGCGGGGGATCGGGCACGAGCGCGCGCACCGCGGCCATCTCGCGCGCGTCCAGCGCCCAGCGATTGGCGAAGCCCCGCTGCGGCCCGACGAGCATCACCGCACCCACGCACGCCAGCCCCGCCACCACCGCCCCCGCGGCCCACCGCGCGCGACGCCCGCGGACCGCGTGGAGCGCGGCGCCCAGCACGATCGCCAGCCCGACGCAGGGCCAGTAGCGCAATCGCGGATCGGGCTCGTAACTGGCCATGAGCACGATCGGGACCCAGCCCGAGGCGAAGATCGCCGCGCCGAGCACGACGAGCCGACCCGGACGACAAGCCGCGCCGCCGCGCGCCTCCGCCGCCGCGCCGCCGCGGGGCGTCGCGTCGCGCCCGAACCACGCCGCCCACCAGATCGCGGAGGCGAGGAGCGCCGCGAGCGCCCCCCACCCGACCGGCCCCATCCCGACGATCGTGCGCCAGCCCTCGGCCAGCGCGCCACGCCAGAAGTTCCGCAGCACCATCCGCCGCCACAGCACGTCGAGGAAGTACGCGGCGCGGCGGGGCAGATCGGCGATCGAGACAAGGCTCTCGGGCGAGCCCCGGGCCCCGCGCGGCGCACGCCCGTCGAGCATCACCAGCAGCACATACGCCAGCACGACGGCCCCGAGCACCCCCGTCGCCACCAGCCAGCGCCGCCAGCGGATCGAGCCCTCTCCAACCCCCCCCGCCGCCCACGCGAGCACCGGGAGCGCCATGACGCCCGCGGCGGGCTGCTCGTTCAGGCAGCACGCCGCAAAGACCATCGCCCCCGCCAGCACGATCGCGGCCCCCGTGCGACGCCAGCGCAGCAGCACCAGCACCGCGCCCATCGCGAGCGACGCCGCCAGGCTGGTCGGCAACGCCGCGACCCACATCGACGCCTCGAACGTCCCCGGATAGGCTGCAACGAGCACCGTCGCCCCCGCCGCGGCCCGAGCCGAGAGCCCCAGCGCCCGCACGAGCCGCCACAGCAGCGCGCACGCCGCCGCGTGCGACGCGATGAGCACGAGGTGCGCCGCCCAGGGCTGGTGCCAGGCGAGCGTCGTGACCGCCGGGACGACGCGATAGAACAGCGGACGAAGGAAGAACCCGCGGTCCATGACCAGCCCCGTGCGCGCGCCGCTGACCGGGTCGATCCGCGCGTGCCAATAGTCGTCGGACCAGAAGCCCATCTCGCGGATAAGCAACCCCCCGCCGATCGCCAGCAGCACCGCCAGGAACACGAGCGCCGGGGCGGCGTCGCGGGAACGTCGCCACAACGAGGACGGCTCCTGCGCGCGCGCGGACGAGGGCTCGGCGGTGGTTCGGGCCACGGGAGCGGGGAGAATACCCCCATGCGGGTGTGCCTGGTCAGCCGCGAGGTCTCCCCGTTCTTCGGAGCGGGCATCGGCACCTATGCCGCGTCGATGCTCCGCGCCTGGCGCGACGCCGGGCACGAGACGCACCTCGTCTGCCCCGCGCACCCGGGCGTGGAGGCCTGGGGCGCGGCCCTGGGCATCGGCGTGCGCACCGTCCCCGTCGATCCGCTGGCCTCCCCCTCTCCACCCGCCGCCCTCCCTTCGTCCCGGCATCGGTTCATGTTCCTGGCGCACTCCGCCGCGGCCCTGGAGCACGTCGAGCAGATCGCCCCCGACTACGCCGAGTTCCCGGACTACTGGGCCGAGGGGTTCGCGGCGGTTTCGGCTCGCCGGGCCGAGGGCGCGCTGGCGGGCACGGTCATCGGCGTGCGCCTGCACACGCCTACCTCGATCTGCCGCGAGGTCAACCGAGACGCCTGGCTCGACGACGAGATCGCGACGCTCGAACTGGCCGAGGACGAGGCGATCCGCGGCGCGGACCTGGTCCTCTCGCCGACGCGGGCGCTGCTGGATCGGGTTCGAACGAGCATCGGCCCGATGCCGACGGCGGCGGTGGTGCCGTACCCGTTCCTCGCGCGCGAATGGGCCGCGACAGAACCCGCGCCCGACACCTCCGAGGCCCACGCCCGATGGGCCCGCCCCATCATCCTCTATTACGGGCGACTGGAGCCGCGCAAGGGCGTGGCCCTGCTCGTCCAGGCGGGGCAGCGGGCGCTGGAGGCGGGGCTCGACGCGACGTTCCGCTTCATCGGCGCGGACACTCGAATCGGCGGCGGAGGGGCGGCGAGTGGCTCGATGCTCGAGCGCCTCCGCGCGGCGATCGCGCCCCGATGGGCCGATCGCTTCGAGTTCCATCCCCCGCGCCCGCGCGACGCGCTGCGCTCCGAGATCCGGGCCGCGGCGTCCAGCGGCGGGCTCTGCTGCTTCCCCTCGGTCTGGGAGAACTTCCCCAACACCTGCCTCGAAGCCATGGCGCTCGGTGCGCCCGTGCTCGGCTCGGACGCCGGTGGCATGGCCGAGATCATCACCCCGGGCGAGAGCGGCCTGCTCTTCCGCTCCGGCGACGCGAGCGACCTCGCACAGAGCCTGACGAGCGCGCTGGCCGATCGAGCGAGACTCGCGGCACTGGGCGCGAGCGGTGCGGCACGTATCGCGGCCCTCTGCGACCCCCCCACCGTCGTCGCCGCCACCGTCGCCGCGATCGAGCGCGCGCGGCAGGCGTCGAGCGCCGCGCCCGCCTCGATGCCGCCCACCACGCCCTCGATCCAGGTCCTCCGCGCCGACCAACTCCCCGGCGACGGGACGGCGAGCGATCGGCTGCTCGTCGTGGTCCGCGACTGCCGCGCCGAGTGGATCGTGCTCGCGGGGAGCGACCCTGAACCCGAAGCGATTGATTCTCTCGCTCGCGCCGCGGCGCGCAACCCCGCCGCCGCCGCGATCCTCCCGTGGACCGAGGACCAGGGCGTGGTGCGCACGCCCGTAGGCCTCGACCGCGATCTGCTCGCCGTCTTCCCGTGCCACCTCGGGTCGGCCTGGGCGCTCCGACGCGAGGCGGCGCTCGCGCTCATCGAACCCGGCCTCGACGCCGGCGTCGAGTGGGACATGCTCGTCACCCTGGCGATCCGGGGCGAGCCCGTGGTCGTGCTGCCGCGGGTGCTGGCGAGGGGCGCGCCGTCGCGTGCGGCCCCCGCGGACATCGACGCCTTCGCCGCCGCGCTCGCCCGGCGTCACACCGACCTGATCCGCCGAGCGGATCGCGTGGTGCGCCTCATGGCGTGGCAGCGGTGGCGTCTGCGCCAGCGAGCCGCTGAACTCGCCGGGATGCTCCGCGCCGCCGCCGCCGAGCGCGACGCGGCCCGCGAGGAACTGCGGCAGCGCGCCATCGAGGCGTCGCCATGAGGGTCGCTCTCGTCTCGCGTGAACTCGCGCCGTTCACCCGGGGGGGCATCGGGTCGTATGCGTCGCTCATGGCCCGCACGCTCGCCGGCGCGGGGCACGAGGTCCACCTCCTCACCGAAGCGCACGAGGGCCTTGCGGACCGGCCGCTCTTCCCGGGCGTGGCGCTGCACCCGGTCGATCCGCGGCGCGGGCCCGCCGGGCTCGACGCCTATCCGACCTACCCGCAGCGGTACACGATGGCGGTCCTCCACACGCTGCTGGATCTCGCGGGCCGGGTCGAGGGCGGCTTCGACCTCGTCGAGTTCCCGGATTACCACGGCGAGGGGTACGCCACGATCCGCGCCAAACGCACCGGCGGCGCGGGCCCGCTCGAATCGGCCGTGCTCGCGGTGCGCCTGCACTCCCCGCGATGGCTCTGCCGGCTCGCCGACGACGAGGCGCGGCTCAGCGCCGACGACGCGATCATCGAGCACCTCGAACGATCGGCCTTGCGCGAGGCCGACCTGGTCATCGCGCCGGGTCGGCGGGTGCTCGAGCGCGTCACCTCGGGCGACGACGCGCAGGGCATCCAACACACGGCCCGGACCGCGATCGTGCCCAGCCCCATCGACGCGGGAACGCTCCTGGCCGACCTGGGCGACGAGCCCGCGCCGGCGAGCGCGGCGGGCTCGCTCGCGCGCGGCGACGAGACGCCGACCGTGCTCTTCTTCGGGAAGTTCCAGCACCTCAAGGGCCCGCAGGACCTCGTGGCCGCGGCGACGACGCTGCTCGATCGTGGCGTGCGGGCGCGCTTCCGGCTCATCGGGAACGACTCCCCGACCGGGCCCTTCGGACGCTCGATGCTCGAGACGCTCCGCTCGCGGGCAGCGCGCCACGCCGACGCGATCACCCTCGAGCCCGCGCTCCCTCGGCGCGAACTGGCCCGCGCGATCCGGGCGGCGGCGCGCTCCGGGGGCCTCTGCTGCTTCCCCTCGCGCTGGGAGGCGTTCCCGATGGTCTGCCTCGAGGCGATGGCGCTGGGCGCGCCGGTGGTCGCGTCCGACGCCGGGGGCCTGGCCGAGATCGTCGAGCACGAGCGTTCCGGGCTCCTCGTGCCCGCGGGCGACGCGGGCGCGCTGGCGGCGGCGATCGGGCGAATGCTCGCGGACGCCGACGTGCGCGCGCGATTGGCCTCGGCGGGTCCGGCGCGGGTCCGCGCGCTCTGCGATCCCGTGGGCGCGCTGGCGGCGCTGGAATCCGCGGTCGACGGCGCGCGCGCCGCGTGCCCGCCATCGATGCGCCCGGCGGCGCCCGGCGCCGCTGCCGCGCGTCCCCCGCTCGTCTCGATCGTCATTCCTTATTACAACATGGGCGCGTACCTCCCCGAGACGCTCGCCAGCGCGCGCGCGCAGACGCACCCGAACACCGAGATCATCGTCGTGGACGACGGCTCGACCGACCCCGCGAGCGTGGCGCTCTTGGACACCCTCGGCGCCGGGGTGCGGATCGTGCGCAAGCCCAACGGGGGCCTCAGTTCGGCGCGGAACGCGGGCCTCGCGGCGGCGCGCGGGGAGTGGGTCGTGCCCCTCGACGCCGACGACGTGCTCGAGCCCGGCGCGGTGGCGCGGCTGCTCGCGGCCGTGGAGCGCGATCCGGGCCTCGCCTTCGTCAGCCCGCTGGTCGCCTACTTCGGAGACGGTGCGAGCGGCGGTTGGTGCCCGCTGGGGCTCGATCGCGACCTGCTGGTGGTCCGCAACGTCGGGGCCGCCGCCTCGGGGACGCTGCTCAGCCGCGCGCGCGCACTGGCGGCCGGCGGGTACGACGAGCGCCTGACCTCGTACGAGGACTGGGACTTCTGGTGCACCCTGGCCGAGCGCGGGGAACGCGGGACGGTCGTGCCCGAGTTCCTCCTGCGGTATCGCGTGCGGGCGAACTCGATGTTCAGGACCGAGGCCCTGGAGCGCGACGCGGCGTTGCGGGCGTACCTCCTGCGCAAGCACCCGGGGCTGGCGCGGGATGCGGGCCGGGCGATGCGGATGCTCCTTGCCGCGGGCGCTCCTCAGGGCAGCGCCGGGGGGGGCGTGTCGCCCGAGCACGCGGCGGCGGCGGCGCGGGCGCTGGTGGCGGAGCACCTCAGGTACCGCCTGGCGGACCGTGTGAACGTGGTGCTCAAGCGCGTCGGGGTGCAGCGGGCGCTCAAGGGCCTGGCGCAGCGATTGCGCGTTCGAGGGTGAATCTCCACAGGTCGTACACAGGCCAGACGCGGAACAGGGGCTCCAACAAACTCCGGCCGCAACCCTGCTCTTGTGCGCCCATATATTGGTCGGCGTTCCGCGTCGAGGTGCGCGGGACGGCGTGATGGGGCCGGTCTGGGCACGAAAGGAGGACGCCATGTCCCCCGGCGGGGATCAGGGCGGGATTCCGACGGTAGTGAACGCTTCGACCGGGTCGGAGGCGCCGCCCCCATCGCCGGGCGTGCTGCCGATGTCTCCACCCGTGAACGGAGGGGGGACGTCGATCGGGGATGGATCGCCCCAGGTGCCCGGGCTCCCGAGGCGGTACCGGATCCGGCGGAAGATCGACTGCGGGGGGTACGGGTGCGTGTACGAGGCGCACGACCGGCTGCTGCGGATCGACGTGGCGATCAAGGTGATCAATCGCGCCGCGGGGGAGGCGGGCGGGAGCAGCGGGGCGGGCACGCGGCGGGCGATCCTGAGCGAGGCCCAGAAACTGGCGCGGGTGGGCGCGTTCCCGGGGATCGTTCGGCTGCACACGGCGGAGTTCTTTCGCGACCCCGGGACTGGGGATCGGCGGCTGTACCTGGTGATGGACCTGGTCCGCGAGGGGAAGGGGCTGGTGCGGTACGCGGAGGAGAAGAACCTCGACCGCGAGCAGCGGGTCGATCTGTTCATCCGCGTGTGCGACGCGGTGCACTTCCTGCACCAGATCGGGATCGTGCACCGGGACCTGAAGCCCGCGAACATCCTCATCGGTCGATCGGCGGGGGAGTCGGAGGATCGCCCGCACATCATCGACTTCGGGATCGCGCGACAGACGGGCGTGGCCGTGGACGAGCGTCGCGGGGTTGAGGGGACGCTGGCGTACATGAGCCCGGAGCAGACGAAGGCGAACGCGAACCTCACGGCGGCATCGGACGTGTACTCGTTGGGGGTGATGCTGTATCTCCTGTTGTGCGGGCGCCTGCCGTACAGCGTCGACAAGTTGAGTTTGGACGAGGCGTTCCGGCTCATCCGGACGGAGAGGCCGGACCTGGAGAGCGGCCCGGCGCGGCACCTGCCCGACGACCTGCGGGCGATCCTGGCGCGCTCGATGAACAAGACAACTCCGGGGCAAACGGGGTCGCCGGACGATGGAGATCCGCGGTACGCGGATGCCGGGTGCCTGGCGGCGGCGTTGCGGAAGTTCCGCCGTAGGGAGCCGGTGGGTCCGGTGCCCTGGCCCGTGGACCTGATGCGGCGGGTGCAGCGTGGGCTGGCGCGCCCGCTGGTGGGGCTGGTGGCGGCGATGGTGCTGTCATTCCTGGTCGCGGACAAGGTGGTGGCGCCGCTGGCGTACCGATGGACGCCATTGTCGGCGTGGTTCCAGTCGAAGGTCGTCAAGCCCGTGGAGCGGCTGGACGACGTGGTGGTCGTGAGCGTGGATCGGGATCGGGTGACCCTGCCGGACGCGGACGGCACGGGCGGGATGCGGTCAGTTCTGGCCGACGTGGTGACGAAGGTGGCGGGAAGCCTGCCCCGAGCGATCGTGCTGGACTTCTATTTCCGGGAGGATCCGCGCGAGGGCGGCGCGTGGGCGCAGGGCCCAATGGGGGCGGCGGAACGGGAGGCCCTGGATCGGCGCACGAGGCTGCTGCGGAGCGCGATCAGGGGCGCGTCGGATGCCGGGGGAGGCCGACGGCGGATCCCCATGCTGATCGGGACGGAGCGGTGGGACGTGGACGACGGCGGGCGGCTGCGTCCGATGGCGCTGACGCCGATGCTGGAGGAACTGACCCGGGAACGTCCGCCGGTGGTGCGGGTGGGAGAGGTCGCCGCGTACGTCACGACGAAGGCGAGCCCGACGGCGGACTGGAAGTTGCCGCTGCTGGTGGAGCAATCGGAGCACAACTACCTGCCGAGTCTCTCGTTGCAGGCGGTCGCGGCGGCGCTGCAGCCCGACCACCTGCCGAAGTACACGTTCGAGGCGGAGTCGGACACGGTGATCGTTGACTACTTCCCCGCGGCGACCGATCCGCAAGCGGTCGTCATGAAGATTGATCCGGCACTCCGGCGAGCGTTCCGCGTCACCCAGTTGCACCGGGAGGAAAGCGAGGCCTCCACAATCGGCACGGCCGATGCGAAGAGCAAGGACAAGCACACGGCCTGGCTGATCGTGCTGCATCCCGACCCCCGCGTGATCGGGGGGGCGACGGTGTCGGCGTCGGACATCCTGGCGGGCGACACCCGGGCACTGGAGCGTTGCCGGGACAAGATCGTGCTGATCGTCGATGCCAAGGAGCCCTCGGAGTTGACGCCGCTGGGCGACAAACGTCCCAGGTGGCACTCGCACGTGCTGGCGATCCAGTCGCTGTTGAAGGGATCGGTCAAGTATCCGACGGCGAACGAGGAGATGCTCATCACGCTCGCCGGCGGATTGCTGGGCTGGGTCGTGGTGCGCCCGATCGGTCGGCGGTACTCTTGGTGGCCCCGGTGGTGGGTGGCGGCGCGGTGGGGCGTGTGGGCTCTGGCCGCGCTGGTGGTCGTGGTGACGGCGGTGTGGCTCGCACAGGCCTCGTCGTACGTCTTCAACCCGGCGATCCCCCTCGGCGCCGCGCTGGTGGCGGGGGCCGTTGGGCTCGTGGCCGGGGAAGCCCGGAGGCGTCCGCTCGTGGAGGAATCGAAATGAGAACGGTGCTCGTGGTCGCGCTCGCGGTCGGCATGCTGGCGGGGTGCTCGGGCCCGGTGAAGCCGATGTTTCTGTCGAAGGTGTATCCGGCGGAGGAGGCGCGGTTCTGCTCGTCGATGGTGCGGGTGGGCGGGGTATGGAGGCCGGACAACAAGCCCGGGCCGATCGCGGTGGTGTACGCCTTCGACGACGCGGGCACGTCGCAGCGTCGTGCGTACGCGGTGATGCAGGGGACGGATCGTCCCCCGCAAGCCCCGCCCCCGGCCCAGGTCCCGCCGCCGATGCTCGGGGCGGAAGCGACGCACGAGGGGGCGTGGCAGCCGCAGGCGGCGGGAGAGAAGTGGTTCTGGTGGGAGTACTTCCGCGGTCGCTGGCCGATGCAGGTGACGAACAAGGTGGTGGCGGCGTCGAGCGCGACGACGATCATCGTGATGATCGAGGTGATGTCCCAGCCCCCGCGCTACGAGCAGCACCGCGTGGTCCTCGTGGGCGAGGCGGGGGCCACGTCGGTGGAGGTGTCGCTCTTCGGCGTGCCCGGGCAGACGCACCTGCTCACATCCACGGGCCCTACCGACGAGTGGTTCGTGCAGACCGAGATGGAGGCCGGCGTGGAGGTGCTCAAGAAGTACCGGCTGTCGGACAAGCCGGAGATCGCGGCGCTGGTGCAGTTCATCAAGGCCAAGGCGGCGGCGGCGAACCTGGACAAGGCGTTCTGAGTCGGCAACACGAGGAGAACCGAACATGGTGCGCGAGATGGTCCTGATGGCGTGGCTTGCGGGTTTGGCGATGGGCGGGTGCGAGTCGGGGCTGGGCGGCGCGGCGATGCTCCATGGCGGCGAGCGGATGGGGAGCAAGACACAACCCCCGCCACCGGCGCTCGTGGACATCGGGGACAAACTCATCAAGCCCGGGCAGGCCGTGGAGGTGGAATCGGCGACCGACAACGGCCAGAAGGAAAACGACGTGATCCTGCTGCGCGAAGAGGTGGCGGACCCCTCGGGCGCCCGCCCGCGGAACGCCTTCGCGGCGGGGCTGTTCTGGGAGGAGAACCCGACGGCGACGGAAGCGTCGAACAGGTTCCGCCCCCTCGCCGCGCCCCAGCCGACGATCGGCCCGGCGCAGCAGCGCCCGAAGGTGTGGTGGGAGTACTGGCGGAGCCGCTGGCCGATGCTGCGGGGAAGCCGCGTGACCGCGGGATCGGGAGCGTTCACGATGCCCGGCCCGGGCGGCGCGACGGTGCTGCTCGCGCACACGATGGCGACCGACCCGGCGAACGACGTGACCCGGGTGTACCTGATCCGCTCCGGGGGAGTGCACACGAACGGGACGCTCAGCGTCCACGCGGCGCCGAAGCCGGGGGTGCAGCCGACGAAGGTGGACCTCCCGCCCGCGGGCGCGACGGGAGACTGGTACGTGGACATGCTCGCCGACGGGACGATCGGCACGGCGCAGCAGGTCGCGGTCGATTCGCCCGAAGCCCTGCTCATCACGAGCGCACTGACGTACGCCGGCCAGAACGGCATGCACCTGTCGTTCCCGTAGCGCATCGCCCGCGGAGGAGATTCCGGCACGTATTGGAGGACCACCATGCTGACCGCAAGCGTGATCGTGCTAGCGCTCGGCGCCTCGGCCATGGGGCTCGCGCTGCCGCCCGAGTTTCCCCAGGTGGAGTTCGGGGTGCGGCTCGTGACCGACGCTGCCACGGGGGCCGTCACCATGGAGACACAGGTCACGCCCGGAGACGCCGCAACAGCGCACAACGATCTGCTGCTGGAGCGGGGTCCGGTGCAGAGCGGGACGGGCGTGCCGCGATATGCGCTGCTCTCGTTCGCGGCTGTGCGGGATGAGCAACTGCCGCAGACGGAGGGCGAGATCGTTCCACATCCCCTGGGCGAGGCGGGCGACCCGACGAGGTCTCGCCCGAAGTGGTGGTGGGAGTACATCCGCGGGCGCTGGCCGATGCAGTTCACGCAGCGCGTGGTGGCGGGATCGGGCGCGACGACGATCATCATCGAGCATCGCCCGACGCTCGACCGGGTGTACCTCGTGCGGAGCGCGGGCGACAACCCGAACGCGACGGTGAGGCTGTGGACCGTCCCGCGGGCCGGGGGCGTCACGCAGACGATCGTGCTCCCGCCCCCGGCGAGCCCGCGCGACTCGGATTGGTACATCGACGTGGACGCGACGGGCGCGTTCGGGACCCCGACGCAGGTGCCGCCCGCGCCGGCGCCCCCGGCCACTCCAACCGCGGAGCGGGCGTTTCTGGACGCGGCCACGGCGCACGCGACGACAAGAGGGCTGGTGGCGGCGTTCCCGCGGCACTAGGCCGCCTCTGCAACGGGCTACTCGAGGACGAAGTCGATCACCTCGCAGCCCACGTAGCGCTCGGTCTCCTCGCCCATCCGGGTGCCCACGACGCGGAACCCGCTGCGGCTGAGGATTCGGCAGGAGGCGATGTTGTGGGCCGCGGCGGTGGCGCGGAGCGGCCGACGCGTGACCTCGGCCAGCAGGAGCGCCAGCGCGCGCGACGCGAGCCCCCGGCCCCAGTGCTCGCGGGCAAGCCCATACCCCACGTAGTCCTCATCGGCGACGACAAAGCACGAGATGCCCCCGGCGACAACCTCGCCGCCGGCACGCTCGAGCACGATGGTTCGCCCCACCGTCCGAGGGTCGGCCAGCGATCGGCGGATCGCCGACTCGAACGCCTCCCACGAGCGGGGCTTGGTCCCGGCGAGCCGGCACGACTCCGGGTCCTGCTGCTGGGCGTAGAGGATCGGAAGATCCGCGTCGAGCGTCGGGCGGAGCCGCAGGACTTCGGGCGCAACGGCGGGCATCGGGGATGGTACGGGCCCGCGTCGCGCCGGCCCCGACGCCCGGCGCGGCTCGGGACGCGGACCAGAGGCCGCGTGTCGCGCGCCGACCGCCCGTAGACTCGGGCGCTCCCCACATGAGGGGGTACTCGTGCCCCGGCCGCATGGGAGACGTTCGACGTGCTGATCCGACCCCCGCGAATCGACGAACGAGGCGAGTGGCTCCGCTTCCGAGAGCGGCTGTGGCCCGGGACGCCGGGCGTCGATCTGCGGAGCGAGCAGGACGCGATCCTGGCCGACCCCGAGCGCGCCGGCGTGCTCCTGGCGACGAGCGACAACGGCACACCCATCGGATTCGTCGAGGTCTCGCTTCGCTCGGGTGCCGAGGGATGCGAGACGAGCCCCGTCGGCTATATCGAGGCGTGGTACGTCGAGCCCGAGCATCGGCGGCGCGGCGTGGGCGCAAGGCTGCTGGGGGCAGCGGAGGCCTGGGCGGCGGCGCGCGGCTGCCGCGAAGTGGGATCGGACGCGGAGATCTGGAATGAGGCCAGCCTCGCGGCCCATCGCGCGTGCGGGTACGACGAGGTGATGCGGGTGGTGATGCTGCGCAAGCGCATCGACCCGGGCCGGCGCGACGCGAGCCGGGCGTAGGGGGGGGCCGCGGGCGACTGGGTCGGCGACGGCCCGTGCTGGTACACTTCGTCCCGCTCTGGATCGCCCCGTTCTCGCTCGCCGCGGCGAGCCCCGCCAGCAGGAGCCCGTGACATGCCCAAGTTCTCGATCGCCTGGATGCCCGGCGACGGCATCGGCAACGACGTGATGGAAGCGACACGAGTCGTCCTCGACGCGCTCAAACTCGACGCGGCGTACATCCCCACCGACATCGGGTGGGAGTTCTGGTGCAAGGAGGGCAACGCGCTCCCGGACCGGTCCATCGAGATCCTCAAGCGGACCAGTTGCGGGCTCTTCGGGGCGATCACGAGCAAGCCGCAGGACGAGGCCAAGGACGAACTCGCGCCCGAACTCAAGGGCAAGGGGCTGGTCTATTTCTCCCCGATCGTGCGCCTGCGGCAACTCTTCAACCTGCACACGAACATGCGCCCGTGCAAGAGTTACGAGGGCAACCCGCTGAACTATCGCGGGACGGCGATCGCCAACCCGCCCGGGCCCGATGGACGCGTCAAGGACGTGATGATCGACCAGGTCGTGTTCCGCGAGAACACGGAGGGCTCGTACGGCGGGGTGGAGTTCTTCCCGCTCCCGCAGAGCGTCTACGAGGCGCTCTGCCTGAACCCGAAGATGAAGCCGTGGAAGGACAAGGGGCTGGAGAACGTGGCCCTCTCGACGCGGATCGTGTCGGTGCAGGGGTGCACGAACATCTGCCGGCAGGCGTTCGAGTTCGCGAAGCGCACGGGACGCAAGCGCGTGACGCTGGTCGAGAAGCCCAACGTGCTGCGCGAGACGGGCGGGCTGATGACGCGGGTGTTCCGCAAGTTGGCGGAGGAGTACAAGTCGGCGGGGATCTGGGCCGACGAGGCGAACATCGACGCGATCTGCATGTGGATGTTCAAGAACCCGCAGGACTACAGCGTGATCGTCGCGGAGAACATGTTCGGGGACATCGTCAGCGACCTGTGCGCCGGGCTGGTGGGCGGGCTGGGGTTCGCGCCCAGCGCGAACCTGGGCGACACGTACGCGGTCTTTGAGCCCACGCACGGGAGCGCGCCCAAGTACGCCGGGCAGTACAAGGTCAACCCGCACGCGATGCTGCTGACGGCCAAGATGATGCTCGACTGGCTGGGCGACGGGAACGGGCACCCCGCGGGCGGGGGCAGGGGCGGCCCGGCCGAGAAGCAGATGGCGTCGCGGCTCGAGGCCGCCATCGCGCGCGTCATCAAGGAGGGCAAAGTCAAGACCTACGACATGGGCGGGACGCACAGCACCATGGACGTGGCGAAGGAAGTGGCAAGGTACGTGTAGGTGAGCGCGGGGGCGTCGCGCCCCGCGGTATGCTCCCCCGATGCAGCAGCCGGCCCGCGTTCTCGGCCCGTTCGACGCCACCTGCATCGTCATCGGCGCCATCATCGGCGTCGGGATCTTCTTCAACCCCGCCAAGGTCGCGGCGCCGGTCGAGACCCCGACCCTCGCGCTGGCCTGCTGGGGGCTCGGAGGGCTGCTGGCGCTCTGCGGGGCGCTGGCCTTCGCCGAACTCGGACGGCGCTACCACGCCAGCGGCGCGCAGTACGAGGTCCTGCGCGACGCCGCGGGCCCCTTGCCCGCGTTCCTCTACGTCTTCTGCAACGCGACGGCGATCCAGGCCGGGGCGATCGCGGTCATCGCGGTCGTGTGCGCGCAGAACCTGGCGATCGCCGCGGGCGTGCCGGGCTCGCCGCTGGTGGTGCCCGCGGGCGTGGCGCTGATCGTCGCGCTCGTGGTCGCGAATGTCGCCGGCGTGCGCTGGGGCTCGCGGATCCAGAACCTGACGGTCGTGGCGAAACTGCTCACGCTGCTGGCGATCATCGCGATCGCGCTGACGCTCGCGCCGGCGCGGCCCGCGACGGCGCCCGCCCCGCCGCCCAGCGCCCTGCCCGGGGTGCTCGGGGTGCTCGCGGGCCTCGTCCACACGTTCTTCGCGTATGGCGGCTTCCAGCACGCGCTCTGGATCGGGGGCGAGGTGCGCGACCCCCGCCGCAACGTCCCGCGGGCGATCGTCGTGGGCGTGCTGATCGTCGTCGCGGTCTACGTGCTCGCCAACTGGGCGTACCTGCGCCTGCTGGGGCACGATGGCGTCGCGGGGAGCAAGGGGCTGGCGGCGGAAGCCGTCGGCGCGGCCTGGCCCGGCGCGGGCCGCGTCGTCGCGGGGGCCGTCGCGCTCTCGGCCTTCGGGGTCCTCAACGCGCAACTGCTCTCCGGGCCGCGGCTGGTCTATGGCATGGCGCGCGACGGACGCTTCTTCCGGCCCTTCGCGGCGCTCCACCCGCGCTTCGGGACGCCCGTCGCCGCGATCGTGCTCCTGGGCGTCATGGCGGTCGCGCTGCTGCTGGCCGCGGGCTTCGGCGGGGTGGACAAACTCACCACGGGCGTGGTCTTCATCGACGGCGTGTTCTTCGCGCTCACCGCCGCGAGCGTGCTGATCCTCCGCGCCAGGCGCGCGTGGCCCCAGGCCCAGGGACGCGCCGTCCCCGGCGCCACCGCCGCGGCCGCCGTCTTCTTCGTCGGCGAGTTGGGCCTGCTCACCGGCGCCTACCTCGACCCGAGCACGCGATCCGCCGCGTTCATCGGCGTCGGATGGATCGTCGTCGCGGCGGGGGTGTACCTCGTGCGATTCCGCTCGAAACGATGACGCGCCCGCGCGGAGCGCCGCGGCGTGCCTAGCGATCCCGGCGGTGCTGCTTCTTGTTCTTGTCGCGGGCCTTGCTCTTGCGGCTGCGGCGCTGCTCGCCCGTCATGCCCTTGAACCCCGTGCCGCCCCCGTGGGCCATGCCCCCGCCGAGTTTCAAGCCCTCGACGGGCTTCTTGACCTTGCCCGCGGCGCGGCTCGCGGCGTCGTCGAGCACCAGGTCCATCTGCCGACGCGCCAGGTCCACCTGTGCGATGCGGACAGTGACTGTGTCGCCCATGTTGAACGAGCGCCCGGAGCGCTGGTCGACGAGCGCGCCCGTGCGCTGGTCGATCTTCCACATCGGGGGCGCGTTCGATCGCGTCACGTCCCCGGGCAGGTCGGCAACCTTGATCATCCCGTCGGCGAGGTACTTGTCGATCTGCACAAAGACGCCGCGCTGGTTCACCCCCGTGACCACGCCCTTGAACGACTCCCCGATGTGCTGCGCCAGGAGTTGGAGCACGAGGAACTGGCGGAGTTGCCGCTCGGCGTCCTCCGCGTTCTCCTCCGTCATCGTGATGTGCCGCCCGATCTGCACCAGCGTCGGCTCGTCGGGGCAGGCGTCGCTCTCGACCAGGGCCTTGCCGAGGCGTTCGAGGTCGGCGTCGGTGCGCGGCCGCCGGCGGCCGTTGTCCGTCCGACGCAAATACTCGGCCAGCGCGCGGTGGACGGTCAGGTCGGCGTATCGGCGGATCGGGCTCGTGAAGTGCGCATAGGCCGCGCTCGCCAGCGCGAAGTGCCCCACCAGCGCCGGCGAGTACTCCGCGCGGGTGAGCGTGCGGAGGACGGCCATGTGGACCGCCCGCGCCGCCGGCGTCCCGCGCGTCGCGTCCAGGAGCGCCTGCAACTGCTCGCGCGTCGGGTTGGGCGGGATGGCGTATCCCGCGACCTTGGCCGCCTTGCGCATGTCGTCCACGTTCCCGGGCGTGGGCTCGGGGTGGACGCGCCGCAGGAGCGGGACGTTGACCTTCTCGAACAGCCGCGCCAGCACCTCGTTGGCCTCGACCATGAACATCTCGATGAGCGTGTGCGTGAAGGCGTCGTCCTCGCGCTCCGCGTCGATCACGCGCCCGTTGTCGTCAAAGATCAGCACCACGTCCGGGAGTTCGAGCGAGATCATCCCCTGGTCGTGGCGTCGCTTCTGGATCGCCTTGGCCAGCGCGTCCATCTCGCGGAGCGTGTGGACCAACTGGTCGGTGTAGTTCGGCTCGGTCTTGGCGTGCCGCTTCGCCTCCTCGCGGTTGCCATCGATCAGCGCCTGGGCCTCGAGGTACGTCAGCCGCTTGGCGGACTTGATGAGCGTCGAGGCGACGCCCTCGCCACGGATGTTCCCGCGGCGGTCGTACGACATGAACGACGACTTGCAGAACCGCGGGACGCCCTCCTGCAGCGAGCAGATCCCGTTGGACAGCACCTCCGGGAGCATCGGGATCACCAGCCGCGGGAGGTAGACGCTGTTCCCGCGCTCCTTCGCTTCCTCGTCCAGCGCCGAGCCCGGCTCGATGAAGTGCGCCACGTCCGCGATGTGCACGCCCAACTCCCAGCCGTCGTCGGTTCGGCGGATCGAGATGGCGTCGTCGTAGTCCTTCGCGTCCGGCGGGTCGATCGTGATGATGTAGTCGTCCGTCAGATCCAGCCGAGCGAGATCGCCCCCGTCCTTTCGCCCCGGGGGCGGGGTCAGGTGGCCCTGCCCGTCGCGCGGGGCGTCGCGGAGCGCCCGGACCTCGGCGTCGAACCGCGCCGCCGCCGCGCGGGCCTCGTCGATGCACGCGGGCGGAAACTCGCCCGGCAGCCCGAACGCCGCGATGACGGCCTGGGTCTCGACATCGGGCTCGCCCGACTTGCCCAGCACGCGCACGACCACGCCCTCGCCGAGCATCGCCGTGCCCATCGGGCCCGAGGATGGATACTCGACGAGTTCGATCACCACCTTGTCGCCGACCTTGGCGTTCTTGGACTCGGCGTCGCGGACGATGATGGGGTCGTGCAGTTCGCGGCCGTCGGGGAAGCAGAGCCACTGCCCGCCCTGCTTGCGCAGTTCGCCCGTGAACTGGGCGCGCTTGCGTTCGAGCACCTCGATGATCTCGCCGACGTAGGGGCTCCGCCCGCCCGCGCCCCCGATGCCCGCGCCGCCGCCCTTGAAGCGCTTGTCGCGGAGGATCCGGACGCGGACGCGGTCGCCGGTGAGGGCCTCGCCGGTGAGTTCGGCCGCGATGTAGAGGTCGCCCTCGTGCATGGGATCGTCGGTGGAGACGAACCCGAAGCCCTTGGGGTTGCGCTTGAAGGTCCCGATGACCTCGCCGCCCTGCTGCCCGACGGACGGGAGCCGCACCAGGCCGGCCTCGGT
This sequence comes from Phycisphaerae bacterium, assembly GCA_016793805.1. GTDB lineage: Bacteria > Planctomycetota > Phycisphaerae > Phycisphaerales > UBA1924 > JAEUIZ01. Next base: position 35,607 of record JAEUIZ010000056.1, read on the forward strand.
GACCTCGATGATGCCCTCGTCGGCCATCTCGCCCACCGCTTGGGCGAACTCGTCGCCCTCGGCGTCGATGCCCAGATCGCGCGCGAGATCCTCGAGTTTGCGCGGCGTGTAACTGCGGTGCTGCATGTGGTCCAGAAGACGACGCTTGTAGCGAAGAGGCATCACCGAGGGTAGGGGCCGAATCTCACGGCATCGCGGGCTGGAGGCGCCAGCCGCCCTTGCCGAGTTCTGCCTGCCAGGCGCGGAGTTGCTTCAGAAACGTACCGACCAACCCGACCCTCGGAAACCCGAAGCAGACAAGCCCAGACGATTGAAACTGGCCAAAGTGAGACGCGTCCTGCTCAAAGTCTGTGATGATCCCGCCGTAGCGATCGCGGATCTCCCGGAGCAATCGCATCAACGGGCCGAGCTCGATGCGCTGGCCAAGTTCGGTTTGGAAACGCAGGATCTGAACGTCACGGAGCCCGCTATCCGCGCTGGCCCGTCTCTTGCGTTCGACCTCCGCCTCTTGGAACTGCATCTGAGACGCGTAGGTTTCGATGTCATCGCACGCGGGCTTTGGGAGCTGCCCCACACAGGAAACGGCCACCACGTTGTTCTGCCAAAGCGTCGAGAAGACGTTGAGCATTCCCGCATGACGAGCCAGCACGCTCGTGAGGCGCACGCCGACGTCGCCCGGCGAGAGGGACTCACGCACGGGGATGTGCCCAACTCGCCTCACAACCCCGAGCGATTCAGGAGCGCCCGCGTCCGCCGGATCCTCGACGACGAACCGGTCCGTCGCGGGTTCGTCCGCCACCGCGACCTCGGGCGGTAGCGTCGGAACGACGGCCAAGCGGTTGGCTCGCGAGTTGCTAATAAGCGTGGCAAGCCAGATGCCGCCGGCCAAGCCCGCGAGTCCCCCGGTCCAGGGTCCGGGCTCGTACAGCGCGAGCCCGACGGTCAACCCGGTCGCTCCGGCGGAGAGCATCGCTTGGAGTTGACCGCTGGATGGCTGCATGGACTGCTCCGACGCGCTGTCCTTGCGCGAGGCTAAGTGTACCGACGGACCCGAATCGCCGCCAGCTCCATCAAGCAAACTACCGCAATTGTCGTGCCGAATCCTACTGCCCAAGAGTCCAACCCGCGCGCCATCAACTCGCTCAAACCAGCAGCGAGAGCCAGGCCGATCATGATCAGCAGGACCTGCGATCCCGCCATGCCCGCGCGAATCGCCAGCACAGTGAGCGCGGCGAGCGCGGCCGAATCCACGGGCGAGACCAGCCGTGTCACAGGCGCCTTGCTGTTGCCTCGGAGGGCGCGCCATGCCGCCAGATTCGCCATGAGTTCGAGTGTGAACACGGACTTTCCCGGCAGGATCCTGAGGCAATAGCGCTGTCGCTCGTGCTCCAACTCGTGCCGGAGCACGAATGCCCGCCGCCCACTCGGGCCCGTCGCCAATAGGTCCGCACGGCAGCCGATGAAGTTGCAGTCCTGTGCCGACTCGATGGTCAACCCGTCGCCGGGAGCGTGCGACCAGCCCGCTGGTCCTGATCGATAGTCGCAATAACGCCGACCGTTGGGGAACGCTGGGCATGCCCCTCGATTCCCGCAATTGGAAGGGCAGAGCGAATCACGCAGAGCGTCGAGCTCCAAACGAACCTCCGGCGACTCTCGGATGGGAGGCTGGGGAACAGTGGACCCCCGAAGGACTGGCGTGCGACCCATTGGTCCCAACATACCGCGGGCATCTTGGACACGCCACCTCAACTTCCATCGCGTCCCGGCCGATGTCTCCCGTACACCCCGGAGAATCGTCATGTTCCATGCTCTCGTCGTGGCCGCGTACGTGGCCGTCGCCAGCCCGACCACCGACCAGGTCGTCGCCACCCTGAACCTCGCCGGGCAGCAGCGGACGCTGACCCAGCAGATCGCCAAGGACTACCTGCTCATCGCCTCGGACCAGAACGCCGACACGAACCGCCAGGCCCTCGCCCGCGACGTCGAGACCTTCGAGGCCGTCGTCGCCGCGCTCGAGAACGGCGAGGTCTGCGACTCGGCCCGAACCGACGCCACGCTGGGCACCGCCCTCAAGTCGCTCCGCGCGACCTGGACCCAGATCAAGCCGACCTACACGACCGTGGCGGGCGGCGGGCCGACCTCGCCCCAGGCCACGCTCCTGATCGCCGAGGCCAGCGGCAAGATGCTCGACTCCGCCGAGAAGGTCTTCGCGCTCTGCCTGGCCCACGCCGAGAAGTCGGTCACGGCCGGGCCGGTGCTCGCGGCGATCTCCGCCGCCTCCAAGCAGCAACTCCTCTCGCAGAAGATCGCCAAGGAGTACCTCCTGGTCCACCTCAACGTGGCCGTCGGCTACAACCGCGAGAACCTCCGCGAGTCCACCAAGCAGTTCGAAACCCTGCTCTCCGGCCTGACCGACGGCGACTCCACCATCGGGCTCCCCGGCGCCACCGACCCCACCCTCAAGGACCAACTCGCCGCGGTGCGCGAGTTGTGGTCCAACCTCTCCCCCGCGATCCAGGCCGCCCTCTCGGGCTCGACCTCGCCCGCGGGCCTCGCCAGCGTCGCGTCGCAGAGCCTCCCGATCCTCAACAACCTGGGCAACGCGCTGAACCAGATCGAGGGCGCCCTGCCCCGCGACAGCGCCTTCACCAGCGTCCCCGACACGAGCGAGGACAAGTAGCGAGCCACGCGCCGGGGCGACCGCGCCGGACGCCCCCTCCCGTGAGAATCACGCATGACCCCGACGGGGCGGGCCCATCGGCTCGCCCCGTTGTTGCGTTGGTGCTAGCGCGTCGCCTCGCCCACGACGACCAGCCCGAGCATCTGCGTCCTGCCGGGCTCGACCTCGGTCTCGATCTCGGCCAGCGCGAGCCGCTCGGGCGTCTCGGTCGCGAAGAACCCGCCCGCGCGGAAGGGCTGCGAGTACTCGTCGAGGAAGTCGCGCAGGCGGATTCGGCGCCGCTCGCCCACGCGCAGGCCCTCGATCTCCAGCCCGTGCCGACGGTTCAGCCAGATCACGGACCGCCCCAGGCTCCGCGCGGTGGTGTTGGTCAGTTCGATCTCGGTCCCGTCGCGGACGACCTGGATATCCAGCGTCGGGCCCGCGGGCGTGGCCCGCGGATACGGCGAGCGCTCGACGATCTGCGTGGACGACCCGCACCCGGGCGCGAGCACCAGCGAGCAAACCACGGCCGGGACGCCCACGAGGAGCGCCCGCGCGCCCGCGGTCCGAAGCGTTCGCACGAGTCTGGGCCGTCGCCTCATGCCTCTATCATCGCCGGGATGCTCTGCCAGAGCAACAACGCCACGGGCCCAAGCCCCGCGATCGCCCCGGGCATCGACCCCGACGCCCGCCGCGCCGCCGAGTTTGCCGCCACGCGCTTCGCCGGCTCCGCGGTCGATCCGCGCGTCTCGGCCCTCGTCCCCGCCTTCGACGCCCCCTTCTTCCAGGCCGGGCTCGCCGGCTATTCCGAAGCCGCCATGCGCCTCATCGCCCGCCGGCACGGGTGCCCCCTCTGCGTCACCGAGGCGCTGCTGGACCGCACGCTCCTGGCCGGCGGCCGCGGGTTCGCCAAGGCCGACCTCGGGGAGATCGACGATAACGTCCCCGGCGGCGCCGACGACCACCCCCTCGCCGGCCAACTCATGGGCTCCGACCCGCGCGAGATGGCCGCCGCCGCCCTGAAAATGGTCGAGCAGGGCCGCGCTCGCTCCGACCGCGCCTACCGCGAACTCGCCTACGACACGCCCGGCGTCTTTCCCGGTCCCCCGCAGCACCTCCGCCTCCCCGGCGGCGTGCAGGTCGGGCGCGTCGGCGGCACGGAACACCCCGGTCGCACCACGCCGTCGCTGCCCAGCCCTCCTCTCGTCTCCAGCGGCACGGGCGTCCCACCCGTGCGTGCCGCGATCGCCACCGCATCGTTCGAAGTCATCGACGTCAACCTCGCGTGCCCCGTGAAAAAGATCGACCGCAAGGCCCGCGGCGGGCACTGGCTCGCGCAGCCCGACGGCGCCATCGCGATCCTTGAGGCGGTGCGCCAGGCGCTCCCGCCCGACGTGCCCTGCACCGTCAAACTCCGCCGCGCGTACGACGACACGCCCGAGATGGCCGCCGCCTTCGACCGCATCCTCGCCGCCGCCTTCGACATGGGCTACGCCTGGGCCACCGTCCACGCCCGCACCGTCGAGCAGAAGTACGTCGGGCCGTCGCGATGGGACCTGCTCCGCGACATCGTCCGCCGGCATCCGTCGCGCCCCATCTTCGGCTCCGGGGACGTCTGGCAGGCCGAGGACATCCCGCGCATGATCGCCTACACGGGCGTGAGCGCCGTGTCGGTGGCGCGCGGGTGCATCGGGAACCCGTGGATCTTCCGCCAGGCGCGCGACCTGCTCGCCGGCCGGCCGCCGCGCCCGCCCACGATCCCCGAGCAGCGGGCCGTCCTCCTCGACCACTTCGACCTGGCGCTCCGCGTCAACCGCACGCTCGGCATCCGCCGCCACGAGACCTACACCTCGCGCGCGATGCGCAAGTTCGGGATTCGCTTCGCCGCCCACCACCCCCGGGCCGAGGAGGTCCGCCTCCGAATGATCGCCGTCGACTCGCTCGACTCCTGGCGTGCGGCGATCGACGAGTTCTACGCAACGTAGGTCCACCGGACCGCCCGCTCCGATTTTGCCCTACACTTCGGCCCCTTCCTCTCCCCGCCCTCGCGGAGCCGATCGTGCGCGTCGCCATTCCCAAGGAGATCCACCCCGGCGAGCGGCGCGTCGTGGCCACCCCGCAGACCGTGCTGCGCCTGCGGAAACTCGGGTTCGAGGTCGCGGTGCAGTCGGGCGCGGGGGCCGAGACCGGATTCGCCGACGCCCAGTACATCGAAGCCGGCGCGATCATCGTCTCCGATGTTCGCGCGCTGTGGTCCGGCGCGGGCGTGGTTCTCAAGGTGCGTCCGCCCGAGCACAACCCGGCCTTGGACATCCACGAGGCGGACCTGATCGACGCCGGCGCGGTCCTCATCTCCTTCCTCTGGCCCGCGCAGAACCCCGAACTGCTCTCGCGCCTCGCGGCCCGACGCGTCACGGCCCTGGCCATGGACTGCGTCCCGCGGATCACCCGGGCGCAAAAGATGGACGCGCTCTCGGCGATGGCGAACATCGCCGGCTACCGCGCCGTCGTCGAGGCCGCCTCGCACTTCCCCCGCTTCTTCGCCGGGCAGACCACCGCCGCCGGGAAGATCGACCCCGCCAAGGTGCTCGTCATCGGCGCGGGCGTGGCCGGGCTGGCGGCGATCGGCGCGGCCCGCTCGCTCGGCGCCATCGTGCGCGCCTTCGACACCCGCCACGCCACGCGCGACCAGGTCCGCAGCATGGGGGCCGAGTTCCTCGAACTCGACCTCAAGGAAGAGGGCGAGGGGCACGGGGGCTACGGGCGCGAGATGTCCGCCGCCTTCATCGCCGCCGAGATGGCCCTCTTCGCCAAGCAGGCGATGGACGTGGACATCATCATCACCACGGCCCTCATCCCCGGCAAGAAAGCCCCGCAACTCATCACCGCGGGGATGGTCGAGAGCATGAAGCCCGGGTCCGTGATCGTCGATCTCGCCGCCGAGCAGGGCGGGAACTGCGCGCTCACCCGCCCCGGCGAGGTCGTCGTCCACAAGGGCGTCGCCATCATCGGGCACACCGACCTGCCCAGCCGCATGGCCAGCCAGGCGAGCCAGTTGTACGGGGGCACCGTCGTGGCGCTCCTCGAAGAACTGTGGCGCGACGGCGCGATCCGGGTCGAGATGGACAATCCCGCGGTGCGGGGCGCGCTCGTCGCGCACGACGGGCAGATCACCTGGCCCCCGCCCACGCCCCCGCCCCCGCCCGAGCCGGGCGTCGCCGCGACCGCGCCCAAGCCCGAGCCGCCCGCCGCGCTCATCAAGAAGCCCACGCGCGACCGCACGTTCCTCTGGCTCGCCCTGGCCGGGGGCGCGCTCGCGGGCGTCGGGCTGGTCGCCCCGCCCTCGTTCCTGGGCCACTTCACCGTCTTCATCCTCGCCTGCTTCGTCGGGTGGCAGGTCGTCTGGAACGTCACCCCCGCCCTGCACACGCCCCTCATGAGCGTCACCAACGCCGTCAGCGGCATCATCCTCATCGGGGGGATGCTCCACCTCTCCCATCGACCCTCCACCGCCACCGTCCTGGGCGCGCTGGCCGTGCTCCTCGCGACCATCAACATCGCCGGCGGGTTCCTCGTCACCAATCGGATGCTCGCCATGTTTCGAAGGAAGTAGCCCCGGGTTCCCATGTCCGAGAGCCTCATCCTCATCGCCTACGTCGCCGCCAGCGCGCTCTTCATCCTGAGCCTCGGCGGCCTCTCCAGGCAGGAGACCGCCCGCCGCGGAAACCTCTTCGGCGTCGCCGGCATGCTCATCGCCCTCGTCGCCACCGCGGCCCACCCGCGCTTCGAGGGCTTCCCAGTCCTCGTCGGCACCCTCACGCTCGGCGCGGTCGTCGGGAGCGCGCTCGCCGCGCGCGTCCGAATGACCTCCATGCCCCAACTCGTCGCTATCCTGCACAGTTTCGTCGGCGCGGCGGCGGTCCTCGTCGGCTTTGCCACCGCGCTCGAGCCCGGCCCGGGCCTCAGCCCCGCCGAGCACGGGCTGCACCAGGCCGAGGTCTTCATCGGCGTCTGCATCGGCGCGGTCACCTTCACCGGCTCGGTCGTCGCCTGCGGCAAACTCCAGGGCTTCATCACCGGGAGCCCCTGGCTCATCCCCGGTCGCCACGTCGTCAACCTCATCGCCGCCGCCGCGGTCGTCTGGCTCGGCGTGCGCTTCGTCACCAACCCCGACGGGTCCCTCGTCCCCCTCCTCATCGCCACCGCGATCGCCGGTGCCTTCGGCGTCCACTTCGTCTTGGCCATCGGCGGCGCCGATATGCCCGTGGTCGTCTCGATGCTCAACAGTTACTCCGGGTGGGCCGCGGCCGCCGCGGGATTCATGCTCAGCAACGACCTGCTCATCATCACCGGGGCGCTCGTGGGCTCCAGCGGCGCCATCCTCTCCTTCATCATGTGCCGGGGGATGAACCGCTCCTTCCTCTCGGTGATCCTCGGCGGCTTCGGGGCCGCGCCGGGTCAATCGCCCGCCCCCGGGGCCGCGCCCGCGGGCGAGGTCCGGTCGATCGACGCGCCCCGCACCGCGGAACTGCTCGCCCAGACCCGCAACGTCGTCATCGTCCCGGGCTACGGCCTGGCCGTGGCGCAGGCGCAGCACGCCGTCTCCCAGGTCACGCGCCACCTCCAGCAGCGCGGCGTCCGCGTCCGCTTCGCCATCCATCCCGTCGCCGGGCGGCTCCCCGGGCACATGAACGTCCTCCTGGCCGAGGCCAACGTCCCGTACGACATCGTCCACGAGATGGACGAGATCAACGAGACGCTCGACGAGGTGGACGCCGTCCTCGTCATCGGCGCCAACGACATCGTCAACCCCAGCGCGCTGGACGACCCGGCAAGCCCCATCGCCGGGATGCCCGTGCTCGAGGTCTGGCGGGCGCGCACGGTGGTCGTGATGAAGCGCGGCATGGCCAGCGGGTACGCCGGCGTCGAGAACCCCCTCTTCTTCCGCGACAACACCCTCATGCTCTTCGGGGACGCGCTGAAAAACGTCGACGCCATCCTCGCGTCGCTGCGCACGGGCTGACGCTCACGGGCCCCCGAAGTACCGCGCCGCCAGTTCCGCCCGCCGCCGCGTCCCGAGTTTCTGGTGCAGCGACTTGACGTGCTCGTGGACCGTGTGCGGGCTCCGGCCCAGGACGGCCCCGGCCTCGCGGTCCGACATCCCCCGAACCACCAACTCGAGCACGCCCTGCTCCCGCCTCGTCAGCCACGAGCCGCCGGCCGCCCCCAGCGCCCGCGACGCCGCCGACGCCGCCAGGGGCAGCACCGCCTCCAGCACGGCGGCGGTCGTCGCCGCGTCACATTCCGACGCGATGTACACCAGCAACGTCCAGTCGCCCTCGATCGCCGCCGCGCCCGCGACGATCGACGGGCCCAACTGTCGCCCCAGCGCGCCGCCGAGCCACGCGGCGGACATCCCCACGCGGATCGCCTCGCCGCCCGCGCGAACCGACAACCCGCAGTGTCCCAGCCGCCGTGCCGCGGCGCGCACCGCCGAGGCCCGCGCCTCGTCCATGACGCCGCCCACACCGGGACTCCCCACCACCACCGCCGATCCCAGCGCATCGACCCGCGCCGTCACCACCACGCACGTCGATCCCGCCGCCGACGACGCCAGCGCTCCCGCGGCCCGATCCAGCCAGTCGCGCACGGGCACCGCCGGCAGCGCCGCCAGGTGCGACACCACGCGCGCCACCCGATGGCACGCCTCAATCCCAATCCGCGCGCCGCCGATCGTGTGCCGATCCTCCTGCATCGCCGACCATCTTCGGCAATCACCCCTCGCTGGCGGGTGACCATCACCCGTGCGGGGCATGCCCGGCATCGAATCGGGGTCGTCGCCCCGTTCGTCGCGTCGAGTTTCGCGACGCCCGAGCGCCGTTCCGCACAATCTTGTGTCCTGGACGCGACGCGCCGGACCTCGCTCGCCCCGTTCCTATCCTTCGTTCTATGGCCCACGACCCCATCGCCGACGCCACGCTCGAACTCCTCACCCGGCGCGACCCCGACGTCGCCACTTGGATCGCCAAGGAGGCCGAGCGCCAGGCCACGACCATCGAACTCATCGCCAGCGAGAACCACGTCTCCCCGGCCGTCATGCACGCGATGGGAACCTGCCTCACCAACAAGTACGCCGAGGGCTATCCCGGCGCCCGCTACTACGGCGGGTGCGTCTACCACGACCACATCGAGTCCATCGCCCGCGACCGCGCCAAGCGGCTCTTCAACTGTGCCTTCGCCAACGTCCAGCCACACTCGGGCGCCCAGGCCAACGCCGCCGTCTTCATGGCCCTCATGGACCCCGGCGACACCTTCGCCTCCCTCGTCCTCTCCGACGGGGGACACCTCTCCCATGGCATGAAGATCAACCTCTCCGGCAAGTGGTTCAAGCCCGTCCACTACCCCCTCCACTACGACCCCTCACACCCCGACTTCGAACGCATCGACTACGACGCCGTCGAGCGCGTCTGCAACGAGCATCGGCCCAAGGTCCTCATGTGCGGCTACTCCGCCTACCCGCGCGTCATCGACTTCGCCCGCATGCGAAAGGCCGCCGATGCCTGCGGCGCCCTCCTCGTCGCCGACATCGCCCACATCGCCGGCCTCGTCGCCGCCGGCGTGCATCCCTCCCCCTTCCCCCACGCCCACGTCGTCACCACCACGACCCACAAGACCCTCCGCGGCCCGCGCGGGGGCCTCATCCTCACCGACGCCGAGGACCTCGCCAAAAAGATCGACAAGGCCGTCTTCCCCGGGATGCAGGGCGGCCCGCTCATGCACGTCATCGCCGCCAAGGCCGTCGCCTTCGGCGAGGCCCTCCAACCTTCGTTCAAGTCCTATTGCACCCAGGTCGTCGCCAACGCCAGGGCCCTCGCCGCCGCACTCATCGATCTCGGCTACCGAATCACCAGCGGCGGGACCGACAACCACCTCATGCTCGTGGACCTCCGACCCCGCAGCGACAAACTCACCGGCGCCGACGCCGAAAGATGGCTCGAACTCGCCGGCATGATCTGCAACAAGAACGGAATCCCCCAGGACCCGCGGCCGCCGAAGTTCACCAGCGGCATCCGCCTCGGATCCCCCGCCACCACCACCCGCGGCTTCAAAGAACCCCAGATGCGCCAGGTCGCCGCATGGATCGACCAGGTCCTCGCCGCCGGCGTCGAATCCATCGGCAGCCCCACCGGCGCCGCCACCCTCGAATCCACCGCCGCCCGCGTGCGCCAAGAAGTCCGCTCGCTCTGCCAGCAGTTCCCCATCCCGGGCTGACGCCCCGCCGTGCGCTCGCCCCAAAAACAACGATTCCGCCCCCGGAGGGGCGGGATCGTTGGGAGGAGAGAAGAAAGAGACTGTGCTCAGTGGTCTTTACGAATAGACTCTGGCGGCGGTTCGATCGTCAGCCGCAGAGTTCGCGTTCCTTCCCGGAGGTTGCCCAGATGTCCCAGACCGCGCTCCCATCCCCGCTTCCGCCGGTCGAGCCGATGGAGTCCTTCCTGCAACTCCCGACCAACGACCTCGTGAGCCGCTATCGCCGGGGTCTCGAACGCTTCGACCGGCGGATCTTCGATCTCTCGGATGCCGAGGCCGACCAGGCGTTTCTCCCCGACGCCGGCGTGGGCCGATGGTCCGTTCGTATTCTGATCGGCCATCTCGCCGATGCCGAACTCGCCTTCACGCACCGCATGCGCCGGGCCGTCGCCGAGCAGAACCCCGTCCTCGCCCTCTGGGATGAGGACGCCTTCATCGACGCCGGGCTCTATGGCAGTCCAGCAGCCGGCGGGGGCGGGCAGTACCCGCTCGGCGGCTTCGTCGCCGTGATCCACACCCTCCGCCGTTGGACCGCCGAGTGGCTCCAAACGCTGATGCCCGATCAGTGGGAGCGGCAGGCGATGCACCCGGAGCGCGGGCCCGAGTCCGTCCGCTCCATCGCCGCGCGGACCACCTGGCACCTCGAGCACCACGCCCGATACCTCAACGCCAAGGTCTGTCGCATCCTCGGCCCCGACACGGGACAGGAGCCCGCCCCGCGGGGGGGCTGCGGCCCCAACTGCGGATGCGGGAAAAAGTAAACCCCGCGCTCCCGACCCCACCCACGATTCAGATGGGTTGGCGCAGACAAACCTGCCCGTAGCATGGCCTCGACTGGGCGAAGCGCCCAGCCGGAGGTTGTCATGCTCAAGCGTCTGCTGCCGTGCTCTGTCGCCACCCTGCTCGCCGCCGCCTCCGCCTCGGGCCAGTGCGCCCCGCGTTGGCAGCCCGGTGCCGCGTTCGCCTCCCACATCAACGGCAACGTCGCCGCCCTCCTCCCCTGGGACCCCGACGGCGCCGGCCCGCAGCCTTCGGTCCTCGTCGTCGCCGGCTCTTTCACCATGATCGGGACCACCTCGATCCATCGGCTCGCGCTCTGGAACGGCTCGTCGTGGTCGCCGCTGGGCACGCCACTCCCCTTCACCCCCGCCTGCCTCGCCGTCTTCCAGGGCGACCTCATCGCCGCCGGCCATCTCAACGGGCCGCCCGGGGCGATCTCCGCGATCGCGCGGTGGGACGGCTCCGCCTGGCAACCCATGGGCGCGGGCTTCAACGACAGCGTCCTGGCCCTCCAGGTCGTCGGCAACCAACTCTTCGCCGGCGGCTTCTTCAGCGCCTCGGGCGCGCTCCCCCTCAGCCGCGTCGCCGTCTGGGACGGGGGCAAGTGGGCCAACGTCGGCGGGGGCGTCACCGCAGGCCAGGCCTTCCCCAGCGTCAACGCCCTCGCCAACTACAACGGCCACCTCATCGCCGGCGGCTTCTTCTCCGCCGCCGGTGGCGCCCCAGCCTCCCACATCGCCCGATGGGACGGACAGCAGTGGCACGCCCTCGGCGCGGGCGTCGCGCCCTCGGTCATGGCCCTCGGCACCTTCGCCGGCGACCTCATCGCCGCGGGCTCCTTCGACACCGCCGGCGGCGCCCCCGCCTCACGCATCGCACGCTGGGACGGCCTGGCCTGGAGCCCCATCGGCGGCGGGATGAACCAGTCCGTCGCCGCGCTCACTATCGCCGGCGATCGCCTCGTCGCCGCCGGGTTCTTCAACACCGCAGGGGGCATCGCCGCGCGACGCGTTGCCACCTGGGACGGCGTCGCCTGGTCCGGCCTCGGATCGGGCATGCTCTCCTCCTTCGGGCCCGAGGCCGCCAACGTCAAGGCCCTCGCCTCCTTCCACGGCGAGATCATCGCCGGAGGCTTCTTTACCTCCGCCGGCGGCGAGCCCAGCATGAACGCCGCCCGATGGTCCTGCGACTGCTACGCCAACTGCGACGGCAGCAGCACCGCCCCCACCCTCAACATCAACGACTTCGTCTGCTTCCTCGGGCTCTTCGCCGCCGGAGACCTCGCCGCCAACTGCGACGGGAGTTTCACCACCCCCATGCTCACCGTCAACGACTTCACCTGCTTCCTCAACAAGTTCGCCGCGGGGTGCGAGTAACCGTCGCCGACGTCCACGCGCTCACGCGCGCTACCCCAACTCCTCCATCGCCCGCGCCACGCTCGCGACCTCCACCGCCTCGACCTCGCTCCGCTCCCGCCGCTGCCGCGGGACCACCACCCGCTTGTACCCCAGCCGCGCCGCCTCGGCCACGCGCTGCTCCAGCCCCGCCACCGGCCTGATCTCGCCCCCAAGCCCCACCTCGCCCACCACCGCCGTCCCCGACCCCAGCCCCCGCCGCAGTTGCGCCCCCGCCACCGCCAGCAGCAGCGCCAGGTCCGCGCCGGGATCGATCACGCGCAGCCCCCCCACCGCCGACGCGAACACGTCCCGGTCCGCCAGCCGAACCTCCGCGTGCTGCTCGAGCACCGCGATCAGCATCGCCAGCCGGTTCGCGTCGATCCCGCTGCACTTCCGCTTCGCCGCGCCGACGAACCCCGTGGCCGTCAGCGCCTGAACCTCCACCATCACGCACCGCGTCCCCGTCAGCACCGGGCACACCACGCTCCCCGGCCGTCCCCCGCCGCCCGTCCCGACCACCACCCCTCCCGGCAAGTCGCGCAGCCCGCCCGCCGTCATCTCGAACAGCCCGATCTCCTGCGTCGCCCCATACCGGTTCTTCGCCGCCCGCACGATCCGGTGCGCGTGCTGCCGATCCCCCTCGAACCGCAGCACCGCATCAACCAGGTGCTCCAACAGCCGCGGGCCCGCCAGTTGGTCGTCCTTCGTCACGTGCCCCACCAGCACCACCGCCATCCCGCTCAGTTTCGCCAGATACGCCAGGTCCGCGCAGCACCGCCGCAACTGCGTCACGCTCCCCGGCGTCGCCGGCAACTCCGCCTTGTGAACCATCTGCACCGAATCCACCACCAGCACCCCGGGCGTCACCCGCCGCGCCTGCTCCACGATCCGACCCAGATTCGTGTCCGCGAGCAAGTACAGATCGCCCGCCCGCCCGCCCAGTGCCCCCAGCCGCTCCGCCCGCGCCCGCACCTGCGCCGCCGACTCCTCGCTCGACACATACAACACGCGCGTCCCGCCCCGCGCGATCCCCGCCGCCGCCTGCAACAGCAGCGTGCTCTTCCCGATCCCAGGCGGCCCGCCCACCAGCACCGCCGACCCGCGCACCAGCCCCTGCCCGCCCGCCGGCCCGCCCAGCACCCGGTCCAACTCCGGCAGCCCCGTCCCGATCCGTGGCGTCGACTCGCTCGCCTCCACCTCCCCGATTGGCACCGCCCCCGACATCCCCATCCCTCCGCCCGCGAGGTCCGCGCCCCCGTCGCTCACCGCCGCCCACGCCTCCGCGATCCCGCGCTGCGGCCCACCGGACTTCTCGCCCGCGCCCTCCCGATGCGCCTCCAGCGCATCCCACGTCCCGCAGTCCGGGCATCGGCCCATCCACCGGCCCTGCACGCCCCCGCAACTCCGACACACGTACATCTGCCGCGACTTCGCCACGTCCGCAGCATACCCCCTCCGTACAGTTCCGCGGCATGGCTCCCGGCGACCCGCCCGCCTCCCCTTCCCCCGCTCACCCGTCGCCCGCCCGCGCGCCTCGCCCCGCCCCTCGACCCCGGCTCCGTCGTCTCCTCCTTGGCGTTGCCCTCGTCGTCGCGCTCCTCCTCGCCGCCCTCGCGCTCCTCACCAACTCACCCCTCACCAAGGCCCTCGTCCTCCCGCGCCTCGAGGCCGCACTCGGCGTCGCCGCCTCCGCCCGACGCGCCCACGTCAACGCCGACGGCACCCTCATCATCGACGAGGTCATGCTCCACATCCCCGGAGTCGCCGGGCCCGCCGCCGACTTCCTCTCCATCCGCCGTCTCGAGGTCGACGTGGACTGGCCCGCGGGCGCCATCCGCGCCGCCCGCATCATCGAGCCCTCCCTCCTCCTGAGCCAGTCCCTCGACGACGACTCCCTCAACATCGCCGCCCTCCGGCTCCCCTCGGCCTCGGGCGGAGGGGGCGGGGGGGGCGGGGGGGGCGGCGTATCCATCCCCTCCATCTCCATCGCCCGTGCCTCGCTCACCATCGGGGAGCACCGCCGCGACACCTTCACGCCGCTCCGCTCCATCCGCGTCGACGGCAAACTCGTCCCCGACCCCGATGCCGCGGGCGCCTTCCGCTTCGACCTCCGCCAGACCTTCACCGACGCCCGCCGACCCGGGTTCCTCATCTCGGGACGCCTCGAACAGGACGGCCTCTCCCTCGTCGTCGAGAACTTCTCCCTCGACGCCTGGCGCGCCGACGCCGCCCCCTCCCCCGTTCGCCCGCTCGTCCAGCAGATCGACGTCCGCGGGAGCGTCCCGCGCGCCACCTTCCGCTGGAGCCCAGCCCAGGGCGTCCGCGCCGGCATGGAACTCGCCGACGTCTCCCTCAACCTCCCCATCGAGCCCCAGAACTGGGACCCCATCGCCCCCGGCGTCATGGGCCCGCCCGCTCCCTACATGCGCATGCACAGCGTCAGCGGCCGAATCGAGTTCGCCGCCGACCGCGTCACCGCCAGCCTCGACGGCCGACTCGAAGACCTCCCCTACCACGTCGATCTCCGCTACAACGGCATCGAGATCGACTCCCCCTTCGAGGCCGACTTCCGCAGCAACGACTTCCGCCTCGAGTCCAGCCCCCGCCTCTGGCCCATCGCCCCCGCCGAGGCCCGCGCCTGGCTCGACAAGTTCTCCCGACCCTCCGCCACCATCTCCACGCGCATGCGCATCTGGCGCGACCCCTCGCCCCCGGGCGCCCCCGAGCCCGCTCCCATCCGCGCCGCCGGAACCATGAAGATCCGCGACGGGTCCGCCGCCTACCAGTTCTTCCCCTATCGCTTCGAGAACCTCGCCGGCACCGTCGAGTTCACCGACTCCTCCATCGTCATCACCGAACTCGCCGGCCACGCCCCCAGCGGCGCCACCATCCGCGCCACCGCACGCATCGAGCCCCTCGACGAGTCCGCCGGCTTCGAGATCGCCGTCTCCGCTCGCGACGCGCCGATCGACGCCACTATGGAGGCCGCCTTCCCGCCCAGCCGCGGGTCGCTCATCGCCGCCCTCTTCAACCGCCCCCAGTACGAACGCCTCATCGCCGACGGACTGATCCGCAGCCCCGCGATCGCCGCCGCCGAGCGCGCCGAACTCGACCGCCTCGTCTCCGCGCCCAACGCCGACCCCGCACGCCTCGCCACCCTCCGCGCCCGCGCCGCCATCCCCGTCTTCGACCTCGGCGGCCCCGCCGACATCGACCTCCTCGTCAAGAGCAACGTCGGAAAGAACGAGCCCGTCATCACCACCCTCGACGTGCGGCTCCCCGACGCCGGCCTCGTCCCCCAGAAGTTCCCCATCCCCGTCCGCGCCACCGGGCTCGTCGCTCGTATCAACAACGGGCCCGGAACCCTCACCTCCGGCCGCTTCCAGGGCCTCGGCGGCGGCGATGCCTCCGTCCGCGCCGCCTTCAACATCCCCTTCACCAGCGACGGGCCTCAAGACATGAGCCCCGAGATCGACATCGCCCTCCGCGGCATGCCCCTCGACGAGTTCGTCATCCGCGCCCTCCCAGGCTCCGGCGACGCCGGCAACTCCGTCCGCCGAATCCTCCGCGACCTCCGCGCCGCGGGCACCGCCGACGGCCACATCCGCATCGCGCCGCGCACCGCCCCCGACGACCTCGGCTTCGACGCACGCCTCTCCTTCCAGAACGTCGCCGCCGCCCCCGAGGGCGCCGTCTCCCTCGCCAACCTCCAGGGCACCCTCACCGCCTCCGAGAACGCCGTCTCGCTCCGGCTCCACGCCGACGCCTCCGCCTCCGGCGCTCCCGCCTGCGGCCGCGTCGCCCTCTCCCTCGACGCCCAACTCCCCGCCAACGCCAGCCCCTCCTTCCACACCGACCTTGCCGCCCCCGACCTCGACCTCGCCGCGCCCTGGCACGACCTCCTCCGCGTCTTCTCTCCCGCCGCCGCCGAGCGCATCGCCCGCCTCGCCGAGAAGCACCGACCCTCCGGCCTCGCCGACTTCAACCTCGCCATCCTCTCCCCGACCGACGCCCCCACCTCCGCGCGGGTCACCCTCCAGCGCGGCCGCAACCTCGCCGCCACCGTCCTCGGCCAGCAGATCGTCCTGCCCTCTACCCTCGGCTCCGCTCGCATCAGCGCCGGCAACGGGCCCACTTCCATCGCCCTCCACGACCTCCGCGGCGATCTCTCCTTCGCCGGCGAGCCCGCCGGATCGCTCCACGCCTCGGGCGTCCTCACCCTCGCCCCGCCCGCGCCCTCCGACCCAGCCGGCCCCATCTTCACCGACCTCCGGCCCCCGCTCCTCCTCTCGCTCCAGCACGCTCGCTTCGAGTCCGCCCTCTGCCGCGCCCTCGCCGCCGAGGCCGGCCTCGCCCACTCCTTCGACTCCCTCAAGCCCCGGGGCACGTTCACCGGCGGCGCCTCCATCATCTCCCGCGCCGACGGCCCGGGCGTTGAGTCCGCCTGGATCGAGCCCGCCTCCCTCGCGCTCACCATCAACAACGCCACCATCGACGCTCGCTTCGACGCCGGTCGCTTCGAACTCACCGGCGACTCCGGCCTCGCCCGCGGCGTGCACGCCTCCGCGCCCGACAACCAATGGTCCCTCCTCGCCGACGCCTCCTGGTCCAAACTCGCCGGGGGCGACCAGTCCATCCGCGCCGCGCTCTCCCTCCAGTCCAGCGGCCTGCCCGACTCGCTCCTCGCCGCCCTCCCCGACGATGCCCGCGCCGCACTCGAGCCCTACGCCCTCCGCATCGCCGGGCCCCTCAACGCCCAGGAGGTCTCCCTCTCGATCCTCCGCTCCGACGATCCCTCGCGCCGGCGGCTCGAGGCCGAGGGCCGACTCACCTTCGAGCGACTCGCCGCCGATCTCGGCGTCTCGATCGCCGACGCCACGGGCACCGTCGAGGGCCGAGTCGAGCACGCCGCCCACGGGCTGCGCACGCGCCTCGACCTCGCCGCCGACTCCCTCCGCGCCGACAACGTCCGCGCCACCGGCCTCGTCGGGATCGTCCGCTCCACCGACGACGGAACCATCACCGCCTCGGCCTCCGCCACCGTTCACGGCGGACGCGCCGCCATCGACGCCACCCTCCTTCCTCCCGCGCCCGCCGGCCGCGCCTTCGACGCCACCCTCCGCGCCGCAGGCATCCGTCTCAAGCCCCTCCTCGACGACCTCCGCCCCGCCGCCGCCGCCACCGCCTCGCCCGCCGCACCCGACACCTCGCGCGGGCTCCTCGACGCCGAGTGCTCCCTCCGCGGCATCCTCGGACGCCCCGACTCCCGTTCCGGGCGCGGCTCCATCCAGGTCGCCGAGGGTCGCGTCGTCAACTTCCCCTCCCTCGTCCGACTCATCGAGGTCAGCAACTGGCAACTCCCCACCAACGCCCCACTCGACTTCGCTCGCGCCACCTTCTGGATCGACGGGCCTCGACTCTGGTTCGACGCCATCAACCTCCTCTCCCAGCGCGTCCAGATCACCGGCATCGGCGCCCTCTCCCTCCCAGACCGCCGCCTCGACCTCCTCTTCACCACCCGGCCCGCCTACGGCCTCCCCGTCCTCACCGCCTTCTACAGCGCCCTCCGCGACGAGATCATGACCTCGCGGGTCACCGGAACCCTCTCCAACCCCGAGTTCGGACTGGTCCAGTGGTCCGCCGCTCGGCGTATGCTTGGCGGGGCCCTCGGGCAGACCCCGACCGACCGCCTCCGACACGAGTCCGAGTTCCGCCTCCGGCCCGAGCCCGTCGTCCTCAGGCCACGAGACGACCGCCTCCCCGCACGCGAGCCACCCTCTCCCTAAGGTTTCTTTCCCATGCGCCACAACGCGGAGCCCAATCGCGTCGAACTCGACCCCGACGCCGCCACCGTCCCCGAACCACGCCCTCGCCCCGACGACCCCGAGGTCGCCGCCGCCATCGACGCCCTCATCGCCCGCTGCGGCGGAAGCGGCGCCGACCCCACCGACTCCCGGCTCGTCCGCGAACTCATCGCCGCCGCTCTCAAACTCATCCCCGACGGCCGCGACACCGGCGAACTCAAACTCATCGCCGCCGCCGTCAAGGAACTCCGATACGCCTACCGCGTCTTCGGCGCCTACCGCGAACCCCACAAGGTCACCATCTTCGGCTCCGCTCGAACCCCAGCCGACCACCCCGACTACGCCGCCACCATCGCCTTCAGCCGCGACATGGCCTCCCGAGGATGGATGGTCATCACCGGCGCCGGTGGCGGCATCATGCACGCCGGCCACGTCGGGCCCGGCCGCGACGCCAGTTTCGGCGTCGCCATCCGTCTCCCCTTCGAGACCACCGCCAACGAGGTCATCAAGGGCGACCAGAAACTCATCCACTTCCGTTACTTCTTCACCCGCAAACTCATGTTCCTCAGCCAGGCCGAGGCCGTCGCTCTCCTCCCCGGCGGCTTCGGAACCATGGACGAGGCCTACGAGGCCCTCACCCTCATCCAGACCGGCAAGTCCTCCATGGTCCCCGTCGTCATGCTCGAGGGCGAGGGCGGGACCTACTGGCGACAATGGGAAGAGTGGACCCTCCGTGGGCTCCTCGACCGCCACCTCATCAGCCCCGAGGACGTCAACCTCTATTACATCGCCCCCACCCCCGCCGCCGCCGCCGAGCACGTCGCCCGCTTCTATCGCGTCTACCACTCCTCCCGCTACGTCAAGGACGAACTCGTGATCCGCCTCAAGCGACCCATCTCCCCGCGCGACGTCGATCGCCTCGGCGACGAGTTCGCCCCGCTCATCAAGGCCGGCCGAATGACCCTCCGCGGGCCGCTCGAAGCCGAAGAGGACCACCTCGACCTCCCGCGCCTCGTCTTCACCCACACCCGCAACAAGTTCGGGCTCGTCCGCAGACTCATCGACCGCATCAACGACTGCGACGAGCCATGACCCGCGCGGCCCTCGCCATCCTCGCCGCCCTCTGCCTCGCCTCCTGCGGCCATCGGCGACCCGCCCCCCCCGCCGCCGCCAGCCCCGCCGTCACCTCCGCCAATCGCGGGCTCGAAGTCTGGTCCTGGATCGTCTCCGACACGCGCCGCGCCCGCTGGGCACGCACCCCGCAACCCGGCGACGGCACCCCCGCAACACCGCCCGTCACCATCCGCGACAACCGCGACGACATCGAATCCATCCTCGCCCCCTACGAATCCGCCCCCACTCCCCTCGACGACGCCACCCGTGCCCGCCTCCGCGACGCCGGCCTCCGCGTCCTCTCCGTCCCCCTCGGCGACCTCGACCGCCTCGAAGCCCGCGCCCGTCTCGCCGGGCCCGTCCGCCACCAATACCTCGGCGAGGTCGCTCGTTCCACTTCCGTCTACCGCGGCCCGTCCTGGGACTCCCCGCGAGCCCTCGCCGTCGCCTCCTCTCTCGTCGCCCTCGCCCCAGGACGCCTCGACCTCGCCCTCCGCGCCTGGGCCACACCCGCCGACGCCGGCCCGGTCCTCTGGGTCGAACTCGCACCACGCTTCGTCGATTCACCCGGCAGCGAGCGAACACTCGCCGACGCCGGCGCCGCCTTCGCCCTCGACCGCGATCACGCCCTCGTCCTCGTCCCCGATCGTCCCTCCGCCCGCTGGAACCACTCCGCCGCCGCGCCCGAACCCGACGCCCTCGGCGGCACCGGCCCGCAGCCCGACCACGCCACGGTCTGGGAAACCATGCTCGCCACGCCCCCCGCCGCAGACGCCGCTCGCGTCCGCGTCGTCCTCGTGCTCGTCCCGCGCCTCCCCGCTCGCTTCGAACTCCTCGCGCGCTGATCCCTCTGCCGGTAGCATCTCCTCCCGATGCCCACCCGCCGTGCCCTCAACCTCGCCTCGTGGGCGTTCCTCCTCCTCGCCTCAGCCTGGTTCACCTATCGCGGCCCCGTCTTCCTCGCCTCCGCCGGCAACTACGACTTCAACCTCGTCTACGCCTCCTCACGCGCCTGGCTCGTCGGCCTCAACCCCTACGACCGCGACCACGTCCAACAAGCCTGGCTCGCAGCCCAAGGCCCGCCCAACGTCCACCCCCTCGGCCCGCGACCCTCCGCCGTCCTCCTCTACCCACCCAGCGCCTTCGCCGCTCTCACTCCCTTCGCCGCACTTCCCTTCCCCATCGCCCGCGCCCTCTGGTCCGCCGCCAACGTCGCCTGCATCCTCGGCGGCATCCTCATCATCGCCCGACTCGCCGGGCTCGCGGGCGCGCCCTCGAGGGTCTTCGCCGCCATCGCACTCGCCTTCTGGCCCACGCTCTCCGCCCTGCGGCTTGGGCAGACCCCGCTCCTGGTCCTCGGGCTCGTCTGCCTCGCCCTCTCCTCACGCCCCGGCCTCGCCCGCGGCGCCCTCCTCGGCCTCGCCACCGCCATCAAGCCCCAACTCGCCCTCCTCTTCATCGTCTACGACCTCGGACGACTCCGCTGGCGCTCCGGCCTCGTCGGCCTCGCCGTCGCCGCCGCTCTCTTCGCGCTCGGTGCCTTCCGCTCCGACGCCGCCGCCATCCCCTGGTGGCACGACTGGAACGCCAACCTCGCCGCCTTCGCCGTCGGCGACGACGGCAACCCCACCCGCGCCAACGCCATCCGCCACCACATGATCAACCTCCACTACCCACTCCACGCCTTCACCGACAACCGCGACCTCGTCCGCGCCGCCGTCCTCGCCATCCTCGGGGGACTCTGCCTCGCCTACTTCCTCCTCGACCTCCGCCGCGGACGCGAGCCCGGCGAGGGCCGTGCGCCCGTCGTCTCCCTCGCCATGACCGCAGCCGTCTCCCTCGCCATCGTCTACCACCGCGCCTACGACGCCGTCTTCCTCTTCTTCCCCCTCGCCCTCGCCATCCACGGCCTCGCCCGCCGCACCCCCACCGACCCCACCAACGCGACCACCCTCGCGCCCCCGAGATGGATGCACGCCGTCACCCTCGCCCTCGTCCTCGTCCACGCCCTCCCCACCGCCATCGCGCTTGTCGAACTCGCCAAGCGCGGCTCCATCCCCGCCGCCCTCACCGACACCACCCTCTGGCGCGCTCTCATCGTCCCCCACCAGGCCTGGGCCCTCCTCGCCCTCGTCGCCTGGCTCGTCGCCATCCGCGCCCGCTCCGGCGCCGTCACGCAAAGATCGACCTGAAACCCAGCGCACGACGAAGGTCCGCCACCTGGCCCGTGTGCATCCCGTTGTGGAATCCCATCCGCAGCACCAGCAGCCACAGCGGCAACTCCACCTCCCCCCACCGCGTCGACTCCATCAGCCTCGCCTCGTCCGACGCCCGAACCGCGCCCGCCAGCCGATCACACGCCCCGTCATAGATCGCCACGCACCGCGACAGCGCCGGGTACCGCGCCGCGTCCCCGATCGGCACCGATCCGAACGCCACAGACTCCGCGTCGAATCGCTCGCCCCCCACCCCGAACTCCGACTCCGGCAGCCCGCGACCGTCCAACTTCTCCGCCACTCGGTGCAACGTCAGCGCGCAGTGCCCCAGCGACCACGCGACGTGGTTCGGCAGTCCCGGCGCCTGCCGCGCGCGAGTCTCGTCGCTGAACCCTGCCAGGTACCGCGCCATCCCCGCCTTCGACGCCAGCACCGCCTCCGCGATCATGTCCTGCATCCGCATCGCTCGCTCCCTCACGGCTCTCGCCCGACACCCTCGCCCTGCGTCGCGCTCGTCCGCTACTCCCCCATCAACTTGTGCCGCCTCAGGTGCTCCACCATCTGCCCCGGGAACGCCCGCACCGCCTCCGACCGGAACACCGTCCCGTGGTCCGCCCCGGGCACGATCGTCATGTACCCGTGCTGACCCTCCGGAAACTGAAAGAAGTTCACGCCCTCCAGGTCCTTCTTCAAGAGCGACACCGCCTCGTTCAAATAAAAACTGTCCTGGTCCCCCACCACCAGCCGCACCCGCTGGTACAGGATCAGCCCCATCGTCCCCGTCTCGGCCCGCAGCCGCGCCCCGATGTCATACGCCCGGTACGCCTCCGCCACGCCCTTGTCGATCACCCCCGTCCGCGCGTCAAACAGCGCCGCCGGTCGCCCGCTCCCGTCCCTCGGCCCGAACACCGCCTGCCACGAGTCCCACTGCGCCCCCGACGTGTTCCCCGGGCCCATCACCTCCTCCATCGCGTTCTCCTGCCGAACCGTCATGATCCCGACGCCCCCGCGCCGCAGGCTCGGCACGTCCCGCACCACCCCGTCCTCGCCCGCCGCCTCATAGAAGTTCCCCTGCTCGTAGATGTTCCCCAGTTGGAACCGCCGGAAGTCCACCGGGTCCGGCGAACTCGACCAGCACGCCCCGAACACCTCCGGATACGTCACCGCCAGCCACACCGACGACCACCCCCCCGACGAGTGCCCCGTCACCAGCCGCGCCATCGGCGACGCCACCAGCGGATACCTCGCCTCCAGCGCCGGGATCAACTCCGACACCAGCGCCCGACCGCACGGCCCGTTGTTCGCCGAGTCCGCGAACAGCGTGTGCCCGTTGGGCGACTCCGGATTCAGATACACATGGAACACGTTGCGCGACAACTCCTGCTCCGGTCCCGTCTGGCGGCGCCCCGCTCGCGCCGCCGCCGCCGAGTACGCCTCCGTCTCGTCCCCGCCGAATCCCGGAACGTGGTACACCGCCGCGTACTTCCGATTCGGGTCGTACTCCATCGGCAGCACCACCGCCGCCCGATGCTCCACCTCCCGCCCCCGAAACGCCGACAACAGCGCCGACGGCACCGTCACCACCTCCACCCCCTCCACCTTCCGCTCGCGCCGCGGCCCCACCACCCGCGTCAGCGCGATCGTCACTCGCCCCTCCCCCAACTCGATCGTCACCGGATCCGAATACAAGTTCCCCGGCTCGCGCCGCCAACTGCTGTCCTCTCGCGACAGATCGAGCACCGCCTGCGCCACGTACGTCCCCTTGGGCAGCCCCGAGAGCGCCCCGGGGAACGACGTCGCCCCGTCGTCCACCACCGCCGCCGACCCCGGCGCCAGGCCCGCCACGTCCACCCCATACATCGGCTGCGGATCCCCCCAGAACGGCCCGTCCGCAGGCCCCGCTCCCGGCGGCGCCTTCGCGCCCGGCGCCATCAGGTACACCACCACCCGGCCCGTCGCCGCCTCCGCGCGCACCCCCGCCTCGAACGTCACCGCGATCTCCCGCCCGACCTTCTCCGCCCCCTTCTCCGGAGGCTGCGCCGCCGGCGCGCACGACGCCACCACCCACACGCACGCCATCAGCGCTGCTCTCATCCCGCTTGCTCCCTCGCCGGTCCAGCCTTCGGCCCCGGACGCTCGCCCAGGATCGGCCTCGGCGCAGGCCGCCTCCGCTCCCGCTCCCGAACCGTCGGCATCACGCTCGCCGCCAGCCGACGAACCGCCTCCTCCGCCGAGTCCGTCACCGTCAACAACTCCGCGTCCCCCGCGTCGATCGTCCCCTGCTCGATCAACCGCTCCCGCATGAACCCCAGCAACGGCGACCAGAACTCCGTCCCCATCAGCACCACCGGAAAGTTGTCGATCTTCCGCGTCTGGATCAGCGTCAGCGCCTCGAACAACTCGTCCAGCGTCCCGAAGCCCCCGGGCAGCACCACGAACGCGTACGAGTACTTCACCAGCATCACCTTCCGCACGAAAAAGTACCGGAACTCCACGAACCGGTCCAGGTACGGGTTCGGCTTCTGCTCCATCGGCAACTGGATGTTGCACCCGATCGACGCGCCCCCGGCCTCCTGCGCCCCGCGGTTCGCCGCCTCCATCACCCCCGGGCCGCCTCCCGTCATCGTCGTCAGACCAAGCCCCGCGATCCCCTTCCCCACCTCCCGCGCCAACTCGTAGTACCGATGCCCAGGCGGGAACCGCGCCGACCCGAACACCGTCACGCACGGGCCCACAAAGTGCAGCGCCCGAAACCCGCGGATGAACTCCGCGAAGATCCGCACCGCACGCCCGAACTCGTCCAGCCGCTTCCGCGGGCCCTCCAGGAACCGGCCCTCGTCCGCGCTCCGCGCCCGCTTCCCCCACGCCGCTCGCGTCCCGTGATTCCCCGCCTGCTGCTCCGTCATGGCTGCCCCAGCATACCCCCTCCGCCAACGAAACGACGCCGACCCTCCGGGCCGGCGTCGCTGGATTCACGCCTCACCCGCCCGCCCTCAGGGGCAGCCCGCCGCGAACGCGTTCAGGAAGCACGTAAAGTCGTTCACGTTCAGCACCGGCACGATCGTCGACCCGTCGCAGTTCGCCGTCGTGTCCCCCGCCGCGAACAGGTTGTTGAAGCAGATAAAGTCGTTCACGTTCAGCACCGGCACGATCGTCGACCCGTCGCAGTTCGCGTAGCACGCCGGCGCCGCCGACGGGATGTACGCCAGCCCCAAGATGTTCGACGGCCCGTGCGCCCCGATCAGCGTCGCCGCTCCCGTCGCCACGTTGATCGTGTACAGGCTGTCCGTGTTGTTGCAGATCAGGTACAGCAGCCCGTTGTCCTTGTTGAACGCCAGGCCGTTCGGGTTCGTCGGGCCCGCCAGCGCCCCGATCAGCGTCACCGCACCCGTCGCCCGGTCCATCACGTAGACACTGTCCGTGCCGCTGTTCGTCGAGTACATCACGTTCGCGATCGAGTCGTGCCCCAGGTTCGAGAACGACGCCAGCCCCGACGTCCCCACCAGCGTCGCCGCGCCCGTCGTCGTGTTGATCGTGTACAGCCCGTTGTTGTGCGACGACACCCCGTACAGCGTCCCCGTGCTGTCGTCCCACTCCAGCCCGTGCATCACGATCGCCGAGTCCCCGTACGCCCCGATCAGCGTCGCCGTCCCCGTCGCCAGGTCCAGCGTGTACACCGAGTCGTTCCCCGTCGACGTCAGGTAGATCGTGTTCGTGTCCGCCCGATACGCCAGCCCCGCCGTCGTGCTCGCGTTCGTGCTCACCGTCCCGATCTGCGTCTTGGCCCCCGTCGCCATGTCGATCTCGTACAGCGCCCGGCTGCTGTCCACCGCGATCAACCGACCCTGCGCCATCGCCAGCGACGCGCACGCACCCACCCCCACCCCCGCCATCCACAACGAACGAATACGCATCTCGTGCCTCCTTTCATGGCCCCAACGCCCAGGCCACCAGCGTACCCGTCCGCACTCCCTCTGACAATCCCCCGCGCGCCCCGCACAAACCTCCGATAATCCCTACACCAGCAGCGACGCGAACCCGTACCACGCCTCCGTCCGCGCCACCACCACGATCAGCAGCGACCACGCCGTCACCAGCCCCACTCCCAGCGCCAACTCCCGATCCAGCCGCCGAACCACCACGCACCGGATCCCCAGCAGCACCACCCCAAGCACCACCGCCGCCAAGAACGGCCCGAACACCGTCTCCCAGATCGTCCCCACGTACAGATTGTTCAACGCGTCGATCCGGTTGAGCGCCGCCGACAGCGTCCCCAGCGTCGCCGACAGCATCAGCGCCCGATGCACCGCCGGCCGCCGACGCTGCCAGATCGCCAACCCCACCATCGCCCCAAAGAACACCACCGACAACAGCGGGATCGCCAGGAACGGCTTGGGCTCATACCCCATGATCCGCGCGTCCGGCGGCAGCACCCGCGCCTGCGCCACCGACACCATCACCCCCAACACCACGATCGCCAGCGCCAGCAACGCGCCCGCCTTCCCAACCGCCATGTGCACCCGCCGCTTCCGCATCGCCACCAGCATCGGCTGCACGATCATCAGCACCATCCACAGCGACATCGAAACCCCGTGCGCGATCACCAGCCACTTGATCGGCGGCGTGATCGGCCTCGACGGATACGCACGACCATGAAAGAAAAACTGCTGGAACCCCACCAGCACGCACCCCAGCATCACCACACCCGCGAACGCATAAAACCACCGCGCCGCGTCCATCGCCACCACCGCCCGCGCCCGCGCGGGTGCCCCCATCGCAATCGTCGACATGACCTGTTCCTCAACGCGCAGGCGGCACTACGCCGCCCCCGCCCCCCACATGCGACAACCGCCCCCGGCACGCGACACCCAACCCCCACACGCCCAACCCGCTCCCAAACTCCCCGCCCCAACCCTTCCCACGCCGCCGCCCCGATCCCTCCGTCTCCGCCGCCTTACTTCCCCACGCAGAACGACGCGAACACACGCCCCAGCACCTCATCCGGCGTGATCCGTCCCACCACCTCGCCCAACGCGTCCAGCGCCAGCCGCAACTCCTGCGCCACGACCTCCGCTTGTCCGACCTCGCCCAGCGCCCCCTCCAGCCGCGACCGCGCCCGCGACAGCGCCTCCCGATGCCGCGGCAGCGCCGCCAAGCCGCCCCCGACCGCCGCCTCCGCGATCGCGCGCCGCAGCGCCCCGATGTTCCTCCCGTCCAGCGCGCACACGGCGATCGCTCCCCCTTCCCCCGATCGCGCCGCGCTCCCGCTCCGCGCCCCGCGGTCCGCCTTGGTCCATACGCGCACGACCCTGCCGCTCGTCTTCACGCTCGGCGCGCCTCCCTCCGCATCGCACCACACGACCACGTCCGCCGTCCGCACCGCCTCTTCCGCCAGCGACCGCATCCCCGACGACACCTCGCCACCACCTTCGCCCGACCCCGAATCCAGCCCCGGCAGGTCCACCAGCATCACCGCGCCCATCGTCGGCGGGCCCAACTCCAGCCGCTCCTCGATCGCGTCCCGCGTCGAGCCCGCCTCCGCCGACTCCACCACCCGCCGACGACCCAGCAGCGCGTTCATCAGCGTCGACTTCCCCGCGTTGGGCGGCCCAGCCAGCACCACCCGCGCCAGCCCGCTCCGCGCCGCCCGCGCCCCGCCCCAGTGCCCACCGATCTCCCGCACCACCTCCCCGATCTCCTGACGCAGTTCCTCCTCCCCGATCGCCTCCACGTCCTCCTGATCCGAGAAGTCGATCCCCGCCTCGACCAGCGCCAGCACCCGCGCCACACGCTCCGACCACGACCGATACGCCGACCCCGTCGCCCCCGACAGCAACCCCCGCGCCGTCCGCACGTCGTCCTCCGACTCCGCCGCGATCAGCGCCGCGACGCCCTCGGCTTCCTCCAGCGTCATCCTCCCGCGCGCATACGCCCGCGCCGAGAACTCACCGGCCTTCGCCAGCCTCACACCCTCCACCCCCAGCACCGCGCCCAGCACTCGCTCCACCACCCGCGGATTCCCGGGCACCACCACCTCCGCAACGTCCTCCCCCGTGTACGAACCCGGCCCCGCGTACGTCGCCACCAGCACCGGCATCTCCAACCCGTCCCCCATCCGCACCCGCGCCGTCCGCGCCTCCCGCCGCCAACCCGCCCAGCCCCCCACCACCACCGCGCCCAGCACCGCGCGCGCACCATCCCCGCTCACCCGAACCACCGCTCGCGCCGACCTCGCCATCGGCGTCGCGATCGCCGCGATCGTCTCCATCCGCTCACTCTACTCCTCCGCGCCCGTCCCGCGACGCCGCCCCCGGCATTCGCCCTCTCTTGACCTTTCTCCTCCTTCCAGTACGCTGTCCCCCGCCGCCCCCTTCGCCTCATGTCGAGCGCGGGATCGTCCTCGGTCAGTCGGCCAGCCGGAGGGGGGCGGGCACGCCAGCGGAGCCTCACCATGCGCACCCGTCTCGCCGCCTCCCTCGCCCTCGCCGCTGGCCTCCCCGCCGCCGCTCAACCCTGCACCCCGGGATGGGACACCACCATCGGCACCGTCGGCATCGCCGGCGGGTACGCCGCCGCCGCACGCGAATGGAACGACGGCAATGGGCCTCGCCTCTACGTCGGCGGCTCCTTTGCCTCCGCCGGCGGCATCGGTGGCACCGGCCTCCTCGCCGCCTACAACCGCGCCGCCAACTCCTTCGCCCCCGTCGGCGGCGGGCTCTCCACCGGCTTCACCAACGGCTTCGTCAACTCCATCCTCCCCTTCAACCCGGGCTCCGGCGAGCGCCTCGTCGTCGGCGGCTTCTTCGACAACGCCGCAGGCGTCCCAGGTACCGCCTCCCTCGCCATGTGGTCCGGCTCCGAATGGCAACCCTTGAACACCACCTGGACCGGCTCCACCCGCGGCTCCATCTGGTGCATGGCCGTCTGGAACGGCCGCCTCTACGTCGGCGGCGGCGTCGTCAACTCCCCGGGCACCATCGCCGGTCTCACCTGGGCAGGCCTCGCGTCCTGGGACGGCCAGGAGTGGGAGTCCCACATCTCCTCCATCACCGGCTTCAGCCCCTACGTCGCCTCACTCGCCGTCTTCAACGACGGCTCGGGCGACGCCCTCTTCGCCGCTGGCCGATTCACCTCCATCAACGGCGTCACCGGCACCGGCCTCATCGCCAAATGGAACGGCTCCTCTTGGTCCTCCGTCGGCGGCGGGCTCACCTCCACCAGCACCACCACCGGCCTCGAAGGTCTCACCGCCTTCGACGACGGCTCAGGTCCCGCCCTCTTCGCCGCAGGCGGCACCTTCTTCCGCTCCGGCCTCCCCGTCTGCAACGTCGCCAAATGGAACGGCTCCGCCTGGGCCAACCTCGGCGGACAACTCGGCACCGGCCGCCTCACCTCCATCTCCCCCTTCAACGACGGCTCAGGCTCCAAACTCTACATCGGGGGCACCGCCATGGTCCCCATCAACCAGTTCGCTCGTTGGGAGAACAACCAGTGGGCCTCCGTCGATGGCGGCTTCACCGGCTCCGCCATCCCGCCCAGCAACTTCCCCTCCGTCTTCGGCCTCGCCGTCGCAGGCAACCGCCTCGTCGTCGCTGGCAACTTCGTCGCCGCAGGTGGCATCACCGCCAACGGCCTCGTCGAACGAACCGCCTGCCCCACCGCCTGCTATCCCAACTGCGACGCCTCCACCGCCCCGCCCGTCCTCAACGTCGCCGACTTCATCTGCTACCAGAACGCCTTCGCCGCCGGAGACTCCTACGCCAACTGCGATGCCTCCACCGCCTCACCCGTGCTCAATGTCGCCGACTTCATCTGCTTCCTCACCGCCTTCGCCGCCGGTTGCTCCTGATCCGCCCCTACCCCGGCATCTTCGTGATCGCAACGTCCATCACCGGCCTCGGGCCGGCGATCCCAGCCTCCAACAGCCGCGCTCGCGTCGCCACCAGCAGCGCCTGCCGAACCTTCCCAAACTCCGGCGTCGGCGCCCACGCCATCAGCGTCCAACTCCCCGCCAAATCGTTCTGCACCGCCGCTGGACCGGGCTCCGTCATCACCCCCTCCGTCGACGCCGCCGCCGCCAGCAACGCCGCCCGCGCCGTCTCCGGGTCCACCGCCGGGCTGATCGACACCGCCACGTCGACCCGTCGCCGCGGGTGGTACGTCGCGTTCTCGATCACGCTCCCAAAGATCGCCCCGTTCGGCACCGTGATCCGCCGTCCGTCCGCCGTGTCCAGCGTCGTCGTGAACAGATCAATCTCGTTCACGATCCCCACCTGTCCCGCCGCCGTGATCCCGTCACCCACCTTGAACGGCCGGAAGATCAGCAGCAGCACCCCCGCCGCCATGTGCGACAGCGTCCCCTGCAGCGCCAGACCGATCGCCAACCCCACCGCGCCCAGGATCGCCGCAAACGTCGCCGTCTGAATCCCGAACCGCCCAAGACAACTGATGATCGCCAGCGCCAGGATCGCCCACTTCACCACGTTCCCGAAAAACTTCGACAGCGTCAGGTCAAAGTTCGCCCGCTGCAACCCCTTCCGCACCGCTCGCCTCGCCCAACTCGCCAGGATCCACGACACCGTCAGGATCGCGAGCACCGCCAGGATGTTCGGGCCGTACTCCCGCGCGAACCGCATCACCCCGTCCAAGGTCTGCTGCGTCTCGGCCCCGAGTTGATCCACCATCGTCTTGGCCGCCTCGATCGGCCCGCTCTCCGCCGCCACCTTTGGGGACGTTGTCGCCTGCATCGCTGCCCTTCCTCGGATACCCTCTCACGCCGCCGGTGGACGCCGCCGCCCCGGCAAGCCGATGAATGTAGCCATGCACGACCGTCGCGACATCCTCCGCCTGGGCCTGGCCTCCGGCGCCGCCGCCCTCCTCGCCGCCTGCCAGCGCCAGGGCCGTTGGACCCCACTCTCCAAGGAAGAACTCGAAGGCCCCCCCACACGCCGCCTCGCCGGCTCCCCGGGCCGCGCCCCCGCCTCCGCCGCTCCCTCCGGCGTCATCCCACGACGCGAGTGGACCCAGGCCCAGCCCGCCCTCGCCCTCATCAACCCCATGAACGGCGTCGAACGCATCACCATCCACCACTCCGCCATCCCCGCAGCCCACCTCCGAACCAAGGACGCCACCGCTCGGATGCTCGAGTCCATCCGAAAGGACCACACCGGCTCCCGCACCGACGCCAGCGGCCGCAACTGGGCCGACATCGGCTACCACTTCATCATCGACCCCGCGGGCCGCGTCTGGGAAGGACGACCCGCCATCTACCAGGGCGCCCACGTCCGCCTCAACAACGAGCACAACCTCGGCATCATGCTCATGGGCAACTTCGAGGAAGAAACCCCCTCCCGCGACGCCCTCACAGCACTCGACGCCTTCGTCGCCTCCCAGATGCGTCGCTTCCAGGTCCCCATCAACCGCGTCTTCACACACCAGGAAATCATGCCCACCGCCTGCCCGGGACGCAATCTCCAACGCTACATGCTCGCCACCCGCGGCAGCCGAGGCACCCTCGCTCGCGCCTAGCCATCCGCCGCGGCTCGCCCCTTCCCCGCTTCCCCGCGCCGCGCCCTCTACCATCTCCTTCCGTGCCCCGACAGCCTCCTCCCATCCGCACCGTCTCCTTCGTCA
Source organism: Phycisphaerae bacterium (assembly GCA_016793805.1). Taxonomy (GTDB): domain Bacteria; phylum Planctomycetota; class Phycisphaerae; order Phycisphaerales; family UBA1924; genus JAEUIZ01. The sequence goes on from JAEUIZ010000056.1 coordinate 66,523, forward strand.
GCCTCGGCTGCCCGAAAAACCTCGTCGATTCCGAGAAAATGCTCGGCCTGCTCGCCCAGGACGGCATCGCCCCGGTCGCCTACGACCCCAACCGCCCCTTCCACGACGCCGACGCCGTCGTCATCAACACCTGCGGCTTCCTCGAAGCCTCCAAGGACGAGTCCCTCCAGGTCATCCACGAGGCCCTCCGCGCCAAAGACGCCGGCCGCGTCCGCCGCGTCGTCGTCGCAGGGTGCCTCGTCCAGCGACACCGCGCCAAAATGCTCGACTGGGCCCCGGGAATCGACGCCCTCATCGGCGTCTTCGACCGCGACCACATCGTCCACGCCGTCCGCGGCCTACGCGTCACTCGCTCCTCTCCCGCCGCCGACGCCTCACCCGCCTACTGGATCGCCGCCAACGCGCTCGCCGCCGCCAAGGACCGCGGCCTCAAAACGACCGGCCTCACCGTCAACGGCAAGGACGGCAAGGGCATCGGCTACTTCGAGGACGACTCCGCCAGACTCCGCCTCACCCCGCGACACTACGCCTACCTCCGTGTCTCCGAGGGCTGCAACCAGAACTGCGCCTTCTGCACCATCCCCTCCATCCGCGGCAAGATGCGCTCCAAGCCCCTCGACCGCATCGCCGACGAGGCCCGCGAACTCGTCCTCGACGGCGCCTTCGAACTCAATCTCATCGGCCAGGACACCACCTCCTTCGGCGATGACATCGGCCTCGGCGCCGCCGCCGCCAAGGGCCTCCCACTCCTCCTCTCCACCGTCTGCAACGCCGTCCGAGACGCCGCGGGAGGTGGCGCCGGGTGGGTCCGACTCATGTACGCCTACCCCTCCAACTTCTCCGATCCCATGATCGACGCCTTCGCCGCCCTCGCACGCGACGGCATCCTCCTCCCCTACATCGACATGCCCCTCCAGCACGCCTCCGACCGCATCCTCGCCGCCATGCGACGAAACGTCTCCGCCGACCACCAGCGACGCCTCATCCGCAAACTCCGCGACCGCGTCCCCAACATCGCCATCCGAACCACCTTCATCTCCGGCTTCCCCGGCGAGACCCGCGACGACCACCGCCGACTCCTCGACTTCGTCGCCGAGTCGCGCTTCGACGCCCTCGGCGTCTTCGAATACTCCCGCGAAGACGGCACCGTCGCCGGTACCCTCGAAGACGACCCCGCCCTCCGCGTCCCCCCAGAACTCAAGTCGCAGCGCCGCGCCGAGATCATGCAACTCCAACAAAAGATCGCCTTCGAATCCGCTTCTAAGATCGCCAAACAATACGACCCCGACCGCCCCAGCTCCGGGCACCGCGCCGACGTCCTCATCGACGCCCCCACCGCCACCGCAGGCCGCGCCACCACCGGCGTCTCCAAGAAGGGCCGCCTCTACCAGGGCCGAACCCGCGCCCAGGCCCCCGCCATCGACGCCGTCACCTTCGTCCACTCCGCACGCGACCTCGCCCCAGGCGAACTCGTCCCCTGCGTCATCGTCGACAGCGACGGCTACGACCTCGTCGCACGCCCCACCGCCGACCTCGAACCCCGCGTCCCCCTCCGCGTCATCTCCTGAACCTGCGTAGCGCTCGAGAGCCGCAGCGGCACACACGCAGGGTATGCAAGAACAAGGGCCGCCGCCCCATCTTGCACGCGTGTTATGATCGCTCGACCCCGTGTGCTAGGCGGACGCGGCACGCAGCGCCACGATCGCCCGCTTGAGACTCGGACTGCGTTCCGCGGCCCTGAAAGGCATCCAATACTGGCGCACAAACTGCTCCATGATGAGCGTGTACTCGGGTCCCCGATTCGTGGAGTGTCCCGCCTTGGGCGCCATGCCGGCCCTGATGGCCGGCTTGCTCGACTTCGCGGCGAGGTCGACCAGCGTCCGCTTTGGATCCTTCACTTTGTCCGGTTCCTCGGGAAACTTGCTCGGAGAGACCCGCAAGTATTCGCCCAGACTCTCATGATCGGCCATCAACCACGACTCCAGCTCGGCCACGCTCAAACGCAGGATCAGGTCACGGTGCCGTGATCGCAGCTTTGCCGCAAGTTTCGGACCAGCGCAATCCACACCATCATGATCTGCAAGAGCAAAGACGAGCCCGCACTGCTCCGCCGCCTTGTTGTACTTGTCGAGCAACTCCCAGAACCGATCGATCCCACCCGCGTCCTTCACCGCCCCTTCGATGCGCAATCCGAGCTCTTTCGCGAGCCGCTCAGCGGCCACGCGGTCCAGGAATCCTTCCGCCCAGATCATCGCCAGCGGCCGCTTCACGCAGGTTCTCCAAAGAGACGCATCGTCTCGACCCTCGTGAGTGGCTGCGCAGCCTCAGCAGCGGTCAAGCCGGACCGCATGGCCTTCTCCACAACCGGGTATCGGGCCGCAGGCTGGATCTCCGACCCGCCCCTTCTGGCCGGAAGGATCAAGAGCAACTCTTCCGGAGCGATTCCCGCGTCGGCGAGCACCCTCTCGCTGTGCGTGGTGATGAAAACTTGCCGTCCGCTGCCTTCTCGCTGCATCCGTGCGATGAATGCAGCCAGTCGCTCGAGTATGCCCGTGTGGAGAGACCACTCGGGCTCTTCGAGCAAGAGAGGTCCGGCGTCCTCCTGCAGCGCCCAAAGCATGGCGATCAGGCGGAGCGTGCCGTCGGAGAACTGCGACTCCCGTTGCCTAACTGCGTTGGTTCTCCAGTGCTTGAAGCCGACCGCTAGATGCGGACGGCCGCGACTGTCCGTCTCCAGACGCAGTTCCTCGAAGTTCGGCACAACGCTCCTCAGCACGCGCTCGATGGCCTTGAGGCGACTGGATCGCAGCCCCCTCTTGCATTGCCTGATCTGCTCGAGCAAGTCTCGCCCGAGCGGGTCCTGTCCCGGGAACTGCTGCGGGCTCGACTGGCCCTCCCGGATCAACTGCGGCACAAGGTTCATGAACCGGATGGAGCGGAACAACTCCGCAACTTGCCGGAAATCCTTGTTGGCAGCGACCTGCTCGATCGCGGTCTGCCGCAAGCGGTCCGGGTCGGCCTCGTCGTCCCGGCTGGGACGGGTGAGCAGCGTGTTGCCATCTCGCTCGACCGTCTCGACCTTGATGAGAACATCAGTGCTCGTCGTCGAAGGCGTGTCGAAGACCAACTGGTACTTCCATGTTGCTCCGCTCGGCTCCTTCATTCCAACAGTGATCTCCACAGCGCTGTTCACCGTGGCGTGGAGGGAGCGCAGTTTGGACATACCCTCCCGCAGCGACACCGCCTTCGCCAGTCCGCCCCCCTCGGTCGTCAGATCGTGCAGGAACCGAAAGACTTCGAGGAAGTTGCTCTTTCCGCTGGCGTTAGGGCCGATGATGAAGACGCGCTCGGCCAGAGGGATGTCCACCTCCTTGAAGTTCTTCCAAGACTTGAGCTTGAGCGACGTGAATCGCATGGGCTCGGATGCTTGCCGTGGAATCCTGCGCATACTCCGACTCCTTCGCGCCTGAGGGCATCGCCCAAGCCTACGACACCGTGATCTGAAAGGAAAACCCCCGGGCCGTCCCGCTGTCGCGCTTGCGCCGCACGCTCGATCGTGGATCCTGTGGCCTATGGCTCATTCGTGCTCGGCGCTGTGTGCATTCCAATGGGACCGAACTCCGCGAGAACACCCTGTCTGGTAGTTGAGTTTGCTCCCGGGGAAACGCGGAGCGCGCCGCAAAGAATCTGTGTTCGGGCTTGCGGCATCGGCGCCCCGTCCTCCTGCCGCCTTCTACCCCCCATACCCCATCTTCGCCAGCAGCCCGTCGAAGTGATCGAGCCCATAGAACTCGACCACCAGGTGCCCCCGCTTCCCCGTGCGGTCCGTGACGATCCGCACCTTCGTCCCCAGGTGCGCCCCGAGCCCCTTGGCCAGCGCCTCGCGCGACGCCGCCCGCGCCTCGGCCTCCGCGCTCGGCTTCGCCGCCTCGCCCTCCCCGCGCGACAGCCCCGCCGCCGCCCGCTCCAGTTGCCGAACGCTCCACGACTCCGTCGCCGCACGCCGCGCCAGCGTCACCCGCGCCGACCCGGGCGGCGCCGCCAGAAGCGCCCGACCGTGCCCACCGCTGAGTTTCCCCATGCTGATCATCTGCCGGATCGGCTCTTCCAACTCCATCAGCCGCGACACGTTCGCCACCGTCGTCCGATCCACCCCCACCCGCTCCGCCACCTGCGCCTGCGTCAGCCCGAACTGCTCCTGCAACATCCTGAACGCGCCCGCTCGCTCGATCGGGTTGAGGTCCTCCCGCTGAACGTTCTCGATCAGGCTCCACTCCGCCGACTGCGCGTCCGTCAACTCCCGAACCACCGCCGGGATGTACGCCAGCCCCGCCCCGTTCGCCGCACGCCACCGCCGCTCCCCCGCCACCAACTCCCACGTCCCCTCCATCCGCCCCGGCCGCACCACGATCGGCTGCATCAGCCCCGTCTGCCGGATCGACTCCTCCAGCCGGATCAGCGACGCCTCGTCAAACTCCCGCCGCGGCTGGTACGGATTCCGCTTGATCGACGCGATCAACAGATGCCGAACCTCCCACTCCCCTCCCCCCTCCCCACCCTTCCCCGCCTTGCCTCCTCCAGCGCCCGCCCTCGCGCCTGCTGCAGCGCCAACCTCGGCATCTCCCGCGCCTCGCGCCGCCGCGCCTTGTGCCGCCTTCCGGCCCTCGCGCCCAACCCCACCCTCTGCCGACTTGCTCTCGGACACAGGCTCCGCCGACTGACGCTCCGGCATCGGTGCCGCTGGACGCGCCGGATTGATGTCCTCCCACGCCGGGATGCTCACCGCCGCTGGTGCCGGTCCCGCCTTCGGCGCCTCACCCGCCTTGCCCCCCGAATCAGACATAACACTCTGTTGCGCAGTACCTTGCGCAGAACTCGGCGGGCCCGCAGGGATCACCGGAACCGGTTTCCCAACCAACCCAGCCAAACCCCTACCAAGACGCGACGGCTTCGACTGCTCTGCCATGATCGACCTCCAGCGCCACGTGGCGGCAACACGTCCGAGCGTCTGATAGTATCGTGTTTCCCATGTCGCCGCACCCAAAGAAGATCGAAGTCATCGCCCGCGGCCTTTGGACCTTCGCCGACCAACTCCTCGTCTGCCGACCAGTCCGCGGCCGCTACTCCTACCTCCCCGGCGGCCACGTCGAGCCCGGCGAGTCCGCCGCCGACGCCCTCGCCCGAGAGCTCCAGGAGGAGGCCGGCGTCGCCGTCCGCGTCGGGCCGCTCCGCCTGGTACACGAGCACCGCTTCACCGACGCCAACGGCGTGCCGCGGCACGAGATCAACCTGGTGTTCCACGTGGCACATGCCGCGCTCCCCGAGGCCGCTCACGCTGCGGCATCACCCGGCGCGCGCGCGCCGACCGTCGTATCCCAGGAGCCGGATATCGAGTTCACCTGGCTCCGGCCGGCCGACCTCGACGCCGCGGGCTTCGTCCCGTCTGCGATCGTGGCCTGGATCCAGCGGCACTCGGCAGCGCGCGCGCAGCATGCGATCCCATCGCATCAGTCGACCGCCGCGGCAGCGGACGGTCCTACGGCGGAACCCTGTGAGTGGATTCCCGGGTAGCCGTTGGCCGCGCATGCGGGTCGTCGGTGGGGGTGTGCCACGTGGCACATCTCGGGCAGCGTGGGAGCATCAGCCGGCAGGGTGCATCAGTCGGCGAGGAGCACGGCAGATTGGGCGGAGACGGCGACGCGGTCGCCGGGTACGAAGTCTGGCTCGCTCTCGGTGGCGCGTTCGGTCAGCGATGCGCGCACGGTGTGGCCGTCCAGGTCGAGTTCGAGTTCGGTGGTGTCGCCGAGGTAGGTGACGGAGCGCACGGTGGCGTTGGGGGTATCGGCGCGCGAGAGGGTGGTGTGTTCGGGTCGGACGCAGATGTGCCACGTGGCACCTTTTGAAGGAGAATCGGTCGTGGCGCTGGCTGAGTCGAGTGAGGTGGTAGTCGCGGCGGGGGCATGGCAGTCGATGATACCTAACAAAGAACGAGTAGAAATAAAGTTATTGGACCGTCCTATAACTTCGCATGGGATGATATTGGCTTCGCCGAGGAAGGTGGCGACGAAGCGGGTGGTGGGGCGGGTGTAGAGTTCGCGTGGGGTGCCGACCTGGGCGAGGCGGCCCTTGGAGACGATGGCGAGGCGGTCGGCCATGCTCAGGGCTTCTTTTTGGTCGTGGGTGACATAGACGGTGGTGATGCCGGAGGATTTGCAGATTCGGCGGATCTCGGAGCGGAGTTCGAGTCGGAGGCGGGTGTCGAGGTTGGAGAGGGGCTCGTCGAGGAGGAGGACGCGTGGGCGGATGACGAGGGCGCGGGCGAGCGCGACGCGTTGCTGCTGGCCGCCGGAGAGTTGGTTGGGACGGCGGGCGGCGTACTCGGCCATGTGGACGGCTTCGAGGGCCTGCATGACGCGCTCGCGGCGCTGGTCGGGAGGGACGCGGCGGGTGGAGAGGCCGAAGGCGACGTTGGCCTCGACGGTCATGTGGGGCCAGAGGGCGTAGGACTGGAAGACCATGCCCGCGTCGCGGCGGTTGGGAGGAAGGGCGGTGATGTCCTCCCAGTCGAGGGGGTCGGAGCCAGGGGACTGGAGTGCCTGGGCCTTTGGGGAACCGAAGCGGATGCGGCCCGAGGTGGGCTCGATGAAACCGGCGATCATTCGGAGGAGGGTGGTCTTGCCGCAGCCTGAGGGCCCGAGGAGGAAGAAGAGTTCGCCCGGGTGGATGAGGAGGGAGACGCGATCGACGGCGGGGGGCCCGCTGCCGAAGGACTTGGACACGGCGTCGATGTGAATGGCCGTGGGCATGGGGTGGAGGATAGGGGGGGAGAGAAAGCAGCAAAGGGGCAGAGCGGCAGATGAAGAGGAGAGACAGAGGGGCGGAGGTGAAGGAGCAGGAGAGGGAGCGCTGGGAGAAGGGGCGGCGGATCCGCGGCGTGGCGGAGCGGGTCGGAGAGAAGAAGTAGAAGCGGGGGGGTAAGAGTCGGGGCTGGAAGGAGTGTGGTGTCAGGGCGTGGCGGGCGAGTGGGAGGTTGTTGCGAGGGTGGCGAGGGTGTGTGCGGCGGCGCCGGAGCGGAGTGCGGAGCGGGCGAGGAGGAGGCCGGCGCGGAGGTCGGGTGCGGCGTCGGCGGCGAGGAGCGCGGCGGCGGCGTTGAGGGCGACGAGGTCGTGTGCGGGTCCTGGGGTGTCGGCGAGGACATCGCGGATGAGTTGCGCGGCGTGGGGGAGGTCGCGTGCGGTGAGGGCGTCGAGGGGCGCGGGTTGGAGGCCGAGGGTGGCGGGGTTGAGGGATTCGCGTGAGACGGAGCCGTTGCGGACGTGGAAGAGGGAGGTGGGGGCGTTGAGGGAGAGTTCGTCGAGGCCGTCGTCGCTGTGGAGGACGATGGCGCGGGTGCAGCCGAGGCGTGCGAGGGCATGGGCGACGAGTTGTGCGGCGTGGAGGGAGTAGACGCCGAGGAGTTGGTGGGAGGCGTTGGCGGGGTTGGAGAGGGGACCGAGGAGGTTGAAGAGGGTTGGGAATCCAAGGGCGCGGCGGACGGGCGCGGCGTGTCTGGCGGCGGGGTGGTGGTGGATGGCGAAGCAGAAGCAGAGGCGTGCGCGTTGGAGGCAGAGGGCTTGGATGTGGGGCGGGGCGTCGATGTTGACGCCGAGGGTGGCGAGGACTTCGGCGGAGCCTCGGCCGGTGCGGCTGCGATTGCCGTGCTTGGCGACGGCGAGGGAGGGTGAGGCGGCGGCGGCGACGATGGCGGCGGCGGTGGAGACGTTGAAGGTCTTTGGGGCGCCGCCTGTGCCACAGGTGTCGAGGAGGGTGAGCGAGGGGTTGTGGAAGGGGATGGGGGTGAGGTGGCGGCGCATGGCGCGGGCGGCGCCGACGAGTTCATCGACGGTGGGGCCGCGGACCTGGATGAGGGCGAGGAGTGCGGCGATCTGAGGGGGGTCGAGGCGTGCGGAGAGGATGTCGTCGACGGCGTCGAGGGCGTCGGCCTCGGAGAGTGGGCGCTGGTGAAGGAGGTGGGCGAGGAGGTGGTGCGGGAGCATGGAGGAGGAAGGGTACGGGGGAGGAAAGCGGCGAAGGGGCGAAGCAGCAAAGCAGAAGAGCAGAGCAGCAAAGCGGCAAAGAAGGAGAGCGGTGAGGGAGCGACGGGGCTGGTGGCGACGGGGGAGGGAGTGGCGGGGGCGTAGAGTTAGGTATGGGCGAGGCGCGCGAGAATCGAGGCGGCTTGGCGCGGTCGCGTGCGCGGGGCGCGATGCGGCGCGCGCTGATGCAGGACGTGGTGCGCTGGGGCGCGAGGGGCGCGTCGGTGGGGGCCGGCGCGGCGGTGGTGGTGGTGTGCGCCGGTCGGGCGATGGGTGTGCTGGACGGCGCGGCGGGTGCGGGTCGCGGAGCGATGGCGTGGGCGGTGGTGGTGGGCGGGCTGACGATCGCGGGCGCGGCAGTGGGGGTGTGGCGCGCGGTGTCGCGGCGGTGGAGCGAGGAGCGAGCGGCGGTGGAGATTGATACGCGGCTGGGGCTGCGAGATCGGATCTCGACTGGGCTGAGCGTGGAGGGGAGCGGGGCGTTTGCGGGGTGGGCGGTGGAAGAGGCGGAGCGAGCGGCGGCGACGGCGAGCGTGCGGCGAGCGCTGCCGTGGAGGAGGGATTGGGGGCATTGGGCCGGGCCGATGGCGGCGGTGGTGGCGGTGGCGGTGGGGCTGTGGGTGCCGGGGCGTGTGGGACGTGTGGAGTCGGAGGATCGGCGCGAGGCGAGGCGAGCGACGGCGGAGGAACAGGCGGTGGTGCGCGAGGCGGCGCGGGAGATCGAGTCGCGAGCGGCGGAGGCGACGGACCCGGCGGTGCGGGAGCAGTTGCGGGCGCTGCGCGAGTTGGAGTCGGAGTTGGGGACGGCGGACGCGGAGCAGGCACGGCTTCGGGCGGCGCGGAGCGCGCAGGAGATCGCGGAGCGGTTGGAGGCGGCGTCGCGCGCGGAGCGGCGGGAGGCCGAGGCGTCGCGGGAGGCGCTGGCGCGTGCGGCGCATGGGGTTGCGGGGAGCGAGGCGAGGGAGAGCGCGGCGGAGGGGCTGCGTCGGGCGCTGGCGGAGGGGGACACGGAGGCGGCGGAGCGCGAGGCGCGGGAGTTGGCGGAGCGCTGGCCGGGGCTGTCGGAGGGGGAGCGGGAGGCGCTGTCGGAGGAGTTGAGGCGGATGGGGGAGGAGTTGGCGGATGGGGGCGAAGGGGAGCGAGGCGCGGCGCGGCGGGATGAGCGCGAGGGAGCGGGAGAGGCGAAGTCGGAGGAGACGCGGGGAGGCGCGGGGCGACATGGGGAGGGCTCGCCGCGGGAGGTGGCGGGGGGAGAAGGGGCGAAGAGGGACGAGGCGAAGGGAGAAGCGGGCAAGGAAGGAGTGAGGCCGGGTGGTGAGCGCGGGGAGCCGGGGGAGCGTGGGGGGGCGCGGCGCGATCCGTCGGAGGCGGCGCGGCCCGGCGAGGAGAAGCGGGGTGACGAGAAGCAAGGGGAGAGCAAGCAGGAGCCGAAGGCTCGGGAGGGTGGTGGGGGCGAGGGACGAGAGGGCGCGACGAAGGGGGATGAGAAGCGTGGCGGCGAGGGGCAGCGGCCGTCGGGTGAGGAGGAAGGTGGGAAGCAGGGGCAGGGTGAGAAGCGCGGCGAGGGGGGGGAGGAGAAGGGCGGGGAGCGGAGTGGCGGGAAGGGGCAAGGTCGGGAACAGGGTGAGGGGAGTGAAGAGAAGGTTGGGGATGCGAAGAGGCCTGGGGATGGGATTCGGGGGTTGAGGGAGGCGTTGGAGCGAGCGGCGGAGGAGGTGAGGCGGGGGAAGGAGGGCGCGGCGCGGCAGGGGAAGGCGGAGGGAGAAGCCGCGAAGGAAGGGGGGGCAAAGGAAGGGGCTCGGGAGGGCGGCGGAGGGAAGGAGCAGTCAGGGAACGCGCGACACGCGGAGAAGAAGGAAGGCGCTGGGGACGCAGAGAAGAAGGAGGAGGGCGCGGGGGAGAAGGAGGGCGCGGGGGAGAAGGAGGGCGCGGGGGAGAAGGGAGCGGGTCGCGGAGGGGAAGGCGGCGCGAAGGAAGGTGTGGAAAAGGAAGGTGTGCAGAAGGAAGGTGTGCAGAAGGAAGGTGTGCAGAAGGAGGGTGTGCAGAAGGAGGGTGCGGGGCAGGGTGAAGGGGAACGGGAGCGCGGGGATGGTGGGAGGCGGGACGGTGGCGGCGCGGGTGAGGGCCCGCGTGGCGGGATGGAGGAGGTGGCGGAGAAGTTGCGAGCGCTGAGGGAGCGAGGAGAGAGGGCCGAAGAGATGGGGAGGCGTGCGCGGGAACTGCGAGAGTTGGCGAAGGACTTGCAGGGCGGCGCGGGCGAAAGGAAGGGGGAGGCGGCGCGGGAGGGTGGCGCGGCGCCGGTGTGGGAGGGGCGGACGGAGGCGACGGCGATTCGTCCGACGACGGTGGGAGGTGGGGGACGGGAGCGAGTGATCGCGGAGATGGAGTCGGGGCGCGAGGGCGAGCGGGTGGCGGGGCGCGCGGGTGCGCTGGCGGAGGAGATTGAACGAGCGGCGGCGGGGGCGGAGCGGGCGATCGAGCAGGCGGCGGTGCCGACGCGGTACGCGGGGCTGGTGCGCGAGGTGTTCGATCGGTACGCGAAGCGCGCGCGGAGCGGCGGGGCGACGGGCGCGAGCGAGAGGCCGAAGGGGAGCGGGGACCGTTGAGTGGATCGTCTCGCGCGAGCCGCGGTCGCGACGGATCGGCTGAACAAGGAGGGGCGTCGAGCACGGCGTGGGCGCGCGGGTGAGCGAGCGCGGAGCCGAGGGAGATGCGTCGGCGTGCTGTCGGTGGAAGTTAGGATGGTGGTGGAACCGCTGCGCGCGAATGAGTAGACTAAGTTGGTTAGGTGAGGGGCGGCCGGCTCGGCGGTCCTTCGATCGTGCACCCAACTTAGGAAGGTCATCATGGCGAAGAGGAAAAGTGCGGGCTTGTCCGGTCTTTCGAGCGCGGCGCTGGAAGCGGAACTGGCGCGGCGGGCAAAGAAGGTCGGCGGGCTGATCCGCAAGCATCGGCGCGCGCTGGCGACGGTGGCGCGGTTGGAAGCGCAGATCCGCGAGCACGGGGGTTCGGTGAGCGGGGGCGGCGGGCGCGTGGGCGGGGTGCGGAAGCGTCCGAAGAACGACAAGAACCTGGTCGAGGCGCTGTCGGACCTGCTGCGCGGGAAGACGATGTCGGTGACCGAGGCGACGGCGGCGGTGCAGCGTGCTGGGTACAAGACCTCAGCGGCCAACTTCCGAACGATCGTGAACCAAACATTGATCAAGAGCAATCGGTTCAGGAAGGTCTCTCGCGGCAAGTACACGACGAAGTAAGTCTTTGCGGGATGGCGGCCCGCGGGCCATGTGATTGCATGGCCACGGGAATGTGAGTTTTTGGATAGGCGCGGGCGGCCGGCTCGAGATGTATGGCATGCGCGAGGCGGCATAGAGCGGAAGCCCTACGCGCGAGGGTCGGGATGCGAGTTATCGGCTCGGTGCGGCGGCGCGGGAGCGGAGGCCCTCGATGAGGGGCCGAACCTCGTCGGCCATGCGGGAGTTTGGGAAGTCGTCGATGATTCGTTGGCCGAGGTCGGCGGCGGCGGCCCATTGGCGGTCGTGGAGCGCGGCCTTGAAGCGCGCGCCGAGGGCGTCTCGCGCCTTGGCGATGACCTCGCGGGCGGTTTCGCGGAAGGGGGCGGCCTCGGCCTCGGAGAGGTAGGCGTCGAGTTCCTTGAGGCGTGCCATGGCGTCGTCGACGCGGTCGTTGGCGGCGGCGTCGCGGAAGCGGAGTTCGAGGTCGGCCTTGTAGAGGGCGCGGGCGTGGTCGATGCGGGCGCGGAGGCCGAGGACGACGGAGGAATCGGGGAAGAGTCGAGCGGCGCGGGCGGCCTCGGCGTGGGCCTGGTCCCAGCGGCGCTGGACGATGAGGGCGTCGACGGCGGCGGCGGCCTCGCGGACGCGCTGCTGGACGGTGTCGAAGCGGGCCTGCTCGATGCGCTGGCGGAACTCCTCGGCGTCGGCGCGGTAGCCGAAGCGGTTGGCGAGTTCGTTGACGAGGATGATGGCGGCGTCCCAGTCCTGGTCGTGGATGTCCTGCTCGATGGCGTCGCGGAGGAGGGCGCGCTCGCGGGAGCGGTTGAGGACACGTCGGGCGTCGTCGGAGAGGGCGGCCTGTTCGCCCATGGCGCGGACGGCGTCGGCGAGGTCGGCGAGTTGCCTGGAGGGATCGGGTGGGGTGCGGGCGCCGAGGAGGCGTGCGAGCGCCAGGCCGACGGCGCAGATGACGAGGCCGAGGGCGCCGGCGGGGATGGCGGTGGGGCGGAAGGCGGGGTCGCCTGCGAGCCCGAGGGCGAGGAGCGCGGCGGAGAAGGCGGTGGCGATGCCGAGGGCTGGGAGGGCGAGGGATTGGAAGGGGGAGGGCCTTGGCATGTCAACTTCCGGGCGTGGGCTCGCCGCAGTTGCGGGTGATGGGGACGAGGCAGAGGAAGCGCAGGGCGGGGGCGGAGGGGTCGGAGGATGTGGGAGCGGCGCGGAACTGGTGCTCGTGGTCTGCGGGGACGAAGACGACGTCGCCGGCCTTGATGGGATGCTCGCTGCCGTTGAGGAGGACGGAGCCGGAGCCGTGGACGATGTAGACCTCGTGCTCGTAGTCGTGGGAGTGTCTCGGGGAGTGACCGCCGGGCTCGAGGGAGAAGTGTCGGAGGGCGAAGTTGGGGGCGCCGTCGTCGCGGCCGACCATGAGGGCCATTCGGACGCCCTTGACGCCCGGGATCTCGACGGGTTTGGACGGGGTGGAGTCGAGGCTGCGGATGAGTCCTTTGGACATGGAGGAAGGGTAGGAGCGGGGACGGGGAGTCGGTCCGGCGAGGGGAGCGGCGCGAGGTAGGATTGGGCGATGAGGACGAAGCCGCCGAGGGAACGGGATTCGACGACGCCTGGGCGAGGGGCCGGGGGCGTGGAGGTGGAGGTGTACCCGCTTGGGCCGTTTGAGACGAACTGTTATCTGGTGTATGCGGGGGGCGAGGCCCGTGGCGCGGTGACGGTGGTGGACGCGAGTTTCGAGCCTGGGGAGATGGTGGCGCGGCTGCGGGAGTTGGGCCGGCCGGTGTCGGCGATCGTGCTGACGCACGCGCACGTGGACCACATCGCGGGTGTGAACGAGGTGCTGGGGGCGTTTCCGGGGGCGCGGGTGCTGGTGCATGAGGCGGAGCGGGAGTGGCTGGGGGATCCGGAGTTGAACCTGGGGGTGCCGATTGGGGTTCGGGTGACGGCGCGCGGTCCGGATGGGGTGTTGCGGGAGGGGGACGAGGTGGAGATGGGTGGGTTGAGGTGGCGCGTGCTGCACACGCCCGGGCACTCGCCGGGGGGGATCACGCTGTATTCGCCGGGGGTGGCGTTCGTGGGGGATGCGCTGTTTGCGGGATCGGTGGGACGGACGGACTTTCCGGGGAGCGACATGGGGGTGCTGACGAGGTCGATCCGGGAGAAGTTGTACGTGCTGCCGGAGGAGACGGTGGTGTATCCGGGGCACGGGCCGGCGACGACGATCGGCCGGGAGCGGGCGACGAACCCGTTTGTGCGCGGATGAGGGAGGGGCGCGTGCTGGCGGCGGAGGTGGAGGTGGCCGCGAGGCTGTCGGCGGCGGTGCGGATCGGTCTGGAGGCCGGGGCGCTGGCGCTGCGGCACTTTGAGGCTGGGGTGATGGCGGAGGAGAAGGCGGACGGGACGCCGGTGACGGTGGCGGATCGCGGGGCGGAGGAGATGATCCGTGCGGCGGTGGGGCGGGAGTTCTCGGCGGACGGGATGCTGGGGGAGGAGTTTGGCGAGACGGCGGGGCGGAGCGGGTATCGGTGGGTGGTGGATCCGATCGACGGGACGAAGTCGTTCGTGCGCGGGGTGCCGCTGTGGGGGACGCTGGTGGGGATCGAGCGGATGCGCGGGGAGAGCGAGCCGGAGCCGGTGGCGGGGGTGATGGTGTTTCCGGGACTGGGTGAGCACGCGTACGCGGGGCTCGGGGGCGGGGCGTGGCACGTTCGGCGCGGCGGGGAGGCGGTGCGGGCGCGGGCGTCGGGGTGCGTGGAGTTGTCGGAGGCGGCGGTGTGCGTGACCTCGCCGCAGGGGTTTGCGCGGCGGGGGGCGTGGGCGGCGTATGAGAGGTTGGTGAGGCGGTCGCGGTTGGCGCGAGGATGGAGCGACTGCTACGCGTACTTGCTCGTGGCGCTGGGGCGGATCGAGGCGGCGGTGGACCCGGCGATGCGGCCGTGGGACGCGGCGGCGATCGCGCCGATCCTGAAGGAAGCGGGGGCGGTGTACGTGGACTGGCACGGGCGCGAGACGATCCACGGGCGCGACGGGATCGGGGCGGCGCGGGGGGTGGTGGCGGAGGTGGTGGAGGTGGTGAGGGGTGGGGAGGAGCGCGGGGCGGGCGGCGCGTGAGTGAGCGCGGGCGTGAGCGGGCTGGCGCGGCTATGGCGCGGTGCAGCCGGCGGAGAAGCGGTTGAGGAAGCAGACGAAGTCGTTGACGTTCAGGACCGGCGGGGTGGTGGAGGCGTCGCAGTTGGCGTATTGCTCCCCCGCCCCCCCTCCCGCGAAGTAGTTGAGGAAGCAGACGAAGTCGTTGATGTTGAGGAAGGGCGGGGCGGTGCTGCCGTCGCAGTTGGCGTAGCAGGCGGCGATGCCGATGCCGAGACCGATCCCCTTGTCGAGCATGCGGAATCGAGCCGGAGGAGCGATTGCTTGTCCCGCGATGTTGCCGCCCCAGCCGACAGCTGTGCCGTCGGCGCGGAGCGCGACCGCGGAGTTGGCGCCGGCGAACACGGCCACGAACGGCCCGGCCGGGATGTTCGTGTTGACTTCGCACCCGCAACCCCAGTGGACGATCGAGCCGTCGAGGCGGACGGCCATGCCGAGGTACTCGGGCGCGGCGCTGGCGGTGAGGACGGGATAGGTCGGCACCCCGGAGACGACACCGAACTGATTGAAGCCCCAAGCAACGAGGGTGCCGTCGAGGCGTTGGGCGAGGTTCCAATCCTTCCCGCACCAGACGTCCTTGTAGGCGCCGGCGGGCGGCGCGTGCCCGGCGCCCCACGCCGCCAGCGTGCCGTCCTCGCGAATGGCGACGTTGAAGCGCTCGCCGGCGGAGATCTTGGTGAAGCGTCCGGGTGGCGGGTTGCACTGCCCGAAGCCGTTATAGCCCCAGCAGTAGACCGTGCCGTCGGAACGGAGGATGCAGTTGTGGTCGAATCCCACCGAGAGGCCGATGACGCTCTGTCCGGGTGGAAGCGAGGGCAGATCGGGGTAGCCCCAACTGATGACGGCACCGTCGATCCGCAGCGCGAGGGCGCTCGAGAAGCCCGCCGCAACGTTGGTGAACAGGCCGGACTGCGCGCCCTCGGCGAAGGACCAGACCACGAGCGGACCTGGTTGGACCTGCGCGCGACAACTCGTGACGAGCGCCGCGCACCAGAGGATGGCGTGGCTACGGCGCACGGATCGCGACTCCATGAAGGTTCGAGTGGCCCTTGCCGATGGCGATGAACTTGTCGTCGGCGAGTTCGCTCGGGATGTTGTTGGGCGGATCCGAGAACGGCGTGCCCGACGCATCGACGCGCCCCCATTGCACGATCGTGCTATCGAGAGTGAAGAGCAACCCGGCACCGTACATGCCAGTGATGGTCACGCCGTTGGCGACGCCGACGTTGTAGTAGCCCTGGCCCACCGGGGGAGTGCCGAGGACGACTGGCGTTCCCTGAACACCCAGACCGCAGCCCCAGGCGTAAACGGTGCGACCCGATGCGGTGATCACGTAGGTGACGGTGTGGCCTGCGCCGACTTCGAGCACGGCCACGTCGCTGAGCGCGCTGGGAACGGAGCCGGGATGCGTCCACTCGGTGTAGACGCTGCCCGCGCACTCGTTGGCTGGGTAGTCGAGTCCGCCCCACGCCTTGACCCTGCCCGCTGCCGTCTTGGCCACGGCATGGTGCCCGCCGAAGGCGATAGCGACGTACTGGCCGGGCGTGTTGTTCGGGATGTCGTCCTTGCCGCGGCTGTCGTCGCCGAAGTGAAAGATGGTTCCGTCAGAGCGGAGGGCAAGGTTGAAATACTCGCCCGCCGCGATGGCGGTGTAGGTCAGGTTGTTCTCGATGGCGTAGGAGTCCGTGGGCACGGAGCCTTGGCCATACTGGTTCCGACCCCAAGCATGAAGCGTGCCGTCGTTTCGTAGGGCGAGGCCGTGGTCGTAGCCGGCGGCGACAGCGCTCCAGCCGATGCTTGTTGGGGCACCGGACACCTGACCGAAGGTGTTTGTACCGACAGCGACGATTTCGCCGTTCTCCGTCAGTCCGTATGAGAAGCCGTTCCCAGCCGCGACCTGGGTGAAGAGCACGTCCGTCGGCAGGGCGTAACTCGCGCTCGTCGTCACGCCGCTGCTGTTCCAGGTCACGGCGAACCCCGATTGGGCCAAAGCCCGATCACCACCCAACCCCCCCCCCCTAACACGCAGAGCAGAACCTTCAGAACTCGCATCGAGCACCTCCTCCCCCCCTCGCGGAGCGATGCTCCGCATCTGTGGGCCGAGGGGACGGTCCCGCGTCCTCTTGTTGGATTCCGGCGCATTTCGCAAGAATCCTGCGGGAATCGCTGGGGTTGTGGCCCATCGGCCCGGGCCGCCACGCCGGGGAACGGATGCGCGGCAGGAGGAAGATACCACGGGCGGCACGGGACGCAAGAGGAAAGTGAGGATTATCTGGCGTGGGGTGTGGCTTGTTGGAAAGCGCACAGGCGGGACGGCTGTGCCACGGAAGAGGAACAGAGAGCGAGCCTGTGGCGCCTATGGGCGTGCGCCGAGAGCGAGCCAGGCGGCGAGTGCGACCTCGTCGGCGTACTGGGAGGCCGGGGCGCGGAGGGTTCCCTCGTGGACGAGTCGGGCGACGTTGAGCATGAGCCCGGAGAAGTGGGACATGGCGAGGGTGGGGTCGATGGTGCGGAGTTCGCCGGTGGATTGGCCTTGGCGGATGAGGACCTGGAAGAGATCGCCCTGTCGGTGGTAGAAGGGGCCGAGGATGGCCGGGGCGCGGTGGTCGGCGAGGAGTGCGTAGTAGAAGGCTTCGGGGTTTTTGTCGAAGTTGGCGAAGGTGGCGCGGACCCAGGCGGCGAGTTTGTCGCGTGCGGAGGCGGGGGAGGCGACGATGGATTCTTTCTGTGTGAGCATCTCGTCGACGATGAGGGTGTGGGCGAGGCGCCAGAGTTCGTCCTTGCTCTTGAAGTGGCGGTAGACGGCGCCCTCGGTGACGCCGGCCTCGCGTGCGATTCGGCGGATGGAGGCGGCGCGCGGCCCGGAGCGGGAGACGAGGTTGATG
Source organism: Phycisphaerae bacterium (assembly GCA_016793805.1). Taxonomy (GTDB): domain Bacteria; phylum Planctomycetota; class Phycisphaerae; order Phycisphaerales; family UBA1924; genus JAEUIZ01. The sequence continues at coordinate 83,875 of JAEUIZ010000056.1, forward strand.
GTGGCGCGGAGGAGGCGGTTGCGGGTGTGGTCGGGCGAGGCCCTGGGGCGCGTGGGCATGGGGTGCTCGGTGGTCAGGTTGTGGGGGGCGGAGGGCGGAAGCGGTGGACGATGGGGGCGCGTCGGCCCGGGCCGAAGGCGACGGATGTCACTTTGAGGCCGATGGGTGCCTGTCGGCGTTTGAACTCGGCGGCGTCGATCATTCGGGTGATACGGAGGACGAGGTCGAGGTCGAGGCCTGCGCGGCGGGCGATGGCGTGGGCGGATTCGCGGCGTTCGACGTAGCCGACGACGATCTGGTCGAGGGCGTCGTAGGGCGGGAGGGAGTCCTGGTCGGTCTGGTTGGGACGGAGTTCGGCGCTGGGGGCCTTGTCGATGGAGCGTTGCGGGATGGGGGGCTGGTCGAAGCCGGCGCGGCGGTGGTGGAGGTTGAGCCAACGGGCGAGGCGGTAGACCTGCATCTTGGCGAGGTCGGAGATGAGGGCGAGGCCGCCGTTCATGTCGCCGTAGAGGGTGCAGTAGCCGACGGCGAGTTCGGACTTGTTACCGGTGGTGAGGAGGATGGCGCCGGAGCGGTTGGAGAGGGCCATGAGGATGGTGCCGCGGACGCGGGACTGGAGGTTTTCTTCGGCGAGGTCGGGGAGTGAGGCGCCGAGGGCGGGCTGGTGGAGGGAGAGGAGTGCGGGGTCGATGGCGTGGCGGAGGCCGTCGACGGCGGGGTTGATGGGGACCTCGAGTGCGCGGAAGCGGAGGCGTTTGGCGAGGTCGAGCGCGTCGGCGCGGGCGTGGTCGGAGGAGTAGGGGCCGGGGAGGATGACGCCGGTGAGGTGATCGGGGCCGAGGGCGGCGACGGCGATGGCGGCGGAGAGGGCGGAGTCGATGCCGCCGGAGATGCCGAGGAGTGCGTCGCGGAAGCCGGACTTGAGGCAGTAGTCGCGGGTGCCGAGGACGAGGGCGTGGAAGAGGAGTTCGTCGTCGTCGGCGTTCAGGAGGGGATCGGGGACTGCGGGGGCGGCGGGATCGAGGTCGTGGAGGAGGAGGTGGTCGGCGAAACCGGGAGCGGCGGCGACGAGGAGGCCGTCGGGGTTGAAGATGGCGGCGTGGCCGTCGAAGACGAGGTCGTCGTTGCCGCCGACCTGGTTGACGGAGGCGACGGTGAGGCGGTGGGTGCGAGCGTGGTGGGCGAGGATGTCGCGGTGGCGACGGCCCTTGCCGAGGACGAAGGGGCTGGCGGAGGGGACGAGGATGAGGGAGGCGCCGAGGCGAGCGAGGTCGGCGACGGGATCGGGGGCGTCGAGGTAGCGTTGGGCGAAGCCGGCGTCGTGGCCCTTCCAGAGGTCCTCGCAGATGGCGAGGCCGACGCGGGTGCCGTTGAGGTCGAAGGTGGTGGGTGCGGATCCCGGGACGAAGTAGCGGTCCTCGTCGAAGACGTCGTAAGTAGGGAGGAGGCGTTTGTCGTAGCGTGCGAGTTGGAGGCCGTCGCGGAAGACGAGGAGGGAGTTGGTGACGCCTCGGGGTTGGGCGTGGAGGGGGCAGCCGAGGACGGCGGTGAGGCCGGCGGAGTGGTGGCGGCCGAGGCGTTGGGCGGCGCGGTGCATGGCGTCGACGAAGCCGTCGAGGAAGAGGAGGTCGCGTGGGGGATAGCCGCTGATGCAGAGTTCGGGGAAGACGACGAGGTCGGCGCGGCGTCGGCGGGCGTCGTCGAGGAGGTCGGCGATGCGAGCGGCGTTGGCGTCGGCGTCGCCCACGGTGGGATTGATCTGGGCGAGGGCGAGCCGCATGGGCGATGATAGTTGGCGGTCAGCGTGGGGCGATGGCGTTGAGGAGGAAGGCGAAGCGGTCGGCGTGGTCGTCGATGGGGTTGCGTGGGGCGGCGAGGAGGATGCGTTCGGAGGCGAGGGCGCGGCCGGCGGGGTCGGCGGGGTCGGTGAGGAGGAGCGGGCCGTCGGGGGTCGCGGGGGCGGGGCCATCGCCGAGGGCGGCGACGACGGCGGCGGCGACGAGGCGCTTGCGGAGGGCGTCGATGGCGGGTCGGGCGCTGCCGCCGAGGTCGAGGAGTGCGATGCGGTCGGGCGCGGCGATGCCGTCGGCGACGAGTTGGCGCGAGATGGCGTCGATGGCGTCGGCGGAGGCGACGCGCGGGGCGAGGGCGACGGCGATGCGGCGCTCGAGGAGGGCGGTGCGCGCGGGGTCGAAGCGAGGGGAGCCGTCGTGCCCGAGGACGAGGACGCAGGGGCCCGGCGGGGTGTCGGAGGTTCGGAGGACGGTGACGGGGAGGTCGGCGGCGCGGAGGGAGACGATCTCGGCGTTGGCGGGGGCGTCGACGCGGAGTCCCCAGAGCGGGGAGCGCTCGGGCACGGGGGTTGAGGGCGTGAGGAGGGACCAGCGTCGCGGGGTGAGGAGGGACTCGTGGCGGATGAGGACGCCCTCGTCGCCGATGGGGACGAGGGCGGAGATGAGGGAGCCCTGGGGGAGGCCGACGTAGCCGAGGTCCTGGGCGTGGAGGTCGAGGAGGCGGAGGCCGTCGGCGTGGTTTCGGCGTTCGAGGACGAGGACGTGGTCCTGGGTCCGGAGGAGGTCGAGGAGTTCGGCGTCGGCGGGCCTGGTGAGGAACTCGGCGTTTCGGAAGATGGGGGACTCGATGGCGGAGAAGGCGACGCGTCCGAGGGGCGCGCCGCGGCGGGTGATGAAGAAGAGGGCCTCGCCTCGGCCGAAGGTGATGCGGGAGATTTGGTTGTCGGGAGCGGCGGACTGGACCCATTGGCCGCCGGGGCGGAGGAACCAGGCGGTGAGCGGGAAGTCGGAGGTGGAGGCGAGGACGTCGCCCGTGGGTGCGGAGTCGATGGAGACGGAGGCGCCGGCGGGGAAGACGGCGCCGGGCTGGGGCTCGTCGTCGTTGGGGTGCCCGCCGAGGGGGTGGAAGAAGATGGCGGGGGGTTGGTTGGGGGCTTGGCGGACGTAGTGGAAGCCGTCGGAGTCGAGGTTCCAGGCGAGGCCGTGGCCGAGGGGCCCGATGATGGGGAGGCCGCGGGCGATGCCGGTGTCGGTCTCGTGGATGGTGAGGGATTGCCCGTCGGGCCCGAGGAGGCAGATGGCGACCATTCGGCCGTCGTGGGAAGGGGAGATCCATTGGACGGTGCGCGGGGCGTGGAGCCTGGAGAGGTCGAGGATGGCTTTCTCGCGCGCGGGGTCGATGTGGGTCTTGAGGACGACGACGCGCTGGGTGGAGCGTGGGGGATCGGTGCGGATGGAGAAGAGGAGTTCGCCGCGGAAGACGGCGTGCTGGAACTCGGCGAAGCGAGGGTTGAGGAGGGGATCGAGGCGTTCGCGGAGGGCGGGTCGGAGCGGGAGGGAGTCGAGGTGGGCGCGCGCGGCGGCGAGTCGGGCGTCGTCGGGCTGGTGGACGGGAGCGGAGGCCGGGACCTGGGCGAGTGCGAGGAGGATGAGGGGGAGCATGGGGGATTGTTGGGGCGTGTGGCGGCGGTGTCCGCTACGCTCGTGGGGTGAGTGACGGGGAACGTGGGAGCGCGTTGCCGGATGAGTTGCGAGCGTCGCTCTCGGCGGGGGTGATGCTGTTCGCGGGGATGGGGCTAGGGTCGCTGGAGGGTTGGTCGGACCTTGGGCGAGGGCTGGTGTGGGGCTCGCTGGGGATCGGGCTGATGTATGGGGGCGTTGCGGCGTGGGAGTCGGCGCGTCGGCTGCGGGTGGATATAGATGTGCTGATGGTGGTGGCGGCGGTGCTGGCGGCGGGGATGGGCCGACCGGCGGAGGGGTCGCTGCTGATGTTTTTGTTTGTGGTGTCGGGGGCGCTGGAGGATCGGGCGCGGCAGCGGACGCTGCGGGCGGTGGAGGCGTTGCACGCGCTGATGCCGGAGCGGGCGCTGGTGAGGCGTGGCGGGGCGTGGGAGGAGACGAGGCCGAGCGAGTTGCGGGTCGGGGATCGGGTGCTGGTTCGGAGCGGGGAGCGGATGCCGACGGACGGGGTGGTGGTGGAGGGTCGGGGGTCGATGGACCAATCGACGCTGACGGGGGAGAGTCTGCCTCGGGAGGTGGAGGCTGGGGACGAGGTGTACGCGGGAACGATGAGCGTGGGGGACCCGGTGGAGGTGGAGGTGACGCGTGAGGCGGCGGACTCGAGTCTGCAGAAGATTTTGGATTTGGTGGTGAGCGCGCAGTCGCAGCGGGAGCCGGTGCAGCGGGTGATCGATCGGTTGAGCGAGCCGTACGCGGTAGGGGTGATGGCGGTGAGCCTGCTGGTGTTCGTGGTGTGGTGGCAGGGGTTCGGGGATGGGGTAGGGCAGGCTGGGCGGACGGCGATCGCGTTGCTGATCGTGGGCTCGCCGTGCGCGCTGGTGATCGCGACGCCGACGGCGACGCTGGCGGGGATCAGCCGGGCGGCGCGGAGCGGGGTGTTGTTCAAGGGCGGGCAGTCGATGGAGCGGCTGTCGCGGATGGGCTCGGCGTGCCTGGACAAGACGGGGACGCTGACGCACGGGAGGCCGACGCTGCGCGAGGTGGTGGCGCTGGAGGGGGCGACGGAGGCGGAGGTTCTGGGGTGGGCGGCGGCGCTGGAGGTGGGCTCGACGCATCCGATCTCGGCGGCGGTGGTGGAGGCGGCGCGGGAGCGCGGGGTGCGTGTGCCGGAGGCGGAGGAGATCCGGGACGAGGCGGGCCGCGGGCTGTCGGGGCGCGTGGATGGGGCGGAGGTGCGTCTGGGGACGGTGGAGTACGTCGAGGGGCTGGTGGGCGCGAGCGAGGGGATTCGAGCGAGGGTGAAGGAGGCGCGGGAGCGCGGGTCGTTGGCGGTGGCGGTGGGGCGGGGCGGCGCGGGGGGCGGCGGGGCGGGCGGCGGGATCGGGGGGGTTCTGGTGCTGTCGGACCCGCTGCGTCCCGGGGCGAGGGAGATGGTGGAGGGGCTGCACGCGTTGGGGGTGAGGCCGATCGTGATGCTCACGGGGGATCATCCGACGACGGCGGCGCTGGTGGCGCAGGAGGTGGGGATCGATCGGTGGGAGGCGGGGCTGATGCCGGCGGACAAGGTTCGGCTGGTGCGCGAGGTGGGCCGAGGGTCGCGTGTGGGGGTGATCGGGGACGGGGTGAACGACGCGCCGGCGCTGGCGTCGGCGGATGCGTCGATCGCGATCGGGTCGATCGGGTCGGACGCGGCGCTGGGAGCGGCGGACATCGTGCTGCTGGGGGAGGACCTGCGGGCGGTGCCGTGGGCGGTGTGGCTGGCGCGGCGGGTGAGGCGGGTGGTGGCGTTCAACCTGACGGTGGCGTTGGGTGTGATCGTGGGGATGGGGGTGCTGACGCTGGTGGGTTCGCGTGTGGGGCGTGACGTGAGCCTCCCGACGGCGGTGCTGGCGCACGAGGGGGGGACGCTCTTGGTGGTGGCGAACTCGCTGCGGCTGCTGATGGCGCGGGGTGTGGAGACGTGGAGACGCTAGACTACGGTCGCGGGGGCTTGGAGGCGCGATGTTCTCGCAAACGACGGAATACGCGATGCGGTCGATGGCGTGTCTGGCGCTGACGCCGAATGAGTTGTTGCCGACGTCGGAACTGGCGAAGCAGACGAAGGTTCCGTTGAACTATCTGGCGAAGGTGTTGCAACAGTTGTCGTCGGCGAAGTTGATCCAGGGTCGTCGCGGGGTGGGCGGGGGGTATCGGCTGTCGCGTGCGCCGCGCGAGATCAGCCTGATGGAGGTGATCAACGCGGTGACGAAGGTGGAGCGGATCAAGACGTGCCCGCTGGGGATCTCGACGCACGGGTCGAACCTGTGCCCGCTGCACCGGAAGGCGGACGAGGCGGCGGCGGCGGTGATCCGGGTGTTCGAGGGCACGACGCTGCAGGACCTGATCAGCCAGCCGGGGGCGAGCACGCCGCTGTGCGAGACGCGGACGGCGGCGACGATGACGGTCTCGGCGCCGCGGCGCTAAGGAGCGTGGGGCGATGACGGACGGTCCTGTGGAGACGCATCGGCTGGAGCAGCAGCGGCGTGAGAATCGGGCGGCGGTTGCGGCGCTGGGCCTGTCGCCGTATGGGGCGGCGCAGCGGGACCTGGTGTCGCTGGCGGAGGCGGCGTCGCGGTATGACGCGGGGGCGGACGAGGAGCACAAGGCGCGTGGGAAGGAGCCGGGGTACGTGAGCCGGCGGCCGGTGGTGGCGGTGGCGGGGCGGGTGATGCTGCACCGGGACAACGGGAAGTTGATCTGGATGAACCTGCGGGATTCGACGGGGGACTTGCAGGTGGCGGTGAGCCAGCGGGAGTGCGCGGCGCCGGGGTTTGAGTTGGCGCGGCTGACGGACCTGGGGGACGTGGTGGTGGCGCGCGGGCCGCTGGTGAAGACCAAGACGGGGGAGGTGACGGTGTGGGCGTCGAGTGTGGAGCCTGGGGCGAAGTGCCTGGTCCCGCCGCCGGAGAAGCACGCGGGGCTGCACGACGTGGAGTTGCGGTATCGGCAGCGGTACGTGGACCTGTGGTCGAACCCGGAGACGCTGCGGGTGTTTGAGGCGCGGTCGCGGATCGTGTCGTGCATCCGGCGGGAGTTGGACGCGCGGGGGTACACCGAGGTTGAGACGCCGATGCTGCAGGTGCTGGCGGGTGGCGCGGCGGCGCGGCCGTTCCGGACGCACATGAACGCGCTGGATATTGATTTGTTTCTGCGGATCGCGCCGGAGTTATATTTGAAGCGGCTGCTGGTGGGGGGGATGCCGCGGGTGTATGAGATCAATCGCAACTTCCGGAACGAGGGGCTGGACAAGCAGCACAACCCCGAGTTCACGATGCTGGAGGCGTACCACGCGTTCGGGGACTGCGAGACGGTGATGCGGATGACCGAGGAGGTGATCCGGGCGTGCGCGGTGATGGTGTCGGGGACGGCTGAGCCGAGGCTGCGGTTCGGGGAGGCGGTGGTGGATTATGCGTCGCCGTTCGCGCGGGTGACGTACGCGGAGTTGTTCGAGCGGGCGCTGGGGTTCGCGATGGGGGACGTGGCGCGGGCGCGGAAGGAGGCGGCGGCGCGGCACGTGGTCTCGGCGGAGGCGGCGGCGAAGATGGACGGGGTGCTGGTGGTGAACGAGTTGTTCGAGGAAGTGGCGGAGAAGAGCCTGGACCCGGGGAAGCCGACGTTCATCATGGAGTATCCGGCGGCGCTGTCGCCGCTGACGCGACCGAAGCCGGGGATGCCGGAGGTGGCGGAGCGTGCGGACCTGTTCATCGGGCACATGGAGGTGGCGCCGCACTACACGGAGTTGAATGATCCGGACGTGCAGGCGGCGAAGTTCCGGGAGCAGTTGGCGGGCCTGGACGCGGAGAAGAACGCGGAGGAGAGCACGTTCCGCACGTTCGACGAGGACTTCATCCGGGCGTTGAAGGTGGGGATGCCGCCGGCGGGCGGGATGGGCCTGGGGATCGATCGGCTGACGATGCTGCTGACGAACCAGCGAACGATCCGGGACGTGGTGCTGTTCCCGATGATGAGGCCGGAGTGAAACGGCGGTTCGTGCTCGGCTAGACTCCCGCCCTATGCGATACGCGATGGTGATGGCGGGCGGAGCAGGGACGCGGCTGTGGCCGATGAGCCGGAAGGACAGGCCGAAGCAGTTGCTGCGGTTCATCGAGCAGGGCGGGGGCCCGCCGACGTCGCTGCTGGAGTTGGCGGTGCAACGGCTGGAGGGGTTGATCCCGCCTTCGCAGCAGTACATCTGCACGGCGGAGGCGTATCGGGGCGCGATCCTGGAGGCGTTGCCGGGGTTCGAGGACCATCGGATCCTGGGCGAGCCGATGGGGCGGGACACGGTGAACGCGGTGGGACTGGCGGCGGCGGTGTTCGAGAAGGTGGACCCGGAGGCGGTGTTCGCGGTCTTGACGGCGGACCACATCATCGAGCCGCACGATCGGTTTCGGGAGTTGATGGATCTTGGGTTCCGGCTGGTGGAGGCGGACCCGACGCGGCTGGTGACGTTCTCGATCAAGCCGACGTATCCGGCGACGGGGTTCGGGTATGTGGAGCGAGGGGCGCCGCTGGCGGAACACGAGTCGCTGGCGTTCAAGGTGGCGCGGTTCGTGGAGAAGCCGGACCGTCCGCGTGCGGAGGCGTACGTGCAGTCGGGGGTGTTCGGGTGGAACAGCGGGATGTTCGTGTGGCGTGCGTCGACGGTGATGTCGGCGCTGGAGCGGTTCAAGCCGGAGAGTTTCGCGGGACTGAAGGAGGTTCAGGCGGCGTGGGGGACGCCGCGGCAGCGCGAGGTGTTGGAGCGGGTGTATCCGACGCTTCCGAAGACGAGCGTGGACTATGCGCTGATGGAGCCGGCGACGAAGGCGAGGGATCGCTCGCTGAGCGTGTGCACGGTGCAGATGGAGTTGAAGTGGCTGGACGTTGGGAGTTGGCCGAGTTATGGGCAGACGCTGGAGCCGGACAAGCAGGGGAATCGGCAGGCGCTGGGTGGGGCGGGCGGCGGCAAGGGGGTGCTGGTGGGGACGAGCGGGACGCTGCTGGTGAACACGGCGTCCGGGCACACGGTGGCGCTCCTGGGGTGCAAGGACCTGATCGTGGTGCACACGCCGGACGCGACGCTGGTGATGCCGCGGGAGCGTGCGGAGGAACTGAAGGAGTTGCACGGGCAGGTGGAGGATCGGCTGAAGTAGGCGGGAGGGACGGGGAGGGGGGCGTTAGCCGACGAGCCTGCCGCGGCGGAGTTGGTCGGTGAGGATGGCGAAGGGATCGGCGTCGGCGCGGACGAGGGCGTGGCTGATGCCGCGGGCGAGGCAGGCGCGACGGATCGAGGCGACGTGGGCGTCGAGGCGCTGGCGGTATCGTCGGACGAGGGATCGGGTGAGGGTGACCTCGGCGGCTCGGCCGGTCTCGGCGTCGGTCATGCTGAGGTCGCCGAGGAGAGCGGGCTCGGACTCGGGGTCGAGTTCGCCGAGGGAGAGGACCTGGAAGCAGTGGGCGTCGAAGGGGCCAGCGGCGAGGATGTTGAGCGGGGGGATGGGGTCCTCGGGGAGGAGGAGGTCGGAGGCGAGGACGAGGACGCCGGGCGCGCGGCGTGAAGCGATGAGGTCGCGGAGCGCGCGGGTGAAGGCTCCCGGGGGGTGCGTGGAGGGGTTGTCGGCGGGGAACGAGGCGGAGAGGAGGAAGGAGGCGAGGCGTTGGAGGGAGGACTTGCCGCGGATGGGGGCGAGGGCCTGGAGCGGGGGCCGACCGGGTGCGGAGAGGACGGAGGCGAGGACGCGGGACTGGTTGGCGAGCCCGACGTAGCCGAGGGCGAGGGCGAGTCGGAGAGCGGCGACGAGTTTGCTGGGGTTGCCGGCGTCCATGGAGGCGGAGGCGTCGATGACGAGGTGGAGTGCCTGGTCCTCGTCCTCGCGGAAGAGTTTGATGAAGACGCGGTCGAGGCGTGCGAGGACGTTCCAGTCGAGTCGGCGGAGGTCGTCGCCCGGGAGGTAGTCGCGGTAGTCGTCGAACTCGACGCTGGACCCGCGTCGCCGGGAGCGGCGTTCGCCGGGGAGTTTGCCGGAGAAGACGCGGCGGGAGAGGAGGTCGAGGCGGTCGAGCCTGGCGGCGAGCCCGGGCGGGAGGAGGTCGTCGAGCGAACGGGGGCGAGGGGATGAGGAGGGCGCGAGCACGGGGAAGGGTAGTGCGGGGCGGGGTGCCGCTCGCGCGCGGCGGGGTTATTTGAGCAGGCGTTCGAGGAAGTGGATGTCGATGCCGCCGCGTTTGAAGTCGGAGTTCTCGACGAGGCGGGAGTGGAGTGGGATGGTGGTCTTGATGGGGCCGACGTGGAACTCGCGGAGTGCACGGCCCATGCGGGTGAGGCATTCCTCGCGCGAGTCGGCGTGGACGATGAGTTTCCCGATCATGCTGTCGTAGTTGGGAGGGACGACGTAGCCTGGGACGACGTGGGAGTCGAGGCGGACGCCGGGGCCGCCCGGGGGCTGCCAGGTGTCGATCTTGCCGGCGGAGGGTCGGAAGCCCTTGTCGGGGTCCTCGGCGTTGATGCGGCACTCCATGGCGTGCCCGCGGAGGGTGATGTCGCGCTGGCGGAAGGGGAGGGGCTCGCCGGCGGCGACGCGGATCATGGCTTTGACGATGTCGATGCCGGTGACCATCTCGGTGACGGGGTGCTCGACCTGGACGCGGGTGTTGACCTCGAGCATGTAGAAGTTCTGTTTCTCGTCCATGAGGAACTCGACGGTGGCGGCGCCGGAGTAATCGGCGGCCTTGATGAGTCGAGCGGCGGCCTCGCAGACGGCGTCTCGTTTGCGGCGGTCGATCCCGGGGCCCGGGGCCTCTTCGATGACCTTCTGGTGGCGTCGCTGCATGGAGCAGTCGCGTTCGAAGAGGTGGACGGCGTGTCCGTGCTTGTCGCCGAGGCACTGGACCTCGACGTGGCGTGCGTGTTCGAGGAACTTCTCGATGAAGACGGCGCCGTTGCCGAAGGCGGCCTGGGCCTCGGCGGCGGCCTGCTTGATGTTGGATCGGAGGGTGGCCTCGTTGTGGCAGACGCGCATGCCGCGGCCGCCCCCACCCGCGCTGGCCTTGATGATGACGGGGTAGCCGACCTCGGCGGCGATTCTGGCGGCCTCGTCCTCGTCGTCGATGGCGCCCTCGGAGCCGGGGAAGACGGGGACCTTGTTGGCCTTGGCGGTGCGTTTGCACTCGACCTTGTCACCGAGTTTGCCCATGGCCTCGGGGGAGGGCCCGATGAACTCGATCTTGCAATCGCGGCAGATCTGGGCGAACTCAGCGCGTTCGGAGAGGAAGCCGTAGCCGGGGTGGATGGCGTCGACGTCGGCGGTCTCGGCGGCGGAGATGATGCGCGGGATGTTGAGGTAGGACTCCTTGGCGGGTCCGGGCCCGATGCAGATGGCGCGGTCGGCGAGGCGGAGGTAGGGTGCGTCCTTGTCGGCGGTGGAGTAGACGCAGACGGCCTCGACGCCGAGTTCGCGGCAGGCGCGGATGACGCGGAGGGCGATCTCGCCACGGTTCGCGATGAGGATTCGGCGGAACATGCGGGGCTACGCGGGCCGGACGAGGAAGAGTTTCTGGCCGAACTCGACGGCGTCCCCGCTGTTGACGAGGATTCGCTCGATGGTGCCGGTGATCTCGGCCTTGATCTCGTTGAAGACCTTCATGGCCTCGATGAGGCAGACGACGGAGTCGTTGGAGACGGCCGCGCCGATGGAGACGAACGGGGGCGAGTCGGGATTGGGCGAGGAGTAGAAGGTCCCGACCATGGGGGACTCGATGGCGACGAGTCCGGAGGTGTCGGCGGCGGTGGGAGGGGGGGCGTGCTCGGGCCCGCCGATGTCGGAGTCCGTCATCGGCGCGGGCATGGCGCGCGTGACGGGGGCGGAGACGACGGGCCCGGCGACGCCACGCTTGATGGTGACGGTTTCCTCCTGGTCCTTGAGGTCGAGTTCGGCGAGGTCGTTCTCGACCATGAGCCGGACGAGTTCCTTGAGTTTGCGGATGTCGATCATGGTCGGGTTCCAAGGGGCGCGCCGGCTAGAGCGTCGCCCAGTCGATGTCCTTTGGCATGGTGCAGAAGTTCTCGGCGCCGCGGGGGCGGATGACGTAGATGTCCTCGATGCGGACGCCGCCGACGCCGGGGAGGTAGATGCCGGGCTCGACGGTGCAGACGTGCCCGATTTCGAGGGGGATCGGGGGCACGAGCGGGTTGAGGTAGGGGGGCTCCTTGCTCAAGCCAAGGCCATGACCGAGGCCGTGGCCGAACTCCTTGCCGTAGCCGTGGCGGGTGATGTGGTTGCGGGCGATGGCGTCGATCTCGTGTGTGGACTTGCCTGGGGCGAGGGCGGCGGCGGCCATCTGCTGGGCGTCGAGGACGATTTTGTAGATCTCGGCGATCTTTTTGGGCCACTTGCCGAGGGTGAAGGTTCGGGTCATGTCGCTCTGGTAGCCGTGGTAGGTGGCGCCCCAATCGACGAGGAGAGGTCGGTCCTTGGCGGCCTTGGTCGGTCCTGGGCGGTAGTGGGGGAGGCTCCCGTTGGCCTTGGCGGCGATGATGGACTGGAACCCGGGCTGGGAGGACCCGCGGGCCTTCATCTCGGCCTCGAGGCGTGCGGCGATCTCGAGTTCGGACTTGCCGACGGCCTTGCCGCGGCGGAGGGTGGGGATGACGGCGTCGAGGGCGGCCTCCTGGATGCGGGTGGCCTTGCGGATGAGGGCGACCTCGTGCTCGTCCTTGATGACGCGGAGTTTGCCGACCAGGCCGGTGGTGGGGACGAACTCGACGGCGCCGGCGAGGGAGTCGGCGAGGGTTCGGAAGTCGGCGAGGTTGAGGTGCTCGGCCTGGATGCCGCAGCGTCGGGCGCCGGCGGAGCGGACGACCTCGGCGGTGGCGGGGAGCATCCCGGTGGTTCGGATGTGGAGGTCGGCCAGGGGCTTGACGGGTTGGAGTTCTTCTTCGTAGCGGAAGTCGCTGATGACGGTGGGTCGGCCGGAGTCGGGGACGAGGAGGTAGGACTCGCCGCCGAGGAAGCCGGTGAGGTAGCCGACGTCGAGGGGGTTGGTGACGAGGAGGTGGCCTACGCCGGCGGCGCGCAAGGCGTCGCGGAGTCGCTGGAGTCGAGGGGGATAGGGCGATGGAGCGGGCTTCTTGGGCATTGGAGCGGGGATGATACCGCGTGGGGCCGAGGCGCGCCCCGAGCGATTGTGCATGGTTGGGTCTTGTTGAGGGTTCGCGCGGCGTGACCGAGCGCTGCCGAGAGGATCAGGAGGCGGCGTGGCCGAGTGGAGCGGGAGCGGCGTTCTGGGTCGGATCGTCGGCGGTCGAGCGGATCGGGAGGCCCAGCGCCTCGGCGAGGGAACGGCCCTGGACGACGGCGCGTCGAGCGGCGGCGAGGGCGTCGGCCATGGGGCAAGCGGGGGCGGAGGCGAGGGCGTGGCCGACGGCGAGAACGGCGCCGGCGTCGATGCGCTCGGCGGGGCGTGCGAGGGAGAAGCGTTCGGGCTCGCCCACGAGTCGGACGACGAGCCCCGCGTCGGCGAGGCGCGCGATGAGGGCGGCGGCGAGCGGGAGCGGGAGGTTGGCGTCCTTGGCGAGGGCGTCGGTGGAGGCGGGCTCGCCACGATCGAAGCGAGCGGCGAGCGCGCCCATGATGGCGAGGGCGGCGGTGGGATCGACGATGGCGGGGACGGGGGTGTCGGCAGGGGCGGCGCGGGAGCGCCGGCCGTGCTGGATGGAGTGGCTCGTTTGCAGGCCGAGGAGGACGATGAGCCAGGTGACGTAGATCCAGAGGAGGAAGAGGGGGAGGACGGCGATGGCGCCGTAGAGGCGCTGGTAGCCGGCGGAGCGGGCGAGGTACTGTGCGAAGCCCCACTTGCTGGCCTCCCAGAGGACGGCGGCGAGGACGGCGCCGCAGAGTGCGGGCCAGAGGCGGACGCGGGTGTTGGGGACGACGGTGTAGGCGAGGAGGAGGAGGAGGGTGGAGAGGACGACGGTGGAGCCGTAGCCGATGAGCATGGGGGCGAGGGCGCCGGGTGAGGCGCCGTCGCCGGCGCGGATCTCGCGGGCGAGCCAGGAGGCGAAGCGTTCGGTGACGAGGAAGGTGGCGCCGATGCCGAGGGTCCCGAGGGTGAGGAGGGTCCAGTATTGGGTGATGCGTCGGACCCAGGATCGACCGATGGGGACGCGGTAGATCTGGTTGAAGGCGCGCTCGACCTCGACGAGCATGGCGATGGCGGCGTAGATGAGGGCGGCGAGGCCGACGGCGGTGAGGGCGCGGAAGTCCAAGGTGCGGACGCGGTCGACGAGGGCGCGGATCATCTCGTCGACGCGTGCGGAGCCGGTGGTTTCGAGCGCGCGGTCGGGTGCGGCGGCCGGGGACTGGCTCGCGGCGGGATCGGGCAGGGGCGGCTCGTGGCCCTCGGGGAAGGGGCCCATGAGAGCGGGGTTGTCGGCGGCGCCGATGGCGCTGAGGCCGGTGAAGCGGAGGGCCTTGTTGAGGGCCTCGGTGATGTCCTGGTCGGTGGCGAAGAGTCGCATGGCGAGCAGGGCGACGACGATCATGGGGACGAGGCTGAAGATGGTGCGATAGGAGAGGGCGGCGGCCATCTGGGGGAGGCGCGAGCGCTGGGCCTCGCTGGCGGCGGCGCGGACGAGCGAGGCGGCGGGCTCGATGGCGCCGCGGGCCCTGCGGTGGAGGGACATCACGGGCGAACTCCGGGTTGTTCAACGTTCGCGTCGAGGGAGTCGCGGGTCGAGGTCGGGCGCGGGGCGGATCGGGGGCGTGTGCCGTCGCGTGCGGGGCGTGTGGCGGCGCGGAGTGCGGCGATCTCGGCGCGTTCGAGTTCGCGCCAGGCGCCGCGGGCGACGCCGACGAGTTCGAGGGGTCCGATGGCGACGCGCTCGAGGTGCTTGGCGGGGCTGCCGAGGGTGGCGAGGAGGTCGGCGATGTCGGAGGTTCGGCCCTCGGGGATGGTGATTTCGAGTCTCGACTTGAGGGCGTCGGCGTCGAGAAGGCGGAGGGCGACGCGGCGGGCGCCGGGGCGGTCGATCTTGCCGGCGCGGCGGTCGTGGACCTTCTGCAACTTGTTGAGTTCGCGTTCGAGGCGCGAGACGGCCGGGGCGTCGAGGGTTCCGCGGATGGTGGCGATGTAGCGGCGGGTGACGCCGAACTTCGGGTGGGTGAGGCGGTTGACGAGGCGTCCGTCGTTGGTGAGGAGGACGAGGCCGGTGGCGTCGAAGGGGAGCCTTCCGGCGACGACGAGGCGTGAGGCGCCGGGGTGGCGGACGAGGGAGGCGACGGTCTTGCGGCCCATGCCGGGCTCATCGGCGGAGGTGGCCAGGACGCGCGCGGGCTTGTTGAGCATGACGTAGACGGGCCTGACGCGGGCGCGTCGGAGGGGCTTGCCGTCGACCTCGACGCGGTCGTTGCGTGGATCGACGAAGACGGGGAGTTCGCGGACGGCGCGACCGTTGACGCGGACGCGGCCCTCCTCGATGAGGCGTTCGCAGGCGCGGCGGGCGCCGATGCCGGCGGCGGCCATGAGACGCTGGAGGCGGACGCCGGGATTGGCCTTGGGTGCGGGCATGGAATCGGAAGGGTAGGAGACGGCGACGGGGGCCCGGGCGGGGATGGGGCGGCGCGGGGCGTGGCGGGAAGGCCCGAGAAGCCTCAAGGGAGAGGATCGGCGGGCCGATGCAGGGACTGAAGGGGAAGGCGCCCCAGAGACGGAGGCCGGCATGGCAACGCGACCGATCACGGTGAAGCCCGCGCAGGAGGTGTTGGAGCACGTGTTCGTGTCGCCGCGGGTGGTGGATCGGACGGCGTACGAGGAGATGACGGCGGAGTTGCGCGGTCTGGCGGAGCGAGTGGGGGAGCAGGCGCGGGCGCTGGCGTCGTCGTCGGCGGAGGCGGAGGCGGCGCGGGCGAGCGCGGCGAAGTCGGCGCTGGACGTGCTGCAGCGGGTGACGCAGGCGGAGCGGCAGTTGGGCGCGGCGCTGGGCCGGGTGACGGAGGCGAGCGCGCTGGCGGAATCGGCGGCGGAGCGTGCGACGCGCGGGCACGAGGCGATGGCGACGCTGGCATCGGCGGCGACGGAGCACCTCAAGGCGTTCGAGGCGGGGTGCGCCGAGGCGGTGCGGGACGCGACGCAGCGGCTGAACACGGTGCGGGTGGACCTGGACACGCGGTTCTCGGCGGTGACGGCGATCGCGGGGCTGCGGATGCAGCGGGCGCGGGTGGACCTGGACGCGCAGGCGGAGGCGATGGAGCGGGAGGCGACGAACGCGGCGGAGCGGTCGCGGACGGCGATCACGGACGCGGTGCGGGCGCTGGACGCGGACCTGGTGCCGCGGGTGGCGGCGCTGCGGGACGCGCTGGAGGACGCGGAGCGTCGCGCGGACGAGGCGCTGATGCGGGTGTCGCGGCTGAGCGGCGCGGAACTGGCGCCGATCGAGGCGTTGTGCGAGCGGCTGGAGCGGGCGGTGACGGAGGCGACGCGCGCGGGGATGGCGCTCGCCAAGGCCGCGGCCCCGGCACGGGCTGCGACGAGGGCGAAGCCCGGGCCCGGTCGGGCGCGCAAGGCGTAGCACGACGCCGGACCTGCTCTTGCTTCGGGCGTGGCGGGTGCAACGATCACGGCACGTCCCGGCGTGGAACCCTCGCGCACCCATCACGCAGCACGCGGCCTCCTGGGCGCCCTGGCGCTCGTGGGCGTGGTGACGCTGGCGCGTCTGGCGTACCTGGCGTTCGTGTCGCCGTACACGCTGGCCGAAGACGAGGCGCACTACTGGGAATGGAGCCGGCGGCTGGAGTGGTCGTACTACTCGAAGGGCCCCGGTGTGGCGTGGGCGATCGCGGCCTCGACGTGGGCGGCGCGCGGGCTGGGGCTGGCGCTGAGCGAGTTCTGGGTGCGGGTGCCTGCGGTGGTGTCGTCGGCGGCGTTGCTCGCGGCGCTGGCGGTGCTGGGGTCGCGGGTGGATCGGGACGGCGGCGCGAGGCGGGCGGTGCTGGCGGGGTTGTTCGTTCCGGCGTTCTTCATCGCCGGGCTGCTCATGACGATCGACTCGCCGCTGCTGGCGTGCTGGGCGTGGGCGATCGTGTTTGCGCACGACGCGATGCGGCGAGGCGGCCGCTGGGCGTGGGTCGGGCTGGGCGTAGCGATCGGGCTGGGGTTCCTGTTCAAGTACACGATCCTGCTGCTGGTGCCGGGGCTGGTGCTGTATGCGGTTGGCGGTCGCGCGGGCCTGCGTCTGGCGGACGGGTGGCGGCGTTGGCTGCTCGCGGGGCTGGTCGTGGCGGCGCTGGGGCTCGTGCCGGTGCTCATCTGGAACGCGGGGCACGGCTGGGTGACGGTGCGGCACCTGCTTGGGCACCTCGGGCTGCCCGGGGGCGACATGCCTCCCACGCAAGGAAGCGGGGGGTGGCGTTATTCACCGACGTGGACGCTCGAACTCGTCGGGGGGCAGGTGGGGCTGATCGGCCCGCTCGTGGCGATCATGGCGTGGGCGTCGTGGCGTGTCTGGCGGGCGCGGCGCACAGAGGCCGGCGACGCGGACGCGATGCTGCTGGTGTGGTCGGCGCTGCCGATCTTCGGGTTCTATCTCGTGGTGAGCGTGGTGGCGGAGCCCGAGTCGAACTGGCCGATAGCGGGGTTCGTGGGGCTGGTGCCTCTGGCGGCGCGGGGCGCGGGGATCGGGGGCCCGAGGTGGGTGCGTCGGGTGTGGCGAGCGGCGGTGGTGGTGGTGGTGGTGATGGTGGTGCTGGGGGCGCGCGCGGACCTGGTGGTGGAGTCGTCGATCATGCGGGCGGTGCGTGCGCCGCTGGCGGGGCTGGGGCTGGTGGAGGCGGATCGCCCGCTGGTTCCGGTGCAGCGGATCACGGGGGCGCGCACGATGGCGGCGGACGCGGACCGGCTGGTGCGGGAGTTGCGAGGGGAGACGGGGCTGGAGCCGTTCGTGGTGGCGAAGCACTACGGGCGTGCGAGCCTGCTGGCGTTCTATATGGAAGGGCGACCGACGGTGTATTGCGCGAGCGGGAAGGGTCCGGGTCGGCGGACGCAGTACGATCTGTGGCGAGAGACGAGCCTGGAGGATGCGGGGCTGCTGGGCAGGCCGGCGGTGCTGGTGGGGGGCGATTGGGAGGCGTGGACGTGGGCGTTCGATCGGGTGCGTGAGGTCGGTCCATTGCGGGGCGAGACGAAGAGGAATCGGATGACGTACGTGGGGTACGCGTATCGCTTCTGGGATCGGTACCCGTGAGCCGGTACCTGTTTCCGTTTGAGCGGCGGGTGGTGTGGGGGCGTCGCCGGCGAGCGCTGGTGCTGGTGCTGGTGGGGTATTTGGTGGTGCGTGCGCTGGACGGGGTGGTGTACCGTGCGCTGGACGTGGGGTATAACAAGGTCGAGGGTCCGGGGCTGCGGGATCGGCTGGCGGGCAAGGACTGGATGGAGTTCTTGCGTGCGGCGGGGTACTGGCCGACGTGGCTGGCGCTCGCGTTGGCGGTGGGGCTGGCGGGGTCGAAGCGGGGCGGGGGTGCGGAGCGGGCGCGAGCCGCGGCGGGGCTGGCGCTGGCGCCGGCGCTGGCGGGGCTGCTGGCGGAGGTGATGAAGGTGGTGATGGGTCGGCAGCGACCGATCGGCAACGGCGTGGCGGAGGGTGCGCACGTCTTCAAGGGCTTCATCGAGCGATTCACCGATCCGGGGAACCTGGGTCTCCCGAGCAGCCACGTGGCGTGCGCGTTCGGGGGGGCGGCGGCGGTGTGGATGTTCTGGGGCCGGGCGGGATGGGTCGCGGTGGTGCTGGCGAGCGGGTGCGGGCTGTCGCGGATGCTGCTGGGCGCGCACTTCGCGACGGACGTGTACGCTGGGGCGATCGTGGGGGTGGTGGCGGCGCGCGTGGTGTGCGGCGTGCCGCGAAAGGGCGTGCTTCTGCCTTGAGGGACCGATGAGCCTGCTGGACCGGTACATCGCGCGGCAGTACGTGATCAACGCGGTGGTGTTGCTGGTGATCCTGTGCTCGTTCGTGGTGGCGATCGACGTGGCCCTGAACCTGAGCCGGTACTGGAACTCGGACTATTTCCGGGAGATGGGCGAGGGGGGTGCGAGCGGGGTTCGGCGGGCGGCGATCGTGGCGCTGCTGGTGGCGGACCTGTGGTGGCCGCGGCTGTTGAACTTGTACAACCTGTTGATCGGGCTGGTGCTGGTGGGGGCGATGGGGTTCACGTGCGCGCAGTTGGTTCGTCATCGGGAGTTGGTGGCGGTGCTGACGAGCGGGCGGAGTCTGCAGCGGTGCGCGTGGCCGTTCGTGGGCGTGGCGCTGGGGTTCACGGTGCTGCAAGGGATCAACCAGGAGGTGGTGATCCCGCGGATCGCGCCGCTGCTGACGCGTGACCAGGGGGACGCCGGGAAGCGGACGCTGGGGGCGTCGCGGGTGCCCCCGGTGGCGGACAGCCAGGGCCGGCTGTACTACGCGAAGTCGTTCGACGCGGACGCGGGTGTGCTCGAGGACCTGTACGTGTGGGAGCGCGAGGCGGGCGGGCTGACGAACGGGCGGATCCACGCGGCGCGGGCGCGGTGGCGCGACGGGGGCTGGGACCTGGAGGGAGCGGCCCGCGAGGGCGTCAACCAGGCGTCCGGCGGAGTGGTGGAGGTCCCATCGCGCCTCGTGACCGATCTCGACCCGACGCTGCTGAAGATCCGGCGGTTCGCGAACTTCGGGAGCAACATCTCGTGGTCGCAGGCGCGGCGGATGGCGTCGCGGATGGAGGGGGTGGGGGGCGGGGAGGCCGCGGGGGCGGACTCGGACCAGACTCGGCGGACGCGCGACCTCTTGGCGCGGGTGGGGCTGGGGCGGATGTCGGGGATGCTGTCGAACCTGCTGGCGCTGGTGATCGCGCTGTCGTTCTTCCTGGTGCGTGAGCCGCAGGGGATGGTGGGCCGGGCGCTGCGGTGCGCGCCGGTGAGCATGGCGGCGCTGGTGGGCGGGACGCTGGGGACGACGGCGCCGATCCCCGGGGTGCCGGCGGCGGTGTCGGTGTTCATCCCGGTCATGGTGCTGCTCCCGATCGCGGCGGGGCTGTGGTCGCGGGTGAGGAGTTGAGCGAGCGACGCGGCGCGGGCGGGTTGGCGGTACGATCGGGGCATGGCCTCGGTCGTTTTCTATTTCCAGATCCACCAGCCGTTCCGCCTGAAGCGGTACTCGGTCTTCGACTCGCACCCGTTCTACTTTGACACGGAGAAGAACGGGGCGATCTGCAAGAAGGTGGCGGACAAGTGCTACCGCCCGGCGACGCGGCTGATGCTGGACCTGGTGCGTCGGCACAAGGGGCGGTTCCGGGTCTCGTACGCGATCACGGGCGTGGCGCTGGATCAGATGGAGGAGTTCTGCCCGGACGTGATCGACCTGTTCAAGGGGCTGGCGGACTCGGGGTGCTGCGAGTTCCTGGCCGAGACGTACCACCACTCGCTCTCGTTCCTGTACTCGCCGCAGGAGTTCCTGGAGCAGGTAGATCGGCACGCGGCGCGGATCGAGTCGCTGTTCGGGCAGACGCCGCGGGTCTTTCGGAACACGGAACTGATCTACCACAACGACCTGTCGCGGTTCCTGGCGAAGCAGAAGGACGCCCGCGGTCGTCCGCGGTTCGCGGGGTGCATCTGCGAGGGGGCGGATCGGCTGCTGGGGTATCGGTCGCCGAACTACGTGTACCGTCCGCCGGCGGAGCACGGCAAGCCGCTGATGGGCGCGGGGGGCCGGCCGTTCGGGCTGCTGCTCAAGAACTATCGGTTGTCGGACGACATCGCGTTCCGGTTCTCGAACCGGGGGTGGTCGGAGTGGCCGCTGACGGCGGAGAAGTTCGCGACGTGGGTGAACCAGATCAACGGGGACGGGTTCCTGTGCAACCTGTTCATGGACTACGAGACGTTCGGGGAGCACCAGTGGGCGGACACGGGGATCTTCCCGTTTCTGGAGGCGCTCCCGGAGAAGGTGTTCGACGTGAACCCCGGGCACAACCACTTCATCACGCCGTCGATGGCGCTGGCGGAGTTCGACGCGGTGGGGGAGTACGACGTGCCGCAGTTCATCTCGTGGGCGGACACGGAGCGTGACCTGACGGCGTGGCGTGGGAACGCGATGCAGGGGAACGCGCTGGAGGAGTGCTATCGGCTCGAGCGTGGGATCAAGCATCGGGTGGCGCGGGCGGAGGAATCCGGCGACGCGGACAAGATCGCCGAGGCGCGGCACCTGCTCGAGGACTGGCGGAAACTGACGACGAGCGACCATTTCTATTACATGTGCACGAAGTTCTGGGCGGACGGGGACGTGCACAAGTACTTCTCGCCGTACGACTCGCCGTACGACTCGTATATCAACTACATGAACGTTCTTGACAGCGTGCGGACGCGGATGGCCGGGGAGCCGGCGCGGCGATAGGGCCCGGCAGGCCGGTCGACGCCAGCGAAAGCGCCCGGTTCTTCCCTGCAATCCGGGCCCTGGGCGCGGTCGCACGCGGGCTGCGTGGGTGTCGTGGTAGGGAGCGGAAGAACTATCTTGCGTTCCGGCAACCGCGCGGTATGCTGGCGCGTACAGCATGGGCGAGCCCGTGCCTCGCGGCGTTCCGAGTCCGAGTTCTCGTTGACAAGGAGCCTCAGGTGAAGCGGATGGCGTGGATCATGGCGGCGTTGTTAGGGGGGGGGGGGTTGGGCGTGATTAGCGAGGCACAGGCCCAAGCGCCGGCGTGGGATCAGCAGCCGCGGGGTGATGGCAACAACCCAGGCGATGATGTTCCTGCTGGAATCGCGGCGTACTCGTTCTACAACGCGGGCTCGGGGACGCACCTGCATCGCGTGTTCACCACGAGCCGCTCGTTTGATTTTAGCGGCGGAACTGGCACGAACTGGCTGACGATCAAGCACAAGGAGTTGCCCCCGCCATGACGACGCGACACACAACGCGGCGGGGCGTGATGCTGGCATTCGTTGGCGTCTGTGTGCCCGTGCCGAGTACGCACGCCCAGCCGTGCACGCGATACTGGGCCGACGCGGCGGGCGACTATGCGTACTTCAACCACTACCAGCCCGCGCTCGCCGTCTTCGATGACGGTTCTGGGCCTGCACTCTATGCGAGTGGCAACTTTCGCCACCGAAAGAGCGGCATATCTCGCTCCATCCCGACCGTGGGTCGTTGGCGAGGCGGCAAGTGGGAGTTGTTGACAAATGGAATGTTTCGGCCGCATGTCGGCCAAATGACCGGGCTTCGCGTTCTTGACGACGGCACGGGTCCGAAGTTATACACTGGGATCCAGGTTACTACGTTTTCCGCGCCCGAGTATCGCTACGAGTTCTACGTGTGGAACGGCACATCTTGGAATCGCACGCCGCCGGGTATGCTCGACGGTGCGATCGGCATGGCGTCGTACAACGACGGCAGCGGCATGGCCATGTACGGCATCGTCACCTGTCCCAACCGCGAGAACTGCGTCGGCCGATGGCGCGGCGACCACTGGGAGGTGATCGGCACGCCGGACATCGGGGGCGTTACGGCGATGTGCGTCTACGACAGCGGCACGGGGCCGAGGCTGTATGTCGCGGGGACGTTCAACCGGATCGACGGTGTGCTGGCGCGGAGCATCGCGATGTGGGACGGAGCATCGTGGAGCCCGGTCGGCAACGCCGTGAGCAGTTACGTCCGCGGGATGGTTGTCCACGACGACGGGACGGGGCCGGCGCTCTTCTGCGTGGGCCTGAGCACGCCCGCGGGGTACAACCGGGGCGTGAGCAAGTGGGACGGTCAGACGTGGTCGCTGCCGGGCGGTGGGATCCCGACGCAGGGGACCGGGTACATCACGGCGCTGCACTATGTCGGGACGCACGACGACGGGCGGGGGACGGCGCTGTACGTGGGCGGGTACCTGAGCCTGGCGGGCGGGACGTTTGTCAACAGCATCGCGCGGTGGGACGGGCAGGCGTGGGAGGCGCTGGGCGGCGGGCTGTATCCGGGCTTTGGGAGCATGGCGTCGTTCGACGATGGGCACGGGCCGGCGCTGTACGTCTCGACCCAGGGCGGGCCGATCGGAGCGACGACGAACTCGGTGCTGTCGAAGTGGGTGGGGTGCCCGAACTGCTACGCGGACTGCAACCGGGACGGTCGGCTGGACACGATCGACTTCCTGTGCTTCCAGGACCAGTACGTGCGCGGGGACGCGTACGCGAACTGCACGGTGGACACGCGGATCAACGTGGCGGACTACATCTGCTTCATCAGCAAGTTCGCGGCGGGGTGCCCGTAGGGGAGGGGCGGACGGAAGCGGGGAGGCGGCTCAAGGCGCGGCCGGGTCGGGCCGATGGAGTGGTTATCGACCCGAGGTGCGCCATGGTGCAGATCAATCGACGCAAGCACGAGCGGTTCTCGTTGTTGCCGGCGTATTCGGCGGTGGAGGTGCGGGTCCCTGGGGGTCGTCGGCTGTCGGGGCACGCGTATGACGTGGGCGAGGGCGGGGTGCGGTTCGAGTTGGACGAGGCGCTGCCGCCGGGGACGCCGGTGGTGGTTCGGCTGGACCTGCCTGGGAGGTCGGGCGGGCGCGTGATGGCGACGGGGCGGGTGGTGTGGACGAGCGACGACCCGGACGAGCCGGGCCCGGTGCGGATGGCGGCGGACTTTGCCCGCGTGGCGCCGCTGGCGGCGCTGGCGGAGCGGCTGTCGCGCGCGGGGTTGGCGCGGGCGGCGTAGCGGTCGAACGGCTAGGGCGCGCGGAGCGTGATGGCGCGCGCCGGCGCGAGGCCGCATACCCTCGCTCGGATGTTTGTCGATCAAGCAGAGATCATCGTGCGTTCTGGCGACGGCGGGGCGGGAGCGGTCTCGTTCCGGCGCGAGAAGTACGTTCCGAAGGGCGGGCCGGACGGGGGCAACGGCGGGGACGGCGGCTCGGTGATCGTGGAGGCGGACGAGGGCCTGAACACGCTGCAGGACTTTCGCGGGCAGCGGCACTGGGAGGCGGAGAACGGGCACCCCGGGCAGGGGAGCCAGCGCTCGGGCCTGGCGGGGCGAGATCGGGTGATCCGCATGCCGGCGGGGACGCTGATCTACAACGCGGAGACTGGAGACCTGATCCACGACCTGAAGCCCGGGGAGCGAACGGTGATCGCGCCCGGGGGCAAGGGTGGGTTTGGGAACGAGCACTTCAAGCGATCGACGAACCAGACGCCGCGGCGGGCCGAGCCGGGCGAGCGGGGCGTTCGGCTGACGCTTCGGCTGGAACTGAAGTTGATCGCGGACGTGGGGATCATCGGGCTGCCCAACGCGGGCAAGTCGACGCTGCTGGCGGCGGTGTCGCGGGCGACGCCGAAGATCGCGGACTATCCGTTCACGACGCTGGCCCCGCAACTGGGGATCGCGGAACTGGACCCTTCGAGGCGGATCGTGCTGGCGGACATCCCTGGGTTGATCGAGGGCGCGGCCGAGGGTGCCGGGCTCGGGCACGACTTTCTGCGGCACGTGGAGCGGACGCGGGTGCTGGTTCACCTGATCGACGCCGCGCCGGTGGACGGTGCGAGCCCCGCCGAGGCGTATCGCACGATTCGCAAGGAGTTGGCGGGGTACTCGCCGCTGCTGGCGGAGAAGGACGAGATCGTGGTGCTGAACAAGATGGACCTGATCCCGGACGAGGGGGCGCGGGCGGAGGCGCTGGGGGAGTTCCGGCGGGAACTGAAACTGGGGCATGACACGCCGGTGCTGGCGATCTCGGGCGCGACGGGCAAGGGGACGCGGGAGTTGCTCGAGGCGCTGTGGAAGCGGCTGCACCCCGGCGGCGGGGCGGGGGGGACAGGCGGAGCGCGGGCCGAGGGGTGGTCGCGCTAGCCGAGGCCCTTCTCGATCGCGTGCTCGACGGCGGAGCAGAAGCGGTCGAGTTCTTCGAGCGTGGTGTAGACGCTGGCGGTGACGCGCAGGCCCTCGAACTCCGGGTGCTTGATGGGGGTGGTGAGGATTCGGCGGGTGCTCCAGAGCCAGTCGCCGAGTTTGTCGCTCTCGATGCCGTCGATCTGGACGGTCCCGATGGCGCAGGAGAAACGGGGGTCGAGGCTGGTGTGGAGTCGGACGCGCCCGGACCTGTGGGCGAGCAGGCGCATGGCCCAGGTGTCGCGCATGTGGCGGAGGCGAGCCTCCTTGCGGGCGTCGCCGATGGCCTGGTGGAAGGTGAGGGCCTCGCCGATGGCGAGGAAGGGTGCGGCGGGATGGGTTCCGATCTCCTCGAACTTGCGGATGTCGCCCGCGGCTTTCTCGTCGGCGGCCTGCATGGGCCAGAGGCCGGGGATCTTGTCCTTGCGGACGTAGAGGAGCCCGGTGCCGTGGGGTGCGAAGAGCCACTTGTGGAGGCTGACGCCGTAGTAGTCGCAGTCGAGGTCGGCGAGTTTGAAGG
Organism: Phycisphaerae bacterium; assembly: GCA_016793805.1. Lineage (GTDB taxonomy): Bacteria > Planctomycetota > Phycisphaerae > Phycisphaerales > UBA1924 > JAEUIZ01. The sequence goes on from JAEUIZ010000056.1 coordinate 108,758, forward strand.
CGATCTGGGCGAGGGCGTGGGCGCCGTCGACGATGACGGGGACGCCGCGCTGTCGGGCCATGGCCACGACGGGCCGCACGGGCAGGACCTGGCCCGTGATGTTGATGACGTGGCTCATGAGCATGAGGCGCGTCGCGGGCGTGATGGCGTGGGCGTATCGACGGACGATGTCGTCGGGGTCTTCGGACGGGATGGGGAGTTGGATCTGGCGGAGCACGACGCCCTCGCGGCGCTCGCGCTGCTTGAAGGTGGTGATCATCCGCGGATAGTCCTGCGTGCAGCAGAGGATCTCGTCGCCACGCTTGAGGTCGAGGCCCAACTGGCAGATCTGAAGGCTCTCGGAGGAGTTCCGGGTGATGGCGACTTCATCGGGCGAGACGCCCCAATGCCGGGCGAGGCGGTCGCGGACGCCCTCTTTCTGGGGCTCGAGGATGCGCCAGAGCGAGACGGGCGGGGGGCAGGAGTTGGAGAAGTCCAGGTGCCGCTTGACGGCATCCTGCACGAGGGCGGGCGAGGGGCTGACGCCGCCGTTGTTGAGGTTGATGACGCTGCGATCGACGGTGAACGCGCGGGCGACGACGGCCCAGAAGTCCTCGTCGGTGGCGGCCTGGTCTGGCGGGGCGTCGTAGCCCTCGATCTCGGCGAGCACGCCCGAGAACGGCGCGAGTTCGACGCGGGGCAGCGCGAGCGCGGCGGCGGGCAGGGCGAGCGAGCCAAGGAACGCGCGGCGATCGGGCATCGGGCACCTCCGCGGGCAGTCTACTGCGAGCGATGAGTGGGAGCGTCGCGGCGGGCCGGGTCGCGGGGGTGGCGTCGTGGCGTGCGGCGCGGCCATAGACTCCCGCGCATGGACCAGCCGATCCACCTTCCCGTGCTCGCCGACCCGCGCGGGGGCGCGCCGGGGGCGAGCGAGGTCCGGGTGGGGGGCGAGCCGAAGGAGAAGTGCGGGGTCTTTGGGATCTGGGGTCACGCGGACGCGGTCCGGCGGACGTACCTGGGGCTGTACGCGCAGCAGCACCGCGGGCAGGAGTCGGCGGGGATCGCGGTCGCGAGCGGGGGCCGGATCGAGGGCGTGACGGGGATGGGCCTGGTTCCCGAGGTGTTTGACGAGCGGCTGATCCACTACCTCGAGTCGCACTATGGGGCGGGCGGCCCGCGCGGCACGATCGGGCACAACCGCTACTCGACGGCGGGCGGATCGCTGGCGTGCAACGCGCAGCCGCTGGTGGAGTCGTACATCGGGGGGCAGGTGGCGCTGGCGCACAACGGGAACCTGGTGAACGCGGGGGCGCTGCGGGCGCAGTTCGAGCAGGCGGGGCACCTGTTCCACACGACCAGCGACACGGAGGTGATCATCCACTTGCTGGCCTCGCCGCAGCAGCAGCGGGCGCCGGACCCGCTGGCGGCGACGCTTCGTCGGCTTCAGGGCGCGTTCAGCCTGGTGTTCCTGTTCCCGGATCGGATCGAGGCGTGCCGCGACCCGTGGGGCTGGCGGCCGCTGGTGATCGGGCGGACCGAGAGCGGGCACTGGGTGGTGGCGTCGGAGACGGTGGCGCTGGACGTGAACGGGGCGGAACTGGTGCGCGAGGTGGAGCCGGGCGAGATCGTGCGGATCGACGACCGGGGGCTCACGTCGCGGCGGTTCGCGGACGTGGCGGATCGCCCGGCGCACTGCGTGTTCGAGCACGTGTATTTCGCCAATCCCGCGTCGACGGTGTTCGGTCGGAACGTGCAGATGGTCCGCGAGGCCCTGGGCGAGGCGCTGGCGCGCGAGGCGCCGGTGCCGGCGGACTACGTGATGCCCATGCCCGACTCGGGCCGATCGGCGGCGGCGGGGTACGCGCGGGCGAGCGGGATCCCGTACCGAGAGGGGATCGTGCCGAATCGGTACGTGGGGCGGACGTTCATCAAGCCCACGCAGGACCAGCGCAACGCGGCGGTTCGTCTGAAACTCAACGTGATCGCGGAGATCGTGCGCGGGAAGCGCGTGATCGTCGTGGACGACTCGATCGTCCGCGGGACGACGACGAAGGCGAAGATGGACCAGATCCGTGCCGCGGGGGCGAGCGAGGTGCATCTGCGCATCTCGTGCCCCCCGATCCGCCATCCGTGCTACTTCGGGGTGGACTTCGCGGAGCGGTCGCAACTGATCGCGCACGGGCGGGAGGTCGAGGACGTGCGGGCGTTCCTGGGCGTTGATTCGCTGCATTACCTGAGCCTGCGCGGGCTGCTCGAGTCGGCCTCGGACACGCGGCCCGCGGGCCACTGGTGCACCGCGTGCTACACCGGGGACTACCGGATCGACATCGAGCACCCGGTGACCGAGATCGTCCACGAGAGCGAGCAACTCCGTATCTTCGTGTAGGCGTCGCGGGCGCCCAGGATTCCCTCGTCATGCCGCTGCGGATCGACATTCTCACGACGTTCCCGGAGGTGTTCTCGGCGGAGCCGCCGGCGCTGCTGGGGGTGAGCATTCCCGCGCGGGCGAGGCGGGCCGGGCTGGTCGAGTGGCACGCGACGGACATCCGCGCGTTCGCGGACAACAAGCACAAGAAGACGGACGATCGCCCGTTCGGCGGTGGCCCGGGCATGGTGATGATGTGCCAGCCGCTGCATGACGCGGTGCTGGCGGCGGAGGCGGCGGACCCGAGGCCCGCGACGCGGGTGCTGCTCTCGCCCCAGGGCGCGCCGCTGACGCAGCCGCTGGTGGAGCGTCTGGCCTTGCTCCCGCGGCTGCTGCTGATCGCGGGGCACTACGAGGGGATCGACGAGCGGGTGGTCGCGAGGTTGGCGCCGATGGAGGTGAGCGTCGGGGACTACGTGCTCTCGAGCGGGGAACTGGCGGCGCTGGTGCTCATCGACGCGGTGGTACGGCTGCTTCCCGGCGCGCTGGGGGATGAGCAGTCCGCGCATGCGGACAGTTTCAGCGTGGCTTCTCCGCCGGCGGGCTGGCGAGCCCGCGACGCGGGGCGGCCGGATGCCTCGGCGTCGTCGGCGCTGCTGGGTGCCGCGCGACTGCTGGATTGTCCGCACTACACGCGCCCGCGCGAGTGGATGGGGATGAGTGTGCCGGAGGTGCTCGTCAGCGGGAACCACGAGGAGGTGGCGAGGTGGCGCTACGAGCAGCAACTCGAGCGGACACGGGCCCGCCGGCCGGACCTCCTGCCTCCGGGCGCGTGAGGGAGGTGGCGGGGCGTCGCGGGGTGTGCGATACTGCGTGGATGCTGACCCGTCGCGAGGCCGTTGCGTCGATCGTCGCGTCCGTGGCCGTGCTGGCGCCTCGCGCGCTGGTTCGGCCCGCACGGGCCGCGCCCCCACGCCCGCTCTTTACGATCTCGCTCGCGCAGTGGTCGCTGCACCGGGCGCTGGGGTCGGGGTCGCTGGACCATCTGGACTTTCCCGGGCTGGCACGATCCCGCTTCGCGATCGACGCGGTCGAGTACGTCAACTCGTTCTTCAAGTCGGCGGAGGCGTCGTACGTGGCTGAACTCAGGCGCCGTGCCGACGACGCGGGCGTGGTGAGCGTGCTCATCATGTGCGACGGCGAAGGGGCGCTGGGCGATCCGGACGAGGCGAAGCGCGCGGCCGCGGTCGAGAACCATCGCAAGTGGCTGGAGGCGGCCAAGGCGCTGGGGTGCCACTCGATCCGCGTGAACGCGCACAGCCGGGGGAGCGCCGACGAGCAGCGCCGCCTGGCCGCGGACGGGCTGCGGCGGCTCTGCGAGCGTGCGGAACCGCTGGGGCTGAACGTGATCGTGGAGAACCACGGCGGGCTCTCGTCGAATGGCGCGTGGCTGGCGAGCACGATTCGAGCGGCGGACCACCCGCGGGCCGGGACGCTCCCGGACTTCGGGAACTTCCGCGTCGACGGCGCGACGGTCTACGACCGGTACCGGGGCACGGCGGAACTCATGCCGTTCGCCCGCGGGGTGAGCGCCAAGTCGTACGACTTCCGAGCCGACGGCGAGGAGGTGTCGCTCGACTATCGCCGGCTGCTGGGCATCGTCGTGGCCGCGGGGTACCACGGTCGCATCGGGATCGAGTACGAGGGCGGTCGGCTCTCGGAGTTCGAGGGCATCCGGGCGACGCAGCGGCTGCTGGAGCGGATCCGCGAGGAGATGACCCTGGCGGGGGCCGGGTCGTGAGCGTCGTGCGAAGAAGGCGGGCGCGAGGGGCGAGCCTGAGTGCCGCGGCCCTGGCGCTGCTCGCCGCGTGGCCGGCGTGCGCGCGGCCGGACCCCGCGGACTCGCTGCCCAAGCCCACGCCCGCGCAGGCCGCGTGGCACGACCTGGAGGTGGGGATGTTCATCCACCTCGCGCCGCAGACCTGGCAGGACTCGGAGACCGACACGCTCAAGACCCCGCTGGCGGACATCAACCCGGCGAAACTGGACACCGACCAGTGGGTGCGCGTCGCGCGGTCGATGGGCGCGCGGTACATCGTGTTTGTCGCCAAGCACGAGGGCGGGTTCTGCTGGTGGCCGACCGCGACCACCGAGCACTGCGTCCGCTCGATTCCGTGGCGCGGGGGTAAGGGGGACGTGCTCGGCGACCTCGCGGCCTCGTGCCGGCGCGCCTCGATGCCCCTGGGCGTCTACGTCTCGCCGCAGGACCGGATCCACGGGGTGGGTGTGGGCGGCCGCGCGACCGACCCCGCCAGGCAGGCCGACTATGAGCGGTTGTTCCGGGCCCAACTCGGCGAGGTGCTCTCGAACTATGGCCCGATGATGGAGGTGTGGTTCGACGGGAGCCTTGTCTTTGACGTGGGCGACATCCTCGCGGCGCACGCGCCGAATGCCGTCGTGTTCCAGGGCCCGCAGGCGTCGATCCGCTGGGTGGGGAACGAGGACGGGATCGCGCCGTATCCGGCGTGGAACGCGGTGAGGTTCGGCGCGAAGAAGTGGGGCGACTACACCGCGGCCGACGGCGACCCCGCCGGCGACCGCTGGCTGCCCAACGAGTGCGACGCCCGCATCCGCGCGACGTGGTTCTGGCGGACCGACAACGCGCACACGCTCAAGACGGTCCCGCAACTCATGGAGATGTACGAGCAGTCGGTCGGGCGCGGGGCGGTGCTGCTGCTGAACCACACGCCGGATCGGACGGGGCTCATCCCCGAGGCGGACGCGAGGCGTGCGGCGGAGTTTGGCGAGGCGGTGGCGCGAGAGTATGGGGCGGCGATCGCCGAGACCTCGGGCCGGGGGCGGCGGGTCGCGCTCGAGGTTCCCGGCGGGCGCGCGATCGACCGCGTGGTCATCATGGAGGACATTCGCGAGGGCGAGCGTGTGCGCGCGTACCGCGTCGAGGCCGAGGTGGACAGCCGGTGGATCGTCGTGGCGCGCGGATCAGCGATCGGGCACAAGAAGATCGACCGCGTCGAGCCGATGAGGGTGCGACCCGAGCGGCTGATCCTGGTGATCGAGGACTCGGTGGGCGACCCGATGATCCGACGGCTGGCGGTGTTCGGACCGCCGTGAGTGCGGGGCGCGTCGATCGCTACTGCAAGAACACCGGGCGCGGCGTCTTGGGGTCGGACGGGACGACGTGGACCCGTCGCCCGCGATAGACGACCGTGCCCGTGCCGACGGAATAGAGCGTGTCGTCCTTGCCGCGGCGGACGAGGAAGCCGGGCTGGAATGGCGTCCCGCACTGGCGGACGATGATGGCGCCGGGCTGGGCGGCCTCGCCGCCGTAGAGTTTGATCCCGCGGTACTGCGGGTTCGAATCGCGCCCGTTCTTGGTCGAACCCTGACCCTTTTTGTGTGCCATAGCGGAGCCTCGTCTGCCGGGGCCTGCTGGGCCGACCGGGCCTGAACGATAGACCCCCCGTCGGCCCGGGACAATCGGCGGGCATGGGCTACGGGATCGTCTCCTGCGACACCGGCGGGTCGGCCTTGGTTCGTGCGGGCCTGTGGGCGGCGGCGGTGATGCCGCGGAGCAGGCCGGGTCGGCGCTCGTAGCCGGGATCGCCCGGCTTGAGGCCGTCGACCTCGGGCTCGCGCCAGGTGAGCATGACGACGCCCGCGGCCACGAGAGCCAGAGCAAGCACGCCCGCGCCGATCTGTGCCCCGGAGCCGCTCTCGGAGGAGCCGGAGACGCCCTCGGCGATCCACCCGGCCAGCAGCGGGCCCAGGCCCATGGCGCCGAAGGAGATGATGTTGTTGACCGAGAGCACCCGCCCGCGGAGGTGGTCCGGGACGAGGAGTTGGAGCGCCGAGGCGATGGAGTTGAACCCCCACATCCAGAAGACGCCGGCGACGGTGATCCACGCGGCGGCGGCGATCCAGTCCTGGGCCGCGCACAGCCCGGTGATCGTGATCCCCGCGAGCGTGAGGGAGAGCGGGATGAAGTGGTGCTTGGGGTACCACGGCGGGATGAGGCGCAGCAGGAAGACCGCGGCCACGGCCCCGATGCCCATGAACCCGAGCAAGAGGCCGAAGACGGCTTCCTCCTTGCCATAGACGGCCTTGACGAAGATCGGGAGTTCGCGGAGGAAGGGAGTCCCGAGCAGACAGAACACGGCACTGGCGAGGATCAGGAGCAGCGGGCCCTTGGTCCCGAGGGCGTAGCGAGCGGCGTCGAGGATCTGACGCCAGGGGTGGGTGCCGTCGCTTCCGGCGGCGGGCGTGGGCGCGGTGCGTGCGACGGCGAGGATGAGGCCGAGGAAACTGAGGGTGTTGACGGCGAACATGACGGTCGGGCCGAAGCGAGCCATGAGGAGCCCGCCCAGCGCCGGCCCGACGGCGCGGGCGAGGTTGAACTGCATCCCGTTGAGGGTGATGGCGTCGGCGAGTTCCTCACGCGGGACCAGTCGCGGGGTGAGCACCTGCCACGCGGGCATGTTGAAGGCCCAGACGATGCCGTTGGCCGCGCCCAGCACGATGAGCACCCAGGGGGTGAGGATGTGGAGCGCCGAGGCGAGGGTGAGGGCCGCGGCGACGGCCATGAGCAACACCTGCGTCACGATGAGAAGCCGCTTGCGGTTGAAGCGGTCGACGGCGATCCCCGCGAGCAGCCCGAAGAGGAGCATGGGGGCCATCTGGGCGACGGCGAGGTAGCCCATCATGATCGCGGCGCCGGGCTTTCCGGCGTCGTGCCAGGCCGGGTCGAGCGTCGCCTGGGCCATCGCCCACTGCACGCCGACGGTCTCCATCCAGGCGCCCAGCGACGACCCGAAGGCGGCGAACCAGACCCAGCGGAAGTGGTCGTGCCGGAGCACCCCGCGCCAGATCGAGCGAGCCGGGGGAGATCCCTCGGGGCCGGGGCGCGCGGGAGCGGCGGGACGCGAACTGGTGGCGGTGTCCTCCATGATCGCCCGCCCCCGAGTGGCGATCTTAGTCCGCGGGGCGTCCCCCCGGCTATGCTCCAACCCCCCGAGGGTCCCGCGTGGTGCGAGTCCGGCGCATCTCGACTACTGATCCGCTGTATCGCCAGCAGTGCGCGCTCCGCGAGGAAGTGCTGCTGCGGCCCATCGGGCTCGACATGGCCCGATTCCGCGCCGAGTTCCCGGGCGTCGAGGAGCAACTCGAGCATTACGTCGCGACCGTCGAGCAGACGAACGGCCCGCGCGTCATCGGGTGCGCGTCGCTGCTCGTGGCCTCGCCCGAGTCCGGGCGGCTCATGCAGATGGCCGTGGACCTTCAGCGGCAGGGCGAGGGCGTGGGGCGGCGATTGGTCGTCGCGATCGAGTCCCGCGCGTTCGGCGAGTTGCGGCTCCGCGAGTTGTATTGCCACGCCCAACTCGCCGCCGTCGGGTTCTTCCTCTCGCTCGGGTGGACCCCCGCCGGGGACGTCTTCCACGAGGCGGGCCTGGCGCATCGGCGGATGACGCTGCAATCGCCCGAGGTCCCCGACGACGCCCCCGAGCCAACGCCGGAGGAGTAGCAAGGACGCTCTCCAGGTGCGGCGGGGGCATGGGCGTTGCAGCCGTGTGTGCCGGTGTGGCATGGGCGTTGCGCCCGTGCGCTCGTCCAAGCGCGCCGCGCGCGTGCGTGAGCGCTCCGGCCTTCGTGGCATCGGCGTTCCGCCCTTGCCGGGTCCTACGGGCACCCCGCCGCGTAGGCGTTGAGGAAGCACACGAAGTCATTGACGCTGAGCACCGGCGGCATGGTGCTCGCGTCGCAGTTCGCATACGCCTCGCCCGCGGCGTACCGGTTCACGAAACACACGAAGTCGTTGACGCTGAGCACGGGCGGCGTGGTCGAGAGGTCGCAGTTGGCCGCGCAGGCGCGGAGGGCGAAGGCCTGCGTCGGTCCCAAGACCAGTTTGAAGAATCGCCCCGGCGGCGGCTGTGTGATGCCATACGAAGCGCTTCCCCAGATCAACAGCGTGCCGTCGCGCCGCACGCCGCCGCTCCATGCCGAGCCGGCGGAGATCGACACGAATCGTTCGTTCTGCGGCACACTCTGAGCACCGGGATATGTCGCCCATCCCACGGCCGCCCCATCGGCCCGCAGGGCGATGCCGTTGACGTCCGCCGCGCTGATGGCCACAAACTGGCCGGGCGGGACATTGGTCTGACCCCAGAAGTTCTCCCCCCAGGCCACGAGCGTGCCGTCGGTGCGCAAGGCAACGACAAAGTCCCTCCCTGCCTTGGCATCAAGGAACGTGCCGCTCGGGATCGGCTGCGGCATCGCGCCCCAGCCCGCGAGTGTTCCATCGCTACGCACGGCAATCGCCAGACTGTGCCCGACGGAGACTCGAACGAACTTGCCCTGCGGCGGTGAAGTGAGCCCATAGGCCCCGGCACCCCATGCCGCGAGCGACCCGTCCGTCCGAATCGCGGCCCCGATGAACGACCCGGCTGCAACCTCGACGAACGTCCCGGGTGGCGTGTTGATCTGACCGAAGAAGTTGTCGCCCGCCCCAACGAGTGTGCCATCGGCGCGCAGGCCGATCGTGAAGAAATCGCCGCAGGCCACGGCGTGGTACACGCCCGGTGGAAGTTCGAGCTGGCCGGACGAGGGATCCCCCCAGCCGACCGCGAGGCCGGGTTGGGCCATGGTCATGCCGCACGTCGCCAACCACGCCGATGCGATCGCGCTGCGAGAATACGAGAGCATGGTCGAGGCCTCCGTCGCGTCCACACGCTCACGGGCAATCCGGAACGATCACGAAGTGAGCGAGATTCGAGTGCCCCTTGGCGATTCTCAGGGCGGTGATCTGGAGAAGAGCGGGAGGAATCGGTGTCTGGCCGCGAACCCACTCGCAGCAGAAGTCCGGAGGATCACACGGCGGCACTTCGTCCTGAGCGCCCCAGGCGACGATGCTGCCGTTCACTCGCCGCGCCATCGCCGAACCGTATCCACCGGCGATCTCGCTGTACATGCTGTCGTCAAACGGGTTGGACTGCTGGGAACACAGGAAGCTTCCGCCCCAACCGATGACGTATCCGTAGTCCGTGAGCGCGTAGGCCGTGCAATGGCCCGCGGCGATTGCGACGATTGGCGGCAGGGGCGAGGGAACCACGTCGGGCGAAGTTCGCACGACCGGGACGGTCCGTGAACACTCGAAGTGGGGAGCAGCCCAGACCGCGATCGTCCCATCAGCCCGGCGGGCGATCCCGAAGTGTGCACCGGCCGCGATCTCGACGAACTCGCCTTCGGGGATGTTCGCCCCGACAAGTGCGGGTACTCCCCAGCCAAAGATCGTGCCATCGGTTTGGATCGCCATGCACCAGTTCTCTCCGGCGGCGATCGCCGTGGCCTTCAGCCCCGGTGGCGCTTCAAGGCTTGAGCCATGGTTGCCTGTGCCGGCTCCCCAGACCACCACGTCGCCGTTTGCCTTCAGAGCCATCGCATGGTTGTAGCCCGCCGAGACGGACACGAATGTCCCCGTGGGTGGAGTTGCTTGGCCAACATCATTCCGTCCCCATCCCTTCACGCTGCCGTCGGATAGTCTGCCGATACAGAACTGATAGCCCGCCGCGACCTCGACCCAGTCACTTCCTGTTGGCGGCGTCAGGTTGCCGTTGCCCCCCACGCCTTGTCCCCATCCCACGATGCATCCTGCCTGCGCCCGTGCTCGCTCACCGAGCCCCACGATGGCCGCGAACGCAACCATTACCGAGACTGCGAGACTGCGAGACTGCGAGAGTGCGAGAGTGCGAGAGTGCGAGAGTGCGAGGTCTTCATCGTCCGCTCCTTTCGTGCCGACGCGGGGTTTGTGTGCCCACTGGTCGGCCCAGCCCTGGACCACGGATCGCCACGAGCGACGGCCCGCGCCTCCCGTGGATTGCGCAGGAACCGCGGGGGAGGGAAGCGACGGCAGCGCCCGACGCCGCAGACTACCACACAAAGCCGGCCGACACAAGGGAAAGAGCGCTCGACGCTACGCGCTCTTCATCCGGCCACAGGTGCCGGTGTGGCAATGGAACGGGCCCCATCCAGGGGTCAGGCACCCCGATCGGCCGGCCCGCCCCGGCGATCTCGGACCTTGCAACCTCGCCGCCTCGAGCGACAACAATCCCCCGTGGCGATCGACCCACGCGAACTCAAGCGCAGCCGGGCGGCGATGTTCGAACTGATCAGCGACGATCGGCCGTGCGGGCACTGCGGGTACAACCTCAAGGGCCTGCCGACCTCGGGCGCGTGCCCGGAGTGCGGGGCGCCGATCCAGGCGCGGGGACGGTCGCGGCGGTTCACCGACAACCTGGCCGACGCGCCGCGGTTCTACCTCAAGACGTTGGCGGCTGGGCTGAGCCTGATGGCGGCGGGAGCGCTGGCGCTGGGGCCGCTGTTCCTGATGTGCGCGCGCACGCTGCGGCTGGACTACGCGATCGCGCTGTGCGCCGCGGCGGGCATCTGGTGGGTCGGGGTCGTCATCGCCACGACCCGCCGGCGTCCGGGAGAGAACTCGCTCCGCGACGCGGTTCTCGACAGCGCCTGGCCCGCGTGGTCGGCGCGGGTGGCGCAACTCCTCTGGCCCGCGGTCGGGGTGGCGTGGGTGCTGGCGTCGCGGCTGACGGGTCCGCCGGGGCAGCACGCCGAACTCGCCGCGCTCTGCCTGGCGCTGGCGGGGATCGCGGGGCTCGCGCCGCTGACGCTCTTCCTGGCGTCGCTGGCGGACTGGGCCGGGGACTCGTCGCTGGCGGACCGATTCCGGCTCTCGCTGAGCGTCACGATCCTGTGCGGGCTGCTCATGGTGCTCGCGCTGCTGCTGGGGCTGTTCTCGGGGACGGTGCTGCAATCGGTGGTGCTGGCCGCGGGCTTCGCGGGCCTGCTGCTGCTCCTGGCGCAGGGCGTGTTCCTGTGGGGGCTGTTCCAACTGGCGGGCCTGGCGTCGTGGGCGGTGCGCAACGCCGCGACCGCCGCGGAGACCGGGCGACGCAGCCGCGAGCGCGAGCACGAGCGACTGGAGGAGATGGGCGCGCGGACAAGCACTGCGGCGATGCTCCGCGAGCACGCGCCCCCGCCGGCGGCCCGGCCCGATGCCCTCCCGCCCGTGGGCTCGGCGTTCGGGGGCGCGACGCTGCCGGCCTCGGACGGCGACCCGTATCCGCTCGAGCCCGAGCCGCCCGCGAGGGCCTAGCGGGAGGTTTCAGGAACTTCTGAACGTCCAGTGGACGCGGACGGGCGGGCGCGCGATACTTGGGCATGGCGCGGCGAGCGACGGACAGCCGGGGGATCGAGCAGCGCGGCGAAGGCCGGGGCGTCGAGGCGCGTCCGGCGGAGCGGGCGGGGCTGGGTGAGGCCCAGGACCGCTTCGTGGCCGCGTGGGGACAGATGGGCGCGGCCTGGGGGATCAGCCGCACGATGGCCGAGGTCCACGCGCTGCTCTACATCACGGGCGCTCCGATGAACGCGGACGAGATCATGGACCGCCTGCGGATCAGCCGGGGGAACGCGTCGATGTCGCTGCGGGCGCTGGTGGACTGGGGCATCGTCTCGCGGACGCTGCGGCGCGGGGATCGCCGGGAGTACTTCCGGGCCGAGCAGGACGTGTGGGCGATGGTGCGTGCGATCGTGCGCGAGCGGATGAAGCGGGAGATGGACCCGGTGCTGGCGACGCTGTACGAGGTGCGCGACCTGACGGCGCTGGAGCGGCGGCGGGCGGTCTCGCCCGAGACGCGGCGAGCGATCCTCGAGCACAACCGCCGGATCGACGCGATGCTCGATCTCTTCCGCACGATGGAGGCGCTGAGCGACCGCTTCGTCAGCCCGGCGGGTCGCGGGCTGCGGCTCGCCGCCAGCGTGCTCGGGAAGGTCCGCCCCGCATGACCACGGCGTCGAGGCAACCGCGGCTGGTGACGGGGGACGCCATCGCGATCCGTTGGAGCGTCGCGTTTGAGGGCGGGGCGACGATCGAGGTTCGCGGCGGTCAGGTGCTGCGCGCGGTGCTCGTCGCCGCGGGGGGGGCCAAGCGCGAACTGGCCCGCGCGGACGCGGTGTGGACGCGTGACGGGGACCTGGTGCACCTCGACGCGCCCGGCGTCGTTCACGCCACGCTGCGCGACGAGTGCGACGGCCTGCGCGTGCTGTACGCCCGCTGTCCCGCGATCCATGCCGCGGGCGGGACGTGCGAACTGCTCGGGGCCGCGTGGGAGCGTCCGCGCTAGTGCCGGCGCACGAAGGCGAAGACCCCGAGGCAATAGACGCCCAGGATGCCCAGCCCGCCCCAGAGCACGCCGAGCCCGCCCAGGCCGAGTTTGTGCGTCAGTTGCTGGCCCGCGTTGATGGTGATGAACGTGGCCAGCGCCGGGAGGAAACTCCAGAGGTAGACGGTCAGCGGGAGGACGTTGCCCAGGCGCATCGCGGTGAGCGCCCCCGCGGCGATCATCACGAGGCACGAGAACGAGAGCGCGAGCCGCTCGTGCCGCTTGCTGACGACCTCGCGTCCCAGCAGCCGGAGCCTGCGGGCCAGGTCGTCGGCGGGCGCCGCAGTGAAGGGATCGTCGGCGCCCAGCCGTTCGCGCTCGGCGAGCAACTCGTCGCATCGCATGGCGAGCAGGTCGGGGAGCGGGTTGTTCGACGGGATGAGCCCGACGTAACTGAGCCGGGGCCGCGCGCCGGGGGGCTCGTCCGGGCGTGCCTGCGCCGTCACGTCCTCCATCTGCAGCGCGAGGGTGAGCGAGCGCGTGGTCGCGTCGCGTCCGATGTCGCTGCGCAGTCCCCCGGACCTGGCCAGGAACCGCACGCGGTCGCTCTGCCCCTCGCCGGCGGCGATCATCTCGACGGCGATCGGCGCGTTCCCAGAGAGGAGTTGCCAGCGCGAGTCCTCCTGGTTCCACTGGATCCCGCGCGCCTCGATGACGAAGTTCCTCCCCGCCTCGTCGGCCAGCCGCACGCGCCCGGTGTTGCGAAGGGCCGCGTCGATGTTGCGGGTCGCGTGCCGCTCCGCGATGTGGACGGCGAGGTCCCGCCGGCGCACGTCGATGACGTTGAGCCGCTCCGGGTGCGACGGGAGTTCGCGGAGTTCGCGCGTCGAGAGGTGCTTGGGATCATCGCGGAAGAGCCCGGGGACGACCTGCGAGACGGTGACGGTGCCCAACTCGCCGAAGGCCCGGCCGGGGCGCGTCCCGCGGGCGTTCTCGAGGCGGACGGAGATCGTCGTGTCGCCCGAGCGCCCCTCCCCGGCCTTGTCGCTGGCGAAGAACCAGACCCACGCCCGGGCCGCGAAACTCTCGCCCAGCACCAGCCCGTGCTTGTCCAGTTCGATCACCGCGACGCCCGTGAGCACCAGCCGCTCGTACGCGCCGACCTCCGGGTCCGGGCCCAGCGTCCGCACGCTGTCGGCGTGCACGAGCCGGTTCCCCAGGTCCAGAGGCTGGCCCGCGCCGATCGTGTTCACGACCATCTTGGTCGCGTCCTTGGTGACGGCCTGCTCCATCATCCGCATGAACACGGGGACCACGTTGCCCACGAACGCCGTCATCGCCACGCTGAGCGCCAGACCCGACGCGATCGCGGGCGCGAGCAGCCGGAGGTGCCCGATCCCGCCCGCCGCCGCCGCGGTCAACTCGTTGTCCTGCGACATGCGGTGGTACGAGAGCGTCGCGGCGAACCCCGCGGCGAAGGGCATCGCGTACTGCATCATCGGCGGGATCGCCAGCAGCATGACGCGGAGCGTTTCTTTGGGGCCCAGGCGTCCCTCGGCCGCGTAGCGCACCGCCGCCGCGAACGCCACCACCACCACGAGCACGATCCCGGTCATCAGGATCAGACGCCAGAGGTCCGCGAGCGTGTATCGCCAGATGGTCCAGGGCTGTCTCGTGACCGGTCTCCGTGTCAGCGGCGGTGTTGGGCCCGCGGTGCCCCGACGGTCCTCGTCCGGCGGTGCGGGCGTTCCGCCCGTGCGAGCATTATGCCCGGCGGACCTCGACCTTGCCGCCGGCCATGTCCTTGATCGCGTACCCCATCCCCGCCAGTTCGTCGCGGATCTGGTCGGATCGCTTGAAGTCCTTGGCGGCCCGGGCGTCGCGGCGGGCCTCGAGCAGCGCCACCACCCGCGCGTCGTGCTCGACGCCGATGAACACCCCGATCGAGGTCTGGGACGCCTGCGGGCGCTCGAGCGCGAGCACGCCCAGCACCGTGTCGGCCTGCGCGATGAGGCCCGCATCCGGCTCGCCCGAGCCCACCAGCGAGTTGATCGCCGCGATCGCGCCGGCGATGTTCAGGTCGTCGTGGAGCGCGTCGGCAAAGGCCGCGCGAGCCTCGGCCGCGCGAGGGCCGCCGCGCGCCGTGTCCTCGACCGCGGCCCGCCGCCAGCGCTCGACCGTCCGCTGCGCGTCGGCGAGCCCCTGCATCGTGAAGTTCGCGTTCGAGCGGTAGTGCGTCTTGATGAGTTCGAGCCGCAACGCCGCGGGCTCGATCCCCTTGGCGAAAAGGTCCCGGGCGGTGAAAAAGTTGCCCTTGCTCTTGGACATCTTCTCGCCCTCGACGAGCAGGAACCGCGGGTGGAACCACATGCCCGCGTAGGACCCCTCGTGCGGGCGCTCGTTGAAGGCGCAGCATGACTGCGCGATCTCGCACTCGTGGTGCGGGAAGATGTTGTCCTCGCCCCCGGAGTGCAGGTCGATCACGGGCTCGCCGTCGGGGAGCGTGAGCCGCGCGAGTTCCTCCGGCGTGAGCGGCACAATCGACCCCTCGCCCGCGCTCCGCGCCCGCAGGCGTGCCGCGCTCATCACCGAGCACTCGATGTGCCAGCCCGGGTAGCCCCAGCCCCACGGGCTCTCCCACTTCATGATGTGCCGCGGGTCCTCCTTCCACAGGAGGAAGTCCGCCGGGTGCTTCTTCTGCTGCTGGTGCTCGGCGACGACGCGTCCGCCCTCGCCCTCGCGCAGCCGATCCAGCGTGTTCCCGCTCAGCCTGCCATACGGCCCGAACGACTGCACACGGAAGTAGACCACGCGCGCGCCGGGCGTGCCCGCCACGTACGCGTACGGCTCCCCGTCCGCCGCCCGCGTCCGAAGAAGCCGATCCACCAGCGCGATCATCCCCGCCACGCTCTGGGTCGCCCTCGGCATGAGCGTCGGGTCGCGATCGGCCTCGAGCGCGAGTTTCAACCCCAGCCGCCTCGCGTCCTCGCGGAACCGCGTCTCGTAGAACCGCGCGATCTGGTAGGGGTCGTTGGGGTTGATCTCGACGCCCGCGGGGATCGTGCCGGCCTTCTTGGCCTCGGCCAGCCGTCGGCCCGCCACCGCCATCCGGTCCTCGCCGTGCTCCCCGCCCTCGGCGTCGTCGGTCATGTGTCCCACGTCCGTGATGTTCATGACGTGCACGACCCGTCGCCCATGTTGCTCGCGATGGCGTCGCTGCTCGGGCGTCTCGTTGGCCAGTTCGCACAGCGGGGATTCGAGCCACCGCCGGAGCAGGTCGGCCGCCAGGAACGAGCGGAAGTTCCCGATGTGCGCGTCGTCATAGACCGTCGGCCCGCACGAGTAGAACGTGATCCGCGTCGCGTCCGCGGGCCGGAACTCCTCCAGGCGACGCGTGAGCGTGTTGTACAGACGCATCGGCATGGGCGGATGGTAGTGGGGGGGCGCCGGTCGCGCGCACGCCTCACGCCTCCGGCGTCGCCTCCAGCGGCTTGGCCTCCGGTTCCGGCTCGGAGGCCGCTACCTCCACGCGAACCCGGGTGGCCCGCGTGGGCTCCGCCTCGACCACCCGCACGATCAACCCGGGTAGTTCCACGACCTCGCCCGCCTCCGGGATCCGCCGGAGCAGCGTGCTCACCAGCCCCGCGATCGTGTCGTACTCGTCCGACTCCGGCAGTTCGACCCCCAGCGCCCGCAGGCGATCGTTCGCGTCCGAGATGTACGCCCGCGCGTCCAGGTCCGCCGTCCGCGCCGCCCCGTCCACCACGATCACCGGCGCGTCGTCCTCGGGCGCCTCGTACTCGTCCTGGATCTCGCCCACGATCTCCTCGATGATGTCCTCGAGCGTCACGAGGCCCGACGTGCCCCCGAACTCGTCGGCCACCATCGCCACGTGGACCTTCTTGTCCACGAACTCCTGCAGCAACTCGCGGATCGTCTTGGACTCCGGGACGAAGTACGCCGGCCGAAGGATCGACCGCAGTTCGAACCCCTTCCCGCTGGCCCGCGGCACGTCGCCCGCCATCCACCGCATGAGGTCCTTGATGTAGAACATCCCCACGATCGAGTCGAGCGTGCCGTCGTAGACGGGGATCCGCGAGTGCCGGCACGTCCGGATGAACCGCACCACCTCGCCCAGGTTGTTCGTCAGGGCCAGCGCCTCGATCTCCGTCCGCGGGGTCATGATCTGGCGCACCGTCGTCTGGCTGAACTCGACCACGGCCTGGATCATGTCCCGCTCGACCTGGTCGACCTGGCCCTCCTGCTGGGCCTCGTCCACCGCCGACATGATCTCCGCCTCGCGCTGCTCGGCCTCGGTCTCGTCGCTTCGGCCCGCGAGCCTGCGGATCGCCTCGTCGAGGAACGACACCACCGCGTTCAGCGGCGCCTGCATCGCGTAGCAGACCCGGATCAGCCACGACCACGCGTAGACCGTCCGCTCCGCCGCGTACCCCGCCACGCTCTGCGGGATCACCAGCCCCACCACCCACACCAGGAGCGACGCCGCCACGATCCCGATGAGCACCTGCAGGCCCGTGGGCGTCGGGTGGCTCGTGAACGACGCGACCCAGAAGACGGCCGCCACCGCCGTCACCATGTTGCACACGATCCGCGGGAGTGCCACCGCCGTCAGGTGCCCGTCCACGTCCTCGAGGATCCGCTCCACGCGCCGACGCCCGGCCCCCGAGCCGGTCTTGGCGGCCCGCTCCTCGGCGAGTTCCGCCAGCCGCGTCCGAGTCATGTCCTTGAGCGAATGGAAGATCGTCGCCAGCAGCCCGCCGACGCCGGCCGAGAGCAGCCCCGTCCACAGCCACGCGCTCCCGTTCATGCGACGCTCCCGAACGTCGCGCCGACGCCGATCTCGATGAGCAGCGCGTCCTCCGCCGCGTGCATCCGCGCCGCCGACGCCTCGTCGTGGTCGTCGTGCCCGAGGCAGTGCAGCACCCCATGCACCACGTACAGCAGCAGTTCGCGCTCCACCGGGTGCCCCGCGGCCCGCGCCTGCCGCTCCGCTTCATCGACGCACACCAGCACGTCCGTGTCCAGCCCCGCCGACCCCGGGGCGCGCAGGTCGAACGTCAGCACGTCGGTCGTGCCCTCGACCCCCGAGTGCCGGCGATGGGCCGCGTCCATCTCCGCGTCCGAGACGATCCGTACCCCTACCCGCCCAGACACCCCGAGCCGGACCATTGCCGCGCCGGCGTGCCGTCGAATCCACTCTTGCTGAACCGCCGTCACGCGCCCGCAGGCGTCAGTTACCTCGACTTGGATGGAGTCATCATCCGCCATAGCCCCGCTTCCGCGAACCAATCACTACTTTCCCTAGAATCAAGTCTAGGTCTTCCAAGGTCGGTAGGCCGAACCAGGCCATGAGTTTGATAGGATTGTGATAGGTAATTGAATGCCTCACCGCGGCGAAGTTCGTTGTATGTAAGGATTCAAACCGCATCGTCTTCCGATCAGTCTCCGACTCGCGCCGCCGTGGGGTAGGCTCCCGACATGTCTGAGGCCGATCCCAGCCCGGCATCCAACGAGCCCTCCTCAGCCGTCGCCGGCCCCCGCGCCGAGCCCAGCCGCCGGACCGTCGGCCTCGCCTGCGACCAGTGCGGCTACTTGCTCTGGGGCATGCGCGACCGCCGCTGCCCCGAGTGCGGGCGCGGCTTCCTGCCCAGCGACTACGACTTCGTGCCCGGCGCCGTCGCGTTCGCGTGCCCGCACTGCGACCAGGCGTACTTCGGCACCGGCCGCTACGGGCGACTCGAGCCCTTCGTCTTCTCCTGCGTCCGCTGCGGCGAGCGTCTCTCTATGGACGACACGATCGTCACGCCCGCGCCGGGTGTCGATCCGATGCGCACCGTCGCGGCCGGGCTCCCCTGGCTCGACCGCGCCCGCCTCGGCCGCTTCACCGCCTGGCGCAAGACCCTCGTGCTGGCGCTCTTCGACCCCGCCCGGCTTGCCCGAGCCATGCCCGACCCCGCTGGCGGGTGCGGCGGCGTTCGTTTCGGCGTGCTCACCATCTTGATGTACCTCGCCGTCATGTTCCTCCCTTTCGTGGCGCTCGTCGCGTTCAGCGTCGCCCGTGCCGGCGGGTTGGGAGGGTGGGGGGGAGGCGGCATCTTCCTCGCCTCCTCGTTCCTGCTCACGGCCCTGTTCCTCCTCCTGCTCGTTCCGCTCTGGGGCCTCCTGGCGCACCTCGTGCTGATCTGCACCGGCCGGCGGGCGGGCGGGCTCTCGCGGACGCTCGGCGCGATGGGCTTCGCCTCCGGGTGCGCCGTGCTCGGCGCTGTCCCATGCCTGGGCGTCTATCTGCTTCCGATCGCCGCCATCTGGCCCGCCATCAGCGGGATCATCATCCTCCGCCATGCGCAGCGCGTCGGCTGGTGGCGGTCCGTGTTCGCGGTCGGCCTTGGACCCGTGCTCGTGGCGGTCGGCGCGACCCTGCTGTTCGCGCTCCCCGCGTACCTGGGAGCGAGGATCTCCCTCGGCACCGCGCGGGCCCAGGCCGCGCAGGCTCGCGCTGCCGCCCTCGCCGCGGCCCAGACCCTCCCGCCCTCGGCGATGCCCTCGACGCACGGCGTCACGGCGGGCCTGCGCACGTTCCAACTCGACCACGGGCGCTGGCCCGCGCACGCCCTCGAAGCGATCGAGGCCAACGCCTTCCCCGCCACGACGCTCTGCATGCCCGATGCCGCGATCCCGCGGGTGCTCGCGGACGTGCCCGCCGGCGGGACAGGCCTGGATCGCTTCGTCTTCCTCGAGCGACCCGACGCTCGTCTCGCGATCTCGCGCGCCGTCGCCAACCTCCCGCCGGGCGTCGTCGCCCATCGCCTCGGGGACTTTGTCTTCACCTACCACGGCGTCAACCACAACGGCGACGGTCGCCTCTGGATCGTCGTCGCCCGCGGCGAAGTCGGCGCCGATCCCGCCAACGGCGTCGTCGGTCGCGGGCTCGTCGCGGGCCAACTCGACGGAACGATCCACCCCGTCACCGAGGCCAACGTCCCCGCCGCCCTCGCCGAGCAGAACGAGATCCGCGCCGAGCATGGGATGCCTCCGCTCCCCGACCCGGCGATCGTCACGCACGAGAGGCCGAAGTAGTTCCGGCGCACCAACGAAAGAACCCCCGCACGGGCGGGGGTCCTGGGTTCGCATGGGTTGTCTGGAGCGGCTACCGCTCGGGCATGCGGATCTTGTCGGTGCCCATCGCGTCGTGGGCGTCCATCCCGCCCCGGGTGGGGAACGACTCGCGTCCGCCGCCGCCGGAGCGGCCGGTGTCGGAGCCCGAGGTGTCGCCCCACTGGGCGCGCTTGAGCGACAGCCCGATCTTGCGATCGGCCGTGTCGACGCGGAGGATCTTGACGTCCACCTCGTCGCCGGGCTTGACGACGTCCTGCGGGTTCTCGACCTTGTGGTCGGCCAGTTCCGAGATGTGCAGGAGGCCCTCGAGGTCGGACTCGAGCTCGACGAACACGCCGAAGTTGGTGATCTTGGTCACGGCCCCGCGGACGACCATGCCGGGCTTGTAGTGCTCGGGGATCGCGCTGATCCACGGGTCCTCGGTGAGTTGCTTGACGCCCAGGCTGACGCGCTGCTTGGACTGGTCGACGTCCAGCACGACGCACCGCACGCTGTCGCCCTTCTTCACCACCTCGTTCGGGTGCGTCACCTTCTTCGTCCACGACATGTCCGAGATGTGCAGCAGCCCGTCGATCCCCGGCTCGATCTCCACGAACGCGCCGTAGTTCGCCATGTTGCGGACCTTGCCCTCGATGACCGTCCCCGGCGGGTACTTCTCGGCCACCAGTTCCCACGGGTTCACCTCGGTCTGCTTCATCCCGAGGCTGATCTCCTGCTTCTCCTTGTTGATGTCCAGGACGACGACGTCCACCTCCTGCCCGGGCTGCACGATCTCGGACGGGTGGTTCACGCGGCGGGTCCACGACATCTCCGAGATGTGGACCAGGCCCTCGATCCCGTCCTCCAGCCGCACGAACGCGCCATAGGACATGATGTTGACGACCGAGCCCTTCACGCGGGAGTTGACCGGGTACTTCTTCTCGATCTGCTCCCACGGGCTCGCCTCGCGCTGCTTCAGGCCCAGCGCGATCTTCTCCTTCTCCCGGTCGATATTCAGGACCTTCACCTCGACCTTCTGGTCGATCTTCAGCAGTTCGCTCGGGTGGTTGATCCGGCCCCACGACATGTCCGTGATGTGCAGCAGCCCGTCGATCCCGCCCAGGTCCACGAACGCCCCGAAGTCGGCGATGTTCTTCACCGTTCCGTTGATCACGTCGCCTTCCTTCAGGCCCTCGAGCAGGCGCCGCTTCGCCGCGTCGCGCTCCTCCTCGATCAGTTTCCGCCGGCTGATGACGATGTTGTGCCGCTCCAGGTCGATCTTCAGGATCGACGCCCGCACGCGCTTCCCGATGAAGTCCCCGATCTCGCCCGGGCGGCGGACGTCCACCTGCGACGCCGGCAGGAACACCGGCACGCCGATGTCCACCAGCAGACCGCCCTTGATCTTCCGCATCACCGTCCCCTCGACGACGTCGCCCTCCTTCGTCGTGTCGGTGATCCGCTGCCAGTTGAGCATCCGGTCGGCCTTGCGCTTCGAGAGCGCGATCAGGCCCCCCTCACCCTCCATGCTCTCCAGCAGCACGTCGATCAAGTCCCCGACCTTGGGCTCGTTCCCCGCGAACTCCTCCTTCGGGATCAGGCCCTCGGACTTCAGCCCCACCTCGACGACGATGTCCTCGCCCGCCGTCCCCACCACCTTGCCCTTGATCAGTTTCCCCGGCGAGAGTTCCTTGATCGCCTCGCCCAGGAATGAGTCCATGTACTCGGCGTCCTCGGCCTTGGGCTTCCGCCCGAACGCCTGCGCGAGCAGCGCGTCCGCCTCAGAGTCGGTGTTGCCAAGCGACGCGAGCAGCGTTTCGTCGATCATCGGTCTGTGCTTCCTTCACGCCCAGCCGCCCGCGCGTCGCGCCGGTCCGACTCGCTCGGCGTCCAGGCTTGCGACCACGGGTCAGATCCCGCGATCGGCCCCCTCGGGGCGGCATGGAGCCTCTCGTCGCCGCGCCCCACGCTCGTGAGGAATCCCGCGGCCCGGCAGACCTCAAGCATAGGACCCGATCCGCCCCCGGACGACCCGCCTATGCCCCCGACACCGCACGCCCATACAGCCCGTCGAACTGGTCCAGAACCCGGTCCCGGTTCAGGTGCTCCATCACCCAACGCCGCCCGCGATCCCCCATCGCCCGACGCTCCGCCCCGTCGTCGATCAGCCGACCCACCGCCCCGGCCACCGCGCCCGCCTCCGGCGATCCGATCACCAGCGAACTCCCGCTCGACTCCAACTCCGGCCAGATGTCCACCGCCTTCGTCGTCACCACCGGCGTCCCGCACGCCAACGCCTCCACCAGCACCAGCCCGAAGTTCTCCTGGTACGACGGCAGCACCAGCATGTCGCCCGCACGAAGCACGCGCGTCTTGTCCGCCCCCACCACATGCCCAAGGAAGTGAATCCGCTCCGCGACGCCCTCGGACGCCGCCAACGACTCCAGCGTTCGCTGATACTCCGCGGGGCCAGTCCCCGCGACCAGAACCTCGGCCTCTCTGCCCGATCGCGACAACATCCCCGCCGCCTCGATCAGGCGCTCCAACCCCTTCTTCGGGTGCAGCCGCCCCATGAACACGATCGTCGGCAGGCTCGTATCCCCCGGGAGCGCCTCCCGGCA
Source organism: Phycisphaerae bacterium (assembly GCA_016793805.1). GTDB lineage: Bacteria > Planctomycetota > Phycisphaerae > Phycisphaerales > UBA1924 > JAEUIZ01. The sequence continues at coordinate 131,029 of JAEUIZ010000056.1, forward strand.
CGCCGCCTTCGCCGGCAACACCCGGTACGGCTCGATGTCCAGCAGCAGCGGCGCCACGCCCGCCCGGTTCTCTGGGAGCCACCGCCGCGCCTGCATCGCCTCGCCCTCGGCCGTGCAGTGCACCGCCCCGGCGCCGCGGATCATCCGATTCCCGACCAGCCGCAGGTACGCCCGCTTCTTCAGGCCCTTCTGCGCCATCGACCAGTCGTCCAGCATCCCGTGCGCGCTGAGCACGTACGGCGTGCCCACCCGCCGCGCGATCTGCGCTACGTGCGCCGACGCCGGCAGCCAGATCTCCTGAATGTGAACCAGGTCCGTCTTGGAGAACAGAATCTCCAGCGTCCGCCGCGACCACCGCGTCAGCAACTTGATCGGGCCGCCCAGAGGCGGAATCTCAAGTACTTTCGGGTGCCCCGGCTCCCCCGCCTTCCACGACTCGGGAACATCCCGGGCCTCGAACGTCACCAGCGTCACGTCGTGCCCGCGCTGGGCCAGGCCAGCGCACAGGTCCAGCGTGGCACGTGCCACCCCGCCGTCCTCGGTTCGGACGCGTGTCAGAAAGTGAACCACCCGCATGGCATCCACCCTTTTGGAGCGCACGTGCGTCTCCTCAAAGGTGCATCACGATTCCGAGAATGCCAAGAGAACCGTTGCTTTTTTCTCGAACCGTCCCGAACACGTCCCCCCCACGACAGCGGCACGTAGGTCCAAAAAAGACCGCGGCCCGGCCGAAGCCGAGCCGCGGGTCGATCGTAATCTGCCAGAGGCCCCGAAGGGCTCCGGCTTAGCGGCGGATGCGACGGACGACGCCGACGCCCACCAGGCCGATCAGGCCCATCCACGCGCCCGTGGGGAGCGGGATGGTCTGCTGAACGATCTCCTGCACCTTCAGGTCCACGAAGGCCTTAGTGAAGGAGAGGGCGGTGTTGCCGCCGAGGCGGAGCTGGTTGAGGTCCCACGCCGCGCCGTTGACCGGGCCCATCGGGCCGACGAAGCCGACGCCGAAGGCCATGTTGATGTAGTCGGCCTCGGTAGTGCCGAACGCGCTGGAGACGCGAGCGCCGGGGCTCTTGATGAAGCCGCCCGAGCCGTCCGCGCGATAGTTGATCGCGTTGGGGTTGATCGGGGGAGTACCGACCGTCTTGCCGTTGATCCCCAGCGCCGGGTTGGTGTTGGCGCCATTGTTGAGCGCGGCATCGACGACGACGTTGAGGAGGGCGTTGCGAGCGTTGAGCGCCGCCGAGAGGCTGGCGAACGTCACCGCGCCATTGACGACGTCGCGGTCCTCGTCCGTGATGAGGATGAAGTTCTGGGCCGCGCCGGGGCGGAACGTGTAGCCCAAGGCGAAGTTCACGCCGGCGTACCCGTCCTCGGTCGCGCCGGTCGTCACGAGCGAGCCTGCCGCGGCCGCGAACTGCGCCGCCGTGCCGAACTGCCCGCCGCCGACGTTGATCTGACGGCCCGCGTTGCCCGCGCCGCCGCCGCCGAACCCGACCAGGCCGTACTGCGCCTGCACGCCCTTGGCCGCCAGACCCGCGTCCAGCGACGCGATCATGCTGGCGATCCACGCATGCTCGCCGGCCATCGAGCCCGACTCGTCCACCACGAAAACGATGTCCGCGATCGAAGCGGCCTGCGCAGAGGCCGCAACCATCGCCGCGGCCAAAAGGCCGCACGCACTGCTCATCTTCATATCGAACCCTCCTTCTCTTTCCGGAGCGTTAGCCCCAACGACTCGTGCACAACCTCCACCGACGCGACAAAGGGTGTTCACCCCCTCTGCAACGAACTCCCGTACAGTACCAACAAAGCGTCAAATGGCAAGACCTTGGACTGAAAAACCGCGCAGGATTTCCTAGTACTCGCGCAATCATAACGTCCTATAACAGAACGCGGTCTGTGTCGGCATCCCATCTTCACCGCGCTCGCGCGAGCACGTCTGCTAATGCGCGGTCAAACCCGCCCCGGGTCATGACTTGCGCACCCTCCGCCTTGGCTGCCGCCAATGCCTCGACCGCGACATGTGGGCCAAAGGCGACTACGTCCGCTCTACCTGACGCAGCACGAACAAGATCCATAGCACCCTCCGCCTCCAGGTCGACAATGACCAGGCGGACCGGCGAGTCGGCGAATCGGGCCTCCAGCATCTCGATCGTGCGCGCGGGACGGGCCGGCACGCCAAGCGACTCGGCGGTCGCCTTGATGCGCGTGGCCCAGATCAGATCGGCGGCAGCGTAGAGCACCATCCGGTCGAGTGTAGTCGTCGGCCCGCCGGTAGACTCCCGCCCATGGCCGACGCCTATGTGCCGACTCCTAAGGACCGCTTCACCTTTGGGTTGTGGACGGTGGGGAACCCCGGGCGCGACCCGTTCGGGGAGCCGACGCGGGCCGCGCTCTCGCCGGCGGAAGTCGTCGAGTTGCTCGCTAAGGCCGGGGGCGACTCACACGGCGTGTGGGGCGTGAACTTCCACGACAACGACCTGGTCCCGATGGGCGCGACGCCCGCGGAGGCCGACGCGATCAAGGGCTCGTTCGCCGCGGCGCTGAAGAAGGCCAAGATGCGGGTCGCGATGGTGACGGCGAACCTGTTCAGCGACCCGGCGTTCAAGGACGGCGCCTTCACGAGCAACGACGCCGAGGTGCGCGCGTTCGCGGTGCAGAAGTGCATGCGCGCGATGGACCTCGGGGCGGAGTTCGGCGCCAAGGTGTTCGTCTTCTGGGGCGGGCGCGAGGGCGTGGAGACCGAGGGGGCCAAGGACCCGATCGAGGCCGAGCAGCGATTCCGTCGCGCGGTGGACTTCCTGTGCGATTACTCGATCCATCGGCGGTACGAGTACCGCTTTGCGCTGGAGGCCAAGCCCAACGAGCCGCGCGGGCACATGTACTTCGCGACCACGGGGCACTACCTGGCGCTGATCCCCTCGCTCAAGCACCCGGACCTGGTGGGCGTGAACCCGGAGGTCGCGCACGAGCACATGGCGGGCCTGAACTTCACGCACGCGGTCGCGCAGGCCCTGGCCGCGGGCAAACTCTTCCATGTTGACCTGAACGACCAGCAGTTCGGACGCTTCGACCAGGACTTCCGGTTCGGGTCGGTCGATCCCAAGGCCGCGTTCTTCCTGGTCAAGTTGCTCGAGGAGCAGGGGTACGACGGGTTCCGGCACTTCGACGCGCACGCCTATCGCACCGCGGACCGCGACGACGTGGTCGAGTTTGCGCGCGGGTGCATGCGGACGTACCTGATCCTCAAGGACAAGGCGAAGCGCTGGGCCGCGGATTCGACCATCAAGAGCCTCCTCAAGCAGATCAATAGCCCGAGCAAGGACCTGGACCGGCTCTGCGAGACGTTCACCAAGTCGCACGCCGAGACGCTGCTGGCGATGGCCTTCGATCGCGCGGCGCTCGCGGCCCGGCCGCTGCCCTACGAACGCCTCGACCAGCGGACCATGGAGATCCTGCTCGGGGTCGATTGAGCCAAGCGCGCCGGGCCCGCCCGCCGCGTTAGAATCCCTCGATGCCCGTGGCGACCACACCCCCGCCCGCGACTCCGGCCGCTCCGCCGCCGCACAAGTGGTCGCGCCGGCATCTGCTCGGGCTTGACGGGCTGACGGCGGGCGAGGTGCGGGCGCTCCTGCGCGCCGCGGCGGCGTACGTCCCCGTGGCCACCTCGACCCAGACTGACACGCAGGAACTCGCCGGACGCACCGTCGCGACGCTCTTCTTCGAGGACTCGACCCGCACGCGGACGAGTTTCACGCTCGCGGCCCGTCGGCTCGGCGCGGGCGTCGTCGATCTCTCGTCGGGCGCGTCGTCGGTGAACAAGGGCGAATCGCTGCTCGACACCGCCCGGACCGTCGAGGCGATGGGCGTCTCGGGGATCGTGGTCCGCGCCAAGCAGGCCGGCGCCGCCGAACTGATCGCCCGCGGGGTCTCGTGCGCCGTCGTGAACGCGGGCGACGGCAAGCACGAGCACCCGACGCAGGGCCTGCTCGACCTGCTCACCCTCGCCGAGGCTCACGGGCGGCAGGACGCCCTCGACCTCTCGGGCCTGACGCTCGTCATCGTGGGGGATGTCGTCAGTTCTCGCGTGGCGCGCTCGGCGATCGCGGGCGCGCGGTTGCTCGGCGCGCGGGTCGTGTGCGTCGGGCCGCCCGCGCTCGCGCCGGCGTCGCTGGCGGCGCTCGGGTGCGAGGTCTCGGGCGACCTCGACGCGGTGCTGCCGATCGCCGACGCGGTGATGATGCTCCGCGTGCAGTTCGAGCGGCACGAGGGGTCCGAGTCGCTGCGCTCGCCCAGCGTCCCATCCCCGCGCGAGTTCCGCACGCTCTTCGGGCTGACGCGCGAGCGCGCCGACCGCATGAAGCCGGGTGCCGTGGTCATGCACCCGGGGCCCATGAACCGCGGACTCGAGATCGACGGCGAGGTCGCCGACGGTCCGCGCTCCGTGATCCGCACGCAGGTCTCGCGCGGCGTGGCCGTGCGCATGGCCGCCCTCCGCCTCTGCATCGGCTGAGTTCCCGCCCGCACCCCGCGCCGCTCCCTCCCATGTCCACCACCGCCCAGACGCACCGCCTCCCCACCGACACCGACGACGGGATGGTCCTGATCATCAGCGGGCCCTCGGGCGTGGGCAAGACCACGATCACCCGCGGGGTCGAGCGCTCGATCCCCGACGCGGTCTTCAGCGTCTCGGCGACCACGCGGCAGCGCACGCCCGCGGACGTCGAGGGCGTGGACTATCACTTCGTCGATGACGCCGAGTTCGAGCGGATGCGGGCCGCGGGCGAGTTGCTCGAATCCGCCGGGGTGTACGGGAAGAAGTACGGCACGCCGCGGGCCTGGGTCGAGGAGCAGCGACGCCGCGGGCGGCTGGTCATCCTCGAGATCGACGTGCAGGGCGCGATCCAGGTCCGCCGGTCCATCCCCGACGCGCTGGGGCTCTACATCCTCCCGCCCGACGAGCCCACCCTCCTCCAGCGGCTCCGCTCGCGCAAGCGCGAGGACGAGGACGGCATCCGCCGCCGCTTCGAGGCCGCCAAGAAGGAGATCGCCGACGCCCGGGCCTCCGGCGTCTACGCCCACTTCCTCGTCAACCAGGAGGTCCGCACGACGATCGACGAGGCCGTGCGCATCATCCTCGACGAGCGCGCTCGGCGGCGCTCGAAGAGCTGAGACCATCGCCGGTCAACACGCCGGAACGGCCTCGTCGCCCCGACGCCTCACGAGCACCCCGCCGAGAAGACGTTGATGTAGCAGATGAAATCGTTGATGTTCAGAATGGGCGACACCGTGCTCCCGTCGCAGTTGCAATACGCGTCGCCTGCGGAGTACTTGTTCATGAAACAGATGAAGTCGTTCACCGTGAGTTGCGGGCTCGTCGTCGAGTGATCACAGTTGGAATAGCATTCCCTGAGAATCGCGTGTCCGACATACCCGCCCGCGCCGATCGAGGCAAACAGGCCAGAAGGAGGATTGGTTTGCCCAGCCAGATTGAAGCCCCAGCCCACCACCCGGTCATCGGTTGTCAACGCCAATGCAAACTGGGACTTGGCGGCAATCGCTCGGTACGTGCCCGCGGGCGGGCTGCTTTGTCCATAGTTATTGGCGCCCCACGCGGCGAGCGTCCCGTCGGATCGAAGGCCGACGGCGAAGTTGATCCCGGCAGCGACGGCAACAAATGTTCCCAAAGGCACGCTCGTGTTCCCAAACGGATTGTAACCCCATCCAACCAATGTCCCATCCGCCCTGAGCCCGATGGAGAAGCCCGTTCCAGCTGCAGCATCGATATATGATCCGGCAGGAGCGACCGCTTCGCCGTTGTTGTTCGAGCCCCATCCGAGCAATGCGCCGTCCTCGCGGACTGCGAGGCCGTGAGTCGCGCCCGCGGACACCTTCATGAATGCCCCGGGCGGGACGTTGCCTTGCCCGTAGACATTGTCGCCCCATGCCACGAGGCTGCGATCGGATCGAATGCCCACGCTCCACTTCAACCCGCCGTCGACGGCAATGAACGTCCCGGCTGGCACGAACAGGACGCCTCCCTTTCCTTCGCCCCACGCCGCAAGCGAGCCGTCGGCGCGAATCCCGATGGAGTGCCATCGCCCCCCGCTGACGGCGCGGAATGGCCCTTGGGGGAGCGGAGCAACTTGCCCGAAGGCGTTCGATCCCCAGCCGACCAGCTCGCCGGGCTGAGCGTGCGCGACGCGCACGCTCAGCCACATTGCGGCGGTACATAATAGCGCAGTCGTGGCAGGGTGCTTGCGTGTCATTCGATCCCCCACAATCGGCGCGCTCGCTCGAAGCGTGCGAGAAAGCAACCGTAATCCATCGCGTCGAGCACGCGGTCGCCGTTGCAGTCGGCATTGCTGTTGCCGAGGCCGTGCATGATGTTGAACATCAGGATGTCACTGGCCGCGTATCGAAGAAGAGTCGACTGTCCGTCCGCATTTGCGAACGAGTCCGAACTGGCAACATCCTCGATGCCCAGGCCATGGTCGTAGTTGGCCGAATACCCAATCAATGGTCCCGCGGGAACAAAGCACTGATACTCATGGTTTCGGCCCCATGCGAAGATGGTCCGATCTTCGAGTTGCGCGGTCGTGTGGTAGTATCCTCCATCCACGCGGATCAGATCTGCAGGTGCTGGGAATGGCTGTGGTGGTGGCGCATAGCACCAGTCGTTCAGTGGGGGGCAGTTGTTTGGAGTGCATGCGCCAGAACAGGCATCGCCTGTGGATGATTGGCCGTACCACCCATGTCCCCAAGCGTCGAACTCGTCGCTGTCGGGCCCGTTTGGTCGGATCACGACGCCGTGCTTGTGCCCGGCCGAGAAGGACGAAGCCCATCCAAGGTATGAATCTGTGACCTGGCACTCGTCATCTGCTCCCCAGGCGTGCAACGTGCCATCGGCTCGCTGCGCCAGTCCCCAATGACCAGTGGCGGACACTGCGACGAAGCCCACATTCTCATTGTCGGGCAGTCCAGTCACGGTTGGGTTCCAGGGTCCAGCGCCGCACGGGCCGGTGCACAGGCCACTGTCGCCGCAGGTCAGTTCCGAAGTCCAGGGCATGATTCGACCATCAGCGGCGCGGATCGCCACGCTCCAGTGTTCACCGGCTGCGATCGCGAGCGCCGCTCCAAGCGATGATGGCACGTTGCACGCGCCCACGAGTTGTCGCCCCACGCGACGACATGCCCATCGTCCGGCTGCCCGGGATTATCAATGATGGCCAGGCTATGGTGGTATCCAGCCGCAATCGCCCTGACGCTCCGAGTGTTCAGGATTGACGGAAGCGTTGTCTGTCCGAACTGATTGCTCCCCCACGCCACGACCGTTCCATTTGCGCGAATGGCGACGCTGTGCTCGAAGCCAGCCGCAACGGCGAGGTACTCATACTCCTGCGACTCTACGGGCGGATTGGCTTGACCGAAGGTGTTGTAGCCCCAACCGACGATCGGGCCTGTCTGCGCCCCCGCCCTACTCGGCCACGCCATCAGCGCGCAAAACACCAGAGAGAGAGAGAGAGAGAGAGAAGCATCCGCGTTGTCATCCGTCACCTCCAGTCCGCTGCCCGGCGATGGGCGAGAGACACACACGCAGTTCAACCCGGCAGCGTGAACAACGGCGCACGGCACAACGCCACCGGTCTACCACAAACCGACCGCCGTGTCAACCCCCCGTGGTTCCGGCGATTCTGAGTTCTTCCGCGGCCCGCCGATACCTCCCCGCCATCGCCTCCAGCGACGCCGAGATCACGCGGACGTGCCCGACGACGGACATCACGTTTACGTCCCCATGCCAGCGCGGGACGAGGTGGACATGCAAGTGCTGCGGCACGCCCGCGCCCGCGGCCCGGCCCTGGTTGATCCCGATGTTGATGCCCTGCGGCTCCAGCGCTCGTTGCATCAGCGACGCCGCGATCTCCGTCAAGCGCCACAGCGCCGCCCGCTGCGGCGGGTCATAGTCCAAGAGCGTCGGCCGCGCCTCGCCAAGCGCCACCAGCAAATGGCCCCCCGCGTACGGATACTTGTTCAGCAGCACGATCCCCTCGGCCTCGCGATAGACAACGTGGTTGGCGATATCGGACGCGGGGTCGAGGAAGTAATCGCGCAGGAACGAGCCGGTCGAGGCCGTCGGGGGGCCGGACTTCTTCTCTCGGGCGTCGAGGTCCTCGAGGTACGAGAGCCGCCAGGGTGCGTGGAGGGCCTGATCGTGCATGGACGAGTTTATGGGGCCGGCGGGGGCCAAGAGTCGGGCCCGCGGCGCGACGAAACTAGGAAGGGCGACGGGGCGCATGTCGTCGGCCCGCGCCCGCGAAAGGCGATGGCTGGGAAGGGGCGGACCATGAACGTCGGGACGATCATGACGCGGCAGGTGGTGACGGTCGGGCTCGATGAGACGCTCAACACCGTCCGCGAGATGTTCGAGAGCCTGCGCTTCCATCACCTCGTCGTGGTGGAGGGCAAGCGCGTCGTGGGGATCGTCTCGGACCGCGACCTGTTCAAGAACCTCTCGCCGTTCATCGGGAAGATCAGCGAGCAGAACCGCGACCTGTGCACGCTGCAGAAGAAGGTGCACCAGGTGATGACGCGGAAACTCATCACGACGACGCCGGAGATGTCGCTGGCCGAGGCCGGTCGCCTGCTGATGCTGCATCGCCTGAACTGCCTCCCGGTGCTCGGGCCGCAGGGCGAATGCCTGGGCGTGCTGACCCTCCGCGACATGCTGGGCTGGTGCATCGTCAAGTGCGCGGGCGGCCCGGACCACTGCCAGATCGACGCGGCGTAGGAACGCCAGCGGGCCAGTTCTGGCCAGCGCGGGTGGCGAATCCTGCGACGCACTGGCCAGTTCTCGCCACCACTTGCCAATCGATTCGTACTCTGATCGCACTCCTCCTGGGAGCATGGCAAAGCCAGAGCCTCTGGGCGTTCGGCATGGCTCTTGCAGGTGTCCGACGTTGGCCGGAAGTCGCGACACGACGCTTCTGGTTGACCGCGGTGCATCGGGTGGTCACCGCTGCCAACAGCCCAAGCGCCGGTAACCCCTCACCGGCATGGGTCGGGCCAAGCCGACCCCAAGTGCATTCGCCCGGTCCGAGCGTGCCTCCTCTCGCTAGACCGGGCGAATGTGTTTTTCTTGGGGGCTCCGGCTCTGCGCCGCCTCGGCGGCGTCCGGTGGCGATGAGTTTCAGCCCAACGGCGACGCCAGCACCTCGCCCCCCACCCTCAACGACTTCGTCTGCTTCAACAACGCTTTCGCCGCCGGGTGCCCGTGAGTCCGATCCACGTCGGTGGCGAGCGTCTTACGGCAGCCGCGGCGGGTCGTCGTCCCGTGCCGTGCCCGAGAACAACTTGTTCGTCGTCCGACCGTTGTTCGCGGCGAGGATGCCCTCGTAACTCCCGTCGGCCTTGAGGTTGTACCCCAGCGCCAAGAACCCCATCACCGCCCCGTGCCCATCGGCAAAGAGCGTGTTCACCTTCCCCTGGTGCCGAGGGTCCACCCCGTTGCGGTGCGGCGCGCTGGCCATGTCGCTGGTGGGCGAGAGCCGCGGCGGGTCGATCGAGAACGCCTCGTTGCCCAGTTCATTATGGCCGGTGCTGTTGTTGTTGTACGGCAATCGCTGCGAGGGCGGATAACTCGCCGCCGTCCCGATCGAGTCGGCGCACACCACCGTCTGGTCGAACGTCGCCAGGCGCGATCGGCGGACCGGGTAGTTGTGGTACTTCCCGTTGGTCACGCGCGAGTTGCCCAGGAACAAATAGTTGTACCCGTACGCCGCGTTCCGCTCGTCCGTCCATTCCGAGACCAGCGGGCACACGAACACCGGCGAGACGTAGTCCTGCCGCCCGTCCGTGATCGAGGGCTCGTGGAACGGATAGATCCCCACGGCCGTGCCCATCCGCGCGATCCAGGTCGGGCGGAACTTCAGCCCGTTCCCGACCTCGTAGTGGTTCGCGGGGTTGGCGGTCCCGCCCGCGAGGTTGGGCGCCCGGGCCGCGACCATCACGTCCTTGTTCTCATCGGCGTAGACCATCCAGCCCAGCGAGAGTTGCCGCAGATTCGAGAGGCAGAGCGTGCCCTTGGAGTTCGCCCGCGCCCCCGCGAGCGCCGGGAGCAGGATCCCGATGAGCAGCGCGATCACGGCGATGACCACCAGCAACTCGATGAGCGTGAAACCACGGGCTTTCATCGCGGCAAGCATACCACAAGCCTGAGAAACCACAAGCCCGGGCCGGTTCGTCCCTACCTGCTTCCGTCAGGAGTCTTGGCGCCGCGATCGCCGCCCTTCGCCCGCGGCGTGCTCGCGGGGGCCCTGTCGGGAGATGGGGGGGAGGAGGACGCCGCCTGGATCGCCGCTTGCAACTCCTTCGCCTTCTGATCCACGATGTCGTCGGTCGGGGCCTCGTTTCCGCCCGTGAATCGGACCACTGCTACGACAATCGCCACGACAAAGATCACGCCGGCGGCCGCGAGCTTGATGGTCTTGGCGCGGTCTGCCACGGCTAGAAGTCCCTGCCGCGGATGCCGTTGCGAGTGAACCAGAAGTACGCCGGCTTGTTGAAAGTCCAGAAGAAACCCTGCGGCGAGCCGTACTCATACTGCGAGCCGCCCATGACCGCATCGCCGTAGTCAAAGTTGCCCGAAGGCGGCTTCAGGAAGTTCGGCATCGTTCCCGCGGGGTCCGTGCGCGCGATGATGTCCGCGATTCGCACAGGGCGTGAACTTCCGTCGGGCATCGCGCACAGCGGCTTGGCGGAGGGCTCGTTCCACATCGGCTGCGCGGGGTGGTCGTACTCCTTGCCCTCAAACAGCATCACCTTCTGACCCGGGGAGACGATGTCCGAGAGCTTGTTGCGCCGGATGTGATACGCATTGGCCGCGCTGCCGGGTAGCCGGTTGGTGCCCTCGAACCGCGCCGGGTCCTGCCAGAATGTCGGGCTATACCAGTAGGACGTGGGGTAGATCCACTCGTAGTTGCTGAACCCCGCCGCGTTCGTGCGGAGCCAGTTCAGGAGCGCCCGGTCGTTGGGCGCAAAGTTCGACTTGAACCGCGACTGGATGTCCTGATCCGCGAACATCGTGTGGGCGATCCAGTGGCATCCGTACAAATCCGTCGCGGTCTGCGTGTAGACCCATCCATACGTGCCGAACGGAGTCGGCGGTGGCGGATTCGGATGCCACACCCATCCGAGCGGCGCGCCCGGCCGCACCGGCACGCGGCTGAACGGATTGATGATGGAGTCCTTGTTGTCGGTGCCATAGATGAAGAAGAACGACGCGTTGCTGCGGAGGTTCGCCAGGCTGACCGCCCTTTGGCTCGCTCGGCGAGCCTCTGCCAGCGAGGGGAGCAGGATGCTGATGAGCAGCGCGATGATGGCGATGACAACCAGCAGCTCGATGAGGGTAAAGCCACGAGGTTTCATGCCATGAGCATACCACAACGCGGGGGGTCCGCAAGGGCGGTTCAGGACTCCCCCTGTCGCCTCGCGCCAGGCCGCGATCAGTGCCCGCGTGATCGGGCCGACACGCCCGCCGCCGATCGAATGCCGCTCGACCCGCACCACCGGGAGCACGCCCCAACTCGAGTTCGTCAGGAACGCTTCCTCGGCCTTGAGAACGTCCTCGATCGCCACCATCCGCGTCCCCACCCCGGTGCCGATCGTCCCCGCGTGCCGACGCACCCACGCCCGCGTGATCCCGGGCAACACGGGGTTTCGCAGCGGCGAGCCCTCCGGCTCCTCCCCGCGGGCCAGCGGCGTCACCAGCACCCCATCCCGCACTACGAACAGATTGCTCACACACCCTCCCGCAACGTGGTTCGAGATGGTCAGCAGCAGCGCCTCGCCGGCCTGCGCCGCCGCCGCACGTTGCAACTCCCGCAGTCGGCCCCAATAGTGGATCGTCTTGTGCCCCGCCAGCGGGTCCAGCGGGTTCAGCCGCGACTCGCCCACCACGCACGACACGCCCTGCTCGAAGAACGCCTCCGGGTACGCCGTCGGCGGCTGCGCGACGATCAGCACCGTAGGATCGAGCGGCGGCGGTGGCGAGCCTCCGGGCGCGACCCGTGCGAGGAGGTTCAGATCCCCGCCCGTGACCGTGAGCCGCACCCGCGCCCGAGGCAGTCCGCACCGCGCGAGCGTCGCCAGCACCGCCTCCGCGAGTGCCTCGGTGCGAATCCGATCCGACAGCCCCAACTCCCTCGCCGAGCCCGCCAGCCGCGACAGGTGTTCCTCGAGCCCCAGCGCCCAGGGCGTGCCGTCGCTCACGCCCCCGAGCATCGTCTCAAAGAGCCCGACGCCGTGCTGCACCGAGGCATCAAAGACCGACAGCCGCGCCTCGTCGCCCCCGACAAACCGACCGTTGAGAAAGACCGTGGCCATCGCGCGTCAGCGTAGCCGCCTCAGGGCGCCCGCCGCGCATCGAACCGCACCGGCGGCGGCATCGGGGCCGCGATCGCGTCCAGTTCCGCGCACGTCACGAACGAGTCCGCGCCACCCGCCGGGCCCGCGATCCGCACGCCCTCGGCCACCATCGGCGTCGCCAGCACGAACTCGATCCACTGGAACGGGACCGCCGGATCGAGCGCCTCGCTCGGCGTCGCTGCCGCCGCCACCCACTGGCCCCCCACGAGCAGTTGCACCGTCGCCGACTGGAACCACCCGCCGGTGATCCCCGGGAGCGAGAGATGGTCGCCCTCGACAAACCGCACCGCCGCTACCTCGACCGGTCGGCTGTACGTCACCTGCAGCGTGTGCGTCGCCCCCGCGGGCTGCCCCGACCCCTGCGTCGAGAAGAAGTACCGCTTCGCGTCCTGCCCGTCCGCCCCCGACGGGTCGCACTCGAACGCGTTGGCCATGACCGCGGGGTTCGACACCCCGAACGTCCACGGCGGAACCGACACGCTCGGCGAGACCGACGCCCACGCCGTCACCGTCCCGCCCTGGGCCCGCACGCTCCAGTTCGCCGTCCGCTCCGCCTCGCGCCGCATCGGGTTGATGAGGTCGCGCCGGCTTACCACGGGCGCGGGCAGCACCCATTGCCCGCCGCCCACCGTGCCGCCCGCCTTCACCACCGTCGCGTCGATGATCGGCAGCGCCCGCGCCGCCATCAGCGTGAACGTGTCCTCGGCCTGCGGATCCGCCGGCAGGTAATCCGGCAGGTTCACCCGCGTCCGCAGGATGTTGAACCGATCCGAGAGCGTCACCCCAGGGAACTGGTCGCGCACCCCTTGCGTCCCGAGCATGAGTCCGATCATCCCGCCCAGCGTGGCCGTCGCGTTGTCGCTGTCCCACCCCGAGAGCGTCCCGATCTGCACCGTGCGGCGATAGTCGAGCCCGCCATAGAGCAGCGCCATCACCCCGCTCGCAAAGTTCACCGACGACTCGAACCACCCGCGATACACAAACCCGTTCGCGCCCGCGTTCGCCTGGTAGCGCTGGTAGATCTTGTCCCGCGTCGATTCCCAGTCGTTCACGTCGGGGTTGGCGAGGTAGTCGTCGATGACGAAGCGCGCGATGTCCGCCGTCTTGGACGAGGCCGGGATCCACCGCAGCGCCTGCCGCGCCAGCCAGAGCGCCCGCTCGCGTGGGGGGAGCGTCGCGGGCGCGACGGGCGCCAGGCTGTAGAGCACGACGTAATACTGCGCCGCGTGGGCCGCATAGCCGGTCGCCGTCGTCCGGATCGGCAGGTCCGCCAGGCGCAGCGCCTCCTCCGGCATCCCGGGGGCCAGCGCGCCGAACAACTCCGTCGTCAGTTGCGCGTCGATCATCCACGCCAGTTCGTTGGCCCCCGCCTGCCCCGTCATCGGCGGGCGCACGCCCCGCTGCATCAGGTCGTACGCGCGCCCGTTCGAGACCCAGATCCACGAGCGGTTCATGTGCGCCAGCCACCCCGCCGCGATCTCCGCGGGCGAGAGCAGCGCGGGCTCCGGCTGCGCCAGCCGCAGCGTGATCAGGTGCTGGTACACGTACTCGATGTCGGTGTCGTCGTCCGCCAGCCACGGGTCCTGCGTCAGCACGAAATCGATGAACTGTCCCGGCGGCGGGCCCGCCGGCGTCGTCCCCCAGTCCGCGTCGGTCAGGAACGGCGGCGCGGTGCGATACCCCTCCGTCCGAAGCCCCGTCCAGTTCGCGATGCACTGCCCGAGCCACAGGCCGCGCAGCCGATCGGCATAGTCCGCACGGTCGATCGTCTGCCCCGCGCCCGCGCTGGCCAGCAGCCCCACCGCCGTGGTACCCATTCCCACGAACGCGCGCATCCCGACCTCCTCCTGTCCGCCCGTGAGGACCAGCCCACACCTTGGTCTAATGGCCTGTGCCCGATCCGCCCGCCTGACACAAGTAGAACGCCAGACATCCAACAGGTCAAGAGGTCCAAGTGGATTCCTCAGTGGCGAGAACCGCAGAAGCGTCCTTCGCGTAGCGCCGATAGGGTGATAGAAGGGTCATGGATGGCATGCGGGATGCTGTCGGTCAAGGGGGAGCGTGCGGGAACGGATCGCGTTGACCCCTCCCGCCCCGACCCGTAGCCTTCCGGCCCGGCATGGAGCGCGATGAGCCAGACGCCGCGACAGCCCGACCTCACCGAGACCTCGCCCCTGGCGCGGTCGGATGAGTCAACGCTCAACGCCGGGCTCGATCCGCGCCTGCAGGCCGATGCGCCCACGATCCGCGAGACCGAGGAGGCGCTGCAGGAGGCCACCAAGGGCGGGACCAACGTCGACACGCTCGTGGCCCGCCTCGTCGTCGACAACGGCCTGGCGCTCCCCGAAGAGGTCCAGCACTGCCTCGAGAAGGCCAAGGTCCTCCGCGAGGAGAAGAACCAGGCGTCGCTCGTCCAACTGCTCGTCGATAACGAGTACGTGACCCGCCGCCAGGTCGCGCGGCTCAAGCAGATTATCGAGGCCGAGCGCAGCGGGCAGAAGATCCCCGGGTACAAGGTCCTGGGCAAGTTGGGCGCCGGCGCGATGGCGACGGTGTTCAAGGCCAAGCAGTTGAGCCTCGATCGCATCGTGGCGATCAAGGTGCTCCCGCGGAAGTTCACGAGCAACGCGCAGTTCATCGAGCGGTTCTACGCCGAGGGCCGGTCCGCCGCCCAGTTGAACCACCCGAACATCGTGCAGGCCTTCGACGTGGGCAAGGCCGGGGACTACCACTACTTCGTGATGGAGTACGTGGACGGGCGGACCGTCTTCGACGACATCGCCAAGCACAAGCGGTACAGCGAGCCCGACGCGATCGACATCGCGATCCAGACCGCCGAGGCCCTCCAGCACGCCCACGAGCGCGGGCTCATCCACCGCGACGTGAAGCCCAAGAACATCATGATCACCACGCAGGGCGTGGCCAAACTCGCCGACATGGGCCTGGCCCGCGCCATGAGCGACAAGGAGGCCGCCGAGGCCGAGGCCGGCAAGGCCTTCGGAACCCCGTACTACATCTCCCCCGAGCAGATCCGCGGCGAGAAGACCGTCGGCCCGCCCTCGGACATCTACTCCCTCGGCGCCACCCTCTACCACATGGTCACCGGGAACGTCCCCTTCGACGGGAAGAACCCCTCCGCGGTGATGCACAAGCACCTCAAGTCCGAACTCGTGCCCCCCGACCACGTCAACCCCAAACTCAGCGCGGGCATCTCCGAGGTCATCGAGATGATGATGGCCAAGGACCCCAAGCAGCGCTACCAATCCGCCAAGGACCTGCTGACGGATCTCCGCGCCGTGCGCAAGGGCGAGCCGCCCCCGATCGCGCACAAGGAGGTCGTCCCCGCTGCCGCGCTCGCCAGCCTCGCCGCCGCCGAGGCCGCCGCCGCGGGGCAGTTGGTCGAGGCCGAGCCCGAGTCCCGGCCCCTCGTCCGCGAGCCCCTGGTCATCGCGCTGGCCGTCGTCGCGATCATCAGCATCGCCGTCAACATCCTCCTCATCGCCACCCGCGGGTCCTGACTGGGCCCCAGCCCCATAACCGCGCCCCTCGCGCGGCGGTCGCGGCCGTCGCACCTATCATCCCGATCAGCGCCGCCCGATGCGTCGCTCGGAGTTCGACCATGCACGCCCGACTCTGTTCCCTCGCCGCGGCGGTCGCGCTCGCCGCCGGCGCCGCCCCCTCGCTCGCCCAACTCCGCGTCGGTGAGTGGAACGTCACCAACTACGGCGGCGCGGGCGCGCGAGACGCCGCGTTCAGGACCGCCCTCTACGCCTCCTTCAACGGCCGCCAGTTCGCGCCCGATGTCCTTGTCGGGCAGGAGTTCCTCAGCCAGGCCGGCGTCACCGCCTTCCTCGCCAACCTCAACTCCGCCGCCGGCAGCCCGGGCGACTGGGCCGCGGGGCCGTTCAACAACGGCGCCGACACCGACAACGCCTTCTTCTTCCGCACCTCCAGGGTCCAGTTCCTCGGCATGACCATCGTCTCCGTCGGGAGCGGCTCGCCCAACCACCCGCGCGACATCAATCGCTACGACTTCCGGCCCGTCGGCTACTCCGGCGCCGCCGCCACCATCGCCGCCTACAGCAGCCACATGAAGGCCGGCAACACCGCCGACGACCAGGCGCGCCGGCTCCTCGAGGCCCAGATCATCCGCGCCAACGCCGCCTCGCTCCCCAGCGGATGGAACTTCCTCCTCGCCGCCGACCTCAACATCCCCTCCAGCGCCCAATCCGCCTACGTCGAACTCGTCGGCCCCCAGGCCAACAACGCCGGTCGATTCTTCGACCCCATCCTTACCCCCGGGTCGTGGAACAACAGCAACGCCTTCCGCTTCGTCCACACCCAGGACCCCGCCGTCACGATGGACGACCGCTTCGACCAGATCCTCCTGAGCGCCTCCCTCCTCGACGGCCTCGCCTTCGACTACATCGGCAGCCTCTCCATCCCCTATTCCACCACCACCTGGAACGACCCCAACCACTCCTACCGCGCCTGGGGCAACGACGGGTCCAGTTTCAACAACCTCCTCACCGTCGCCAACAACCAGATGGTCGGCCCCACCATCGCCCAGGCCCTCATCGACGCCGCCAACGGCCTCGGGCACCTCCCCGTCTTCCTCGACCTCCGCGTCCCGGCCCAGGTCGCCTCGCCCACCCTCATCGACTTCGGGACCGTCTCCCAGAACGCCACCGCACAGGCCACCCTCACCGTCACCAACGCCGGCAACACCACCCTCTGGACCGTGGCGGGCATCGCCAACCTGCGCTACACCCTCGCCGCCTCCGCCGGCTTCACCGCCCCGGGAGGCACCTTCACCGAGGCCCCCGGCGGCGGGAGCAACGCCCACACCATCTCCATGAGCACCGCCAGCATCGGCCCCAAGAGCGGCACCATCACCATCAACTCCGACTCCCCCGATGAGCCCGTCCGAGTCGTCATGGTCGTGGGCAACGTCGTGGCCGCGGCGTGCTACGCCAACTGCGACGGGAGCACGACGATCCCGATCCTGAACGTCAACGACTTCTCCTGCTTCCTCAACCTCTTCGCGTCCGGCGACCCCCGCGCCAACTGCGACGGGAGCACGGAAATCCCGGTCCTGAACATCAACGACTTCGGCTGCTTCCTCAACGCCTACTCGGTGGGATGCCCGTAGCTGCCCGGGCGGTTCACTTCGCCGACGCTTCGGGGTCGTTCGGTCGCCCACCGGCCGTCGTGTTGTCCAGTTCTCTCGGCGCCCACTGCACGTGGGCCGCGCCGAGGAGCGTGCCGGTGGCCTCGGCGAGGTCGGTCTGGGCGATCTGATAGTCGGCCAGGGCGCGGATCTCCGAGAGTTGCGCCTCGGCCAGCCGCGTCGCCGCGTCCAGCACGTTCGTGCTCGTCGATCCGCCCACGTCGAACTGGCGCTGCTCGGCGGCCAGCGCCCGCGCCGCGAGCACCGTCGATTGCCGCGACGCCAGGATCCGCTGCCAGCCCGCCTCGATCGCGTCGATCGCGTCGAGCACCTCCTGCCGAACCGTCTGCTCGCGCGACTCGCGCGTCGCGAGCCGCTGGATCCTCGCCAGGAGATCGGCCCGGAGCCGCGACTTGGCCGCCTCGTTGCCCAGCGGGACCTCCAGCGTCGCGCCGATCGACCAGTCCTCGAACTTGTTCTTCCCCAGCGTGCGGAAACTGTCCTGCGACGACGCCCCGAGCCCGTTGATCCGGTACGTCGCGTCCAGGTCCAGCCGCGGCAGAAGTTGGTTGCGATCCAACTCGATGCTCGCCGCGTCCGCCAAGAGCCGCAACTCGATCTCCAGCATCTCCATGCGCGATTGCACCGCGTCGCTCATCAGCGCCGAGGCGTCCACGAGGTACTCCACCGGCGCGGGCTCGGTCTCGGGGACCACGGCCGTGGACGACTCCACGGGCATCTCCGGCATGTTGGCGACGCGCTTGAACTCGCGCTGCCGGCGCAGGAGCGTGTTCTGGGCCACGATGATCGCCTCGAGCCGATCCGCCACGCCCGATTGCGCCCGCACGACCTCGATCTCGCCCAGCGCGCCCGCCGCCACGCGCCGCTGCGCCCGCGCCAGTTGCGCCGTCGCGAGTTCGTACTGCTGCTGCCGGACTTCGAGGTCCTTCCGCGCCTGGTAGAGCCGCCAATAGGCGCGGTCCGCGTTCGACAACTGGTTGATGATCCGCAGTTTCGTCTGCGCCTGCGCGATCTGTTCGCTGTACGACGCGATGCGGATCGCAGTGGTCGCGGCCGTCCGGCCCGCGTCCCGCAGCAGCGGATGGCTGATCGAGAACGCCAGGTCGCTCGTCCACGCCGGGTTGAGCGTCGAGAACTGGTTGTCCGTCTCCGATCGCGCCACGGGCAGGCTCACGGTCGCCGTCCCGCCCGTGCGCAGCGGGATCCGCACCCCGGGCTCGACGGTCTGCGTCTTGGACTGCGCGCTCGCCAGCGACGACGACGTGGGCGAGTCCAACTCTTGCCACAGCGCCCGGGTCGTGAACGCGGCCTCGAACCGCGCCTCCTCCGCCGACAGGTTCGCCCTCGCGATCGATGGATCGACCAGCGCCACCTGGATGTCCAGGTTGTTCGCCAGGGCCGAGGCCCGCGTCTCCGCCAGCGTCACGCTCCGCGTCGGGAGCGCCTCCAGCCGCCGGCGCGACGCCTCGGCGTCCGCCTCGGGTGTGCCCGACGCCGGGCGCGCGTAGCGGTCGATCGGCAGGGGCTCGATCCGCCGGAGCCGCTCCGCCGGCGCCCGCCGACCCAGGTCCGAGTCCGATCGCGCCAGCGGGTTCTGGCAGCCCGCCAGCCCGGCCAGCAGGGCGAGCCCGAGGGCGGCGTGCAACGGGGCGGTTCGCGTCGTGCGTGGCACTCTCGTCGTCCTTTCAACCGGCTATCACGATCGGCCGATGCGTGCGAACTTGGAAGCGGGAGGGCGGCTTCGGATGGAAGGAGGGGGGGGGGGAAGAGGGGGCTACTCGTGGCGGAGGGCGACGATCGGGTCCAGCCGGGCCGCCTTGATCGCCGGGAACATGCCCGCCACGATCCCCGTGAACGCGCACGCGCCCACCGAGAGCGTCGGGGCCCACCACGGGACTGCGGCCTCGGGCATCCAGATCCGCGCCACCAGCACCAGCGCGAACCCGATCAGCAGGCCCACGCCCGCGCCCACCACGCACAGCGTCACCGCCTCGACCAGGAACTGCAGCAGCACCACCGCCGGCTTGGCGCCCACGGCCTTGCGCAGCCCGATCTCCCGCGTCCGCTCGCTCACGCTCGCCAGCATGATGTTCATGATCCCGATCCCGCCCACGATCAGCGAGATGCCCACCAGAAGGGCCGTCAGCCCCGTCAGGAACTGCCCCACCCGCCGCACCTGCGCGATCATCTGCTCGATCGCCTCCACCCCGAACGTGTTGGGCTCCTCGGGCTTCAGCCCGCGCACCTTTCGCATGTGGAACGTCAACTCCGCCTTCGCGTCCTCGTACAACTCCGGGCTCTTGGTCGTCGCCACCGCGTACATCCGCGGCTCGGACCGCAGCATCGAGCCCGTCGCGAACGGCATGTAGACCTCCGTCCGCGCCTCGTCCCCGCCGAACATCGGGCTCACCGCCTTGGTCTCGATCACCCCCACGATGAAGAACGCCCGGCCGCCCACCAGGATCCGCGACCCGATCGGGTTCCGGTCCAGCCCCAGTTCCCCGATCGCCTTGTCGTTCACGATGCACACGTTCAGCCGCTGGTCCTCGTCCAGTTGCGTCAGCGGGCGGCCCTGCAGCACCTCCCGCTGCTCGATGTCGAACCACGACGGACGCACCGCCTGCACCGTCACCATGTCCTTGTACGTCGTCCCGTACTGCACCGACGTGGACATCTCCATGATCGGCGTCAGCGCCGCCAGCGACGGCGCCGCCGCCAGCATCCCGTCGATCTCCTTCACCGTCATCCGGATCTGACGCCACGAGTACCGGTCCCGCTGGCCCTGCGGCATCCGCGGGAAGATCCACACCTTGTTCGCCCCGATCGTCTTGAACTCGCTGAGCAGGTAGCCCTCCGCCCCCTTGGTCGCCGCCGACACAAACACCACCGCGCCGACGCCGATCAGGATGCCCAGCGTCGTCAGCACCGCACGGACCTTGTTCGCCCAGATCTGCTGCAACGCCAGCCCCACCGTCTGCGTCAGGAGTCGGATCAGCATCATCGCCTGGCCTCCGTCACGCCTTGGCTCCCGCCGGCTCGGCCCCCGCGGGCGCCTCGCCGCCCCCCGCCCCTCCAGTCCCCCCCGCGCTCGCATCGCCCGCCGCCGCCTGCGCCGCCACCCGCGCCACCCGGTCGAGGTACTCGCGGTGGATCGGGTCGCGCTCCGTCGGATGGTCCGAGACGATCCGCCCGTCCTTGAGCCGGACGATCCGGTGCGCGTGCCCCGCGATGTCCTCCTCGTGCGTCACGATCACGATCGTCTGCCCCTCCGCGTGTAACTGCTTGAACAGCCCGATGATCTCCTCGCTCGTCTTGCTGTCGAGGTTCCCCGTCGGCTCGTCCGCCAGCAGCAGCGAGGGCTTGTTCACCAGCGCCCGCGCCACCGCCACGCGCTGCCGCTGCCCGCCCGACAACTGGTTCGGCCGGTGCTTCATCCGATCCCCCAGCCCCACGCGCCCCAGCGCCTCCCGCGCCATCCGCCCGGCCCCCAGCCAGTGCCGAGGCGAGTACATCAGCGGGAGCATCACGTTCTTGTGCGCCGTCGCCCGACCCAGCAACTCGAACGTCTGGAACACGAACCCGATCTCCCGGTTCCGAACCGTCGCCAGTTGCGACGCCCCCATCTTCTGCACCGGCGTCCCGTTCAGTTCGTACGTCCCGCTCGTCGGACGATCCAGGCATCCCAGGATGTTCATCAGCGTGGACTTCCCCGACCCCGACGCCCCCATGATCGCCACGAACTCGTTCCGCCCGATGTCCAGGTCCACGCCCCGCAGCGCATGGACCTTCTCCACACCGATCCGGTACACCTTCTGCAGGTTCCGGATCCGGATCGTCATCGGCGCGGGTGAAGAGGAGGGAGTGGCCATCGCGCGCTCACGACTTCCCATTGCCCGACGTCCCGCCCGCGACCTCCGACTTGGTCCCCCCGCCCTTCTTCGACGCCCCCTCCTCCGCAACCGTCTGATCGTGCCTGAGGTTCGTCAGCACCTTGAACGGCCCGGTCACGATCCGCTCCCCGCCCGCCAGCCCCGCCACCACGATCGTGTGCGTCACGTCGCTCGTCCCGATCGACACCGGGATCGCCCGCGTCTTCCCGTCCTCGCCCACCGCGTACACGATCCGCGCGAACACCTTGTGCGTGTCGATGTTCGCGTTCCCCTCCGTGATCGCCTTGGGCAACTCGTCCACCCGCCGATCCACCACCGCCTGGCTCGGGACCCGGATCACGTCCGCGAACGTCTCGACCTGGATGTCCGCGTTGGCCGTGTACCCCGAGCGCAGCCGGTCGCCCTTGGGCAGCTCCTCGCCCTGCCCCAGTTTCACGATGATCTGCGCCTCGAAGTAACTCGTCCCGTCGCGCTCCGTCAGCCGCTTCAGGCCCACAAGGTCCACCTCGCCCGTGAACTTCTTGTCCGGGTACGCGTTGAGGTAGATCGTCGCCTTCTGCCCCACGCGCACCGGCGCCACGTTCGCCTCGTCCACCCGCGCCTTCATCAGCATCACCGAGAAGTCGGCGATCTCCATGATCGTCGTCCCGATGTTGTTGAACGTCCCCAGCACCTGCTCCCCCACCTCGTTGTTCAGTTTCGTGATGATCCCGTCGATCGGCGAGCGGATCGTCGTGAAGTCCAGGTTCTTCTTCGCCCGCGTCACGCTCGCCTGTGCCATCTCCACGCTGTGCTCGGCCGCCCGCACCGCCGCCTGCTGCTGGATGTACCGCGTCTGCGCCGCGTCGAAGTCGCTCTTGGAGACGTCCTTGGTCTCCCACAGCGCGATCACCCGGTCCAGTTCGACCTTCAGGTTCGCCAACTCAGCCCGCATCCCGTCCAGCCGCGCCAGGTCCTGCTTCAGGCCCGCCTCCGCCGACGCCAGCGCCGCCACGTAGTCATCCGAGTCCAGCCGCACCACCACGTCCCCGGCCTTGACCGTGTCCCCCTCGCGGAACGGCAACGCCGTGATCTTCGCCGACACCTGCGCCCCCAGTTGCACCCGCGTCTTGGGCTCGATGTTCCCGGGCGCCGATACCACCCTCACCAGGTCCCCACGCGACACCGCTTCGATCCGTACTTCCGTCTTCCGCTCCTGCGGCCGGATCTTCTTCATCATCTCCTTGCCCTGAGGGGTCGCAAAGAGAAAGTACCCGCCCCCGCCGCACGCGAGCGCCACAATCACGAACATGCCGAGCAGCCATTTCCACACGAGACACGGCCTCCAGACCCCCACTCGCCCGCCACCGATGTCGCCGGCCCGCCCGGCTCGTCCCTCACCCCCAGCCATCCGCCCCGTTCTTGGGCGTCACCCGCCCGCGGTTTCGACGGCGCGTCGGCAAACGTTAGCCCCTTCGCCGGGCCACGGCGCTCATACGTCCCCCGCACCCAAGTTGTTACCCCACCCGACTCCGAACCTCGCGATCAGGTACACCCCGCCGAGAACTGGTTCAGGAAGCACACAAAGTCGTTGACGTTCAGCACCGGCGCCGCCGCCGAGCAGTCGCAGTTCGCCGACGGGTCGCCCACCGAGAACTTGTTGAGGAAGCACACGAAGTCGTTGACGTTCAGCACCGGGGGCGACGTGCTCGCGTCGCAGTTCGCCGGGCACAGCACCACCCGCGTGATCACCGCCGAGCCCGTCGTGATCCGAAGGCTCCCCACCAGCGCCGAGGGCGTGAGCACCACGTTCGTCAGGCTGAACGTCGCGAAGTTCCCCGCGTCGATCCCCGTCACCAGGTTTGCCGCGAAGTTCACCGTGATCCCCAGCAGCACCTGCGAGCCCGCCAGCGCCTCGTTCGCCAGCGTCACCGGGTGCGTCCCGGGGCAGTTCTCGGCCGTGCCGTTGAGGAACGCCGACGACCCCGGCTGCAGCGTCTCAAAGATCTGCGCCAGCGGCGTGGGCGTCGGGAACAGCGCCCCGAGGATCACCCCGCTCCCCACCGCGTTCCCCGTGATCGCGTACGTGTACCGATACGCCGGCGAGATCGGGTTCGGCGAACTCGATCGCATCTGCGCCAGCCCGTTCTGCAGCCGAACGTCCGTCAGGTCGATCGTCACCGACTGCTGCGCGAGCGCGCTCGAAGTCACCGCCAACACCGCCGCCAGGGTCGCACGATTTCGCATGGCGCTACCTCCGCCAGCAGCATACCACGCCCCGCAAGCCCCCGGCCATGAACCGATCACCCCCGGCCCGCCGATCCCGCCACGCCATGAGCGGATCGCGCGGGCGACGCGTCCTCATGCCGGACCGTCGATGCTGCTATGGCCTGCCGATTCACCGTCGCCGGCGCGCCGCCAACATCCCAACGACCAGCAGCGTCGCCCCAAGACCCGGCGCGGGAACGATCGGGACCACCACCGAGCCAAACTGCCCGGGGACCCACTTGTTCGTATAGATCGGCTCGCCGGCCGCGGTCTGCCCGGCCAGTACGGTCAGGGAACATGTGATCGTCGAACCAGGAAAGTACGGCATGCTTGTCCACGTCACAGATCGCGGCACGAAACTGCTCGGATTCCAGACGCCAATCCAGATCGCGCTGACGGGATTCGCGCCATTGGCTGTCTGGCCAGGGAGGATAAGTTGCCCGGCCGCGGCATCCTCAATGACCGTCCCGCCGGACGTGACCGAACCGGCTCCTCCGATGCCCCACCCCGGAGCGCGCTCGACGAGCGACCAAACCCCTTCCGCCGAACCCGTTCCCACCAGATCGAAGAGAATCTCATTGAGCCCGGCCACCGTGCCCATGCCGGTGCCGGGGGGAGGGCTGTAGAGGATCGTTGCGCCGACCTCAGGAGTGAAGCCGACCGACAACTCCAGCCGCACCGCTTCACCAGGCTCGATCAGGCCGTTGGGCGACGGCACGGGAGTGTTCGTGCCGGCCAGCACCTCCCGATACATCCACGAATATGTAATAAGTTCGGACTGCGCGCTCGCGTGCCCGGCACACGAGGCAAGGAGCAAGGGGAATACAACCTTGGGCCGTGCCATGCGTTGTCTCTCCAATGTCAGGGCGCGTGGGACCACACGGCGACTGAGACCGCATCGATCTCTGCCGTCGAGGAGGCACCGGGGTGAGTCTTCTCGAACGCGATCGCGACAAAGAACGAACGGTCATTAAACATGGCTGGGGTAAACTGATTCTGGGCGCCAGGCGGTTCGAGTGGCCAGGTATCTTCGCAGTGCCCAATCGTGTGGTCGACAAACCCAGTTGTCGGTTCGACAAACGGATACTTGCCCCGGCCCACCTGGGCGTTGCTGGCCCACGGCGAAACGTAGTGCCACCTCTGGCATGCTCCGGTGACCTTGGCGACAATCGTGACTTCGACGCCGTCGATGACGTGATCAGATGGAATGGTGGGAAGCGGGAAGTTCGAGCAGAAGAGATAGGTCGTCGTGCCCGAGGTGGACACGCCGATCGCGCCGTGCCCATCGGGTGCGTCCGCCGCATCCATGGCGTTCGTCCATGTGTTCGATGCCGCGCTTCCGGCCCACACAGGGCCGCCGGTCGGCGAGTCGCAACTGATCACGTCGAAGTACACCGTGACCGCGACAGAATCAACCATGACCACCGCGCCATCATCCGAGCCGACCGTGTCGTTGTCATAGCCGAGCAGCACGCCAAAGTTCGCGGCCTTGTATAGATTGGCCGTCGGGAACGGAGTGTTCCAGACGTCCGTGGAACTTCCATATGATGCAGTCGCGAGCGCCGTGCCGACATAGGCTCCCGTCGCCTTGTTCTGGGCGAAGCCTACGAAGTGCTCCTTTACCATCGTCACGGCCGATTCCTTGATCGTCGCTCCGGCGCTCGCAAACCGACGGATGTCGATCACAACGCCGCGAATGATCGCGTCATCTGGAAGTCCGCTGAAGCCAAAGCCGCCGCGCGAAGGTACTCGGTCTTGCTCTCGCCGCCCATGTACACTGACGCGCACTGATGGTTGGGGGTGTACACGTTCGCGGGGTCGGACCACTTCAGCGTCCCCCCGGGTCGTGGATACCCGCCGTCGGATGACGTGGGGCTGCCGGTGACGCAGTCGGAACTGCGACCAGTGTTGGCTGCTGCAAACCCGCCTTCGACGCTGCTCGCACTCGCCGTCACCGACCGCATCGGCGGGCGGAACGCCGTCGGTCGGATCGCTGCGCCCGCTCCCCCCTTTGGCCGCCAGATCGAGCCGTGGATCGGCGAACTCGCAGCCATGGGCGGAACTCCGGGCACTGTTGGGGGCATCCTGATCAAGGCCAGCGCCGCCGCGAGCGCCACCAGTCCGACAAGACTACCCGACCCCCCCCCCTAACGACGCGAAAGCACGCAGAAGACGCATGGCGATCCCCTTGCAGCGGCCGACGACCGGCCACTTGCAATGTACCACAAGCCTCCGGCTTGTCAAGAGAAATTGCTGCACATCGCGGGAGCGCGGGTTCCTCGGTCCGTGTCCGAGCCGATCGCCCTACGTGCTCTGCGCGCCCGCCCCCACCGTGCCCTCGCGCGGCGTGTCCATGCCCTCGAAGTACAGGTGGTCCTGCGGCGTGCCCTGCTCGTCGTTCTTCCGCGTCACCACGATCCGGCCCTTCCCCGACGCCTCGCCCGACAGCAGCATCTCCGACAGCGGGTCCTCGATGTACTGCCCGATCGCGCGACGCAGCGGCCTGGCCCCGAACTCCGGGTTGTACCCCTTCTCGATCAGGAAGTCCTTCGCCAACTGGTCCAACTCCAGGTTCACGCCCTGCTGCCGCAGCCGCTTGGCCACCTTCCCGACCTCGTACTCGATGATCTGCACGAGGTCCTCCTTCGTCAGCGGATGGAACACGATCACGTCGTCCAGCCGGTTCAGGAACTCGGGCCGGAAGAACCGCTCGACCTCCTTCATCAGCGAGCCCTTCAGGCTGTCATAGTCCGCCGCCTGGCTCCGCTGGCGGAACCCGAACGAGCCCCCGCCCTTGATGACCTCCGCCCCGAGGTTCGACGTCATCACCATGATCGTGTTGCGGAAGTCCACGTTCCGACCGAACGAGTCCGTCAGCCGACCTTCCTCCATGATCTGCAGCAGCATGTTGAACACGTCCGGGTGCGCCTTCTCCACCTCGTCGAGCAGGATCACCGCGTACGGACGCCGGCGGATCCGCTCCGTGAGTTGCCCGCCTTCCTCGTACCCGACATACCCGGGCGGCGCGCCCACCAGCCGAGACACGTTGTGCTTCTCCATGTACTCGCTCATGTCCAGGTGCAGGAGCGCCTCCTCGTCCCCGAACATGAACTCCGCCAGCGCCTTGGCCAAGAGCGTCTTGCCAACTCCCGTCGGGCCCAGGAACACGAACGACCCCATCGGCCGCTTCGGGTCCTTCAGCCCCGCCCGCGCCCGCCGGATGCTCTTGGCGATCGCCTTGATCGCCTCGTCCTGCGAGATGACCTTCTTGTGCAGTTCCTTCTCCAGGTCCAGCAGCCGCTGCGCCTCCTGCTTCTCCAGTCGCTGCAGCGGCACGCCCGTCATCTTGCTCACGACCTCGGCGACGACTTCCTCGTCCACCACCCCGTCCACTTCCTTCGCACGGTCCTTCCACTGCCGCTGGATCTCTTCCTTCTTCTTCTTCGCCTGCTCGCACTTGTCGCGCAGTTCCGCCGCACGCTCGTAGTCCGCGGCCTTCACCGCCTCGTCCTTCTCGATCGCCAACTTCTCGATCTGCGCTTCCAGGTCCGCCAGGTCCGGCGGCTTGCTCATGCTCTTGATCCGGACCCGCGCCCCCGCCTCGTCGATCACGTCGATCGACTTGTCCGGCTGCACCCGCCCCGTGATGTACCGGCCCGACAACTCCACCGCCGCCTTCAGCGCCTCGTCCGTGATCCGAACCCGGTGGTGGCTCTCGTACCGATCCCGCAGACCCTTGAGGATCTCGATCGTCTGGTCGTTGCTCGGCGGGTCCACCGTGATCGCCTGGAATCGCCGCGCCAGCGCCGCGTCCTTCTCGATGTACTTCCGGTACTCGTCGAACGTCGTCGCCCCGATGCACTGGATCTCCCCGCGGGCCAGCGCCGGCTTGAGCACGTTGCTCGCGTCGATCGCGCCCTCCGCACCGCCCGCCCCCACCAGCGTGTGCAACTCGTCGATGAACAGCACCACCGTCTTGGCCCGGCGGACCTCGTTCATCACCGCCTTGATCCGCTCCTCGAACTGCCCCCGGTACTTCGTCCCGGCCACCATCATCGCCAGGTCCAGCACCACGATCCGCTTGTCGTGCAGGATCTCGGGCACCTCGTTCGCCACGATCCGCTGCGCCAGACCCTCCACGATCGCCGTCTTCCCTACCCCCGCCTCGCCCAGCAGCACCGGGTTGTTCTTCGTCCGCCGGCACAACACCTGCACCAGCCGCTCGATCTCCGTCTCCCGCCCGATCACCGGATCCAGCGTTCCTTCCTTCGCCAACTCGGTCAGGTCGCGCCCGAAACTATCCAGCGCAGGCGTCTTGGACTTCCCGCCCTTGCCCCGTGCCTCCCCGCCCGAGGCCGCCCCGGGCCCAGCGCCAGCAGTACCGCCGCCGGCGTCACCCTCCCCGCTCTCCGCACCGGCGCCCAGCAGGTTCAAGACCTCCTCGCGCACCTCCTCCAACTTCAATCCCAGGTTGCGCAACACCTGCGCGGCCACTCCGTCGTGCTCTCGCAGCAACCCCAAGAGCAGGTGCTCCGTTCCCACGTAGTTGTGGTTCAGGTTCCTCGCTTCCTCGATCGCGTACTCGATCACCTTCTTCGCCCGGGGCGTCTGGGGCAGTTTCCCCATCGTCACCATCTCCGGGCCGGCCTTCACCAACTTCTCCACCTCGAGGCGCACCTTCCGCAGATCCACCTCCAGGTTCTTCAGCACGTTCGCCCCGACCCCCGAGCCTTCCTTCACCAGCCCGAGCAGGATGTGCTCGGTCCCGATGTACTCGTGGTTGAAGCGCTGGGCCTCCTGGTTCGCCAGGGCCATCACCTTGCGGGCTCGGTCTGTGAATCGTTCGAACATCGGCCTTCTCCCGGGTCGGGACTGTCCCGGCCACGTCTATCGGTTCGTCCGGGCACCCTCGCGCGGATGCCCGCCCCAAACGCCCCTCAAACGCCCACGCTCCAATGCTACACCCCGGCGGGTCATCCGGTTCTCTCTTGCACCCCCCATGCCATCGACTTTCCGCCCGCCCGCCGCGCCGGAGCACTTCCATCAGCCTTTCGCTCCGCCCCCGGCCCTCGCCCTGCCAATTCGGCGGCCTACACCAGCCCCGCCACCAACGCCCCCGCCAGCAGCAGCAGCGCCACGCCGATGAACTTGCGCAGCCCCGGCATCGTCACCTCGCGCAGCAACCGACGCCCGATCGTGGTTCCCGTGAACGCCGCCAGCGTCGCCGCGGCCACCAGCCCCCAGTTCGCGCGCAGCGCGTCCGCCTCCGACGCACGGATCGCGATGCCATACACCAGCAGCCGCGACACGTCCACGACCACCGCGCCCGCGGCCCGAGTGGCCACCAGCGCCTCCTTGGTCAGCCCCACGCGCAGCAGGAACGCCGTGCGCAGCGCGCCCTGATGCCCCGAGAGCCCCCCAAAGAATCCCGAGACCAGCCCCCCGGCCCACAGCCAGCGACGATCGAACGACACCCGCTCCGACCCCGGCCACAACTCCAGCACCGCGAACCCCGCGATCACCACGCCCACCACCACCTTGATCGGCGTCACCTCGGCGACGTGCCCCGCGATGCCGTAGGTCAGCCAGGTCGGGACGCGCGCCATTGACTCGAGCGCCACGGCGCCGGCGATCGCGCCCAGCGACGCGGGGACGCCGTAGGCCACGACCGTGTGCCAGTGCGCGTGCCGGGCCATCAGCCCGAGTTTGAACACGTTGTTGGCCAGGTGCACCACCGCCGTCGCCGCCACCGCGACGGGGATCGGAAAGAACACCGCGAACGCCGGCATGAGCAGCGTCCCGAGCCCGAACCCGCTGAAGAAACTCATCGCCGCGACGACGACCGCCACGGAGCAGACGAGGAGGTAGTCCATGCCCTACACCGGCACCCGCGGGCTCCGGTCCCGCTGGCTCACGACCACGCTCGCGCCGGGGAGCGCCGCCGACAGCCGACGCGCCAGCCTCGGCAGGTACCCGCGCTCCGTGTTCGTGTGGCCCGCCAGGATCACGCTGGTCCCCGCGTTGAGCGCGTCGAGCAGTTCGTGGTGCTTCATCTCCCCGGTGATGAAGACCTCGCACCCGTCGGCCCGGGCCGCGGCCGCCATCGACGCCCCCGAGCCCGGCACGACCCCGATCGTCGAGATCGGGCGGTCCTCGTCCCCGGCTCGCGCGACGTTCACCACCGCGATCCCCAGGTGCGCCTTGAGCCGTTCCGCCAGCGCCGCCAGCGTCGCGGGCTGGTCGAGCACCAGCCGGCGTCCGGGGCCCTGGCTCCGCTCGGGACGCCCCAGCAGTTCGTACACGTCCACCGCCGGCTCCTCATACGGGTGGAACCGCCGGAGCACCTCCATCGCCAGCGGGAGCGCCGCCTTCGAGCAGACCATCTCCAGCCGGAGTTCCGCCGCTCGCTCGAGCCGGCCCGGCGCGCCCACCGACGGGTGCGTCCCCGCGCCACCGAAAAACGTCCCGGTGCCCATCGTCGCGAACGAGCAGACCTGATAGCCCCCGATGATCCCCGCGCCCGCCGACGCCAGCGCGTTGCGCAACTCGTCGGCCGACCGCTCCGGCACGAACGTCACGATCTTCACTTCCTGCGTGGCCTCCCGCGCCACATGCGGCAGCAGCGCCCGGCAATCCCCCGCGACCCGGCCTTCCGCCCCGCCTCCCGAGATTCCCTCGCACAACCAGTCCGTCACCCCGCCCGCCGCAGCGTCCAGCGCCGTGTGCGGGGAATACACCGCCATCCCCGCCTCCATCGCCCCCAGCAGCACCCGGCCCCGAGGCGTCGCGCCCGTGATCCGCTTCATCCCCTCCCAGATCGGGGGGTGGTACGCCACGACCGCCGACGCGCGCGCGCCCGTGGCTTCGGCCAGCACCCGCTCCGTCAGGTCGATCGTCAGCACGATCGGGCCCGACACCTCCCGATCCATCGACCCCACCAGCAGGCCCACGTTGTCCCACGGCTCGGCCAGGTTCAGCGGCGCGATCGCCTCCATCGCGCGCACGAGATCGGTCACTCGCATGGTTCGCTCCCGATCCAATTGTATGGACCGGCCCGCGCACGCACCCGGTCTCTACGATCGCACCCATGCGGCTCATCGCCCACGCCAAGATCAACCTCGCGCTGGCCGTCGGGCCGCCGATCCCCGCGGGCCAGCCCCATGCCGGGTTCCATCCCATCGCGTCGATCATGCACGCGATCGACCTGGCAGGGACGGTCGAGATCGTGCGCACGGGCGCGCCCTCCGGGGCCAGCGAGCACCGGGTCGAGTGGTCGCCGGACGCGCCGCGACCCTCGCCGATCGACTGGCCGATGGAGAAGGACCTGGTCGTGCGCGCGCATCGGGCGCTTGAAACGCGCGTTCAGCGCGCGCTCCCGGCGCGGGTGCGCGTCGCCAAGCGTGTGCCGGTGGGCGCGGGGCTGGGCGGGGGGTCGTCGGAGGCCGCGGCGGCGCTGGCGGGGCTGGATCAGGAGTTCGATCTGCGGCTGGGGCACGCGGCGCTGGCCGAGGTCGCGCGCACGATCGGGTCCGACGTGGCGTTCTTTCTGGACGACGGCGACGGGGGAGGTGGGGGGGGGGTGCCCAGACCGGCGCTGGTGACGGGCGCGGCGGACACGATCGTTCGCCTCCCGAGGCGGGCGGGTTGGCTGGTGCTGGCGCTCCCGGCGTTCGGGTGTCCGACGGGAGAGGTGTACCGCGCGTTCGACGCCACGCGACCCGGGCCGATCCGGGAGGACGCGGTTCGAGCGCTGGCGGCGGACCGATCCTGGCCGCCGGGTGGAATCGGGGGCGCGGCGGGGGGCGGAGGGTTGTTCAACGATCTGACGTCGGCGGCGGAGGCGGTGCGTCCGGCGCTGGGGTCGCTGCGGCGGGGGCTCGAGTCCGCGTGCGGGCGGACGTGGCACATGAGCGGGAGCGGGAGCACGCTGTTCCTGCCGGTGGCGACCTCGGCCGAGGCGCACGCGATCGCTTCGAAGATGCGTCGGGATCGGCCCGATGCAGAGTACGTGCCCGCGCGGCTCGTGTAACCGTCGGCGGACCCGTACACTGGGCGGAAGGGCACGGAACGCGGGCGCATGCGGCGACGATCGTCGCGCTCCGCACGGCCGAAGGCGAAGGACTCACGCGATGGCACAGAGCAAGCCGGTGGTGGGGATCGACCTGGGCGGGACGAACATGCAGATCGCGGTGGTGAGCCCGGAGCGGACGATCCTGGGGCGGGCGAAGAAAAAGACCAAGCCCGACGACGGACGGGACGCGGTCTTGGCGCGGATCGCCGAGGGCGTGCAGGAGGCGTGCGCGGACGCGAAGATCGCGCTGAGCGACCTGGCGGGGCTGGGGATCGGGGCGCCGGGGGCGATCGAGCCGTCGGCGGGGGTGGTGCTCGAGGCGGTGAACCTGCGGTGGAACGACGTGCCGCTGGCGGACCTGTTGCGGAAGCGATTGAACATGCCGGCGTTCGTGGACAACGACGTGAACGTGGCGGTGTACGCCGAGAACGTGATGGGGGCGGGGGAGCAGTCGCGCGACCTGCTCGGGGTGTGGGTGGGGACGGGGATCGGGGGCGGGCTGATCCTGAACGGGGCGATGTACTACGGGACGTTCTTCACGGCGGGGGAGATCGGGCACACGATCCTGTTCCCGGGGATCCCGCTGGGCTCGCGGTCGCTGGAGCACAACTGCTCGCGGACGGCGGTGGTGGACCGGATCGTGCGGCTGGTGAAGTCGAACCGTCGCTCGGTGATCCCGTCGCTGGTCGATGGGGACCTCGAGCAGGTGAAGTCCAAGACGGTGGCGAAGGCGTACCAGATGGGGGACGAGTTGACGGTGCAGGTGGTGGACCACGTCGCGGACCTCCTGGGGATCGCGATCGCGAACGTGGTGACGCTGCTGTCGCTGCCGCGGGTGGTGCTGGGGGGCGGGCTGACCGAGGCGCTGGGGGACGCGCTGGTGGAGCGGGTGAAGAAGTCGGCGCGGGCGAACGTCTTTCCGGACAAGTGCAAGCAGGTGAAGGTGGTGGCGACGCGGCTCCTGGATGATGCCGGGGCGCTGGGCGCGGCCCTCATCGCGCAGGATCGGTTGGGGTAGGGAGCGACAACCAGAGCACAGGAATCTCGGTGAGGATCGCTCCATCCGCGCCGAGCACGAGCACGCGCGTCTCACCCGACGGGGCGTCGGCGATCCGCGGCCGTGCCGTCGCGCGCAGCACCCACCCTCCAGTGTCCAACGCCACAGGAGTCTCGATGTCGATCGGTGCCCGAGCGTCCGCGACCCTTGCTCGCAGCGGTCCCGCGAACGCAAGGTCAGGCGAGCATGGCCTGAGCAGGAGTTCGGTGTGCTCGAGTTGCCAGCCGTCGGCACGCCGCACCGCGACGAAGCCGGCTGGTGAAGGCATGAGCCAGGGCTGGACCGTCCACGCGATACTGACTCGCTGGGGCTGGCCGGCGTCGCCCTCGACCTGGAACTCGACCGATCCTCGGTGGAGGCCGACGGGTCGATCCGCGAGTTTCAGCACGACTCGCACCGCCGAGTCGCACCCGGCGACGGGCTCGACGGCGCCCACCGCACACCAGGGTTGTCGCGGCGTGACGGAGGAGAGCCGCGGCCGCATGCCATCGGGCCTCCGAATGAAGAACGCGGCTTCGGGTATCTGCCCGAGAGGCGAGGCGACGCGCACGATCACGGGCCACGCGACGGCCTCGATGTCCGGGGCGTACTCGATCGACACTCGAACGGTCTGCGCCGTCGAGCCGGGCTCGGCCTCG
The DNA here is from genome assembly GCA_016793805.1 of Phycisphaerae bacterium. Lineage (GTDB taxonomy): Bacteria > Planctomycetota > Phycisphaerae > Phycisphaerales > UBA1924 > JAEUIZ01. The sequence goes on from JAEUIZ010000056.1 coordinate 164,546, forward strand.
CCGGAGGCGCGCGCCTCGATGACGGCGGTGTAGGCCTGCGGGATCGCCACGTGGGCCGCCGTGGTCCGCAGCGTGAGCCCGACGGACTCTGCTGGCGGGATCACGTTGCCGTCAAGCCGCGCGACCGTGCAGGGGCAGGAGGTCCCCACGACCCGCACGGACACATGGTGGGCCGAGACATTCTCGATGAGAACACGACGAACAACGGGCTGACCTGGCTTGAAGACACCACGATCACTCGGTTGCGTCTCGACCACGCGGACCAGCGGGGCGACTTGGGCGTACACGGGGGCGCGTGTGACCAGCAGCACCGCGATCGCGGCGAGAATCCTCAAGGCACGGCTCGCGGCGGCGCGCTGTTGGGCAACCACTCGTCGGTCCCGGCTTTCTTCACGCGATCGCGGAGCGTGTCGAGGATCAGAAACTCGCGCGGGTACGTCGCGTCAAACGCGGAGCGATCGATCGGCTCGTTGACCGAGGCGTAGTGTGCCTCGATCGAGAGAACAGGAACCATGGGAAGCGAGGGCGCTTCAGAGTGGTGGAACGCGTCCTGCAAGGCCGCGTGGTACGAGGCGACGGTCGCCGCATCGAGCGTGGCCGGGTGGAGAGGCAGGGATCGCGCGTCGAGCGCGGCGGTGAGGGCCGCCGTCTGTTCAGGAGTCGGCTGGAACTTGCGAGTCGCGAGCGTCCCTCGGCTGGGCAACCAGACACCACCGACGTGCTCGAATGCCTCGACCTCAAAGTGGTCATACGGGATGCGGATCAAACGATCCCGGATCCAGATGCTCCGCGGCGCGAAGCCGTGCCCGGTGTCGACCTCGACCTCCACCGAGGCGAGGAGCGGCCCCAGTTCGGCCGAGCACGCGAGGATCGGCAGATGCCGGTCGGAGAACCGCTCGATGCGCAGATCGGTGGACTCGAGCAGAATCTCTGGAAGCGATCGATGGCCGGTCGGGTCAACCTGACGGCCCCACCAGCAGTCCACCGCGAGCACGGTACGACGATCGTTCTCGTACCCCCGAATCGTCCCGGACCCACGCGAATCGAACGTGGACAGAGCGACGCCGTCGAAAGCGTACCGTCCTCGAAACTCGATCGGCTCCGCCTGGGACGCGCTGCGGGCGAGATCGACGAAGTCGGATCGCCACCGACCCATGTCGTCGATGACCTGCGTGCTCGTTCGAGTGAGCGCTCTCGGTGTGCCGACTTCCAGGACGAGCGTTTGCGTCCAGCGCAGGCTTCGGATGCTCTGGTCGTGGACCTGCATCGCGCGTGCGAGAAGGCTCGCCTCGGAAGGCTCGCCGCAGCCGGAGACGGAGAGCAATATGGATATCAGGAAGGACGCGATGACGGCGTGTCTCCGGCCGGCGGGAGCGGGCTGAATCAGGTGCAACTACCGATGTCGCAGGAGTTGGTAGTTGGCGTCGATGTGAGGCTGCACGCGCACGGGCGCTCAAACTGAGTCTGAGACGTGGAGAAAAAGCACGGCGCCTCGTTGATGGTGCCGCAGGTGAAGATGCCGCCGGTGCCGACGCTGCACTTCTCCGTCGAATCTTGCACGCACAGGTTCGTGGTGCCGGTCCCGGCGCATCTCTTGCAGACGCCCGTGCAAACCCCACCGGGAGTGACGCCGTCCCAAGTGCATCCAGCGGGCCCGATGTCGCCCCGAGGGTCGACATTCACCAGGGTTGCGCCGGTGCAGGATGCGGCGACACACTTGTGGAAGTCCCAGTTGAACCCCGCCTCGCCGTCACCCGGTTGAACCTCGCCGCCATAGACATCGAGAAGGCCGCCTTGTGCCATGGCGGTTCGTGAGCCGCCGAGGCTTAGAACGAAGAGCGCGATAGCCTTCAGTGCCGCCTTCTTGCATGAAGTCATGTGACACTCCGTTCGGCGCGCAGCATACACGCATGACATCGGTACGTCAAGCAATGACGGCACGAGGTGTTTGCTCGGCGTGTCATCCCCGGACTGCACTTGGCACGCGTTCGCACGCACGCATGCCGTACTCGCCTTCATTCGGGAGTTGCGCGAGTCGTGTCGGATTCATTCTGAGGAAGCACGGCGCTCTATGGCCTGACATTCAGCGTGGCGCGGCGGGAGGCGATCTCGTCGCGGAGGCCATCGGCGAAGCGGGCCAGGGGCATGGAGCCGAGGTCTTTCTCGGTGCCGCGGGCGCGGACGCTGACGGCCTGCTGTTCCTCGTCGCGCGGGCCGACGACGAGGAGGTAGGGGATCTTCCAGTCGCTGGCTTCCTTGATCTTGCCCTGGATGCGGTCGTTTCCCTCGTCGATGGTGGCGCGGGCGCCGGCGTCGCGGAGCACCTGGCCGACGCGGCGGGCGTAGGCGAGGGACTTCTCGCTGATGGGCAGGACGCGGACCTGCTCGGGGGCGAGCCAGGTGGGGAAGGCGCCGCCGAAGTGCTCGATGAGGAACCCGCAGAAGCGTTCCATCGAGCCGAAGGGGGCGCGGTGGATGACGACGGGCCGGTGCGGGGCGTTGTCGGGGCCGATGTAAGAAAGATCGAAGCGGAGGGCCATGTTATAATCGACCTGGACGGTCCCGAGTTGCCACTCGCGTCCGATGACGTCCTTGACGACGAAGTCGATCTTGGGCCCGTAGAAGGCGGCCTCGCCCGGCTCGCGCGAGAAGGCGACGCCCAGCGTCTCGGCGGCGGCGACGCAGGCGGCCTCGGCCTTGTCCCACGACTCGGCGCTCCCGGTGTACTTCCCGCTGTCCGGGTCGCGCAGGCCCACGCGGACGCGGTACTCGGCCATCCCCAGCGTGGCGAAGATGAGTTTCACCAGCGACAGGCACCCCTGGATCTCGTGGGCGAGTTGGTCCTCGGTGCAGAAGAGGTGCGCGTCGTCCTGGGTGAAGGACCGGACGCGGAGCATCCCCGAGAGTTCGCCGGACTGTTCCCAGCGGTAGACGGTCCCGAACTCGGCGAGGCGCACGGGCATGTCGCGGTAGGAGTGGGGCGCGGAGGCGAAGATGCGGGCGTGGTGGGGGCAGTTCATGGGCTTGAGCATGAACCCGTCGATGAGGCGGTCGTCGGGCAGGACGCGGTCGGGGGTGATGGTCTGTCTGCCGGTGCGTTCGTTGATGCCGCGGGCGAGGCGTTCGGGGACGCCCTCGACGCGGTGCATGACCTCGGCGCAGGAGCAGCCCTCGGCGCAGAGGCGTTCGAGGGCCTGGCGCTCGACGATGGGGGCGAACTGGGCGTCCTTGTAATAGGGGAAGTGGCCGGAGGTCTTGTACAGGTCGAGGCGTCCGATGTGGGGCGTGAAGACCTCGGTGTAGCCCTGCTTCTTGAGTTCGGCGGCGATGAAGGTCTGGAGTTCCTTGCGGATCACGGCGCCATTGGGGGTCCAGAGGATCAGGCCCTGGCCCACGTCCTCGTCGATGTGGAAGAGGCGGAGGTGTCTGCCGATGACGCGGTGATCGCGCTTCTTGGCCTCGTCGAGTTGGACGAGGTACTGGTCGAGTTCGTTCTGGGTGGGGAAGGCGGTGCCATACACGCGGAGGAGGCGGTCGGAGGTCTCGTCGCCGTGCCAGTAGGAGGAGGCGAGGGACATGACGCGGGCGGCGCCGATGCGCGCGGTGCTGGGGACGTGGGGCCCGCGGCAGAGATCCTCCCAGTTCAGGCCGGGCGTGCCGGTGGCGTAGAAGGAAAGGACAGCGGCGCGCGGGGGCGCGGCGGGGTCGGCGCTGGCGGCCTTGGGGCCCTTGTAGACGGAGGAGGGTCGGCCCAGGGCTCGCTCGGCGTTGTCGACCTTGTACTTGTTGCCCTCGGCCTTGAGCCGCGCCAGGCCCGCGTCGGCGGGCTGCTCGTAGCGGGTGAATCGGCGGTCCTCCTTGAGGATCTCGGCGATGCGCCGGTTGATGGCGTCGAAGTGATCGGTGGAGATCTTCTTGTGGGGCGGGACGAACATGTCGTAGAAGAACCCGGTGTCGGTGGGCGGGCCATAGGCCAGGAGCACGTCCTTGCCGATCACGTCCTGGATGGCCTCGGCCATGACGTGGGCGGCGGAGTGTCGCATGAGGAAGAGGGCGTCGGCGGAGGCGGTTTGCCCCGGCTTGGGTGCGGTGACAATGGCGACGGCGCAGTCGCGGTCAAGGACGGTGGAGAGGTCGCGCAACTCCCCGTCCACCTTGCACCCGATGGCGGCCTTGGCGAGCCCCGGGCCGATGGAGGCGGCGACGTCGGCGGCGGTCACGGGCTTGTCGAAGGACTTGGTCTTGCCGTCGGGGAGGGTGATGGTGGGCATGGGGAACCTCAGACAAGGGATGGGCGGGCCGGGGTGTCGGGATGGTGGACGTGGAGCGCCACGAGCCCGGCGCTTCAGCGAGGGCAAGTGTAGAGTCGCCGGCAAACCGAGCGTGCGCGTCGCCGCGCTGTTGTGCGCCGTGCTGGTCGAGCGGGCGCGACGATCGGGCCGGAGCGGGTCATTGATCGAAGGCGTAGAGGCGGAGGGCGTGGCACTCGGGGCAGCGATAGGCGACGACGGGCTTGCTCCCGACGAGTTGCGACTGCCGCGCGTCGCCCTGGGGCACGAGCGGGTTGGTCGGCTTCTCCGGCGTTCCCGGGCACCAGCGCGGGAGGAGGACGGCGTTGGCGCTGCCGCGATCGGTCATGAATCCGAGTTGCATGTCCTTCTTGCAGACGAGGCAGACGGGCTGTGCGGCCATGGGTCGCTCACTTTCCCTGGGCTTCGATGATCGAGCCGATCTTCTCCTCGCCCTCGGGGTCGAAGCCGATGGCGGAGTGGAGGATCCGGCCGTCCTTCCCGATGACGAAGAAGGCGGGGATGCCGCTGACGCCGTACTTGGACGCGACCTCGTCGGCCTTGAGGAGCAGGCCGTAGGTGTAGCCCTTGTCCTTCATGAAGGCGGAGGGGTCCCCGTCCTCCCAGCAGTTGAGCCCGAGGACGACGGCATTGGGGTGCTTCTCGTGGAGTTTCTGGAGCCCGGGCATGGCGAGTTGGCACGGCCCGCACCAGGTGGCCCAGAAGTCGAGGACGACGACCTTGCCGCGGTAGTCGCTGAGGCGGTGCTCCTTGCCCTGGGGGTCCTTGAGGACGAAGTCCGGGGCGAGAGCGCCCGCGTCGGCGCCGCCGGCGGCCCGCGCGGGTCGGCGCTCGGGCTGCTCGATGGTCCTCTTCTCAAAGGTGTCGGGCGCGGCCAGGGCGGCGAGGGTGATGGGCGGGTTGAGTTCGAGGTTGGAGAGGGTGGTCATGACGAAGCCGTCGCCGCGCGAGGGATCGACGCGGTGGAGGTCGATGCGTCGGGGGAGGGAGTCGGCGCGGGCGATGTACCACCAGGCGTCGAAGAGGGTGGGGTCGCTGGTGTCGGAGTAGTCGACGTAGATGATGTCGCACTCGACGCCATCGACTCGGCCGACGCCCTCGTAGCGCGCGGGGCCGGGCGAGGCGGGGTCGGCGAAGGGCTGGTGGACGAACTCGGGCCAGCGGAGGAGCCACTCGACGACCAGGCCCGTGCCGTCGTCCATGGCCTGGGCGGCGAGATCGGGCGGGGCGTCGACGACGCGGCGGTCGCGAGCGCGCACGGAGCGGACGACCTTGCCGTCGTAGGCGGAGGCGATCTCGCGTTCGCCGACGGCGTCGAGCGCGCGCCCGCGGACCTCGAAGGCGAAGCCGAGCGGGTCGTTGTCGCGGCGCTGGAGGCGGACCGTGGCCTCGACGGTCGGGAGGGCGGCGCCCAGCAGCCCGACGGGCGTGGCGCGGGCGCGGAAGGAGAGCGAGGTGAGGCCCCGCATCGTGGCGTCGGCGGCGCGCAGGATGGCGGAGGCGTCGGGCTTGCTCGGGGCGGTCTGGGACTTCGTCGTCGTCGGCCAGTCGGGTGCGTCGGCGCTCTGGGCGCGAGCGGCGTGTCCTAGGAGCGTGAAGGTGAGCGCGGCGACGGTCGAGGCCACGAAGCGGAGGGTATGGCGGTTCATTTCTTTTCGCTCCGGATTCTGGCAAATGCGAAAGTGTGGTTCATAGTAGAGATACCGGACACCCGTGCGTTGGGGTTCGGGCGGATTCGTGCCGGGACAGCCCGGGAGACCATCGGGGGAGGGTGTCTGGAGGCGTGCATGGCTCGCGGAGTGGTGGCCCGCGCGGTGGTCGGGGCGGCGGGGCTGGTGCTGGCGTCGATGCCAACCATGGCCCAGGATCAGGTGACGTACTCGTTCAGTTTCACGGAGGTCGACGCGTTCACGAACGTGGCGATCGCGAATCCCAACGGGCTGATTGACATTGGCGAGGGTGCGCGGCTCACGCTGAACGTGAGTTTCACGCCGGCGGTGGGCTCGACGACGACGTATCCCGCGCCGCCTCCGCCTGGGACCGGGACGGTGGCGGGTCTGGGTTCGATCTTTTTCGATCTCTATGGGGCGAACAACGCGTCGGGAACGTGGTCGTTCATGCAGCAGGGCGGGGGTTGGGCGCTCGGGGGCGCGGGGACTCCGAACGCCAGCGGGAGCGCGGTGTCGGCGATCCAGGCCGGGCAGTTCATCGCGCCCGGGCAAGGGCCCAATCCGGCGAACCCTGTGAACACGATCTGGTCGGGGGTGTGGGTGCCGGCGGTGTACTCGGCGCGGACGGTGACGTTTTCGAGTTACTCGGCGTCGGCGTCGGGCGGGCTGCACAGTTCGATCTTGGTGCGATTCGGGGTGGATGGATCGGGGAACCCGCTGTACGTAGGGAAGTGGGTGGGGGCGTCGTGGGGCCGGGTGAACGTGCCGATCGCGGTGCCGGCGCCGGGGGTGGGGCTGGTGGCGTGCGGGCTGGCGCTGGCGGTGGGGCGTCGTCGTCGGGCGTATGCTGAGCCCGCGTGACCCAGGAAGCACCCACGGCCGGGCAGATCGTTCGGAGATTGGGACCCGCCGGGTTGCTGGCGTTGGGGGCAGCGGTGCTTCCGCCGCTGGGGTCGATCGCGCTCTTCGCGTCGATGGGGTGGCTGGGCCCGTGGCTGCGCGGGCACGAGGACGCGGGGGTGGTGTTGTACATCGTGGCGTTCGCGGTGCTGGGCGGGATCGCGCTGTTGCCGACGTACGCGCAGTCGGCGCTCGGGGGCTTCGCGTTCGGTGCGGCGATCGGGGTGCCGGCGGCGATCCTGGGGTTCGCGGGCGGGGCGATGATCGGGTACGAGATCGCCCGCCGCGCGTCGAAGGAGCGCGTGATGCGTCTCTTGGACGAGCACCCGAAGTGGCGCGCGGTGCGGGACGCGCTGGTCGGGTCGGACCGGGGCGGCGGGCGCGGGTTCTGGCGGACGGCGGGGGTGGTGGCGCTGGTGCGGGTGCCCCCGAACTCGCCGTTCGCGCTGACGAATCTGGCGATGGCGGCGGTGAAGGTGCCGTGGGGCCCGTTTGTGGTGGGGACGATCGTGGGGATGGTGCCACGGACGGCGGCGGCGGGGATCATCGGGGCGGGGGTCAAGGAGTTCACGCGCGAGAGCGTGATGGGGGCGGTGCCGCGGTGGGCTTGGGCGCTGGGGATCGTGCTGATGGTGGGCGTGGTGGTCGTGCTCGGGGCGGTGGCGAAGCGGACGCTGGACCGGCTGGCGGGGTCGGCCGCTACGATCGATCGTGGCGCAGACGGCGACGAAAGCGGACCCGCGGACGGAGACGGACCAGCCCGTGCCGTGGAACGTGGTGCTGCTCGATGACGACGCGCACACGTACGAGTATGTGATCGAGATGGTGGTGTCGCTGTTCGGGCACTCGAAGGAGCGGGCGTACGAGATCGCGAAGAAGGTGGACGAGGAGGGGCGGGCGGTCCTGCTGACGACGCACAAGGAGCACGCGGAGTTCAAACGCGACCAGGTGCACGCGTTCGGGCCGGATCGGCGGATGGCCGAGAGCGCGGGCTCGATGTCGGCGATCATCGAGCCTGCGGAGTGCGGGGGGGAGGACGACCAAGGCGCGGAGCGCTGACGCGGGGAGGTTCCATGCCGCCACTGGTGATCGAGGCCGAGGAGTTGGACCCGCTGCCGTCGGCGTGGCTGTCGGAGCGCTGCCGGGTGGAGCGATGCGGGGCGGGCGAGGCGCGGTTCGGGGCGCTGCTCGCGGAGGCGGAGGGGCTGATCGTGCGGTCGTACACGCGCGTGGACGGGGCGCTCCTGTCGCGGGCGCCGCGGCTGCGGGTGGTGGGGCGAGCGGGGGTGGCGCTGGAGAGCATCGACGTGCCGGCGTGCCGGGCGCGGGGCGTGGAGGTGGTCCACACGCCAGGGGCGAACACGCGGGCGGTGGTGGAGTACGTCGCGGCGCTGCTGGCGGACGCGCTTCGGCCGCGGGTGTACCTCGATCGGGCCGTGCCCGACGAGGAGTGGCACCGGTATCGGCGCGAACTGGTGGCGCCGAAGCAGATGGACGAACTGACGCTGGGGATCTGGGGCTTCGGGCGGATCGGCTCGGCGGTGGCACGGCTGGGGGCGGCGCTCGACATGCGCGTGATGTACCACGAGTTGCTGGAGATCCCGCCGGCGCGGCGCGCGGGGGCGACGCCGGTGGGTGTCGATCGGCTGCTGTCCGAGAGCGACGTGCTGACGATCCACGTGGACTATCGGGAGTCGAACCGTGGGCTGTTGTCCGCCGACGCGCTGGCGCGGTGCGGGCCGGAGGTGCTGATCCTGAACACGAGCCGGGGGCTGGTCGTGGACCACGCGGCCTTGGCGGCGTTCCTGCGCGCAAACCCGCGGGCGCGGGCGGTGATCGACGTGCACGATCCGAACGAGCCCATTCGCGCCGATCATCCGCTGCTGGGGCTGCCCAACGCGCGGCTGACACCGCACCTGGCGGCCTGCACCGAGACCGCCAAGCGGAACATGAGTTGGGTGGTCCGCGACGTGTGGCGCGTGCTCAGCGGCGAGCGGCCGGAGTGCCCGGCGCCGAACCTGGCCTGAGTGGGTCGGGCCGGTCCTACTTGGCTTTTTTGGACCGGGACTTGCTCGCCGGCGCGCCCGCGGCGGACGGCGCGGCCAGAGTGGGAGAGGTTGGGGGAGGAGGGGGGGGAGGGGGGGGAGGGGGGGCGAGGCGGTCGATGGTGGCGGCGAGGGCGAAGTCCTTGGCCGTGATCCCGCCCGAGTCGTGGGTCGAGAGGGTGAAGGTGACCTTGTTGTAGCGGACAAGAATGTCCGGATGGTGGTTGGCCCGCTCGGCCTCTTCGGCGACCTTGTTCACCACCCGCATCGCGTCGACAAAGTTGGGGAACTGGAGGGTGCGCTGGATCGCACCGTTCAACTCGGACCACTCCGGGACGCTCGGCAAGGCGGCCTGGATCTCGGCGTCGGTCATCTTCGGCACGGGTGTGGACATCGGCGCCCTCCGGCGGAGTGTACGGTAGGCGGACCGGACATGCCCAATCCCCTGACACCAACCAACCGGACGCGCCTCGCACCCTCGCCCACGGGGGCTCTGCACCTCGGGAACGCGCGCACGATTCTGGTCACCTGGGCGCTGGCGCGGCAGCGGGGGTGGCGGATCGTGCTGCGGATCGAGGACCTGGACGGCCCGCGGGTCAAGCCGGGGGCGATCGAGGAGACGATCGAGACGCTCGCGTGGCTGGGGATGGACTGGGATGAGGGCCCGATCGTGCAGTCGCATGGCCTGGCTCCCTATCGCGAGGCGATGTGTCGGCTGGCGTCGGCAGGGCTCGCGTATCCGTCCGAACTGACGCGGACGGAGATCGAGGCGGCGGCGTCGGCGCCGCAGGAGGGCGTTCACGAGACGGCGTTCCCGGCGTCGCTGCGCCCCCCCGCAGCCTCGCTGGGGCCGAGGGCGTTCGATCGGGAGGACATGAACTGGCGGTTGGTGGTGCCGGCGGGCGCGGTGGAGGTGGAGGACGAGGTGATGGGGCGGGTGAGGTTGGACCCGTCAACGAGCGTGGGGGACTTTGTGATCTGGACGAAGCGTGGGCAGCCGTCGTATCAGTTGGCGGTAGTGGTGGACGACGCGCGGCAGGGGGTGACGCACGTGGTGCGCGGGAACGATCTGATCGACTCGGCGGGTCGGCAGGTGGTGTTGTACCGGGCGCTGGGGCTGTCGCCGATGCCGGGGTACGCGCACCTGCCGCTGGTGCGCGGGTCGGACGGGAAGCGTCTGGCGAAGCGGCACGGGGATACGCGGGTGTCGGCATACCGGTCGGCGGGGGTGTCGTCGGAGCGGATCGTGGGGCTGGTGGCGGGGTGGTCGGGGATGGAGCGTCGGCCGATCGCGGCGCGGGAGTTCGCGGGGGCGCTGGACCTCCGTAGAATCCCGCGAGCGGATGTGATCTTCGGCCCGGAGGACGACGCGTGGCTTCGCAATCGGTGCTGACGGCTCGGGGCGGATGGTGGCGATGGGTGCTGGTGCTCGCGGCAATGGGCGCGGTCTTCGCCATCGCGTTCGCCAACAGTTGCGACGAGAAGGCGTCGGCGTCGGTGCAGTCGGTGAAACTCGGGGGCAAGTGGTTCCACCTGGAGATCGCGGCGACCGACACGGTGCGGTTCAAGGGCCTCGGGCAGCGGGACCACATCGAGCCGGACGGGGGGATGCTCTTCGTGTTCCCGCAGCCGCGCGAGACGGGCTTTGTGATGCGCGACTGCCTGGTGGACATCGACATCATCTACATCGATCCGGGTGGCCGGATCACGGCGATGTACGAGATGAAGGCAGAGCCGCCGCGCGGGCCGGACGAGGGGGCGGCGGGGGACTACACGAACGAGAAGTACGAGCGGCGGCTGAGGCAATACCCGAGCCGGTTTCCCGCGCAGTACGTGATCGAACTCAAGGGCGGGACGCTCCCGGTGCTGGGGCTGAAGGATGGGGAGCGGGTGGACCTGCCGTATGCGCGACTGAAGGCGCTGGCGAAGTAGGCCGATGAGGGTGGAGGCGCGGCAGAGCGCGTGGCGCGCCGGGAAGCCGCATGCCCTCGAAAGCCGTCATCCTCGCCGCGTCGCCCTCTGCCGGTGATCCGTTGGCGAGGTGGTGGCACCCGATCAAGGCGTCCTGGCCGCGGTACTGCATCGCCCCCGAGACGCGGGCGGTGAGCCTGGCGGAGTTCCAGTTCGCGGTGACCGGCCCGACGCCGGAGCGGATGGTCGAGGGCGGTCCGGTGCTGATCGGGGTGGGCCCGGAGTTGAGCCCGACGTCGCTGTACCAGTTGGTGGACCGGCTGCAACAGTTGGTCGTGCCGGCGGTGGTGCTGTTCCCGGTCGTGGACCAGGCGGCGCGCGGCCTCCAGGGGGGCGGGGTGCTGGTCGAGAGTTGGGACGCGGACCCCGCGTTCCTCGCGGCGGCGCTGGCGACCCTCGGCGAGCGGCAGAGCACGGTTCGCGGCTTGCTCCAGGACCTCGCCATCGCCTCGCGGTACAGCGGAGGCGTGAGCGGGGAGATCGATCGGATCCACGAGGAACTCAACCTCGCCGCGGCGGTGCAGCAGGAGATGCTCCCGCGCCGGCTTCCGCGGGCCCCGGGCTTTGAGTGCGGGGTGCTCTTCCGTCCGGCGGGGTATGTCAGCGGGGACATCTACGACGTGGTGGACCTCGGGCAGGGGCTGGTGGCGTTCTTCATCGCGGATGCGGTGGGCCACGGGGTGCCCGCGGCGCTGATGACCATGGTGATCAGCAAGAGCCTGCGCATGACTCGGCCCGGGGACGGCGGCGGAGGGGTTGTGAGCCCAGCCGAGGCGATGACGCGGCTGAACGAGGAACTCTGTCGGGGCGTGGCCGGCTCGCCTCGGTTCAGCACGGCGGTGTACGGGCTGCTCGACACGCGGACGCGAGAGGTGCGGCTGGCGGGCGCGGGACACCCCCCGCCGCTGCGGATCCGCGGGGCGAACCTGACGCGGGTGGAGACCGACGGCCCACTGCTGGGCGTGTTCCCCGGGGAGACCTACACCGAGACGAGTTTCACGCTCGGCCCGGACGAGACGCTGCTGCTCTACAGCGACGGGTTCGAGACGGCGTTCGCGCCGGCGGTGGACTCGCGTGGCAAACGCGGGACGGACTCGTACCTGGACGAGATCGCGAGCCTGGCTTGGCCGGATGGCAAGACGGCAACGACGATCGCGGGGGCGTTGCGGGACCTGGAATCTCGGATCGACCGGGCGGCGGGCTCGCTGCATCAGGCGGACGACGTGACGGCGGTGGCGTTGTGCTGCCGCGAGGCCGTACCGTCGCTGGTGGCGGCGTAGGGTGCAAGGGAAGAGGCCGGACGGGACTGCGCCCGCCCGGCCCCCGAGTCTGACGATCGCCCCCCCCTCCCCCCCTCCCAGTCTCCCACTCTCACTCTCTCCGACCCTGCGTCCTGCACGCGGACGCCGATGGTCCCCAGCGTGAGCCTCCCCTGCGAGCCCACCCCCACCTTCCATGACCCGGCCAACGGACGGCCGAGCGATCCGAGTCGCGGCGGGGTTGCCGCGGCTCGGTCGCCGGCGAGTCGAAGTCAGAAGATGAGTTGCATCTGGACGCGGAAGTTGAACTGATCGCCCTCGGAGTCGGCGAGGATGCCGGTGATGGTGCTCGAGGGCGTGATGCTCTCGGACTGTTTGTCGGGTGAGTAGAGGATGTCGAGGGTGAGTTTGGCGGACTGGGACTCGGGGGAGATGTAATGGTTGACGCCGAAGGTGACGGTGCTGAAGGCGGAGAAGTCGCCCGGGCGGTCGTTGTCGTCTGGGATGGAGATGTCGTAGCGGCCGAAGAGTTCCCACTGGTCGGCGACGAAGATACCGCCCTGGAGGACGAAGCCGAAGTCGTCGAGGGAGTTGCCGACGGAGGGGTCGATCATGCGATAGATGCCGGCGGCGAAGGCGTTCCACCCGCTGCCCTCGACGCAGACGTCGATGGTCCCGAGGAAGATGTCCATGTCGCCTGTGGCGAAGGTCTCGCCCCCGGACTGCCAGTGGGCGGCGCCGCCGAGTTTGCCGGCGTAGTCGGAGCCCTTGAAGGAGGTGAAGTCGGCGAAGCGGTCCCACTGCCCCGCGAACTTCCACTCGCCGCGCGCGGTGAGGGCGTAGTCGGCCTCGGCCATGGAGGTGTAGTCGCTGTTGGCGGTGCCGGCGCCGTCGTCGATGGCGCCCCAGAACCGGAAGGACTCGGAGGAATAGTGGACGAAGGCGCCCTGCACGCGGTCGGGCCTGAAGGCGGCGTTGGTGGGGGAGTAGTCGGCGCCGAGTTGACGCCACTTGTCGACGTAGTCCTCCCAGAGGACGGGGAAGTAGAGTTGGCCCGCGCCGATGAACCATCCGCCGTCACCGAGGGCGTGGAGGAAGTAGGCGTCTTCGAGGGTGAAGGTCCCGCCGTCAATGTCGAAGTTGCCCTGGACGCGATAGGTGAATCCCGGGGCGACTTCGCCGGTGACCCAGAGGGTGGAGAGGCGGGTCTGGAAGCCTGTGGCGAGGTCCTCGTTGCCCGGGACGTTGTCGCGGGAGTTGATGTTGTAGCGGAACTGGAGGGCGCCCCCGATGGTGACGGGCGCCGGGGCGGCGGCGAGGGCGCTGGCGCGCGAGGCGGCGTCGGCGAGAAGATCGGCGGTCAGCGCCCGCGACTCCTCGGCGGTCTGGGCCATCGCGCTCCCGCACAGCAGCAGGGTCGTGGCCGCGGTTCGGATCACGTTCTTTGGCATGACAGTCTCCTTGATCCGACGCGAGAATCGCGCCGGCATGATTGAGGACAATCATATCCTCTTTCCTGCCGGGATCAAGTCTGTCGCGGGATGGGGGTGGGGGGGAGGTTCAGAGTTGGTAGATGGGCCCGAGTTTGCCCTCGAGGTGGCGGAGGAGTGGGTCGGCCGAGAGGGGCTTGCCCGTGACGCGCTGGCAGAGGTCGCCGGCGCGGTACCGCCGCCCCGGGGCGTGGATGTGCGTGTTCAGCCACGACTTGAGCGGCGCGAAGTTGCCGGTTCGGAGGTGCTCGTCCAGGTTGGGCGAGGCGGCACGGAGGGCCTCCCAGAACTGGGCGGCGTAGAGGTTGCCGAGGGTGTAGGTCGGGAAGTACCCGATGAGCCCGAAGGCCCAGTGGATGTCCTGCATGCACCCGCGGGCGTGGTCGGGCACGTCGAGGCCGAACGATTCCTTGAACAGGCGGTTCCAGGTGGCGGGGACGTCCTTGGCTTCGAGTGAGCCGCGGAGGAGGGCTCGTTCGATCTCGAAGCGGAGCATGATGTGGAGGTTGTAGGTGGCCTCGTCGGCCTCGACGCGGATGAAGGAGGGGCGGACGATGTTGGCGGCCTTGTAGAGGTGGTCCGGGGCGTAGGGTTCGAGGGCCGGGCCGAGGAACTTCTTGGCGTGGGGGAGTGCCCACTCCCAGAACGGGCGTCCGCGTCCGACGAAGTTCTCCCAGAGGCGGGACTGGCTCTCGTGGATGCCCAGGGAGATGGCGGAGGCGAGCGGGGTGCCGGCCAGGGGGATGGTCTCGCCGTCGGGGGTGCGGAGGGAGCCGGACTTGGGGAGGCCCTGCTCGTAGAGCCCGTGGCCCATCTCGTGCAGGGTGCCGTAGAGCGCATCGGCGAAACTGGACTCGCGGTAGCGGGTGGTGAGGCGGGTGTCGCCGGGGGCGAGGCCCTCGCAGAAGGGGTGGGTGGTGGTGTCGAGGCGGCCGGCCTTGAGGTCGAAGCCCATGGATTCCAGGACGAAGAGCCCGAACTTGTGCTGGCGGTCGGGCTCGATCTTCACCCTCAGCGGGGCGTCCGAGGGCGGCTTCGGGGAGGCGGCGATGCGGGCGACGAGGTCGGAGAGGCGGGCGCGGAGAGGCGTGAAGATGGCCTCGACCTGGCGCGCGGTCATGCCCGGCTCGTACTCGTTGAGGAGGGCGTCGTAGGGCTCGCCCAGGGGCGCGTGCCCGTAGCAGGCGGCCTTCTGGCGGGCCAGGCCGATCATCCTCGTGAGCCACGGGGCGAAGGCGTCGAAGTCGCTCCGCGGCTTGGCGGCCTTCCAGGCCTCCGTCGATTCGCTGGCGGTCTTGGCGATCTCGGCGACGAGGCTCGCGGGGAGTTTGACGGCCAGGTCGTAGTCGCGGCGCATCTCTCGGACGAGCGCGGCCCAGGGGGAATCCGCGGGGATGGAAGCGTCGGCCTCGCACGCGGCGATGAGGTCGCCCAGTTCCGGGCTCGTGCGGCGCTCGTGCTCGAGCGACGCGATGAGGGCCTGCTGCTCGGCGCGGGCGGGGGCGCCGGCGGGGGGCATGTACGTCTCCTGGTCCCAGTTCAGGAGCGCGTGGACCGATCGGAGCGTCGCGGCGTCACGCGCGAGGGCGCACAAGCGGGCGAGAGCGGGCATGGGGGCTCCTTTGGATCGGAGTCTAGGGCCCGGTGCGCGGGCGCTTCACCGCCAGCGCGAGGAGGTTCTTCCACGCGGTCACGGAGGCGGGGTTGCGGCGGAGCGCGCGCCAGCCGGTGCGGAGGGCTTCGGCGCGTCGGCCCTGTCGGTGGGCGCGCCAGGCGGCGCCGATGAGGATGCCCATGACCTGTTCCGAGGCCTTGGGCAGCGGGACGAAGGGCAGATCGGCGGGCACGTCCATCGGCTTGCCGAGCGAGAGGTCGTCGAGGCCCCATTCGAGGATCTCGCCGCCGGGCCCGGTGCGGGCGCGGGCGCGGCGCTGCTCCTGGAGGATGCGCGGGAGTCTCTCGTGGAAGAGGCGTTCGGCGCTGGGCTGGTTGTGGGTGACGGAGCGGTCGTGGAGGCGGTAGCGGTAATCGACGTGCGGCTCGAAGGCGACGCGGTGGGCCTCGGCGAAGCGGAGTTGGAGGTCGTGGTCCTCGCCGGTGGTCCCGAGGTGGCGGACGCCCCCCAGCCTGCGGAGCAGGTCGGTGCGCATGAGCCAGGTCCCGTTGTGGGTTCGGATGTGTCCGCGCCGCAGTTCGGCGGTGATGTCCTCGGGCGTGTCGCCGCAGCCCATCTCGGCGAGGACCTCGCCGCGCTCGTCCATGGATTCGAGTTGCCCGCAGACGGCGCCGAACTCGGGGTGGGCGCGGAGGAACGCGACCTGGCGGGCGAGGCGTCCGGGCGGGAGGATGTCGTCGTGGTCGCACCGGCAGACGAACTCGCCCCGGGCGTGCTCGAGGGCGGTGTTGAGGCTGGCGGCGATGAACCTGCCCTTGTTGCGGAGGACGACGATCCGAGGGTCGCCGATGGCGCGGAGCATGTCGGGGGTGCCGTCGGTGCTCCCGTCGTCGGAGCAGACGACCTGGACGTTCACGCCCCGCTGGTCGAGGGCGGCGCGGACGGTCTCGGTGATGAACCGGGTGCTGTTGTAGGTGGGGATGAGGACGGTGGCATCGGTCATGGGAGTCTCATCGGATGGCGGCGAGGCCGATCGAGAGGGCAGCGATGGCGGCGACGGCGGCATCGACGCGGGGCGTGTAGACGCCGTGCTTGCGGGCGCGCCAGACGACGAAGGCGTAGTTGAGCCATTCGGTGAGGGCGAGGCCGAGGATGAACCCGCGTTCGCCGGCGATCGCAAAGCCGATGAGGGTCCCGGCGGACATGAAGACGAGCAGGGAGATGAGGAGGACGACGATCTGGTCGCTGCGGCCCAGGGCGAGGAGGGCGTGCCCGTAACTCTGGCTGACGATCATGGCGAAGGAGCCAGCGGCGATGATGCGGAGCATCCACCCCGCGTCGTGGAAGGGCGCGGCATAGAGGACGCGGACGATGTCGGGACCAAAGACGACGAGCAGCGCGATGGCGCAGGCCGAGGGGACGAGGACGAGCCCGCGGACCTGCTCGACGCGCTGGCGGATGCGGTCCGGCGCCTCGCGTGCGGCCTTGGCGAGGAGCGGGAACATGACGGCGGTGCCGAGCGTTCCGATGGCGGCGGGGAGCATGGTCCCGAGGTTCTGGGCGATGGAGTAGATCCCGAGGCGGTCGGGGGCGATGAGTTTGCCGAGGAGGAGTTGGTCGAGTTTGAGCCCGAGGAAGGTGAGGACGGTGCTGAGGAAGATCCAGCGAGCGAAGCGGAAGATGCCGCGCGCCGCCTCGGGGTCCCAGGCGAGTCGGTTGCGGACGGAGCGGTCGAGGAGGTGGCTGCCGACGAGTTGGACGAGCGCGCCGACGTAGCCGCCCAGGACGAGGGCCCAGACCGCGTGCGGGGCCCAGGCGGGATCGGAGCGGGCGAGGACGGCGAAGCCGATGGTGGCGGCCATGCCCGAGACCTGGGTGATGATGTTGAGCGTCGTCACGCGCCCGAGGTGGAGTTTGCGGTTGAGGGTGTAGAGCGCGGTGGAGTTGAAGCCGGCGATGACGACGGTGAGCGCGGTGGCGGGGAACACATAGAGGAAGCCCGGGGTGCTGGAGTAGAAGGCAGCGAGCGGCCACGCGAGCGCGAGGGCGACGAGCCAGAGCGCGGCGCCGCGGATGATCTGCATGGTCCAGGCGGTGTTGATGAAGCGAGGGTCGTCGCCGCGCGGGCTCTGGACGATGCTGGGTCCGATGCCGATGTCCGAGAGCATCTCGAGCCCGACGCGGAAGGTCTGGGCGAGGGCCATGATGCCGAAGGCTTCCGGGGCGACGAGACGGGTGAGGATGAGGTTGGTGACCAGACGCAGAACCTGGCCGGTGCCATAGGCGCCCATGGTCCAGGTGGCGGCGCGGATGGGTGCCTTGGCCCAGGCGCGGCGAGCGAAGGCGAGCGGGTGTCGCGTCGCCATGCGCCAGCGTTCATGGGATGGGGGCGGGTCGATCACCTCGGCCATGCGGAGTCCCTACGACGACCGATCGGTGGATGATCGGCGAGGGAGGATCGGTCCGAAGCGTATGGGACCTTGCTGGAGGCGTGGAATTCGGCGTCCGCTCGGTGCGAGAGGCGCGGTTGGGCCTCAGGGATCGGGCGAGCGGCTGGCTCAGAAGCCGCTCTTGGTCTTGCTGGTGACCTTGTCCTCGGTGAGCGTGACGACGATGAGTTTCCCGCCGTCTTTCCAGGAGTAGACGCGCGACTTGCTGTACTTTTCGCCCTGGGATTGGGAGATGCCTGCGCCGGAGACGGAGAAGCCGCCGGACTCTTCCTTGGTGCCCTCGCCGAGGATGGCCTCGACCTGGTCGAGGGTCATGCCGTTGGCGATCTTGTCGAAGTTCTCCTGTGTGAACTTGTCCTCGCACCCGACGAGGAAGATGGAGGCGGCGAGGGCGAGAGCGGCAAGGACGATGCGCATGGTGTGCTCCTTATGGAATGGTAGCGGGTGGGGGCTGGAGGCGGCCCAAGCGGGCCAGTGCAGACCCGGGCGTGAACAGGTGTTCGCGCCGCACAAGAATCGTTCCAAGCAAGGTACACAGATGTTTGCCACGAGAGGCAGCGCGGGCTCCGCGTTCTAGGACGAAGGCGACACATCTAATGTAAGGAGAAAGTTCTCTTGACGGAATCGTGCGGACGCGGTAGTCTGACTGCGCTGTTGCTAGGAGGTGCGCTGCGAGGAGCGGCGCGTTGGCGGGGCCCATGTGGGGCGCCGCCACAGCGTTCAGGGAGACTCAACATGAGACGGATGGCGTGGGCGGCATGCGTGTCGGCGTGCGTGTCGGCGTGCGCGGCGCGTGCGGACGTGGTGACGGACTGGAACAACGTTCTGCTCGACACGATCCGTGCGGTCGGAGGCGGGCCGTGCCCGATCTCGCGCTCGAACGCGATGGTGCACGTGGCGATGTTCGACGCGATCAACTCGATCGAGCGGGTGTACGACCCGTACATCGGGTTCTTCCCCTGCCCGCCGAACGCGAGCAAGGAGGCGGCGGCGGCGCAGGCGGCGCGCGACGTGCTCGTGCATCTGTACCCGGCACGGCAGGCGGTGTATGACGCGGCGCTGGCGGGATCGCTGGCGGCGATTCCCAACGGCCCGTCGAAGGCGGCGGGGATCGCGCTGGGCGCAGCGTGCGCGCAGGGCTGCATCCAGAGCCGCGCCAACGACGGGACGCAGAACCTGCCGGCGTACGTGCTGGGCGGGTCGCCGGGCGACTGGAAGCCGACGTTTCCCGACTTCACGTTCCCCCCGCACGCGCCGGGCTGGGGCAAGACCAAGCCGTGGGTCATGGACAACGTGAAGAAGTTCGTGGACAAGGGCCCGGCGGGGTACACGAACATGACGCAGTGGCTCAAGAGCGCGCGCTACGCGGCGGACTTCAACGAGGTGAAGTCGCTGGGCGCGTACAACAGCCCGACACGGACGGAGGAGCAGACGCGGGTCGCGTTCTTCTGGGCCAACGACTTGGACGGGACGTACAAGCCCCCGGGCCACCTCAACTACATCACGCAGGTGATCGCGCACCAGCAGGACCTGACGCTGGGCGAGCGGGCGCGGATCTTTGCGCTGGCGAACCTGGCGATGGGCGACGCGGGCGTGGCGGCGTGGTACACGAAGTACGAGACCAGAATCGACCTGTGGCGTCCGATCACGGGGATCCGCGAGGCGGACACGGACGGGAACGCGGCGACGGTCAAGGACGCGACGTGGGAGCCGCTGAACCCGTTCAGCCCGACGTTCCCGGCGTGGGCGTCGGGCCACGCGACATTTGGCGCGGCGCACGCGGGGGTGATGGCGGCGTTCTTCTGCACCGACAACGTGACGTTCACGATCGACTCGGAGGACCCGTTCTACCAGTCGCTGCCCTCGCACCCGCCGCGGACGTTCCATCGCTTCTCCGACGCGGCGTGGGAGAACGCGATGAGCCGGATCTACCTGGGCGTGCACTGGCGTGTCGACGCGGACACGGGCAACCGGGCGGGGCTCAAGATTGGGAAGTACGCGGTGGACCATTACCTCCGACCGAGGAACAAGGCGGATTTCGACAAGAACGGCGTGAAGAACGTCCAGGACGTGATCGCCTTCCTCGGCGCGTTCCAGCAGCAGAACTGGCGAGCGGACTACACCTGTGACGGAACGGTCAACGGTGCTGACACGATCGCGTTCCTCCATTGCTACCTGCGAAACTGCCGCTGAGGCAGTCGCGGCATGCCGCGAGGCGAGCGCACGACAACGACGAGCCCCGGTCACACTGGCCGGGGCTCTTTCTTGCGCCGAAGGGCACGGCGGCCCGCTCCCCTGGCGCCGGGTTCATGCGTTCGCCTGTCCTGCGCTTCAAAATGAAAACCGACCGCGTCGGAGGAACCGAGCGCGGCCGGTAGCGGAGATCGGGTTGTCTCGCGGCCGCCCGCGGGGTTGGGGTGCTATCGCCCGCGGCGTTCGCCCTGGCTTTCGAGGCGGTCGGCGAGTTTGTCGAGTTGGTTGCCGAGGCGCTCGAGTTGCTTGGAGAGGTCGCCCAGCCGCTTCTCGATGTTGGCGAGTTTCTTGTCCATGTCCTGATTCTGGGCCTGGAAGTACATGGGCTGCCCGCGGTCGGGCGTGACCCAGAAGGTCGCGTCGGGCGTGCTTCGCCAGCCTTGCGTGGCCTGCCCGCCCTGGCGCAGCCGCAGTTGCTTCATCGCCTCCTGCAACTGCTTCTCGGCCTGCAACAGCGGCTCGTTCTGCGCGGCCTGCGGCTCTTCGTCCTTGTCCTCGGGTTGCATCTGGAGTTTGGACGAGTCGAAGGCGGCGAGTTCGGCCTGGATCGTCTTCTCGATCCCGCGGCGGAGGACGGTGAGTTCGACGGTGTCGCCCGGTTCCTTCTCGTTCAGCGAGGCACGGAGCGAGTCGGGCGTGACGGGGCGCTTCCCGTCGACGGCGACGATGAGGTCCTTGACCTTGAGCCCGGCCTTGGCCGCGGGCAGGCCCTCGATCACTCGATCGACCTGCACGCAGGAGCCGGCGTCGAGCCCGAGGTGCTCGAGGAGCGCCTCGCTGGGCTCGGACATGTTGATCCCGATCATCACCTTGGCCGGAGGCGTCGGGGGCGCGGGCGGCTCGGGCGCGACGGCCCCGCCGGCGCCGAACATCGTGGCGGTGCGCCCGCCCGGGCCGATGACGACGGCACCGCCCTGCTGCTGCGGCATCGAGAATGACCGCTCCACATTCCCGCTCTTGTCGAGGATCTCGATGGCGTCGCCGCTGCGACGGATGCGGTCGGCGGGGATCGCGTTCCCGTTCTTCTTGGCCGTGATCTTGTCACTCTTGATGGTGATCTCGAAGGTGTCGTCGCCGTCGGCGGAGCGCATGATGACGGTGGACGACCCGCCGGAGGCCGAGGCAGCGAGCGGCTTGTCGAAGGCCCCGCTCTGGGCCCAGGTGGTGCCGGCCGAGGCGAGCAGCAGCGCGACGCCGAGCCGGATGGTGCGAGTGGTGTTCATGGTGTTCTCCAGTGGTTCCTGACCAGTTCCCCCGCGGCGATTAGAGCACGCCGCCACGCATGGATGTCTTGCGAGGCTCGATGACGGGCGCGATGCGCACACCCTGGACGGGCGTGGCGTCGAGTGGCTGGCCCACGACCGGGATCTCGCCCAGGGGCAGGCCGCGGACCTCGAAGGTTTCGAGTGGGAACCCCGGAACGGCCTCGCTGCGCGGGCCGCGCTTGGGCGAGCCCAACTCGCGCTCGGTCACCGTGCCATCGGGCCCGACGATGATGATCTTGCCCTGGACCTTGACGTCGCCGCCGTGCGTGCCATGACCGAGCCGGGCGAGGTGCTCGTGGAGTTGGCCGCGGTTCTGGCCCTCGGACCTGCGGAGGATGCGGACCTCGCCCTTGTTGCCGTCACCGGAGTCGAAGCGGAAGACCTTGGGTTGGGCGGGGGCGGCGCGCCCCGCGTGCTCGAACGGGCGCCCGCAGGCCTCGCAGCAGGCGCCCTTGGCTGGCGCGGCGGGCTTGCCACCGAGGGCGAAACCGCGGACCTCGCCGCCGGGGAGGCCGCGGAGCGTGATCGCCTTGCCGCCGCCGCGGGCGTTGCCGAGGGCGCGGAGTTGGATGGTGCCGTCGTGGCCTCGGGAGGCGCGGAAGGTCATGGTCTTGCCGTCGCCACCGGGCATACCAAAGACGTGGATCTCGTGCTGGCCGCGCGGGGCGGTGGCGCCGTCCGCGCCGTCATCGCCGTCGTCGCAGTCCTCCCCGTCGCAATCCTGGGCGAGTTGCCCCTCGATCTTGCGGACGATGATGCGCTTCTGGCTCGTGGCGTCGTCGCCGCTGACCCAGACCCTGGGCTGGCCGTCGCGGACCTCGACGCGGACCTGTCGCTCGCCGGACTTGGCCGCGGCCATGGGGCCGACCTTGCGGACGACGACGCGCTTCGGGCCGTCGGCGTCGTCGGTGGAGAAGAACGCCTGCGCGGAGGCGGAGCCCTCGAGGGCGAGGATCGTCGCGGCGCCGATCAACAAACGAGAGGTGCTCATTCCTGACCTTTCCTGGTGAGACTGTGTGGCTACATCTTGCCGAGGCCCGCGGGCGGGACGAGATCGACGGGGACGGGCACGGGGTTGCCGGCCTCGTCCTTGCCCCCGAACTGGTAGAGGTTGGGGACGACGACGCGCTCCATGATCTGGCGGATGTAGATGACCTCGTACCCGCGCGAGGCGCCGGCAGGCCGGGCCTCGAGCATGATGCGGGTCGGGACCTCGCCGACGACTCGGCCCTCGGCGCTGCCCTGGGTCAGATACTGGTTGAAGGCGTCGGCGGCCGAGAGCGGCATGATCCCGGCCTGGTTCCCGTGGTTGGTCGGGGTGGTCCCGGGCCGACCCGCGACGACCGCGAGCCCCACGGCCGCGGCGACGGCCCACCCGCCCCACGCGCCCACCAGCCGGAAGCGGTTCACGAGGCCCGTGGTCATCGCTTCTTCGACCGGGGCCTCGATGGAGTCGGCGATCGACTCGGCGCGGGCGACGATCGCGGCCATCTCGCCGTGCATCTCCTGGGCCTCGGCCAGGTCGCGCCAGATCGTGGTGTCACTGACGGCGAGGGTCTTGAGGCGTGCCCAGTCGGCGGGCGAGGCGACCCCGTCCACCACGCGGCTGATGAGCACCTCGATCGTCGGATCGGGCGTTGTGTGTTCGGTCATGACCATCCCCCTCCGGCCTCGGCGCTGGCGAGTTCGCGGAGCATCCGCCGGCCGCGGGCGATCCGCGTCTCGACGGTGGTCTCGGCGAGCCCCAGCAGCGTGCCGATCTCTCGGTACGACATCCCCTTGACGCACTTGAGGAGGAGCGGCTCGCGGTAGCCCTCGGGCAGCCGCGCCGCGAGCGCGGTGAGGCGCTCGCCGGACTCGATCCGCTCCACCTCGTCACTGACCGGCGGCCAGGTCGCGCCAGCCTCACCCTCGGACACGCCCTGGCCCCGGGACAACCGGAAGGGTCCCCGCTGCCGGCGCGAGGTCTGGCGTCCCGCGGCCCTGGCCGCGTTGATCGCCACCGTTCGCAGCCACGGCCCGAGCACCGATGGGTCCCGAACTTTCGTGATGTTCTTCACCAGCGTCATCGCCACGTCCTGCAAGAGGTCCTCGAGATCCGCGTCCTTGGGCTTGTGGGCCAGAAGGACGGCAGCGACCCATCGTCGGTTCTCCTGCCACACGGCGCGGAGAGCGTCCGCGTCTCCGCGCAAGGCCGCGGCCGCCGTGTGGGAACGGTCCTGCGTATCAGGCCCTTTCAACCGACGCCTCCGCTTGTCGTTCATACGGATGCGCCAGCGGGCGCTTTCCGTCGGGGTTGCTTGCTTGGGCGGTCGATAACCACGGACTAGCGCGCCGGGGTGGACCAGACTGCGCCAGGGGCAAGACGGATGACTCGATGCCGTTGCGGCCCCGCGGCCGCCAGAAGCCGACGCATCGGCTCCTTCGGGTGCTCATCCCCTAGCGCGAACGTGGAATGGTGGATGGGGAGGAGTCGGCGCGCACCGCTTTCCATGAACATCTCCCAAACCTGCTCAGGGGTGGCGTGGGCATCGGCCCAGGAGTCATACGCGCCGATGCCGAGGGCCGCGAGGTCAAGGCTGCCGAGTCCGCGGAAAGCGTCGGTGTGGGCGGTGTCGCCCCCGAGGAGCACGGATCGCCCGCCGGCGGAGACGACGTAACTGTTGTATCCGCGTCGGCGGTCGAGGGCTGTGCGCGCGCCCCAGTGGGCGACGCGGAGGGCGTCGATGGTGCATCCGGCGAGGGAGATCGAGCGGTCCCAGTCGAGTTCGGTGACGCCCCCGAAGCCACGTGGCACGAGGCGGCCGGTGCGGCGTGCGGTGATGACGTGGGTGTCGGGGTTGGCGAGCGCGGCGAGGGTGGGCTTGTCGAGGTGGTCGAAGTGGGCGTGGGTGATGAGGACGAGGTCGGGGCGTGGGAGTTGGTGGGGGTGCAGAGGCGGGGGCGCGAGCCGGGGGAGGCCGATCGTGCGCGACCCGATGCGGATGCCGATGCGGTCCGAGAAGACCGGATCGACGAGGATGTTGAGCCCCGCGAGGCGGAGCCAGAGCCCTCCGTGCCCGAGCCAGACCGCGGCGAAGTCGTGTCGGCTGAGGTCCGGGGCGAAGCGAAGGCGCGGCGAGTGGGCCGAGGGCACCCTGAGCGATTCGAGGATCGCGCGGGGATAGCGCCGAAAGCCCGATCGCGCGGCGGTCATCACCCG
Source organism: Phycisphaerae bacterium (assembly GCA_016793805.1). Lineage (GTDB taxonomy): Bacteria > Planctomycetota > Phycisphaerae > Phycisphaerales > UBA1924 > JAEUIZ01. Next base: position 188,976 of record JAEUIZ010000056.1, read on the forward strand.
CCGCATGGCCCCTCGCCTGTCAGGTTGGCGGCTCGACGCCATCGTGTACCCCAATGCCCGGCCCAGCACGGGCCGAGACGTGTCCCCGGGAAGACTATGGAACAATCGGCGGGCCAGACGCGCGAGATTGGTCGAGCGAACAAAGTACGAAAGGCACCGACGTGAGGCCGTGGGGATGGAACTCGGGCGAATCGCGGCGGGGACGCGGCGGAGGGGAGGGGGGGCGGGGGCAACATCGAAATCTCGGCCCGAAGCAGGCGTCGTTCCGATGGATATGGGTTGATGCGAGGTACATGGGCCATCGTGGTGGCGGCGTCTGCGGGCGCGGTGTCGTGCGCGCCCGTGGAGCGCGTGATGGAGGTCCGTCCGCCGTGGGACGCGCAGGAGCCGCAGACGCACGAGCCGGTGGCGTTGGCGCCGCCGGCCGAGGCACGCCCGTGGGAGCGGATCGGGTCGTCGGTGCGGGGGAAGGCGATCCAGGCGATGACGGTGGGGACGGGGACGAAGCGGATCTACGTGATCGGGTGCATCCACGGGGACGAGCCGGAGTGCCGGGAGGCGGCGTCGCTGCTGCCCGAGGCGCTGTCGAGCCAGCGGTGGCTGGTGGGCGCGACGGTTCGGATCGTTCGGGACATGAACCCCGACGGCTCGGCGGCGGGCACGCGGACTAACACGCGGGGCGTGGACCTGGACCGGAACTGGCCCGCGCGCGACTTCACGGCCCGGGACAAGCACGGGCGTCGCGCGTCGAGCGAACTCGAGACCGCGACGGTGCACAAGGACATGCTGGCGTTCAAGCCGGACGTGGTCGTCGTGCTGGGCTCGTCGGTCGTCGGTCCGGTGGTGCGGTTCCAGGGTCCGGTGCGGCGGTGGGCGCTGGAGTTTGCGAGCGCGGCGAGGCGAGCGGACCCGAAGTGGCGGTTCCAGGTCGATCCGAGCGAGCCGCTGCCGGGCTCGATCGAGTCGCTGGTGGGCCGGGACATGGGCAAGCCGGTGCTGGCGATCGAACTGTCGCGGGGGAGCCGGGACGCGGTGACGAACGCGAAGGCGCTGATGGAGGGCCTCCGCGGGCTGACCGAGACGGCGAGCTCGGCGCCCGCGAAGGCGCCGCCGAGCGCCGCGAAGCCCGGAGCGGCCAAGCCGCCCGCGGCGCGGCCCCCCACGAGCCCGAACCAGCGATGAGCGAGCGCGAAGCCCAATGCCGCTCGCGGGCGCCGATCGCGTACCTCGATCCGGGGTGGCTGTACCTGCTGGCGGGGCTGGCGCTGCTGGGCGCGACGGTGCTGATCCCCGCGCTGGAGGAGTTGGCGCAGGTGCGACATGAGCGTGACCGGGCGCTGGCGCTGGAGCGGCATCGGCTGGCGCGGCTGGAGCGATACGAGGGGTACGCCGAGGCCGTGCGGCGCGAGGATCCTTCGCTGGTGATCGCGTTGGCGGCGGCGCAACTGAACCAGATCCCGGACAACCGGACGCTGGTGATCGAGCCGCTGGACCAGGCGCGTGGCGCGACGGTCTTTGCCGGGCTCGAGCCCCCGCCGCTGGTGCTGCCGGATCGTCCGCGCGTGGACTCGATCCTGCAGCGTTGGACGACGTCGGACTCGGCCCGGCCGTGGCTCATCGCGGCGGGAGCGGTCTGTCTGTTGGTGGGGCTGCTGCCCCCGAGCCGGGGGTGGAGCGCGGACCCGCAGCGCTAGGGGTCGCGGGGTTCGTCGGCGCTCGCGCGAGGGGGGATGGCACGGAGCACCAGCAGCGAGAGCGCGAACAGGAGCGCCGCGCATGCCACGCCAACCACGAGCGAGCCGACGATCCAATCGACGAGGATGTCCGGGAGGGCCTGGGCGAGTCCCTCGCGGGAGAAGTCCAGGTCGCGCACGGGGTACCAGCGGCCGTGGAGGATCATGTGTCCGACGGTGACGCCCGCGGCGATCAGGCCGGCGCTGAGCGGAGGGTTCGAGATCTGGGATCCGGCGACGACGGCCAATGGATGTAACTTCCAACGGCTGGCGACGTAGAGGCAGGTGGCGGTCTGGAAGGGGTAGATCGGGAGGTTGGCGATGAAGGCGCCGACGCCGATGGCGACGGCATAGGCGCCGCGTGCGGCGGGCTCGGCGCGGAGTTCGTTCCACGCGGCGACGGGGCTGATCCAGCGCACGAGCCGCCGCCACGCGGGCATCGCGGATCGTGCGTCGGGCCAGCGCGGGTGCGGGATCGGGAGGAGGCGACGCGCGAGCAGGCGGAGGTGCACGCGCGTGCCACGGATGCCGTCCACGACCGGGCGATAGTGGCTGATTCGCTGGTCCTCCGGGAGGTATCGGCAGGGCACTGGGACCTGCACGATGGGGCACCCCGCCCAGGCCGCCCGGGTGATGATCTCGGCCTCGTACCCGAATCGCCCGGCGCGGCAGGGCACGGCCGCGACGAGCCCGAGCGGATAGACGCGCAGCCCGCACTGGCTGTCGATGATGCGCGCGCCGGACTCGATGCGGATGGCGAGATTGGAGAACCGCCGGCCCACGAGGCTCTTGGCCGGGTACCCGGGCGTGCGGTCGTCACGCGCCCCGAGCACCAGGGCGTGCGGCTGCGCGCGGGCCGAATCGAGCAGCGGGACGAGCCACTCCGGCTCGACCTGCCCATCGGTGTCGAGGGTGGCGGCGTGGGAGTGCCCGAGCGAGCGGGCGAAGTCAAAGCCGGTGCGCAGCGCCGCGCCCTTGCCGCGGTTGATCTCGTGCGTCGCGACGTGGCGATCCGGGCCGGCGGCGCGCCAGGCGTCGAGGATCGCGGCGGTGCCGTCGGTGGCGCCGTCGTTGACGGCGAGGATCGGGAGGCCCAGGGCCGCGGCGCGATCGAGCACGTCGCGGAGCGTGCGCGCGTTGTTGTAGGTTGGCGCGACGATGCACGCGCGGAAGGCCAACGGCGGAGTCGCGTCCGTTCGCACGCTCATGGCCCCGTGGCGGCGGAAGTGCTCCCCCATGCTCCGGGCCGCTCCCCGGCGAGGGTGAACCGCTGGAAGAAGTACTGCTCGCGGTACTCGGCGTAGTCGATGCCGGCGCGGCGGGCGAGGTCTCGGACCTCGGGCTCGACGAACCCGGCGCGGAGGCTGGCGCGGGCGTCGTGCCGGAGGGCCCGCGGGCACGGGAGCGTGACGAGGTATGCCGGGACATAGCCCCGCCAGGTACGGAGGAGGTCGTTCCAGACGAACCCCGCGCGGGTGAGACGGTCCATGGTTCGCAGCAGTCGCACGACGCCGTCCTCATCGAAGTGGTGGAGGAACATCCCGGCATGGGCGTAGTCGAAGGAGCGTGGCGCGAAGCGTTCTTCGAGCGAGAGGGCGTCGAGGCACTCGACGGTGATCCAGGGCTCGCGCGCGACGTGGGCCCGTGCGGACTCGAGGACGCGCTCGTTGGCGTCGATGGCGGTGACGCGGAGTTCGATGCCGCGCTTCCGAGCCCAGGCGACGGCGGCGAGCGGGATGTCGGCGAGGCCCGTGCCCATGTCGAGGAGGGTGATCGGGCGATCGGTGGGCCAGCGGGCGGACCAGCGCGCCAGGTGCCGCACAAGCCCCGAGATCCCGCCCATGGTGCGGTTGACGACCCGCATCCCGAACATGGCCTGGCGCAGTTGCCGAGGGGTGGCGCGCGGGTCGTCGATGAACTCGGGATCGACGCGGCGTTGCATGGGGGAGAAGGTAGCAAGGACCAGCACGAAAGGCGCGGGGCGCAACGGCCGGACCGGCGAGGCGGGGGAGACGCCCGCAGCAAGCGGCGGGATGGGAACCGAGGTACGCTTGCCCGGTGCAGAGCGGCACGCTGACGACGGACCTGGCGGGGGTGGAGTTGCGGAACCCGATGGTGCTCGCGGCGGGCACCTGCGGGTACCTCGATGAACTGGCCGACGCGGCGGACCTCTCGGGCGTGGGCGCGGTGGTCACGAAGTCGATCACGCCGCTGCCGCGCGAGGGCAACCCGACCTGGCGGATCCTCGACTCGCGCTGCGGGATGCTCAACGCGATCGGGCTGGCCAACGTCGGGCTGGATCATTTCATCGAGCACGTCGGCCCTCGAATCGCGGGGTTCACCCAGCGCACGGGCACGCGCGTCGTCGGCTCGGTCGCCGGGTTCTCCGTCGAGGACTACGTGCTCGTCGCGGGGGGCCTGGCCGGCGTCGAGGGGATCGCGGCGGTGGAGATGAACGTGAGTTGCCCCAATGTCCGCGGGGGGGTCGAGTTCGGGCTCGACCCGGGCGCGCTCCGCGAGGTGGTCTCGGCGGTGGCGCCGGGGCTCGGCGGGAAGCCCCTCATCGTGAAACTCGGCCCCGTGGTCGCGGGCCCCGCGGGCGGGACGATCGCGGACCTGGCGCGGGCGGCGATCCAATCTGGAGCGCGGGCGCTGTGCGTGGCGAACACGGTCCCGGCCATGGCCATCGACGTGCGCACGCGCCGGCCTCGCCTGGCGAACACCACGGGCGGGCTCTCGGGTCCGGGCATCCATCCGATCGCGGTGCGGCTGGTGTACGAGGTCCATCGCCGCGTGGCCCGCGAGGCCGGCGTGCCCCTCGTCGGGCTCGGGGGCGTGATGACCTGGGAGGACGCGGCGGAGATGATCCTCGCCGGGGCGTCGGCCGTGGGCATGGGCACGGCTCTCTTCGCCGACCCCCGCGCGCCGCTCCGCGCGGCACGGGGGCTGGCGCGATGGGTCGAGAGCCAGGGTAGATCGAGCGTCGGCGAACTGGTCGGGGCGGTCGAGGTAGAGTAGAGCAACCCGCCATGAGGAGGTCCGCATGAGGTACACCCGCGTCGGTCGGCTCATCGTGCTCACGCTTGCCGCGCTGGCGAGCGGCCGTCCGGCGCGCGCGCAGGAGGCGCCGCTCACGCTCGCCGAGCGGATCGAGGCCATCCGTGCCAAGCACAAGGTCCCGGCGCTGGCGGTGGTGCTGATGGACGGCGAGCGCGTGGCGGCATCGGCGGTCGCGGGCGTCCGGGCCGCGGGGTCGCCCGAGCCCGCGACCCTCGCCGACCAGTGGCACCTCGGGTCGTGCACCAAGGCGATGACCGCGACGCTGGCGGCGCGGCTGGTGGAGCGAGGGGCGATCACTTGGGAGACCACGGTCGTCGATGTCCTGCCGGCGCTGAAGCCCGTGATGACGCCGGGGTGGGAGAAGGTCACGCTGCGGCATCTCGTCACGAACACGGCGGGCGTGCCCGCGGACATCATGAAGGACGAGGCGTGGGGCACGCTCTGGCAGGGGACGCGCGAGGGCATTCCTCCGCGCGAGCAGCGGACGGCCCTGCTGGCCCGGCTCGTGACGCTCCCGCTCGACCACGCGCCCGGCTCGGCCAGCAAGTACAGCAACCAGAACTTCATCGTCGCCGGGCACATGCTCGAAACGGTGGCGAACACGGCGTGGGAGGACCTGGTGACGCGGGAGGTCTTTGTGCCGCTGGGGATCACGTCGGGCGGGTTCGGCGCGCCCGGGAGCGCGGCGACGGTCGATCAGCCGCGCGGGCACCGGGGCAGGGACGGGGACTGGACTCCGGTGCCGCCCGGCGTGGGTGCGGACAACCCAACGGGTCTCGGCCCGGCGGGGACGGCGCGGATGACGCTCCCGGACTGGGGGCGATTCGTGGCGGCGCACGCGCGCGGGGAGCGAACGCCGGTGCTGGCCGAGGGCAAGGCGTTCCTGACGCCCGAGTCGTTCCGACTCTTGCACACGCCGCAGATCCCGAACCGAGAGGGCGAGGGATACTCGATGGGGTGGGCGGTGACCCGTCGGCCGTGGGGCAAGGGCGACGGCGAGGGCGACGAGGGCCGGGTGCTGACGCACGGAGGCTCGAACACGATGTGGTTCTGCGTGGCGTGGGTGTCGGTGGAGCGCGGGTTCGCGGTGCTGGCGGCGACGAACTGCGCCGGGCCGAGGGCGACTCGGGCCGCGGATGAGGCCGTGGGCGCGGCGATGCAGGAACTCGCGCGAGGAGCCAAGCCATGAGTCGAACGATCCGCGCACTGGCGCTGGGAAGAGTGGGAGTTGTCGCGGCGGCGGCCGCGGTGGCGGGGTGCGCCGCGATGCGCAAGGGCCCCGCGCCGGTGGTCGTCGAGATGTCGACGTCCGCGGGCCTGATCGTGCTCGAACTGGACCAGGCACGGGCGCCGATCGGCGTGTCGAACTTCCTGAAGTACGCCGACCGGGGCGACTACGCCGGGACCATCTTCCATCGCATCGTGCCCGGGTTTGTGATCCAGGGCGGGGGCTACACCGCAGAGTTGAAGGAGTTGCCGAGTGACCAGCCGATCGCCAACGAGTGGACCAACGGGCTGAAGAACGTGCGCGGGACGGTCGGGTGGGCGCGGGACGAGGGCCCGGACACGGCGACCCGCGAGTTCTTCATCAATCTGGTCGATAACGAGAAACTGGATCGGCCCCGTCCGCGCACGGGCGGCGCGGGCTATGCGGTCTTCGGGCGCGTCGTCGAGGGGATGGACGTGGTGGACCGGATCGCCGCGAGCGAGACCTACGCGATCCCCACGCGGGACATGAAGGACGTGCCCCGCAGCCCGGTGATCGTGACGAGCGTCCGCCGACGATAGGGGACAGGCGGGGACGGGAGTACGATCGGGCCCGGCGCGCGGCGCCGAGCGGGGGCGGGAGGGGGCGGGAGGGGGGGGAGGGAGCCAGCGCGTGAAGGAACTGATCGTTATTGCCGGGGGAGGCGGGTTCATCGGGGGGCATCTCGCGGCGGACCTGCTCCGCCAGGGCAAGCGGGTCCGCGTCGTGGACACCAAGCCCATGGGCGAGTGGTTCCAGCGGCACAAGCACGCCGAGAACCTTCGGCTGGACCTCCAGCACCGACCGGCCTGCGACAAGGCCCTGCGCGGCGCCACCACCATCTACAACTTCGCCTGCGACATGGGCGGGATGGGCTTCGTCGAGCACAACAAGTCGCTCTGCATGCTCAGCGTGCTCATCAACACGAACCTCCTCGCCGCCGCTAAGGACGCCGGCGTCGATCGCTTCTTCTTCGCCTCCTCGGTCTGCGTCTACAACACCGAGTTCCAGAAGGACGAGACGCGGCCACCGCTCCGCGAGCCCGAGGCCTATCCCGCGCTCCCGGACGACGGGTACGGATGGGAGAAACTCTTCGGCGAGCGCATGTGCCGGCACTTCCGCGAGGACTACGGCCTGCGCACCCGCGTGGCGCGGTATCAGCCCGTGTACGGCCCCCACGGCACCTGGGAGGGCGGTCGCGAGCGCGTGCCCGCGGCGATCTGTCGCAAGGTCGTGCAGGCGAAACTCACCGGGAAACATGAGATCGAGATCTGGGGCGACGGGACCCAGACGCGGAGTTTCATGTATATCGACGACTGCGTGAAGGGGACGCAGATGCTCGTCGCCAGCGACGTGGGCGACCCGGTGAACATGGGCCCGCGCGACCTGGTCTCGATCAACCAACTCGTGGACGAGGTCGAGTCCATCGCGGGGCTCTCGCTCAAGCGCAACTACAAACTCGACGCGCCCAAGGGCGTGGGCGGGCGGCGGATCGACAACGCGCTCCTGCGGTCGCTCTTCGCGTGGGAGCCCTCGACGCCCTTCCGGCAAGGGCTCGAGCGCACGTTCGCGTGGATCCATGACGAGTACGTGAAGAAGTACGGCAGCGGGCCGACGCCGAGGAGGGTCTCGGCCCCGAAGCCGACGCCCAAGCCGGCGACGAAGCGCCCGACGCGCGACAAGGCCGCGGCGCGCGGCAAGCCCGCGGCTCGGAGTAAGGCAGGTCGTCGCTCGGCGAAGGTCGGCGCCAAGCGGGCCGCTCGCGGCACGCGGTAGCGGCGCGGCGGCGGACCCCGCGCTCGGCGATGTTCACGCGAGGATCGATCTTTTTCTCCGGGTCGCTTGACAACTCGGAATCCTGATGTACGTTGTTACGTGAGCGGCACGAGTTCCCGGATGTTGGCCAGGCCGATCGTGGAGAACCGTGATGAAGCGAGAGCGTGCATTCCGGGCGTTAGGGGGGGGGGTCGGGTAGTCTGGCGTTGGGCCTTTCGCTGGTCCTTCTGCTGGTCGTGCTCGGCGCAATCCGTTGGGCGCCTTTGGGGAGTCGGGGCGTGATGGTCGCACCCGCGCGAGAACGACCGGCCGTGCATCGGAGCGCCCATCGCCTGCCGACGAGGTCCGTGAGCGCCACGGCGTCGAGCCTCGAGGTTGTGGCGTGCACGGACAACCTGGCGGCGAACCCGGCGTCGGCCGATGGCGGCTACACCCGGTCCGGGGGAACGGCCTCGTGGACCAACGCGACCAGCATCTACACCTCGAACAACACGTACGCAACCTGCGTGCTGGGAGGGGACGAGAAGTCGAAGTTCCTCCGGGCCGGGGGCTTCGCGCTCGGGGCGTTGCCGGACGATGCCATCATCCGCGGGGTCGAGGTGCGCATCCGCCGATATGCCGCGGGCGACGGCCCGATCCAGGAGGCCGCGGTCCAGTTGGCCCGTGAGCACGTCGTCAACTCGACGAACCGGGCGACCAACGCGGCCGTCGGTCAGACGCCCGCGGTGGCGACGTACGGGAGCGCCACGGACACGTGGGGCGAGCAGATGGCAACGCCCGCGCTGTACAAGCCGGCGAACTTCGGGGTCCTGATCGGCTATGACAACACGGCCTTCGGCGTCGACGTAGAGGGATACGTCCTCGTCGACCATGTTGAACTGACCGTGTACTTTGATGAGGCGCCCGACTGTGCGGGCTTGACAGAATCTTCATCCTGGGCGGGCAATGCCAGCGCAAACTCGACCTGGACAAACCCCAGTTACGCTGCCGGTGCCCCAACCAACAACGATAGCGCTGTGGCGGAACTAGGCGGAGCGGGGTTTACTGAGTATCTGGTGCTTTCGGACTTCAGTTTCTCGATTCCCGAGACGGATGTTATTCGCGGCGTCCAAGTGACGATCGTCCATCGAATGACGGGGGCGGTTACACGCTGGCACTACATCACGATCCGGTACAACAACGCCGACGTGGGCCGACCGAAATACCCGTTCATTGCGGAGACGGGGAGTTCGTTTGTGTATGGCGAGTATGGAAACTGCGCCGACTTCTGGCCACCGCCCGGCTCTCAGACCAACCAGTTCACGCCCGAGATGTTCAACTCGGGGGAGATCATTGTCGGGATCCGGTTCGAGAACAACGCCCCGTCAGGCTCGGCGACCGCAGAGATCAACGCCGTCAAACTCACGGTCTGGCACGAAGCGCCATAGGGAGGTGGAGCAGCATGCAAAGCATGACGCACGTTGGCTGGTGGAGCGCTGGGCTCGTCGCGGCCTCGGCCGCGCTCGGGCAGGGGCCGCTCGCGACGCACTCCTGGTCATTTGTCGAGGTCGTCGCAGGAACGAACACGCCGGTGGCCGCGCCCGACGGCATCTTGCAGCCTGGTGAGGCGGCACGGCTATCGCTCTCGGTTGCATTCTCGCCAGCCGTTGGATCGACCATGACATACACCCCCCCGCCAGGCTCAGGTGTGGGCACCGTTGCTGGGTTGGGCGGCGTGTTGTTCGACATCCTCGGCAGCGCCAACTCACAAGGCACATGGTCGTTCAATGTTCGCGCCCCCGCTTTCTCGCTGGGCCAGGCCGGCGACGAGTTGGCTGGTGGGACGGGTCGCACAAACGCTGGGGCACAGCAGTTCCTGCTGCCCGGACAGACCGCAAACTCGTCAAATCCGGTGAGCGCGATCTGGAGCATGGTCTGGACGCCAGCGAGTTTCTCGCCGCGCACGGTTACCTGGCAGGGCGCGGCGGCCTCGTCATCGCCATCCGCGCACACGGGGCTTCTCATCCAGTTCGACCCGGTTCCCAGCTACGTGGGTGTCTACATCCCCGCCCAGTTCGGCTCCGTCTCCGTCCCGATCGTTCCCGCGCCGGGCGTGGGCGCGGTCGCGCTCGTCGGGGCCGCGGCGCTCATGCGTCGTCGCCGGTAGCGCGCCCCTACGCCGGCCTTGCGGGCGCCCGCCCGACGGAGTAGTACCAGAACCCGCGCTCGGCGAGTTGGTTCCGGCGGTACAGGTTCCGGCCGTCAAAGACGACCCGGCCCCGCATGATCTGCGCCAGCCGCGCGAAGTCGGGGCTCTTGAACTCGTCCCAATCCGTGCAGACCACGAGCGCATCCGCGCCCTTGGCCGCCTCGTACATGTCGTCGAGGATCACCGGCCCGGGTCCGAGTTCGCGGCGGGCGTTCTCGTTGGCCACGGGGTCGAACGCGCGGATGATCGCGCCGTAGCCCAGCGCCTTGCGGATGAGCGTCAGGGCCGGGGCCTCGCGGATGTCGTCGGTCTTGGGCTTGAAGGCGATGCCCCAGAATGCCAGCGTCTTGCCCGAGAGTCCCCCGGCGTTCTTGAAGTGCTCCTGGAGTTTCCCGAAGAAGCGTTCGCGCTGCCGCTGGTTGGCCTCGTGGACGGCCTTGGAGACGGGGATGGGCACGCCGCGGGTCTCGCCCATCATGATGCAGGCGAGGGTATCCTTGGGGAAGCACGAGCCGCCGTAGCCTAGCCCGGGATAGAGGAAGGCGTTGCCGATGCGTTTGTCCGAGCACATGCCCTCGCGGACGCGCCCGATGTCGGCGCCGTAGGCCTCGCAGAGGTTGGCCATCTCGTTGATGAAACTGATCTTGGTGGCGAGGAAGTTGTTGGAGGCGTACTTGACCATCTCGGCCGAGACGACGTCCATGAGGAAGATGGGGTGCCCGTTGCGGACGAAGGGGTCGTAGAGATCCTTGAAGGCGGCGCCGGTGGCGTCGTCCTCGACGCCAACGACGACGCGGTCGGGCTTCATGAAGTCGTCGATGGCCGCGCCCTCCTTGAGGAACTCCGGGTTGTCGGCGACCTTGAAGGGGATGTCGGCGCCGGCGCGGGCGCGGATCCGGTCGCGGACCGCCAGCGTCGTGCCCACGGGGACCGTGCTCTTCATCACGATGACCTTGGGCTGCTGCTTGGGCCCGAGGCTCTTGAGGACGTCGGCGATGTCGTCCGCCGCGGAGTGGATGTACTTGAGGTCGGTGTGCCCGCGCTCGTCGCTGGGCGTCCCGACACAGATGAAGATCATCTCGGCGTCGCGATAGGCCTGGGCCTTGTCGGTGGTGAAGAAGAGCCGTTTGGCGGCGACGTTGTGGGCCATCATCTCGGTGAGGCCGGGCTCATAGATCGGGCAGACGCCCTTGTTGAGTTTGTCGATCTTGCCCGCGTCCACGTCGAGGCAGGTGACGTGGTTGCCGGTGTTGGCGAAGCAGACGCCGGTGACGAGTCCGACGTACCCGGTGCCGACCATCGTGAGACGCATGGCTGTGCTCGCTTGGGGAGAGTGGTGGGGGGCTGCCGAATGTGGGGGCGGAGTCTACGCCCGCTCCGTTATCGGCGATTCCCAAGCCCTACGTCAGCCGGTCGGCGTGGGTTCGGCATGGATGCCGTCGGCGGGGGGAGAGCGGGACTCGATACAGTGCGGCCCCATGCCGACCCCGCCCCATCGCCACCTCCTCTATCAGCGCGCGGTGCAGTGCGTCCAGGCCGAGGTGGACTTCGTCGACGCAACCTTCCGCGCCCTGCGGGGGCGTCCGCCCCGGCGGATGCGCGAGGACTTCTGCGGGACCGCGGCGACGTGCGCGGAATGGGTCCGGCGCGGGCCGCGACGCGAGGCGCTGGGCGTCGACCTCGACGGCGAAACGCTCGACTGGGGCCGCGCGCACAACCTCGGGCGGCTCACGCCCGCCCGGGCGCGGCGGGTGGAACTGCGCCGGCGGGACGTGCGCGCGCCCGGGCCCGGCGCGGACCGCATGGACGCGATTCTCGCCATGAACTTCTCCTACTGGGTCTTCAAGACCCGATCGGCGCTCCGCGGGTACTTCCGATCCGTCCGGCGGAGCCTCGGGCGCGAGGGCGTGTTCTTCATGGATATCTACGGCGGGTGGGAGAGCATGAAGCCGCAGCGGGAGCGCCGGCCCATCGGCGGCGGGGGGCGACGCGGGCGCGGGTTCATCTATTGGTGGGAGCAAGAGTCGTTCGACCCGATCACGCACCGCCTGGTGTGCCACATCAGTTTCAGCCTCCCGGGGCGGTGGCGGATTCGACGGGCGTTCACCTACGACTGGCGGCTGTGGACGATCCCGGAGGTGCGCGAGGTGCTGGCCGAGGCCGGGTTCTCGAGGTCGTCGGTGTATTGGGAGGGCGACGACGGGAAGGGCGGCGGCAACGGGGAGTTCACGCTCGCTCAGACCGCCGAGGCCGACCCCTGTGTGCTGGCGTACATCGTGGCAGAGCGCTAGTGCCGACGCGCGGAGCCGACGAGCGCGACTGCCGATTTGGCACGCCCGACCCTGATCCTGATGCCTGCGGGCAGGGTTTCGGCGGGCAGTTCGGCCCTTCTGTGGCGTCGGGACGCGGGTTCGGCCGCCCAGCGAGCGGCATCGAGATTGCCAGCGGGCTCATGTGATGGAGATTCCGCGCCAGCCTGAGGCCCGACCAACGCCCGAGAACGTGGGCGGTTGTGGGCCGTGCCCGCGTCTGAACCTGCTGCTGTCAATGGGCGGGTGGCAGCAGGATCCGTGGATTGATCGGCTGCCGAAACTGCTGGAGCCGATCGGGATCCATTCGCTCCGTGCGGAGTCGGGTCGGCAGGCGTCGGAGATGATCCGCCAGTACAAGATCCACATCGCGGTGGTGGACCTGGGACTGCCGCTGGACCAATCGGGCGCCGAAGCCGGGCCGCAGGTGTTGGAGTTGATCCGCCGATTGGACCAGCCCCCGCCGACGGTGGTGGTGAAGCGGTCGCGGTCTCACCGGGACGATTGCCGGGAGATGGCGGCGGCGCTTCGGGCGGGTGCGTTCGCGGTCATTGATCGCCCGCGGCAGCAATCGGACCTGGAGATGCTGCTCGAGGTGCTCCGTCGGTGCCTGCACCGGCATTACCAGAATCGTTGGCCGGCGTAGCCCGGCGTCACGCAACCCACAGGACCACACACTCTCATCGGAGATTGACTCGATGGCGAAGACCAAGACCAGCGTTCGACCCCTGCATGACAAGATCCTCGTCAAGCGCGACGAGGCGGAGACCAAGACGGCCTCCGGCATCTTCCTGCCCGAGACGAGCAAAGACAAGCCCAAGACCGGGACCGTCGAGGCCGTCGGCGACGGCGCGCTCAACACCGAGACCGGCGCCCGTATCCCGCTCACCGTGCGCAAGGGCGACCGCGTCATCTTCTCCAGTTACTCCGGGACCGAAGTGAAACTCGACGGGCAGGACCTGCTCATTATGTCCGAGGACGACATCCTCGCGGTGATCGACTGAACCCCGGGCACGAAGAAGGCCCGGCGCGGGCGGACGCCGCCGCCGCGGTCTGGTGCGTGCCCGTGCGCCTCGGCGTCTGCGAGCCTCCTCCATGACCCCGGACCAACTGCGACAAGCCCTCCGAGAACTCAACGGCGAGCGCGACCTCGGGTTCGCCTTCGCCGACGTGCAGGCGCCCGTGCCGGGCGTCTCGACGCTCGAGGTGCGCAAGGCGATGCTGATCCCGGATGAGTCGGATCACCTCGTGAAAGTCACCGACGGAAAGGCCGTGTACATCATCGACGCCGACCGGGTCGCGTGGATCCGGATCGGATTGAAATAACAGGTCCCGAGTCACGTGTCCTGGCTGGTGTCGGGACGCGGGGCCAAGGACACCAGACTCAGGACCTTTCTTAGCCCAGCATCAGGAGTTCCCATGGCAGCCAAATCCATCGCGTACAACACCGACGCCCGCGAGCGCATCCTCGCGGGGATCAAGAAACTCGCCCACGCCGTCAAGGTCACGCTCGGCCCCTCCGGCCGCGTCGTCGTCCTCGAAAGATCCTTCGGGACGCCCACCGTGACCAAGGACGGCGTGACCGTCGCCAAGGAGATCGAACTGGAGGACGCCTACGAGAACATGGGCGCCCAGATGGTCAAGGAGGTCGCGAGCAAGTGCTCCAAGGACGCGGGCGACGGCACCACCACCGCGACCATCTACGCCGAGGCGATCTACGCCGAGGGCCTGAAGAACATCACGGCGGGCGCGAACCCGAACGAGGTGAAGCGCGGCATCGACAAGGCCGTCGCCGCCATCGTGGACGACCTCCGCAAGATGTCCAAGAAGGTGGACTCGTCCAAGGAGATCGCCCAGGTCGGGACGTGCAGCGCGAACCAGGACGAGCAGATCGGGAAGATCATCGCCGAGGCGATGGACAAGGTGGGCAAGGACGGCGTGATCACGGTCGAGGAGGGCAAGAGCCTCGAGACCGAGGTCGAACTGGTCGAGGGCATGCAGTTCGACAAGGGGTACCTCTCGCCGCACTTCGTGACGAACCCCGCGACGATGGAGTGCGAACTCACGGACGCCTACGTGCTCGTGCACGAGAAAAAGATCAGCAGCGCCAAGGACATGATCCCGATCCTCGGGAAGATCGCCGACAGCGGGAAGGCCCTGCTCATCGTCGCCGAGGACGTCGAGGGCGAGGCGCTCGCGACGCTGGTCGTGAACAAACTCCGCGGGGTGCTCAAGGTCTGCGCCGTGAAGGCCCCGGGCTTCGGCGACCGCCGCAAGGAGATGCTCGGCGACATCGCCACGCTCACCGGGGGCAAGGCCGTCATGGAGGAACTCGGGATCGAACTCGAGAAACTCTCGCTCTCGGACCTCGGGCGCGCCAAGAAGATCACGGTGGACAAGGACAACTGCACGATCGTCGAGGGCGCGGGCTCGGCGAGCGAGATCAAGGGGCGCATCGAGCAGATCCGCCACCAGATCGAGGCGACCACCAGCGACTATGACCGCGAGAAACTCGAGGAGCGGCTCGCGAAACTCTCCGGGGGCGTGGCCCAGATCAACGTGGGCGCGGCCACCGAGGTCGAGATGAAGGAGAAGAAGGCCCGCGTCGAGGACGCGCTCCACGCCTGCCGCGCCGCGGTCGAGGAGGGCATCCTGCCCGGGGGCGGGGTCGCGCCGCTCCGAGCCCGCCGCGCGCTGGACAAACTCAGGAAGACCGCCGACCGCGACGAGAAGGTCGGCATCGACATCGTCGCGCGGGCCGTCGTCTACCCGATCAAGCAGATCGCGGCCAACTGCGGGCTCGACGGCTCGCTCATCGCCAACAAGGTCGAGGAGGCCGACACCGCCAACTTCGGGTACAACGCCCTCACGCACGAGTACGGCGACCTCATCAAGATGGGCGTCATCGTCCCGACCAAGGTCGAGCGGATCGCGCTGCAGAACGCCGCGAGCATCGCGGGCCTCCTGCTGACCACCGAGGCCGCGATCGTCGAGATCAAGGAAAAGAAGAAGCCCGCGGGCGGCGGGCACGACCACGGCGAAGACATGGACTATTGATCGAGTCGGCTTCGTCGCCGCGACACGACAACTCCAAAATCGTGCTCAAGCCCAGGGATTGCAGTCCCTGGGCTTTCACTTTGATGAGATGACGTGCGTGCAGGGGGAGGATGCACGCCATGGAAGCGGGGCTGCCTTTGCAGCGCGGCCGCATGGAACGCACGCCAACGACGCGCCGCGGACCGCCCGCTCACCGCGGCTTGCGCGGAGCGGCCATGAACAGCCCCCCGATGAGCACGGCACCGGCGCCACCGATCGGATTGAAGATCGCCAGCCACGTCGGCTCGCGACCCTTCTCCATGACCTGCTGGACGGTCATGCCAGCCTCGCGCGGGCCGGTCGGCTCGGGCTTCCGGAGCGTGAAGAACGCCGAGACTGCGCCCAGCAGCACCACGACGCCCGCGAGCGCGATCACCGGCTTGGGGCCGCGGGCGATCTTGGCACACGCGAATCCGCCGATGAGCCCGCCGATCACCGTGATCCCCGGTGCCGCGATGCACAGCAGCATGTTGCCCTTCCACGTCCCGGGCACGAGCAGCCGATCCGGGCCTAGCCCGAACCACAGCCCCATGAAACACCCGACCACGAAGACGGCCATGGCGATGTACGTGGCGACGACGGTAAGGACCGATCGGAGCATGGAGACCTCCTGAATCTGTCGAATCCGACTTTACAACCAGGCCGCTCGGCGTGCTGAGCGCGGAGCGGGCCAGACGAGGCCGAGCGCAGGCCGTGCCTACTCCCCCTGATCGAGGACCGCCATGAACGCCTCTTGCGGGATGTTCACGCTGCCCACGGCCTTCATCCGCTTCTTGCCTTCCTTCTGCTTCTCGAGCAGTTTCCGCTTCCGCGACACGTCCCCGCCGTAGCACTTCGCCAGCACGTTCTTGCGGAACGCCTTGATCGTCTCGCGCGCGATCACCCGGCTCCCGATCGCGGCCTGCAGCGGGATCTCGAACTGGTGCTTGGGGATCTGCTCCTTCAGCCGCGCGATCAGCGCCCGCCCGCGCTGCTCGGCCTTGCTCCGGTGCACGATCACCGAGAGCGCCTCGACCGGGTCCCCGTTCACGAGGATGTCCATCTTCACCAGGTCGTCGGCCTTGTACCCCGTCACCTCGTAGTCCATCGTCCCATACCCCGCCGTCATCCCCTTCAACTTGTCGTAGAAGTCGTAGATGATCTCCGCCAGCGGCAGGTCGAAACTCAGCATGTCCCGCGCCTCGGAGACGAACGTCTGCTGCTTGTAGACGCCCCGCCGATCCAGGCACAACTTCATGATCGGCCCGATGTCGCCCTTGGGCAGCATGATGTCCACGCGGCAGATCGGCTCCCGGATCTCGATGATGTTGCTCGGGTTCGGAAGGTCCGCGGGGTTGTGGACCTCGAGCACGGCATTGCCGTTCTCGACGCGGACGATCTCGATGGACTTCTGCCCGCCGCCCTCCTTGTGCAGGTCGGGCTTGTCCCCGCGGACCTGGACCTCGTACGAGACGGTGGGCGCGGTCTGCACGACCTCGACCCCGCCCTCGCGCTCGAGCCGCTCCTGGATGATGTCCATGTGCAGCAGCCCGAGGAACCCGCAGCGGAACCCGAAGCCCAGGGCGTCGGAGTGCACGGGCTGGAACGTGAACGACGAGTCGTTGAGGCTCAGTTTCCCGATCGCCTCGCGGAGTTCCTCGAAACTCGTGGACTGCTCGCCCTCCTCGCCCGTGGCGGGGTAGAAGTCGCAGAAGACCATCTGCCGCGGCGGCTGATACCCGGGCAATGGCTCGGTCGCGGGGTCGGTGTCGAGGGTGATCGTGTCGCCCACGCGCACGTCCGCGAGCGTGCGGATCGCCGCCACCAGCGCCCCGGTCTCGCCCGGGCCCACGGGCGCGGGCTTCCCGTGCTCGTCGAGCACGCGCTGCGGCTTGGGCGTGTACTTGAAGATGTCGGTCACGTTGAACGTGCGGCCCGTGCCGATCATCCGGATGCGATCGCCCACGCGCAGCGAGCCCTCGAAGAGCCGGAAGTAGACGATCACCCCGCGGTGGTCGTCGTACTGCGCGTCGAAGATGAGCGCGCGGGTCTGGGTGATCTTCGGCTCGCGCGGCGGCGGGAACTGGTCGCAGATCGCCGCCAGCAACTCCGGGATCCCCTGACCCGTCTTGGCCGAGACGTAGATGCACGAGGTGGCGTCGATCCCGAGGACCTGCTCGAGTTCCATCGCGACCTCCTCGGGCCGCGCCGAGGGCAGATCGATCTTGTTGACGACCGGGACGATCACGAGGTTCTCGTTGATGGCGAGGTACGCGTTCACCACGGTCTGGGCCTGCACGCCTTGCGTCGCGTCGACGACGAGGATCGCGCCCTCGCACGCCTTGAGCGCCCGCGAGACCTCGTAGTTGAAGTCCACGTGCCCGGGCGTGTCGATGAAGTTGAGCATGTACAACTCGCCGTGCTCGGCCGCCGTGCCCTTGGCCACCCGATGGTGCCCGGCCTCGTCCACCGGCGCCTCGTAATCCAGTTCGAGTTCGTCGGCCTTGGCGCCGGGCTTGTGCCGATGGAACACCGTCACCGCCGACGCCTTGATCGTGATCCCCCGCTCCCGCTCGATGTCCATGGAGTCGAGGATCTGCTCCTTGGCCTCGCGGGCCGAGACGGCGTTGGTGGCCTGGAGCAGGCGGTCCGCGAGCGTGGACTTGCCGTGGTCCACGTGGGCCACGATCGAGAAGTTCCGGATTCGTCGGCGATCAAAGGGCATGAGGGGGGATGGTAGGGGCCGCGGCCACCTCGGCAGCGCCGCCGCGCCCACGCAATAATCCCCGGCACAGGAGCCCCCCATGCCGATCTGTTCGCCCGTGAACGCCCCCCTTGCTGCCGCGCTCCTCGCGCTCGCCGGCGCGCCCGCGCTCGGGCAGGCCCCGAGCGTGGACCTCTCTCGCTACACGATCGTGCGCACGGTCGCGCTCCCCGCCACCACCGCCGCCGAGGCCTCGAGCATCACCTACAACTGGGACCGCGACTCGCTCTTTGTCGTGGGCGACGGCGGCGCGGCGATCGTCGAGGTCTCCAAGGCCGGCACGCACCTCTCCACCATGACCCTCACCGGCTTCGGCGACACCGAGGGACTCACCTACCTCGGCAACGGGCAGTTCGTCATCGTCGAGGAGCGCCTCCAGACCATCTACCGCCTCACCTACGTCCCCGGTGGCGCCGTCGCCCGCGGCACGCTCCCCTCCGTCGTGCTCGGGCCCACCATCGGCAACGACGGGCTCGAGGGCGCCTCCTTCGACCCGCGCACCGGCACCTTCGTCATCGTCAAGGAGAAGACGCCCCCCGCGATCTACCACACGACCGCGAACTTCGCCACCGGCGTCGGGACGAACACGACCCTCTTCAACCCGGCGCTGCTGGGCGTGCTCGACCTTGCCGACGTGCAGTGCCTCGCCACGCTGACCACCGCCGACCCTGCCGAGCGCGACTGCCTGCTCATCATCAGCCAGCAGTCGGCGTCGCTGATCAAGTGCTCGCGCGAGGGCGTCGTCTACTCGCGGTTCAGCCTCGCGGGAATCTCCGACACCGCCGAGGGCGTCACCATCGACCGCGACGGCGTGATCTACCTCTGCGACGAGACCCCGCGGATGTTCGTGCTCAAGCCCGACGTCTCGCCCGCGGGCACACGCCCGAAGCCCTAGCGGCGTCAGCCGCGGCGGCCAGCCGCCCGGGCCGCCAGCGCCAGCGACGCGCCGAGCACGCCCGCGGGGATCAGCACCGGCGCGGTGAACCAGTGGCCCCAGTCCAGGCCCACCGGCAGCATCAGACCCAGCGAGATCGTCGCGTGCGTGACGACAAGCCCGAGCAGCCCGCCGGGGCGGATCGCCAGCATCGGGATCATTGCGATCACGAGCGTCGGGAGGCTCTCCGTCGGGTTCCTCACGAGCCCCTGCCCGCTCATCGCGGCGAGCACGAGCGCCAGCAGCACATAGCCCGCCCACCGCCGCTTGAACACCAGTTGCCCCGCGACCACCGCGAGCAGGCTGCCCGCGCCGAACATGAGCGCCGAGACGATCGCCCCGCTCGTGCCCGCCACGATGTCCGCCGTGCCGCCGAGATACATCCCGGTGCGCCCGTACGACAGCACGGGCCCGCCCGTGTCGAGCGCCGCCCGCAGCGCGTGGACGTACATCGCCGTCGCCGCCACGCTGATCGACCCGATCATCAGCCCCACCAGTACCTGCCGACCCACGAGCGGGTCCATCGCCGACCCACGAGCCAGCCGAGTCCAACTCACCAGCGCGTGCGGGTACGCCCGGCGGACATGGGGCTCCAGCGCGACATAGAACAGCCAGCACAACGCCGCCAGGTATACCGCCATCGACGCCCGCCGACCGTCGAAGAGCAGCGCCCGCATCTCCGGCATCGCGTGCTGCCGCGCCATCAGCGCCACCGCCATCAGCCCCAGCACCACCAGCCCAAGCCGGAACGCGGTCGTTCGATCACCCCGGCCCCCTCGCAGGTTGCGATACGCCAGGAACGTCGTCCCAGCCATCAACAGCACGATCACGATGTCCGACACCGTGTCCAGCCACGGGCGCGGCGGGGCCGCCGTCGGCATCGCCTCGGGGCCCGGCATCGCCCACGGGTACAGCACGCTGAACAGGTTCACGCGCCCGTCCGCCCAGCCCACGTGAACCGCGATCGGCAGGTCCTCGGCCTCCGCGAGCGCGCCCGTCCAGGCGCGCACGCCATCGACCGGCACGAACGCGCGAACGGTGGGCGTCGACTCGACGAACCGCGATCGATCCAGGCCCGCGAGCTCGAACAGCCGCGCGACGAGGGCCGCGTCGGGCGCCCATGCCGGTTCGGCCGAGGGCTCGCGACTCCGGCTCGGGACCGCCGCAAACGTCTCGAGCCGGCCGCCCGAGTCCGTGCGCACGATGATCTCGCCCGCACGGGCGGGGTATGGCGTCATCATCCCCACCACGCCCTCGTTCGACTCCGGCTCGATCGCTCGCGGGCTCTGCCGATACCAGAACTCGTACGCGCCGGGGCGTGCGCGCAGACGCGCCGCCTTGTCCGCCACCGCCTTGTCGCGATTGACGCGCGCGACAAACGCCGTGCGCATCGAGAGCCCGCGCGCCGAGTCCGCGGCCGGGTAGTCGCCGTACCCCACCGCACGCACGACCTCGCGGACGCGGTCCTCGAGCACCACCGGCGACTTCTCGGGCTTGACGCGCGACACGAGGCTCCACGACGACGTGGCCACCACTACCAGCGCCAGCAGCCCGACCACCACGCCCACTCGCGCCCACAGCGCCCGGGGCGACAGTCCCGCTCGACCGCCGGACGCCGCCACCAACTCCGGCGAGGGCGTCTCGCCCGCCGCCAGCGCCGCTGCCAGCGGGTCGCCCCCGGGAAGCGCCGCCGCCACCGCCATCGCCGACGCCGGCCTCTGGGCCGGGTCCGCCTCGAGGCACCGAAGGATCACCCGCTCCACAGCGGGATCGAGGTCCGGCACATGCGTCGTGGGTCGCGCGGGCTCGGTCGTCGTCCGACCGCTCCGCTTGTGGCCCGGCTCGGGCCGCGCCGGCGCGCCCGTGAACAACTCGTACAGCACCAGGCCCAGCGAGTACAAGTCCGCTTGCTTCGTCAGCGCGCCCCCCGTGGCCTGCTCCGGCGCCATGTACCCCGGCGTGCCCGCGTGCGGGCCCGTGTGCCGCGCCAGGTCCGCCGCCGCCCCGGCGATCCCGAAGTCCATGATCCGCGCGTTCCCGCGCCCGTCGATCATGACGTTCGCCGGCTTGAGATCCTGGTGAATGATGCCCTGCTCGTGCGCCGCCGAGAGCCCGAAGCACAACTGCCGCGCCACCTGGACCGCCTTGTCCTGCGGCAGGCGCCCGATCCGCCGGAGCAGCGACGCCAGGTCCTCCCCGTCCACGTACTCCATCGTCAGGAAGATGCGCCCGTCGCTCTCCCCGATGTCAAAGACGCGGCACACGTTCGCGTGGCTCACCTGCCGCGCCAGCCGAACCTCCGCTCGGAACCGCTCCAGACGCACCGGGTCCGACGCCAGCGAGACCGGCAGGAGTTTCAACGCCACCGACACGCCCAGCGTCAGGTCGTCGGCCCGGAACACATCACCCATCCCGCCCTTGCCCAGCCGCGTGACGATCCGGTACCGCCCGCCCAATGTCGTGCCGGGCTCGAGCCCTTCCCCGCGCGCGGGCAGCGGCGTCATCCCGGGGTTGACCAGCGTTGGCTCGTCGGGTCGCGGTGTCACTCGATCAGCGTACCGCCGCCTACGCCTTCACGCCCACCACGTCGTACACCGGCGGCAACTGCATGAACGTGTCCGGGTCCGCGCTCGCCTCCGCCCACGCCCGCTCGAACGCCGACCGCTCTTCCTTGGTGATCTGCCCCTGCTCCTCCAGCCGCGGGACGAACGACTTCCAGAACGTGTCCGGCCAGTGCCAGATCGTCGAGCCCGGCGTCGCGATCCGCTGGTTCACCCCGAGGTGCTCCACCTCCATCCCGTACTTGCGGAAAAGCCCGGGAAGCCGCGACACGATGTCCGGATCGCCCCCGCGCCCGCGCCAACTCGACCCGATCGCCCGGATCACCCGCGAGAACGCCTCCCGCCGCGGCGCCAGCGACATCGACTCGTAGTTGAAGTAGTCCTGCACCGCGAACCGCCCGCCCGGCTTCAGCAACGCCGCCACCCCAGCCACCACCGCCTCCGGGTCCGGCACGAAGCACAGCACCCACCGCGCGTACGCCAGATCCACCGCCCCTTGGATGTACGGCAGCAACTCCGGCAGGTGCTGCGCATCCCCCAACACCCGGTCCACGTTCGACAGGTGCCGCCCCTGCACTCGATCGTTCAGGTGCTTCAGGAACAGCGGCGACTCGTCCACCGCCACCACGCGTCCCCCGGGCCCCGCGATCTCCGCCAGGTCGATCGTCGCGTGCCCAGGGCCGCACCCCACGTCCACGATCAACTGCCCCGGCCCGATCCGCGCCCGCTCCCACAGCAGGTGCGCGCTCGCCGACCACAATCGATGCTGGAGCCCCAAACGGTCTGATTCCGTCTGGTCCGTCCCCAGCACGTACTCCGCCTCCGGCCTGCCTCGTTGCACGGGTGTCTTGCTCGACATGGGGCCAAACGATAGCGCCCCAGCACCGGCCCACGCACCGGCCCGGGCGCGGCCAGACCATGCTCCAACATGCCGTCCCGCCGCACGGCGGCCTGTTGGCGCTTCGACCCTCCGTCCCCACCAACAATCGGCCCATGAACCCGATCTACCTCCAGATCACGCTCCAGGCCGTCTCGTCCTTCGCGATCGCCGGCGGGCTGATCTTCACCGCGGTCCAGTTCCGCGCCACCCGCCGCGCGCAGCACGTCGCCAACTTCGCCAAACTCGTCGAACTCCAGTTCCAACTCCGCAAGATGCGCGTCGACGACCCGTCGCTCGCCAGCGTCTACAAGCACGATGTGGAGGGCATGGACTCGCCGCAGGAGGTCCGCGAGTACTTCATGAACCTCATGCAACTCTCGGTTTTCGAGATCGTCTGGTTCAGCCATCGCCTTGGCCAAGTCCCCGAGGACTACTACCGCTCGTGGGTGACGCGCATGCGCGACATCGAACGCGAGGACTCCTTCCAGCGCATGATCGCCAACCCCGCCATGAAGATCCTCCACGACGACTTCCAGAAGTACATCACCGAGATGGCCGCCCGTGCCCGCGCCAAACGCTGACGCGGTCCACTTCAGTGCCCGGCTGGCGCGACCCCGACGGCTCGTGGCGTGCGGTGGGCGTGCGGCTGTTGCACGTGCCGCGGCTCGGGGAGTAGCGAGCCCCCTTGCGCGGGCCGCCCGGCTGCGGGCGTCGCGCGCGTGCCGAGTGCCCCGCGCGGGGCCGCAAGATCGCTGCGTGGCGTGGACGCACGGATCGCGGCAAGCAAGCAAAATCAGAAATCTGCAATCTCGGGGCTTGACACCCCGCCGCGGCATGGTAGGTTGGAGAAGCAGGCGTGCGTCCTCCGCCCACGAGAAGACACGAAGATGAAAGCCCGTACGACCACGTTCGTCGTCCTCTTCGCCGCTGACTTTACATGCTTCACCATCAAGTACGCGTGCGGGTGCGAGTACGTCGGCACTCCCACCCCACCCCCTTCACCCTGTGGACCATGACCATGCCTACTTCCACAAGCGTGCTCGCTGCGTCAGTTGCCCTCTGCGCCGGCGCAATCGGAGTGTCCGCCCAGCCCGGCACGCTCGTCGGCTGGGGGAGCAACAACCACGGGCAGGCGACCGTTCCCGGCGGCACGTTCAAGCAAGTCGATGGCGGCATAGATCACGCCATCGGCCTGCGCACCGACGGCACGCTCGTCGGCTGGGGAAGCAACTTCTATGGTCAGACCAACGTTCCAGCCGGCGGATTCGAGTCGATCTCCACGTGGTGGGTTCACAGCGTGGCATTGCGCCCCGATGGCTCGGCAGCTGCCTGGGGCGGTAACAATGTTTATGGTGAAAATACAATACCGCCCGGCTTCTATCTACAGGCAGCCGCCGGATTTGACGGTACATCGATGCTGCGGATGGACGGCACAGCGTTTTATTTCGGAATTGTGAACGCCCCGCAGCCGGAGGGCACATTCGTTTCGATCGCCTGCGGTCGTGGGCATTGCATCGGCATCCGTCCCGACGGCACGCTCGCGGGCTGGGGGGACAACTTCAATGGGCAGTTGACCGGCATCCCGACCGGCTCCTTCCGCCGCGTGGCGTGCAGCCGCGGCGACAGCGTGGCCATCCGCGACGACGGGTCGCTCGTCTCGTGGGGCGCGAATCTCGTGAACGTAACCCCGCCTCCGCCGGGCGCGTTCGTCGAGGTCGCGGGCGGCTACTACTTCTTCCTCGGCCTCCGCGCCGACGGCACCATCGTCGCCTGGGGCGATGTCGTCTACCCCCCGCCCGCAGGCTCGTATGCGCACATCGGCGCGGGCACGGGCTTCGGCCTCGCCATCCGCGGCGTCGCGTGCGTGGCCAACTGCGACCTCTCCACCATGCCCCCCGCGCTCAACGTCAACGACTTCGTCTGCTTCATCAACCAGTACGCCGCGGGCGACAGCCGCGCCAACTGCGACCAGAGCACCTCGCCGCCCGTGCTCAACGTCAACGACTTCGCGTGCTTCGTCAACGCCTTCGCGGCCGGGTGCCCAACCATGCCCGGAACGTGAACTCGCGCCAGGTCGTGCGGAGGTCCTCTGCGACGTCGGCCGAACGAACGGGCGCAATAGCGGAGCCGAAGGCGGCACTGGCGGACAGTTTGGTCCGCGCCGCGTCGATCGCTAGGTCGTCGCCGGCGCTTCCTTCGTCTCGCGCATCCCCGCCAGCGCCCGCCGCAACAGCGCCTTCCGCGGCGTCTCCGATCCCGCGGCCCCGTCCTCCGCCCGCGCGTCGTCCGGCGAGGCGGAAAGCGGCGGCGGAGCGGCCATCTTCGCGTCCATCTGCCCCGTCGTCCGATCGAACTTCACCGTCACCCGCGTCGAGACCCCGCGCTCCTGCATCGTCACGCCAAAGAGCCGGTCCGCGTTCTGCATCGTCTTCTTGTTGTGCGTGATGACGATGAAGTGCGAGTGCGTCGTGAACTCGCGCACCACCGCGCAATACCGCCCCACGTTCGCGTCGTCCAGGGCCGCGTCCACCTCGTCGAGCACGCAGAAGCAACTCGGCTTGCTCTTGAAGATCGCCAGCAACAACGCCACCGCCGTCAGCGTCTTCTCCCCGCCCGAGAGTTGGCTGATCGACCGCGGCTCCTTCCCCGGGGGCTTGGCGATCACCTCCACGCCCGATTCGAGCAGGTCCGTCTCGCCCGTCTCCACCTTCTTGATGCCCTCGGGCGTCTCGATCTCCTTGACCAGCGGCATGAGGCGCACCTCCGCCCGTCCGCCGCCGAACAGTTTGCGGAACATCCCGTCCTGCCCGGCAAAGTTGGCCTGGATCGCCGCGAAGACCTCGCCGAACCGCTCGCGCGACGCGACGTTGAGCCGCTCGATGAGATCCCCGAGTTGCGCCGCCGCCGCGTCGATGTCCGCGACCTGCCGCACGAGGTCCTCGTTCCGCGCGACCAGTTGCGTCTCCTCCTCGAGCGCCTCGAGGTTGACGCTCCCGAGGGCCCTGATCTGCTCGCGGAGCGTGTCGATCTCCGCCGTGGCCGCGGCCTGGTCCAGCCGCCCGACCGTCCACTCGCTCGCGTCCGCCATCATCGCGCGATACTCGGCGTGCTCGCGCGCCACGTCGATCCCCAGTTCCGCCTGCGCCCGCTCCTCCAGCCCCTCGCGCCGCACCTCGAGTTCCCGCCGCGACACCTCGACGCTGTGCCAGTCCCGCTCGACGTGCCCGGCCCGCTCGCGCGCCGCGCCCAGCGTCCGTCCGATCGCCTCCGCCTCCGCCGCCGCCGCCTCGAGTCTCGACCGCGCAGACTCGACCTCCGCCGATCCCGCCTCGGCCTCGGCCCGTGCCGCCTCGATCTCCGCCCTCAGCGCCCCGACCGCCCGCGCGTGCTCGTCGCGACGCTGCGCCGATTGCTCCGCCATCCGCGCCGTCTGCTCGCGGTCTCGATGCAGCCCGTCCCCAGCGTCCACAAGCCGTCGGTGCTCGCGTCGCCTCGCCTCGGCCTGCTCCGCGATCCGCCCGGCCTCGATCCTCGCCGCCGTCACGCGATCCGCCGTCGCCTCCGCCGCGACCTGCGCCGCCCGCACCTCCGCCGCCAGCGACTCCGCCGCCGCCGATTGCTCCGCGTGCAGCCCCGCCATCCGATCGGCCCGCTGCGCGAGTTCATCACAGTGGGCCGTCGCCGACGCCAGATGCTCGCCCGCCTCGGCCAGTTCGCGCTCGAGCGCCCCGGCCTCGCGCCCCAGCCGCTCGCCCTCGGCCGCCAACTGCTCCGCTCGCGCCTGCTCGCCCGCCAGCGCCCGCTGCTCCGCCACCAGCCCGGCCCGGCTCGTCGCCACCGCGCCCTGCAGCGACGCAACCTCCGCGTCCGCGATCGCCAGCGCCGCACGCTCCGACTCCAACTCCCGACGCACGCCCGCCAACTCCCGGCTCAACTCCTCCAGTTCGCTCCGACGCTGCAACACCCCCGCCGGCTCGCCCTCGGCCCCCGCCATCGGGCCGGCGCTCACCGCACCCATCGCGTCGATCACCTCGCCCCGTCTCGTCACGAATCGCGTCGCGGGCGATGCCGCGCCCAGCAGCGTTGCCGCCTCCATCGTCTCGACCAGGTACACCCCGCCCAGAAGCCGATGCACGAGTTCCTCCAGCCCCGCCGGCGCGCCCTCGGCCGGCCGCACCGCTCGCGCCAGCGGCACCACGCGCCCCGCCCCCACCAGCACCGGCTCGTCCGGGAGCGTCCCAGGCATCGACCACCGATCCATCGCCGAGCCCAACGGCATAAAGGTCGCACGCCCGGGCATCCGCGCCAGTTCGTCGCTCGAGGGCATCGCGCCCGGGCCGCCGACCACCAGCGCCCGAAGCCGGTCGCCTAGCGCCGCCTCCACCGCCGCCGCGTGCGCCCGATCCGTCTGCACCAGTTCCGCCAGCGGGGCGATCACGCCCGCGAATCCCCGGCCCGCGTCGCGCTCCCCCAGCACGAAGCGCACCGCCTCGCCCAGCCCGACGCGGCCCGCCGCCATCTCCGCCAGCGTCGCCCGCCGACCGTCCAGCCGTTCCTGCCGATGCGCCAGCGTCACCACCCGCTCCGCCAGCGACCGCCGACCGTCCTCCATCCGCGCCGCATCGCCCTCGCGCGCGGCCAGGTCCCGCTCCAGTTCCGCGACGCGCGCGCGTCGTTCCTCCAGCGCCGTCCCCGCCGCCGACGCACGCTCCTCGTGCCGCGAGCGTTGCTCCGCGATCGTCGTCCGCCGGGCCTCGATCGCGTCCCGCCGCTCGCGGAGCGTGGCCGCCCGCCGACGCTCCCCCTCGATCGACGCCGCCAGTCCCGCGCGCTCCCGCTCGATGTTCCCGACCGCCGAGCGCCGCTCCGCCAGCGACGCCTGCCGCTCCGCGAGTCGCGCCAGCGCGCCGGCCCGCTCCGTGGCCCCGCGGTCCACCTCGCGCTCCCGCTCCGCCAGTTCCTCCGCCAGCGCCGCCACGCGCGCCGCCTCGTCCGCGATGTCCTGCTCGATCGCCGCCAGCCGCCGGTCCAGGTCCGCCAGCCGATCCGCGTCGGCCCGGGCCTGCGCCCCCGCCTCGTCCCGTGCCCGCTCCGTCAGCGCCAGCCGCTGCGTCGCCGACTCGCCCGCGTGCACCGCCGCCTGCCGACGCTCCTGCGCCACGCGATGGGCCCGCTCGGCCTCGTGCCGGCGGATCTCCGCATCCTGTCGCGCCGCCTCCAACGACCCCACCTCCGCCGCCGCCGCCGAACGCTCCTGCTCCAGCCCGCTCAGCCGCGACGTGAGCCCCTCCAGCCGCGACCGGATGTCGTCGTACTGCTCCAGCATCAGCGCCAGCCGCAGCGCCCGCAGGTCCGCGTCGAGTTCCTTGAACCGCCGCGCCTTGGCCGCCTGCCCCTTGACGATCCGCAGCCGCCGCTCCGTGCTCGCCAGTTGCTCGCGCGTAACCGCGAGGTTCGCCTGCGCCCGCTCGAGTTTCCGCTGCGCCTCGATCCGCCGCTGCTTGTACTTCGCGACCCCCGCCGCCTCCTCGAAGATCGTCCGCCGCTCCTGCGGGCTCGCCAGCAGCATCGCGTCGACCTTCCCCTGCTCGATGATCGAGTACGCGTCGGCCCCGATCCCCGTGTCCAGGAACAGGTCTCGGATATCCCGCAGCCGCGCCCGCTTCCCGTTGATCAGGTACTGGCTCGTCCCATCGCGATACAGCCGCCGCTCGACCTCGACCATGTCCGCGTCGATCGGGAGCGCCCGCCGACGCGCCCCGTCGCGCACGAACTCGACCTCCGAGACCTCCTCGCTCTCTCCGGTCGGCGCCGCCCCGTTGTTCCCTTGCCCGGCCGCCTCCGGCTCGGTGCTCTCGGGCCGGCGCGATTCCGCCCCGCCCGGCTCGCCCGCTCCCGTGCTCTCGCCCCCTCCGGGCACTCCCTCCAGCACCGGGTTCTCGAACGCCAGCGTCACCGCCGCCATCCCCGCCGCCTTCCGCCCCGCGGACCCGGCGAAGATCACGTCGATCATCTCCTTCCCGCGAAGGCTCTTGCTCGACCTCTCCCCAAGCACCCACTTGATCGCGTCGACGATGTTCGACTTCCCGCACCCGTTCGGCCCGACCACCCCCGTGATCGCCTCGTCGAACGTGAACTCCGTCGTATCCGCGAACGACTTGAACCCGCTGAGTGTCAGCCTCGCCAGACGCATCGGACCTCCATGTCGCTCGCCCGGCTCATTCCTTGGCCGGAGGGCTCGGGGACCACAGACCAGCACAATATATCGGGCTTCCACGCCTCCCGCCCACACGCCGGATTCCCGCGCCCATGCCGCCGGGCCTTCCTCTACACTCCGCCCGTGAATCGCGCGCTCCCGGCACTCGCCGCCGCCCTGGCCTGCCTCGGCGCCCTCTCGGCCCTCGGACAGCCCGACCCCATCGCCGCCGCCGCCGCCGTCCTCCTCGCCCTCGCCTCCTCCGCCACCCCCGCCGCCGCCTACATCCTCGCCGGCATCGGGCTCGGGCTCCCGTTCCGCTCCCTCCTCGCCCCCTCGCCCTCCGCCACCCCACTCGCCGCCGCCCTCGGGGTCGCCATCCTCCTTTCCTTCAGCCACCTCCTCGGGTGCCTGGGCCTCCTCGCCGGGGGCCTCGGCCAAGTCCTCGCCTCCATCCCCATCGCCCTCGGCCTCTTCCTCCTCGCCCGGCACCTCGCCCGCTTCGACCTCCGCTCCGTCTCCACCCTCAACCCCGTCCTCTTCCTCGCCCTCCCGCCCGTGGCGGTCATGCTCGTCGCTGCCGCCAATCCGCCCGGATGGCTCTGGGCCTCCGAGGCGGGGGGCTACGACGCCCTGAGTTACCACCTCCAACTGCCCCGCGAGTGGCTCGCGATGGGCCGAATCCAACCCCTCGCCCACAACGTCTACTCCTTCCTCCCTTCCTACGTCGAGTCCGCCTTCGTCCACCTTGCCGCCCTGCTCGGGCGCGGCCGCGCGGGGGGGGGTGGGGGGGCAGGGGGTGGCGGCCTCCTCGCCGGCGACGGCTCCGCCCTCCTTGCCTGCCAGTTCCTGTCCGCCTGCTTTGCCCTCTTCGCCGCATGGATGGTCTGGCGGCTTGCCGACCTGCTCCGCCCCGGCCTCGGAGTCTGGGCCGCCGTCGCTCTTCTCGCCACACCTTGGGTTGTGGTCACCGGCTCACTCGCCTACAACGAGACCGCCGTGCTCGCCCTTGGCGCCGCCGCACTGCTCGCCGCGCTGGATGTCGCGCTCGCCAGCGCGGGCCGCGGGAGCGGGTGGAGGGGGGGGCTGCTCGCCGGCACGTTGGTCGGCGTTGCCTGCGGGTGCAAGCCCACGGCGTTGTTCCTGGTCGCGCCGGGCGTCGCTGCCGCGCTCGTGCTGTTCACGCCGAGGACCGCTGCCGTGCGCGCGCTGGCGTCCGCCGCGATCGCCGGGACGATCGCCGTCGCCCCCTGGCTTATCCGTAACTACCTGTACGTTGGGAATCCCGTGTTCCCCTTCGCCGCTCAGGTCCTGGGTCATGCCCACTGGTCGCCTGAGCAGGTCAGCCGCTACGCCGCGGCGCACCAGTTCCAAGGCAACCTGCTGGCCCGACTCCGGCTGCTTGTCCTCCCAGATTCCGGGTCCGGGCTCGGTGGCACGGGCCACCGCGGCCTGCTGCATCCGCAGTGGTTCACGTTCTTCCCGGTGGTCGCGGCGGCAGGCGCGATGCTCGCCAGACGCGCAGTTTCTGCGCCGGTGCGGCGAGCCGCGGTGGTCATGGCAGTGGCTGCGGGCCTAGGACTGGGGGGCTGGCTGCTGGCGACGCACATCCAATCGCGGTTCCTGCTGCCTCTGGCCGTACCTGGGGTGGTACTGATCGCGCTGGCCGCAGGCGAGGTCAGACGCACGGCGATCCCTGCGGCCATGATGGCGTCGCTGTCGGTGGCGAGCGTCTGGAACTTCTGGTGCCAGCCCGGGGGCGAGTGGATTGGGGGAGGCGATCGGGCCGGCGCGCCCAACGCGCTGCTGGTCGGCGGGGTGGGAGCGCTCACGGGTGAGGCGGCGCGCCGGCCGCTGGAGGCGGCGAAGGCGGAGGAGCGAGCGCGGTTTTTGCGCGAGTGCTCGCTACCGGTGTTCGTGAACCTGGCTGCGCCGCCCGGGTCGGGGGTGCTGCTGGTGGGGAGTGCGACGCCGCTGTATTACACGGGGCGTGTGGCATACGCGACGACGTGGGACGAGTCGTTGCTGGCGCGTGCGATGCGGAGGCATCCCGGCGATCCCGGGGCGTGGGCGCGCGATCTGGCGGCGCTGGGGGTTGGGGTGTTGGTGGTCGATGAGGGAGAGTTGGCGAGGTTGAGCGCGTCGGGGTGGCTGGATCCGATCTTGCAGCCGGAGGCGTTGCTGGGGTTCCTGCGCGGGTACGCGCGGCCGATCCGGGCCGAGGGGTCGATCGGGGTGTTTGAGTTGGTACCCTCCGGCCTGTTGCCCGTCCCCGGCACCGCACCCCCCGGACCATCGCCCTCCCCGCCCGCCTCCAAGCCATGAGCACGCCCGCGACATCCAAGAGCAGGAACCACCGGGTTCGCCGGATGGTGGTGCAGGTGGTGGGTCTGGCGGCGGGGCTGGCGTCGCTGGGGTGGTGCGTGTCGATGGCGTTCCGGCCGGAGAACAAGGAGCAGTGGGGTCGGCTGGCGAGCGCGCCGATGTCGCTGATCGTGGCGGTGCTGGCGTGCTCGGCGGGGACGCTGCTTGTCAACGGGTTGATTTTCTGGCTGACGCTGCGGCCGGCGCGGCGGCTGCGGGCGCTGGACGTGCAGGCGGTCAACGCGGTCTCGACGTTCCTGGGCTATCTGCCGCTGAAACTCGGGGCGGTGGCGCGGGTGCTGATCCATCGTCGGCGGGACCACGTGCCGTTGCCGATGATCGGGGCGTGGTTCGCGGCGATCGCGGTGGTGATGACGGCATCGTTCACGCCTCCGATCGCGACGGTGATGGCGCTGAAGCGCATGGACGCGAGATGGGCGGCGCTGACGGCGGCGCTGGCGGTGGCTGGAGGCACGGCGCTCGTGCTGGTGGCGCGGGCGTTCCGCGGGCCGGCGGGGCTCGATCGGCTGGTGCGTCTGCTGCACGCGCTTCGGCTGGGGAGGCTGGAGCGGCTGATGCGGTCGGGCGCGTGGGCAAACCTGCACGCGGGGTTCGACATGCTCTCGTCGCCGGCGGCGGTGGGCGGAGCGATGGCGCTGCGGGGGTGCGACGTGGCGTTCCACACGGCGCGGTTCGTGGTCGCGGCGCACGTGTTCGGGCTCGATCCCCCGTTGCACCAGGCCGTGCCCATCGCGCTGGTGTTCTTCCTGCTGTCGGTGGTGAGCCCGTCGGGGGCGGCGGGGCTGCGCGAGGGAGCGGCAACGGGGATCGCGGCGGTGCTGCTGGCGAGCGCGGGAGCGTCGGCGGAGGTGGCGCGGCAGTATGCGCCGGTGGCGCTGTTCATTACCGGGACCGAGGCGGTGGTCTACCTCGCGGGCGGGGCGCTGGGGATCGCGTGGCTCAGGCCGGATCGGTTGCTGCGGCTCAAGGATCGCGAACGAGCGTCAGCGTGATCCGCGTGGAGGTGGTGGTCGAGCGCTCCACGGGCGGATCGGTCGCGGCGCGGGCGGTCCAGGTCGCGTCGTAGCGGAGGTCGCTGGACTCGAGGCGATCGCCAACCCAGACGGCGCGGAACTCGCCCGCGCGGAGGGTGACGAGGATGGCGGGCTCGGCCGAGCCGGGCTCGGGAGGGCGAGAGGTGATCTCGACCGGCCCGCGCACGGCGACGCGCTGGCCCTCGATGGACTCGACCGCGGGCGTGAGGCGGAGCGTGATGCCGTTGGTGAGGGATCGCTCGATGGTCCACGACTCGCCGACGCGACGTGGGCGCGCGGCGGGATCGAGGCCGACGACGGGCGCGAAGGTGGCGGGGAGCGCAGAGGGCGCGAGGGGGCCGAGATGACGCGCGGGCTCCGGCGGGGCGGGCATACGGGGGCGCAACGAGAGGGCCTGGGCCGGAGGCGGGAGGAGTTGGCCCCCGAAGCGGATGAGCGAGAAGCCCGCGGCCGCGGCGGCGCGGAGGTCGCGGGCGAAGTCGGACTCGTCGGCTGGCGCGGGGTCGGCGGGGGCGAAGCGAAAGGCGATCGGTTGCGATGCGCCCTCGGCGAGTTCGGCGGTGAGGGACTCGAAGGCGCCGGTGAGCGTCGAGGTGCCGTCGTCGTCGGGCTTGGACTCGACGAGCGAGACGACGGCGTTCTGGGTGAGGGTTCGCGCTGAGCCGCCGGCGGACGCGACGGTGATCGCGGCGTCGACGCGGTAGCGGGCCGAGAGCCCGACGGGGGCGCGGAGCGCGGGCTGGGCAAGGACGAGCGAGCAGAGCGAGGCGAGGGTGAGGATCATGGATCGGCTACCTGTCTCGGCGGGCGCGGGTTCGCGGATGAGTTCTTATTCGGCTCGAACCGAGTCGCGGGTGTGCTCGGCGAGGGCTTGCTGGACGTGGGGCTCGAGGGGGGTGGGACGGGCGGCGGGGTCGATGCCGGGGGAGACGAGATCGACGAGGTTGGCGAGGCCCGAGCCGTAGAAGCACTGGCGGGCGAGGTGGGGTCGTGTCCAGCGGGCGGCCCGGGTGCTGGGGAAGCGAGGGAGGTCCTGGCCTTCGATCCAAGTTCGGAGCCGGGGGTCGTCGTCGGGCCAGAGCCACTTTCGCCAGTCATCGACGCGCCAGTGAGGCCCGGAGCGGTTGGTGGCGCGGACCATCGCCTGGCGCACCTTGCAGCGTCGGCGGACTTGCTCGGGGTCGCGGCAGCGGTAGTGGCGGATGGGGATGCGCTCGTAGGCCGTCACGCCGGGGCGCGAGGGCAGCCCGCGGTCGGGCGTCCAGCGCATCCATCGGCGATAGCGGAAGAGGCGGTATTCCGGTGCGGGGTCGAGGTAGTATCGGCGTCGGCGGCGCTCGATGGGGGCGTTGCGCGGGTCGAGGCCGGCGTCGGCGTCGCGGGCCTCGGCCTCGGTCAGCACAAACTCGTACATGAGGGCGCGGACGAGGCCCTCGGGTCGGCGGACGCATCGGCGGACGAACGCGGGCGGGGGCTCGTGGTAGAACTCGTCGGCGTCGAGGCGGACGACCCAGTCGCCGTGGCGGAAGCGATGGCGGACGCGCTCGAACAGGTACGCGCGGCAGCCGGAGTGGAAGTAGGTCTCCTCGCGCCCGAGGGCGACCAGTCGGGGCTCTCGGGCGGCGAGGTCCCGCACGATCTCCCACGTGCCGTCGGTGCTCCCCGAGTCGGCGACAAAGACGGCGTCGGCCCAGGTGAGGAGGTGCGCGAGGGTCTGGGCGATGATGTCGGACTCGTCGCGGACGTGGAGCAGGCCCCAGAACGCCATGCGGGAGCGTAGCGAGGGGATGGAAGCGGGAGGGAGCGCTACCGCGGCTTGAGGTCGAGCACGATGGGCTTGTGATCGCTGGAGGCGGTGTCGGCGCGGTCGAGCCCGAGGCGGAAGAGCGAGGCGTCGTCGAGGCGCGTGGTATCAAAGACGAAGGCGTTGACCACGTCGGCCGAGGCGTCGCTGAAGAGGAGGTAGTCGAGCCGCCCGGCGGGGAACTCGCTCTTGGGGTCCATCCAGGTGTAGAAGGCGGCGTCGCCCAGGACGCGGGTCGGGGCGATCATGAGTTCGGACCCGTCGGCGTCGAGCCCGACGCGGATGGCGTCCAGCGGCGTGGTGGAGCCGACGAGGTTGAGGTCGCCCCCGATGACGCGAAGGCGCGGCCCGCTGTCGCCGAGCCCGCCTCGCATGGCGGCCTGGATGGCGCGGGCCTCGTTGATGCGTTTGATGTCCTCGGGCGAGCCGGCGGTCCCGCAGCACTTGAGGTGAACGGAAGCGGCGGCGACGTCGCCCAGCGGGGTCTTGACGACGCCGGCGATGTAGCGGACAGGATTGGCCGACGATCCGTCGGGGCTGTCGATGGTGATGCCGTCGAGCCCGAGGGACTCGATGGGGTAGGGGGAGACGATGACGACGTCCTTGCCGGTGGAGCGGGCGTGCCACTCGGCGTTCCCGGTGACCATGGCGCTGAACCAGGCGCGGGCGGTGGCCTCGTCGGTGTCCCATTCCTGAAGGAGGACGACGTCGGGCTGGAGGACCTGGAAGACGCGGCGGAAGGGGGCGTCGTTGGCCATGAGGGCGGACTTGAGGACGTTGTAGGAGACGACGCGGATGGTGCCCGGGCGCTTGACGGGGAGGAGGGCGCTCGCGCGGGCGGGGCCGTCGGCGCTGGCGGGCATGACGAAGGACTCGGGATCCGACCACCCGGTGATCTTGCCGGTGGCGTCGGCGATGACGAACATGGCGCGGGCGTTTCGGGCGGGCCCGGCCAGGACCATCTCGGCGGTGGAGGGCTCGTCGGTTCGGCGGGCGAGGCGGATCTCGAACTGCGGTCCCCCGGTGGAGGGGGAGACGACGAGTTCGACGGCGCCCTGCGAGACGGGGGTCTTGTTGCCGGTGGCGTCGATGGCGTATCCCGAGACGCCTCGGCCGAGGGTCCCGTCGTCCTTGCGGGGCGAGAACTCGAGGACGAGATCGACGCCCAGGGAGGCGGCGTCGGTGGGCTTGTCCATGCGCTGCCCGGTGGCGGGGTCGCCGTCGGCGTCGAGCCAGAGCGCCAGGGACTCGGTCGAGGCCTGGATGGGCATCTGCTGGTTCTCGACGCCAACGCGGAAGTAGACGTAGTGGGCGTCGGCGAGGGAGGCCGCGGCACGGGGCCAGTCGGAGGTGTCCCCGTCGATGGTGATCCCGCGGGCGGCGGCGTGAGGAGCGACGCGGCCCCCGCCCCGGTTGGCGCAGCCCACGAACGAGGCGGCGAGGGGGAGCGACAGGGCGGCGAACAGCGCGGCACGCCGGACGATGGTGTGGAGAGTGAGCATGCCCGTACTATCGCCACTCTCGGCCTGGTCGGCAACCAAGGCAGCGGGGCGCCCGCATGTCGAAGCGCAGGGGGCGCGTCCTCGGGACGCGCGTGCCGGATGCGCGGGTCGGGGTCGTGCCGCGCAACCTGCTTTGGTTCAAATGGTTGCGCGCCATGTGGAAGGTGCGTGGCGGATGGATGGGACGAGGTCGGCTACGCTTGGCATGATGACGACGCGGTGTCCGGCGGAGGTTTCGGAGGTGCAGGCGCTGATCGCGGACGCGTTGCCGCGGGTGCAGCGCGTGTTCGATGAGCAGTTGGCGTCGGACCTGCCCTCGGTGACTCGGCTGTGCGCGCACGTGGGGCGCTATCGCGGGAAGATGCTGCGTCCGACGCTGGTGCTGGCGTGCGGGCTGGCGGAGGGTCGTCGGGAGATCGGGCGGGAGCACGAGGTCTGTGCCGCGGTGTGCGAGATGGTGCACATGGCGACGCTGGTGCACGACGACGTGCTGGACGAGGCGGACACGCGGCGGCGGGCGCCGACGATCAACCGGATGAACGGGAACGAGTCGGCGGTGATCCTGGGGGACTACCTGATCGCCGGGGCGTACCACCTGTGCTCGACGCTGGACACGCAGGCGGTGGCGCTGGAGGTGGGGCGTGTGAGCATGACGCTGTGCGCGGGGGAGTTGCTGCAACTGAGCCGGCGCGGGGACTTCTCGCTCGACGAGGCGACATACCTGGAGATCGTGGACCGCAAGACCGCGGCGCTGATCGCGCTGGCGTGCGGGCTGGGGGCGCGGTGCTCCGGGGCGGACGCGGGGGATGGGGGGAGTGGTGGGGGCGGGGGTGTGTCGCGGTTCGAGCGGTTCGGGCGCGAACTGGGGATCGCGTTCCAGATCCAGGACGACCTGCTGGACCTGACCGGGCGGGCCGGCGACCTCGGCAAGCCCACGGGCAAGGACCTGGAGAAGGGGAAACTGACGCTCCCGATCATCCGGCACCTGGCCTCGGCGACGCCGATGGAGCGCGGGCGGATGCTGCGGCTCTTGGAGAGCCCGCTCACGCGGCGCGAGGAGTTGGCGGCGGAACTGGCGCGGTCCGGGGCGATCGACTCGGCGCGGCAGACGGCCCTGGAGCGCGTCGAGCGGGGCAAGCGCGCCATCGAGGGGGTCGAGGACTCGCCGGCCAAGGCGCTCCTGCTGCTCATGGCCGACGCGGTTGTGGACCGAACGAGGTGAGAGGAAGGTTGCGGCGAGCATGAGCGCGGCGCGAGTGGGCGCGGCGCGATCGGGCTGGCGCTGGGGGGGGGCGTGGAGCGTGGTGATGGAAGGCATGCCGAGCATCGCGGTGGTGGGGGCGACGGGGGCGGTGGGGCGCGAGTGCCTGTCGATCCTGGAGGCGAGGCGGTTCCCGCACCGGTCGATCCGGCTGCTGGCGTCGGCCCGCTCGGCGGGGGCGCGGGTGCGGTTCGCGGGCGAGGAGCGGGCGGTCGAGGAGTTGGGGCCGCGGAGTTTTGAGGGCATCGACCTGGCGTTCTTCGCGGCGGGAGCGGGGGTGGCACGGGAGTTCGTCCCGCGTGCGACGGCGGCGGGGAGCATCGTGATCGACAAGTCGTCGGCGTTCCGTGCCGACCCTTGGGCGGTGCTGGCGATCCCGGAGGTGAATCGCGCGGCGCTGCGGGGGGTCGCGCGCGGGTCGGTCGTCGCGGTTCCGAACTGCTCGACGATCATCCTGTTGGTGGCGATCGAGCCGTTGCGTCGGTTCGGGGTCGAGCGAGTGGTCGTTTCGACGTACCAGGCGGCATCGGGCGCGGGGGCGCAGGCGATGCAGGAGTTGGAGGACCAGACGCGCGACGTGCTGGCGGGCCGACCGGCGACGCCGCGGGTGTTCGCCGAGCCGTGCGCGTTCAACGTGTTCTCGCACGACTCGGCGATCGACCCGGCGACGGGCCTGAACGCGGAGGAAGCGAAGTTCACGAGCGAGACGAGGCGGCTGTGGGGCGAGAGCGGGGAAGGGGGGGGCGGTGGGGTGCGGATCAACGCGACGTGCGTGCGCGTCCCGGTGATGCGCGGGCACAGCGAGTCGGTGTGCCTGACGCTCGGGCGCGCGGTGCGAGAGGTGGAGGTGCGGGCGGCGCTGACGGCCGGGGAGTCGATCGAGGTTGTGGATGAGCGGGGTGGAAACCGGTTTCCGACGCCGTTGAGGGCCAGCGGGGGGGACCAGGTGCTGGTGGGCCGAATCCGTGCAGATGTGACGCAGGGCGTGGAGCCGGGCGGGGCGTGCCGGGGCTGGAATCTCTTTGTTTCCGGGGATCAACTGCGGCTCGGGGCGGCGCTGACGGCGGTGAAGATCGCGGAGGAGTTGGTGGGCGTGGAGTCCAAACAAAGCACGAACAGGACGTAGACATGCAGTCTTGGTCGGCTGCTTGCCGACCC
Source organism: Phycisphaerae bacterium (assembly GCA_016793805.1). Classification (GTDB taxonomy): domain Bacteria; phylum Planctomycetota; class Phycisphaerae; order Phycisphaerales; family UBA1924; genus JAEUIZ01. The sequence goes on from JAEUIZ010000056.1 coordinate 226,842, forward strand.
GAGCGGGTGGGATTTGGGTTGCGAAAGTTTGAGGGCGTGGTAGGCTGTGGGGGTCGTGGGGTTCGCTGGTCAGGTCACCCAAGCCGGGAGAAGGTTTCATGCCGAGTGCTCGTCGGGGATATCGCGCGTTTACGTTGATTGAACTCCTGGTGGTGATCGCGATCATCGCGCTGCTGCTGGGGATCCTGCTCCCGGCGTTGTCGGACGCGAAGGCGAGCGCGCGGGCGACGAAGGAGGCGGCGGGGTGCCGGCAGATGCTGCTGGGCTGGACGTCGTACAGCATGATCTACAAGGAAACGATCATCCCGGGGTACATCGCATGGTCATGGGCGCACCCTCACACGGGCCGGGTGAACATGATGCCGGCGGACCCCGCGGACAGTTCGAAGTTGATGGAAGGGGACGTGATCAAGTCGTGGTCGTGGCGGTTGATCTCGCTGACGGACTTCCCGGTGGAGGCAATCCAGGGTGACAACGGCACGGCGAGCGACTTCCGAGCGCGCTCGAAGGCACCCACGAGCGGGACGACCACGAATCTCTACGACAGCACGGACCGGTTCCAGTACGCGATCACCAAGCACCCGACGTTCGGGTACAACAGCGCGTACGTGGGCGGTCATTATGGCTGGGGCGCGTTCCCGAACGGGAACGCCAACGGCGATCCGCCGCCGTCGCTCGCGCAGGGCGGGCGGTTCTATGTGCAGCGGCTCTCGCAGATCCGGTTCGTGGATCGGCTGACGATCTATGCCGGGGGGCGCGAGAAGGACGTGATCACGACGGGCCGCTCGACGTGCGGGTACACGGGGAACGCGGTGCCGGCGACGTACGGGGACCTGTTCGTGCCCGGCGCGGCCCACATCTCCCCGCCGAAGGTGGGGTTCCCCACCCGGGGCATCGGCGGCACCCCACCCCCAGCCTGGATCGCCTCGGACTCGTTCGACCCGCGGCAGCCCAGCATCGCATGGGGGAACATGTACTTCCGGCACAAGGGCAAGGCGGTCGTGGGCATGGCCGACGGACACGTCGAACTCAAGGACATCCGGTCGATGCGCGACATGACGCGGTGGTCGAACTACGCGCGCAAGGTCGGGAACATCCCGGCGTCGGAGTGGAACTTCACCCCGGGGCCGTGAGTTGGGTGAGCACGGCGACGCGGGCGTACGCTTGCTCCCATGCCGATCGACCTGCTCGACGAACTCCGCTGGCGGGGGCTGATCCACCAATGCACGGACGAGGCCGGGCTGCGCGCGCACCTCGACTTGGCCGCGAGCGGCGGGCCGCGGTCGATTTACGCGGGCTTTGATCCGACGGCGGACTCGGTGACGATCGGGAACCTGGTCCCGCTGATGATGCTGGTGCACGTGCAGCGATCCGGGCACGATCCGGTGGTGGTGATGGGGGGGGGCACGGGCCTGATCGGCGATCCGTCGGGCAAGTCGGCCGAGCGGCAACTGATGACGGAGGAGACGGTTCGGCGGAACGTCGAGGGCCAGCGCCCGATCTTTGAGCGGGTGTTTCGCCACGCGGCGGCGCTGGAGGGCCGGCCGGCGAGGGTGCCGCCGATCCTCAACAACCTCGACTGGCTCGGCAAACTCGGGTACCTCGAGGCGCTGCGCGACATCGGGAAGCACTTCTCGGTCAACATGATGATCCAGAAGGACTCGGTGCGGGCCCGGCTCCACGAGCGCGACCAGGGCATCTCGTACACCGAGTTCTCCTACATGATCCTCCAGAGTTACGACTTCCTCGTGCTCTTCCGCGATTTCGCGAGGCACGGCCTGCCGCGGCCCGTGACCGTGCAGATGGGCGGGAGTGACCAGTGGGGGAACATCGTCGCGGGCGCGGACCTGATCGGGAAGGACCACGCGCAGCGGGTTTCGACGTGGGAGCGGCAGCAGCCGCCCGGTCCCGTGGAGGTGCGCGATCCGCTGTTTGGCGCGAAGGTGGTCCTGCCCGTGGATCCGCCGTTCGCCCCGCCGACGACGTTTGGCCTCACCACGCCGCTGGTGACAAAGGCTGATGGGACGAAGTTCGGGAAGACGGAGTCCGGCGCGATCTGGCTGAGCGCGCCTGCCGGCCCCAGCGACACGAGCAAGGCCCGCACCTCGGCGTACGCGTACTACCAGTTCTGGCTCAACGCCTCGGACGCGGACGCGGCGAGGTACCTGCGGATCTTCACGCTGCTGCCGCGCGAGCGGATCGAGGCGATCGAGGCGGAGCACGCGAGGGACCCGGGGCAGCGATTGGCGCAGCGGGAACTGGCGCGGGCGGCGACGGCGCTCCTGCACGGGCCGGAGGCGGTGGAGCACGCGGAGAGCGCGGCGAGGGCGCTGTTCTCGGGGGACATCGCGGGTCTGCCCGAATCGACGCTGCGCGAGGCGCTGGCCGAGGCGCCGTCGAGCACGCACGCGAGGGCGTTGCTGTCGGCGGCGACGACGAACGCGGACGGGAGCACGGTCGAGGGGATCGGCGCGGCGGACCTGGTGGCGCTCACGACGCTCGTGAAGGAGCACAGCAAGTCGGAGGCGCGGCAACTGGTGAAGGAGGGGTCGATCTCGGTCAACGGGCGCAAGATCGGGCCGCAGGACCGCTTCACGCCGCGAGACCTCCTGCACGGGTCGATCCTCGCGGTGCGGCGCGGGAAGAAGGCGTGGCACCTGCTCAGGTGGGAGTGAGCGCGTCGCGGGGCGTCCGCGCGACGAGTCGGAAGCCAGCGCAACGTTCGGTCATTGCCGTGCGGCCGGCGCGGTCGGGGGCGAGAGCGATTCGGGCGGCTTGACGGGCGTGTAACTCATGCGGAAGACGCCGCGGACGATGGTGGGGCGCTTGCCGGGAACGACGCGCGTGCCCGCGATGGATTCGCCGGGCGTGCCGAGGACGAGGGTGGCGTCGTCGCGCTCGGGGTAGTTGGGGTCATAGATGCGGATGACGGTGACGCCCTCGGGCCCTTCGCCGAGCGCGTAGGCGAGGACCTGATGGTTGTGCCAGGGCTCGGGGTTGCGGGCGGCGCTGGTGAGGACGAGGCCGAGATGCTCGGGCTTGCCCTCGGCGAGGCGGCGCGTGATCTCGGGGAGTTCGTCGAGGGTGCGGCGGCGGCACTCGTCGTCGCTGAGCCGCATCCATTCCATGAACTTGGTGGCCATGACCCCGAGCGTGCCGAGCGAGGCGACCTGTCGGCCGTAGAGGAAGTCGTAGAGCGGGTCGCCCTGGGCCGGGGGCACGTCGGCGAGGGGGCGGTCGCGGCGGGCGAGGAAGAAATCGGCGGCGGCGAAGGACATTCCCCCGCAGAGCCCGAAGCGGTTGGGGACGTTCATGGATCGCTCGGCGTTGCCGAGGCGGACGGGGAGCGGCGAGCCGGTGAAGGAGTTGACGAAGCGGAAGCCGTGGATCGAGGGGCGGAAGTCGGCGAAGGAGCGTGGGGCGGGAGTGGAGGTGGGGGCGGGCTGCTGGGCGACGGGGGTCGAAGCGGGCGTGTTCGGCTCGGGGGGTTGGAACCCGGAGAGGACCGCCACGGCCGCGATCGCGAGGGGGCGCATGGGGCAGTGTAGTCCGTCGGCGCCGGCGCTCGGCCGCGTCCACTACGATCGCCTGTGTCCGCGGAACGCTTGAAGCGGCTCTCGGAGAAGGCGCGCGCGCTGCCGCGGGTGCCCGGGGTCTATTTGATGAAGGACGCCGAGGACCGGGTGATCTACGTGGGGAAGGCGTCGCGTCTGCCGGACCGGGTGTCGTCGTACTTTGTGCCGTCGGCGGACCTGGGTCCGCGGAAGCAGCCGATGCTGGAGGTGGTGGCGGACTTCGACGTGGTCCCGTGCGAGGGGGAGTGGGAGGCGCTGCTGGCGGAGAACCGGCTGATCAAGGACCTCAAGCCGCGGTTCAACGCGATGCTGACGGACGACAAGACGTTCCCGTACTTGGTGGTGACGCAGCGGGAGGACTTCCCGCGCGTGCTGGTGACGCGGAACCTGGTGGGCGGGGGCGGTGGGGAGGGAGAGGTGGAGCCGGCGTTGCGCGGGGCGCGGGTGCTGGGGCCGTTTACCTCGCCGCGGGCGCTGCGCGGATCGGTGCACCTGCTCCAGCGAGTGTTCAAGTTCCGGACGTGCTCGCTGGAGATCGCGGAGGGCGACCCGAAGAACCGGCACTTCCGCCCGTGCCTCTTGCACAGCATCGGTCGTTGCACGGCCCCGTGCGCGGGCCGGATCTCGCGCGAGGCGTATCGGGCCGACGTGGACCGCTTCCTGCGGTTCCTGGGGACGAAGCGCGAGGCGATGCTCCGCGAGATGCGCGAAGAGATGGCGAGGGCGTCGGCGGAGCAACGCTACGAGCAGGCGGCGACGATCCGGGACCAGGTGCGGGCGATCGAGAAGTTGGACGACCGCGCCAAGCGGAAGGACCGCTGGCAGCCCGAGGCCGAGGCGGCGCTGCTGAACCCGCGCAAGGGGCTGGAGAGCCTGCGCAAGACGCTGGGGCTGGAGCGCGCGATCCGCTGCGTCGAGGCGATCGACATCGCGCACCTGCAGGGGGGCGAGACGGTGGGGAGCAAGGTGTGTTTCGTGGACGGGCGGCCGCTGCGGAACGAGTATCGGAGGTACAAGATCAAGGGCACGGCGGCGCGGGCGTCCGAGGGCAGTGTGGACGGAGGGGGGGAAGGGGGGGGAGGGGCGGGAATCAATGATGACTATTCGAGCATCAGAGAGGTGGTCTCGCGGCGGTATCGCGAGGCGGGCGAGGGCCACGAGTTGTATCCGGACGTGATCCTGATCGACGGGGGGCTGGGGCAGTTGCACGCGGCGCTGGAGGCGTTCGCGTCGCTTGATGTGCGCCCGCCCATGGTCATCGCGCTGGCGAAGAAGGAAGAACTGATCTACGCGCAGGATCGCTCCGGGCCGATCCGCCTGTCGCGCGACAACCCGGGCCTTCGGCTGTGCCAGGCGATCCGCGACGAGGCGCACCGGTTTGCGCAGCACTACCACCACGTTCTTCGGCGGAAGAAGACGTTGGAAGAGGAATAGGGTTCGGTATACTCGGCGCGCGGCCCGACTGCCGCGCCTCCAGGAGTCATCCATGAAGCGTTCGCTCGGACTCGTGCTCATCGCGGCGTTCCCGGCTTTGGCGCAGACGGCCCCGTCGGCGCCGGCAACCCCGGCCCCTCAGCCCGGCGCGCCCGCGGCCCAACCCGCGACCAAGCCAGCCAAGCCCGCGACCTATGACGAGAAGGCGGACGCCAAGGCCCAGATCGCCTCGGCGCTGGCAAAGGCGAAAAAGGAGAATCGGCGGGTGCTCGTGCAGTGGGGCGCGAACTGGTGCGGGTGGTGCCACAAACTGCACGGGACGTTCACGGGCGACGCCAAGACGAAGCGCGTGCTGATGTACGAGTACGACCTGGTGCTGGTGGACATCGGGCGCTTCGACAAGAACATGGATCTGGCGGCCTCGTACGGAGCGGACCTTCGGGCCTCGGGCGTGCCGTTCCTCACGGTGCTCGACGCCGAGGGCAAAGCGATCGCGAACCAGGAGACGGGCGCGCTGGAACTTCCCGCGTCGAAGGAGGAGCCATACCCCGGGCACGACGCGGCGAAGGTCGTCGCGTTCCTCGAGGCGCACAAGGCCCCGTACCTCGACGCCTCGGCGGTGCTGGCGGCGGGGATGGAGCGGGCGAAGAAGGAGAACAAGCGCGTCTTCCTGCACTTCGGGGCGCCGTGGTGCGGGTGGTGCCACCGGCTCGAGGACTGGATGGCGCGCCCGGAGGTCGCGGCGATCCTCGACAAGGAGTTCGTCGACGTGAAGATCGACGAGGACCGCATGATCGGGGGCAAGGACGTCGAGAAGTCGCAGCGAGGCGACGTGAAGGGCGGCATCCCGTGGTTCGCGTTCGTTGATCCCGCCTCAGGGGAGAAGATCGCCACCAGCGACGGGCCCAAGGGAAACGTCGGGTTCCCGGCCCAGCCCGACGAGATCGAGCACTTCATGGTGATGCTCAAGGCGTGCAAGAACATCACCGCCGAGGACGCGGCGACGTTGAAGAAGACGCTGGAGTCCAAGCCCGAGAAGCCGCAATAGCGGGAGCGAGCGGAACGGTCGGCGTCTGGCGGGGCTTCGCGAGCGTGGTGCAACCCGTGCCCGTAGCCGACGTATGAGATGGTGGAGGGAGTGGGAGGCTGGGCCGATCCGCCCGCGAGGCCGCCATGTTGGAACGATCCCCAGGCGCACGCATGCTTCGCCGGTTGCTGGTGAATCCGGTGGCGACGTTGGTGCTGGCGTTCGGGCTGGTGATTGATGCGGAGTCGCAGCCGCGAAGCACGCTGGTCGGGAGCATGTTCTCGTCACCGAAGTGCCGGTGCGGCATGGCGCAGCCGACCGGGGTGGCGGGGTTCGCGCCGGACGGCGAGATGGTGCTGATGAGGCCGGACGAGGAGAGTTGGGACGCCGCGACGCGCGCGATGGCCGAGGCGCCGGAGCGAACGGTGACGCTGTGGGCGATCGGCGGGCGGTACGGGGAGGGCCTGTGGGCGCCGGTGACGGACACCAAGTCGGTGCAGATCCACGCCGAGGCGGGGAGCGAGGTGTCGTCGGAGGGCGTGGCGCGGGCGCGGGCCGAGTACGCCAGGACACTTGCGGAGCGATGGGACTGGCTGACGCCCGCGGATCTCGCCACGCTTGGGGCAAGGAACATCCGAGAGACGCGGGTGCTCTGGGGCGGCGTCGCGCACAGCGCCGCGGCGTGCGCGGTTGTGGCGGCGTTCGTGTGGTCGCTGGGCTGGGTGCCGGCGACGGTTCGTCGGCTGAAGGAGACACCGGCGGTGCGTCGCCGGCGGGCCGGCCTGTGCGGGGCGTGCGGGTACAACCTCACCGGCCTCGCCGGATCGCGCTGCCCGGAGTGCGGCGCGGAGCAGGACTACTCCGTCGCGTCGTCCTCAGGCGGCGGCTCGGAGGTCTGACGCTCGCCGAAGATGGCGGTGCCGACGCGGACGAGGTTCGCGCCCTCGGCGATGGCGAGTTCGAAGTCGCCGGACATGCCCATCGAGAGGATGTTGAACCGTCCCTCGCCCACGCCCGATCGCTGGACCTCTTCGAAGATCTCGCGGCACTGCGCGAAGGCGCCGCGCACGACGCGCTCATCGGGCGACTCGGCGGCCATGGTCATCAGCCCGCGGACCCGCACCCCGACCATCGTGTCGATCTGCTCGACGAGGTGGCGTGCGGCGGGCATGGGGCATCCGAACTTGCTCGCCTCGCCCGAGCAGTTGACCTGCACGAGCACCTCGACGGGCTCGGGTCGTTTCTGGGCGCAGACCTGGATCTCCTCGGCGAGCCGGAGCGAGTCGACGGAGTGGATGAGGCGTGCGAACTCGACGGCCTTGCGAACCTTGTTGCGCTGGAGGTGCCCGATGAGGTGCCAGCGGACGGCGCCCGCGCGCGGGCCGGGCCCGCTCAGCACGCGCTGGCGGGCCAGCAGTTCCTCGGTCATGGCGGCGCGCTGCACGAACGACTGGACGTGGTTCTCGCCGAAGTCGTGGTGCCCCATCCCGATGAGGGCCCGGATCTGATCGGGCTCGGCGTTCTTGGTGACGGCAACGAGGCAGATGTCCTCTGGCTTTCGGCCCGCGCGCCGTGCGGCGCTGGCGATCCTCGACTTGACCGCGTCGTAGCGGGCTCTCAGCAGCGCCTCGGGCTCCGCCGCGGCTTTGGGTTCGACGGTCATGCGGCCTCCTGCCTATGCCATAGCATACGCAAACCCGGCGTGATCCGGGCCCGATCAGGAGAAGACCCCGATGTCCACCCCCCCTTCCGCCCCCCCAGCGCCCGCTCGCAGCACCCCGGTGGCCGCGGGCGACACGATCGCCGACTTCACGCTCCCGGACCAGGACCGCAAGGACTGGCGGCTGTCGGACGCGGCCAAGAGGGGCGACGTGGTGCTGTGCTTCTTCCCGTTCGCGTTCACGGGCGTGTGCGGGACGGAGATGAAGTGCATCACGACGGAGATGGCCTCGTGGCAGCAGAAGGGGGCGACGGTCGTGGGGATCAGTTGCGACTCGTCGTTCGTGCAGAAGGCGTGGGCCAACGCCGAGGGGTTCAAGCACACGATCCTGAGCGACCAGCATCGGCAGGTGTGCCGGGCGCTGGGGCTGTACTGGGCCGACATGAACACGACGCACCGGGCGACGGTGGTGGTGGGCAAGAGCGCGGACGGGAAGTTGACGGCGAAGTGGGTGCAGACGCGCGAGCCCCGGAACGGAATGTCGTGGGACGAGGTCCTGTCGCACGTGGCCTGAGCGCGCCGAGCCGGGCGGGCCGATAGGCTACAGGCCGGATGAACCGCGTCGCCCGCCATTCGCCGCTCCGCCGATACCTCCTCCCGGGGAGCGTGGCGGCGCTCGTCGGGCTGAGCGTGGCGCCGACGAGGTGGCTGTCGGCCCTGGGCGGCCCGGCGGACGCGATGGGGCTGCTCGTCGCGCCGGTCAAGCAGCCGGTGGCCCGGGTGGTGCGATGGCTCCGCCCCCCGGAATCGGCGCGCGACGACGAACTCGTCCGTCGCCTCCAGGACGACCGCGACCGCCTCGAGAGCCTGTGGCTCCAGGAGCGCGACGAGAACACGCGCCTGCGCGAGCAGATCCGCGTGCTCCAGCAGGGCGTGCCGTACGAGGGGCTGGCGGTGCGGCAGGTGATCGCGCCCGTGATCGGCCCGACTCCCGGCTCCGGGGGCGGGATCGTCGAGGTCCGCGCGGGCAGGAACCACACCATCGAGGTCGGCGCCGTGGCGACGACCACGGGGGCGCAGTTGGTCGGGCTCGTTGGTCGCGTCGGCCCGCGGTCCAGCATGGTCACGCTCATCACGACCAAGCAATCGGATCGGCAGGGCGAGCGAGGGATCCGCGGGCGGATCGCGCTCGCCGACGCCGCCCGGGGCTCGTTGTGCCTGCTGTATCCCCAGGGCCGCGGCGTGCTGCGCGGGCAGGTTGAGCACGGGGGCCCGGAGCCGGAGGTGGGGCAGGTGGTGCGCGTCGAGGACGACCAGTTGCCCGCCGCCGCGAGGATGCTGGTGATCGGGAAGATCACGGCGGTGGACCGGGTCGCGGGGCGGGCCGTCATCACCGTCGCGCCCACCGTGGAACTCGATCGGCTCAGCGAGGTGATCCTTCGGCAAACGACGGATTCGCCCGCGGGCGGCACCGACGGGGGCCCGCCATGAACGTCCCGCTGCTGCTGGTGGTCGCGTGGCTGTGCCTCGGGCTGGAGTCGGGGCTGTCGAGTTCGATCCCGGGTCAGCCGGGGTTCGTGCTCCCGCTGGCGGTGCTCGTAGCGCTCTCGGCCGCGCCCGGGGCGGCGCTCTGGACGTGCCTGGTCCTCGGGCTGTGTGTGGACCTTCTGACGATGCGCATGCACGGGGCCGGCGGCGCGCTGGTGGCGGTGCCCGGGCCCATGGCGATCGGGTACCTCGTCGCGGGCCAGTTTGTGCTCGCCTTGCGGGGCCAGGTCATCCGCCGGAATCCCCTCACGCTGCTGGCGCTCTCGGTTGTGGGCATGGCCATCGCCCAGGCCTTTGCGTGCGGGCTGCTGACGGCGCGGCACCTGGCGCACCCGGAGTTCGAGTGGCGGCCGCTCGCGGAGTTGGGTCGGCGGCTGCTCTCGGCGCTCGTTACCGGGCCGGTCGCGCTCGTGATGGCCCTCGTGCTGCTGCCCCTGGCGCCGATGTTCGGCGGCGGCGGCGGCGGGCGTCGAGCCCGATAGTCCCGCGGAATCCGTTGCGGCGCGTCCGAGTTGCACCTCGCGCGCCGAGTTTCTCGTCTCCGGGTGGTCCGGCCTCGTGCGTGGTGTATGTTGACCGAGACGCCCACGGCGGCCGTGGGTCCGCGAAGGAACTCTCTAGAGATTGGGGGGAGACGTGCGCACCGTTCATCTGCTCGCGTGTGGAGTTGGTCTGGCGCTGAGCGCGTCCGCGATGGGCGCCCCTGTCGACATCGGGTTCGCCCGGGTGACGCCGGCCAATGCCCCGCAGAACCCCGCGGCCCAGTTCAAGGCCGTGCTCAGCGAGGTCTCGTCCAGCGTCGTCCGCTTCCGCTTCACGAACACCGCGGTGATCTACTGCTCGATCTCGGAGATCTACTACGACAACCGCAACTCGGCGCCGCTCTCGAGCCTGATGACCCCGCTCAACCAGTTCGGCGCGACCTTCACCGGCGGCGGCGCGAACCCCGGCAACCTGCCCGGCGGGCAGAACCTCAGCCCCGCCTTCAGCGCGACCGCGGTCTTCAGTGCCGACGCCCAGGGCAACCCTGCCAATGGCCTGGATACCGCCGCCGACTGGCTGGAGATGGACTTCGTGCTCGGCGCGGGCAAGACCTTCAACAGCGTCGTCGATGCAATCGCCAACGGGGACCTTCGGATCGGGTTGCATGTCCGGGCGATCGGGACCTCGGGCGACAGCGACTCGTTTGTGAACGGGAACCCCCCGAACGTGATCCCGCTTCCGCCCGCGGCATTGGCCGGGCTTGCCGGGCTGGCGGGCGTGGCGGTGCTCCGGCGACGGCGGGTCTAGCCGTTGCATCCTGCCCGCGGGTCGACGTAGGGCCCTGAACCGGAGCGGCCGCTCCGCTGGAGACAACCGAACGCATTCGCGGCTGCGGAAAGCGGGTGAGCGATGCCATCGCAATCAATAGTCCGATAACGCAAGTCGGGGCTGAGTTCTGCCGCTCGCGATGCTATCGGGCCGCGTGGAGAGTTCATGTCCGTTATTTTGCGCAGAGCGCTTGCATCGAACGATGGAGGCCGCTATTCTCATTCGTAGGAAACGGGAAGTAAAACCGGTTCCCGGCACGGGTTGAGAAGGGAAGAGGAGCACTATGAACTTCGTCACCAAGGTTGGTGTTGTTGTTGCGCTCGCAAGCGCGGCGAGTGTTGTCGCGGCACCCGTCGAGATCGGGTTTACGCGCGTGACGCCCGCGAACGCCCCGCAGAACCCCGCGGCCCAGTTCAAGGCCGTGCTCAGCGAGGTGTCGTCGACCGTCGTGCGGTTCCGCTTCACGAACACCGCGGTGATCTACTCCTCGATCTCCGAGATCTATTACGACAACCGCAACTCGGCCCCGCTGTCGAGCCTCATGTCGCCGCTCAACCAGTTCGGGTGCACGTTCACCGGCGGCGGCGCGAGCCCCGGGAACCTCCCCGGCGGCGCGAACCTCAGCCCTGCCTTCAACGCGACCGCAGCATTCAGCGCCGACGCGGTCGGGAACCCTGTCAACGGGATCGACAACGCGGCGGACTGGTTGGAGATGGACTTCGTGCTTGGCGCGGGCAAGACGTTCAACAGCGTTGTCAACGCGGTGGCCAATGGCGATCTCCGGATCGGGCTGCACGTCCGCGCGATCGGTACGACGGGCGACAGCGACTCGTTCGTGAATGGCCCGACGCAGATCATCCCGCTCCCTGCCGGCGCTTGGATGGGCCTCTCGGGCCTGGGTCTCGCGGGGCTCACGGCGTTCCGCCGGCGGAAGTGATCGGCGATTGAGATTGTGAGCGCACGCGGGCGGCCTTTGCGGGCCGCCCGTTCTATTTTTCGGCGTGGATGCAGTCGGAGCCGCGCGCATGAAGCCCTACGCCCAAGCCCTGGACCTGGTGGACGATCCCTCGCTCATCGCCGCGTACAAGGAGCACCACCGGGCCGTCTGGCCCGAGGTCGTGGCCGCCCTGCGGGGCCTGGGGATCGCGCGGCTGCGGATCTTCCTGCACGGCACGCGGCTGTTCATGTACTACGAGGCGCCGGACGCGTTCGACCCGGCCCGCGACTACCAGGCGTATGCCGCCAACGCCCGCTGCGCGGCGTGGGACGCGCTGATGCGAGGATTCCAGCGTCGCGTTCCCGGAGCGAGGCCGGGGGAGTGGTGGTCCCCGATGGAACTGGTGTTCGATCTGGAGACGGAATGACCTAGGGCTTGGTCGGGAGGCCCTGCTGCTGCCAGGCGGTGATCCCGCCGGCGAGGTTGGTGGCGTCGTACCCGAGGCGGTCGAGGAACGCGCAGACTCGTGCGGACCGGCCGCCCGACTTGCAATGGACCAGGATCGGGCGGTCCTTGGGGAGCCGGGCGAGGTTGGACACGATCTGGGTGTGCGAGACCTGTGTGGCGCCGTCGATGTGGACCTCGGCGTGCTCGGTGGCCTTGCGGGCGTCGAGGACGAAGAAGGCGCCGAGCCGTGAGCGGGCCGCCTCGGGCGAGATCTCCTTGGACGTGACGATGGTGCCGCCGCGCGACCCGGCCTCGGCGACCGACGCGGGCGAGGACCAGGACTCGACGCGATCGAGCCCGACGCGGATGAGGTCCCGAACGGCATCGTCGAGGCGCGGCTCGTCGATGATGAGGTGGATCGGCTCGCTGGGCTCGATGAGCGAGCCGGCCTCGGTGGGGAACCCGGTGCCGAAGGGGATGTAGAGCGAGCCCGCGAGGTGCCCGCCCATGAACTCGCGCCAGGTGCGGGTGTCGATGATCGCGACGGCCCGGGCGTCGAGGCGGGCCAGTTCGTCGGCGCCGGCGCGCCGTGGCTTGGGGACGCCGCCGAGCACGGGCGGGCCCTCCTTGTTCCACTTCTTCATCCGCGCGAAGTAGCGCGGGGGCTCGGGCTGGCCCGAGAGGATGTAATCGACGAAGGCGCCCTCGCTCTTGGCGGCGGCGATCGCGGGGTTGAAGCGGCGTTCGTAGCCGACGGTCGATTGCGGGACGGCCCCGAGCGCCTTGCCGCAGGCGCTCCCGGCGCCGTGCCCGGGCCAGACTTGCACGTAGTCCGGGAGCGAGGCGAAGGTGGCGACGGACTTGAAGAGTGTCCGTGCCGAGGGCGCCGCGACGCCCGCCTGTCCGGCGGCCGACTCGAGCAGATCGGGTCGGCCCAGATCGCCGACGAAGACGAAGTCGCCCGTGGCGATGCCCATGGGCTCGGCCGCGCCGCCCCCGCGGTCGGTCACGAGGAACGACAGGTGCTCCGGGGTGTGCCCGGGGGTGTGGAGGGCCTTGATCTCGATGTTGCCGACCTTGATCACGTCGCCGTTGCGGAGGAGTTGGTGGTCGTACGTCCCGCCGACGGTGCGTTTGTGCTGCCACTGGTAGGACCAATCCGGCCCGCCCTCGCCGGAGAGGAAGACCTTCACGCCGCGTTCCGCGAGTTCGCGGGACCCGGAGACGAAGTCGGCGTGGATGTGGGTCTCGGTGGCCGCGACGAGGCGGAGGCCCTCGCGTTTGGCGAGGTCGAGGTACCGATCCACGTCGCGCTCGGGGTCGATGACGATGGCCTCGCCCGTTCGCTGGCACCCGATGAGGTACGCGGCCTGGGCGAGGTGGTCGTCGTAGATCAGTCGAAACAGCATGGCAGGCTCCGTCGTTGGTGGTCGGTGATTCTACGAGCGGGGGCGGGCGGTTGATCGCGCGGGCTCGGCGATCACCGGGTTCCTGGTCGCCCGCTACGCTGTGGGCCATGGCGCACGCCGAGGCCCCACCCACCAAGCCCCGTCCGCGCGTCTTTCGCGCGCTGGGGCGGAACGATCCGCCGGCGGTGGTGGTGATCGACGGGAACGAGTACGCGCTGGCGGACTGCCTCAAGCACGACTCCTGGGCCGCGACGGGCATCTATCGGGGCCCGGCGGGCAAGGTCGTGTGCAAGTTCAACCGGCAGCAGGCGATCGGGATCATCCCGATGCGGTGGCTGGGCCGGCGGCTGGCGCGGCGGGAGCACGGGTTGCTCCTGCTGCTGGCCGATTTGAAGCATGTCCCGCGGGCGTGCGGCCCGGTGGGCGAGCGGTTGCGGTCGGGCGAGGTCCGCGTGCTCCCGAACGCCGTGGCGCATCCGTATGTCGAGGGGCACCCGCTGGGGCGGGGCGAGCGTGTCGCGGACGATTTCTTCGACAAGTTGCGCGCGACGATCGAAGGCGTGCACGCGCGCGGGGTCGCGTACGTGGACCTGCACAAGCGGGAGAACATCATCGTCGCCGACGACGGCTCGCCCTGCCTCATCGACTTCCAGGTCTGTTTCTGGCCCCGGGGCGCGTGGGCGCGGATCTGGCCCGTCACGGCGATGCTGCGGATGTTCCAGCGGATGGACCGGTACCACCTGATGAAGCACGTCATCCGCTGCCGGCCCGACCTGCTCCCGCCCGAGGCCCGCGACATCGACCAGTACCGCCCGCGCTCGATCCGCGTGTGGCGACGCATCGGGGACCCGCTCCGCGCGACGCGGCGGCGGATCCTGGTGCTCGTCGGGGTGCGGAAAGAAGGCGGCCGCGCCGAGACCGAGCACGCCCCGGAAGAGGCGTACCGATCCTGAGCGGCTATCGCGAGAGCGCCAGCAGCCGGGCGATGCGCTCCTGGATCGGTGGGTGCGAGAGGAACATCGAGTTGATCGCCTGGTGCGCGTCGCGCATCTTGCGGAGCGGGTTGACGATGTAAAGGTGGGCCGTCCCGCGGTTGGCCGTGTCCACCAGCGGCTCGTTGTCGTCGGCGAGTTTCTGCAGCGCCGAGGCCAGCCCGAGCGGGTTCCGCGTGAGTTCGACGGCCCCCGCGTCGGCCAGGTACTCGCGCTGCCGGCTGTAGGCCATTTGGATGATCCGCGCCACCAGCGGGGCGAGGATCGCCAGCAGGATGGCGAGGATGAAGAGCACGAGCACAACCGCGCCCCCGCCGTCCTTGCCCCCGCGCCGCCCGCCCCGTCCCCCGCGCGAGTACCACAGCACGCGCCAGAAGGCGTCGCAGGCGAAGGCGATGAGCCCGACCATGGTGGCCATGAGCATCGCGAAGCGGATGTCCAGGTGCCGGACGTGGGCCATCTCGTGCGCCATGACCCCTTGGAGTTCGTCGCGGGTGAGTTTCTGCCGGAGGCCGACGGTGATCGCGACGGCGGCGTGCTTGGGGTCGCGCCCGGTGGCAAAGGCGTTCATGGCGCTGTCGCCGATCACGAAGACCCGCGGCATGGGCAGGCCCGCCGCGATGGCGACCTCCTCGACGACGTTGAAGAGTTCGGGGTCCATCGGCTTGGTGATCTCGCGGGCTCCGGACATCCGCAGGATCGCGTTCGCCCCGCCGAACCAACTCCAGAGCGTCCCGAGGAGGGCCGCGGCCAGCGCGACGGCGCACCCGACGACGATCGAGGGCACGAGCGACTCGAGGTCCGGAGCCGCGCCGAGGTAGACGGCAAGCGCCGACGCGATGATCCCGCCCACCGCGACCCCGAGCAGGACCATGACGATCATCAGCACGACGCTCTGGCGTTTGTTCTTGCGGATGAGGTCGTGGAAGGTGAGCGTGCCGGGATAGGCCGACACTCGGCGGCGCATCGCCTCGCTCGGAGCGGAGATGGAGTCGGGCTCGGGCATCGGAAGGGGAGGCGGGGGGGGGGTTAGGAGAAGGAGACCTTGGGCGCCTCGCGGGCCGCGGGCTCCTCGACCTTGAAGTAGTCCCGGGCGCCGAAGTTGAACGCGCCGGCGACGATGTTCGAGGGGAAGGTCTGCCGCGTCTCCTCATAGCGTCCGACGCAGTCGTTGTAGTGCTGGCGGGCGAACCCGATCTTGTTCTCGGTGCTGGCGAGTTCCTCCTGCAGCGACGAGAAGTTCGTGTTCGCCTTGAGGTCCGGGTACGCCTCGGCCAGCGCGAACAGCCGGCCCAGCGCCTGCGTGACCACGCCCTCGGCCTGGGCCCGCTCGCCCACCGTGCCGCCCTGCACCTGCACGGCCCGGTTGCGGGCGGAGATCACGGCCTCGAGCGTGCCCTTCTCGTGCGAGGCGTAGCCCTTGACGGTCTCCACCAGGTTCGGGATCAGGTCGTACCGCCGCTTGAGTTGCACGTCGATCTGCGCGAACGCGTTGTCGCAATCCACACGCTTCCGTACCAGGCCGTTGTAGAGCCCGACCACGATCAGCAGAAGCACCACCGCGAACGCGATCAGTCCACCCACGACGATAAGCGTCATATGGCCTCCTTCTTGCCGCGAATCGTACTGCACTCCGCGGCCCAGCGCGGTAGGCTACATGCCGCCCGCTCCGCTGCCCGGATCATTCGGGAGCGGGTCGGCATGGTTTCGACCCGTCGCCGAATCCGAAAGGACCCGCCATGACCGACACGAAGCAGACCGATCGCGTCGTCGCCGGGACGGGCGCCGCCCCGGCCTTCGAGGACTGGTGGGCCTCGCTCCTGTGGCCCCGGCTCGTCACGGCCGTCGTGCTGGGGCTGCGGCCCGGTCGAGTGGGGCTCGCCTTCGTGGGGCTGGCCGCGACCTCCGTGCTCCTGGGCTTTGGGCTCCAGTTCGATCGCTGGATCGGGCGCGGGACGATCGACGTGCCCACGCCCATGTCGGTGGCGGCGGCGCTCGACCCCGTGTGGGTGTGGAGCGTCGCGGTCGATCTGCCGCTCGCTCTGGTGCGTGGCGTGCCGATCACGACGCTGCTCATGGGGCCGTGCGTGCTCGTGCTCTGGGCGGTGCTGCTGGGGGCGATCTCGCGCCTGGCCGCGCTCGAGTTCGCCCTGGGACAGTTCGGCGCCTGGCACGAGGGCCTGAACTTCGCCGCGGCCCGCGCCCGCTCGCTCGTGGGCGTCGCGCTCGGACCGGCGATCCTCGTCTGGGGCGTGGCGCTGCTGCTGGCGGTCGGCGGCTGGGTCGGGCAGTGGCCCGGGCTCAACGTGCTCGCCGCGCTGCTGCTGGGCCTGGCGATGCTCGTGGGCCTCTTCGCGGTGGTGGTGGTCGCGGGCATGGCGATCGTGCACGGGCTGTGCGTCGCCGCGGTCGCCGCTGACGGCGCGGACGCCATCGACGCCGTGCAGCGCGGGTTCGCGTACCTCTTCACCCGTCCGCTGCGGCTGCTGTTCTACCTCGTGCTCGCGGGCGTGGGCGTCGTGCTCGTGGGCGTGGTCGCCGCATGGCTCCTGGCCTCGACGCTCGACTTCACGTCGCGCGGGATCACGGCGTTCATGGGCCCGGAGCGAGCCCGGCCCTTTGCCTGGCCGCTCCGCCTCGGGTACTCCGCCGGCGCCGACGACCTCGGCACGCTCGCCACGGCGACCGCTCGAATCGTCGGTTTCTGGGCGGGCGTGGCGGGGATGCTGGTGCAGGCGATCATCGTCAGCGGGGCGATGGGCGCCGCCACCGCGGTCTACCTCGCCATCCGCAAGGCCTGCGACGGACAGGACCCGGCCGACTTGTACCTTCCCGGGGCGATGGAGGCGGCGATGGCGGACGCCGCTGCCGCGCGGCTGACGCCCGGGACCGCGTCCGCGGGCGGCCCGATCGAGGCCGACGCCTGAGCACCGCGCCCACCAGCCCGTGGACGACGCGGCGGCTCCTGGCCTGGATGACCGAGTCTTTCCAGCGCAAGGGGCTGGAGTCCCCGCGCCTCATGGCCGAACTCCTCGTCGCCCACGTCATCGGGTGCGAGCGGCTCCGCCTCTACATGGACGCCGATCGACCGGCATCGGAACTCGAACGCGCCACGCTCCGCGACCTCGTGGCCCGCGCCCTCCGCCACGAGCCGGTGCAGTACCTCGTCCGCGAGGCGTGGTTCTTCGGGCTGCCATTCCACGTCGATCCGCGCGTGCTCGTCCCCCGGCCCTCGACCGAGACGATCGTGCAGGCCGTTCTTCAGCACGCCCGCGTCGAGCCGGGGGGCGGCGGGCGCACCGGTGCGGGGGTCCTCTTCGCCGACCTCTGCACGGGCTCGGGGTGCGTCGCGGTGGCGCTCCTGAAGAACCTCCCCGAGGCCCGCGGCGTCGGGACGGACATCTCGCCCGAGGCGCTCGAGGTGGCCGCCGCCAACGCCCGGCGCCATGGCGTCGCCGATCGCATCGACCTCGTGCGGGGTGATCTGCTCGAGCCCTTGGCCGCGCACCCCGCGGCCCGCGCCCACGGGAGCCTCGCCTACCTCGTCGCCAACCCGCCGTACATCCCCGACCACGAGTGGGACGAGGTGCCCCCGAACGTCAAGGAGCACGAGCCGACGATCGCTCTGCGCGGGGGAGCGGACGGGCTGGCGCTGGTGCGTCCGGTGATCGAGGGCGCGGGCGTGTATCTCCGGCCGAGGGGGCTGCTGCTGGTCGAGATCGCCGAGTCCACCGCCGAGGCGGCGCTCGCGCTGGCGCGGGCCCGACCGGAACTCACGGGCGCGGAAGTGCTGCCCGACTTTGAGGGCCGACCGCGTGTCGTCCGGGCGGCGCGGGCCTGAGGCTCAGCCCGCCTTGGGCCCGACGGCCTTGCGCACCTCGTCCAGGAGCCGATCGACGGGGAACGGCTTGAAGAGCACGGCCTGCAATCCCTCCTGCGAGGCCCGGACGATCGAGTGATGCGGGTCGTAACCGAAGCCCGTCATGAGGATGACCGGGACGCCCGGGAGGGCCTTGCGGGCCGCGGCGAAGACCTCGTACCCGTTGCGGTCGGGCATGCGGATGTCGCTGAGGATGGCGTCGAAGCGGGCCCCGCCGTCGCGGGCGGACTCGAGCGCGGCGATCGCGCCCACGCCGCTCTCGAAGGCCAGGACCTCGCACCCGCGGTTGTGGAGCACGTCGTGGATGATCCGCCGGATGTTCGCGTCGTCGTCGGCGATGAGCACGCGCTTCCCGCGGAGGACGGGGTCGATGCGGCGGTCGGCGAGCGCGCCCTCGATCCCCAGGAGCGTCTGGGCGCCCGTGGCGACGTTGCGCACGCGGCTGCGGATCGACTCGACGTCGGCGCGGATCCGCTCGAGGTGCGCCCGCGCCTGTGGGTCGCGCGAGGCCAGGTCCTTGAGCCACTCCGCCTCGGCGAGGATGTCCTTGAGCGGCTCGTTGATCTCGCCCTCCATGCGGTCGCCCACGGCCGTGTTCACCGCGCTGCGCTCGACCACGAGGAGGTTGAGCATGTGGAGCGAGATCGCCACGTAGCGCCCGAAGATCTCCGAGAACTGGCGGTCGTCCTCCGAGAACGCGCCGGGCGTTTCGCTCTCGACGTTGAAGATGCCCACGACCTTGTCGTGCATCCGCAGGGGGACCGTCAGCGACGAGCGGGCCCCGGTGAACCCGGGGAGGAAGTGCGAGTCCGTCGCGGTGTCGGGGCAGATGTAACTCCGCCCCGTCGCGGCGACCAGCCCGCTGATCCCGTTTCCCTCCGCCCGCGGATAGATCTCGAGTTCCACCGCTTCCTGGGGGAGCCCCGAGTGCATCACCATCTCCAGCCGCCCGGTCCGCTCGTCGATCAGCCGGATGTTGAAGTGGTCGAACCGCAGCAGGTCGCGGCAGACCTGCACGATCCGCGTCTCCAGCAGCCGGAGCCGCTCGAAGACGTTCATCTTCCGCACCAGGTCGGCCTCGAACCGCACGAGTTGCGACCCCGCCTCGTCGATCGCGTCCATCTTGCGGCGGAGGCCCCGCTCGACGGTCACGTCGCGGATCAGCCCGGCCACGGACTCGACGGGCTCACCGGGGCGGTTCGCGGGCGCGACCACCAGTTCCAGGCACTTCCCGCCCTCCACGCCGTCGAGGTCCACGCGGCGGACGCTCGGGGGCGCGCCGCGGAACGTCGCCAGCGCCGCCTTGCACGCCTCGATGATCCGAGTCCGAGTCGTGGGTTCGTACGTCGAGAACTTGGTGTTGGCCCAGGCGACCAGGCCGCCAGAGGTCACCAGGCACGCGCCCTGCCCCAGCGATTCGAGCAGCGCACCCGCCGCCCCGGGCGGCGCGGTGAGCCGACGGAGGTCCGCCGAGCCGACCACGAGCCATGCCGCGTCTCGTCCCGGGGTGTCCGCGACGGGCGCGGGGAGCGACGAGCCCACCTCGAACGCACCCGAGAGCGCCCGCGCGAGCCGCTCCGTCGGCTCACCCGGCACGGCAAAGATCCACAACTTCGGGCGGTCCTGGCCCATGCGTTCCGTGTTCCTCCGACTGACCAAGTGTACGAGGTCCGGCCCGCCCGCTATTCTCTCGGCGATGATCGCCCTGCTCGGCGTCTCGAAGTCCTTCGGCCGCCTCCGCGCCGTCGCCGACGCCTCCTTCGAGGTCCCCAAGGGCCGCGTCGTCGGGCTGCTGGGCTCCAACGGAGCGGGCAAGACCACCACCCTCCGCATGATCGCCGGGTTCATGCCTCCGGACGCCGGTCGGGTGATGATCGACGGCCTGGACACCATCGACCGCTCGCTGGAGGCCCGCCGACTGGTCGGGTATTTGCCCGAGGCTTCGCCCGCGTACGGGGAGATGGGGGTCGAGGACTACCTGCGGTTCCGCGGGCGGCTGTACGGGCTGCGCGGGAGAGCCTTGGCCGACGCCGCCGGCCGCGCGTTGGCGCGCTGCGATCTGGGCGAGGTAGCCCGTCGCCGCGTCGGAACCCTCAGCCGCGGGTTCCGGCAGCGTGTCGGGCTGGCCGCG
This sequence comes from Phycisphaerae bacterium, assembly GCA_016793805.1. Classification (GTDB taxonomy): domain Bacteria; phylum Planctomycetota; class Phycisphaerae; order Phycisphaerales; family UBA1924; genus JAEUIZ01. The sequence continues at coordinate 247,193 of JAEUIZ010000056.1, forward strand.
GCCATCCTGCACGACCCGCCGGTGCTCGTGCTCGACGAGCCGACCAGCGCGCTGGACCCCAAGCAGGTGCGCCAGGCCCGCGCGCTCATCCGCGACCTGGCGCGCGACAAGGCCGTGCTCGTCAGTTCCCACGTCCTGGGCGAGGTCGAGCAGTCGTGCGACGAGGTCGTGGTGCTGGCGCGCGGTCGCGTCCGGGCGCGGGGCACACCGTCCGACCTCGCCTCGCGGGGCGGTCCGGGGGTTGGGAGCGGCAGCGGGGGGGCGTGCCGCGTCGAGGTCCGGGCGCCGGCCGATCGAGTTCGTGCGCTCCTGTCCGTCGTTCCGGGCGTCGCTGGTGTCGAGGCCCTGTCGCACGAGGACGGGTGGACCCGCGCCCGTGTCGCGTTCGCGATGACCGCGGACGACCCCCGGCCCGCGATCGCCGCGGCGCTGTCGGCCGTCCCGCTCCGGGAACTCTCGCGTGAGGCGATCGGCTTCGAGCGGGCCGTGCTCGACATCATCGAGAGCGCCGACGCATGAGCGCCGTCCTCTGCATCGCGCTCCGCGAGGCCCGCTCGTTCTTCCGCGTCCCGCTGGGGTGGGTCGTGATCGCCCTGTACCTGTTCCTCACGGGCGTGGTGTTCGCCGAGCGAACCCTGGTCCCCGGCGAGCCCGCGAGCCTGCGGTACCTGTTCTCGATCTCCGGGTTCCTGCTGCTCCCGGTGGCGCCCGCGATCTCGATGCGGCTCTTCAGCGACGAACTCCGCGCGGGGACCATCGAGCCGCTGCTGACGGCCCCGGTGCGCGACCTGGAGATCGTGCTGGGCAAGTTCGTCGGCGGCGTGCTCTTTCTGCTGGCGATCCTCGCGCCGACGCTCGCGCACGCCGCGATCCTCGTTGCGGTCTCGGATCCCCAGCCGGACCCGGGCCCGATCGCCGCGGGCTACCTGAGCCTCGTGCTGCTCGGGGGGCTGTACCTCGCGGTCGGGTCGTTCTTCTCGACGCTGACGGCCAGCCAGACGCTCGCGTTCCTCTCGACGTTCCTGTTCTTGCTCGTGGCGCTGCTGGGGACGAGCGACCTGGTCGCCGCGCCGCCGCCGACGGATCGGTGGCTGGCCGCGGTCGCCATCGGCCCGCGGCTGGCGGACCTCGGGCGCGGCGTCATCGACACCGCCCACGTTGTCTTCTTCCTCAGTGGGACGGCGCTCTTCCTCGCCCTCGCCCATGTCTCGCTCCAGTCGCGGAGGTGGCGATGAGCACCGCGCGACGCCGACTCCGATTCGGGACGCTCAGCCTCGTCCTGCTCGGCAGCACGCTGGCGAGCGTGGTGCTGCTGAACGTGCTGGCGACCCGGTACTCGATCCGTCTGGACGCCACCAGCACGCGCGAGCACCACCTCTCCCCGCGCACGCGGGCGCTGCTCGCGCGCGTCGGCGATGGCTACGAGATTGTCCTGGCCGCCCCGCTCAAGGACCGCCGCGCCGTCGATCCGCGGTCGCTGGCGCGCCTCGCCGACGTGCTCGATCTCTTCCGCCGATCCTCCACGATCCGCGCCACGCTCATCGACACCGGCTCGCGGGCGGGAGCGGCCGAGTACCAGTCGCTGCTGGCGCGTTTGGTCGAGCGCGAACGTCCGGCGCTGGATCGGCAGCGCGAGGCGGCGACGCGCGCGGCCGACGCGGCGGGATCGCTCGCCCAGTGGCTCCCGGCGCTGGCCTCGCGGCTGATCGCGATGCGCGGGATGGTGCCCGACGACGCGCCGGCGGCCGCGACGACCCGCGCCTATCTCTCGCAGCGGGCCGCCGAGGCGGAAGCCAGCGCCCGCGGGCTCGCGGACCTATCGCGACAGACCTCCGAGGCGCTCGCGAGGCCGACGGGGTTGCTCCCCATCCCCGACGCGATCGCGGCCAGCGACCCGCTCCGCCAACCCCTCGCCGACGCCGAGGCCGGCCTGCGATCCATCGCCGACAATCTCGCGGCCCTCGCCCGCGCCGAGAGCCAGCCCGCGGCCGTGCGAGACGCCGCCTCGGTCTTGGCGCTCGACGCGACCTCTCGCCGCGACCGAGCCGCCGACGCCCGCGACGCGCTCACGCGCCTCCCGCGCTCCGACCTGGCCCGCGTCTCGCGCGCCCTGGGCGCTTCGAGCGCCGCGCTGGTCATCGGGCCGCCCGAGTCGGGTCTGACCGCGCTCGACCTCGCGGCCCTGCTGCCCCCGGCGGGGGGCGCGTCCGCGGACCTCTCGCGCAACGCCGAGGACCTGCTCGCCAGTGCCGTGGCGTCGCTGGCGGATCCGTCGCGGCCTCTCGTGGTGCTCCTGCACGCCCAGCCGCGCGGGTTCTTCGACCGCCGACCGTTCTTCTCCGCGGCGATGCAGCGGCTGGCTAACCGCGGGATCGAGACGCTGATCTGGGAGGTCGCGCAGAGCCCTGACGCGCCCGATGCCGCCCGCGCCGCGCGAGATCGACCCGTGGTCTACGTCGCGTTCAACACCGACAGTTTCAGCCGGGGCGACGGCCCGGGCCAGAGCGGCGCCGAGCGCGCCGCCAAACTCGGACACGCCCTGAGCCAACTCGCCGACGCGGGCAAGCCGATGCTCGTCTGCTTCTTTCCCTCGACGATCCCGCTGGCGGGCCAGGCGGACCCGACCGCAGCGTGCCTCGCGCCCTTCGGGCTGCGCGTCGCCTCGGGCACGCCGATCCTCCGCGAGCGACTAACGCCCGAGGGCCGACGCGCCGACGCCTTCGCCTCGCTCCGTGCCGAGGCCGACGCCCACCCGATCGCCCGCGCCGTCGCCGGGCTCCCGACGCGCTTCGAGTGGCCCGTGGCCATCGAGCGATCGACGCCGCCGCCCGCCCGCGCCGAGGCCTGGCCGATCTACACCCTCGACGATCCCGCCGCGTGGCAGGAGTCCCAGTGGCTCTCGTACATGCAGGTCCCGCTCGCGCAGCACGCGAGCGTTCCCGATCCGCCCTCCCGTGACCCAGCCCGCGAGCCCGCCGGGCCGTTCGCCGTCGCCTTCGCCGCCCAGCGCACGCTCCCCGACGGGCTCGTGCAGCGGCTCGTGGCCGTGGGCTCGAACACCTGGTTCGCGGACTGGATCACGCAGGACATCGGCGTGGTCGATGGGCGGGCCGCCCCAGTGAACCCTGGCAACCTCGAGTTCTTCGAGGCCGCCATCGACTGGCTCGCCGGGCGCGACGCGATGCTGGCCCCGAGTCCCAGCGCCCGGGCCGTTCCCCTCATTGGCCCGGTGAGCGAAGCACGCCTGCGGGCGCTCCGATGGGCAACGATCGCTGGGCTTCCCGTGCTGGTGCTGCTGCTCGGCGCGGCGTGGCGGTGGTTCCGGGGTTGATCGCGCCGCGATGCCCGCACTCCGGGCAGTGCGAGCCCGCCACCAGCCCCGTCAGGTCGTACCGGCATCGTGCGCACGCCGGCGCCAGCCCCCGACCGGGCCTGGGGAGCGACACGATGAACCCTGCCATCACGAGCACCAGCGCCGCGTAGGGATAGAGCAGCCCCTGGAGCACGCGGAAGTAGATCCGCCCGTTCGTCCAGACGTTCAACCGCCAGTGCGCATACGCCACGAGCCCGAGCCCCGCGGCCGCGAGGCACACCACGAGCACCCCGCGCCACGAGCGCCGGTATCGCGCCGCAAAGTACCACGCGACGACGGCATAGACCACGAACACGATCACGGGACCATCCTACCACGCCGCCGGCCCGCGCCGGCATGCCCGGACCTATCGCCCGGCCTTGAAGAACGCGCGGATCGAGTCGTAGATGTCCTCGCGCCCGTCCACCTTGGTCGTGATGAGTTTCGGGCCGTCCTGGTCCGCCAGCCCGCGGGGGAACGCCTCGCGCAGCACGTGCAGGAACGAGCCCGATCCATAGGCCGAGGTGACCTGGCAGTAGCCGAACATGTTGCACATCGGGAGCAACTGCTGGTCGAGAATCTTTACGCACAGCCGGTTGTCGGCCTCGCTGGAGTTGTCCCCGTCGGAGAAGTGGAAGAGATAGATGTTCCAGTCGTTCGGGTCATAGTGGGCCTTGAGCAGTTCCTCGCAGCACGCGAAGGCAGAGGAGATGCGCGTGCCCCCGTCCTCGCGGATGGAGAAGAAGGTCTTCTTGTCCACTTCCGCCGCCCGCACGTCGTGGACGATGTACCTGGCCTCGATGCCCTCGTAGTTCTTGCGGAGCCAGGTGTCGATCCAGAACGCCTGGAGTCGCACCAGTTCCTTCTGCTCCTCGCCCATCGAGCCCGACACGTCCATCATGTAGACGATCACCGCGTTGCTCTGCGGCTTCTTCACCTCGGTCCACGAGCGGAATCGCAGGTCATGCCGGATCGGGACCACGATCGGCTTGTCCGGGTCGTAGAGCCCCATCGCCAGTTGCCGCTTGAGCGCCTCGCGGTAGGTCCGCTTGAAGTGCCGCAGCGACGCGGGGCCGACCGGACGGATCCCCGAGTACCTGTCGCGCACCGTCGTGAGCCGGTGCTGGCCCTTGGGCTTGATCCGCGGGAGTTGCAGTTCCTGGGCGAGGATCTCGGCGAGTTCGTCGAGCGAGACATCCACCTCGAGGATGTGCTTGCCCTCCTCCTCGCCGCCCTGCGGCTTGCCGGGACCCGAGCCCTCCTCGCCCTCGCCCATCCCCACGCCGCCCGAGTTGTCGCCATAGCGGATCGTCGGGATGTCGATGTCGTGGACCGGGATCGAGACGAAGCGCTTGCCCTCGCGCCCGATCAACTCCCCGCGCCCGAGGAACCGGCGCAGGTCCTTACGGATTTTCCCGCGGACGATCTGCCGGAATCGCTGATGGTCCTGCTCGATCTTGTTCACCATCCCTGGTCCCCGCTTTCTGGCGCCCGAGCCCCCCCGACCGGCGCGCACCCACATCCTTCCATACGGGACTTTGCATCGGCCGGATCGGAGCACGCAGCCACTCCTCACGCCCGGGTCCCAGAATCGAGCCCATCGACGTGGGCGACCACGTTCCCCGAACCAAACAAACCGCAAATCGCCTCGGATTGCTCCGCCCGCGCGCCGAAACCGCCCGCCCGCGGCGTTGTCAGGGCATCACCCAGGAGATGCCCATGCGACGCCTCGTGCCCCTTGCCGCGTGCCTTGCTCTCGCCTGCTCGGCTCTTGCCCAGAATCGCGCCACCGGTCGCGGGGATGCGGGAGGGGGACCGCCCGAGCCGCACACCTCGGGGCCTGTGCTCACGCTGCGGTTCCCCGGCGGGACTGTCGCCGAGTACCTCGCCGCGCTCCGCGCCGCGTCCCCCTCGACGCCGATCAACGTCGCCGCCGCGCCGGATGCCCTGGTCCTGAAGGTGCCCGAGACCAGCCTGGCGAACGTGACGCTCGAGACCGCGCTCCAGGCGATCGCCGCGACGAGTTTCCAGCATGGCCATCGTCGGCTCTTCGTCGAGAACCTTGCCGGCGCCTTCAGCGGCGACTCGGCCTTTGCCCTGATCGCGACCCCGGCGCGAACCGCCTCCGCCGTCTCCGATTTCCAGGTCCTCTCCTTGCGTGACCTGACGGAGAGCGGCGGGATGAAGGTCGAGACGGTCCTGACCGCGATCGAGTCCGCCCTCGGCCTCGTGGACCCCGACGCGCCCGCGCCGGTCACCAAGTTCCACAAGGACTCAGGCCTCCTCATGCTCCGCGGGACGCCCCCGCAACTCAGCGCCGTGGAGCAGACCATCCGCCGGCTCGAGGCCTCGACGAAGGCCGCGGACGCGCGGACCCGCACCACCCGGGTCGCGCAGGCCGAGGCCAAGGCGAGGCTCGACCGATCGCTCGCGATGGTCGAGGTCTCGAGGCGGCGCGTCGAGATCGCGCAGGCCGCCCGAGACGAGGCCGCCAAACTCGGGGAGAAGGGCCACGTCAGCGCGAGCGAGGTCCGCGGCGCGGAGTACGCGCTGGCCGAGGCCGTCGCCCAGTTGCGTTCCGCCGAGGCCGAGTTTGCCGCGGCCCGTGTCGCTGCCGAGAACGGGGTGGCTCCGTCGATGCAGGATGCCGACGCGCTCGCGCAGGAGAACCAGCGCCTCCGCGACGAACTCGACGCGCTCCGCCAACTCATCGAGCAACTCAAGAGCACCGTGGACACCAAGTCCAAGGGCGCGCCAGGCCCCGCGGGCGGCCCCCCGCGATAATCCCCCATGCCTCCGCGCCGTGCGCCCCACGTGCCGCGTTCCTCGATCGCCGATCCTCGCCCCGGCGCCGCAGCTCTCCCGCGGCGCCTCGCAGCCCTCTTCGCGGACCTGAGCGTGCCCCAGGCCGAGACATCCCCGGACGATGCGCTCGCCCAGCGCCTGTCGCTGGGCGTTGCCAGTGGGCACGGCGATGCGCTCGAGGCGCTCTACCGGCAGTGGTTCCCGTGGATGCTGGCCTCGGCGCGCCGCCTCGGCGGGCTCGACGAGCCCACCGCCCTCGACGTGGTGCAGGACGCGACGATCCGGCTCGCACGCGCGATGCCCCCGCTCCGCTCGCACGCCGACCTGGAGCGCTGGATGACGCGACTCATGCACACGACCACGCTGGACCTGCTCCGCCGCCGCGCTCGCCGCGCTCGCCGCGAGCAGGTCCGTCGCGCCGCCCCCGCCATGACCGACGACCGCCTCGAACGACTCGAGCGTGCGCTGGCCGCCCTCTCGCCCGAGGACCGCTCGTTCCTCGGCCTTCGCTTCGCGCTGGGCCGAAGCCTCGACGCCGCCGGGGCCGCGACCTCCACGACGGGCGATGCCGCGCACGGCCGATTCCGCCGACTCTTCCGCCGACTCCGCCAAGTCGTCCAGGAGCCCGACCATGACCGCTGACGCCCCGCTGCTCTCGCCCGAGGCCCGCGCCCGCCGCGACGAGATCCTCCGACTTGGGCTCCGTTCGCTCCGCCGCCGGCGCGTCCGCCGGCATGCGGCGCTTGGGGTCTGCGTTGTCGCGCCCGCTGCCGCGCTGGCCCTCGTCGTGCTCCGCGCCATGCCCGTCGGCCCGGCCGCGCCGCCACCCGTCGCGCCGAGGCACGCGATCGCGCTCATCACCGACGATCCGACGATCGTTGCGCGCTGGGCCGTCCCCGACTCGCGCCCCGCGACCGCCGCCATCGACGACAACGCGCTCCGCGACGTGCTCGCCCAAGCCGGGCTGCCAACCGGCCTTGTCCGCACCGGGGGCCACACCCTCGCCGAGTTCGAGATTGCTCGCGCCGCGAACCCGGACGCCACCGAGGCCGCCCCGAGCGGCGACCTCATTCGCTGAGGCGCGCCCACTCGACCCCCATGGCCCCCCTCCCCTCGCGTCCAACTATGATCCGCCATGCCCTTTCTGACGCTCGCCACCCGCGGCGGGCTGCTCAACTCGGCCTGGATGTTCTGGACGGCCACCGTCCTGGTGTCGCTGTTTCTGCTGCTGCTGGTCGGGAGCATTCTGCGCGCGGGCCGGCGGATGCGGGGGGCTCGCCGCTCGCCGAGCCGCGCGCGTCCGCCGATCCCCGACGCGTGGGCCGAGGCTGGTCGCCGCGCCACGCCGGTCTCCGCGGACGGCGACGAGCGCGACGGTAGCGACAGCGGGGGGAGCGGGGTCCGCGGCGGCGGGGGTGACAGGTGAGCGTGCGCCCCGTGGCGCTGGTCACAGGCGGGGTTCGCCGCGTCGGGCTCGCCATCGCCCGCGCGCTCGCGCGCTCCGGGAGCGACCTGATCCTGACGTTCCGCACGAACGCCGACGAGGCCCGCGCCGCGGCCACGGAGATCGAGCGGCTGGGGGGGCGCGCGAGCGTCGAGCGGCTCGACCTCGACGACCTGGGGGCGGTCGAAGCCTTCGGCGCGCGCCTGGCGGCCGATCTCCCCCGGTTCGACGTGCTCGTCCACAACGCGTCGGTCTACGCGCCGACGCCGCTCGCCACGCTCGACGCCGCCGCGATGCTCTCGCACTTCCGGATCAACGCCGCGGCCCCGCTGCTGCTCACGCGGCACCTGGCCCCGCGCCTCCGCGAGTCCTCGCGACCCGGCGGCGGCGCGGTCGTGGCGATCGCGGACATGCACGCCCTGGGCCGCCCTCGGCTGGGCCACGCGGCCTACTCGATGAGCAAGGCCGCCCTCGTCGAGATGGTCCGCGTGCTCGCCCGCGAACTCGCGCCGCGCGTCCGCGTCAATGCGGTCGCCCCCGGCGTCGTCGCGTTCCCCGATTCGGGCCCGGAGTCGTCGGCCGAGTTCCAGGAGCGGTACCTCGCGCGTGTCCCGCTCGCCCGCGCGGGCACGCCCGGCGACGCCGCCGAGGCCGTGCGCTGGCTCGCGCTCGACGCGCCCTACGTCACGGGCGAGGTCATCCGCGTCGACGGCGGGCGCTGGCTGGCCTGAGCCCGCACGGCCTAGCCGCCGAGTTTCGCCAGCAGTTTCGGCGCGGCGCTGTTCCCGAGCATCGCGGCGCGCTTGGCGTGCTCGATCGCCTTGGCGCGGTTCCCCGCCCGTTCGAACGCCGCCGCCGCGTCGTACGCCAGAACCCCGTCCGTCGGCATCGCCAGCGAGGCCAGGGCGATGGCGTCCGCGGCCTGCGCGTGCCGCCCCAGCATCCCGTGGCACTCGGCGATGAGCCGCGCTACCGGCGGCTCGCGCCGCTGCGAGGCGTCCAGCGGAACGAGCAGGTGCAGCGCCCGCTCGGGGTCTCCGTGTCGCTTCAGTGCGCGCGCCTCGATCAGGCGCCACTCCATCGCCTCGGGCTGGAGCCCGCGCGCCCGCGCCACATGCTGCAGCGCCAGGTTCACGTTGTTCTCGGCCAGCGCGATGTCCGCGAGCATGCCCCAGGCGTGCGCCAGGTCGGGGTCCAGGTTCGCCGCGCGGAGGAGCGTCGCCTTGGCCTCGGCGTTCCGGCCCGCCTTCCGGAGCGTGAGGCCCAGGCGCAGCGCGTACGCCGCGTTCTTCGGGTCCGCCGACTGGGCCATCGAGAAGTGCTCGATCGCCCGTTCGTTGAGGCCCGCGCTGCTGGCGGCCTGCCCCGCGGCGAACTCGAGCGAGCCCTCGCGCGGACCGATCGCCAGCGCCTTCTCGTACTGCTCGTACGCCGCGGCAAAGTCGCGCGCACCCAGGCACGCCTCCGCCAGCGCGATCCGCACGCCCTGGTCGTCCGCGTGCCGCGACGCGGCCTCGCCCAGGACCGCCCGAGCCGCGCCCCAGTCGCCGCGCTGCATCATGCGTCGGCCCGACTCGACGAGTTCGGAAACGCCCGCGCTCGGCGCGGGCGCCTTGGCCGCCACCGGCGCCGGGCCCCCGCCGATGCCGGCGTAGATCAGCCCCAGCATCGCCAGGACCGCCACGACCAGCGCCCCGATCAGCGGTCCCATCCAGCGCGCCGGCTTCTGGCCTCGCTTGGCGCGCGGGGTCCACGTGCGGGGAAGGTCGGCCAGCGTCTTCGGGTTGCTTCGGCGTGGGAACATCGCAGCACTATCGGCCTGAATAAACTCCCTCCATCCCATGTCCGCCGACCCTTCCCATCCCGGTTCCTCGTCCGGCCCGCATTCCTCCGGCGAACTCCCCAAACAGTACCGCCCCGCCGACCACGAGCCGCGCATCCGCGAGCAGTGGGAGAGTTCTCGGGCCTTTCACCCCAATCCCGACAGCGTCCTGAGCAAGAAGACCCGGCCCTACGCGATCTTCATCCCCCCGCCCAACGTCACGGACCGCCTCCACCTCGGGCACGCCCTCAATAACTCACTCCAGGACATCCTCGCCCGGGCCCACCGCATGATGGGCTTCGAGACGCTCTGGATGCCCGGGACCGACCACGCCGGCATCGCCACGCAGGCGGTGGTCGAGAAGCGCCTCCGCAAGGACGGCCAACTCAAGGGCCCGCTGCGCGAGCCGGACCGCAACGGCGGCTGGACTCGCGAGCGATTCGTCGAGGCGGTCCAATCCTTCAAGGACGAGTACGAGGCGACGATCACCGGGCAACTCAAGGCGATGGGCTGCTCCTGCGACTGGGAGCGGCAGCGCTTCACGATGGACGAGCAGTGCGCCAAGGCCGTCTACGAGGCGTTCTTCCGCCTCTTCAGAGACGGCCTCATCTACCGTGGGAAACGGTTGGTGAACTGGGACCCCGTCCTCCAGACCGCGGTTGCCGACGACGAGTGCTACGAGGAGGAGATCGACGCCGAGTTCTTCTACCTCCGCTATCCGCTGGTGCATCCGCACGGCTCGACGACGCTCCGCGAGCGTCGCCGCCAGCGGCCCGCGCCCAGCGACGCCGTCCCCGTGACGTGGTCCGAGTTGCGCGCCCGCGGATGGCCCGCGCAAGAGGACGCCGAGCACGCCGACGAGATGCCCGCGTGGATCACCGTCGCCACGACCCGGCCCGAGACGTACCTGGGCGACACCGCCGTGGCCGTCAATCCGCGCGACCCGCGGGCCAAGGCGCTCCGCGGGCTCTGCGTCGAGTTGCCCCTGATCGGTCGCGTGGTGCCGATCCTCGAGGACGACTACGTGGTGCTCCCCGCGGCCATGCAGGAGGACCCCGACGAGGCCGCGAACGACCCCAAGGCCCGCTACGCCACGGGGTTCCTCAAGGTCACGCCCGCGCACGATCCCAACGACTACGACCTCGGGCAGCGGCACAAGGCCGCGATCGAGGCCGCGGGCCACGCCGTCTGCATCAACATCTTCGCCCCCGACGCGACGATCAGCGACAAGCACGGGTGGTCGGCGTCGCACGAGGTGGCCGGGGCGCACATGCTCGTGGGCCTGAAGCGCGAGGACGCGCGGAAGAAGGTCATCGCCGAGTTCAAGGCCCACACCGTCAGCGGCGACCCCGCGGCCCCGACGCTCTTCGCCAGGAGCGTTCCCTATCGCCACACCGTCAAGCACAGCGACCGCAGCAAGGCGATCATCGAGCCGTACCTCAGCGACCAGTGGTACGTGAAGGTGACCGACGACCGCCTCCGCGGCTCGGCGCTCCGCGCGATGGCGCCCGAGCAGCGGAGCACCGCGCCGGCGGCATCACCCGCTCCCGGCTCCGGTGGCACGGCCGGCGACGGTGACTTGCGCTTCCACCCCAGCCGCTACGCCAAGACCTTCGAGTCCTGGCACGAGAACATCCGCGACTGGTGCATCTCGCGCCAACTCTGGTGGGGACATCAGATTCCGGTGTGGAGCCGAGTTTGCCCGACACGCGCCGACGCGTTGGCCACACGCGATGACCTCTCGACATTCTTGCGCAGGCAGGACTGGACTGATGGAGTGGACTTTTGCATCAGGGCCATCAGTCTCGAGTCGGGCGACGACGTGCCATGGCCGACGTTTCATGACGAGTTCGAGCAATGGCACCAGGCGACCCCTGAACCGCTCGGCGTGTTCGCGTGCTTTCCAAGGCCCCTCCAGTACTCTGGAGTGATGATCCGGTTGCAGCAGCCGGGTCCGCATTGGTTCGGTCTGTCTCGCGATCCCGACGTCCTCGACACGTGGTTCTCCTCCGGCCTGTGGCCGCTCTCCACCCTCGGCTGGCCCGATCACACGCCGCTGCTCGACGCCTTCAACCCTTCCTCGGTCCTCTGCACCGCGCGCGAGATCATCACCCTCTGGGTCTCGCGGATGGTGATGTTCAACCGCTACTTCCTCGCCGACGGCACGCCCGGCCGACTCCCCTTCCGCGACGTCTTCATCCACGCCCTCATCATGGACGGCAGCGGGCAGAAGATGTCCAAGTCGCTGGGCAACGGCGTCGATCCGCTCGACATCATCGCCTCGCACGGGGCCGACGCGATGCGCTTCGTCCTCTGCCAGATGACCACGCAGACCCAGGACGTGCGCATGCCCGTGGTCAAGGACCCCGCGACCGGGCGCAACACCAGCCCCAAGTTCGACCTCGGCCGCAACTTCTGCAACAAACTCTGGAACGCCGCCCGCTTCGCGCTGACGTTCCTCGACGGCACTGACTCCTCGGCAGGCGACTCGCGGCCGCCCGTCGCACACGCCGACCTCTCGCTCGCCGATCGCTGGATGCTCTCGCGGCTCAGCGCGGCCACGGACGCGATCAACGCCGCGATCCGCGACTACCAGTTCTCCGAGTACGCCCAGGCGATCTACGACCTCCTGTGGCGCGACTTCTGCGATTGGTACCTCGAGGCGATCAAGCCCACGGTCGCCCAGAGCCGCGCCCAGCAGGCCGTCCTCGCCCACGCGCTCGAAACGATCGTCCGGCTGCTGCATCCGATCGCGCCGTTCGTGACCGAGGCGATCTGGGAGCGGCTCAAGAACGTGCGCACCGGCGCGATCGAAGGGATCGCCCTCGGGCCAAGCCGAGTCGGCGGCCTGCTCTGCACCGCGGGCTGGCCCGAGGTCTCGGCGGCCCTGCGCGACGAGTCGGCGGAGCGCGAGTTCGAGCGCGTGCGTGCGCTCGTCACCGCGATCCGCGAGGTGCGGGCCCAGCACAACGTCCCGCCCAAGCGTCGGATCGCGCTGCACCTCCCCTCGGCGATGGAGGCCCAGGTGCGCGCGCACGCCCTGCTCCTCTCGACGCTCGCGGGCCTCTCCCGGATCGACGCGGCGGCACCGCCTGCCTCCGCCGTCGCGTTCACCGTCGAGGGCGCCAAGGCCGCGCTCTCCGACCTCGCCGACGCGGTGGACGCCTCGGCCGAGCGGGCCCGGCTGGAGAAGGCGGCCGCCGACGCAACGCGAACGATCGCGACCCTCGAAGGGCGCCTCGCCAATCCCGGGTACGCCCAGAAGGCCCCGCCGGCGATGGTGCAGCAGACCCGCGACCATCTCGCCAAGGCACGGGCGGAACTCTCGGCCGCGACCGAGTCCCTCGCGAGGCTCCCGGCGTGATCGGCCCGCGCTCCATCGGCTCGCGCTCCTCGCCCGCCGCCCGAGTCGCCCTCGCCCGCTCGCTGAGCGTCGGCGTCGCGCTGGCGGCGCTGGCCGGGTGTGCCGGCTCGTCCTCGCATCCGCCCGCGGCCCCCGCCGTCGTCTCCGCCAAGGCCGACGTAGACGCGTGGGAGTTCGACGGCTCGCCGGGGATGGTGCTCCGCACCACCCACCACCGCGTGTTCACGACCGAGACGGACCCGCAACTGGTGGATCAACTGCCGCAGTTCCTCGAGGCCGCGATGGCGCACTACACCACCGCCCTGGGGATGCTCCCGCGTCCGACGCTGCGCCTCGACACGTTCCTCCTGCGCGATCGGACGCAGTGGGAGCGGCTGACGCGGCAGGTCATGGGCGACGAGGCGCCGATCTACCTCCGCATCCAGCGCGGTGGGTTCAGTTCCGGCGGGCGGGCCATCCTCTGGACGATCGGGCGACGCGACACGCTCGCGATCCTCGCGCACGAGGGCTGGCACCAGTACGCCCAGCGCACGTTCCGCGACGCGCTCCCCGGGTGGGCCGACGAGGGGATCGCGACGTACATGGAGGGCTTCGTCCCGACGGTCGAGGGCAAGCCCCCGATGATGGCCCCGTGGGCGAACCTGGAGCGGTTCGACCAGGTGCGCGCGGCGCACGAGTCGGGGACGCTGATCCCGCTGTCGCGGCTGATCGCCGCCTCGCCGCGCGACCTCATCGCCGCGGGCGGGAGCGAGGCGCTCACGTACTACGGGCAGGTCTGGGCGCTGACGCACTTCCTCCGCGAGGGCGACGGGGGCGCGCATCGCCAGGCGCTGCTCGACCTGGTCGCCGACGCCGCCGCGGGTCGCCTGCGCCGGCTCGTCGAGGCCCGTGCGACGCGGCGGATCCCCGCGGGCACGCCGACCGAACGCCTCGGCGCCGACGTGTTCAGGGCGTACTTCGGGACCGACATCGCGGCGGTGGAGGCTTCCTACGCCGCGTTCGTGCGCGCCATCGCGACCGATGCCGGGCGATCCGCCGTGCTCCTGGGACGCTCCCCGCTCGATCAGTCAGCGGCGGGCCGTGAGGGGTCCACCGTGCCGGCGAGTTCGACGGGCGAGGGCCGCACGCCCAGATAGCCCAGCGCCCGCTCGAGGATCCGGCGAACGACCGGGCCGGCGGTCTGCGATCCGTAGTAGCGGTTCTCGCGAACCAGCCGAGGGCCGGGATCGTCGATGACCACGAGCACAACCAGTCGCGGCGCTTCGGTCGGGCCGGAGCCCACGAAACTGGCGTTGTACTGGTGCTCGTAGTACCCGCGCAGGCCGGGCGGCGGGGCCATCCCGGGGGGCGCCTTGCCCAACGGGATCTTCGCGGTCCCGCTCTTGCCGAACATCGTGTAGCGCCACCCGGACTCGCTCACGTGCCCGGTGGCGGGGTTGTCCTTGGCGGCCATCTTGGCCTCCATGCTCCGCGCGACTTCCCGAAGGATCGAGCGGACCATGAGCGCGACGTCCGCTCGCAGAACGCGGTGGATGACCTGCCCGTCGGCGTCATCGGGCCCAGGGGCCGTCAGACGCGCCGGCGGCAGCGTCCCGGCCAACTCGCCCTCGCGGGCGAACCCGCAGAACGCCCGGACCACCTGGATCGGCGTGACAGCGACCTCGCTGCCGAAGCAGACCGAGGTCTGGGTGTACTTGCTCCAGTCCTTCCGCGACGTGACCAGGCCCGCCGTCTCGCCCTGCAGCCCGATGTTGGTCCGCGACCCGAACCCGAAGCGGAGCACGGCCTTCCTCATCTGGTCGAACGTCATCCGCTCCCCGCCCTTGACCATCCCGATGTTGGAGGAGTTCACCAGCACCTCGGTCCAGGTCATCGTGCCGCGCTTGACGACATCCGCGAGTGGGCGGCCGTAACTCGTCCGCCACCGCCCGTTCTCGGTGTTGAAGACCTCTGCTGGTTTGGCCAGGCCCAGTTCGGTGATGCTGGCCCAGACGAAGGGCTTGAAGGTGGAGCCGGGCTCGTAGACATCCTCGACGCAGCGGTTCCGCGCCATCGCCGCGAGGAGATCGCGCCCGGTGTCGGGCTGGATGACGGCGTACCTGGTCGTGCGGGGCTCGGGATCAAACAGGAGCCCGGAACTCGATCGCCGCTGGCCCCGGGGAAGAGCCGGGACCCAGGGCACGGGCTTGGCGTCCGGCGGCGGGAGGATCGCGTCCGCCATCGCCAGGACCTCGCCCGTGGCCGGGTCCATGACGATCACGCGCCCGCCGGCGGCCTCACTCTCGCGGATGCCACGGAGGAGTTCCTCGAGCGCGATGCGTTGGATCTCGAGGTCGATCGAGAGCCGGATGTCCTTGCCGCGGGTCGCGGGGGAGTAGGCGCCCTGTCCCATCCAGAGGGGTCGTCCCCGGGCGTCGCGGACGTACTCGATGCGCCCGCTGACGCCGCGGAGTGCGTCGTCCTTGGTTCGCTCGACGCCGAGCACGCCCTGGTGGTCTCCATTGACGAGCCCGATGATCGAAGCGCCAAGGCCATCGGACGGGTACTCGCGGACGCCGCGGCGCTCGGCGTGAACGCCGGGGATCTTGGCGCGACGGACGGCGTCGATGATCGTGTCGTCGAGGATGCCGGAGATCCGGAGATAGCGGAAGGGCACGTCCGGGGCGTCGGCCGCGTCGGGGTCGTCGGGCCACTGCGCGGGCGTTCGCAACGCCGCGAGGCGCAGCAGCACCGGGCGCTCGGCCTCGGGCACGCGCTCCAGCGCCGCCACACGCTCCCGATTGGCCTCCATCCGCGCGAGCAACCGAGGTGCGAACTCCGCCGCGTCGAGCCCGCTCACCTCGGCGAGACGGACGATCGCCTCGTGCGGGGGGTCGGGAAACTCGAGGGGATCGAGGAACAAGCGGTACCCGAAGCGCGTCGCGGCGAGGAACCGGCCCTTGCGGTCGACGATGTCGCCCCGTGCCGCCGGCACCTCGCCCGCCGACATCCGCGGCTGCAGGTGCGCCGAGAGGTTCTGGCTCGGCGAGAGTTGGAGTTGCGCGACCCGGCCCAGCACGCCGAGCATGCCCAGCGTGGCGACACACGTGACCATGCGCGCGATGGAATCGACACGCGCCGGGCCACTGCCCCACCCGGGCGCGTCCGCGCGCGACGCGAGCCCCTGCGGATTGCTCTCGGGCGCTGGCTGGTTCATCTCGCGCTCCTCGCCACGCGCTCGCCGGCGGGTTCCATCGGGGGAAGATCGGCCGCCAGCGGCTTGAAGGTGCCGAGGCGCGACGCCATCTGCTGGACCCGCGCGGGAGTGACCGAGGCCGCGATCCGCGCCTTGATCCGCCAGAGGTCGTTGTCCCGATGCTGGAGCCGCAGCCGCGACTCGGCGAGTTCGTGGGCCGCCTGCGTGCGAAGGTGGCGGATCGTCAGCAGCGCGCACGCCCCGACGCACACCGCCAGCACGACCGCGACCAGTTTCGCGAACACCTCGCCGCTCCTTCGTGCGTGCTAGCCGCGCTTCGCGGGCATCTTGAGGACCTTCCCGGCCTCGATCGCGTCCTCGTCGTCGAGCCCGTTGAGGTCCATGATCTCCTGCACCCGCCGCGCGGTCCCCAGCACCCGCTGCGAGATCATGCCGAGCGAATCGCCCTTCTTGACGGTGTACGTCGCCAGTTCGATCCGCGCGGGACGCACCGGCTCCGACTTCGCCGGCTCGCGCCTCGGCGCCACGCCCGGCGTGGGCGGGGTCGTGGGCTTGGGCGCCGCGCCCGCCCGGCTCTCCCGCGGCGGGATGACCAGCGTCACCCCGGACCGCACTCCGCCGTTGGCGTCCACCTTCCCCGGGTTCGCCTGCGCCAGCGCCTTCCACGCCGTGCCCGTGCCGTAATACTGGCTGGCGATCTTCGAGAGCGTCTCCCCGGGCTTGACGACGTGCGTCGCCGCGGGCTTTTTCAGGGGATCGACCACAGGGCCCGCGGGCGTCGGGGGCCGGGCGCTGATCGTCGTCGGCACGCCCAAGGGCGCCACCGGAGGCGAGAGCGTCGCCTTGATCTGCTCATCCTTCCTCGAATCGACGCCCGACGCCGGCGGGAGCACGATCACGCCGTCCCGGATCGCGCCGCCCGCGGCCGCCACGGCCTGCGCGAGCGAGTCGCCCGCCCGGCGCGGGTCCCGGCCTTGCACGATCTCCGTCACCGGGGCCGTCGCAGGCGGTTCGCCCGCGGCAGACTGCGCGCCCGACGAGAGCGGGCCCTGCGCGACCGGAGCCGGGTCCGTGGGAGTCGCCGTGACGCCGGTCGCGGGCGATCCGCTCGGTGTCGGCTGGGGCAGCGACGCCACGATCGCCGGCTCACGCAGCGGAGGCGCGCCCAGATCGGCGATCGGCGTCTCGCTCGATGCGACGCGCTCGACCCGCGCCGAGCGCGCGCCCGAGAAGTGATCGCTGATGAGCACGCCCACCAGCAGGACCAGCGAGAAACCCACGATCAGCGCGATCTTCTGTTCCCGATTCACGTCCAGCGTCCTTGCTGGGCCTCTCGGCCCTGAACCGGCCCCCAAGGGCCTCGCCCGCCTCAACTCGGGGCCGGCCTTGGCCCCGATCCACTCTAGTCCGCCCCTCGTCCGCCCCGCAACCGCAGCACCCGCAACTTCGCCGATCGGCTCCTCGGATTCGCCGAGACCTCCTCCTCCGTCGGCACGATCGGACCCATCGCCTCGCCCATGCCCGCGCGCTCCAGCGCGCCAAACGCCCGCTTGACCGCCCGATCCTCCAGCGAATGGAAGGAGATCACCGCCACCCGCGCTCCGGGCGACAGCCACCCGTCGCGCCCCGTCGCACCCCGGCCTACCGCCGCCAGCAGCGCGTCCAGGCTGCCCAACTCGTCGTTGACGGCGATCCGCAGCGCCTGAAACGTGCGCGTCGCCGGGTGGATGGTGCGGGGCTCCTTGCCGATCGCCGAGCGAACCAACTCGGCCAAACGTCCGGTGGTCGATATCGGCTCTGCCGAGCGCGCCGCGACAAGTTTTCGCGCGATCCGCCCCGCCGCCGGCTCCTCGCCATACTCCCGGATGATCCGCGCCAGTTCCGCCTCCGGGAGCGACGCGACCAGGTCCGCCGCCGTCACCCCGACTCGCCGATCCAGCCGCATGTCCAGCGGGCCGTCCCGCATGAACGACAGGCCACGGGCCGCGTCCTCCATCTGGTCCGACGAGAACCCCAGGTCGGCGAGCACCGCGTCGGCCCGAAGCCCCGCGGCCTCCATCCGTGCCGGGGCCTCGGCGAAGTTCCCACGCCACACCACCACCCGCGGCGTCTCGGACCCGCACGCCTCCCGCACGCGGGCCTCCGAACGCACGAGCGACCCGTCGTCCGAGTCGTTGAGCACGAGCGTCCCGCTCGGCCCGATGGCGCGAGCCAGCCCCGCCGCATGGCCCCCCGAGCCCGCCGTGCAGTCCAAGACCACCTCTCCCGTCCGCGCCGAGAGCGCCGACGCGACCTCCGCCGGGAGCACCGGCGTGTGCGTCACCACCCGCCCGACCCCGTGTCCTTGGGCGTACCGAGAGGATCGACCTCGACCGCCGCGGGCAGCCCCAGACCCGCCATCTCCTTCTCGATCAGGCCCTTGTCGCCCACGAGCACCAGGACGCCACGCTCCAACGCCACCGCCGCACGGGCCCTGGCGTTCAGGTCCTTGGCGCCCAGCGTGCCCATCCGCGAGAGGTCCTGCGCCAGCGTCGCGAACGGGACGCCGTTGCGCTGCAGTTCCCCCGCCACGCCAAGCAACCCGGACAGCCCCTGAAACGCCTGGATGGTGTCGGTGCGGAGGGTCTCGCGGGCCTTCCCGACCTCGGCCTCGGCGATGTCGCCCGATCCCCCTGCCGCCGCGATCGCCCCTCCGCGCAGCCGGGCAAACTCCGCCAGGAACTCCTTGAGTGCCGCGCCCGTCACGCTCGCCTTGACGCTCGACGAGGCGATGAAGTACCCGTTGGCCGGGCCCATGACGAACCGCGAGCCCGCGCCATAGGTGTACCCGTGGTCCTCGCGGAGGTTCTGGTTCAACCGGCTCGTGAACGACCCCCCGAGGATCGTGTTGATGAGCCGCATCGGCACGCGTTCCTCGCTCGCGTAGCGCGGCGCGGGCGCCATGAATCGGATCACCGTCTGCACCGCCTCCGGCCGATCTACCACCACCACGCGCAACCCGCTCGCCGGCTTGGCCGAATAGTCCTCGTGCTCGGCCGAGCCCGCCCTGCCCGACCCGCGCCAATCCCCCAGGGCCTTGTCCAAGGCCGCCTTGGCCTCCTCCGCGGTTACGTCCCCGGCGATGAGCACCGTCGCCGACTCGGGCGTCACGATCGCGGCGTGCGTCCGCCTCACGTCGTCGAGCGTCAGCGGCTCGACCGTCGGAAGCGTCCCCGCGGTCGGCATGCCATAGGGGTTCTCGTCGCCAAACAGCACCCGCAGCCCGACCCGGGCGGCGACGATCGTGGGCTCCTCGTCCTCCTGCCGCAACTGGTCCATCCGCAGCCGCTTGACGCGCTCAAAGTCCGCCGGCGCCATCCGCGGCCGCCGGATCGCGTCGGCCAGCAGCCCCGCGGCGTCCCCGAACGTGCGCTTCAATGTCTGCATCGACACCGTCAGCACCTCGTGGTCCGCGCCGGCGCTGATCCGAGCCCCGAGCGACTGCACCGCCGAGGCGAACGCCGCCGAATCCCGCTCGCCCGCGCCCTCGGTGAGCATCGCCGCCGCCAGCGACGCCACGCCCGCCTTCCCGGAGTCCGAGAGCGGCCGACCCGGCTGGAACATGACCTGCACGCCCACCAGCGGGAGTTCCGGCTTCCGCCACAGCAACGCCCGCGTCCCGTTGGCGAGCACGAACTCCACCGGCGCGGCGGGCGCGAAGGCGGGCATCGGCGCGTCCTCGGGCCGCGTGTCGCGGGCGCTCTTGGCCGTCCGCTCGGGCGCCTCGGGGAGCACCGTGATGATCGCCCGGGCGTTCGGATCGAGCACCCGCGCCGCCGCATCGCGCACGCCCGCGACCGTCGCCTTGCGATACCGGTCCAGGTCGCGCGTGAATCCGCCCGGATCGCCGTAGTGGTACTCGTACTCGTTCAGCGCGTCCGCGACCGCCTCGACGCTCTGGAGCCGCGAGAGTTTGCCCATCTCGATGACGGCCTGGCGTTCCGCGAGTTCGCCCGCGGTCGGGCCATCCTTCGCCAGCCGCGCCAGTTCCTCGTCGACGATCGCCTCGACTCGGTTGAGGTCGGCCTCGGGCCGCGCGAACACCTGCACCGTGAACATCGACCCCAACCCCGCGGACTCCTGCGACGCCGAGACCTCCGCCGCCAGTTTCTCCTTCACCACCAGCCGCTGGTAGAGCCGGCTGTTCTTGCCCGAACTCAGGACCGCGGCCACAAGGTCCATCTCGGCGTCCCCCGGCGCAAACTCCGCCGGGCTGTGCCACGCCATCGACACCAGCGGGAGTTGCACCTTGTCGAGCATCGTCTCCCGCACCACCCCGCGAAGCCGCGCCGGCTCGGCCGTCCGGCGCTGCACGGGCGCGCCCGAGGGGATCGTCCCAAACAGCCGCTCGATCATCGGCTTGATCGTCGCGGGATCAAAGTCGCCGACCACCGCCAGCGTGCAGTTCCGCGGCACATAGAACGTCGCAAAGAAGTCCCGCACGTCGTTCACCGTCGCGGCCTCGAGGTCCTCGTGCGTCCCGTACACCGCCTCGTGGTACGGGTGCCCGGCCGGATACATCAGCCGGTACATCCGCTCCTCGGCCCTCCCATACGGCCGGTTCTCCACGTTCTGGCGGATCTCGTTCCGCACCACGTCCCGCTGCTTGTTCAGTTTCTCCTCCGTCATCGTCCGACCGAGGTCCTCGAGCCGATCCGCGTCGAGCCACAGCAGCGTCGGCAAGAGCGACGCCGGCCCGCTCGAGAAGTAGTTCGTCCGATCCAGCGACGTGCTCGCGTTGTTCGCCCCTCCGCCACTCTCCATCAGCACGTCGAAGTCGTTGCCCGGCACGCGGGCCGTGCCCATGAACATGAGGTGCTCGAACAGGTGTGCAAACCCGCTCCGGCGGGGCGGCTCCTCGCGCGCACCCACCCGATACCACAGGTTCACCGCCGCCACGGGCAGCGTCCGATCCTGCCGCAGGATCACCGTCATCCCGTTGGGCAGTTGGTACTTCTCGAACGAGATGTCCTGCGCCCGGGCCAGAGCCGCAAGCCAGAGCACCGCGACCGCGGCAATCAGCCGCCGAAGACCGACGAGGCCGGAGTGAACGCCGAACCGTGTGTGCATCGTGCCGCTCCAAGTGGGGGCGTGGGGGGGGGGGGTGGGAGTGAGACGATAGCGCGGGAGGGCGTGGGGGGGGGGAGGGGGTTTGATGCAGGACGGCGCGACGCCCGCGCGAGCCGCGGCCGTGTCGGCGTCCGTGCCTCGTGTGGTATCCTTGCCCCCGTGACCAAGCGCGAGTCGCCACGCAAGACCAGCAAGGCCACGCCCGAGCCCGGCAGCGCCCAGCCCCGGGCCGCTCGCCCCTCCGCGCTCCTCGACACCCGCGTCATCTACTGCGGCGACAACCTCGAACAACTCGCCAAACTCCCCGACAAGTGCATCGACCTCATCTACATCGACCCGCCCTTCAACTCCAACCGCAACTACGAGGTCTTCTGGGGCGAGACCAAGGAGAAGCGGTCCTTCGAGGACCGCCACGCCAGCACGCAGGCCTACATCGACTACATGCGGCCGCGCTGCCAGCAACTCGCCCGCGTGCTCAAGAAGACCGGCAGTTTCTACTACCACTGCGACTGGCACGCGAGCCACTACGTCAAGGTGATGCTCGACCAGTTGTTCGGAGAGAACAACTTTCAGAACGAGATCGTGTGGAAGCGCACGTTTGCACACAGCGCGGCCAAGCGATACGGGCCGATTCACGACGTCATCTTCTTCTACACGGGTTCGTCTGAGTACACGTGGAACAAGCTCTACCAGCCGTACGACCCCGAGTACCTCGAAACCTTCTTCGATCAGGTCGATCCCGACGGCAGGCGCTGGATGCGTATGGACCTAACGGGGGACGGCGTCAGGAAGGGCGAGAGCGGCGACCCTTGGAAGGGGATCGACGTAACGGCAAAAGGCCGGCATTGGGCAATCCCGCGAGACGCAGCCGAGTTGTACAAAGCGACGGGTAAGACGAGCCAGGAGAAGCTCGATGCACTGGACGCGGCGGGTGCGATCCATTGGCCGAAGAAGGAGGGCGGGGTTCCACGCCTAAAGGTCTATGCGGACAAGAGCCCGGGCGTGCCGCTCCAATCCGTATGGAACGACATTCGCCCACTACACAACTTGTCCGCCGAGCGTCTGGGCTATCCAACGCAGAAGCCCCTTCCCCTCCTCGAACGCATCATCAGCACCAGCAGCAACCCCAACGACATCGTCCTCGACGCCTTCTGCGGGTGCGGCACCGCCCTCGTCGCGGCCCAGAACCTCGGGCGGCATTGGATCGGCATCGACATCTCGCCCACCGCCTGCCGTGTCATGGCCAAGCGCCTCCGCGACGTCTGCCACATGCGCGAGAGCGAGCCGGGCCACCGCAAGGGCGACGTGAACTCCTTCATCGTCCGCGACCTGCCCTGGACCATCGCCAAACTCAAGGAGATCCCACCCTTCGAGTTCGAGAACTGGGCCGTCATCGCCTTGGGCGGCGTCCCCAACAAGGTCCAGGTCGGCGACATGGGCATCGACGGCCGCATCTTCCCCGTTGGCACCCGGCCCGGCGACGAGGGCTCAAAGAAAACCAAGACCGGCCACACCGGCGCGAGCATGTTCGCCGGCGACTGGTTCCCCGTGCAGGTCAAGCAGATGGACAGGGTCGGGAGGCCGGACATCGACGCGTTTGAGGCGGTGATGGAGCGCGAGGACCGGGCCCGCGGATTCTTCGTCGCGTTCGGGTTCAGCAGCGACGCGCAGGACGAGGCCGCGGCGTTCTGGAAGCGCACCAAGCGCAAGATCACCCTGATCACCGTGCAAGAGATCCTGGACGAGCAGCACGTGCAGAAGATGTAGCCGCGATGCCTCGCGGCCGCGCCGTGTCCGTGACTCCGCCGGCCGTCTCACCGTCCGTTTCTCTCAACTTCTCCTTCCCACGCTACCCTCCCCCCGTGCGGCGAGGGCTCGCCATCGAGGGTTCGGCGGTGGCCGTCGTCGTCGGCCTCGCGCTCGCACCGTCGCTGC
This sequence comes from Phycisphaerae bacterium, assembly GCA_016793805.1. Taxonomy (GTDB): domain Bacteria; phylum Planctomycetota; class Phycisphaerae; order Phycisphaerales; family UBA1924; genus JAEUIZ01. The sequence continues at coordinate 270,220 of JAEUIZ010000056.1, forward strand.
TGGGGCTGCTCGCGCGGGCCGACGCGCCCCGCAGCGGGATTCCCGTCTCGCTCTCGGCCCGCGATCTGTGGACCACCGCCTGGGCCGTGGGCGCGATCGTCCTCGTCGCGACGCTCATCGGCTGGCCCGTGGGATGGCGCGCCAGCCGGCTCGCGCCCGGGCGCGGGCTGGTGCTGCTCCTGCCGCTGCTGCTTCCTTCCTATCTCGCGTATGCCGGATGGGGCACGCTGCGGGCCCCCGGAACCTGGCTGGGGGACCTCTTGCTGCGCGGGTTCGCGGGGGGCGGCGCACCCGTTTCGCCCATTGGCCCGAGCGGCGCTCCTGCCGTCACCGCCGCGACGAACGCACTCCCGATCCTGGCGTCCCGGCTGACGGCGATCGTCGGGCTGGCGCTCTGGGGCTGGCCGATCGTGGCGGCGGTGGTGGGCGCGGGCGCGCGCGCGTTCCCGTCCGAGGCCCTCGACGCCCTCCGGGCCGACGGCGCGACCGCCCGCGCGCGCACGTTCGTGGTCATGTGTGCCACGTGGCACCTCGCGCTCCTGGGCGCGCTGCTCCTGGCGCTGGTCGTGGCGGGCTCGGCGGTCCCGCTCCACGTGGCCCAACTGGACACCCTGGCGATCCGGGCGTGGCGCTGGCTGGACGAGTTGCCGCCCGGGGAGCACTGGCGGGTGTGGTGGGCGTGCTGGCCGTTGTTGCTGGTGGCGGGCGTGGGCTCGGTGGGGGTGTGGCGCGCGGCGCGCGCGCGCGGCGGGTCGGACGGCGGGCACGCAGGAGGCGGCGGGTCGAGCGCTGGCTTGGGCGTGCTGGGGTGGTCAGCCTTGGGGGCGTCGGTGCTGGCGCCGGCGATGCTGGCGGCGTGGAGCCTGAAGTCGGCGTCGTCGCTGCGGCGGGTGTGGCTGGTGGCATGGGGGCCGGCATGGACGAGCGCGGCGGTGGCGGTGGGGGTGGGGGCGCTGGCCGCGGCGCTGGCGGCGCTGACCTGGCGCGCACTGGAGCGCGGCGGGCCCGGCGCGCGGGCGGCGCGGGTGGCGATGCTCGTGGCCGTTGCCGCGTCGCTGGTGCCGGGCGTGCTCATCGGGTCGAGCGCGGCCCGAGGGTGGTCGCTGGTCCCGGAGTGGCTGGCGGACTCGTGGCTTCCGGTGGTGCTGGCGCACGCGGCGAGGTTCGGGGCGATCGGGGTCGTGGCGGGGTGGTGGCTGTGGGCGACCGAGCCCCGCGAGTTGCGCGACGTGCGCGCGCTGGAGGTCGGCGGGGGTTGGCGGGCGTGGTGGCTCGGCACGGGTCGATGGGGGGACATCCTCGCCGCGGGGATCGTCGTCGCGCTCCTGAGCCTGCACGAGATCGAGTCGGCGGTGATGCTCCGTCCGGCGTCGTCGAGCGGCGGGGGCCTGGCGTGGCTGATGCTCCAGTGGCTGCACTTTGCGCGGCTGGAGGACCTGTCGGCGGGGATGCTGTGGATGTTCGGCGTCGGGGTGGTGGGCGCGGCGGCGTCGGGGTGGCTGCTGGGCCGCAACCGCGGGGCCGCCATTCCCTAGAACACATCAGGCCGGGGGCGAGTAGTCTGAAGGACGCGATGGACCTTTCGCCCGCGGGCATCACCGAGTCAAGACCGAGCGCCGCGGCGAGGGCGGGGTGGCGTCGACGGATGTCGGTCGGGGCGGCGTTCGGCGTGCTGGCGGCGTCGCTGGCGGGCGGGTGCGGGGATCGCGCGGACGGGGCGTCGGGCGCGGGGCACGCGGGTGGAGCGTTGCGCACGGTGCGGGTGTTCGGCGAGTTGGGTCGGAACCCGGGCCAGTTCAACTATCCGCGGTGCCTCGATGTCGAGCCGGGCGAGGGCGGGGCGGCGTGGGTGATCGACAAGTCGGCGCGGGTGCAGCGGCTGGACGCGCGGACGGGCGCGGGGCTGGCGGAATGGAAGATGCCGGAGTCGGCGCTGGGCAAGCCGTGCGGGGTGACGGTGGGCCCCGGTCCGGCGGTGGCGGGGAGCGAGGACCTCGCGGTGTGGGTGGCGGATACGCACTGCAACCGGGTGATGGTGTACGCGGCGCCGCGGAGTTCCGGAGAGATGCCGCGGGTGATCGCGAGCGTGGGGACGTATGGGACGGGTCCGGGGCAGTTCATCTATCCGACGGACGTGGCGATCGTGCCGAGCGCGGACGGGAAGCGGGCGTCGCGGGTGTACGTGAGCGAGTATGGGGACAACGACCGGGTGAGCGTGTTTGATGGGGCGTTGCGGTACGAGTTCAGTTTCGGTCGGCTCGGGAGCGGGGACGGGGCGGACGGGCAGGTGGAGTTCAATCGCCCGCAATCGCTGGCGCTGGACGTGGCGCGGGGACGGCTGGTGGTGACGGACGCGTGCAACCACCGGGTGGGGGTGTTTGATCTGGAGGGTCGGCTGAAGTGGTGGATCGGCTCGCCGGACCGGGCGGGGAGCGGGGCCGAGGAGATGCTGTATCCATATGGAGTGGCGCTGCTGGCGGATGGGACGGTGCTGGTGGCGGAGTTCGGGAACCACCGGATCAATCACGTGGACGTGGAGGGGAAGCGGAGCCTGGGGACGTATGGGAGGCCGGGGCGCGGCCCGGGGGAGTTGACGAACCCGTGGGGCGTGGCGGTACGAGGCGGCGAGGTGTTCGTGCTGGACTCCGGCAACGAGCGGGTGCTGGTGGTGCCGCTGTCGTCGGTGGGCGTCGGGGGTGGCGGATGACGGCTCCGTCGGCGGGCTTGGCGGCGGTGGTGGTGGGCCCGGTGCAGTTCGATCGCCCGGTGTGGCTGTGGCTGATCCCGATCTGCTGGGCGCTGACGGTGTGGATCGGTCGGCGGTCGCTGTCGGGGATGGGGACGTCGGGTCGGCGGGTGGCGCTGGTGATCCGGCTGGTGGTGATCCTGCTGCTGGCCGGGGCGATGGCCGAGCCGCAGTGGCGTCGCGAGTCGCGGGCGGTGGCGGTGACGGTGGTGCTGGACGCGAGCCGGTCGATCCAGCCCAAGGACCAGCGGCTGGCGGAGCGGTACGTGGAGGCGGCGCGGAAAGCGAACGAGGACAAGGACGACGAGTTGGGCGTGGTGACGGTCGGCGCGGACGCGTACGTGCAGAGCCTCCCGAATCGGTTGAACCAGCGCGTGGAGCGGCAGTTTGTGGGATCGGACCAGGGGACGAACCTGGCGGGGGGCGTTCGGCTGGCGATGGCGGTGCGGAAGCCGACGGCCGCGAACCGGCTGGTGATGATCACGGACGGGAACGAGACGGCGGGGAGCCTGCTGTCGGCGGCGGAGGCGGCCAAGGCCGCGGGGATCCCGATTGACGTGCTCCCGGTGCGGTACAGCCTGTCGGGCGAGGTGATCGTGGACCAACTCGTGGCGCCGACGACGGCGCGGATGGGCGAGAACGTCAGTTTGAAGGTGGTGATCGAGGCGACGCGGGCGGCGAAGGGTCGCCTGAGCGTGCTAGTCAACGATGAGCCGGTGGACCTCGACCCGACCTCGCCCAGCCTGAGCGCGGGGGTGGAACTGTCGAAGGGGAGCAACGTGATCCCGGTGCCGATCACGGTGTCGCGGGCGGGTCCGCAGAAGTTCCGGGCCGTGTTTGAGCCCGAGGGAGGCGGGGACACGATCGCGGAGAACAACGAGGCGCTGGCGGTCACGTTTGTGTCGAGCCAGGGACGGGTGCTGATCGTGACGGAGCAGAGCGAGGCGGTCGAGGCGCTCGTGCGGGCACTGACAGAGGCGAAGATCGCGACCGAGGTGATCGCGGCGGACCAGGCGCCCAAGTCGCTGACGGAACTGAACGGGTACGACGCGATCGTGCTGGCGAACGAGCCGGCGTTCAACTTCACGCAGCAGCAGATGGAGGACCTCAAGCAGTACGTGCACGAGACGGGTGGCGGGCTGGTGATGGTGGGCGGGCCGGAGAGTTTCGGTGCGGGCGGGTGGATCGGCTCGCCGCTGGAGGACGCGCTCCCGGTGAAACTGGACCCGCCGCAGAAGCGGCAGATCCCCCGCGGGGCGCTGGTGCTGGTGATGCACTCGATCGAGATGCCGGACGGGGTGTCGTACGGGAAGAAGACGGCGCAGGCGGCGGTGGACGCGCTGTCGAGGCTCGACCTGGCGGGGATCATCGAGTTCACGGGTGGGTCGCAATCGACGTGGGTGCATCCGCTGGCGGAGGTGGGGGACGGGTCGGCGATCCGGCGGTCGATCGGGAAACTCGTGTTCGGGGACATGCCGGACTATGCGCCGCACCTGACGGCGGCGCTGGCGGGGCTGGAGCAGGTGGAGGCCGGGGCGAAGCATGTGATCATGATCACGGACGGGGACGCGGGGATGCCGAGCCAGGGGCTGTTGCAGCGGTACAAGAAGGCGAAGGTGACGATCTCGACGGTTGGGGTGTATCCGCACAACGCGTCGGACCTGACGAAACTGCAGAACATCGCGCAGGCGACCGGGGGGCGCGCGTACCAGGTGACGACGCAGGCGGGGCTCGGGAACATCGTGCAGATCTTCATCAAGGAAGCGCAGACGGTGAAGCGGTCGCTGATCTGGGAGGGCGAGCCGTTCGTCCCGGCGTTCACGGGTGGGATCAGCGAGACGATGCGCGGGCTGTCGGCCTTTCCGCCGCTGCAGGGGTACGTGGTGACCGGGGAGCGCGAGGGGCTGGCGATGGTGACGCTCCGCGGGAAAGAGAGCGATCCGATCTCGGCGCAGTGGCAGTATGGGCTCGGGCGCGTGATGGCGTTCACGTCGGACGCGAGCACGAAGTGGCAGCCGGCGTGGGTGGCGTGGGAGGGGTACCGGGCGTTCTGGGAGCAGCACCTGCGCTGGATCATGAGGCCGAGCGGGTCGGCGAACCTGCGGGTCACGACGGAGAAGGTGGGCGACGAGACGCGGGTGATGGTGGACGCGCTGGACCCCAGCGGAGAGCGGCTGAACTTCGCTCGGTTCCGCGGGCGCGTGGCGATGCCCGGGGGCGGGGGCCAGGACGTGGAGTTGCAGCAGGTGGGCCCGGGGCGATACGAGGGGCGGTTCTCGTCCAAGGACGCGGGGGCGTACGTGCTCTCGATGCGGTACGCGGCCCCGGGGGCGGGCGGGACGGTAATGGAGGGCTCGGTGCAGGCGGCGGTGAGCAAGCCGTTCGCCGACGAGTTCCGAGCGCTGACCGACAACACCCCGCTCTTGACCCAGGTGGCGTCGATGACGGGCGGGAAGGTGCTGAGCGGGAATCCGGAGGCGGACGGGCTGTGGCGGCGCGAGGGCCTGACGATGCCGGTGGCGACGCGCCCGATCTGGATCTTGCTGGCGCTGCTGGCGCTGGGGCTGTTCCTGGTGGACGTGGGGGTGAGGCGGGTGCGGATCGACGTGCCGCTGATCGCGGCCTCGGTGGCGAAACTGTTCCGCGCGAGCCGGGAGCGGGGCGCGCAGCAGATGGACACGCTGCGGCGGGCACGAGAGGCGGCCAAGGCGCAGATGGCGCGGCGGGCGGACGCCGGGACCATGCGCGAGGCGCAGGAGGACGCTCGGGCGGCGCTGGACGAGGCGTCTCGGGCGGCGGCGACGGCGAGCGCGGGGGTCAAGTTCGAGGCGCCCAAGGACCGGGCGGCCAAGGCCGGGCCCGTGCAGGTCGCGGGCGGCGCCGCGCCCAAGCCGACGGCGGAGCCGAAGGCGAAGCCCGCGGCGGCGCCGGAGCAGGCCGAGTCGCTGTCTCGGCTGATGAAGGCGAAGAAGCGGGCCCAGGACGAGATGAAGGAGTAGCGGAGCGCACGAAGGCAGAGAGGACACGAAGGCAGCGAGGGAAGGCAGAGGAACGCAAGGAGTCCGACGATGACGACCGAATCGAACACACCCGCCGAGGTCCGCGCCAAGTGCGAGGCCTTCCGCGACACGTTCACGAGACTGCTCGACGAGATCGGGAAGGTGGTGGTGGGGCATCGGCCGGTGGTGGAGGGGGTGCTGACGTGCCTGTTTGCCGGGGGCAACGTGCTGCTGGAGGGCGTGCCGGGGCTGGGCAAGACGCTGCTGGTGCGGACGCTGAGCCAGTGCCTGTCGCTGCCGTTCAACCGGATCCAGTTCACGCCGGACCTGATGCCGGCGGACGTGATCGGGACGAACATCGTGACAGAGGATCCGCAGACGGGGCGACGGGCGTTCCAGTTCCAGCGCGGGCCGATCTTCGCGCAGGTGGTGCTGGCGGACGAGATCAACCGGGCCACGCCCAAGACGCAGTCGGCGCTGCTGGAGGCGATGCAGGAGCACGCGGTGACGAGCGGGGGGACGACGTACCGGCTGGCCGAGCCGTTCATCGTGCTGGCGACGCAGAACCCGATCGAGCAGGAGGGGACGTACCCGCTGCCCGAGGCGCAGTTGGACCGGTTCATGTTCAAGATCGTCGTGGGCTACTCGCAACTGGACGACCTGATGACGATCCTGGACCGGACGACGGGCGCCAAGACGCCCGAGGCGACGAAGATCCTCGACGGCCCGGCGATCCTCGCGGCGCAGCAACTCGTGCGCGGGGTCGTCGTGGCGCCGCACGTGAAGGAATACGTCTCGCGGCTGGTGCTGGCGACGCACCCGGAGGGGCAGTTCGCGGCGGGCGGCGCGGGCGGGCCGACGAACAAGTACGTGCGGTGCGGGGCCTCGCCGCGGGCGGCGCAGGCGCTGCTGCTGGGGGCCAAGGTCAAGGCGATGACGGACGGGCGGTACCACGTCAGCAACAAGGACGTGCGCGAGGTGGCGCTGGTGTCGCTGCGGCACCGGCTGATCCTGAACTTCGAGGCCGAGGCGGATCGGGTGGACCCGGACGCCATCGTTCGGCAGATCCTGGAGATGACCCCGACGGAGCCGGTGAGGGAGCGGGCGGGGGTGTAGCGAGGGGCGTCTTCATGATCCGAACACCCAACCTCACCCGGCCCAAGTCCCTCGAGGACCTCCTCGACCCGCCACTGATCGCGAAGATCGCGCGGCTTGACTACACGTCGAAGAAGATCTTTGCCGGCAAACTCAAGGGCGAGCGCCGGTCGAAGAAGCGCGGCGAGTCGGTCGAGTTCGCCGACCATCGTCCCTACGTCGAGGGCGACGACCTTCGGCACATCGACTGGAACATCTTCGGGCGGCTCGATCGCCTGTTCCTCAAACTATTCCTCGAAGAAGAGGACCTGGCGCTGCACGTCGTGATGGACTGCTCGGCCTCGGCCGACTGCGGGCAGCCCAACAAGTTCCGCTTCATGCAGCGGCTCGCGATGGCGCTGGGGTACATCGGGCTGGTGAACCTCAACCGGGTGACGGTGAGCGCGATGGGCGGCGCGATCGGGAGCGACGAGGCGGCGGGAGCGCGCGGCGGCGCGGGCGAGGCCGGGCTCGGATCCGACGCCACCTCGCCGGGTCGATCGCTCACGCCGTCGGTGCTTGCGGCGGTGCGCGACCTTCGCGGTCGGCGTCGGACGCACGATCTGGCGCGGTTCCTGTGCTCGCTGCGGCCGGCGGCGGCGGTGCCGTTCACGGAATGCTGCCGGCGGGTGGCGCTGGCGCGTCGGGGCAAGGGCGTGATGGTGGTGATGTCGGATTTCTTCATCAAGGAGGGGTACGAGACGGGGCTCCGGCTGCTGGTGGGACGGGGGTACGACCTGTTCCTGATCCAGGTGCTCTCGCCGCAGGAGTTGGAGCCGGACATCGCGGGCGACCTTCGGCTGAGGGACATCGAGGACGGGGACCAGGCCGAGGTGACGATCTCGGCCCCGCTGCTGAAGCGGTACAAAGCGAACCTCGCGGCGTACTGCGAGCAGTTGCGGGAGTTCTGCGCGCGGCGCGAGATCGGGCTCCTCACGGTGCGGAGCGACATGGCGATCGACGTGCTGATCCTCGACTACCTGAGGAAGAGGGGGATCCTGCGATGACATGGCTCTCGCCCATGCTGGGGATCGTCGCGGCGTCGATCGCGGTCCCGACGCTGGTGATCCTGTACTTCCTCAAACTGCGGCGGCGCGACGTGGAGATCTCGACGACGCTGCTGTGGAAGAAGTCGATCCAGGACCTGCAGGCCAACGCGCCGTTCCAGCGGCTGCGGCGGAACATCCTGCTCCTGTTGCAACTGCTCGCGCTGGGGGCGGCGCTGACGGCCCTCGCGCAGCCGCAGATCCGCTCGGCGATGGCCACGGGGCAGAAGCACCTGATCCTCATCGATCGCTCGGCGAGCATGAACGCGACGGACGGGGCGGCGGGGTCGCGTGCGGAGCGCGTGTCGCGGCTGGAGGCCGCCAAGGCCGAGGCGATCCGGCTGGTGGACTCGCTCCGCGAGCCCGGGATCTTCGACCAGGTGGGCGGTGGCGAGGGCGACCAGGCGATGGTGATCGCCTTTGACACGACGGCGAAGGTGCTGCAGTCGTTCACAGGGGACAAGGCGCTGCTGCGATCGGCGATCCGGGCGATCGAGCCGAGCGACTCGCCGTCGTCGATCGACGAGGCGATCCGGCTGGCGCTGGCGCAGGCGCCGCGCGACGTGGTGATCGAGACGAGGCCGGACGGGACGGAGTCGCGGTATGAGCGCCCGCCCAAGCCGGTGGGCACGATCCACATCTACTCGGACGGGCGTCTGCCGGACGTGGGCCGGGTGGACGCGGGCCGCGAGGAGGACATGCGGTTCCACTCGATCGGGACGGCGGAGGCGACGAACATCGGGATCACGAGCCTGCGTGCGGGCCGGGCGTTCGATAACCCCAGTGAACTGTCGATCTTCGTGGGCCTGCAGACGACGGAGCGCTCGCCGCGGACGGTGGACGTGGAACTGCGTCTCAACGGGGAGGTCGCGTCGATCCGGCCCGTGGAACTGCCCTCGGCGACCATCGAGGAGACGGGCGAGCGCAAGGGACGGATGGCGCCGGGCGTGGGCGGAACGGTCTTCCGGCTCGAGCGGCCCGAGGGCGCGATCGTCGCGGTGCGGGTCTCGGCGCCCGCGACGGACGAACTCTCGACGGACAACGCGGCGTTCCTCGTGGCGCCCCCGGCCAAGCGGCTGTCGGTCGCGGTGGTGACGCGCGGCAACCTGTTCCTGAGCGCGGCCCTGGAGAACCTCCCGCTGGCGAGGCTGGACACGCTGACGCCCGAGCAGTTCGAGCAGGCCCGCGCGGACGGGAAAGCCACGGTCTACGACGTGGTCGTGCTCGACGGGTATCTCCCGACGACGCCCAAGGACGCGGCGACGCCGCTGCCCGCGGGGCGCTACCTGGTGCTCGGCGCGGTCCCCGGGACGCCCGCTGGCCTCGTGGACAAGGGGAAGTTGGGTCCGGCGGTGATGGTGGACTGGTCCAAGACGCACCCGGCGCTGCGCGGGATCAGCCTCGACGCGCTCAACATCGGCGCGTCGCGGCCTGTCGAGATCCCGCCGACGAGCGCGGCCACGGTGCTCGCGGCCGCCGACAACGGCCCGGCGATCGTCGAACTCACCACGCCCGAGGCCCGCGCGATCGTCGTGGGCTTTGACGTGGCCGAGAGCGACTGGCCCTTTGACGTGAGTTTCGTCGTCTTCATGGCGCAGGCGGTGGAGCACCTGGGCGACGACGGCGCGGGCGTGGCCCAGAGCGTGCAGCCCGGCGGGGTCTACGCGGGACGCCTCCCGCGCGGATCGGCGGAGGTTCGCGTGCGACTGCCCGACGGCGCCACGGCCCCCGCGGGCGATCCCGCGCCGGACGGCACGGTTGTCTTTGGGCCGCTCCAGCGCGTCGGGGTCTACCAGATGTCGTGGCGTGGGGAGCCCGGCCCGTCCGACGGGAAGAGCGGCGATCGCGCGGTCCGGCCGTTTGCCGCCAACCTGCTCGACGCCGCCGAGAGCGACATCGGGGCGGTGGGCACGCTCGAACTGGCACGACAGCGCGTGTCGGCAGAGGCGGACAGTCGCGGCAAGACGGTGCGCTCGCTCTGGCCTTGGCTGCTCCTGGCCGCGCTGGGGGTCCTGCTGCTCGAGTGGTTCATCTACAACCGGAAGGTGCAGGTGTGATCGCGCAACGCGTCTGCAACTTCGCGGCCCCGAGCCCCAAGAACATGGCGATGTTCCTCCTCGCGGTGCTGGCGTCGGCGGCCCTGGGCGCGCAACCCCCGGCGGACGCGCCCCTCGACACCCGCGCGCGGGGAACGGGGTTCTTCGTCTCGTGGGGCTTCGGCGGGCAGATGCCCGCGGGAGTCTGGGCGCCGATCCGCGTCAACGTCGGCACGGGGGACGAGGCGCTCTCGGGTGTCGTCGTCGTGCGCTACCAGCAAGACGCGACGCAATCGGCGGAGATCGTCACGCCCTTTGCCGCCACGCCCAACAAGGTGACGCCCGTGCCGGTGGTCGTGCGGGTGCCCGAGATGTGCGAGTCCGTGAGCGTCGCGCTGCTCAACGAGGATGGGGCGGTGGTGGCGTCCGAGCGGTACGAGGCCAACACGTCGCAGGCCGGGAAGCGTCTGCCCGCGCTGCTCACGCCCGAGGTGGGTCTCGTGGTGTCGATCGGTCGCAATGCGCTTGCCGACGCGGTGCGCGACTGGTCGCAGGCGGTCTGGCAGTCCGACGCGGAGCGTCCTCGGCGGCAGGCGGCTCCGACCGCGGGCGCCACGCAATCGAGCCGATCGACCGATCCGGGGCGCTCGCCCTTTGCGCTCGAGGCGAGGTGGCGCCGGATGACTGGCGCGCGCGTCGAGCCGGCGCTGATGCCGATGTCGTGGACGGCGTACGACGGAGTTGTCGCGCTGGCCGTGGACGGCGACGCCGAGGCGGACCCGATCGCGGTGTCGGCGGTGCGGCGCTGGGTCGAGAGCGGGGGACGGCTCGTGCTCCTCGCGGGTGACGCGGGTGACGCGTGGCGACGCTGGCTCCCGCCCGAGGCGGCCGGTGCCGTCGCGGCGGGCGCGCTGCGTCGCGTTGACACCCCCAGGGCCCTCCGCGAGGCGATGGACCGGGCGCGGGCGACCGAACGGAAGCGCACCGAGGACGCCAGCGACGCGACCGCGGGGGCCGAGATTCCCGCCACGAGCGAGACGATCAGCGCTCGATCGCTTCGGCTGGCGGGCTCGCCACGGGGATGGGTGCTCCGGTGGAACGTCGGCGAGGGCGAGGGGCTGCTGGCGGAGGGGCCCTGCGGCTTCGGTTGGGTCACGGTGCTGGGCGTCGATCCCGCGCGCGTTCCCGCCACGCTCTCGACGCGGGCGGCGGGGAGCGTCTGGCGCTCGGCGCTGGAGGCCGCCTTGGACGACTTCCTGATGTCGCCCGTGCAGCAGCGGCAGATGTGGTGGTACGCGGCGACTCGCGGGCGTGTGGGCTCAACCAACGCGGCGCTCGAATCGCTGGCGGACATCCCGATGCTCGGCAACGCCGTGTTCTTCGCCATCGGGGGCTGCATGCTCGGGCTGGCGCTGGTGCTCGGGCCCGGGGACTACGTCGTGCTCCGCCGGCTCGGGGCGCGGCATCGGTCGTGGGCGACGGCGCTGGGCTGGATCGCCGTGGCGACGTGCGGCGCGTACGTCATGCCGCGGGTCATCCGCACCGAGGCGACGCGGGTGAACGGGATCACGCTGATCGACGCGATCGCCTCGGGGGTCGGGGGCGCCGCGGGCCCGGCGTTCCACACGTCGTTCAGCGGCATCTACGCGGCGCGGTCGGGCGTGGCCCGCGTCCTCGATCCCGCGCCGACCGATTGGACCAGCGGCGTCGCGGCGCAGTCCGTGTTCGGCGCCGACGGAACCCCGACCGCGCTCGTCCCGACATTGCAGGCGGCCGCGGGCGGCGAGGCGGGCTCGGAGCGGGGCAACCCGGCCACGGCGCTGCCGCTGGGCCTGTGGACGTTCCGCACGCTCATGCACGAGGGCCCGGATGCGCTGAGGCTCGTCGGTCGCGTGGACCGATCGGCGTCGGCGTACGAGGTGACGCTCTCGGGCCTGCCTCGCGGCGCGCGGGTGGTGTCGGCGGCGCTCCGCGTGGGCGGGAGTTGGATGCACATCCCGATGCCCGGCGAGGCTGCGGAGGCGCCGGCCCAGGGCCCGCGAACCATGCGGACGCCGATGCGCACCCGGGCGGACGAGCCGCGGGATTGGAAGCCGCGGGCAGCGGTCGGCGCGCACGAATCGGACGGGGTGGCGTGGACGGGGCGGTTCGCGACGGATCTCGCCAGCGCGACCCCGCCGCCGTTCTGGGCGCCGGTTCCCGAGATGAGCGAGGACGAGGCGATCACCTGGCCACCGACCGCGATCACGGATGCTCCCGGGCGGTGGCTCGACGCGCCGGGCGCCGATCGGCGATCCATGGCGATCGAGCGGCGCGTGGAATCGCGCTCGCACGCGGCGGTCTACCTGCTCGTCGAGGACTGGCCCCCGCGCACGCGGATCAACTGGAACGCGCGCGAGAGACAATGGGCGGTCGTGCGGGCGCTGATCCCACTGGAGACGGAATGATCGAGATCACCAACCTCACCAAGCGATTCGGGGACCTCGTGGCCGTCGATCACCTCTCGCTCTCGATCGGGCCGGGGGAGGTCTTTGGGTTCATCGGGCCCAACGGCGCGGGCAAGAGCACGACGATGAAGATCCTCGCGTGCCTGATGAAGCCCGACGAGGGCTCGGCCCGGGTCGATGGGCTCGACGTGATGCGCGATGGCGATCGAATCCGCAGGATCCTGGGCTACATGCCCGACTTCCTGGGCGTGTACGACGACCTGACGGTGGACGAGTACCTCCAGTTCTTCGCGGCGGCGTTCGAGATCCCGCGCTCGCGTCGGCGCACGGTCGTGGACTCTGTCCTCGAACTCACCGACCTGACGGGCAAGCGGAAGGCAATGGTGGACAGCCTCTCGCGCGGGATGCAGCAGCGGCTCGGGGTCGCGCGCGTGCTCATCCACGAGCCCAAGGTCCTGCTGCTCGACGAGCCGGCCAGCGGGCTCGACCCGCGGGCGCGGATCGAGATGCGCTCGCTCATCACGGAACTGGGCCGCATGGGCAAGTGCCTCATGGTCAGTTCGCACATCCTGACCGAACTGGGCGAGATGTCCACGAGCATCGGGATCATCGAGCGCGGTCGGCTGCTCTTTGCCGGATCACTGGCCGAGGCCCTGGCGCGCGTCCGCGGGGGCGAACGGATCGCGATCCGGCCCGAGGGCGACGCGGACCTCGTGTCGGCGGCGGCGACGCTGGCGGCCGACCCTCGTGTCGCGCGGGCCTTCGCCGAGGACGGAAACCTCGTCGTCGAACTCACCCCGGGCGAGCACGGACACCACTTCGTGCTCGAGCGCCTCATGGTCTCGGGCGTCCGCATCGCGTCCTTCGCCCCGCAGGCCGTGAAACTCGAGGACGCCTTCCTCACGCTCACCAAGGGGGCGCTGCAATAGGCATGGCACGCGCGCGAGCCATCCTGCGTGGGCTCCGGCCCGGGGCGCTCCTCTTCGGGCCGATCTTCCAGCGCGAGGTCGTCGCCTCGGGTCGGCGTCGCGGCACCTACGTCGCCCGCTGCGCCTATGCCGTGGGGCTCTTGGTGATCGTCGGGCTCATCTTCAACGGGATGCGAGACAGCGCCGGGTCGTACTCGGCGGTCTCGCGGCTTCAGGCGCTCCAGACCGCCGCGCCGCAACTGGCCCTCGTCATCGCCTGGTTCCAGTTTGTCGCGATGACGCTCGGGTCCCCGATCCTCTCGGCGGGAGCGATCTGCGACGAGAAGCGAGCCCGCACCCTCGCGGTCCTCATGACCACGCCCCTGACCAGCGCCCAGATCGTGGTCGGGAAACTCGCCAGCCGGCTCGTCCACATCCTCATCCTTTCCCTCATCGCGACGCCATTCCTCCTCGCGATCCGAGTGTGCGGCGGGCTCGACGCGGCCCTCGTGCTGGGGACGACGGCTCTGGCCCTCACCACCGCCGTGCTCGGGGCGTCGCTGGGGCTTCTCTTCTCCGTCGGGCACGCGCGGGCCACCACCGCCGCGGTCATGGGCCTGCTGGCGCTGCTGCTGGTGCAGGGCGGGCCGGCGGCGGCCGAGGGCGTCATCTATTACGCCGTCAACTACAGCGACCTGGGCGCCCCGGCCACGTACGAGTACCACAAGAACATCCTCGCCACCTGCGCTCCGGCGACGATGGGCCTGACGACCCTGGGCGTGGCCATGGGCACCGGCGCGCCCGACTTGGTGATCCAGGCCGACTGGCCCTTCGACGGCGTCGAGGGCCCCGTCGCTCGCTCGTTCGGCCCGACGTGGGCGTGGTGCTCGGGGTACAACCTCGTGATGGCCGCGGGCGCCACGCTCCTGACCATTCGCGTCCTGCGGCGGCGGATGCTCCGCGAGGCTTCTGGCGGGGGAGCGCCGACGCGGGCCCGGCGGCGACGCCGGCGAGCGCCCGCGACGACGGCCATGCCGGAACCGGCCATCCACGGCGCCGCGGGCCCGGCAGCGAGCACCGAGGCCGCACCCGCCGCGCCCGAGGCCCCCAGCGGCGCCAAGGCCGGCGACGCCCACGACGAGCCCGTCCGCGAGCGTGAGCGCCAGCGCGAGGTCTCGCACCACCCCGTCCTCTGGCGCGAACTGCGACAGTCCAGTTTCGGGTCACGACGCGCCGCCTGGATCGTGGTTCTGGTCACGCTCGGCGGTCTGATCCTCCTCTACGCCAACACGCGCATGTCCGACGAGGGCCTGCACGCCACGATCGCCGTGCTCGGGGCGATCGTCGCGATGATCCAGCCGGTGTTCCTGACGACGGGCGGGGTGGCGGGCGAGCGCGAGGCCCGGACGTGGGAGGTGCTGCTGACGACGCCGCTCTCGGGCCGGGCGGTGGTGCTGGGGAAGTACCTCGGGCTGTTGCGGGCGCAGTGGTTCCTCCCGAGCGTGGCGCTGGGGCACCTCTCGGTGGCGGCCCTTGGCGGGTGGATCAGTTGGTGGTTTGCCGTCCATGCCGCGCTCATCTTCCTCGGACCTGCGCTCTTCCTCACCGCCACCGGGCAACTCTTCAGCCTGGTCTTTCGCAAGGCGGTCACGGCGGCCGTCGCGAACCTCGGGGTGGCGCTGGCGCTGTGGCTGGGGGTCTGGGTGGCGCTGCTGATGGGCGGGTGGTTCATGGACTGGACCGACTCCCGCTGGTTCGCCCGCTTCGGGCACGCGGCCTACGCCCTCAACCCCGTGGCGATGGCGGTCTCGAGCGGGGAGTCCGCGATGCACCCGGGCCGCATCGCGTCGGAGTTCACGCTCGAGGGCTTCTCCCGCGTCCGCCTGTCACTGGGCGAGTTCACGGCGGTGGTGGTGGGGGTGCTTGCCGCCTATGCCGCGCTCGGGGGCGGGGCCCTGGCCCTGGCCATCCTCGGGTTCCGCCGCCTGAGCGGGCGGTCGAGTTAGTCGGGGCGGGGTATCATGGGCGGCCGAGCCGGGGAGGAGGGGGGCTCGGGCCTGAGAACGATCCATGCCTCACATCATCGCCGAACCGTGCATCGGAACCAAGGACGTCTCGTGCGTGGCGGTCTGCCCCGTGGACTGCATCCACCCGACGAAGAACGAGCCGCAGTTCGAGACCGCCGAGCAGCTCTACATCGACCCGGACACCTGCATCGACTGCGGGCTGTGCGTCGA
>JAEUIZ010000036.1 GCA_016793805.1 Phycisphaerae bacterium
GAGTTCAAGGTCCCACGCCGTGAGCGACGCGACCTTGTTGTCGGCGATGCGGAGCGCCTTGACCTGGTCGGGCGTCAGGTCCGACGCGCGAATCGTCGGCACTTCCTTCAGCCCGAGCTTCCGCGCAGCGCGGAGACGGGTATGGCCGGCGATGATGATGCCGTCACCGTCGATGAGGATCGGGATCTTGAAGCCGAAGGCCTGGATCGACTTGGCCACCGCGTCGATGGCGGCGTCGTTGATGGTGCGAGGGTTGCGGTCGTATTCCTTGACCGCGTCAATGGGGAGCATCTCGATGTTCACAGCGATCTCCGTCGTGCGCGCCGGCGCGGCGCGTGGGGGCGTCGTGGTGGCCCGCCGCACGCGCGACAGGTCCGGGGATCGCTGGCTCGATGGATCGCTCGGGCTGACGGGCCCGTCTGGGGGCGGCACAGCGCCCCGATTCCCGCCCGTTACGGGGCGCGCCCGTTGGCCACGGGTTCGCCCACGTTGGCCCACGTCGCGTACCTGGCGGGGAGGCGGACAGACGCCGCCAGACGCCCGCCCCGCGCCCGGACGCGCGAAACAAACTCTGTCGCCAAGCGCGGCTGTTCCCGCGGGCGTCTCTTCGCGTCCTGGCCCGGGAAGTACCTACCGACCCCCGACCCCCTCGCCGTAAGGCTTCCGGCTGTAAGGCTCCCACCCGGGATTGCCACCCGGACCATCAATGAAGTTGGGCGGGCCGGAATGTGGCGGAGCGAGGAACGGGGGTTTGCACAGGGAATTCGAGGGGTTTGGATTGAAGAGAAAGATGATTGCTTGTTTGCATACCTCTTCTGCCTCTCCGCGCGCGTGTATACAGACGAAGGAGACCCGCAAACAAGCAGCGAAGGCGTCGGCGTGCGTTCAGGCTCTGGAAACATAGCGGGTTGCGCTCCTTCCCTTCGTTGCGACTCGAACTTCATTGATCTGCCCGGTGGCAATCAGGTTGTCGATGACCTCTTGCCGCTCTCGGACGCTCAGCCACCGAGTCTTCCACAGCAGTTGGGTGTGGCTGATCCCTTGCGTGCCTCCGTGCTCAGCGACGAGCCGGAGCACGCGCTTCTGGCGGGCGTCGAACTGTCCGTCGGCGATGCGGACGTGGGCCTCGAAGAGCAGGCGCCGCGTGACGTAGCTCGACAGTCCGCACGCCCATGATGCGGCGGCCTCGTCGATGACGGGCTTCTCGGGGTTGGCCGAGCACGCATAGATGAGGGCGAGGCGGCAGGCCTTCTCCTCGGCGCGCGACCACACGGCGGCGATGCCCTCGCCCTTGGCCTCCATCTCGGCATCGGCGTGATCGGCCAGCGCGTCGAAGCACGCGGCGGCCTCGGGCGTCGCCGGCACGACCAGCGGTCTGGGGTGCTCCTTGTGGAGGTTGCCTCCGGGCGAGAACTCCGCCCACCAGCGCACGCGATCCACGATCGGTTTCGGCGGTGGGACGCGGGCGCGGCGCTGGCGCTTCGGGCGCTCGGGGCATTCGAACACGAGCAGTCGCCCGATGAACCCGTCGCTGAGGCTCTCCGAGGTCAGCGACTCCCAGAAGCTGTCCGGCACGGTTGTGCCGTACAGCACGACGCACGGCTGGTCCACAGACTTGTTCCGCTTGGCGTCCGCGTAGGCCTTGCCGCGGACGAACGTGTCGGCGGAGCTGTAGAACTTCATGAATGCCGTCAGCACGTTGAACAGGTGCGGTGCCTTCTTGGGGTCGCCGATGGTGCGCAGGAAGCGCCCGAATTCGTCGAGCTGGAAAAGAATGGCCGGCTGGGCCTCCACAGCGGTGAAGAGGCCGGCGTCGCTCGCCAGGTCCTCGTTGCCCTCCAGGTCGTCGGCGCCGGCTGCGAACAGGATGTCGCGCGTGAGCTTGCGGGCGTGGTCCTTGCCCGCACCGCTCTTGGCCAGGCCGACGCAGTAGACGTTGGTGCGGTTGCCGCGCTCGTCGCAGACCTTGCGCCCGGCGAGCACGGCCTGCAGGGCGATCGCGCCCGCGAGCGCCAACTGCGGCTGCGGGCGCGGCGCGTACGCGACGTTGTGCGCCACGACCTCCCCGATCAGCCCAGGCACGGTCAGCAGATGGGGTGGGAATGGACCGGGGTCGTCGGGCCGCTCGACATGCTCGACGGCGTCGCCCTCGTGGTGCTCAGCGCTGAATGCGGAGAGATCGACGTCGCCAGATTCGGTCGGCTCGGTCCCGAAGCCCTCGGCGCGGAGGGCCGAGGCCGCCGCGGCGAAGTCACCGCCGTGCTCCAGCAGCGAGTAGACCGCGAAGGGCGCGTAGGCCTGGTTGGGCTCGAACGGCGGGGCGTTGCTGGAGAAGACGTAGAAGACGCCGCCCTTGAGCGTCGCGCTCGTTCCGCTCTGTTTGCCGGGCCGCCGCCAGTGCTCGTTCTCCCCGCCCTTGACCAACTCCCATCCGTGCCGGCGCAGGATCTCCCGCGCATCGCCGCGGGCGTTGTAGTCGTCCCCGGGCCGGACGTGCGCGCCCGATGCAGGCTGCGGCGCGCCCGCCACGGCGGGCTGCGCGTCGTTCATACGCCACGCGCAGCCGAGCAGAACTTCGCGCTCCTCGGCCGAGACGAGTGGCGGAGTCGCCAGGTTCCCCGCGACAGCCTCGTAGCCCGGCGAGGGGGCGCACAGGAACATCCCGCCCTCGCCGCGTGTCTCGATCAGCGTCACGACGACGGACCACTTCCCGTCCGCGCCGCGCCTGGGCGTGAGCGTCTTGCCCCCGATCACGACGGGTGCATCACCGCTGGCATCCACGCGCCGCTGCGCCAACTTGGTGTTGCCGCACACCGGCGCTTCGCAGCGGTACACGACATGCCGCCCGCCAGAGGGGGTGGACTCCACGAACAGCCGATCGACCAGGCCCGGCTCGATCTCCTCGACCATCGCGCGCCACGCCTCGTAGGCCTCGCCAGCGCAGTCGAAGTCGATCATCTCTAGGTTGCCGGAGATCGCCCCGCAGACCACGCATATGGCGTCCGGCTCGAGGTCCATCCAGGTGGACAACTCCGCGGTTGTCGGGAGTCGCCGCTGAAAGGCCGACCACCTGGGTAGCGCGACCCGCTTCTCATCTCCGCGCCGCAGGGCCGGAAGCACCGAAAGCCCGGCGCTGAGGAAGGCCGAGGCCGCGGGCCCGAGCTGGAGTTCGGCGGCGGGGCTCAGAACGGGATCTCCTCGTCGGGGATGCCGAACGTCGTGCCCACGGGCTGCGCTGGCACATCGGGCAGGCCATCATCACTGTCAAGGCGGGGCGGCTTGTCGCCCAAGCGGTGCGCGACGACCCGCTCGAACTGATCACCCGCCTTCTTCTCCACGGTGATGTGGAGCGTGGGCGCCAGCGCCCCAGCCTTGGCCATCTCGACCGCTTCCTCCGTGCTTCCGGGCACCGGTTCGACGGACCTTGTCCGCCACCACGCCTCGGCCTTGGTCCGGGCGTACCCGGTATGGTCGAAGCAGACCCACTCGCGGAAGTAGTGGTTGAAGCCCACGCGGTACTCGACCCGCATCGTCAACGGCGCGGACGGGTCGCTCCGCTTCATGTGGACGTGGTACGTCGTCTCGCTGACGTGGTGCTCCTCGCGCGTCGTCTGGCCCGAGAGGATGCCCTCAGTACTCGCCTGCGCCTCGTGCTTCTGCTTGTTGGGCTCGGGGAACTGGTGTCCGCACTGCGGGCACGTCTGGTACCCCGCCGCGATGAGCGCCTGGCACTGCGGACACTCCTTCGCCGGGGCCTCGCCCTCGCCGCGGTCGAACGTGTCGAGGCGAACGGCGTCGACCGGGCCGTGGCGCAAGACGTTGCCGCCGAAGTCCAGCACCAGGCAGTCCGCCTTGCCTGGTTGCAGCCGGAAGCCCCGCCCGACCATCTGGTAGTACAGACCCGGCGACATGGTGGGCCGCACGAGCGCCACGCAGTCGATATGCGGGGCGTCGAAGCCCGTGGTGAGGACGTTCATGTTGCAGAGGTACTTGAGCTCCCCCGAGCGAAAGCGGCCGAGAATGGCGCTGCGCGCGCCGGTGGGCGTGTCGCCGGAGACAAAGCCGCACTCGACGCCGTGCTTGGCCTTAAGCACCTCCACGATGTGCTGGCCGTGGCGGATGCCCGAGGCGAAGATAAGCGTGGCCTTGCGGTCCTTCGTGTGCTCGACGATCTCGGCGCACGCCCCCTCGACCAGCCCGTCCTTGTCCATGAGGTCCTCGACCTCGCTGGCGACGAACTCGCCGGCGCGAACGTGCAGGTCGTCGGTCGAGACCTTCTGGAGGCCCGCCTTCGTCCTCAGGGGCGACAGGAATCCCTGCACGATCAGTTCGCGGACGCCGACCTCAAAGCACACGTGGTTGAGGATGTTCTCCGCGGCGCAGATCGGGCCGGACTTCAAGCGGTAAGGCGTGGCCGTCAGTCCGATGATGCGGACGTGCGGGTTCACCACCTTGGCGTCGGCGATGAACTGCCGGTACATCCCGTCGTCCTCGGCGGGGACCATGTGCGCCTCATCGACGATGACCAGATCGACCGGGCCCAGATCGCACGCCTTCTTCCAGATGCTCTGGATACCCGCGATCGTGACGGCGTACCCCAGATCCTTGCGCTTCAGCCCCGCCGAGTAGATGCCCACGGGCACGTCGGGGGCGATGAGCCGTAGTTTGTCCGCGGCCTGCTCGAGGAGCTCCTTGACGTGGGCCAGGATGACGACGCGGCCGTTCCAGTGCGTCACGGCGTCGCGGCAGATCGTCGCGATCACCGGCGTCTTGCCGCCGCCGGTGGGGATCACCACGCAGGGGTTGTCGTCGCGGGCCCGCAGGTGCTCGTACACCGCGGCGATGGCATCGGATTGGTAGGGTCGAAGGTTCACAGAAGTCGGGACTCCACATCAGCCAGCCAAGGACGAAGGCCTCCACGCATCGAGGTCGGCGTCGAGCCCGTTCAGCCCCCCGTGCGGCCCGCCCACGCCGATGTGCGGCGGATCGCACTCGTTGCACAGCACGTCTTCGTTCACCCGGTCCGGCTCCATCCGCATCGGTTCACCGCAGCGTGCGCAGAACGATCGGAAGAACCGGCTGCCCGGAATGGCGTCGCCTCGGCGCGTGCCGTCCGCCGCGCGGAGACCGTCATCCGTTGACGCCGCTGGGGTGGTGCTCCTGCGCGATCTCACGGATCTCCACCAGCACCTTTCCGCCCGGCGTCACCGGGCCGCGTTCAACTTCCAGCCGATCGATCTGCGAGTCGTCGCGATACGCCCCGCCCTTGGCGAGCGCATCGAGCAGCGCCTTCTGCACGTTGTCGATGTCGCGCCGGCGATGATCGGGCGGGCAGACCGTGACGCGCACCGCCAGGCGCCCGTCCATCCGCGCCACTCGCATCGCCGCGAGGGCGGCGCACACGTCCCTGCGGTAGCGCCGGCCCTCGCGGCTGATGACGGTCCTCGCGCCCACACGCCGCCAGATGTGGTTGACACTCGGCGGGTACGGGAGTTCGAGGAGCCGACCGGATGGAGTCAGCGTTTCCAGGGCGGCGTGCTCCCCGGGCCCGCGCCCGCGGCGGAACGCGGGGCCGTCGTCGCCCCGCCTCCCCCCACGCTGCCGCCCTTCTTGGCGTACCCCTTGATGACGTTGGTGAACTCGCCATTGTCGTCGCGCTTCTTCAGCCCGACGTTGATCTCCAGCGGCACGTTGTGCAGCTCGACCGAGTCGCGCGGCTGCATCACCCCGACGGCGCGGCAGATCGCGGAGAGTTCGCCACGGGCGATCTTCACCGTCATCTCGCTCTTGTTCTCGAGGTTGAGGCGGGCCCACACCAGGCGGCCCTTGTGCTCGCCCTCGATGATCTGGAACGTGAGCTGCAGGTACTTGCCCCCGCCGGCCTTCGTCGGCTTGAGCTCGGACTCCGAGACAACCGCGATGTACTTGCCCGCGGGGAGCGGGTCGAGAGCGACGGACGGATCGACCTGGTTGGCGTCGAAGTTGTTCAGGCTTGCCATTGAGCGGACTCCTTCATGAGCGAATCGGTGGTGTGGTGATGGGGATTGGGATCAGCGACCGGCCGACTGGCGCTCCAGCCCGTGCTGGATCGCGTCCGACAGGTCCTTCCACGACAGGCCCACCTTGGACGGCAGGCCGTAGCGGTTTTTGGCGGTGACGTTGCTGGTGCCCTCGGTCGTGAGCACGCGCTCCCCCGTGGTCTCGCGCGAGGCGAAGAGAACGGCGTCGGCCCACTCGACGAACGTCGGGGCGATCCACTGCGGGATGTCGGGCGCGGCGAGCCGCACGTCGTACCCCTCGGGCGTGGTGATCTTGGTGTTGGCCGCGTGCGCCAGCAAGATCACAGCGATGCCCCGGTCGGTGATCGCGTTGAGGAGCGGGAGCAGATCCCGGCTCACGATGTTGTTGACGATCTCGCGGGCCTTGAAGTAACCGCCGTGGGCCGAGGAGAGCGTGTTGGTGACCTCGCCCTTGCTCTTTTTGTCGAGGTCCATCACGACGTACTCGACGATGCGCTGCACGAGCCAGTCGAGCGTGTCGATGGCCACGGCCCCGAGCCCCTCGGGCGGCTGGGCTTCGATTTCGGCGAGCCAGGCCTGCACCTCGGGCCAGCTCTTCAGGAATGGCGTGCGTGTCAGTCCGGGCACCGCGCCCGCGCCGTTCTCGCAGTCCAGGAGCAGCGCGCCGGCGCTGGCGGCGAACGTGGTCTTCCCGACGCCGGGGGTGCCGTAGACGAGGATCTTGGGCGGCGCAGGCGTTGTGGTCGTGATCACCGAGTCGAGCAGGGACATGGTGGCTCCGTTCTTGGGGTGATGGGGATCGAGGTCCTCGGCCCGGAGGTCACGGGTGAAATCGCCCTGCCCAAGACGAACGAGCGGCGGGCTCTCGTCGGCGGGACCGGGCGGTTCCGTGCGCGGGCTACGGGCAGGGGGCACGCCAATACCCCTCTGCCCGCGCCCGCCACTTGTCGCGCGCTTAGTTGGCAGCCGGATCGAGGTCGGCGAGGTGGACGCGCAGTTGCAGGACCATGCGGTTCACCGTCCCCCGGTGGACGCCGCGCTCGGCGGCGATCTCCGGGACCGACTTGCCTGCGAGCAGGTCGCGTGCGAGTGACAAAAGGTCCTCCGGCAGATCTGCGATCCGGTCGGCCAGGTCGAGACGCGTGTCAACGTCGCTGATGCCCCGCTCACGAGGATCGGCGTAGTCGAACCCCTCGGTGCCAAGAGGCGGAAGCGACACCACGCGACCGAGCGTCGCCGCCTCGCGGCGGAGTTGCTTGCACTTCTGCCGGTACCAGAGGCTCATGACGCCCTTCATAAACGTCGTCCGCGAGGCGATCGTCGGGTCGAACCGCCGCATCGCGCGCACGATCTCGGTCGCCAACTCCTGCCACAGATCCGCGACTTGATCAGCGGTGAGCGTGTAAAGGCGTCCGAGCCGCTCGGTGCGGAACTTCATCTGCCGGAGGGTGAGGTCCGGCAGGTTCGGCTGCGGCAAGGCCGGGAGGACGGAGTCGAGAGTGGCGACGGTCGGGGAGACGTTGGCTTCTGCGAGCATGGATGGCTTCCGTGCTGGGTGAGTGGTTCGCGCCGCACATCGCGGCGTGTTCACCAGCCGGTGGGGCTTGCAGAACAGCTCGCAGAAAAACTTGGCCATCACCGTCGGAGGCCTGAAAACACGGAGCCAAATGACAACCGTCGTGCGGTTTGCACTTACAGCAACCAACGCGAAGTGCAAGATGTGGCGCGGGTCAGCGGCCCAGCCGGACGCGCCCGAAGCCGGAATCCCAAAGCGCCTGCGGGTCGTTCACGAGAGTGAAGAGCGAACGGGCGGAATCGGCGTCCGCGTCGTTGAACACCCGAGTGATGACATGCGGCTGGACCTTGGCCGCCGCCGCGATCGCCGACTTCGTCACACGGGGCAAGCTGGCGGGCATCCCCTGCTCATCCCTGAGCCGTGAGCGAATGAGCGCCACCCGATCCCGCGCCATCTGCGTCAGCGCCTTCTCGACTGCCTTGATCGCGCCCAGGCGATCCGACCGCTTCTTGCGTTTCACCTTGGTGCGACGAGGAGCCGCAAGGTCGAGGCCGTTGCGCCGAACGAATCGATCGATGAAACCCTGCCACAGTTCCGACGCCGTCATGTCAGAGCCGTCCGAGTCAAGAGCATCCTCGGCGGGCACGAGCACGCTCTTGCGGGCCTCGACCCATTCACGCAGATCGTCCGACCAGCCCTGCGCCGTCGGCGTCATGACGATCATGCCCAGGTCGCTGGACGACACGACTGATCGGATCGTGGTCGCGAGCGCCGTGACATCCGGCTGGGCGACGAAGATAACGGGGAAACGGTCTGATCCTGCCACGCCCCACGTGCCAACGCGAAACTCCCCCGGCAGACCCTTGATTGGCGTTGTGGACGTTGCCAGGCTGAGCGCGTTGGCGATTGCCGGCCGCATTCGCGTTGGCGAGAGGTGCAGAAGCGTGTACTCCTCCGGCGAAAGCTCCCGCCGTGGCGTGACGCCCTCGTCGCACACCGCCGCCACCGTCCCGTTCTTGTGCACGACCACGCGCATGTCCGGTGCATTCTGCCGCGGTGATGTGACCACCGAAGCACGGCGACCATTGGCCTCAAGCAGGCCTTCGATGCAGGCGAAGTCGTCTCCGCACACGGCGCGCCACTCCGGCTGGGGCGCGGCGTCCGCCGGCGCGATCTCAAGACGCTGCCACAAGTGCGCGAGTGAGCCCATCGGTCGCCTTTCGACGGTCCTGGAGGAATCCGCGCAGGCCGAGCCAGCGGAGGATGACTTCACGGTCGTTGTCTCGCGGGAGAACCGCATTGTTGGGTAGCGTGATCCTGAGTTGTGCCTCCCGACCCGTCTTGAACACCACGTTGAACGTGGCACCCATCAACTTGACGCCACGTGGAATGCCGCGGCCCGCGTCGCGCAAGGCGCGAAACAGGTCGCTCTTGGAGCGAGGGCGCTCGACAAGATCGATCGCCTTGGGATGGGCCCAGTCCAGACCTCGAAGCCAGACCGCATCGAGTTCGGGTACGTCACCACATCGCAGACACGCCTCGCCCTTCTCCAGGATGGGTTTGAGTGTGTACTTGGCAGGAAGCCCCTCGGCCAGGAATATCTGCGACTGGCCGAAGAGATGATGGCCGACATGCTCGAGGTACGCTCGCTCATCGGCGTCGTGCTTCGCGTTGACGTACATCTCGCCTTCGCTTTGCTCGTAGATCAGCACATCAAACCGTTCCGGGTGAAAGATGATGTGCTGGCGTCCGCCGGTGTGAGGATCGATCGACACGTCGCGATGAGCAATGTCGGCGCGTCGGATCATTTGACGGAAACCTGTCGGCGTCGGGAAGTGGAACACCCGCACGCCCGATCCGCGGTGACGACCGACGAAGTCCTTTTCCAGCCCGTCTTCGTACCCCTTGAGAACATGATCGGCGACCTCCGTCAACTCGGGCGGGTCGACGGTCAGCGCGAAGTAACTGCGGAGCCGCCGGCGAGCGATAGGCAGGCGCTCGGCGTAAATGCGCTCCAGTGACTCGGTGCCGTCCAGTAGGAGATGCACAACAAGATCGGCGCTGCTGGGGCTCGGACCAACGTCCAATCCGAGGCGCTTGGCTTCATTGAAGAGGGTGTGGTAGTTCGCATCGGACGCCATTTCGTCGATGACGCCGATTCTGTCGACCAGTTCAGGCGAAAGCGCCGTGACTTCGCCCGACATCACCCGCAGGATGGCGTCTTCATCGAGCCCCGTGGCGGTGAACACGCCGTGCGGCGCGAGTTCCGCTCGGTAGGCTTCGAAGAATCGCCGTTGCAGCTTGGGATCGATGCCGTTGAGGGAACCCGGATTGACCCACCGCCCCGCACGAAGACTCTTGGACATCGGCAACTCCGGCCAGACGCGAAGATCCCGCGGCCTCCGCCACGAGCCCGCCGAGAACGCCTGGCGGGATACATGGGCAGTAGTGTATCCGTTAGGGAAGCCGCCGTTCGCTTCTGACAGGGTGCGCAGTGCCTGTCGCTCGCCATCCCAGGCAGAGACCAAGCCATTGACTGCGCTGGGGTTATGACGTCTCCAAAATCAACCGCCGCCACGCGCTTCGCTGTTCGGGCCACTCGACCTTTGCCACCACATTGCGCAATTCGTGCTCCGTGACCGGATCGCGCCCCGCCTGGACCGGCGGCAAATGGAGCACGGCCTCCTGAAGGTCAGGAGCCAGGTGAAGGAGATTCATGATCTGGGTCACTCGCGCCCGCGTGACGTGGCCCGCCGCAGCCAGCTCGGCCTGCGTGCTCACCGCGCCCTCCCGAACGAGACCATCGAATCGAATCGCCAGGGCCATCAACCGTGCAACCCGGGGCACCCGACCGGGCGACACGGGCTGCGACGCGTCCCCGGCGGCCGTCAGTGCTCGTTCCCGTCCCGGCACGACGAATCTCGCCGTCATCGTGATCGGGACCGGCCCCGAATCGTGAAGTGCTCGTTTGGAAGGTGAGGTCATTCGATGGGTCTCTCCGCTGGATTGAGTTCCGGGTTGAAGGTGATCGAGACGTCCTGCGTCTGACCGTCGTACTCCACGGACGTGATCACGACATGCAGGAGCTCGGCGCGTTCGGCCTGCGTCATCGCGTTCCAGACCCCGTCGAAGGCTTCGATCGCTCCGGTCACTTCGTCCTCGTCGATGAGGCGGTCGGCGTCCGCCGCGACCTGAGCGGAAACCGCCGCGAGCGTTCGCCGCACACGCTCGATCTCACGGCGCGTGGCGACCGTGGGTTCCTCGCCGGAGAGCCGTTCGAGGACGGCACGGAGCCGCGTTTGCTCCGCAATCCGAGCGCTGGCGGCCTCGCGCAGGAGGTCGATCGCCCGGGCCAGGACAGCCGACATCTGCGGGGAGTCGACCAGAATGGCCTTCACCTGGTCAAGAACGAACGCTTCGAGCGCCGGGCCGGGCAAGGACGGAGCGGCGCAGTGCTGCCGCCCGCGCTTCACCGCGTTGGAGCAGACGTAGTAGCGGTATCGGGTGCGCGTCCCGTCGGGCTTCTTCTTCGAGGCGCTGCTCGGGGACATCGCGCACCCGCACCCCTTGCACTGGACCAAACCGCCCAGGAGCGATCCCGTCGAGTTCTTCACATTCGCCCCGCCCCGCGCGCCGGCGAGTTTGAGTTGGGCTTGGACGCGGCGGAAGAGGTCCTCGTCGATAATCGCCTCGTGCTCGCCGTCGTAGACCGCGCCGTTGTGCGGCACCTTGCCCAGGTAGAGCGGGTTGCGAAGGAGCCGCGAGATGATGGACTTGTCAAACTCCCGGTTGCCGACCGTGCGCCCGGCGGTGGTCGTCCACGACTTCGTGGTCCACCCGCGGCTGTTGCATTCGTCGGCGACGTGCATGATGCTCCGTACCTCGAGGTACAACTCGAAGATGCGGTGGACTCGCTCCGCCTCCGCCTTATTGACGACGAGCCGTCGGCCAGTGAAGGGAGCCGGCGCGGGCACGAAGTCGTACCCGAGGATGGGCTTGCCGTGCTGGTATTTGCCCTTTCGGCGGGCGGACGCGATCTTGTCGCGCGTGCGCTCGGAGATGATCTCCCGCTCGAACTGCGCGAACGACAGCAGGATGTTCAGCGTCAACCGGCCCATTGAGTGGGTGGTGTTGAACTGCTGTGTAACCGAGACGAACGACACGCCCTTGCGGTCGAAAAGTTCCATCAGCCGTGCAAAGTCCATCAGCGATCGGCTCAGGCGGTCCACCTTGTAGACCACCACGCAGTTGACCTTCCCCGCCTCAATGTCGTCCATCAGACGCTTGAGCGCCGGACGCTCGATGTTCCCGCCGGTGAATCCGCCGTCGTCGTACTTGTCGGAAATGCACAGCCACCCCTCGTTCTTCTGGCTGGCGATGTACGCGATGGCGCTTTCGCGCTGGGCGTCCAGGCTGTTGAACTCCTGGTTGAGGCCCTCCTCGGTGCTCTTGCGCGTGTAGATGGCGCAGCGGATGGTCCTCGGTCCAGACTTGGGCGGCGAGGAGCATCCGAACGCGGCGTCCGCGGTGGCGCGGCGCGAGGCGGCGGGACGCTTGGTGGCGGTAGCGCTCATGCGGTCCCCTTCTTGGTCAGCCCGAAGAACAGGAAGCCGTTCCAGTGCGACCCGGTGATCGCCGTCGCAACCGCCGACAGGGAGCGGTAGGTCTTCCCTTCGTACTCGAAGCCGTGGGGGAGCAATGTCACCTCGTGCTCAACGCCCTTGAACATGCGCCGCAGGACGGTGCCCGGCGCGGGCAGGCGATCGGTTCCCGCCGACGCGAGCCGCCCGGTGATCGTCACGAGCCGCGCGCTGGCGCGGGCGTCGTCGGTTCCCCGTTCCCCCGGCGGCCGAACCCGGACGTCGACGTCCCGGGCCAACTCCGCGGCCCGACGTCGCGCCCGTTCGGAAAGGTCGCCCTCCGCCAGGGATTGGATGCGCCAAGCGACCCGTCGATAGAGCCACTGGCGGTTCCCGGAGGCCGTCGGCTCGCCGAATACCTCGGCGTAGCGCTCGCGGAGCCGCGACACGGGCATGTCGCGGAGCTCGTCTATCTGTTCTTGGATCGGTCTGGTTGCGGCGGTTTTCATCGTCCTTCAGACTCCTTCGGGTAGCATCGTCCCGGGTTCTCCGGTTCGGGACGGTGGCGTTCACCCGTAGGCACACTGAGGGCGGCATGATCCGCGAGTTCAAGTCCCGCCCCAGAGAAACCGGCATGTTCGATGCTGACGCCCGAATCGTGGGCGCTCGCGTCAATCAGCCGGGCCGTCGCGGCGGCCAGGAGTTCAATAGCGCGGGCGGGCAGGCATAGCGAGCCCGCCTTCGTCGGGATGTTCTGCGCTTCGTGTCGTGGCATGCGGCGAGGGACACAGCCCTCGCCCATACCCCTCTGCTAACCAGCCGGGTTTGTCGCGCCCCAACCTGTCTTGATGGCGAAGCCGGCACTTGACCCGCGAATGCGTCGATCCATGAACGGCCAACAACTGCTACACTGGCGGCATGCATCGGTCGTCCCGATCATCCGGCCGCGTTGGCGTACATCCGGAGGTCATGACCATTTCCGACCTTGCGGTGTACCTTCAGGTGTCCACGTCGTCCCTCTACAAGTTGGCGCAGCGCGGCAAGGTGCCTGGACGAAAGGTGGGGAAGCACTGGCGATTCCGAAAGGTCGACGTCGATCGATGGCTCAGTCGGAAGAAGGGCAATTGATGGCGGCAAGGGCGGCACCAACTGCGGCGACTCGGATCGAAGCTCTGAGAGAGCGGATCGGCCGCGATGCGCCCGAGATCACACGACGGATTCGAGACGCCGCTACCGCGAACCCGGGAAACGAGGCTAGATTCCGGTCGCTCTTCGCACAGGTCATCGAGCCGTGGGCGAACGCGCTGGATATCCCGCTGTTGGCACGGGAAGAGCGGACCCTGGCCACTGGGCGCGCGGACGCAACGTACAACCGCCTCGTCATCGAGTACGAGGCGCCCGGGCGCCTGCGCGACAACTGCGAGCATGGGGCTACCGCCCATGCCATCCAGCAGGCCAAGGACTACGTCGAAGGTGTGGCCCGAGCCGAACGCCAGCAGATCCACCGCTTGATCGGTGTCGTCATCGACGGTTGCTTCTTCATCTACGTCCGCAAGGTCGATGGTCACTGGACGGACCCTGAGGTCGAGCCAGTGAACGAACAGTCCGTCGCCCGGTTTCTACGGCTGCTGGTCTCGCTCACCTCCGGCAAGGCTCTGCTTCCGGAGAACCTCCTTCAGGACTTCGGCAGCAACACGATCTACGCGCAGCGAATCGCTAGCTCCCTCTATCAGGGCCTGTCGCGGACGCTCGATGATGGGCACGTGGATTTGGTCGACAAGCTGTTCGAGCAGTGGCAAACGTTCTTCGGAGAGGTCACTGGATACGAGGAGGGGTCACATCCCCTTCGGAATCGCCCCGAACTTCGTCAGTTCGCCCGCGGCATGGGGCTCGATGTCCGAACCGTCGATCCACCGCGGTTGTTTTTCACGGTCCACACGTACTTCGCCCTGCTGATCAAGCTTATCGCGTACTACGCGCTGTCTCGCTTCGTCTCCGGCTTCGGTACGCGATTTGGGTCGATGTACCACCTGGAGGACGACGACCTCAAGCGCGAGATGGAGGAACTCGAGCGAGGCGGCATTTTCCGGACGCTTGGCATTCGGAACTTTCTCGAGGGCGACTTCTTCAAGTGGTATCTCGACGCCTGGGATGCCGACGTGGCCCGGGCCATCCGGACGCTGCTGGAGCGGCTGAAGGACTACGACCCAGGCACGCTTGAGGTCAGCCCCGAGCAGGCGCGCGACTTGCTGAAGCGGCTGTACCACGGCCTGATGCCGCGCGAGTTGCGCCACGACCTGGGCGAGTTCTATACCCCCGACTGGCTCGCCGATCACGTTCTGAACGAGGTTGCCTACGACGGCGACCCCGACAAGCGCCTTCTCGACCCCGCTTGCGGTTCGGGCACGTTTCTCGTGCTGGCCATCCGACGGTTGCGAGAGAAGTGCTTCCGCGATGGCCGTAACGAGCAGGAGACGTTGGACCTCATGCTCCGAAACATCGCAGGCATCGACCTCAATCCGCTTGCCGTGATCGCAGCCCGCACAAACTTCGTCCTTGCCCTTGGCGATCTTCTGGTTCACCGCACGACGGAAATCGACCTGCCGATCTATCTTGCCGACTCGATTCTGACCCCCGCCGCCGGAAGCGACCTGTTCCGCCACGATCGCTATGAGCTGAAGACGGTCGTCGGCGACTTCGACATTCCGAGCACGCTCCGGCGGCGCGAGCAGATCGATGCACTCTGTCACCTGCTCGAGGAGTGCGTGGTTGCAGGGGTGCGTGAGGACGTCTTCCTTGAGCGCACGCACACGGCAATCGAGGTCAGCGAGGCGGAGTGGCTTGGTTCGTCGGGCGCGGGAGAGGGTGAGGGGGCCCGCTCCATCCTTCAGACGCTCTATCGCCGCCTGTCCG
This sequence comes from Phycisphaerae bacterium, assembly GCA_016793805.1. Taxonomy (GTDB): domain Bacteria; phylum Planctomycetota; class Phycisphaerae; order Phycisphaerales; family UBA1924; genus JAEUIZ01. The sequence goes on from JAEUIZ010000036.1 coordinate 15,030, forward strand.
CGCTGCACGCGCAGCGCCTCGACGGCATTTGGGCTCGAATCCTTCAAAACGCCTTCATGCCGCTATTCCTCGGAGAGTTCGACATCATCGCAGGCAACCCGCCGTGGATTGGTTGGGAGTCTCTCCCGGACGCGTACCGCCGCGCTACGCACCCGCTTTGGGTTCGCTACGGGCTGTTCCCACACGGGGGCATGGACACGATTTTAGGTCGCGGCAAGAAGGACCTGTCGATGCTGATGAGCTATGTCGTCAGCGACAGGTTGCTCAAGCCTGGCGGTCGCCTCGGATACGTCATCACGCAGAGCGTCTTCAAGACCGCCGGAGCCGGACAGGGCTTTCGTCGATTCCGGTTCCAAGATGGAGTCGCAGGGGCAGTAGTGCCGCTCGGTGTCCTACGTGTCCACGACATGACCGATTTCCAGGCCTTCGAAGGTGCGAGCACGCGCACGGCGACGTTCGTGTGGGAGAAGGGCCGCGCGACATCCTATCCGGTAGATTACGTTCTGTGGCAGAAGACTGCCTTCCGCCAGTCGATCAGTCAGGACGCGAGCCTGACCGAGGTCCTCTCGCAGACTCGTCAGCTGCCTTTTGCAGGACGGCCCGTCAATCGGAGCGATACTACATCGCCGTGGTTGACGGCACGACCTGCTGCAGTCGAAGCGATTGCGCGCATTCTCGGGTCGTCACACTACGAGGCCCATGCGGGCGCGTATTCGGGTGGTGCGAACGCCGTGTACTGGGTGGAGCTCGTGCATGAGCGGCCGGATGGGGTCGTTGTCGTGCGAAACCTCGTGGAGGGAGCGAAGCGCGCCGTCGAGCAGGTGACCGTTGACCTCGAAGCTGAATGCCTCTATCCGCTCCTGCGAGGCGTCGAGGTACGTCGGTGGGCTGCCCGGTCAAGCGCGCAAATCCTACTCGTGCAGGATCCCATCGCGAAACGAGGCATTCCCGAAGCCACGCTTCAACGGCGACTGCCCCGCACGCATCGCTACCTCGCGCGCTTCGAGGAAACGCTACGGCGTAGGGCTGCCTATCGAAGGTACTTCACTCGCGAGGATAATGGGACCACGGTGGAGACTGGTCCGTTCTACTCCATGTTTGATGTTGGCGCCTACACACTCGCGCCCATCAAAGTCGTGTGGCACCGCATGGTCGCGCCACTTGGAGCCGCTGTAGTCGAGACTCTAAACGGTCGACCGATCATCCCACAGGAGACTCACGTCATGGTTGAGGTGGGAACCCTCGAAGAGGCGCACTATCTCGCCGGCGTGATGAATAGCACGCCATTCAATTTCGCGGCGCTGGCCTACTCCCAGGCCGGCGGGAAGAGCTTCGGCTCTCCCCACATCCTCGACAACCTTCACATCCCACGGTTCAGTGCAGAGTCGCCCACGCATTGCTCGGTCAGCGACCTTTCCCGTGCCATCCATGCCCGCGTAGCCGAGAACACGGAAGCCGATATCAGCGATCTCGAGCAACAACTCGATGTGGCGGTGGGCGGCGTCTATGGGCTCAGCCAAGTGGAACTGACACAGATCGCCGAAAGCATGCACGAGCTCACGAAGGGCGATCTGCGAGACCTGCGTGAAGCCGCAGAGGATGAGGCAGCGGATGGCGACGGCGAGGTCGCGCCGGGCGCGCCGGACGCCGATGGACTTGCGGACGATGTGATCGTCGCGGCATGCAGCGCGAGGCCGGTTTCCCTAGCTGAGGCGGCTGCCACCCTCGCCGTTGATAGTGATCTGCTCCGGCCTCGCGTACGGGCACTCGTGGGCGAAGGTCGCCTGGTGCAGATCGGGCGCGGCCGGGGGACTCGGTATTGCGCCGGGAATCCGGAGGGGACCGCATGAATCCGTTTGCCCCACTCCAGCCCGCCCTCGAAGCGCTGTCGGACGGCCCCGAGATCCTCCCAGCGACCGGCCAGGCGCAGGAGTACTTACAGCAGTTCGACGTGGATGAGTACTACGACCGCATTCGGACGGAGGATGACAAGAAGGTCAGCGAGGTCATGGAGGCACCAGGGGGCAGGCTGTACGTCGAAGTGCCGCCACTGCCTCGCACGGAAGAGCACATCTTCCA
>JAEUIZ010000044.1 GCA_016793805.1 Phycisphaerae bacterium
CTCGGCCCGAGACGGGGGCGGCAACAATGGTTCGATCTCTTCCCACAACGCTTCCGGGAGCAGCTCCGCCGCCATGATCGTGCCTCCTTGCACTGGTGTTGACGGCATTGCTCATCGGTCGATACTCACGTTCTGAAACAGCCTCTTAGGGGCTCTAATCGAGAATGGGGGGGAATGGGGGTTTGGGGGAGAGCATTAGAACAAGGTTCTTTTCGGACTGGTGAGGCTGCTGCGGCGGCTGCCCTCCCTGGGCGAACCCGCCTCGCCGCTTCGGACACACACCGATCGTGGACGTGCGCGATCTAGTGGAGTCGCTGGACCTAGTGAAGAGAGTGAAGCTGGTGGAGCTGCGCCGGTCACTGGGCCAGCGTCCAGCGACTCGTGCCGACGCCGCATCGTCACTACGTCTCGCCGACGCACTCTCGTCACCAGCCCGCGAGCGCCCCGCGGATCAACTAACTCCGGAGCGCGGTGCTGCCGGTGCAGTAGATCCTGTGCGGCGGCGCGACCTGGGCCGGTCGGGGATACGCGGCGGATACCGCGACGGGGGCGAGTCGCCCCTCGCCGTGGACCCACTGGACCTCGGCGATGCGAATGGGGCGATGGACGAGGTGGCGATGCGCCAGGTGCGAGGGACGATGGACGTGCGCGGGTCGCGGAATGTGGTGAAGCGAGCGGAGCAGGTGAAGAGAGTGAAGGAGTTGGAGCAGTTGAGTTTTGATGCATTTCGGACCGGGGTGGCCCTCCCACCCATCCCAGAGGTGCACCTCGCGACGCCGTCGGTCTCACAACTTCTCGTCATGACGCGACGCGCGCGGGCGCGATTCCCGACGCCACCGGCGAAGCGTTCCGCCGCCCGCTGACGTATGACTCTCGTAGGATGAGCACGCTCGACGACACACCCCGCCGCTCGATCCAGCGATCGACGACCGCCGGAAGGCCGCCTTCCTTGAGGCCCTTCGCCAAACAGGTTCATTCCGCTGGGCCGCCACCATCGCGAGCCCGCACCTTCACGGGCGGGAGCGCAAGAGCGGTCGCAGGGGCCACGGGTACGAGTCCTTCCGCGACGCGATGCGCCGCGACCCGATCTTCGCCGCCGCGGTAGAGGAGGCGCAGTCCTACGCGCTGGGGAAGGCCGAGCAGCTCCTCGCGGAGAGGATGCTCACGCCCGACACGCGCCCCATCATCGACAAAAATGGGGTCGTCGTCGCCGTCGCCACCGATCACAGGAATGCGAACACGCTGCTGCTGCGCTTCCTGGAGCGCCACTCCCCCGACCACTGGGCACCGAAGAAGCAGCTGTCGGGGACCGTCGCGCACGACCACACGCACCAGCACACCCTCGGCCCGGCCACCCCGGGCTACACCGTCACCGCCGACGACCTGCTCGCGCTGCCCGACGACAAGCGCCGCCTGCTGGTCTCGATCCTCGACGAAGTGGAGCAGAACCGTGAGCAGCAGGAGCCCGTCGCCGCACTCCCAGCCCTCCCCGCAGCGCAGCCGCCTCTCGCTGTTCGCGATGAAGAAGCGGGCGGGCCTCGCGACTGAGTCCGAGCTCGCCGCGCTCCGCAGCGCTTGGACGCTGGTGGGCGGCACCGAGCCGGGCAGCGGCGCGCTCGCCGCCCCGCCGGTGTGCGAGACCACGGAGGAGTGGCTGCAGCGGTACGGCGGGCCGCGGCGTCCCATCGAGCATTTGTGACGAACGCGGCGCTTGTCGCGGCGGTCTCGCGGGAGAGACTTCGACGATCGCCGAGCCCACCCGGGCCGAAGGCGGCCCCTGACGGCTGGGGCCACCCGGGCAAACGGACGGACGATCCACGGAGGCTCCGCAATGGACCTCGATACGATCTCGGTCGGCACGGGGCTCCCGGACCCGCAGGCCGCCGAAGCGATGGCCGCGAAAGCCGAGTCGCTCGTCAACTCGTTCCGGGCCACCATCGACAACCTGAGCAGCGCCGTGGACACGGCCCGCGCGAAGTTCGAGTCGCAGCACTCGTCCATCGTCCCGCCCGACGTGCCGAAGTCGCAGGTGCAGGGCATCTTGGGCGCGGTGCGCGCGGCGGTGGACCGCGACACCCGCGCCTACACCGCCGACCTGCTCCGGGCGACGGAGGACAACCGCGTTGACCAGCTGCGACAGGCCAAGGCGCAGGCCGACGCGCTGGCGGCGCTGGTCTACGTCTACCCCACGCCGACCGCGTACCTCTCGGGCACGACCGTCGCCGACCCGCGCCGGGCGCAGTTCGTCGCGGCGCTGGCGCACGCCGGGCCAGCGGAGCTCTCGACCTACGCGAGGCAGGCCCTCGCGACCAACGACCGCGCCCTCGCGGCGGCGGTCGTGAGCCGCAACGACTCGCTGGGCGAGAAGGGGCGGCTGTTCTCCTCGCTGGACTTCGCGCGGAAGTTCGTGGGCGACGAGCACGACGCGCTGAGCAAGGCCACGGAGCGCGCGGCGACGGCGGTGCAGGCGATGGTCCTCGCCAACCGCAAGCTGGAGCGCGGCGGGCGCTCCGACCCCATCGGGCGCATTGCGCTGGGCCTGAGCCAGCACGCCGCGAGCGAGAAGCCCGCCGACACCGACAAGATCGCCGCGGCGATGCCCAGCCGCCGGTGGAAGTGACCAGACCTCGCCCCGACAAGGAGACCCCAGCATGCCGACCTACCTCATCCGCGCCGTCAGCCCCTCCGACCGCAACAGCAGCGAGCGGAACGCCGTCATCGTCACCGCGCCCAGGGAGGGCGAGGCCCGCGAACTCGCCGCGGCCAACGCGCCCGACGGCGAGACCAAGGTCCGCCCGGGCTGGGTCGCCACGCGCATCGCCGACTCCGAGGAGAGCACCGTCCTGTGGGTGCAGGGCAACGTCGTCCTCCCGGGCGACGACGGGCGAACCGTGTACCGGGGGACGTGACCGATGCACGCCACCGCCGCCGACTTCGCCGAGGCCGCCGTCGCGCTGTGCATCGGAGAGCGGAACCTGCGCGCGATGGAGGAGTGCTGCCGGATGGACCGGACGATGGGCCGCGCGCGGATCGACGTCGGGCACATCGCCGAGGTCGTACGCCGCACGCCGGGCTCGCGCCTCGCCGTCGTCGCCGCGGCCTTCGGCGTGCTGCCCCACCGCGGCGAGCGCCGGGGCTGGGTGGACGTCGGCGGCGAGCGCGGCGGCGCGGGCGTCGTCCCCTCGGGCGTCGACGAGGCCGCGAGCGCGTTCGCCCTCTGGCGGGCGCTGGGCGGCAGGGTCACGCGCCCGCTGCACGTCCCGCCGACGCCCACCGAGCCCGGGAGCGACGTGCCCGTCGGCGGCCCCCGAGCCCCGGGTGACTAGGCAGCCCACTTCCACGCCCGGGCTCGTTGCCCGGGCAGCGGCCCGCCCGCGTCGTACCGGGCGGGCCGCATTCTGACAGACGAAGCCGTCCCCCGCGTCCGCCGCAACAGAACGTGTCGGCCGGGGGCGGCGCTCAAGACTCACGCGCTTCGCGCCGATGATCCCGGACGATGCGCAACGATCTCAGGAAGAACATTGTGCCACAGCCGGGCACCGTGCAGGCTCGCGTGCTCGCGGCCCTGCTCACCGGCGAGACCGAGGTCTCCGCCCTGTGCTCCGCCTCCGGCCTCCGCGACAAGCAAGTGCGCAGTGCGATCGACGCGCTCCGCGCTCGCGGTTGGGACATCGCGCCGCTGGGCGACTGCAACTTCCGCCTCAGCGTGCAGAGCAAGGCCGCCTAGCGACCCCGGCGCTTCGACCCCGGCTGCGCTGCCGCCCTGACCGGCTCGACCTCCGGCGCGGGGACCACGACCACCATGCCGTCGCGGTCGGGCTCCGCCGCGTGCCACGTCTCGCCACCGTCGGCCATGTAGACGACGTAGCCGTTCGCGTGCGCCAGCAGGCGCAGGGCGTCGGCCACGTCGCGCGGCGTCCACTGGAACTCGGACCCGATCTCCGCCGCCGTCATGCCCCCGCCCATCAGCCGCGCGAGAAGGCGGCCCCTCTTGGACCCCGGACGCGGCGGGCGCAGCTCCCCGGTGGGCTGGTGGGAGGTCCGCCGGGCGGCCTTGCGAGCGGGTCTAGGACCGCCCTCTCGCCCCCGGGCGGCGCGCACCGGGGCGGGCGCGGGGTCGGGGGCGGGCTCGCGGCTCTCGGCCTCCTCCAGGGCCGCGAAGACCCGCCGCAGGGCCGTCTCGCGGTCCGGGAACTTCCGCACCGGGCGGGCCGGGGACAGGCTGTTGTACAGGGCGGCCAGCCCCGACAGGGGCAGCTTCACGATCTGGGCGCGGTCGTGCGGCATCGTCGGACTCCTTCGCTCGGCCGCGGGCCAATCCCCGCGGCGTCGAGAGAGTCATCGCGCACGTCGGCGGTGCAGACAAGTTGTGAGGGAGAAAGCTCGCCCGACGGCTCTGCCCGGCGAGCGCGAGCGGTCTTCGCGACGTGAACTCACAGCAGTCCCCGATGAAGATGCCGCGCGTGCTACCGAACGGCGTCGGTGTCATCCACTTGGTTGGGGCATCCTCGAACTCGTCTCGGCAATCCGATCTCCCGGCTTCGCAGGGCTGCGCAGCCACCGCGCACACGGCGACGCGCCGCGTTGATTGCGTCTCGCACGGCCTGCGATGTCCCGCCCCCGCCGCACCGCTCGGTGCAGTCGCGTGGGCGACACCTAGATCATGACCTCTGGCCGCGACGGCGCTGCCGCTCGCGACGAAGTTGTCTCGGTGGTGGGTGAGTGGGGGTAACGGCGCTTGCCTTGGCATATACTCAGAGGGCCGGTAATGCGAACCCCCAGCCGTTGTACCGAACGAAAGACGATGCCGCTATGCCCAGCCTGCCCCTAGACACCATCTACCATGGCGACTGCCGCGAGCTCCTGTCATCGCTGCCAGACGCGAGCGTTGACCTAGTCGTCTCCTCACCGCCGTACAACCTCGGCAAGGAGTACGAATCGAAGGTCGCCCTGCAGCACTACGTAGACGAGCAGGCGGGCGTCCTCCGCGAGTGCGCCCGTGTGCTCAAGCGCACCGGCTCGATCTTCTGGCAGGTCGGCGCGTTCGCCGACGCCGGGATGCTGGTACCGCTCGACATCCGGTTCTTCCCGATCCTTGAGTCGCTGGGCCTGATCCCGCGGAACCGCATTGTGTGGGCGCGGCAGCACGGCCTGCACGCCAGCAAGAAGTTCTCGTGCCGTCACGAGACGATCCTCTGGTTCACGAGGTCAGACGACTACACATTCAACCTTGACGCGATCCGAGTGCCGCAGAAGTACCAGAACAAGAAGCACTACCGCGGCGACAAGAAGGGCGAGCTCTCCTGCAACCCCGATGGGAAGAACCCGGGCGACATCTGGCTGTTCCGCAACGTGAAGCACAACCACGAGGAGCAGACGATCCACCCCTGCCAGTTCCCGGAAGACCTGATCGCGCGGATCGTCCTCTCGGCGACGAAACCCGGCGACGTGATACTCGATCCGTTCATGGGCGTCGGCACGGTCGCCGTCGTCGCACGCGACCACGGCCGCCACTTCCTCGGCGCTGAGCTCGACCCGGGCTACCACAAGGTGGCAATGCAGAGACTCTCCGGCGAGCCCGACGAGAACCGGGTGTTCCCGAACCTCAAGACGCTGCGCGACTACGTCGAGCGGACGGGCGAACCCATCGGGCGCTACCGCTTCGCCGTCCAGGTCGGCGAGCGCGCCACCGAGCGGTCCAAGGCGAAGGTGTACCCGGAAGAGCACCACCTCGCAGAGATGGAGGAGCGGCTCGCGTACGAGGAGGAGGCTTTCGCAGCCGACCTCCGCGGGCACGAGCGGCCCGTCGACCGCAAGCTCAATGGCGTCGGGCCGAAGCCGCAGCCGAGCCCCGAAGAGAAGCTGTTCGCTTAGCCCGGCCGGACCTCGTCGCCAAGTTCGATTCTGCAGCGAGAGTCGGCGCTGCGGCCAGCCCGCGCATTGGCGCAGCGGAGCGTCGCCTTGACGAGCGTTCGCGAGTAGCGGGCGGCGTGGTACTCGTTGAACCGCGCGTTGAACGTGCCGTCGGTGCGCTCGAACAGTCCGACAAGGCGGATTGGCGAGTCGAACACGTCGTTCGCAGCGAGCGAGTTCAGTTGCTTGACAGCCTGTTCGTAGTAGAGCGTGCTGTTAGAAGCGTCGAACATGTGCGCCTTGGCGATGATGACGACCGCTCGCACCGGGTGCCCGGCGAGCGGTGTCCGCGCCTTGAAGAATAGCTCCGACCGCACCACGTTGTTCAGCAGGAAGGGGTAGTTCGAGAACTGGGCCTCGACGAGCAGGCCGTTCTTGACGAAGTCCACGTCGGTCCCGAGGAAGTCGAACTCCGCAGGGATCGGGTGGCCCGCCGTCCAGTGCCGCGCGATGAGCCCTTCCGCGATGGCGGCGTTGGTGCCGACGGGATCGAAGATCGGCGTGCCCTACTTGCCCGCCTGATCGGACGCCTTGAGGTTGAGCGGCATCGCCGTGAGCACCGCTTCGAGCTCGGCGTACTCCGCGGCGAGGTGCTGGTTGATGACGTTGTCCGCGTCGTTGTAGTCGGTGGTTCGGACGATCACGTGGGGAGGGTAAGGGAAGCCGCCCCGGGCTTCCACCGCACCCGTATCCCCGGCGTATCCCCGCCCGTCACCGGGCCGCGCGGCCCGCGCCCCAAGTCCCAAAAGAAAGCGGCTCCCGCTGTGGGAGCCGCGTAAACCAAGTGCCCCCCGAAGGACTCGAACCTTCGACCCGCTGATTAAGAGTCAGCGGGCGAAGTGCGGATTTCGGCCCAGATACCGCCATGTGTGCAACGCGCGCTGCAGTGGTCACGGCGACAGGCGTACCTTATGTTCGCACCACATCGCACCGGCTCGCACGAAGCCGCACCGCGTCGCGAGCGCGGATCGCTTGGACTCCGTGCGGCCACTCCCCCACTGCTCTCGGTTCTTGCCTGGTTTCTGGCCGCTTCGTGGGCCTCGATGGGATTGGCACGCCCGGCCGGGACGCGCGGGCGAGCCCGTCGTGAGGCTTCTCTCCTTGCATCTATATTGCGTCGCATCCCGACATCGGGTACACTCATCCCAACGGTCGCAGGACGCGGCCCGCAGAGGCAATGGGAGGGGGTTGGGACATGAAGATCGAGCATCGGCCGGTTGACCAGATCAGGCCGTACGAGCAGAACCCGCGGAAGAACGACGGCGCGGTGGAGGCGGTGGCGCGGTCATTGACGGAGTTCGGCTGGCGGCAGCCCATCGTGGTCGATGCGGAGGGCGTGATCGTCGTCGGCCACACGCGCTGGAAGGCGGCCCAGCGGCTGGGATTGGCCGAGGTGCCGGTGCACGTCGCGCGCGAACTCACGCCCGAGCAGGCGCGGGCGTACCGGATCGCGGACAACCAGACGGCGAGCATCGCGGATTGGGACAACGGGTTGCTCCACAAAGAACTGGCGGATCTCAGGGTGCTGGACGTGGATCTCGGCACGCTCGGATTCGGTGACGATGAGCTGAAGGCGCTGTTGGCCCCGCGCGGGACGGAGGGCGAGACTGATCCTGACGACGTGCCGCAGCCGCCCGAAGCAGCGGTGACCAAGCCCGGCGACCTCATCGTTCTCGGGATTCACAGGCTTCTGTGTGGTGACTCGGCGAAGGCCGAGGACGTGGACCGGCTACTCGATGGCGCAGAGATTCATCTGGTCAACAGCGACCCGCCCTACAACGTGCGCGTCGAACCGCGCTCGAACAACGCGATCGCGGCGGGGCTCTCATCGTTCCCGGCGGCCGCGCGCAGTAGCGCGGCGAGCGACGCATCGGCGAGCGGCGATGGAACGCCATCCACACGCAGCGAGCGCCCGCACCACCAGGCCCTCGACCTGGCGCGGCATCCCGAGAAGGCCAAGGCGACGACGAAGCGCCTGCGTGCCAAGGACCGGCCGCTCGCCAACGACTTCGTGTCCGACGACGAGTTCGATCGCCTGCTCGACGCGTGGTTCGGGAACCTCGCCCGCGTGCTCAAGCCCGGCGGCTCGTTCTACATCTGGGGCGGGTACGCCAACTGCGGCAACTACCCGCCGGTCCTGAAGCGGCACGGCCTCTACTTCTCGCAGGCCGTGATCTGGCACAAGATGCACCCGGTCCTGACGCGCAAGGACTTCATGGGCGACCACGAGTGGTGCTTCTACGGCTGGCGCGAGGGCGCGGGCCACCAGTTCCACGGGCCGAACAACGTTCCCGATGTGTGGGACGTGAAGAAGGTCAACCCGCAGAGCATGGTGCACCTCACCGAGAAGCCTGTCGAGCTCGCCAAGCGCGCCATCGAGTACTCGTCCAGGCTGGGCCAGCACGTTCTCGACCTTTTCGGGGGCAGCGGCAGCACGCTCATCGCGGCGGAGATGACGGGGCGCCGCGCGTTCCTCATGGAACTCGACCCGCTCTACTGCGATGTCATCGTCGCGAGGTGGGAGCAGTTCACCGGGAAGAAGGCCGAGCGGCCAGTCGCGGAACCCGTGGTGGCGAAGGTCACGGAGACGACGCCGTGAGCGGCCCATCCGCCACCGTTTCCCGCGTGTCGGCCCACGTTGGGCCGCGTGGCGTTGCACGCGAGGGCGTGGACGTTGGCACGAGCGGCGGTCTGTCGCGCCTCGGGCGAACGTGGTGCGGGACGTGGGCGAGAATCGAACGCTTGGTTGTGGCGCTGCGAAGCGCCTCGTCCCGCACGCTCTCACCGGAGAAACGCCCCCGCGGAAGCGGAGGCGAGGGAAACGGGGCGTTCGATAAAGCTACGCGTGCGGGCTGCCCGGCTGGTAGACCGTGCCGCACATCGTGCACTCCACGTGGTCGTCATCGATCCAGACCAACAGGTCCACGCGGCGTTCCGAGCACAGCGGGCACGCGTCGGACGGATCGACAAGGTTGTCGTCGGTGGCCATCTGCATGCTCACGCTCCCCTCGCTGCGACGAACAGCCCGCGGTCGGTCTTGCGGAAGCGCGACTCCCTGCCCTTGGCCGCGATCTCGCGGATGACGGCGGCGTAGAGCGTGGCCTGGGGCGTCCTGCCGCCGGGGGAGCGCCAGAGGCCCTTCGCCTCCATCTCGGCGACGATCTGCTTGCAGTTGAGCGGCTCCTTCGACGCGGCGAGGACGGTCGCGGCGGCGTCCAGCGCGCTCGTGCGCTTAGGCTTTGCGTCCTTCTTCGCGCAACCCGTCTTCGCGTCGCTGGCTTTGTTGCCCTTCGCCTTCGCGGCCTGCTTGCTCTTCCGCGGCTTGGGCGAACCGGCCGTTACAACGACCTCGCCGCCGTTGGCCGCCAATTCGCCCACGTTGGCGGCCGTGGCGTCCGACGCGGGTGGCGTGGCCTCGGCGTGGGTAGCCGTTGCGCTCGCGGCCGCGACGTTGCCGCCCGTGGCCTTGTCGCCGACCTCGCGCCGCAGCCGCTGCGCGCTCTTGACGCGAATCGAGCGGCCCGTTGTCACGTTCGTCGCAACCCAACCCGCGTGCTTGTCGCCGTTCCACTTCTCGCTCGTGATGCGCACCGGCACGACCTGCGTGCCGACCTTCGCGGTGTAGACGCCGCCAACCTGAACTTCGTCCTTCTTCATGGCATGCTCCAACTCGGTGTTGATGAACCCCGCCGCAACACGCGGCGGACGATGCACATGAAGGGGCAAGAACCGCTGGATTGCAAGGCAATTCCAAGCACATTCGAGCAGGTCGGAGCAGATTCGCGCGCCCCCGTTCGGCTCATCCGGGCGTGCGCCTAACGGGAGCCAAGTCGCCCGACGGAGATGTCCGGGAATGTCCGAAGAGACATCCACAACGCTGAATCCCGCGCAGGAGCAGTGCATCGTGGCGCTGCTCAACGAGCCGAACATCCGGCGCGTGGCCGAGGTCATCGGCGTCAACGAGAAGACGGTCCACCGCTGGCTGGACGACCCCGTGTTCAACGCCGCCTACCGCAAGGCCCGCCGCGAGGCGTTCAAGCAGGCCGTCGGCATGGTGCAGAAATACACGCCGGTGGCCGTGCAGACCCTGGCGAGCATCGCCGTGGACAAGAGCGCGCCGCACTCGTCGCGGGTGTCCGCATCAACGGCGCTCCTCAAGTTCAGCCGCGACTCGATCGAGCTTGATGACCTCGCCGCACGCGTGGAGACGCTGGAGCAGGCGGCCAAGACAACCCAGCACTCAGGCTTCGGAGCCATCCCGTGACCGTGCGCGTGGCATCACGCGTGCAGCGACTGGAGCGCTCCCACGGCGGCCGCCCGTGCCCGGGCTGCCGACTCGTGAAACGCCACGTCATGATCAGGAAGGGCGAGCCGAGGCCCGCGCTCCAACCCTGCGCTGTCTGCGGCAGACTTCCCACCGGCCCCGTCCGCGTGGTCGTGCTCGACGCCGCACCGGAGGTTGCGCCGTGAACATCATCGCCCGCGTTTCGAAGCTCGAACGCTCACCCAACGAACGACGCTGCGTGGCGTGCGCCACCGAGCGCGTCGTCCTTGTGCCCGACATGGCCGCAGCCCAAGACCGCAAGCTCACTCGCTGTGACCGCTGCGGCAGGCCCGCGGTCGTCAAGATTCTCGTCGGCGACGCGTGGAGCAGCGTATGAACCGCCTCACGCACCGCGTCAGCCGGCTCGCCGCCCGCGCCCGCGAGCGCGACGACAGCCACAACAACCTGATGCGCACCATGTGCCGGACCGTCTGCGCCCTGGACGAGCGGATCATGCTCGTGGAGCCCGGCGACACCGACCCCGCGACCTACGCGGACATCGAGTGGAGTCGCGCCATGGCCAAGGGCGACTTCGCGCTCGCGGAGAAGCTTCGGAAGGAGTTCCCCCACCCCGAGCCGCCGCCCGAGATCGCGGCCGACCCCAAGAAGCACGCGCCGTGGCTCATGGCCGGGTGCCCCGAGCGCAGCCGGGCCCGCGAACGCGCCCTCGCCGCCGCCGAGCGCCGCGTCAGGCGAGCGACACGAAACGAGCGCGCCGCGCAGGCGGCACTATCGAATCGCACCACGCGGCGAAAGCAGCCATGACGCTCGCCGCGCGCATCGACCGGCTCACCAAGCTCCAGGCGCCCGCGCTCGAAGCGGCCCGGCTCGCGCGGCTCGACGCGGTCATCCTCTCCGACCCGGTGATCGTGGCGCACGCCAAGGTGCTCAAAGCGGTGAAGGACGCCAACCCCAAGTCCCCGGAGTGGTACGGCGACGACCTGCACTGGTACCTGCACGTCTGGCTCCAGGACGAGCGCGCGAGGCCGGCGCTCCGCGCCGCCCAGACCCGGGCGCACTGGCTCCGCACGGGCGAACTCAAGAACTTCGACCAGCGGTTCCACGGGCCGCCCAAGGGCGTGAGCGCCGAAGAGGTCGCGCGCGGGCACGGGGCCGCCCTCGCCGAGGCCGAAGCCCTCGCTCGCGAAGCCGGCGACGCCGCGTAACGCCGGCCTCATCCCAGCTGCGCTCTTTCTACGGACCGTAGCGGGGATGGCTGGCGGTCGTACCTTTCACTTGCCGCATAGCGCGAGTTGGCGTTGGGCCCAGTCGCGCCAGGCGGGGTCGTCGACCTGGAGGGCGATGGTCTGGAGGCGGGCGCGCGTGCCGTCGGAGGGCGTGCCGCGGCGGAGTTCGAGGCGAGTGAGGCCCATCAGCGCGGGGAGGGAGTCGGGCGCGGCGTCGAGGGCGGCGTGGTAGGACGCGAGGGCGTCGGCGGCCCGGCCGGCGCGCTCGAGCGTCAGCGCCAGGTTCACGCGCGGGTCGGGGTGCCCGGGCATGAGCCGCTTGGCCCACTCGAACTCGCCGGCGGCCTCGTACAACTTGCTTTGTTGCAGATACAATACGCCGAGGTTGTTATGCGCGGGGCCGTGGTAGAGATCGGCGGCGAGGGCCTCGCGGAGGAGGCGCTCGGCGCGGGCGGGATCGGCGTCGATGAGCGGTGCGGCGCGCTGCGTGAGCGACTGCGCCTTGATCGAGTCGCGCGCGGACTCGGGCTGCACGGCGTAGGGGCTCGACGAAGGCCGGGCGACGCAGGCTGACAAGAGACTCAGCGCGAGGAGAGCGGGAGCGCGGACCATCGGTCGGTGGGCGCTCCTGGGCGTGGTGATGACGCGGCAGCGGGCGATCGATTGGCTCATGGCGCGGCTCCGGATTCGGTGACGAAGCGTGCGTCGGGCTCGACGGCGTAGGCGCACTCGAGTTGGATCACGGCGCGAAGCGGAAGGTCGCCCGAGGCGTCGCGGCTCGCCGAGCCGGCTTGGCTCAGGTCGATTGATGTAGCCGTCCAGTCGGGCTCGGCCTCGCGCCAGGCGGCCAGGACCGCGCCGAGGTGGGGAAGCGTGATGGGCGCGAGGACAAGCGTGGCGCGCTGGGCGCGGCGGCCCGGGCCGGCGGGGGCTTCGGGCTCGGGCGCGAGGCTGGCGAGCGTCGAGGCGGGCAGGCCGCGCGAGGCGAGCACGGCGGCGAGGCGGGGCTGGAGGCCCGAGGACGGCCGGCGCGGCGCGGGCGGCGCGGCGGCGCGGAGGCGCGCGAGTTCGCGCGCGTCGGCGAGCGTTGCGTTGAGCACGGCGCGGGCGGATGAGAAGTCGCCGTGGGCGTTCGCGGCGGAGCGTGCGGCGAGCCCCACGCCGACGCCGGCGGCGATCGTGACGGACGCGGCGATGGTGGCGGCGGCGTTCATGGGCGGCGCAGGCGGATCGCGAGACGAGTGACGGCATCGGCGGTGTTCAGGCGCGGCTCGTCCATCGTCCAGCCCGGCGGCGTGGCGAGGGCGCGGAGGAACGGCGCGGGGTCGCCGGGGATTGCGACCGCGATGGACGCGCCCTCTGGCCCGACGCCGATGGACTGGGCGCGGCAGGCGGCGTCGCGCGGCCAGGCGGCGAGGACGGCGGCGAGCGCGAGCGAGGCGTCGGGGGCGCGGCGCGCGTCGGGGCGGGTGACGCGGAGCGTGGCGAGTTCGTTGGTGAGTTGGGCCGCGCTGCCGCCGGGAAGCACCGCCTCGACAGCGGCCGCCTGGGCGTGGCGCATCGCGGCGGCGAGGGAGCGATCCCGTTCGGCGCGGCGGAAGAGGCCCAGCGAGGCCAGCGCGGCGCAGAGGAGCACGGTGGCGAGGGCGAGCGTGAGCGAGCGGCGGCGCGCGCCGCGAACAGCGCGGGGCTCGAACTCGCCGACGAGGAGGTTGAAGGCGGCGGGGTTCGGCGGTTCGGCGCGCTCCGCGACGAACGGGGGCAGGGACTCGGGGCAGAGGCTCAGCGGCGCGGCGTCCGCGGGCGACTCCGCGAGGAGCCGCATGAGATCATCGCGGCGCGCGGCGCACACGAGGAGCGTGCCGTCCGCGAGGGGCGCACCGAGCGAGTGGACCTCGTCGCCGGGGAGGTCGTCGTCGAGCGCAGCGCGAAGGCCAATCGGCACGGGGCATGGGTGCCCGCGAGATTGGCGTCGCGACGCGAGGCCCTCGGCCGGAAGCATGGACCAATAGAAGCGATCCGCGGGCCAGCGGAGGTGGCGCGGGTCCATCGCGCGGTTCACCTGTCCTTCGAGAGCGCGGGGAGGGAGGGCGTCGGGGGCGAGCGTGGGAGAGGGGGGCGTCATCGGCTGCCCCCCATCTCGCGCGGCGGGTCGCGGAGGGAGAGCGTGCGCGGTCCGGCCTCGTCGCGGAGGTGAACGGCGTCGGGCTCGACGCGTTCGACGGCGCGAGTGCCGACGGTGTCGCCCGCGGCGACGACGTGGAGGCGATCGGTGTCGGGGTCGTAGAGCGTGGCGCGGAGCGTGCCGGCGTCGCGGACGATCGCCAGCAGTTGCAGGCGCAGGGGCGGCGGGAGCGCGGCGGGCGGCGGTGGGGCCGGTGGTGG
Organism: Phycisphaerae bacterium; assembly: GCA_016793805.1. GTDB lineage: Bacteria > Planctomycetota > Phycisphaerae > Phycisphaerales > UBA1924 > JAEUIZ01. The sequence goes on from JAEUIZ010000044.1 coordinate 13,810, forward strand.
TGGGGGTGGGGGCTCGGCGACCCAGATCGGGGCTCGGAAGGCGTCGAGGTCGAGCGCGGCGAGTCGCGCGGGCGCGGCGGACGCCGGCGCTGAGAGATCGACTCGGGGCGGCGCGGGACGGTCGAGCGGCGCGAGCGCGAATCCGAGCGAGGCCAGAACCGCGGCGGCGCTGGCGAGAATCAGGGCCACGGGAACGCGCGTGCGGCCGACGCACGGGCCGAACAGGCGGGACGCCTGTGCCACCGAAGACGGCGATGGAACCACGCCAGATGGATCCGCGCCAGGCGGAACCATGCTTGATGGAACGGGAGTGGTCACGCGTCCACCTCGATGGACTCGACGACGCGGGCGACCTCGGCGCTGGTGGTGACGCCGTCGCGTACGAGGCGCGTGGCGGCCTCGCGGAGCGTGACCATGCCGGCGCGCTGCGCGGCGTCCTTGATCTCGACGGCCGAGGCGCGGCGGGCGACCAGTTCGCGGATCGCGTGGTCGAGGACGAGGAGTTCGAAGACGCCGGTGCGTCCGCGGAAGCCGGTGCGGAGGCACTCGTCGCACCCGTGGCCCGCGCAGGGCGCGTGCGTGCGGCGCACGAGGCGCTGGGCAAGCACCGCCGAGAGCGACGAGGCGACGAGGAACGGCTCGACGCCCAGGTCGATGAGGCGCGCCACGGCGCTGGGCGCGTCGCTGGTGTGGAGCGTGGAGAGGACGAGGTGCCCGGTCAGCGAGGCCTGGACGGCGATCCGGGCGGTCTCTTGGTCGCGGACCTCGCCGACCATGATGACGTCCGGGTCCTGGCGCAGGATGTGGCGGAGGCCCGAGGCGAAGGTGACGCTCTTCTTGGGATCGACCTGCGTCTGGCTGACCGCCAGCCCGCCGTCTCCAGTTCCTGCGGCGCCTGCCAGGTCGTACTCGACGGGGTCCTCGATGGTCATCATGTTGAGTTCGCAGCCGCGCGATCCGGCGTGGGCGTTGCTGAGCCAGGCGAGGGTGGTGTAGAGAGTCGTGGTCTTGCCGCTGCCGGTGGGCCCGGTGGCGAGGACGATCCCGCTGGGCCGACCGACCTGGGCGAGGTAGTCGCGCTCGACGGCGGGGGGCATGCCCAGGCCCGTGAACGAGGCGAGGTAGGCGGAGCGCGCGGGGTCGAGCAGACGCACGACGACGCGCTCGCCGTAGGTCGACGGGAGCGTGCCCACGCGCAGGTCCACGCGCCGTTCCGAGAGCGCGCCCGAGCCGCCGATGGTGACGGTCGCGCGCCCGTCCTGCGGCGCGCGGGACTCGGCGACGTCGAGCCGGGCCATGACCTTGATACGGCTGACGACGGCGGCGGCAAGGGACGCGGGCAGTTCGCGCACCGTATGCAGGACTCCGTCGAGGCGGTAGCGGACCAGCGTTCGGCCACGCAGCGGCTGGACATGCACGTCGCTGGCGGAGCGGGTCAGGGCCTCGAAGAGGATGAGGTCCACCAGGCGGACCGCGGGCGCCTTGCCCCCCGTGTGCAGGAGGTCGGCGTCGCGGATCGCGGCGGCGAGGTCGGCGCTCACGTCGGTCGAGCCGGTCACCACCACCCGCTCCTCGCGAGAGCCCTCAGCGGCAGTCCCGCCTGATCCGCCGCGGGTTGCGTTCGACTCCGCGTAGGCCGCGTCGATCTCGACGGCGATCACCTCCGCGGGTTCCGCGGCGGCGGTTGTCGCGCGGCCCAGACGGACGCCGACGTTGTGGACGATCCAGGGGGGGGTTCGCTCCGCGACGGCGAGGCGCTCGACGCCGCACTCGCACCCGCGGCTGAGCACCAGGTGGCGGCGCGCAAACTCGTGCGGGATGCGGGCCAGGAACTCGGGCGATGGCGCCACGCCCGCCTCGCGGAGCGTCTTCGCCTCGATCTGGCTCGGCGCGTGGGGCATGGTCTAGCGGATCACGCGGGGTCGGAGCACGGGCCAGCCATCGTCGACGCCCGCCTCGGCCGTCGCGGCGTCGCTGGCGTACTTGAGGTCCTCGTACCCGTCGGCACGCATGACCGTCGCGCGGATGAAGACGTAGAACCGCGTGCGGCTGGTGGTGCTCGAGCGGCTCTTGAACGCCTCGCCGAGGATCGGGATGCTGCCCAGGCCCGGGACCTGCGACGTGCCCTTGCCGTCGGTGTCGAGGTCGATCCCTCCGACGACGACGGTGTACCCGTCGGGCAGGCTCGCGGAGGACTGCACGCGGTTCTCCTGGCGCGGGGGTGGGAGGTTCGCGCTCGCGGCAGCGCCGACGAACGACGAGAGCGAGATGGAGTACTCGAGGTTGAGGTGCTCGCCCAGACGGACGCCGGCGCTGCCGTGCCCGGCCTCCGCGTCGCCCTCGCTCCGCGCCGCCGACCACCCCCCGACGATCTGGGGCTTGAGCGAGATCTGCGTCCCGGCCTGCTGCGAGCCGCCGAAGGAGGTGGTGGTCACCGTGTTCGAGGCGTTGGTGCTGGCGTAGGGCTGGTCGAGCGTCGAGTTCAGCGTCGCCTGCTGGTTGTTCGCCACCAGGAGCCGCGGCATCGAGAGCGAGCGGCCGCGGTTGATCGTCTGCAGCGCGCGCACGACGATCGAGAAGTCGCCGGGGCTGAGCACGAGGCCCGTAAGGCCCGCGCCGTTGCCGACGAGCGGCTCGCCCGCGCCCGACCGGCCCGAGAGCCCGAAGAGCGAGGAAAGGCGGAACGACGTGTTGCCATTCAGCGTGAGTTTGTCGAGTTCGACGCCCAGATCGGTCTTCTGCGAGTCGCTCAGGCTCACCAGCAGCACCTCGAGCATCACCTGCGGCTGGCGCACATCGAGCGTCGGCAAGAGGGCCTCAACCTGCGCGAGCGTGCGCGGATCGGCCATGACGATCAGCGTGTTCGTGCCGTCGTCGGTGGTCAATCGGAGCGGCGAGTCGTCACGCGGCCCACGTTGCGCATCCCATCCGCCGGCGCGAGCGGGGCTGCTCGGCATGTGTCCGGCGACCGGCCTCTGGGCGCTGGGCGTGGCCACGCTCGTCGGTCCGGATGTTGGCGTGGCGCTCGCTGGTGGCGTGCCTGCCGGGCGTGCCTCCGCCGGCGGCCAGGGCGAGGCGCCGCCCGACGGGCCGGACGACGACCCGGGAGGACCGCTGTCAGTCGTCACGTCGCCGATCAGCCCGGCACCGGCCATGTCTTCGAGGATCGCGCGGACCTCCGCGACTGGCCGGTTGCGGATGGCGAAGGAGCGCGCCGGCCGTCGGGCCGCCGCGGGCGTGGCGTCGAGGCGCTCGACGAGCGCCCGGATCGACTCGTGCTGGCTCGGGGTGGCGGTGATCACGAGCGTGCCCGTGAGTTCATCCGCGACCACGCGCCAGCGGTCGTCCGTCGGCACGCCCGGCGGGTCCTTGATCGTCTGCTCGACCAGGTCCGCGACCTCGCGCGGCGAGAACGAACGCGGCGCGTACGTCACGGTCTCGACCCGCTCGCGACGGTCCAGTCGCTCGACCAGGTCGCGCCAGTACGCGACCCGATCCGCCGGCGCGACGACCAGCACCGCGTTGCCCGCGGGCGAGGCGAGCACCTCGCCCGGCACCTTCTCGCGGGCCACGAGTTCGCGCTTGGCCGCCACCTGCGCCACGAGCGTCGCGAGCGCCGGAGCCGTGAGATTCCGCACCGGCACCTCGATCACGTCCGTCGCTCCGGCGGGGACATCCAGGAGCGCGAGCATGGCGAGAGATTGGTCCAGCCGCGAGGCCAGATCGGACAGCAGGAGCAGCCCGCCGCCCTCGTCGAGCGCGATCGCGCCCGATGCGGTGCCGCCGCCCGCGCCGCGAGCGAGCACGCGGCCCAGGGCGTCAGCCAGTTCCTTGGCGGGCCGGTGCATGGCACGGACCACGACCGTCTCGAACCCCGCGGGCGGAGCCACGCCCGATCCAGCGGCGGTCAGTGGCCGCCCGGCTGGCGTTGAACCCGGCGCGAACTCGCGCTGGAGCGCCACCTCCGGCAACACGACGACCGCGAGCGCGTCCGTCGTCTTCACGACCGCGTAGCTCGGGCGTCGAGGGGCGTCGAATGCCCCGTCGCGGCCCGGGTCCGCGGGCTCTCCAGGCGGCCGGACCTCTGCCGGTCGCGGCGCGTCCTGTGGCCGCGCCGGCCCGCCCGGTGCTCCCGACCGGCTCGCGCCGTCCACGCGGACCGTGGTGAACCCCCGCATCGCCAGCACGCGGTTCATCAGCGACCACAGTTCCGCGTCGGAGAGGCCCGCGTCGGCCCGCAGCGTGATCGAGCCCGCCGCGCGGAGAGCCGCCGCGTCGTACTCCACGTTCACGCCGAGCCGGCCCGCCGCCACGTCCACCAGCCGCGTCACCTCGATCTGCCCGGCCAGCAGCGTGGGGGCCGGCTCGCCCGCCACGGGCTGGGCCGGCTCGCGCGGATCAGGCTGTGCGACGAGACGAGTCGATGCGGTGAGCACGAGCATGCACCCGAGCCAAACCCCGCTCGAGCGCGACGGTTCTCTTCGATCGAACACCGGCATGTGCTTCCTCGGCTCACCGCTCACGGGAAGACGATGGCATTCCAGGCGAGGTGGACGGCGGTCAAGTCGTTTAACCCCGCAGACGCGGCGGCGACGGCGGAGTTGGCGTTGGCTTCGGTGACGACGGCGGCGTGTGCCGCACTGGGCGATGATCCGAGCCGCTCAGCGATTCTCTGAGCGCTTAGGGCGTCGCGGAGCGCCACCAGATCGCGTTCGCTGCGACTGACGACCGCGTATTGCACAGGCAATCCACCGTCGCGGTTCGTGGCGATGGTGGCGAGCGCTGTTCTGCTGCTAAGCGAGAGACCCTCCGTGGCTGCCGCGAACGCCGCCTGGAGTGCGGCCTGCTCCTGTGAGACGGCTAGGCGTTCGGCCGCGAGGGCAGTCTGGAACGCCTGAACTTCGTCGTGTCGACCGGAGGCCACGGCCCGCCCCAATGCCTGGGTTGCCGCGGCCATCTCGGACCGCCGAGTCATCGCCTGTTTGAGCGCGGGCAGGTTCTGTTGCAGATGGAGGTCGAGCGCGGTCATGCACGCCGTTGCGCCCGAGGCCGTCACTCCGGCCGCGGCCAGGTGCTCGGGGATCAGCCCAATGCGGGCGGCGATCTGTACGCGGTCCTCTCGCGTCGGCGCGTCCTCCATGGTCATCACGGCGGGGACCGACGCAACCGCCCGAGGAGCCTTCGTTCGGGCAGCGGCAGCCACTCCCGCCCAAGCGATGGACGCGAGAGCCGCGGTGGAAAGGACCACGCAGCACACCGACCGATGACGGCGCTTCGTTGCTTCCATGGCGATCCTCCGGATGCGGGGACTCGATGAGTAGATCAACCCGTGCCCCGCATGTCAAGCCCCCCTTGACAGACCGGATGTTCCGAGGTAGGTTGCGGCGAGCCCGTGCCTGCGTGCGCGGCGCGGCACAAGGAGCATTCCATGTCACGTGCCCTCGCTGGCGTCGTGGTGGGCTTTGCGAGCCTTGTCCAGGCCCAGATCCTCCAACTCAACACCGACTCGATCACCACGCGCCGCATGCCCGCCGCAACGGGCGTGCAGGGCGTCTGGCCGATCGTCGGCCATCGAGGGGTGAACCTCGACGGCACGCTGCGCGAGCCCCCGAACTTTGACTGGGCGATCGCGGGGAACCCCTTCGGTGAGCCGTGGAACGACAACATCCGCCGCGGCGCGGTTCGCCTCGACCTCGGAACGTGGACTGCGAGCGAGACCGACCTCGAGTTGCCCGCCCCGGCGTTCACGTGGCCGATCGGTCGGAGTTACAACGCACGCCAGTACGGCGCTTCCGGCTATCAGGACAGCAACGGCTACCAGGGGTACAACTGGACGCAGAACTCCCAGCCGGAGCTCTCGTTCTACGACACGGACAGCAACTCTTCGACCAAAGAGGCCACCGACCTCCTCTTCCTTGTGGCGGGCGCGGACCGGTTCTTCGAGTACAAGCGCAAGGGAACGACCGGGGATGACGCCGACATCTTCATCGGCGTCAACGGGGCGGGCGGCGCGATGCGCTGGGTGACCGACGGCAGCGGGCCCGACCTCATCCTCTTCTACGACCAGACGGGCCTGGAGGTGTCGTTCTTCGCGTTCAACGACTCCTCCCACATCGCCACGGCCAAGCAGGGCCAACTCTGGCGGATGGTCCGCCGCGGCACCAACGCCTCGTCGGACTCCGACGACTACTTCGCGTACGTCGGCGACAAGACTGACAAATCGACCGCTCTCTCGGGCTACGACTCCTCAGGCCGGATGCTGACCGCGTACGACACCGCCGGGAGGAAGTACGAGTACAGCTACACGAGCGGACGGCTGACGAGCGTGATCGTCAAAGTGTGGTCCGGGAGCGCCTGGGTGGCCACCGGCGACAAGGTCGAGTACGCCTATTACGGGTCGAGCGAGTCGCACGGCTTGGAGGGCGACCTTAAGCTCGCGACCACGACCCGCCAGACCAGCGACTCGACACGCAAGGTCGTCGCCAAGACCTACTACCGCTACTACACCACCACCTGGACCAACGCCGACGGCCAGCGCGTCCACCCGCACTGCCTCAAGATGGTCGTCGGGCCGAACGGCACGCGCGCGTACGACTTTGGTGAGGGCGGAACCGAGACTCCTGCGGTCCTCGACGACGGGTTCCTGACGGCAGCGGACTCTGTACTCAAGCCCTATGCCGACGCGTGGTTCGAGGCGTACGACCAGGCCGATCGCCGGATCACCAAGGCGTTCTTCGCCGGCGAGTGCACATGCTCCGGAGGCGGCCTGGTCAACGGCCTGACGGAGTTCGCCTACGAGAACAACGGCGGGTTCAGTAACACCTCCGGGTATGACACCGTGTGGCACAACCGCACGGTCGTGACGCTCCCTCCGCACGAGTACGCACTCGACAGCTACGCCCAGCCCATGACGTACCAAGCGCTGCTCGTACAGTACTTCGATGAGACCGGGCAGTGCCTCTCGCGCGTCACCGCCGAGAGCAGCCTGAGCGCCACGCCGTACTGGCCCAAACTGGTCGTCCGCGATTCGTCGGGACGCATCGAGTGGATCCACTGGCCCGCGAACATCACGTCGTACACGCACTCGTCGGCCTCGTTTGCGACCAGCACCTCCGCGGGCCTGGTGCGGAAGTTCATCCGCGAGACCAGCGGCACGTACACCGGGTTCCTTCGGTCCATCACGTACCAGTCCGGCTACAACGCCTCGTCCCAGCCGACCTCCTATTACGAGCTGACGAAGGAGTACCTGAGCGCGCCCTCGCTCACCCCGTCCACCGGGTTCACGATCGTGCGGCCGCTCCTGCAATACGAGTGGGCCTACACCGAGGCCAGTTCCACGGCCGCCAGCCACGGCGGGAGTTCCGTCTCCGGCGCGTACGAGACCCAGCACGCCTACACGATGTGGACGGGCGACGCGGCGCTGTCGCTCAAGCGCGTGACGACGACGCACCCCGCCGTCGCTACGACGAAGAACGGGTCGGGGAGCGCCGCCACCCACGACACGTACTCCCGGACCGATGGAACGGCCGCGTTCGAGAAGGCGGACGACGGTGCGTACACCTACACGTCCTACAGCGGCGGGCTGCTCGTGAAGCGCGTCGATGATGCCGACATCTCGCACAGCAGCGAGTTCGGCACCGAGGACCCCTATGGCACGTTCGGCATCAACGAGTCCGGCGCGTACGGGCTGCACGTGGTCACGACCTACGCCTACGTGGGCGATGGCCTCCTCGACACGACAGTGATGTACGCGGGCTCGGCCGACGCGGTGACGCAGCGGACGTTCCACACCGTCCTCGACGATGGCCGGCCGGTCGAGCTCTTCTCACCCAAGATCAACACGACCCCGAACCCCGATGTCTATTACGGCCCCGTGTCGTACCGCGTCCGGAACTTGTCGGGCAATCTGGAGGCCGACGCGACGGTATCGCTATCGAGCGGGAGCACAACGACCGATCCGTCGAGCTGGATCAACACGAGCACGAGCACCCCGATCGGCGACCCGATCGCCGCGTTCAGCTCATCGGTCGGCTCGTTACTGAGGTACAAGACAACCGTCTTCGACAAGCCCGGTCTTCGCAAGACCGAGGACCGCGTCTACCACACCGTGCCGTCCTCGGGCGCCGGGGCCTGGCAGACCAACTACGACCAGACGCTCTACAAGTACGACGACGCCGGGAATCGCGTGCGGACGGTTGACCCGTCGGGAACGATCCTCAGAGTTATGCATGAGGGGCGAGGGCTTCCGCTGATGGCCCAGATGGGGACCGATGACTCCACCATCATCGGCCTTGGGCCCACCAACAACATGCGCTGGATCTGGGCCAGTTCGTACAACGGCGGGCAGCACCCCACGAGCAACAGCGGCATCGGGTTCCCGGGCAACCTCGGCGGCTCGGGCGAGGGCACGGGCGACGGCGAGAAGACCGGCGGCGCGTGCTGCGGGGACGTCGACGAGACGGACCTCTATCTCTACTGCTGGGACGACGAGAGCGACAGTCCCGGCGCGTTCACGAGCGTCTGGCGCGACGTGCGAGGATTCCCAATCGTCGTGCACGCCCCCTCAGCGCCCCACATGCTCTATATCCGCGACAACCTCGGGCGGCCCACCGTCGTCGGCCTGTACAGCAGCACCACTGGCCTCGACATGAGCGACAACCCCACGACGCTCACCACGAACCGCGTCGGGCTCGTTGAGATCTTCTACGACGAGCGCGGCCGGGTGTGGAAGCGGGTCGTGCACAAGATCAACCCCGCCGACGGCTCCGACACGAGCGGGGCCGAGATCACCGAGCTCTCGTGGTACGACGACGAGGGGCGGCTGATCAAGCGGTCCGGCCCGCAACTCTTCAAGGTCCAGTACGACGGCCTGGGCCGCGAAACCAACCGCTACATCCTCGCCAAGGCCAACGACACGACCTACAGCGGGCTCTACACGGCGAGTTCGAGGACCACGCTCGTCACGAATGACATCGTGCTCGAGGAGCACCAGTCGAACCGCAACCTCAAGACGGGCGACGTGCTGCTCTCGGTCGTGATCCGCCGGCACCACAACGACTACGGATCGAGCGAGACAACCGGCGCGCTCGACACCAACGCCGACGCGGATCGCCTGAAGGTCACGGCCGCCAACCTCAAGGGCCGGGCTCAGATCACCGCGTCCTGGTTCGACGACCTGCGGCGTGAGACGACGCGATCGAACTACGGCACCAACGCCGGCTCCGACTTCGACCGCACCGGCCTCTCCGCGCCCACCTCCTCCACCAGCGGCCGACTGGTGACGGCCTGGTCCTACGACAGCGCCGGGGCGCTCTACGAGTTCACCGACGCCCGCGGCTCGAAGACCCGCTACGAGTACGACCACGCCGGCCGCCAGACCGTGGTGACCGAGAACTACACCAACGGGACGCCGGGGGGCGGATCGGACAACGACGAGGACCGGGTCACGAGATACACCTACTCCTACCCGCCCAGCGAGGCCCCGGGCCTGATTCGCACGATCGTCGCCGACCGCGACGGAACCGACGACGACCAGACGACCACCTACACCTACGGCACGGTCAACACCGGCACCGGCGACATGATCTCCCAGATCGCAACGGGCCATCTCCTGAGCAAGATCAAGTACCCGGACTCGTCCGGCTCCAGCGACGTGGTCGAACTGGCCTACAACCTGGGGCGGGTCGTGACCAAGGTCCGCGACCAGGCGGGCAACATCACCGAGATCACCTACGACGGCCGGCGACGCGAGAAGAGCCGCACCGTCTCCACGCTGGCGAGCGGGTTCGACGGCGCGGTGCGATCGATCCACACCACCTACACCGGCCTCGGCCAGATCGACACCGTGACCCAGAAGGACGGCTCGTCGACGCCGGTCGTGACCGATCAGGTCAAGTTCTCCTGGGACGGCTGGGGCCAGCTCACGCAGTTCGACCAGGACTGGGATTCCACGGTCGGCGGCAGCGGCGGCATCTCGACCCGCAGCGTCACCTACGCCTACGAGCGCTCCACCGCGGGCCGCACGACCGTCCGGCGCACGTCCGCGACCTACCCCACCGGCAACGACGTGGTCTACAAGTACCTATCGAGCGGCGGCCGCCACGACGACGAGGCCAGCCGCGTCACGCGGGTCACGCTCTACAACCCCGCCACGGACAGCGAACTCGACATCCTCGCCTACGAGTACCTCGGCGCCGAGCGCGTCGTCGGCACCGACTACCTCGAACCCAACACCTGGAACCACCTCTACGGCACCAGTTCCGGCTCCTACCCCGACCTCGACCAGTTCGACCGCGTCACCACAGACAAGTGGACGCGGACGACCGGCTACTCGGGTCTTCCGACGGTCAACCCCTACGAGGCCGCGGTCACCTACGACTCCAACTCCAACCCCACGCTCTCGGACGACAAGGTCCACGCCACCACGTTCGACGCCAAGTTCGACGTCGACAACCTCAACCGCCTCCAGCGGGCCCAGGAGGGCGAGTGGGGCGGCTCCTCGTTCACCACCACCTCGCGCGACGAGCGATGGGACCTCGGCCCCACGGGCAACTGGACCGTCCACAAACTCGACCTCAACGGCGACGGCGACTTCGTCGACACGAACGAACTGGACGAGAACAACCCCGACACCGGGAGCACGCCCAACTTCAACAAGGCCAACGAGCAGACCGGCCGCAACACCAACAACAGCGGCGGCAACGAGCACACGCTCGTCTACGACGCGGTGGGTAACATGACCAACGACGGCAAGGACTACAAGTACGTCTACGACGCCTTTGGTCGCCTGCGAAAGGTGCTGAATCGCTCGAACGACGCGCTGGTCGCCGAGTACCGCTACAACGGCCTGGGGTACCGGATCGCGTGGCACTACGACACCACGGACGGCAGCACGGGCGAGCCCGATGGGGACGTCGATTCCGACGACCCCTGGTACTACTTCCTCTACGACGAGCACTGGCGGGTGATCGCCACGGTGCGGGGCAACGGGGCGGGGACATCGGCGGACTCGTCGGCCAAGGAGCGGTTCATCCACCACGCGGCGGGGTACGACGGCGACGGAGGGGGCTCGTACATCGACGCCATCGCCCTGCGCGACCGGGACGGCACGAACGGGTGGGCCGGGGCGGCGGATGGTACACTGGAGCAGCGGCACTACCTCTTCCAGAACTGGCGGCACGACGTGGTGATGGTCCTCAAGCCCAACGCGGAGCAGGTCGAGCAGACGCGGTACTCCGCGTACGGCGTGCCCTTCGGGCTGCCCGCGGCCGACGCGAACTCCAACGGCATGGTCGATGCCGCGGACCTGACGCTGATCTACAACATGTACTCGGGCACGTACGGCGTCCTGGGCGACATCAACCTCAACGGCATGATCGATGTCAACGACCTGACGCTGGCCTACAACCTCTCGGCCGCCGGGCACACCCTCGGCCGCGGCGTGCTGTCGCGGTCGGACGTGGGTCTGCGGAGAGGGTACGCGGGGTACGAGTGGGATCCGGCCGTCTCGCGGTACCACGTCCGCAACCGCGTCTACGCGCCGGAACTGGGGAGGTGGTTGGCAAGGGACCCGATCGAGTATGTTGTCGTGGCAAGTCTCTATCACTATGCAGACCAAAGGCCGATGTTTTGGGTTGATCCCCTCGGACTCTTGGGCGAGCCAACCACGCCACCAAGCACAACTCGACCTCCCGGCATTCCACGCCCACCCGGAGTGATGGATCCTGGATACACAATCGAGCCCGGAGACTCGCCACAGGACATTGTCAAGAAGCAACAAGGAGTCATCAGAGATCGCAATCGCGGAAAGCACCTGAACACGAAGGAGATGGATTGTTGTTTCAGCATCGCCGACGGCATGCAGGATGCGACCGATGGGTCCTTCAAGACTGACTACGACGGCGCATTGAGGGAGTTAAAGGATCAGACCAAGAGCGAGATGATTGGCTATGCCGCCGTCGGCGGCGCGATGGTTGCCGCAGGCTGCTGTGAACTGGGGGCGGCGGCACGCGGAGCGGGGGGTGCGGCGGACGACTTGGGCGGTGGGATTGCGAAGACACCAGGAAAGGGACCTCCTGGCCGTCCAAAGCCGCCTTGGGGACCTCGAACGTTCCCTGAGTCACCTAGTGTAAAGCCGCCTGGATACGACCCAAAGTGGGAAGTCACTCCAATTCCGAATAGCACTCCTCGTTACACGGATCCGGCCACGGGCAACAATTGGCGATGCCATCTCCCTGATGCCGGGCACAAGAACTGGCACTGGGACTTCCAGCCAGGCAAGGATCGGCCGTGGATAAACCTTGATCCAAGTGATCTGCGGCCGCTTCCTGGACAGGAGGACAAAGTCAAGATGATACCCAAGAGCTGGCCCGTACCATGGTCGTTCCTGACTGAGCCCGACTTGCCATGGACGTGCGCGGGAGAGCGGCTGTTCGCGCGTTCCCCCGCAGGTGGACATCTCGCGCAGTGCAGTTAGGCCCAGCCATTCAGAGGATATGCAATGACATCAACAGATCTGTCGCAACTGAGTATTTACTCGTCAGAACCCTACGCAACACGACACTACCGAGTGTATTGGCATACAGTTGATTCGGGCGCTGTATGTCGCTTGCTGGACATCTTTTCTCGCCTCCATGCTATTGGAGGAGAGTGTGATCTCTTGGTGTTTTCGCCCGTTCTTCACTGGCCAATTGAGTCCTTTGATCTGAGAACCATTGAGTTGTCCGAGCATCGAGAGTCGAGACTGCTTGCTAGCGATGACGGCAGACGCTGGTGCTGGGAGGGCAATAGTCGAACTTGGTTGGACAGCGCCAACAAGCTTGAGCAAATCATCAAATACGCGCGCCCGTCCCATCATGTGTTAGTCTGGCCTACCCAGATCTCTGCCGAACTGGTCTTTGAGTACAAGGAACAGTCAGATTTCGCCTGACGGCTACCCGCAGAAATCGGGACGCCTTCCGCGATCGGGACGACACGAACGGGTGGGCCGGCTCGGCGGATGGTACACTGGAGCAGCGGCACTATGTGTTCCAGAACTGGCGGCACGACGTGGTAATGGTCCTCAAGCCCAACGCGGAGCAGGTCGAGCAGACGCGGTACTCGTCCTATGGCGTGCCCTTCGGCCTGCCAGCGGCGGACGCGAACTCCAACGGCATGGTCGATGCCGCGGACCTGACGCTGATCTACAACATGTACTCGGGGACGTACGGCGTCCTGGGCGACATCAACCTCAACGGCATGATCGACGTGACCGACCTGACTTTGGCCTACAACCTCTCCGCCGCGGGGCACTCGCTCGGCCGCGGCGTGCTGTCGCGGTCGGACGTCGGCCTGAGACGCGGCTATGCGGGATACGAGTGGGACCCGGCCGTCAGCCGGTACCACGTCCGCAACCGCGTCTATGCACCGGAGTTGGGGAGGTGGACGAATAGAGATCCTTTGCTCAACTTTCATCGAAGCAATAGCTCATACGAGTACTCCAGCAACTCGCCCGTCAGCAGATTGGATTCGCTTGGCTTGTTTGATGATCCGCTCATCGATCGACCTACGCGTCCGCCGTCAACTCAGGACACATACAGGTGCTGGAAGACTGAGAATTGCCAGCCCCTCGATGGCATCTCTGGAAAGCGCATAGACTCCACAAATGGCCTGTCCATGGTAGCCAACGATGTGGCGTCTCGACATTGTATGTATGCCGATATTCAGTGCCACGCTAGAGGTGGATCCCCAGATATCTCTGATGGTAGCGCGTATCCTACTCGAGGAACCCTGCGCGAAATCGAACGCAGACGTGGCATTCCTGGCTGGGACAAAGTCGACCCAAAGACGGACAACTTCAAGCACTTAGATAACACGCTAAAGACGATTGAGGCCGGGACTGACGAAGTGCATTGGGGCTGTTGCAGCGTCTTTGCAGGTCCGGGGGGGAAGGAGTTCAAGGACCTGCTCGAGAGGCTGTACCCCGGTACAAAGTGGTCTGGACCGGAAGTACCGGTTTGGACCACTCCCGGCGTGAACTGGGAGTTGTACTTTCCGTGGGAGAAAGCTAAGACAAAGGGAGGCGACAAGGGTGGCGGAGGAGCGTGCCCACCGTCTGGGGGCGAACCGCCAAGCGTGCGTGGCAGCGAACTGCTGATGTCGTAGTGACTATTGCCATGCGTACAAATGCCAAGCACAAATTGCTGGTTCTAGCGATCCTTGTCAGCACCGCCGCTTCAGTCGTGCTGTATTTGGCGGCACGGCGACCGACGAAGTGGTTATTCGGTGACGACGGGCATACGTTTCAAGTCACATGCGATGAGTGGGTATTCACCAGCAAGGAACTAGCAAGCGAGTACCTACGTGAGCACGATGACCCGGAGTCACGTAGGACGTCGGGGTGGAGCGAGAGAATGCGCGCTGGTATCCCAGTCTGCCCACTATGCGGCGCACTGTTGCATTTCGATCCCAACATTGCGCACTGGGCTTTCGGCGCTGAGCGAGACGGAGTGCCCCTCGTCGGTTGCCCACGAGTCCACCGCTATTCTGAGCGGCAAGGCGGGCCAGCGGCTGGGTACTGGGTCGTGGATGGATATCACAATCGTCATTTTCTTCGGCTGGACGTTGCTCCTCGGTGGCTGCTTGACGCAGATGCACAATGATACACTGCAGTCCGACTCGTCCACCACGCGGCCGGGTACGACGGCGGGGGCGGGGGGTCGTACATCGACGCTGTGGCCCTGCGTGACCGGGACGACACGAGCGGGTGGGCCGGGGCGGCGGATGGTACACTGGAGCAGCGGCACTATGTGTTCCAGAACTGGCGGCACGACGTGGTGATGGTCCTCAAGCCCAGCGCGGAGCAGGTCGAGCAGACGCGGTACTCCGCGTATGGCGTGCCCTTCGGCCTGCCCGCGGCGGCCGCGAACTCCATGTGATGTGGACGGCAACCGCACCTCCGGCGGCCGGTAGGAGTACACCTGGGACGGGGAGAACCGCTTGGTGGCGATGCAGACGAGGAGCGGACTGCCGACGGGGCTGCCGATCCGGCGACTGGAGTTCACCTATGACTTTCTGTTGCGGCGGGCGACGAAGGAGGTCTTCGAGCCCACGGCGGCGCCGCCCAGCGACGACGACGAGGACCAGGACGGCGGGTCGGGCGGGGTCACGGGCGACGACGGCGGGGGCTCGGGCGTCGCGCCCCACGGTTGGACGAGCCTGGGCTGGGTTGAACGCCTCGGCATCCCCGCTACGTTCCGGTGCAAAGCCGCAGGCGGGATGGGCCTCGCCCGACACGGTCACTGTCCGACGGCTTCAAAGCCTATCGACCCGGTTCTGCAGTAGGGTCAGGCAATCCTCTGTCTGATCGCCCAACTTTGCATCAGCGTCCAGCGTTTCACGAACCCGCCGCTGCTCCGATCCGGAGAGTCGAAAAGCAGTGCCGATGACCCTTCGCTTGCGCCCGGTCCACTGAGGGAACTCTTTCCCGATTCCCAGCCGGCGCAAGTTGGTGGGATCGAATGCGAAGCCCAGGAAGATGAGCTGATCGGCCTTCCAAACTCGCTCTCTGTATCCGGTGTTCTCGAGGCGTTCCCGATCATCCGCGAGCTGAAGGTGGTGGTGCCAGAACTCAGCACCCGTGCGAGGACGCCTCGTCAGCACCGTCAGATCCTGTTCGCTCACACCCCATGTCAGTGCGCCGTACACGTGTTGGACATTCCAGCCGCCCACCTGCTCGATGGCCTGGTCACGACTGGTGGCCAGGGAGTTGGTCAGCATCTGAACAAGCGCCCATTCGAGCAGGCAATCGTAGTTGAAGGTGACCACGGCCACTTCTCGGGAGTCCAATCGACCCCGCCTCTTCAACTGCCCAAAGAGCCAGGCGTGCCAGTCACCCGAGAGGATTGGGTCTCCGTACAACCCCACCTCAAAGGGAAGGAGAGTCGCAGCGATCGCAAACGTGCCGTAACGGCGCGCCCATGCACTCGGATGAGAACCGAGCCAGGCATCGACCGTCGCGTCACCGGAACGCGACAACTCTTCCGCGAATCTCTCCTTGCTCCACCCGAGACTTTGCTCCATTGCCACCTTCTGGTCAAAGGTCGGGTACGACAGAAAGTCCCGGGGTGGGTCGGGTGGGTTCTCAACGATTAGAGCCTTGAGCCCGCTTGAAGTGGGTAGGCCGAACGGCACGCTCGCGCCCGCTCCCACCACGATCGTTGTTGATGGCATCTGTCAAACTTCCGTGACAAGCGAGAATGCCTGCAGCGGTCCTTGCGAACCGTCGCGACGATTGGCTTACTACGCCATGCCAGACGTCGCCTCACCGTACCAAGCTTGGCCTTGTCCAATCAAATGATACACTCGCCACACGCACAACCTGCGCGATTGATTAGGGCCGATCGATGCCTTGCGTTCATGCTGCGACTTGCGGTAACTGTGCGACACGGGGGCCGGAGCTTCGTCATGCTCACCGCCGCCCACAGTCGCAATGCTGAAACATCCCCGATCCACGGGATATCTCGCCGCCGTCGCCCCAAGCGCCGCCTCCCGCCCGAGGTTCTCACCGACGCCGAGGTTCGCGCGCTGATGAGCGCCTGCGGGCGCTCGGCGACGGGGCTGCGCAACCAGGCGCTGATCGCGCTGCTGTACCGGTCCGGCCTCCGCATCCGCGAGGCGCTCGAACTGCGGCCCAAGGACCTCGACCTCGCCGCCGGCGCCGTCCGCGTCCTGTACGGCAAGGGCGGCACCTCGCGTACGGCGGGCCTCGATGCCGGCGCCGCGGCGGTCGTCACGCGCTGGCTCGACGTGCGCGCCTGCCACGGCGCGACCGGCCTCGCGCCCGTGTTCTGCACGCTGCGGGCGCGAAGACTTACGGAGGCGTACGTCCGCGTGCTGCTGCCGCGTCTTGCCCGCCGCGCCGGCATCGAGAAGCGTGTCCATGCCCACGGCCTTCGCCACACCCACGCCGCCCAGCTCCGCGCCGAGGGCATGGACATCGGGCTGATCAGCAAGCAACTGGGGCACCGAAGCATCGCTACGACGGCGAGGTATTTGGACCACATCGCGCCGGCGGCGGTGGTCGAGGCGATTGGGGCGAGGGTGTGGGGGTGATCGGTCCGACGTTTGCAAGCGCCGCCGACGGTGATCCAGGGCTCCCATTCGACACAGGGTAATGTCCGTGGTCCAAGTCGCGGCAGCGACCGTCGCTGCCCAATGGGGGACGGTGGCGGCTTAGGTCCGTTCGTTGAGCGCGGGGAGCGTCTTGACGATCATTACCGTCTCGACACTCACCCGCACCACCCGCTTGACGAGGTCGATGATGTAGCGGGGCTGCTTGTGCTCCTTGGCCCAGTCGTTGGGGTCGTTGCGGATGCCGCTGTCTTTGTCCACCGTGACCTGGTAGCGCTCCAGGACCCATTCGAGGGCGGGTACGCGCCGGTGGCCCGCTCCTTGGCGACGATGTCGATGCCGGTATCCCCAATCCGGCCCTTGTCGGGCCAGTCGTTGAAGAGCCACACATCGGAGAACTTGTCCGCGTAAAGGGGGTCGCTGCGCAAGAAGGCGGCGGTAAGGCGTTCAAAGCGGTTGCCAAGATCACGCTTGTGACGGGCATCCTCCCGCAGGGTGTCGAGGATTAAGTCGAGTGGGCTGGGCGTCGGTGCGTCAGGCATGTGGCCGGTACTGTAACTGGCCCCGCTGGCCAATGCTGTGGCAGCCGCATCCGGCACCGCACTCAAGGCGCTCGGAATGTATGACCAGCGCCACGGACATTTCTTGCTGGCGGGGACGGTGCGGGGGAGTGCGAAACATGCGGGCGGAACGCCCACTGGGGGGGTACCTCGGCGGCCAAGCCATCTCTGAACGAAGCCGACGGATCCGGCGGTTTCGGAAGCATGCACGGAATCGCCTTCGATGCCCCTGGCGCACCAATTCGGTCGCACCGCGCGGGTGCGCTACGCCAGCGACTTCGCACCTGCAAAGAACGGGATGATCGGCTGTTGCCGAAGGCCAGCACAGCCATTGCGCTGCGGCCCTGTCGCCCCGACATTGCTGGTCCCCAATAGTCATGCGTGCCGCAGGAACCTGGCTAGAACGGAACCACAGTGTTTCAGTACCGGTCTACACGGACGTTGTTTCTGGCGCTCGTTCAGGTCGGCATCGCGTCCGGCCACCTTGTCGAGTGTCTTGAGCCGATTCTGAAAGAAGTGACAGTGCCGCCTCCGCCCGACGACTTGGACTACCTCGAGCCGCCGGAGTTTGACTGGCCGCCGGGCCAGTTGTCGGACACCACCAATGCCGCGATCATCGACCGCCGCAACGCGGCGCCGGCGCATCACAGGCGTTGGTTCCACGCGTACGACATCTACCATCGGGCGCACTTTCGATGGCGAACGGCCATCGAGGGTGCTCGCGCTGCCTTGCCGGACGCGCAAAGCGAGCTTGATGCCGGTCCGACTTCTCCCTTTGACCGACCCACTATCCAGATCGCATCGATCCTGAGCGCCATGGGTGGCGCGATTGTTAACCCGATGATGGCCGGTCCGTATCCGACCATGAACTCGCCGAATGCGCCAGCCGAGCTGCGCCGGCGTGCTTCCGAACTGACAACATGGGAGAACAAACTCCGGCCGCTGGCGCACATGAAGAAATCAGAACGAACACCAGAAGCCAACGCTATTTCAAGTGGTCAGGCAGATCTTCAGCAACATCCAACCATCCGCCTGTTTCACGCCCTCAACGGCCTGCACCAGGTCTGCGTCAACGTCGGCGCGTTCCGTGATCTCAGCGAGGGGCGGAAGAGCAAGCGGAAGGCATGGATCGATGCACAGAACGCGCTGGCCAAGATAGACGTTAGAGCAGCAGTGGAGCGGGCGGACGAGCCCCCGCCCATGACCGAGCCTGCCGAGAACACGCGCGTTCTGCGCGAGTTGCTGACGTCCGGGTTGCAGTTTTGTTCACAAGCGAACGAGGCACTCGCGGCGAAGGGCGGCGAGGCGCTCGACGCGGCGTTGGCGCCGGGCACGTCCGTACACGCGACCGAGATCGGCATGAAGGTGAACGACGCCGAGGATCTGTTCGTTCGCCTTGACTCGGCGCTGCGCGATCCGACTGTGGTCATGGACTCGTCTCTCGAAGAGATGTCGAAGCTGGAAGATTGGTTTGCGTCCGCCCGCGAGCGGCTTGGCGTCGTGATGGCGCAGCGGGGACTCGTCATGACGCCGGAGGTCAAGCGTCAACGAAAGCGGCGTGCAAAGCGGACTCCAACAAAAAAGAAACGGAAGCCGAAGCGCTCGCGTAAGCCAAAGCCCCGCGCCGGTCGCGGCGCGTCGCGGTCCAAGCCCGCCAAGAAGGGCCTGCCGAAAGACAAGCAACAAGAGCTGAACGAACTCGACAAACGCACGCCCCCGTTGACGAAGGGCGATGGCAAGTGGGTGCCATCGAAAGTCGCGGCGAAAATGGAAGGCGTCGAGGTGGGGACGCTCGCCACGTACCGCCATCTCGGCCTAAAGAACGATGCACTGACGCTGGGACAGGATCGTGACGGCCGGGTCTGGCGCAAGGTGGGTGGCAAGTCGGCACGGCCGTGGTACTTCAAGCCGACACTACAGAATGCGGGTAAAAAAAGCCCGCCGCAACCATAGAAAAAGCATGGAATCCATGGATTCCATGGTTCGCTTCGGCTCGCTTCATTGCTGATGCTCGTGCGTTCGCGGGGACCGGCCCCGCGTGGAACGCACTCGTTTGGAGCATCACGTGACTCAGCATCGCCAACAGCAAACTTCATCCTCGGTGGACCCGGAAACTCTCGCGCCGCGGCTCGTTGACACCAACGGCGCCACTCAGATCCTCGGCGGCATCTCCGCCCGCCATCTCTGGCAACTCGCCGATGACGGCGTCATCCCGCGCGTGAGGCTCGGTCGCCGCGTGCTTTTCGACGTTCGCGATCTCAACGCCGCCATCAGCGCGGCGAAGCACGCCGCTTATGCGCCGGCTCGTGGTCGCTCGTCGCGCTGATGAACACCGCACAAGCCGCGCGATCGCCTCTCACAGTGCCGCGCGGCGGGAACTTGAACATGCAAAGTGTAACGAACGATACACCCCACGGCTTTCCCATTTCACTCCTGACCTCGTGCTACCACTGCGGGCGCCCGGCCGCTCGGGCCATCGCGTACCCCAACCCGCGCAACTCGATGCTGATCGCCATCGCGTTCTGCGACGCGCACGAGGCGGAAGCCGTTGCGGAGATGGGGGGCGTGCTCCAGACCGCGGCCGCCATGACGGGCGCCGAGGGAGGCGAGGGATGAGCGCCGAGGCGAACGCCAATCGGCCAGCCTCCCCGCCGATCCCAACCGCCGACATGCTCCCGCCCGAACTGGTCGCGCTGCCGCAGTGGGTCTGCTGGCGCTACGAACTCCAGGGCAACCGATGGACCAAGCCGCCGCTGCGGATGGACGGCCGCCGGGCGAGTTCGACGAACGCCGCGCGATGGACCGACTTCGACACGGCCAGACGTGTGGCCTCGGAGAAGGGCTTCGACGGCGTCGGCTTCGTGTTCGCCGCGGGCGACCCGTACTGCGGCGTGGACCTCGACGACGCACTCGATGAGAACGGCGTCCCGCTGCCGTGGGCCGCCGAGATCATCGCCGCGATGGCGAGCTACACGGAGATCAGCCCGAGCGGCGCGGGCGTCAAGATCTGGGTGAAGGCCAGCCTGGGAGGGCGGGCCGGCACGCACGCTTCGACGCCGCACGGCATCGAGATCTACGACCGCGCGCGTTATTTCACGGTCACGGGGCGGCGGCTGCACGGCACGCCGTTCGAGATCGCGGCGCGACAGAAGGAAGTCGACGATCTCTACGCGCGGCTGATCGACGCGCAGCAAGAGAAGACCGGATCGGCCGACACGCCCGCATCATCTCCATCATCGCCGCCGCCGCCACTGGATGTGCCCGACGAGCAGCTCCTCGACGTCGCGCGGGGGGCAAAGAACGGCGCGAAGCTCGCCTCGCTCTGGGGCGGCAGCACCGAGGGCTACGGCAGCGCGAGCGAGGCCGACCTCGCGCTCGCGTCGATCCTCGCGTTCTACGCCGGCCCCGATCCCGCGCGCATCGAGCGGCTCATGCGGCAATCCGGCCTGGTCCGCGACAAGTGGACGAAGAACAAGCAGTATCTCGCACGGACGATCGCCACGGCGCTCAAGGGCAAGACCGAGTTCTACAGGCCCACCACCACCGACATCACCATTCGAGACGACCTGTGCCTCGTCGGCACGCAGACGGGGGCGCAGCGCCCCAAGGAGACGAGGAAGGACAGCTACACCATTTACAACCTCACCGATCTCGGCAACGCGCAGCGGCTGGCCGACCACTTCGAGCCGTCCCTTCGCTACTGCGCCGCCAGCGGGCAGTGGCTGGTCTGGGACGGCCGCCGGTGGAAGGACGACGACACGTGCGCGGTCGTCCGCGCCGCCTGCGAGCTTCCCGCGATCATCCGACGCGAGGCCAAGGGGTGCGGGAACGCGAAGCTGGCGAAGGCGATCATGGGATGGGCGAGCATCTCCGAAGGCCGCACGCGGGTCGAAGCCGCGGTGGCGCTGGCGCGGGCGCAGATGTCGCTCGTGGTCCGGCTCGCGGACCTCGACGCCGACGACTGGGCGCTGTGCGTCCTGAATGGCACCATCGATCTCCGCACCGGCACGCTCCGCCCGCACCGGCGCGAGGACTACATCACGAAGATGGCCCCGGTCGAGTACGACCCGCAAGCGGCCTGCCCGCTCTTCCTGAAGTTCCTGGACCGCGTCTTCGCCGGCGACGCGTCGCTCATCTCGTACGTGCTGCAGTTCTTCGGCGTGGCGATGACCGGCGACGTCACCGAGCAGATCATGCCGCTCTTCTGGGGCGGCGGCGCGAACGGCAAGTCGGTCTTGATCGACACCGTCAAGAGCGTCTTCGGCGACTACGCCACCGACGCGCCGCCGGGCTTGCTGGTTGAGACCGGTCAGGACCGGCACCCGACCGAGATCGCCGACCTGCAAGGGAGACGCCTCGTCGTCGCGTCCGAGACCGAGCAGGGCGCGAGCCTCAAGCTGCAGCTCGTCAAGCGGCTCACCGGCGACGCGACGCTCAAGGGCCGGCGCATGCGGCAGGACTTCTTCGAGTTCCGCCGCACGCACAAACTACTGATGGTCACGAACAACCGGCCGAGGGTGAAGGAGAACTCGGAGGCGGCGTGGCGGCGGCTGCCGCTCGTGCCGTTCACCGTCACGATCCCGTTGGCCGAGCGCGATCCCAAGCTCCTGGAGAAGCTGCGGACGGAAGGACCCGGCATCCTGGCGCTGTGCGTTCAAGCGTGCCTTGAGTGGCAGCGTGAGGGGCTCCGCGCGCCGCGTGCGGTGAGCGCGGCCACGCACGAGTACCGCGCCGAAGAGGACATCATCGGCCGCTGGATCGAGGAGCGGTGCCACGTCGGCGGCGAGGTGTACGCGACGTACTCCAGCCTTCGCGCCGATTACGGGCGGTGGTGCGACGAGGTCGGCGAGCGGCCGCTCGGGGGACGTGCCTTTGGCGAGGCGCTGGACAAAAAGGGAATCAGGTCGGGCAGCAAGCGGGTCGGGGCGAAGGCGGCGAAGGTCCGTCTCGGGATCGCCCTGCGCGCCCCCACGGACGACGAGCCCGCGGTGCCCGAGGACCTTCGGATCGACCCGCCACCGGGCGATGCGGCCACGGGGGATGCGTTACCCGTTACCGGTGTTACTCAATTCTCCCATTATGCGCGCCCCGCGCGCGCGCACGAGAGCGCAAACCTAGAGAATCGGGTAACACCGGTAACGGGTAACGCCCCGCCCGCGTGTCGGTCGTCCCCGGGCACGGCCGAGGCACCCCAGACCCCGTGCAACGCCTGCCACCGCACCGCGTGGTGGCGCTTCGCCGCCGAGCGCGGGCCGGGCTGCTGGACGTGCCAGACGTGCCACCCCTTCGCGGGCGACCGCGGCGCCGCCGTGTTCGCGGGGCCGGCGGACACGCAGGAGGCCTGCGCATGACCGACCAGTCAGACACCGGCGTCGCATGGGATTTGGCCCGCATCACGCCTTGCCTCGCGCCGCAGTTCGGCCTTGATGGTTGGCGCCCAACGCGGCAACGAACCGCACCGGGCCGCACGGAGGTGCGCTGAATGGCAACGCTGTTCTCGAAGGCCGAGCGAGGTCGTGAGGTTCGGATGATTCAGATCCTCGTCTCCGGCGGCCGCAGAACGATCCGCCTCGGCCCGGTCAATGAACGCTCGGCGCAGCGGTTCCGCGATCGCATCGAGGCCCTCGTCGGCTACCGGCGGCTGAACCAGCAACCCGACGCCGACATGACGAAGTGGCTGAGCGGACTCGACCCCGGCATGCACCGGCAACTTGCCAACGCGGGCCTCGTCGAGGGCCGTGAGCACGACGTCTCCACGCTCGGTGCGTTCGTCGCGCGGTACATCTCGATGAAGGAGCGCGACCTCGCACCGGCGAGCATTCGATCGCTGCGGTTGACGGAGGCGAGGCTCGTCGCACGCTTCGGTTCGCAGACGCGGCTCGACCGCATCACCTCGCACCTGGCCGCCGACTGGCGGGCCGCGATGCTCGATGAGGAACTGTCGGAGGCTTCGGTCAGGGTCCACACTCGCAACGCCCGCGCGTTCTTCAACGCCGCCATCGAGGCCGAGATCATCACAAAGAACCCGATCCGCGGCCTGCCGACCGGCTCCGTCGCGGCCAACCGCGAGCGGTACGTGACGACTGAAGAAGCCGACAGGGTCCTCGCGGCGCTACCCGACGCGCAATGGCGTGCGCTCTTCGGCCTGGCGCGGTTCGCCGGCCTGCGCTGCCCGTCCGAGACGCACGGTCTCCGCTGGACAGACATTGACCTCGCACGCGGCCGCATGAGCGTTTACGCGACCAAGACTCGCACCACACGCGTCGTGCCGATCGTGCCGCGATTGCGGACAATCCTCGACGAGGCGTTCAAGGCTCGCGAGCCTGACATTGAAGAAGTCATTGCACTCAGCATGAACAACCTGCACCGCACCGTCATCGAGGCGATCGAGAAGGCTGGCTTGAGTCGTTGGCCCGACCTGTTCCAGACGCTCCGTCGCAGCGCCGAGACCGACTTCGCGATGATGAACGTCCCGCAGCATGCCGTCAGCGCGTGGATCGGCCACAGCGTCGCCGTCAGCGTGCGACATTACCTGCAGGTTCCCGCCGAGTTGTACGAGCGCGCGGCGGGGATCACGGACCAGAACCGCCTCCGTATCGCCGACAGCGGCAGCGCGGCGTAGGGACGACGTCGCACAGTGCGAACCGCACGCACCAGCCAATCATGAGCAGCTGATTCTTCGCTGGTCCTGTCGAGATGCGACCATGTGAACTCGGGCTGTTTTCGCCCCTCTTGGTCAGCAGCGCGCTGCAAATGCGCTGCAGCACCGCCACGCAGGACGTCGCACGGAGCCGCAATCGTCGCGGCAACGCCAAATCTGCTGTCTTGAAGAACCTCGCGCAACTCCGCCCGGTGCAAAGCCTTGCGGCCACCTGCGACGTCCTGCGAAAGTGCCCCCCGAAGGACTCGAACCTTCGACCCGCTGATTAAGAGTCAGCTGCTCTACCAACTGAGCTAGGGAGGCAACGCGTCGGAATACCGGCGCGGCAGCCCGGCTTCCCGGGCGTGCAGATAGTCTACCCGCCTCGTGCGGGCGGTCCAGTGCCGGCGACGTTGGCGGGGGCGATGCCGGGGCGGCGGGTCGGTGCGCGGCGAAAGATCCACGACCAGGCCACTGTCGTCGTCGCACCACGGCTTGCCGCGTGACGGCGCACCGGGCGGGCGCCCCGGCCCGCTGACCTCGACGACACGGCGCTCGTGCAGGAGCCTCGGTCCGATCGCGCCGACGACGAGGGCCTGATTCGCGGGCACCCCGGTCGGCTCGTGCCGTGGACTCGGGCCTCACGCAGGGCGATTCCACTCTCGCTCATCATCGGCACCGAGCGGCTTTGCGCTTCCACTGGTGCCGCACGGCCGGCCGCACCTTGTGGAGAGGACCCGCGATCACGGCGCGCGTCACGTCGGGCGGGCAGTTCACCCGGGGCCAGGGCATCTACGCCTCGGGGCAAGGTGGCCCCTCTCTGCCGATGAGCGCGACGCCGCGCGGCGTTTCAAGCCCATGGCCGCGTTCAGGGCGAAGGTTCGATGGGATCTGCCTCGCGCTGGCCTCGCGGCGAGATCGCCACCGCCACTCACGTCCCCGTGTCGACCACGAACCGTAGGGGCGCCCGCTGTGCGAACGAACCGATCGGAGGGCACGAGTTGATGGCACCGCACCGCCGGCTCCCTCCGTACGATTCCGCGATGGCCAAGCGCGACTATTACGATGTTCTGGGCGTTGCCAGGTCCGCGTCCGCCGACCAGATCAAGTCGGCATATCGAGCGCTGGCGCGCAAACTGCACCCGGACGTGAACAAGGCGTCGGACGCAGCGGCGAGGTTTGCCGAGGTGCAGGAGGCGTACGACGTTCTGAGCGATCCTGCGAGGCGGCGCCACTACGACCAACGCGGCCATGCGCCGCCGGAGCCGGGCGGGCAGCACTATACCTGGTCGAGTGTCGGGCGCGAGGGCGTGGGCACCCCGATGGGTGCGGAGGACCTCAGCGAGATGTTCGAGGCGTTGTTTGGCGGGGGCGGGCAGCGGACACGGGCGCGCAAGTCACGTGCCGCCCGTGCCGAGCCGCCGCCCACCGAAGTCGACCTGCCGATCACGTTTCTGACGGCGGCCAGGGGAGGGACGGAGTCGATCCGGCTGGAGCGTGACGGGCAGACGCAGACGGTGGAGGTGCGTGTGCCGGCGGGGGTGCGTCAGGGGGCGAAACTTCGCGCTCGAGGCCCGGACGGCGATCTGCTGTTGACCGTGCGGATCGGGCAGCACCCGATCTTCCGCCGCACCGAGGGCAAGTCAGATGAGCAGGAGGGCCTCGATCTGTACCTCGATCTGCCGTTGACGATCGCCGAGGCGACGCTGGGCGCGCGGGTGCTGGTTCCGACGCTGGAGAGCCCAGTGGAACTCCTGGTTCCCGCTGGCACGTCGAGTGGGCGCAAACTCCGGCTCCGAGGCCGAGGGATCAGCGACGCCTCGGGCGCGACGGGCGACCTGTTCGCGATCGCCCGGATCGTGGTGCCTCAAGCCGACTCGCTGACTCCCGCCGAGCGTGATATGCTGGAGCGGCTGTCGGCGCGAGCGGGGTCGCCGCGGGCACACTGGCACTAGCGGCCGGGGTGCGGAATCCCGCTCACGCCCCGCACGGAGGCACGCCCGTCGCTGCGACCCAGGCGGCGGGCCCAGCCCGCGCAAGGAGAGCCAGGCGGATGCTCAAGCAACAACACCAACTCTTCGTGGCCCTGCTGGCCGCGGCTGACGGCGTGGTTATCGCGCTCGCGTGCCTCGTCGCCTGGCTCTGCCGGATGAGCGTCGCCGAGCGGTATCTCCCGCGGAGTTGGGAGGATTGGATCAAGGGCCCGCTGGTCATTTTCGCGGTGCCGGTGGCGCTGACGACGATGTGGGGCCTGGGGCTCTACCGTCCGCGGCGTGATCGCTCGCTGTTCATGGAGCAGGGCGCGATCTTCCGCGCGTCGCTCGCTGCCGTTGCGGCCCTGGTGATCGCGCTCTGGGCGGTGGAGCACTCGGTCGCGACCGGGAAGCACGCCTCGGGGGTGCCGGTCGCCAAGGCCCATGTGTGGGGCATGGTGATCGACGGCGGGCGGCTGCAACTCGCGCTCCTGGCGTTTTTCCTGCCTGTAGCGCTGGGCGTGCATCGCGCCGTGTTTCGCATGCTGGTGCGGGCGGTGCGGCGTCGCGGCCGGAACCTCCGTCACGTCGCCATCATCGGCGTAGGCCGACTCGGGCAGATCGTGGAGCGGACGCTCTCCCGCAACTCGTGGACGGGGCTCAACGTCGCGTACTTCATCTCCCACCACCCGCAGACGAAGAAGCGGACGTGCCTCTCGCATCCCGTCCTGGGCGGGATCGACAACCTGGAAGCGATCCTCGACGCCAACCGCGTGGATGCCGTGTACCTGGCGATTCCCAACGCCCAGGCCGCACTGATGCCGCCGCTGCTGGCGCGTCTGGACCGCTTCGCGGTGGACGTCCGCATCATCCCGGACGTGCACCCGCGGTTTGTGCCGCAGAGCATGGTCGTCAACGAACTCGACGGGATGCCGATCCTGAGTTACCGCGAGTGCCCCTCGTCCGGGCTCGGTGGATTCTCGAAGCGCATGCTCGACATCGTGGGTTCGCTCGCGGCTCTGGTGATTTTCTCTCCCGTGCTGCTGGCCGCGATGCTGGCCGTGCGCGTCAGTTCACCCGGCCCGGTGATCTTCAAGCAGCGTCGCGTGAGCCTCGGGGGTCGCGTCTTCAAGATCTACAAACTCCGCACGATGCGGCATGTCGAGGACGAACTCTGGGCCCAACTCAAGGACTCGTGGACGCTGCGCGACGATCCGCGAATCACCCGCGTGGGCCGATTCCTTCGGCGGACCAGCCTCGACGAACTCCCGCAACTCATCAACGTGCTCAAGGGGCAGATGTCGCTTGTCGGACCTCGCCCCGAGCGCCCCGAACTCATCGAGCGCTTTCGGGAGGATTGGCGCGGCTACATGATCCGCCAGCACGTCAAGGCCGGGATCACGGGATGGGCCCAGGTCAATGGCCTCCGCGGGCAGACGAGCCTTCGCAAGCGGCTCCAGTACGACCTGTTCTACATCCGACACTGGTCGCTGGGCTTTGACCTCCGCATCCTCTGGCTCACGCTGTTCCGTGGGTTCATCCACCGCAACGCGCACTGACCTCGCCCTACGATCCTCCGTCCCACACGGAGGTCCTCGCGTGAACTCAGGCAGAGCGCTGTACCAGGGCGGACTCTTCGGAATCCTCGGCGTCGCCGTCGTCGGGTCCACCCTCGCCCTTTCCAGGCCCGACTACTCGTTCTTCGACCCCATCATCGACGTGGAGCGCATCATCGCCCAGCGCTACGTCTCTGACCCCGACCGCGACGCGATGCGGCTCGCCGCGATCAATGGCATGGTCGAGTCGCTCAACGACCCCTACACCGTCTATGTCCCGCCCACCCAGACCCGCAACTTCACCAAGGACCTCACCGGCGACTTCGTCGGCATCGGGGTTCAGATCGGCGCCCGCGACGGCGTCCTGACCGTCATCACCCCGCTCGAGGACACGCCCGCCTATCGCGCCGGCGTCCTGGCCAACGATCGCATCGTCGAGATCAGCGGCACCAGCACCGCCGGGCTCTCACCGGACCAGTGCGTGGACCTGCTCACCGGCGAGCCGGGAACGGAGGTCTCGTTCGTCGTGGAGCGCGACGGCCAGCGCATCCCGTTCAAGGTCACGCGGGAGCGCATCGTCGCCAAGACCGTCAAGGGATTCCACTGGCAGGCACCGAAGCCCGCCGACGCGCCCTCCGCCGATCCCGGTGTTCCGCCCGCCTCGGGCCGACCCGACGCCGCCAAGGATGCCGGCGCCTGGCAGTCGTTCATCGACCCCGCGCGCCGGATCGCGTACATCCGCCTCACGCAGTTCACCCCGACCAGCGGCGATGAGATCGCGTCGACGCTCGACACGCTCGGTGCGCGAGAGGGCAAGGTTGGCGGGCTCATCCTGGACCTCCGCTTCAACCCGGGCGGCGTCCTGGCGGATGCCATCCAGATCGCGGACCTCTTCCTCAAGGACGGCACGATCGTCTCCACGAAGGGCCGCGCCCACGACGAGGAGGTCGCCCGGGCCGTCGCCGATGGGACCCTGCCCGACTTCCCGCTCGCCGTGCTCATCAATGGCGGGAGCGCCAGCGCGAGCGAGGTCCTGGCCGGCGCCCTGGTGGAGAACAAGCGGGCGATCATCGTCGGCACCCGCTCCTTCGGCAAGGGCCTGGTGCAGTCGGTGATCTCCCTCCCATCGGGCCACGGACAACTCAAGATCACGGAGCAGAAGTACTACCTGCCGTCGGGCCGGTGCATCCAGCGCGACGACGCGTCGCCCGAGTGGGGTGTCGATCCCACGCCCGGGTTCTACGTCCCCATGACCGACGACGAGACCGCCGAGTTCCTCCGCGTTCGCCGCGAGGAAGAGATCATCGGCGGCGACCGCCACGGCGGGACGGAGGAGCGGTGGTCCGACCCCGCGTGGATCATCGAGCGGCTCAAGGACAAGCAACTGGCGGCCGCACTCAAGGCCGTGCAACTCAAACTCGACGCCGGACCCGCCGCGGACTGGACGGCCACGGGTGAAGCCCTCCCCGCCGGAGCCTCGCTCTCCTCGGGCGAACTCTCGCGCGTCGGCAAACTCCGCGACCGCCTCGAGCGTGAACTCTCCCGCCTCGATCGACGAATCGCCCAACTCGAGTCCGCCTCCGGCAGCATCGCGGCCCAGCCGCCGGACCTCTGGCCCGACGACGCCGACCTCACCGGTGGCGCGGTCGAGGTCTTCGACAAGACCGGCAAACGCGTTGCGCGCCTCAGCATCACCGGCCCGGACGTGGAGCGCTGGCTCGCAGAGGCCGACGTCAAGCCTGACGAGCCAGCGGCGGACGCTCCGGCGAACGCCGACCCCGCCTCCAAGCCCTAGTGCCGCACGGCCTGGACCCATGACCGATTCCTTCCGAGTCGCCTTCTGCCTCCGCCTTTCCTTGCGTGCATGGTTGCGTTCCCTCGTCGTTTCATCCCCGCGGCCTCCATGCTGATCCTCGGCATCGAATCTTCCTGCGACGAGACCGCCGCCGCCGTCGTCGAGTCGGGCCGATTCATCCGCTCGAACGTCATCGCCTCGCAGAACGACCTCCACGCCGAGTTCCGGGGCGTGGTCCCCGAACTCGCCAGCCGTGCGCACGCGGAGCGCATCCTTCCGGTGGTCCGTGCCGCGCTCCATGACGCCCGCGCCACGCTTGGGGATCTCAACGCCATCGCCGTCGGCAACCGCCCGGGCCTCATCGGCTCCCTGCTCGTCGGCGTCGCAGCGGCCAAGGCCCTCTCCTGGTCGCTCGACAAGCCGCTCGTGGCCGTCGATCACGTCCACGCCCACCTCTATTCGGGGCTGCTCAGGTCCACATCCGTCCACGACGCTGGTCCCTCTGAGCAGGGCTTCTTCGACGACTTCCCCGCACTTGGCCTCGTCGTCAGCGGCGGACATACCGCCCTGTATCGCCTCGACTCCCCCACCACTCTCCGCCGACTCGGCGGCACCATCGACGACGCCCTCGGCGAGGCCTTTGACAAGGCCGCCACCATCCTCGGCCTGCCCTATCCCGGCGGGCCCAACCTCGACCGACTTGCCCAGACGGCCGGCGCCAACCCCCGCGCTCACGACTTCCCCATCAGCCGCCTCAGCCCCGACTCGCTCGACTTCTCGTTTTCTGGCCTCAAGACCTCGCTGCTGTATCGAGTCCGCGGCCTGCCCGCGCCCGGCGGCGTCTTTGCGCGCGACCACACGTCGCTGGCCGACGGCGAGCAAGCGGACCTGGCCGCGAGTTTCCAGCACGCCGCCGTCCAGGCCGTCGTTCTCAAGATCGAGCGTGCCCTCGATCGCTGGCCCGCGAGCGAACCGCCGCCGCGCTCGCTCCTGATCGGCGGGGGCGTTTCGGCGAACTCCCGGCTGCGTGCCGAACTGGCTCGGATCGCCGCCGCGCGCCGTCTCCGCCTCGTCCTTCCGGCCCCGGCGCTGTGCGTCGACAACGCCGCGATGATCGCCGGACTTGCGTTCCACCTGCACGCCGCGGGCCTCACCGCGGACCTCCACCTCCAAGCGATGCCCACGACGGCTTGCTAGCCCGTACCGCTGCGCTCTCAAGAGGGAGGGCATCACCCACGCACCTCAGCCTCCTCGGACCGGCTCGCTCGCTCACTCGCCTCCCTCTTGATGCCCCGCTGGACTCGTACTCTGCCGATCCGAGGATTCCCGTGCACCCCGCTGCTCTCGCAGATTCCGACCTGCTCAAGCACTGCCGACTCACCCGCGGCCGCGCGTCCGGTCCCGGCGGCCAGCACCGCAACAACGTGCAGACGAAGGTGACGTACACGCACGAGCCCTCCGGGATCCAAGCCCATGCCGCGGAGCGTCGCAGCCCCGCCGCCAACGCACGCGTCGCGCTCTTCCGACTGCGGCTCGCACTCGCCGTGGGCGTGCGTGCGGCTGTCCCGCCGGGCGACGCCCGCTCGGACACTTGGCGTTCCCGGTGTTCGCCCGAAGGCCGGATCGCGTGCAACCCCGCGCATCCGGACTTCCCCGCGCTGCTCGCCGAGGCCCTCGACATGCTCCACGCCTGTCGTGCCGACCATGCCAAGGCCGCGATCCGCCTGTGCTGCACGCCCTCGCAACTCGTCAAACTGCTCGCCAGGCACCCGCCCGCGCTGGTGCTCGCCAATCGCTGGCGCGATGAGCAGTCCCTGCACCCGCTCTCACCGTGACGCGCGCACGGGCTTTCTCGCGGAGCCCGATCGGGCTGCGGTCAGCCTCCCCCACCACCACTCCAGCATGCCGCCGCTGTTGGCGACGCCCGACGCCTCGACCATCGCCTCGCCCATGCGACGCAGCGCCGCGAGCCTCGCGGCCTCGCTCCGCGCGCTGCTGGCCGCACGAAACGCGATTGCGCCCTCGTCCCACGCACGACCGACACACGGCGTCGGTAGCGACAGCAACTGCCGCGCTGACACCTTGATCACGCCCGGCGTCAGCCCCGTTCCGCCGTACAGCCTTGCCGCCACGGCGCACGCCACGGGCGACGAGACGGCCGCGGCCACATGCCACAGCCTCGCGGGCTCCCGCGGCATGACGCTCACCACGGGCGTCGTCGGCGCCCACTCCCCACGCTCGTCCACGACCGCTTCGATCACTCGTGTCTGCGTCGCTACGAGCACCTTCGGCACCAGCCGCGCACCGAGCCAACACCCCAGCGTGCCCTCGGCTTCCATACGACGGCGATCCAGCCGAGGCGCTCGCCACGCCGACTTGTGAAGCCGCGTCGAGTCCTGACCCCACAGGCACGCCGCCGGCTCGATCAGCCCTGCCGTGATCAGCCGCGGAAATTCACGCTCCATTGCAGGATCCTCGCCGCGCTGGTGGTCGCCGTCCACGACGAACCCGACCAGGCCGTAATACTCATCGCGAAAGTCCGCGGCAGCGGTCGCGTGGGCCTCGATCGTCGCCAGTGGCTTCACCTCGACGATGGGCACGTCGCCGGCCGCGAGCGCGGCCCACGACTCGGCCAGGACGCGAGTCTCGACCTCGACCACCGATCGCCGGCGCTCTCCCTTCGCCGCGCGCGTCACCTCGACCGCGATACGGCGCGCGTCTGGCGTCGCAGTGTGCGCCGGATCGGTCGCGAGCCGCCGCAGCGTCGGCGCGCACGCGTAGACGCTCGCCGCGGTGAAGGCGTGCCCGTCGGCGATCCACAGCGTCTCCAACCTCGCCGCTTTCAGCAAGCGCTCCCGGACCCACCCGGCGTCGCGCGCCGCCAGGAAAGACCGCGGCAGGACCATGGCCACACGTCCACCCGGGCGTGCCAGGCGTTCTGCGTCGAGCAGGAACACGGCGGACAGATCCGCGTACCCCCCGCGCCCGTGCCGAGCCGCGATGAGGTTCGCCAGTCCTCGCTCAGCCGTGGTCGCCCGAGACAACTGGCTGAGGAACGGCGGGTTGCCGAGCACCACGTCGAAGCCCCTCGGCCGACCCGCCGTGCCGAGCACCTCGGGGAACTCAAGCGGCCAATGGAAGAAACGCCGTTGTCTCGCGCACGCGCGCGCCCACTCGATCGCGCTCAGCACACCCGCGGGCCACCTTCGCCGCGAGCCCGCGCCGAGGGCAAGAGTCTCGCTGGTGATTCCCGGTTGGGTTGGCGACATCGGTTGAAAGAAGGCCGCCGTCCACACGTCGCAGAGGGCCCGCACGCGACCCACCCCCGACCGGGGTCCGACACGCCCCTCGTGCCCCCGGCCCACGCCCGCGCCAAGAACCTCTGCGATGCGTGCGCTCTCGCTCCCCCACTTCGCCGAGGAGAGCGCACGCCGGTTCGATCGAGCGAGTTCACGCGCGTGCGCACGATCGTCGCCGGCCCGCGCCGCGAATGCCACCTCGGGGACGCCGTTGGCCACCGCCGACAGGTCATGCACGCCCGCGAGCGCATCGCCGCAGCGGATCGTGCTCTCCAGATCGAGCATCGGCCGCCCCGGTTCGTGCACCTCCAGCGCGAGCGACAGCCGGCACACGTCCACCGCGAGCGGATCGAGATCCACGCCATAGACGCACCTCGCCAGGACGTCTCGCATCGCGCGCCGCAACGCGGCGACGCGGGGTTCGGACTCGCCGGTGCGTGCGCAAGCGACCTCCAGCGCGAGCCGCCGAGCGGCAGCGATCAGGAAGCACCCGCCCCCGCACGCCGGATCGCAGATGCGAATGGCCAGCAGCGCGCGAGCGCGAGCGGCCGGCGACGCGCCCGCCAGCCGCTCCGCCATTGTTGGCTCCAGCGACGTGCGGATGAGTTCGGCCACCACCTCGGGCGGCGTGTAGTACGCGCCCGTCGCCTTTCGCGCGGGATCAGTCGTCAGCGACACCTCCGCCGACCCATCCGCACGCCACCGGATCGCCAGCCGGCTCGCGAGGAGCCGCTCGTGCGCCAAGCCCAGATTGTCGATCATGCTCGCTCGGGCGCTCGCGTCGGCGTCATGCGCCGAGGGCAGGCCGTCGAGCGCCGCGAGGGCGTCACGGACCGCGTTGTCCTCGACGCGCCACCTCGCCATGCCGGGCACGGCGGCGAACAGTCGCGGGCCATGCGAACCGGGGCGGGACATCCGGGCCAGGACAGGCTGAGTGCTCGCGAGCGCTCGCCACCGCGCACGCAGGTGAGCCCATGGAGCGCGGCGAGGAGGCACGGCACTCGCGACGGTTGGACGCTCGAGCCAGCGAAGGACCACGAGCCGCCACGCCTGCCGCGCCGCGTGCGTGTGGATCGCTTCTGCGTCGATGGCCCCGGCGGATCGCGGCGGGAGTCGGAGACGGTGCCGAAGTTCCGTGTTGGCCGGGTGCGCCAGCATGCCTCGCGCCAACGCTACGGCGCACGCCTCGAGCCGCTCGCCGAGGTCGGTTCGTGGTGATGGCGACACGTCTGGTCCGGGCGGTGCGAGCACTCGCGAGCAGTATGGCATCGGCTGATTGTCGCGACAAGCGCGAGGGCCGGCCCGGCGACGCGCGTGCCGATCCGCCGCACCGAGCTCCCCGATGATCCCCACGGTGGGCGAGGCGATGCCGCTGAGCACGCGGGCCGTTCACGTCATGTCGTGGAGCGAGAGTCGGCTGCGCGTCATCCCCACGCGCGCTCCACGATCCGCGGGAGGATCGTCCCGCTCGACCCGCGCAGCGCCCAATCGACCGCGCCGCTGGCCGGCGTCTCTTCGACGTTCACCTCGACGGTCGTCGCGCCCGCGCTCGACGCGACGCCGACGAGGCTCGCCGCGGGTTGCACGATGGCGCTCGTCCCGACGGCGAAGAACACCTCCGCGGTTTGCGCGGCATCCCACGCGGCCCGGATCGCCTGCTCGGGCAGCATCTCGCCAAACCACACGACATCCGGCCGGAGCAGCGCCCCGCAGCAGGCCGTGCGCATCGGGTGCGCGGGCATGGGCTCCGGCGCGGGGGTGGAGCGAATGCCACACGCCAGGCAACGCCAGTCGATGATCGTGCCGTGAAGTTCGACAACGCGTCGGCAGCCGGCCCTCTGGTGCAGCCGATCGACGTTCTGTGTGATGACGACACACTCGCCGCCCCCGGCTTCAAGCCGACGCTGCATCTCGGCCAGCGCCAAGTGCCCGGCATTGGGCTCGGCGGCCAGGCACCCAAGCCGCCGCCAGTCGTACCACTTCGAGACCATCGCGGGATCGTCGGCGAAGGCCTCGGGCGTGGCCAGTTTCATCGGGTCGAACTCGGCCCACAGCGCTCGCATGTCGGCGGGCAGGTCGGCGGCGGTCGCGCCGCGGAATGTTCTCAACCCGGACTCGGCGGAGACGCCCGCGCCCGTCAGCACCGCGACTCGCCGGGCGGCCCGCAGCGCCATGGCGACGCGGTCGATGGCGTCCTGTTGCTCGTCCACGTCAGCAACTCCCGTGGGTGGCCCTGGCCAACGGAGCGTAGCCCGGGCTCGACTATCGCGCCCGAGTAGTCCGCCGCGCGAGTTCCGCCTCCGCGGCGATGAACCCGAATGCGGGCCACGATGGCCCATCGACCACGCCGCGCCACGCCTGCTCGGCCCGCTGGGGATCGCCGCGGAGGAGCCAGTACACCCCCACGCCATAGCCGATGGTCGCGTCACCGATGCCGCCCGCGTCGTCCGTGCGTGCGACCGCCTCCGGCGTCAGGTCGCCCTTGAAGAGCAGCAACAGGCGGTGGTATGCCGAGTTCTCGAGGATCTCCATGTTGGGCGTGATCGTCGCCAGGTGCTCCGCGGCCTCGGCATCGCGCCCAAGCCTTCGCTCAGCGAGGTACAACCAGTACGTCGTGGCCACGAGCATGTCATCGTTCACTCTCGCGAAGCGCAGCCCCTCGAGGTACGCCAGCCGGGCCTCGGCGTATCGGCCGCGCAGGTACTCCGCGAGCCCCAGGTGGTAGTAGATGTTCGACTGGGTGGTGCTCCGCGGGACATTCGCGGGGTTGGGCGCGCCGTTGGGCTCGATCTCGTCGGGTCGGCCGACGGCGAGGGAGGCGGCATGGGTCAGGTCGGCGACGGCCCGATCGAACTCGCGCAGCGTGATCCACCGATGCCCGCGGTGACGGAGCAGGCGGTAACTCCTCGGGTGCGTCGCCAGGGCGCTCGAGAACGCGTCGATGGCGTCACGATAGCGGCCGAGGTACGCCAGCCGACGACCGACCCAAATCGCGGCGTCCTCATCGCGCGGTGAGGCGGCGAGCGCGGCTTGAGCGGAGCGAAGATCGGCCTCGAGCGCCACGCGGCGGTCCGCCGGCAACTCGGGAGTCCGCAGCGGTCGGGCCAGGAGCGACCAGCCCTGGAATCGCTCCAGCCGGGCGCAGCCGCCGACGGCCACGAGCGTACACACCACACCGACGGCCACTGTTAGGGCTTGCATCGCGGCAGTCTAGCGGGCGGCGTCGCGTGGCCTCAAGGGGCAAGCGCACGGGCCATCGCGGCCGCCACTTCTCCGGCTTTGTCGAATCGCCCGTCGAGGGAGACGATCTCGCGCACGCTGCGGTCGGGTCCCACCACGACGATCATCGCGTCAGCCTTCACCGCGAAACGCTCGAGCGATGACGCCGCCGATGCGGCCCACAGGAGGTCATCCGCCCCGATTCGTGCCGGGCCGGGCGTGGACCTCCCTCGCGCCACCAGCCCCCACCCCCGCGCCGCCTCGTCCAGCCGCTCGGGGCGATACTCGCCCAACTCAATCACTGCCGCGGCGATCGAATCGAACTCCAGCGGCGGACCCGGCGCGTCCATCCCGGGAACCACGTGCCCGAGTCGCAGTGCTCGGAGCACCGCGAGGCCGGTCCGCGCGTCGCGGGCGATTCCCGCCGCTCGCTCCGGGTCCGCGGGGCTGCGGAAGAGGATGATCGCCAACGGGGCCGTTCCTCCGGGCGGCAATGCGCCGTGCAGCGACCATCCCGTCATGTCGCGGCGGGTGAGCAGCAAGTCGGGGGCGAGATCGCCGACGCCGGCGCGCGCGGGCGCCCGTGGCGCGATCAGTTCATCGAGCCTCGCGACCACGCGCCGGCCTTCGGGCTTGATCTCCCACGAGCCCGGGTCGCCCGGGTCGATCCCGCGCACCTCGAAGTCGAGCGTGGCGACGCCCTCTCCCGTGCGAACGGTTGCGGTCACGCGCCGGAGGCGGGCCGACGCCAAGTCGGCAACCACTCGGACCGGCCCGTACGCGCTCGTGCCCTCCAGCGTCATCGTTCCCGGGCGCGCCCGCTCGTCGGCGCTGGCCGACGTCCACGAGACGGGTCCGGTCTGTTGCAGGAACATTGGCCCGCGCGAGAGGAGCCCCAGGTGTGGCGCCGGCACCGGCGGCACCACGCGCGAGATCGCTCCGAGCGAGATCCCGCCCTCGTACGAGCCCTCGAGCACGAGATCCGGCGCCGAGGCCACGGTCCCGACGATCCGCCCCCCGCCCAGCCACAGCCGCAGCGGGCCGAGTTCGAGCAGCATCGCGGTGGGCGCCTCGGCCTGGTCCGGAGTGTGCAGGCGCACGACGAAGGACTCGCTCCGCTCGCGCGCGCCGACGCGGACGGTCACGGTGACCTCGTCGGCGATCGTGCCCATGCAGGCCCCGCGGATGTCGTCGAGTACGGCTGGCACGGGAAGCGGCAGGGGTGACGCGACCTGGCCAGCAACCGTCACGCCGAGGGCGACGTGGAAGGGCGCGATCATGACGACTGCACCTGCGCCATCGGAAGGGCCGCGAGCAGGTCGCGCACCGATCGACCAACGCCGGGCACGACGACCTGAGGCGCGATCTCGGCCAGCGGGACGAGCACGAACGCCCGCTCGGCGAGGCGCGGGTGCGGGACGATCAGGCCGGGCTCGGTGATCTCGCGCGATCCGTGGAGCAAGAGGTCCAGGTCGAGCGTGCGCGAGCCCCATCGCTGCTCGCGAGCGCGGTCGCGCCCGTGGCGTCGCTCGATCTCCAGCAGCGAGTCCAGGAGCGCACGGGGCGTGAGGGTGGTACGAAGTTCCGCGGCCGCGTTCAGGAAGTTGCCCTCGGCCACGCCCCCGACTGGCTCGGTCTCGATGAGCGAGGACCGCCGGACAACACGCACTCCCGGCAGTCGCGAGAGCGCGTCGATAGCCGCGAGGATGGTCGCGCGGCGATCACCCAGATTGGAGCCCAGACCCACGAACGCACGCTCGGGACGCGTCGCCACGCCCAACGGTAGCCGGGCGGGTTACTCGACGGGCTCGAGTTCCGGGGATCGGTTCTGCATGTGGCTCTTGAGCCGCTGGAGGATCGAACTGTGCATCTGGCTGACGCGCGACTCGGAGAGCGCGAGCGTGAGCCCGATCTCCTTCATCGTCATGCCCTCGTAGTAGTAGAGGATGACGATGAGGCGCTCGGCACGGCTCAGGCCCCGGGTGATGAGGTCCTTGATGTCGCGCCGCTGCATCTCCTTCAAAGGGTTGCCCTCGTCGTCCTCGCGGACGATGTCGATCTCGCGGGTCTCGCGGGTGCCGTCGCCGGAGTTGAACTTGCGCGTGATGCTGTGGGTGCTCACGGCCGACCCGTCGCGGAGCACCTTGTCGAACTCCTCGGCGGGCAGCCGGAGGTGCTCGGCGAGTTCGGCATCGGTGGGCCAGCGGCCGTGGCGCATGTGGAACTTCTGCCGCGCCGACTCGACCTTGGCGGTACGGTGCCGGACCAGCCGGGGAACCCAGTCCATGTTGCGCAGTTCGTCGAGGATCGCGCCGCGGATGCGCTGGGCGCAATAGGTCTCGAACTTCACGTTGCGTCCGAGGTCGAAGGTCTCGATCGCCTCGCGGAGGCCGAAAACCCCGACGGACATGAGGTCCTCGACATCGACCTCATTGGGCAGTCGCGTGTGGATGCGTTCCGCGTTGTACTTCACGAGCGGGAGGTACCGCTCGAGGAGGAAGTTGCGGATCGGATGGAGGCGTTCCTCCTCGCCGCGGCAGCGATCGAACTCGCGCCAGACGTCCTGAATAGGCCGAAGGGCCAACGGCACCGCTTTCTTCGGGGCGCTCGGCCGGCTGACTTTGGTGGGAACACGCTTCGACTGCCGTGTCGCTGTCATGGTCCGCTCCTTGACCATTGGTCGCGTTGTCGGCCGCGTGATGCGGCCCTCAGATCATCCGTGCCAACCGACCCGTCCTGGGTCGGCGAGCAGTATACCAACTCCTCCGGGGATGCAAGCCCTTTTTCTAGGCCGAGGCGGCTCCCGCCTTTCGACCGCTCGTCTCACCCATCGAGGACTTGCGTCGTTCGACATGCTCGGTCACCACTCGCTCCAGCACCAACCCCACCGCCAACCCAACACCAAAGCACCCACCCAGGCACAGAATCGCCTGCCGCAGCACCACCTCCGCCGGGTTGCCCACGGCCATTCCACAGACGACGGCGATGGCGAAGGCGGCGAGCGCAAAGATGGCCGCCATGACCCTCGCCGAAACGCCCAGACTCATGCGTCATCGCTCCTTCGTGCCGAGAACCGGCGCAACGATCCCACCGGCTACTTGATCGTCACATCGCCCTTCTACATTCAATATCCGTGTCCATCGAACATGCCCTCGCCGAACATTTCGGGGTCGTCGCCCCATGCAACCGCTACGACCGGCACAGCCCGAGTCTGGCCCACACGCCGGTGGGCCGCTCCTGGTGCCCCCCCTCTTCTTTGCCCCACAGGTGCCCGGCGATCACACGCCCGGCCTCACGCAAGTTCTTGGCAAACTGGGACTTTGATTCGTCGGCGAGCAGAGGCCGACGACGCCGGACCGAGCGCCCGACTTCCGCATCGACAGGTAGCCATCCCCAGGACACGGGTGCGAATCCTAAGAACCGCGTCGAAACCGCCGAGATTCGGGCGTGCACGGCCGTCCCCTCTGCCGCACTCACTGCCTCGTTGACGAGGATGCCCAGACTGCCCTTTCTGGGGAGGGTGGGGTCCGCCAGCGCGGCACACTTGACGAGTGCGTAGGCATCGGCGAGGGAGGTGGGTTCGGGCGTGGCGACGACGACCGCGGCGTGGGCGAGGCTCATGAGCATCAGGACCTCGGGCCCCAGGCCGGCACCGGCATCGACGATCAGCGCGTCGGCATGGTCGTCGAGGTCCTCGAGCGCGCGCACAAACCTGAGCCGTTCCTCTGGGCGAAGGTCGGCGACGCGAGCGACCCCCGCGGCGCCGGGGATGAGCCGGAACCCCCCGGGGGCGTCGATCGCGATGTCGGCCAAACCGAGGGCGTCGGGCGCACCCCCCCCCTCGCCTCGGAGGGCTCGCGTCTGGTCGAGGCGTCGGGCGGGTGTAAGCCCGCAGAGCACGTCGGCATTGGCCATCCCGAGATCGGCGTCGAGCAGCATCACGCGTTTGCCCGCCCGCGCGAGGAGAATCGAGAGATTGACGGCGATGCTGGTCTTGCCGACGCCGCCCTTGCCGGAGGAGACGGTGACGATGCGCAGGCGTGACGCCGCGGGATCGCGCGAGGGCGCGACGATGGCGCGGAGTCGGGCGGCCTGATCGCCCGGGATGACGCCGAGGCGTGACATGGACGGGGCCCGGGTCATCGCGTCTCCGGTCCGTCGAGCACGAGGCGTGCGAGCCGTTCGGGATCGCCGGCCTCGATGTGGTCCGGCACCTCCTGGCCCGTGGTGACGAAACTGAATCGGAGCGAGAGCCGCTGCGCGACGGTCATCAGGACGCCGTAGTTCACGGCCTCGTCGAGTTTGGTCATGATCACGCGGTTGGGCCCGATGGGACGGAATCGCTCGGCGGCCTCCAGCACCACGCCCTCGCTGGCGGCGCTGGAAAGCACGAGGTGCGTCTGATGCGGGCGGGCGGCGTCGATGAACCCGCGAAGTTCGTCGAGCCGGGCGGCATCGCGCGGGGGCCTGCCGGCCGTGTCGATCAGCACGACCTCGCACCCCGCGAGCGCCTCGCAGGTCGGCCCCATGTCACGCGGGGTCAGCACCACCTTCAGCGGCAGGCCGATGATCTCGGCGTAGGTGCGCAACTGGTCCACCGCGGCGATGCGGTAGGTGTCCGTGGTGATGAGCCCGACGCGGCGACCCTGCCGGAGTTTGTAGGCGGCGGCGAGTTTGGCGACCGTGGTCGTCTTGCCGACTCCGGTGGGCCCGATGAGCGCGATGGTGAGGGGACGGCCGTCGGCGGGACGGGCGATCGGCGCGGTGCCGTCGCCCGGCAGCATCGCGGCGATTCGCTTGAGAATGGCCTCGCGGACAGCGGACTCATCGCGGAGTTCGGCGGCGGAGAGTTCGTCGCGCACGCTCGCGACGATGCCGTCGGCGAGTTCGGTCGCGACCTGTCCCTCCAGCAGCCGCAGGTACCCGTGCATGAGGGCATCGGGCATGGCGGGCGAGGGCCTCGCGCGGTCGGACACGACGCACCTGGTGGCCTGGAGCACCTGGCCGACCATCCGCTTGATGGCCGCGAGTTCGGTGTCGAGCCCCTGGCGGATCGTCCCGACGGCGACGGAATCGGGCTCGGATCGACCGATGACCGGCAGTGTGGCGGGGCGCTCGACGCGCCGATCGGGCGAAGGCCGCATGGGGATCGGCCTCTCGACCGCCACCCGCGCCGGGCGGTCGGCGACCTCAACCGCATCGGCGACTGCGGCTGCCCGAGCCGCGGCGCTGCGATCGGCAGACTCGGGCGCGCGCACGTCGGCGGCACGAGCGCCGGCTTGCGGGGACACGGGCCGGCGTGCGGGCTCCGCGGGCGGAGCGGGGCGCTGCCGACGCGCGAGGCCCGCGTCGTCCGAGGCCGTCACTTCCACGACGGAGCGACCGCCGAGCCCGAGCCAGCCGCCGATGGTGAGCGTTCGGGTGTGCAGGATGACGGCGTCCTTGCCGAGGTCTCGTTTGACCTCGGCGAGCGCATCGCCGATCGTCCGTGCCCGATAGGTTTTGAGGTTCATT
The DNA here is from genome assembly GCA_016793805.1 of Phycisphaerae bacterium. Classification (GTDB taxonomy): domain Bacteria; phylum Planctomycetota; class Phycisphaerae; order Phycisphaerales; family UBA1924; genus JAEUIZ01. The sequence goes on from JAEUIZ010000044.1 coordinate 55,475, forward strand.
CACGCCATCCTGGCCAAGCGAACCGTGCCCAGCCTCCTGCCGGGGAAGGTCCAGCATAGCAAGCCGTCCGCGGATTGCAAGTCAACCTCGTTGCTGCGTCCATGCCGGCGAGGGTGGCTGAAGCGAGACCTTGCTAGGCCGCCCTGACCGCCGCGCCTTGCACCTCCTCTGCCGTGACGAGCGCCATGGAATCGACCTCGACCGTCGGGACGATCTCGTTGTACCCGAGGACAGTCACGCCCGGGACGTGTGGCTCGACGATCTGCCGGACGGTGGCGCGGACCGAGGGCGAGGCGATGACGACCGCCGCGTGGCCCGCCGTGGTCAACTTCCCGAGCGCCGCGGCGATGGCCCTGGCGACCGCGCCGCTGACCTGCGAGGGCATGCGGAGGATCGTCCCGCTGCCGGTGCGCTCGATGTATCCCTCGACGAGGTCGTCGAGCGCGGGATCGAGCGTGACGCACACGAGCCGCTGCTTGCGCGGATCGTTGGGCGACGGGGCGGCGTGCAACTGGCAGATGGTCCGCCGAAGCGCGTTGCGGACGTACTCCGTGAGCACGTCGAGGTCCTTGGACTTGGGCGCCCAGTCGGCCAGGGTCTCGACGATCGTCTCCATGTCTCGGATCGGCACCCGCTCGCGGAGGAGGTTCTGGAGCACCTTCTGGAGTTCGCCCGGCTTGACGAGAGCGGGCACGGCCTCTTCGACGAGTTTGGGGCTCCGCTGCTTGAGTTGCTCGACGAGGTTGACGACCTCCTCGCGGGTCAGGAGTTCCGCCGCGTGCCGCTTCACGACCTCGGCCAGGTGCGTCCCGAGCACGCTGACGGCATCGACGACGGTGTAGTTCATGGTCTCGGCCCGTTGTCGCTGCGCGGGCTCGATCCACTTCGCTTCGAGGCCAAAGGCGGGCTCGCGCGTGGCCTCGCCCTCGATGGGCCCGCTGGCCAGGCCCGAGTCCATCGCCAGGAGTTTGCCCGGCATGGTCTGGCCTTCGGCGACGGCGCTCCCGCGGACCTTGATGCGGTAATCCGTCGCGTCGAGTTGCATGTTGTCGCGGATGCGGACGGGCGGGAGCACCATGCCCAGTTCGGAGGCCAACTGTCGGCGGATGGCGGCGATGCGGCCGAGCAGGTCGCCGCCCTGGGCCGCGTCGACCAGCGAGACGAGCCCATAGCCCAGTTCGAGTTCGAGCACGTCGACCTTGAGCAGGCTCTCGACGGGCGGGCCGTCGGCACGGTCCTTGGTCGCCGCCGCCTCCTGCTCCTCGCGCTTGGCGGTCTCGGTTCGGCGGCGGGTGCGCGACATCGCCCAGGCGAGGGTGGCCAGCCCGCCCCCCGTGACGACCAGCGGGATGGTGGGCAGGGGTGTCAGGGCCAGGAGCATGAGGAACCCGGCGGTGAGCGTGAGCCCCTTGGGCTGGCTGATGAGTTGGTCGGTCAGTTCGTCGCCGAGTTGCTGCTTGGAGCCGGACCGCGTGACGATGAGCGCGGAGGCGATGGCGACGACGAAGGAGGGGATCTGGGAGGCGAGCCCGTCGCCGATGGTCAGTCGCGTGAAGACCTCGGCGGTCTGCATCGGGCTGTCCCATCCGCGGAGGATCATCCCCACGGCGAAGCCGCCGAGGACGTTGATCGCCGTGATGATGAGGCCCGCGACGGCATCGCCCCGGACGAACTTGCTGGCGCCGTCCATCGCGCCGAAGAAGTCGGCCTCCTGCCGGATCTGCTCGCGGCGGCGCCTCGCCTCGCCCTCGTTGATGATCCCCGCGTTCAGGTCGCTGTCGATCGCCATCTGCTTCCCGGGCATCGCGTCGAGAGTGAAGCGGGCGGCGACCTCGCTGATGCGCGTGGCGCCCTTGGTGATGACGACGAACTGCACGATGACCAGGATGAGGAAAATGACGACGCCGACGAACAGCGAGTCGCCGGCCACAAAGTCGCCGAAGGCCTGGATGACGTGCCCCGCGGTCCCCGTGGCCTCCTCGGGCGTGGTCGCCTTCGTCGAGAGGATCAGCCGCGTCGAGGCGATGTTGAGCACCAGCCGCAGCATCGTCAGCGCCAGCAACAGCGAGGGGAACACGCTGAAGTCCAGCGGATGGTCCATGTAGATCGTCGTGAGCAGCACGATCACCGCGATCGTGATGTTCAGGCAGATCAGGATGTCCATCACCCATGTCGGGAGCGGGACCAGCAGCACCGCCAGGAGCGACACGAACCCGATCGGCACCAGCAGCCCGCGCTGCGCCCGGAGCCGGTGCATCCATTCGGGGAGCACCGTGCCCGCGAGTTTCGATCCCGTCGTCGGCCTGATGGTGGGTGGTGGCATGGGTTAGGCCGCCCGTCCGTTGATGCGGTACACGTACGCCAGGACTTCGGCGACGGCCTCGTAGAACTCCGCGGGCACCTCGCGGCCCAGATCGACCTCCCAATACAGCGCCCGCGCCAGCGGTGGACGCTCCACGATCGTCACGCCCGAGGCGATGGCCACCCGGCGGATGTGGAAGGCCAGGTCGTCCGCGCCCTTGGCCACCACCTTGGGCGCCCGCATCTTCGCCGGGTCGTACCGCAGCGCGACCGAGAAGTGCGTCGGGTTCGTGACGATCACGTCGGCCTTGGGCACCTCGGCCTGGATGCGGTGCAGCGCGATCTCACGGGCCATGCGGAACCGCCTCGACTTGATCTCCGGGTCGCCCTCCATCGACCGGCGCTCGTCCTTGACCTCCTGCCGGGTCATCCGCAGGTCCTGCGTGTGCCGCCAGCGCTGGACGATGAAGTCCACGATGCCCATGAGGATGAGGGTGGCGAGCAACCAGAGCGTGAGTTCGAGCGCGAGTTGCAGGACCATGTAGACCCCGCCCAGGATCGTGAGCCCCGGGAGGGCCACGACCAACTCGAGGTCTTTCCAGAGCACGAGCCCCGCGACGAGCGAGACCACGACGAGTTTCAGGGAGTTCATCCCCGAGCGGATGAGGCCCCGGACGCCGAAGATGCGCTTGAGCCCGGCCGCGGGGCTGAGTTTGTTGAGGTTGGGCGTGATCGGCTTGAGCGTGAGGAGCCAGCCGACCTGGAGGAACTGCGCGAGGTACGCCACGACGAACATGACGGCCAGCGCCGGGCCGAGCACCCAGGCCCCGGCCAGACCGGCGTTGATGACCGCGTCGCGCACGGTCCGCATGTCGATCGGGCCGCCCGCGAGTTCGTGCTGAAGGCCGTGGCGCAGGAGGGACCCGAGCACGCTCGCACCCGCGGAGCCCATGATCGCCAGCAGGGCGACGCCCGCGGCGAGTTCGACCGCCGCGGAGAGGTCGGTGCTCTTGGGCACCTGCCCGCGCGAGCGAGCCTCGGAGCGGCGCCGCGCCGTTGGGAGTTCGGTTTTGTCGCCCAGGTCCTCGGCCATCGATCCCTCGTGCCTATGCCGCCCTCGCCCATTGGTCCAGGGCCGTGAGCACCCGTTGCAGTTCGTCGGTCACCGCGTCGCGCGTCGCCGGGAGCGAGCCCGCGAGCATCGCCAAGCCCGCCAGGATCTTCACGATGAATCCGATGCTCATGACGTTGATCTGGGGCATGGTCTTGCCCAGGAATCCCAGCGCGATCATGACGAGGAAGATGATGCCCGTGACCGGTGCCGCGACCCGGACGGCGAGTTCCATGCCCGCGGCCATGACGTTCAGGACGATGTCCAAGGGGGCCCTCGCCGGCGCGAGCCCCCCGATCGGGATCGTCTCGAACGTCCGCATGAGGATGAGCACCAGGGCCTCGAGACCGCCGATCGCGAGGAACACGCCGATCCCGATGTACATGAGGACCTGCCCGATCACCTCGGAGTCGGTCCCGGCCTCGGGGTTGAAGACCCGCGCAAGGCCCAGGCCCATCTGGTGACCCATGATGTACCCCGCGAGTTCCAGTGCCAGGATCGGCAGAGCGGCGATCAGGCCCATCGACCACCCGATGAGCGCCTCGCGCACGGTCATGGCCGCCAGGCCGAACATATCGACGTCCGTGGTCGGGGTCATCACCGCGAGCGCGCCGGGATAGAGCGCCGCCCCGAGCGCCACGGCCAGGAGCGCGCGGAACCTCGCGGGCGCCATGCGGTTGCCGAGCACGGGCGCGAGCAGGAACAGCCCCGCGACGCGCGCCACCACGAGGAGGAGCGGGACGAGGTGCGGGAGCAAAATGCTGAGGAAGTCGTTCATGGCCGCAAGCCCCGCTACGCCCCGCTCGCCAGCGAGAGCAACTGCCCGGCGTACGCGACGAGTTTGGCAACGATCCACGGCAGGAGGAGCGCGGCGGCGGCGATCATCGCCACGATCTTGGGGACGAAACTGAGGGTCTGATCCTGGATCGAGGTGATCGACTGCACGAGGCTGACGAGGAGCCCGATGATCAGGCCCGCGCCGAGGATGGGAGCCGCGATCTTGAGCGTGATCAGGAGCATCTCCCGCGCCAGCGACACCGCCTGCTCGTCGTAGTGCATCGCGCCGCCTCCTCTACGCGTACCCAAGCACGAAGTTGACCGCCGCGGTCGCCACGTCCGGCCGCGCGAAACTCCCCATCAGGCTCCCGACCACCAGCGCCCACCCATCGACGAGCACGAACAGCAGCAACTTGAACGGGAGCGTCACCAGCACCGGGGGCAGCATCATCATGCTCATCGAGATCAGCATCGTCGCGATCACCATGTCGATGACCAGGAACGGGAGATACAGCCGGAATCCCATCATGAACGCCGCCCGCAACTCGCTGAGCATGAACGCCGGCACGAGCGAGACCATGTCCACGTCCGCGCGGGTCAGTCGCGACGGGTCGCTCACGTCGATCCCGCGGTGCGACATCACCATGTACAGGCTCGACCAGTTCCCGGTCGCCTCGATCTGCGCGAACATGAAGTCGCGCATCGGCTGCTTCGCCTTGTCCCACAGCGTGCGGTAGTCCGTGATCTCGCCCGCGCGGAACGGCACCACCGCCTCCTTGTACACCCGATCCACCGTCGGCGCCATCACCACCATCGTCGCCATCAGCGAGAGGCTCACCGTCACCTGCGGCGGCGGGAGCGAGCCCGTGCCCATCGCCTGCCGCAGCAGCCCCAGCACCACCAGGATGCGGATGAAGCACGTCCCCATGAGCACGATCGACGGGGCGAGCGTGATCACCGTCAGCAGGAGCATGATGTTCAGCACGGGGGAGAGCCCCCGGGGCCGATCCGAGTCCTTCGTGCCCGCGCCAGCCGCCCCCGCGTACGCCCCGCCCAAGGCGTCGCCCGCGGCGGCCATGACCTCAAGGGGATTCAGGCTGCCGGGGTCCGCCGGCGGCGCAAGCCTCGCGCGGAGCGCGGCCGGACCGGCCTCGATCGCGTCCGGAACGTCATAGGAACTCGGCGTCTGCCCCCGCGCCGGCAGCACGGCCAAGACCAGCAGCAGGATGCACGCGAGGCGCCTCATGCGGCACTCCCTCGCCCTCGCACCGAGGCGAGACGCCGCGCCAGCAGGCCCTGGGGCGATCCCCGTCGCGTCAAGTCGACCACCGGGATCCCGCCTCGGGTGGTCTCCGCGGCGCCGCGACCGAGGACCGACGCCCGCTCCGCGCCCGCCGAGCCGCGATCGAATCGCTCCAGGAGCGACTGGAATCGCTTCGACATCGATTCGCCGGCGTCGTCGCGCGCCTTGGTGAGGATCGAGGCCACATCGTCCGCGTCCACCATCTCGCACAGCGTGGTGAAACTCGACGAGAGCCCGAGCCGCCCCCCGCTGGTCTGCGACAGGAGCAGCACGCGGCGATCCACACGCAGGAGCACCAGGGTCGCGCCGCGGGCGACCGGATATCGGCCGAGCACCTCGAGCACGCCCGCGGGCGCCCGTCCGCCCGCGCCGAGCGCCGCACGCAGCCCCGGGCTCCGCCGGGCCACGGCCTTGAGCCCGACGCCGACGCCGAGCGCGAGGATGACGACGACGGCCAGCGATCCGACGACCCGACCCGCACCGACTGCGGACCCGCCGTCGCGCGCGTCTCCCCGTGCCGCGTCCTGCTCGGGCGTTCGCCCCGGCGTGCCGAGCGGCACGCGCTCGATCGCGGGCGCCTGGCCGAGCGCCGCTGTCGCCGTGCATGCCGCCGCCGCGATTGCCGCGATCCGTCGCACCGTGGCCCTCCTGGCCGAATCCGGGAACTCCGTTCCCGCCTAACCCTTGGCGTGCTTTCCTTTCGCCTGCGGGGGCTTCTGCTCGGCTTCCGCGCCGATGATCTCGTGGATGCGGACGCAGAAGTTATCGTTGAGGACGAGCACCTCGCCCCGGGCGATGTGCCGATGGTTCACGTACACGTCCACCGGGTCGCCCGCGAGCTTGTCGAGCTCGACGACCGCGCCCTCCCCGAGTTTGAGCACGTCCTCGACGAGCATCCGCGTGCGGCCGAGCTCGATCGTGACGTTGAGATCGACGTCCGAGAGCAACTCGATGCCCTTGCCCGCGTCGCCCCCGGCTCCCGGCCCGAACTTCTCGAGTGTCACGGGCTGGGCCTGCGCGGCCATCGCTTCCGCCATGGCCGCCGCCACGGGGTCTTCCACCGCCGCCGAGGCCGGCGCTGGCGCGGGATCGGGCGTCGGATCGTTCAGGCTGGCGATCGCGGCCTGCGCCGCCGCCAGGGCCGCCTCCGCTGCCGCGCTCGCCGCCTTGTTGTCGCTCGGCTCTGCCATCCTGGCCTTCCACGCAAACCCAGGGACGCTCCGGTCCCGTGTGGTTCGCTCATCGGATATCGGCCCGCCGTCGCGCTACTTTTGGCCCGGCTCGCGCAAGACTTGCCGAATCCGCGCGGGACCTACGGGAGGGCGCTCATCTCGGTCTCGACCTCGGCCGAACCGGGCCCGCGGGCCGTCCCGCGCGTCAGTTCCTGATGCTTCCGCAGGTACTCCGTCACCACCGTGACCACCGTCGCGTGGCTCCAGGTCAGCGGGCTCACCCCCAAGGGCTGGCCCGTGTACGGATGGAACTGCTCCGCGAGCACGCCCGACTCCAGGGCCCGGCCCGCGGTCCACTCCAGGTACGCCAGCGCCTCGCGCAACTCGGCCAGATTCAGCGCCCGCGCGATCCGGTGCTGCGCGTGCCAGAGCGTGCAGATCACCCACGGATTCCCCGGCACCTCCGCGATCCGCTCCCGCTCGACCTGGTGGAAGTAGTCGTGCTCGTAGCGGGCGCACCCCCCCACGTCCGTCTTGATCCACAGCCGCTCGCGGATCGAGGCCATCTCGGCCTCGACCATCGGATCGCGGGCGTGCATCGCGCCAAACGCGAACAGCGCGAAGTTCGCCGAGTCGCGCGTCAGGTCGAGCCGATACCCCCCGCCGGGGAGCGGTGTGGCCATCCGCGCGAACCGCTGCCGATCCGGAACCCAGAGGTGCTTCTTGATCGCGCGGACCATCCGCTCGGCGTGCTCGGCATAGCGGGCCGCGCGGTCGGGCTCCCCGAAGTCCTGCGCGAACGCCGCCGCCGCCCGCAGCGCCCCCACCACCGACGCGACCGTGAACGTGTGGACCCCGCGACGCTCCTCCCACAAGTCCCACGACGGCAGCGGGAGCCCGTTCTCATCCTGATACGAGATCATCCACTCCGCCGGGCGGACCACCAGCGCCTCGTACAGCGGCTTGACGAACTCGACCTCGCGGAACGCCTCGAAGTGCCGGCGGAGCGCCCACACCACCAGCGCCGTCTCGTCCTCCTGGATCGGGAGCACCCGCTGCCCCTCGATCACCCAGGGGTGCCACGAACTGGCCAACTGGCCCAGCGGGGTGTACTTGTGGAGGAAGTACCCGTCGCGCTCGATGACGCGAGCGGCAAACTCGAAGAACCGCCGCGACACCTCGCCGTGGTTCGAGAGCGTCAGCGCGTGCGAGACCAGCGCCCCGTCCCGCATCCAGCAGTAACTGTAGTGGTCGCCGCCAAAGGCCGTCACGTCGCTGTCGTTCGCCGCGACGATCGCCCCGCGGTTGTCGATCTGCGTCCGCATCACCAACTGCGACCGTGCGTACAACTGCCGGATCGCCGAGGGCAGCGGCGACGTGTCCACCGCCTCGCGCCGGCACCACAGCCGCCAATACGCCTCGGTCCGCGCGATCATCCGCTCCGGGCCCACCTCCACCACCCGACGGTTCAACTGCTTGACCGCCTGGTACGACGGCCCGCACACCGCCCAGAGCGTCGCGCTCCCCTGCTCGTGCGCTCGAACGGGAACGTGCAGCCCGACCGTCGCGTCCACCGATCCCTGGCTGATCGCGTTCCGACCCAGCACCCCGTCCTCGGCATCGCGCCACGTCCCCTCCGCACCGCCCAGCCGCTTCGTGCCGATCGCCCAGTGGTCGATCCCCAGTTTGTGCTCGTCGCGCGCGCACACCAGGAAGTACGAGTCGTCCTTATAGATGATGACCGAGTTGGTCGCCGGGTCGTAGTTCGCCGTGTCACCAACCGCCGTCCCGCGAATCGAAAGGTCAAAGTGGAAGAACAGCCGGACATCCCGCGGCTTGCCCAAAAGGTCCCGAACCAGGCATCGGCGGAAGTACACCGCCTCGGCGTGGTCCACCGCGTCGTGGCACACAATCTCCAGCCCCAAGCCGTGGTGAACAAGCCGAACGTCCGTGACCAGCGTCTCCGGCAGGTACGCCATCCGTCGCGTCCACTCAGGGTCTTCGACCCAGGCGAACCGTCCGTCGGCCCACACCCCAAACTTCTGCGTGCTCCCGTCGGTGTGGTTGAGGCGACCGACATTGGGGAAGTACAAATCCCGAACGCGATAGAAGCGATCGAAACAGATCAGCAGGTCGCCATTGCCGACGGGGATATCGCGGGGCATCTCCTCCCATTATCGGCCTGCCGGAGCACCGAGAGCGGCGTTCGGACACCTCAATTTCGCGGAGCCCGCCCGACCCGTGCCGCGAATCGGCTCTCGCCGCCATGCCACCCGGCTCGTCGGGCCCAGAAGCCCGGGGTCCGGGTTCCACTCCCGATTCATCGGTGGTGGTGCGGGGGCATCCGATCCGCGACCACTCGCGTATGGGATCGGCCCCTCGGAGTGTCGGCCGCTGCGCGGGATGGACTTGCATCCTCCGGCACAGTTGGTACGATGATGGAGATGGCTCGAGGACACGTCCCATTCGGGGCGTCGAGCCGGCCCGATTCTGCGTCGGGCGACACACGCCGGAACGAGCACCGGCAGGAGAACGCCATGTACGTCAAGCGCGGTGCGTTCACGCTGATTGAACTGCTGGTCGTGATTGCCATTATCGCGTTGCTGATCGGGATCCTGCTGCCCGCGCTGGGCCGGGCCCGGAACGCGGCGCGGATGTCGATCTCGCTGAACAACTGCCGCCAGATCCTGATCGGACAGGCCACGTATCGCTTCGACAAGAAGGACCAGGTCCCCATGCGCGGGACGCGCTACACCAACGGACAGATGAACGGGTGGGACACCTGGTCGTACGGCGGCAAGAACTGCAACAAGGCCTGGCAGACGACAGTCTTCGACGAGAGCGCCTTCTCCCGCTGGCTCAACGCGTATCTGTACCCGGAGGTGGTGATCGAGCAGCCGCCCAACTACTTGAACACAGGCGCACCGTCCGCCTGGAACTTCCACCAGGGGACGCCCAGCGACTCCGACCGCGAGCGCCTCGAAATGACCGTGTTCAAATCCCCGGGCGACAAGGCGACGTACCAGGGCACGGTCAGCGGCATCCCGTACGGGCAGCCCAACTTCCTGCGGTCCAGTTACGACGACGTTGGCACCTCGTACCACTTCAACATCAAGTGGTGGGATCAGCCCGGCCTGCCCGCCGGGTTCACCGCCCGGTTCAACGAGGGTGTCCGGCGCACCCGCCTGGCGAGCGAGTTTGATCCGACCAACAAGTTCGTGTGGATGCACGATCAGACTGCCGACGTCGTGGCGCACGCGGCCACGGGCGGCAACGGGAACCTGGTCGGGCGTCCGCAGTTCGACGGCGAGTTCGGCGAGAAGAACAAGTCCGTCATGGCGTTCCTCGACGGGCGGTCCTAGTACCTCAAGATGACCTCCGGAGCGCTGTATGACCCGGTGGCGACCAATCTGCCCGCCCCGAACAACTGGGCGGTTGGCAAGTACGTCTTCATCTTCCGCACCCCTGGACAACCGCTTCCGCTCCCATAGCGCGTCGAGACTCAGAAGGAGATCACCATGAGAATCGGTCGTCGCGGCTTCACGCTGATCGAACTGCTCGTCGTCATTGCCATCATCGCGCTGCTCATCGGGATCCTGCTGCCCGCGCTGGGCCGGGCCCGGAACGTCGCGCGGATGGCGATCTCGCTCAACAACTGCCGCCAGATCCTGATCGGGCAGGCCACGTATCGCTTCGAGAAAAAGGACCAGTTCCCGCAGCGGAGCGGTCGTTACACCAACGGCGCGATCAACAGTTGGGACACGTGGAACTACGGCGGGAAGAACTCGTCGTCGTTCTGGACCTCGTATGCCGGCGGGGTCTTTGAGGAGGCCGCCCACTCGCGGCCGCTCAATCCGTACCTCTACCCCGAGATCCCGCTCGAGCAGCCCACGGGCTACGTGAACACAGGAACACCGGCGACGTGGACGTTCTATGGCGGGACGCCCAGCGCCAGCGACCGCGAGAAGGTGCAGATGCCGGTCTTCCGCTCGCCCGGCGACCAGTTCACCCGGCAGCGCAACTGGCCGAACCCGACGTTCGAACTCTCCAGTTACGACGACGTGGGCACCTCGTACCACATCAACATGAAGTGGTTCTACCAGCCGGACATCGCGGTGATCAACCCGTGGCGGGCACGCTACGACGAGGGCATCCGCCGCTGCCGCCTCGCGTCGGAGTTTGACCCGACCAACAAGTTCGTCTGGATCCACGACCAGACGGCCGACGTGGTCGCCCACTCCACACCCAGCGGGAACGGGAACCTGGTTGGACGCCCGCAGTTCCCCGGAGAGTTCGGCGAGCCGAACAAGTCCGTGATGGCCTTCCTCGACGGACGGGCGGAGTACGTGAAGATGGTGTCCGGCGCCCTCTACGACCCGGTCGCGACCAACCTCCCCGCGCCCAACAACTGGGCGATCGGCAAGTACACCTTCATCTTCAAGATGCCGGGGAAGGCGCTCCCGCTGCCGTGAGAACCTGCTACACTCCCGCCCTTGGGCGCGAGACTGAAACCGTCGGAGACGAACACGCGAATCGGTACAATGAGGCTCGGACCTCCGGAGACTGAACAGATGCAGAACAACAAGCGGGGATTCACGCTCATCGAGTTGCTGGTCGTCATCGCGATCATCGCGCTGCTGATCGGCATCTTGCTCCCGGCCCTCGGACGCGCCCGCAACGCGGCCCGGATGTCCATCTCGCTCAACAACTGCCGCCAGATTCTGATCGGGCAGGCAAGCTATCGCTTCGAAAAGAAGGACCAGTTCCCGATGCGTGGTGCCGGGTACAACCAGGGCACCATCGTCATCGGATGGGACACCTGGTGCTATGGCGGCAAGAACGCGTCGTCGTTCTGGGATGGCAACTTCAGCGAGACGGCGTATTCCCGCCCGCTCAACCCCTATCTGTATCCCGAGCTCGTGATGGAGGTGCCAACTGGCTACCAGAGCACGGGCGTCGGCACTGCCGCCACCCCCACGCCTGGCAAGTGGACGTTCAACGACGGCACGGCCTCGGCGAACGAAAAGGAGAAGGTGCAGATGCCGGTGTTCCGCTCGCCGGGCGACCAGTTCACTCGCCAGCGCGCCTGGCCGAACCCGACCTTCGAACTCTCCAGTTACGACGACGTGGGTACCTCGTACCACATCAACATGAAGTGGTGGGATCAGACCGGTGCGGGCATCCCCACGAACTTCACGCTCAAGTACGACGAGGGCGTCCGTCGCATCAAACTTGCCAGCGAGTTTGACCCGACCAACAAGTTCGTCTGGATCCACGACCAAACTTCCGACGTCGTCGCCAACTCACTGCCTGGCGGCAACGGCAACCTCGTCGGCCGCCCGCAGTTCCCAGGCGAGTTCGGCGAACCCAACAAGTCCGTCATGGCCTTCCTGGATGGCCGAGCGGAGTACCTGCGCATGACCTCCGGCTCGATGTATGATCCGGTCGCCACCAACCTGCCCGCGCCCAACAACTGGGCCGTCGGCAAGTACACCTTCATCTTCAAGCTGCCCGGGCAGCCGCTGCCGCTCCCATAGCAAACCCGGCTGACAATCCAGATCTCATGCGAGCGTCGGCCCAGCGCCGGCGCTCGTTGCTTTTTTCAAGCGTCCACTTCGCCTCTGGACTTCGGTGGCGTGCCGAGCCTCCGACGTCGCGACTTGTAGCCTGCTCGCTCCTCCGCTATGCTCTCGTCAGCGCCGGCTGCTCTTGCCGGCAGCGGAGGTCGATCATGGCCAGTTCATCCGACTCGAAAAAGATCATCATCCTCGTGGTTCTGCTTGTCGCCGTCGCCGTCGTGTTCGCGTGGCAGTTCGGGCTCTTCGGCGGCGGCAACACCGTGCAGACCCCCACGATCGACCCCAACGCCCCGGCCAAGGGCGGGCCGCGGACGATCGGCCCCGGCGGCAAGTAGTCCTACGCCGCCTCGATCGCCTCGCCGGGTCGCGTACGCAGCCCCCCGGCCTCGAACTCGTCCAGCGCCCGCATGACCTCCGCGGGCGTTGATGCGTCTCGCACCGTCTCCTTGAGCGGCCGACAGCCCACCGGCCGTCCACGCTCGTCGCGCGTCACCAGTTCCTTCGCGAACCAACTGATCCGCCGACGGATCTGCACCATCGCGTAGTGCTCGCCCCGGTGCTCGAGCATCAGCCCGAGATATCGGCGGACGAACGCCACCTTCTCGGCCTCGGTCGGCGGCGTGGGCATCTCGCCCCCGCCGATGATCTGCCGCTGCAGCGCCCACGCGTCGCGAAACAGCCACGGCCTCGACAGCGCCCCGCGACCGATCATCACGCCCGCGCAGCCCGTCCGCTGGATCATCTCGACGGCCAGTTCGGGCGTGGTCACGTCTCCGTTGCCGATGACCGGAACGCGCCCCGCGACGGCCTCGACGACCCGCGCGATCCCCTCGTGCCGAACCGTCCCGCTGAACTTCATCTCCGTCGTCCTCCCGTGAACGGTGACGGCCGCGACGCCCGCGTCGGCCAGGCTCCGCGCCAACCCCGGCGAGCAAGCGAGCCCCGCGTCGTAGTCCGCGGTGGACCAGCAGAGCCGGATCTTGCAGGTGAGCGGAACCGGAGTCGAGCCCGGGGGCCGCGCGCCATCGGCACCGCGCGCCAGGCTCGCGTCGCCCCGGCGATCGTCCCACTCATCTGGCGAGAGCGGGCAGCGTTCGAGTTCGCGGGTCACTCGCTCGACGATCCTCGCGGCCCGGGGCAGGTCGGTCAGGAGTTTCGAGCCTCCGTCCTTCTTGGTCACCTTGTCCACCGGGCAGCCCATGTTGATGTCCACGACCGTGGCGCCGTGCTCGACGGCCCATCGGGCTCCCTGGGCCATGATTTCCGGGTCGCTTCCGTACAGTTGCATCCCGACCGGTTTGTCCGCGGCGTCGGTCCTGGCGAGGTCGAGCGAGGTCGCCGAGCCGCGGAGGAGCCCCTGGGGCGAGAGCAAGTCGGTGCAGGCGAGCCCGACCCCACCGCTGCCCCCGCCGAGAAAGCCGGCCTCACGGACGACTCGGCGAAAGGCGAGATCGCAGTACCCCGCGATGGGCGCGAGGAGGAGATTCGTCGAGAGTCGAATCGGGCCAATCTGGAGGGGTACGCCCAGCACGTTGAAGGGTAGGTGCCGCGTTCGAGGCGTCCGTCGCGCGATCCCAGTTTGGTGGCTGACAGGGGCAATCCACCTCAGGGGGTCGGGGTGCAACCGAGCGTGTCGGCGATGCGAACCTGATCGGCCGGCATCGAACCGGTCGCCGCGGAGGGCGCTCCACTGGGGAGAGTCGAGGAATCGAGGGATGTCGCGTGAAGGCGAGCGATCGGCCTAGCCGAACGCTGCGTCGGAGGGTATTCTGTGATGCAGATCATGTCGGATGCACGAGCGGAGCGTGGCTCCGCGACGAACGGAGCCCCTTCGATGAGCCTCGGCGAGCCCACCAGCACCCCGGTGACCGGGCATGTGACCTTGGACCCGGACCGCAAGCACGACCCGCACGAGACGCGTTTCGGCGCGTTCCTGAAGGCGTGCATCAAACTCAAGGCGTCGGACCTGATCATGAAGAGCGGGCAGCCGCCGAAGGTGCGCGTCCGCGGGTCGCTCAAGCCGCTGGACACCGAGCCGATCACGCCCGAGGAGTTCGTCTCGATCGCCAAGCACATCCTGGACGAGGACGGGTGGGCGGACCTGCACAAACTGGGCTCGGCGGACTTCGCGTACGACTATGACTCGACGAGCCGGTTCCGCGTGAACCTGTTCCAGGCCCGCGGGAAGTTGTCGTGCGCGTGCCGATTGATCACGAGCAACATCCGGAAGTTCGACGAGTTGCACCTCCCGCCGATCATGTCGCAGATCGCGATGCAGCCGCAGGGGATCGTGCTGCTCTCGGGCGTGACGGGCTCGGGCAAGACGACGACGATCGCGTCGATGCTGGACTACGTGAACGAGCAGAAGGCGGTGCACATCGTCACGATCGAGGACCCGATCGAGTACCTGCTGACGGACAAGAAGGCGACGATCAACCAGCGGGAGATCGGGATCGACTGCCTGGACTTCAAGGTCGCGCTGCGGGCGCTGGTCCGCGAGAACCCGGACATCGTGCTGGTGGGCGAGATGCGCGACAAGGAGACGTTCGAGGCCGCGCTGAACGCCGCCGAGACGGGGCACCTGGTGTACGGGACGATCCACGCGTCGAGCACGACGCAGACGTTCAGCCGAATCTACGGCCTGTTCGAGCAGGACGAGCGCGAGCAGGTGCGCAAGATGCTGGCGTACCAGATGCGGGCGTTCGTGTACCAGAAACTCCTGCCCACGCTGCACGAGCACATCCACCGGATCCCCGCGCTGGAGATCCTGGTGAACAACATCGTCGTGACCAAGCACATCCTCGAGGGGCGCGAGGGCGAACTCCGCGAGTACCTCAAGAACATCGAGGCGATCCAGTCGGGGATGAAGGACTTCAACCAATCGCTGGTGGAACTCGTCGAGAACGAGATGATCCACATGCGGGTGGCGCTGGAGGCCTCGCCGAACGTGGACGAACTCCAGATGCGCCTCAAGAAACTCGGCGGCACACGCCGCATGGGACAGGGAGCCGCGAGCAGTTCGGCATAGGGCACGCCTGTGGCCTCGAGGGCGGCTATGGACACCCGGCCGCGAACGCCGACGAGAACGTGATCGCGTCGCGAATGTCGACGTGCGCGTCGTCCGTCATGTCCGCCGAGCAATCGTTGAGCGCGTACTCCTGGAGGAACCGAGTGAAGTCGAGGGCCGTGAGCGCGCCGTCGCCGTCGATGTCGGCCCCGCATCGCTGCGTGACACGAACGCGGTCGAACGCGGCGAGGGCCCGGGCGCGCTCCGAACGGGCCGTGCCCTGCAGCACGCCGACGGTCCACTCCGGCGCGTACTCGCACAACTCCCACGGGAAGTCCATGGCCCACACCCGCGTGCCCGAGTCGTCGCTGACGGCCAGTCGCACCCGCCGCTGTCCAACGTCCATCACGTACGTGTACCAACGGTTGGTCGTCCATGGCTGGGCGGTCGGAAAGATCCCCGCCCACCCCGCAACCTCCACGCGCACCCACACCGGGCCTTGATCGGGGGTCGCGTGGAGCGCCATCGCCATGTACACGTCCCCGAATGGGAACATCAGGATCGCCTCCGCGGGCGATTCGTCCAGCGACAGCGGCATGACGCCGAACTCCACGAGCGTGCTCCGCACGCGAAACGTCGGCGTCCACAGATACCCGAGCCGCATCGGGCCTGCCAACTCGCTCTCGAGCATGAGCACGGAACGATCCCCGAGGCGCTGGATCGAGGTGGAGGTCGGCGCTCCGCTCTGCAGCGGGCCGTTGGTCGCCGGCACCCAGACCGAGGGATCGAGCCGAACGAACGACTCGTCGATCACGACCCGAGGCGTCTGTGCCCAGGCCACGAAGGGAAATCCCGCGGCCGCGAGCCACCACGCGATGCGTCGCATGCACCGATCTCCGCGGCGGGTTCCCGTTCCCGGCCTCGCCTGATCGTACCGTGCGGCTCCGATCCAAGTTCCCGCTACGGGCACCCCGCCGCGTACAGGTTGAGGAAGCAAACAAAGTCGTTGACGTTCAGCACGGGCGAGGCCGTGCTCGCGTCGCAGTTGGCGCGGGAGTCGCCCGCGGCGTAGAGGTTCAAGAAGCACGCGAAGTCGTTGACGTTCAGCACCGGCGGGGCCGTGCTCCCGTCGCAGTTGGCGGCGCACAGCGCGGCCGGCGTCTCGAGCATCCCCGTCACGACCTCGAGCGGATCATCGCCGCACGGGTCCGTGCCCGAGGGTCCGATCAAGCCGGGGTGGTACCCGATCTCTCCCGGCGAGTCGGCGCGCGGCGTGAGGATCTCCACGCCGTTGGGCACCCCGTCGCCGTCGGAATCAAGCCCGTCGAGCACGTCGAGCGCCTGCTCGATCGGGAGCATCTCGATTTTGAGGAGGTTGCGGAGTTGCATCCTGTAGCACGAGCCGGGGAGGAACCGGGCCGGCGGATGGTGGCAGGTGTTGCACTCCGACCCGGTCAGCGTCATCATCCGCTGCGGGATCGTGGACGTGGGATACTTGGCCTTCCACGCGGTGAGGTAGTGCGGGAAGCCCTGCACCGGGATCGCCGCGGCCGCGAGAAGCCCTGCCGCTCCTGCCAACACAAGCGCACGACGCATACACACCTCCGATCGCCCGGCCTGCTTGTGGCCAAACGACGGTAGGCCGGCTCGATTGCCCCTATCGGGCGAGGCGACGGACGCCGCCGACGGCGCGGGCCAGGGGGTTGTCCAGGAAGCCCCCGCGATCCACGACGTCATGCCCCCCCGCTGGCGGAACGGGCTCCTGGCGTGCCATGGGGGGGGAGGCGGGTGCGGCGGGGGCCGAGGCCGACGCGCCGAACGTCACCTGCAACTCCGCGGCGACGCGCATGCCGAGCGTGTCGGCGAGCACAAGCCGAACCTGCTCGATGGCCTCGGGCGTGGGCGCGATCCCGGAACGCTGATCGCTGGCCAGGCGGCCCACGATCTCGCGCCAGACCTGCTCGGCCAGGGTCGCACGAACCTCCTCCGCGATCTTTGCGACACGCGGACGAAGGATCTGCTCGACGTATTCCTCGTAGTACGGCAACTGGGCTCGTGCCGGCTGGCTCATCGCTGGTCTCCTCGTGCTTTGCGTCGATCAATCAGACATCGCGATCCCGCCCGCGGCCACTCGCGCCGTCGCTTCACGCGCCGGCCTGCCGTCCGTGACGCGCACGCCCGGCCCGAGAACTACTTCTTGTCCTTCAGGCCCGCGACCTCCGCCTCGGTCATCCGGCGGACGGACTCGATCGTGACGGCCTTGAGCGGGACGTCATCGTGCACCCCCCGCCTCCCGACCTCGACGGCCCGGATCTTGTCGACGACCTCCATCCCTCGGACCACCTTCCCGAACACCGCGTACCCGGCGCCGTCGCGCTGCGGCTTGTCGAGGAAGGGGTTGTCCACCACGTTGATGAAGAACTGGGCCCGGGCCGAATCCGGATTCCCGCCCACGCGGGCCATCGCCAGCGACCCGCGGACGTTCTTGAGCCCGTTCTCCCACTCGTTCTTGATCCCCTGCCCGGCCTCCTTCTCCTTCATCTCCGCGTTGAAGCCCCCGCCCTGGATCATGAAGTTGGAGATGACGCGGTGGAAGATGGTGCCGTCGTAGAACTGCTTGTCCACGTAGCCCAGGAAGTTCTTGACCGTGACCGGGGCCTTCTCCTGGTTGAGTTCGATCGCGATCTCGCCCAATGATGTCTTCATCTGCACGTACACGAGAGCCTCCGTGGATGCCGGTTTCGGTGCGGACGCGGGGGCAGGCTTGCCGGGCTCCGCGGGCTTGGAATCCTGCCCGAGGGCCGTCGCCGCCATCGCCACCATCGCGCCGAGGAACGCCAACGACTTCATGGATCACCTCCGAACCGCGGAATCAGCCGCGGTTCATGCTATCGGACTTGGGAGTATAGGGGGTTCGGGCTGCGCCGAGTCGTGCCACGCACCGGCGGGCCAGCGGTTCGCTATCCCCACCATGCCCAACTGGCGCCGGCAACGGCGTTCCCGATCACCGCGACGACAAGCAGGCACAGCATCGGGTCGAGCAGCCGCTCCTCGCCCATGCGACGGGAGCCCAGGAGCATGGCCGCGATGCCCAGTTGCACGGCCACGACCACGAGGAATCCCCTGGCGCCGATCGTCCAGGGAGTGGGGAAGCGCTCGTGCAACGCGTGCGAGGTCCAGCCCGCGGCCGCCAGCGGGATCCCTTGCACGACAAGTTCGAGCCGATCGGTCAGCGGGAGGTCCTGGCTCTTGGGCACGAGGTAGTGGACCTGCGCGGCGGCCACGCACGCCCCCACGATCGCCTGGATGCCCAGCCCCTGCGCGAACGCCACGAGCCACGTCCGTACGCCCGACCACAGGAGCGTGAGCGACGCGGCCACCAGCAACAACCCGAGCGTGGTGAGGATCGTGTCCAAGGCTCTCTCTCCTCCCCCCCCGAGATCGGCCCGAATGGCATGCCGCCCCGGTTCCCCCGCCGGCCCCGCCGCTAGACTTGGGCGGATCTGCGGGCGGCGCACGCCCGCGAACGTCCGCGAACCACGGAGCCCCGATGTTCGAGCGATTGTCCGAGAGCTTTGGGAACCTCTACCGCCGGCTGTCCGGGAAGGGCGCGATCTCCGAGTCCAACGTGCAGGAGGCGCTGGCCGACGTGCGGGCGGCCCTGCTCGAGGCGGACGTCAACGCCGATGTCGTCAACGACTTCACCGCCGCCGTGCTCAAGGACTCGGTCGGGCAGCAGGTGACCAAGAGCCTCAAGCCCGGCGAGGAGATGATCGGGATTGTCTATCGCCGGCTGATCGACCTGCTCGGAGGCGCGCCCCCGATCTCCGACGACCGGCTGGGCGAACTGACGCAGGAGGCCGCGCAGACGATCGGCGTCAGCCTCCCCGCCCCCGCGGCCACCGATTCCGGGATCATGCGTGTCGCGCCCGGCCCCACGGTGGTCATGATGTGCGGGCTCCAGGGCTCGGGCAAGACGACGACCTGCGGCAAGATCGCGGCCTATCTCAAGAAGCGCGGGCGGTCGGTCATGCTCGCCGCGGTGGACCTCCAGCGGCCCGCGGCCGTGGACCAACTCGAGACCATCGCCAAGCAGGTGCAGGCGGACCAGCCCGGCGGCGCCGCGGTGCTGTTCTACAGCGAGCCGGACAAGGTCGCGGCGTACGGCAAGGCGATCGGCGCGGCGGTCACGGTTGCCCAGCACGCGCTGACCGCCGCCCGCAAGGCCGGAGTCGACACGCTCATCCTCGACACTGCGGGCCGGCTCCACGTCAACGACGAACTGATGAACGAGTTGTCGGCGATCGACCGCTCGGTCCACCCGCACCAGATCTTCCTCGTCGTGGACTCGATGAGCGGGCAGGACGCGATGACCTCGGCCAAGGCGTTCCACCAGCGCCTCAACGTCGACGGGCTCATCCTCACGAAGTTCGACTCCGACGCCCGTGGCGGCGCCGCGATCTCCGCTCGGTCCGTCACCGGCGCGCCGATCCGCTTCGTGGGCGTGGGCGAGAAACTCGACGCGCTCGAGGAGTTCCACGCCGAACGCATGGCCGGTCGCATCCTCGGCATGGGCGACGTCGTCTCGCTCGTCGAGAAGGCGCAGGAGCAGGTCTCCGCGGAAGAGGCGGCCAAACTCGAGGCCAAACTCGCGCGGGGCGAGATGTCGATGGAGGACTTCCTCGGGCAACTCCGCGCCCTGCGGCGGATGGGCCCGCTCAAGCAACTCATGGGGCTCATCCCCGGGGTCGGCGCGGCGCTCAAGGGCGTGCAAGTTGACGACAAGCAACTTGATCGCGTCGAGGCCATCATCCACTCGATGACCAAGAAGGAGCGGGCCAAGCCGGACATCATCGACCACTCGCGTCGCCGGCGTATCGCCGGGGGCTCGGGCACCAAGCCCGACGAGGTGAGCCTCCTCGTCAAGCAGTTCCAGACCATCAGCAAACTCAGCAAGGGCATGGCGGGCATGAGCGCCGCCGCCAAGGTCAAGGCCGTCCGCGAACTCAGTTCCGGGGGCATGGAGGGTCTGGTGCCCGGGCTGTCGGGCATGCCCGGCCTCGGGACCAAGGGTTCCACCCGAACGTCGAGCGTGAAGGACCGATTCAAGAAGCGAAGGAAATAGCCACGCAAGCCCGCGCCGGCGCACGTTCGCGACCGGCGCACGCCGCAGCGACCGGGGGAGGGGAAAGAGACCATGGCCGATCAGAACAGCATTGGTCCGCTCACGCCGCACGAGGACGAGGAGTTCGTCTCGCAGACCGTGTACCTGTCGGGACACGCCTATCGCCGATGCCGGTTTGACCGCTGCACGTTCGTGGTGACGAACATGCCGTTCGTGATGCAGGAGAACCGGATCGTGGGGTGCAACTGGCGGATCGAGTGCGACGTGCTGTGGGGCGACCCGAACACTCGCTCAAACCTCCGTCGCCTGCTCGACGCGATCGACGGGGCGATGGACGAGTTGGGCATGCCGCCGCGGTAGCGCCCCCCCTCCCGTCACCCTGGTCTCCGCAAGCGACCCCAACATCTCGGGCCCAGGGGGAGACCGAGCACTATTGGCAGGGGCCGAGGGGCGTGCGCTTGCATCCCGCCGGCGACGCGCAACAATAGCGGGTCTAGGCCGCCCCTCGCACCCCCATCCCACTGCCTCGGCCAGCGCCGGCCGGTTCGGTGGGTCGATCGCCAGAGGCTCCCAGCCACGGAGGTCCGCCATGAACACCCGATCGGAGTCCACGCTGCTTCCCCCGCCCCCGCCCGCGCCGGCCACCGGCCCCGGAACCTGGAAAGAAGAGAACGGGCGAATGCCCAGGCAAGACTCGATCGAGAAGATCTTTGCCTCGGACGTGTTCACCGAGCGCGCCATGCAGCAGCGGCTGCCCAAGGACGTCTTCAAGCGTGTGCAGCGGACGATCAAACTGGGCGAGCGGCTCGACCCGGCCGTTGCGGACATCGTCGCCGCCGCCATGAAGGACTGGGCCACCGAGAATGGGGCCACGCACTACACCCATTGGTTCCAGCCGCTCACCGGGCAGACCGCCGAGAAGCACGACACGTTCATCGTTCCCGACGGGCACGGCGGAGCGATCAGCGAGTTCACCGGTTCCGCCCTCGTCCAGGGCGAGCCCGACGCCTCCAGTTTCCCCTCCGGCGGGCTGCGCACCACCTTTGAGGCTCGCGGGTACACCGCCTGGGACCCCACCAGCCCCGTCTTCCTCAACCGCTCCGGCAAGAGCGTCACGCTCTGCATCCCCACCGCGTTTGTGTCGTGGAACGGCGAGGCCCTGGACAAGAAGACCCCGCTCCTCCGCTCGATGGACGCCGTCTCGGAGCAGGCGATCCGCATCCTTCGGGTATTCGGGACGGACCAGGGCGTGAACCGGGTCGTGAGCACGCTCGGGGCCGAGCAGGAGTACTTCCTGATCGACCGCAACTTCTACTACGCCCGCCCGGACCTGCTCACCTGCGATCGGACGCTGATCGGCGCACGTCCGCCCAAGGGCCAGCAGATGGAGGACCACTACTTCGGCTCGATCCCGGGGCGGGTGCTGGCGTTCATGAACGACTGCGAGCGCGAGTTGTATCGGCTCGGGGTTCCGGTGAAGACGCGGCACAACGAGGTCGCGCCCGGGCAGTTCGAACTCGCCCCGCACTTCGAGCAGGCCAACCTCGCCTGCGACCACCAGATGCTGGTGATGGAGACGCTCAAGCGCGTCGCGGCCCAGTACGGGCTCCAGTGCATCCTGCACGAGAAGCCCTTCCGCGGGATCAACGGCTCGGGCAAGCACTGCAACTGGTCGCTCTCGACCGACACGGGCGTGAACCTGCTCGACCCGCGCGACGAGACGCACACGAACATGCAGTTCCTGGTCTTCCTGTGCGCGGTCATCCGGGCCGTGGACCTCCACGCCGAACTGCTGCGGGCCTCGATCGCCAGCGCCAACAACGACCACCGGCTGGGCGCCAACGAGGCCCCGCCCGCGATCATCTCCATCTTCCTGGGCGACATGCTCACGGACATCATCGAGCAGCTCGAGACCGGCTCGGCCAAGAGCACGCTCAAGGGCGGGCAACTGGACCTGGGCGCCCGCACGCTCCCGCAACTCCCCCGGCACTCGGGCGACCGCAACCGCACCAGTCCCTTCGCCTTCACGGGGAACAAGTTCGAGTTCCGGGCCGTGGGATCTTCCGCTGCGGTCGCGTGGCCCGTGACCGTCGTCAACACCATCGTCGCCGACTCGCTCTCCTACATCGCCGATGAACTGGAGAAAGCCCCGAAGGGCAAACTCGCGCCGGCGGTGTCGTCCCTCCTGGCACGGATCATCAAGGAGCACAAGCGCGTGCTCTTCGACGGGGACGGGTACGACGTGTCGTGGCACCAGGAGGCGGAGCGCCGCGGGCTGCCCAACCTCAAGAACACCGCCAGCGCGCTGCCCGCGCTGAAGTCCAAGAAGGCGATCGACCTCTTCCGGCGGTTCAAGGTGCTGAGCAAGACCGAACTGGAGAGCCGGGCGCACATCTTTGCGGAGAAGTACTGCAAGCAGGTCGTGATCGAGGCCGAGACGATGGCGTCGATGATCCGCACGCAGGTGCTCCCCGCGGCGATCCGGCAGCAGACGCAGATGGCGAAGGCCGTCGCCGCCTCCGCCTCCGCCGAGGTGGACGATGCCGACCTTCGCGCGGCGCTGGCGGACTTTGTGGGGTTGACGGGTCGGCTCCGCGCCGCGGTCGCCGCCCTCGAGGCCGCCGTCGCCCACCAGCATGCGACCGATCCGTTCGAGCACGCGGCCCACATCCGCGACCATATCGTCCCCGCGATGGCCGAGGCCCGTGACGCCTCGGATGCGCTCGAGGGCGTGATCGCGGCGGACCTCTGGCCGCTGCCGACGTATCGCGAGATGCTCTCGATCAAGTAGCCGACGACGCGCGCCGATGCGGCACGGGACCACCGATGGCGCGTGCGCCGTGGTTGCGCCTTGCCGCTCGCCCTTGGAGGACGCCCGTGCCCAGCAGCAAGATCGGCCCGAACCCCCTCGTCTCGGTCATCACGCCGACCAACGACCCTTCTCACCTCGCCGAGATCTTCCAGTGCCTCGCGGCGCAGACGCACGCCCACTGGGAGTGGGTGATCCTTCCCAACGGCGGCGCCAGGGTCCCCGAGTTCCGCGATCCGCGGGTCCGCGTCGTCGAGGGACCGGCCGGAACGCCGGGCAGGGGTGCCCATGTCGGCGCGCTGAAACTCGCGTGCGCCAAGGCGGCACGCGGCGAGGTCTTCGTCGAACTCGACCACGACGACCTGCTCTCGGCCGACGCGCTGGCGAAGGTGGCCGTGGCGGCTTCGAACGGCGCGGACTTCATCTACTCCGACTTCGCCGAGTTCAACGAGGCGGACATGTCCCCGCACGTCTATGGCCCGGAGTTCGGGTGGCGCTATCGCGACGTGCGCGGGCCGGGCAACTGGACGTACAAGGCCGCGAGCGCCCCGCCCGCGGAACCCCCGTGGATCCTCTACATCACGCACGCGCCGAACCACGTGCGCGCCTGGACCCGGGCGTGCTACTTCGACGTGGGCGGGCACGACGCGTCGCTGGAGGTGGGCGACGATTACGACCTGCTGATCCGCACCTATGCCGCGGGCAAGAAGTTCCACCACATCCCGGAGTGTCTCTACTTCTACCGGATGCGTGCCGACCGCAAGAACACGCACGTCGAGCGCAACGCGCGGATCCAGGAGATCGTCTGGCAGCGGTACGACCAGTTCTGCTATGCCGCCATGCTCCGGTGGTGCCGCGACAAGGGCTTGCTGGCCCTCGACCTCGGCGCGGCCCACAGCAAGCCCAACGACCAGTACGTCGGCGTCGATGTCATCCAGGCCAAGGGCGTGGACAAGATCGCCGACCTCGACAAGGAGTGGCCCTTCGAGACGGGCTCGGTCGGCCTGATCCGCGCCTGGGACGCGATCGAGCACTATCGCAACCCGGTCCACACGTTCAACGAGGCGTACCGCGTCCTGGCGCCGCGGGGGATGTTCATGATCGAGGTGCCCTCGACCGACGGCCGCGGGGCGTGGCAGGATCCCACCCACTACTCCTTCTTCAACCAGAACAGTTTCTGGTACTACACCCGCGACGAGCACAAGCGCTACGTCGCGGCGATCAGGGCGGCCTTTATGCCCGTGCGGCTCATCACCTACTTCCCCTCCGACTTCCATCGCCAGAACAACATCCCCTACGTCCGAGCCCACCTCGTGGCGCTCAAGCAGGGCATCAGCCACCCCATGCCCATGCCCCACATGCGCATCCCGGATTGAGCAGGAGCCGGCTCTCTCGAGGTGGCGCGGCGCGGGCCGCCGACGCCCGCTCGTTCGATCGCGACCGCCTCTATGCTCTCGTCGCGCTGCCGCGCGAACGAGGCCGAATGTCCGTGTCCCTTCGCTTCCCGGTGATCGTCGGCCCCACCGCCGGGGGCAAGTCGGACCTCGCGCTCGCGCTGGCCGCGGCGCTCCCGGCCGAGATCATCTCCGCCGACGCGTTCCAGGTCTTCCGGGGCATGGACATCGGGACGGCGAAGCCGGCGCCGGATGTCCTCGCCCGCGTCCCGCATCATCTCGTGGACGTCGTCGAGCCGACGGAGCCGTTCAGCGTGAGCCAGTGGCTGCCGCTCGCCGATGCGGCCATCGCCGACATCCTCGCCCGCGGGCGAGTGCCGATCGTGGTGGGAGGGACGCATCTCTACGTCAAGGCGCTGCTGGACGGGATGTTCGAGGGACCGCCGCCCGACCCCGCGCTCCGCGTCCGGCTGCAAGCCACGCCTCTCACCGAGTTGCGCGCGGAACTCGTGCGCGTCGACCCCGCCGCCGCGGCACGCATCCATCCCAACGACCAGCGCCGCACGATCCGTGCGCTGGAGGTCTACCACCAGACCGGGCGGCCCATCAGCGCGCTCCAGACGCAATGGGACGCCGGCGCGCGCGGGATCGTGGCGCCCGATCGAGGCTGGCGGCCGTCGTCGAGCGCTCGCCACGCCTGTGTGCTCGTGGGGCTCGAGTGGGAGCCCGACGCCCTCGCCCGGCGCATCAATGCGCGGGTTCGCGAGATGCTCGACCGTGGGTTGATGGACGAGGTGCGTTCGCTCTGGCGCTCCGCCCGCCTCGGGCCGCAGGCGCGCGAGGCCCTGGGCTACAAGCAACTGATCGAGCACCTCGAGGGCCGATCCTCGCTCGACGACGCCGTCGAGGCGATCAAGATCGAGTCGCGTCGGTTCGCCAAGAACCAGAGGACCTGGCTTCGGAGGCTTCGGACGACTCCCGGCGCGATCTGGCTCGACGGCCCGCGGGCCCTGGATGCCGTCCCGGAACTCCTGGCGACGATCGGACGCTCTTGATTCCCGCCGCCGGTCGGCCCGATTAGGATTGCACAATGTCGTCACTCGTCAGTTTCCTCTCCGGCGCGATCGACCTGGCCGTCGTGGTCATCGGGTTCGGGCTCATCGTCTTTCTTCACGAGTTGGGGCACTTCCTCGCGGCCAAGTGGGCGGGCATCCGCGTGCTCGCCTTCGCGATGGGCTTTGGGCCGGCGATCGTCTCCTACCGCCGCGGCATGGGGCTCCGCCGCGGGTCCAGCGAGCGCGACTACCTCGCGCTCCACGAGGCGCGCGCCTCCGGGGTCGCCGGCCGCGCGGGCCCGCGCACGTCCGACGAGCCGATCAGCCCCACCGAGTACCGGCTCAACTGGCTGCCGTTCGGCGGCTACGTCAAGATGCTCGGGCAGAACGACGCCAACCCGCTCGAGACCAGCGACGAGTCGGACAGTTACCAGCAGTGCCCGCCGCTGAAGCGGATGGTCGTGATCTCGGCCGGCGTGGTGATGAACATGCTCCTCGCCGCGGCCTTGTTCATCGTGGTCTTCATGTGGGGCCTGAAGACGCAGCCTCCGACGATCGGCGACGTGGCCCCGGGCTCGCCCGCCCAGCGCGCCGTCCCCGCCGACCCGACGATCCCCGCGGGCCTCAAACCCGGCGATCGCGTCCTCTCCGCCGATGGCGACACGATCAAGCAGTTCAGCGACCTGGCCCTCGCGGCCGCGATGTCGCGCCGCGGAGAGCCCCTGGACCTCGTCGTGCAGCGCCCGGGCGTCGAGAGGCCGATCCGCTTCGAAGTCCGCCCCGAGCCGGGCGTCCGCTCGCGACTGCTGGAGATCGGCGTCGCGCCGTCGTTCTCCAACCGCCTCTACAACCCAACGCGGCCCGAGGAGATTGCGATCATCCGCGACCGCCTCGACGCGCTGGGACTCGCGGGCGTAAAGCCGGGCATGCGGCTCGTTCGCGCGGGCGAGAACCATGCCGTCGCTGCCGCGTCCGATCTCGAGGCCGCCGCCGGCGCGGGCACGCCGATCGTGCTCGAGTTCACCGACGACGCTGGCACGCGCGTCGCCGCGACGATCCAGCCCAAGGCCCGCGTCCAGTCCGGCTTCGTGCGCCAACCCTCGGGCGCGATCTCGCCCGTCGAGCATCTCCTGGGCCTGGCGCCCGTCATGCTCGTCGAGCCCCCTTCGCCCGGCGACAACCCCGACCGCCAGGGACTCCAGACCGGCGACATCTTCGCTCGCGTCGGAGACGTGCGCTTCCCGAGCCTCGCCCAGGGCATCGCCGAGATCCGACGCCATCGCGGCAGGACCATCCCGGTCGACGTCGTCCGCGACGGCCGGATCGTTCGCATCACGCCCGACCCCACCGTCCGCGCCCAGGGCCTGGGTGTGATCGGGTTCCGTCCCGGAGAAGCGGGCGAGCACGCCGCGCTCCTGGCCGCGCCGATCCAGAACCTCGCCGACGAACGCGGCAAGGACCTCGGACCGTCGCCCGCCGCCTCGCTCCCGATCGCGCCGGGCTCGACGATCGTCGCCGTGAACGGGACCCCCGTCGCGTCGCTCACGGATCTCCGCGAGGCGCTGAAATCCGCGACGCGTGAGGCCCTCGCTGCCGGCGCCGCGGGCGCCGAGGTCGTGCTCGCGGTGCTGCCCCCGATCGACGCGCGGCCCGACGCCGGCACGCCGCACGAGGTCCGCTGGTCGCTCTCCCGCGCCGATATCGCCACGCTCCACGCGCTCCGGTGGACGAGCCCGCTGAGCCTGGCGCTCTTTGAGCCCGAGGAGATCACCCTCCGGGCCGACGGGCCCGTCCACGCGATCCGCATGGGAGTCGCCGAGACCCACCGCGTCATGATGACCACCTACCTCACCTTCCTCCGCCTCTTCGAGGGGACCGTCAAGGTCGAGCACCTCAAGGGTCCCGTCGGCATCGCCCACATCGGCACGAACATCGTCTCCCGCGGCACCATCGCCCTCCTCTTCTTCATGGCCCTCATCAGCATCAACCTCGCCGTCGTCAACTTCCTCCCCCTCCCCATCGTCGACGGCGGGCAGTTCCTCTTCCTCGTCTTCGAGTGGCTCCGCGGCAAGCCCGTGCCGCCCTCGGTGCAGGGAGCGGCCTCGCTCGCCGGGCTCCTCCTCATCGGGACCGTCTTCCTCGTCGTCACCTTCCACGACCTCATGAACCTCTTCTCGCCATAGCCCACCGACGATGCCCGTCCTCCTCCTCGCCGTCGGGCTCGCCTGGGTGTGGATCGCGGCAATCGCGGCCGTCGCCTGGATGCTCTCGCACCCGCCGCGCCGGACCTATGCCTGGGCTGTCGCGCGCGGGCTGCCGGGCGACCCACGCGAACTCGCGGCCCCGCTCGCGTTCGAGTCCTGGACGTTCGAACTCCACGGGCTCATGTTGCCCGTCTGGGACATCGCCGGCCGCGACCCCGGCGGGCCGTGCATCATCGTCACGCCCGGCTGGGGCGACTCTCGCGTCGGCGCGCTGGCTCGCGTGCCCTCGCTCGCCCAACACGCCTCGCGCCTCATCCTCTGGGACCCGCCGGGCCTGGGCGACGCGCCCGGCACCTGCCGCCTCGGGACGCGCGAGGCGCGGGCGCTGGCCGCGCTCGTCACGCACGTCCGCGACGGCGATCCGCGCACGCCGGTGGTCCTCTTTGGCTGGTCGCTCGGCGCGGGGGTCTCGATCGAGGTCGCCGCGGGGCTGGCCGGCATCGCCGGTGTGATCGCCGAGTCCCCGTACCGGCTCGCGAGCACGCCCGCGCGAAACGTGCTGATCGCGCGCGGGATGCCCTGGCGTCTGGTGCTCCCGCCCGCGATGGCGCTCCTCTGGACGCTCTGGACGGGGCGCCCGCGCGACCCGCGCTTCGACCGCGCGCGACACGCCGCACGCGTCATGTGCCCGATGCTGGTGCTGCACGGGGAACTCGACGCCGTGGCGCCGATTGCGGATGGGCGCGAGATCGCCACCGCCGCGCCGAACGCCAGACTCGAGTGCATCGCCGGTGCCGGACACAACAACCTCTGGACGGACCACGCCGCCCGCAGCGCCGCAGCGGTTCGGGAGTTCCTGACCTCGCTCGCGGCGCGCGCGCCCTCGCCGCCCGCCCCTACACTTCCCGCGTGATCCTCAGATCGCCCACGGTCGATCGCGTCATGGTCGAGGCCCGCGCCGCCGCCCTGGCCACGCGCTCCATCAAGACCTCCGCCAAGCAGGCCGGCCTGCTGCTGGCGATGTCGATGCTCGACCTGACGACGCTCGAGGGCAAGGACACACCCGAGAAGGTCCGCGCCCTCTGCGCCAAGGCCGTTCGACCCTTCGAGCGGGACGAGGACGTGCTGGGCTTTCGTGTGCCCTCCGTGGCCGCGGTCTGCGTGTATCCCTCGATGGTCCCCGCCGCCCGAGCCTCGCTCGAGTCCCTCGGCCCGGTTGGAGCCGGCGTGAAGATCGCCGCGGTTGCCACAGCGTTTCCCAGCGGGCAGTTCCCGCTCGACGTTCGCCTCGACGACACCCGCCGCGCGATTCTCGCGGGCGCGCACGAGATCGACATGGTGATCAACCGCGGCGCGCTGCTGGCGGGCCGGCTCGACGAGGTCGCGGATGAGATCCGCCAGGTCAAGCGGGTCTGCCTCTCGACCCTATGCCCCGGCCGCCCCGACCACGCCGTGGGACTCAAGGTGATCCTTGAGACGGGCGAGTTGGAGACATTCGACCTCGTCCGCCGCGCCAGCGATGCCGCCCTCGCCGCGCTGCATGACGTGGAGCGAGAACTCGGACCGACCTCGGCTCTGGACTTCATCAAGACGAGCACGGGCAAGGTCCAGCCCGCGGCAACGCTCCCGGGCACGCTCGTGATGCTCGAGGCCGTGCGCGACCACTTCCTCCGCACCGGGCACCGCGTGGGCGTCAAGCCCGCGGGGGGCATCCGCACGGCCAAGCAGTCGCTGCAGTATCTCGTGATGGTGAACGAGACCGTCGGCGACGACTGGATGAACCCGGACAGATTCCGGATCGGGGCGTCGTCGCTTGCCAATGACATTCTCAGGCAACTGGTACGCGCCCTCGGCGGACGATACGTCGCGCACTACGAGTTCTCTGAGTGCTGATGACGCGACGCGGCGCGCGGGCTAGGTATTCCGCCGCCGCCACTTTTGCGCTGAAAATGTTGCGAGCACTCAAATCGGGGTGTATTCTTCTCTGAAGGTCGTGTCGATTTCGTTCAAACAAAACCCAAACTGGAGTGGAAGCATGAAGTCGTTCGTCACCGCCAGCGCGATCCTGAGCATCTGCGGGCTCGCCCAGGCCCAGTCGTTCCTCGAGAGTTTCAACGGCACGGGCGCAGGCGTGGAGCCAATCCCCACCAACTGGACTTCCGTGAACACCTCCCCCGGCGGGCCCGGCACCAACCCCAACTGGCAGGTCCGCACGGACGGCTTGGTCTTCGCCGCCCAGGCTGGCGCGGGCTACGCGTTTGCCAACTTCAACTCCTCGACCAACGCCAACCCCTGCGACAACTGGCTGATCTCCCCGATCGTGACCTTCCGCAACGGGGACACGATCAAGTTCTGGACCCGCACGGTTGATCGCAACGCCGGCGGAGTTCTCTCGTTCCCGGACGCCCTCCAGGTCCGCCTCGCGGTCGGCAACACCACGATCGGCGCCACCCAGGCCGCCCTGCTCGGGACCTTCTCCGTCCTCGCGCTCGACATCAACCCCTCGATGAGCAACAACCCCGCGCCGGCGGCGCCCTCGGGCAACCCCCCCACCACCGTCGGGTATCCCGACACCTGGACCGAGTACACCGTGACGGTCTCCGGCGTGGCCTCGCCCACCACCGGGCGCTTCGCGTTCCGCTACTTCACGCAGATCGACGGCGGGCCACTGGGTATCTACTCCAACTACCTCGGCGTGGACGAGGTGGACTACTTCTCCAACTCCGGTGGCGGCGGCGCCGTGTGCTACCCCAACTGCGACGCCTCGACCACCACGCCCTTCCTCAACGTCAACGACTTCGTCTGCTTCAACAACGCCTTCGCCGCGGCCCAGGCGATCCCGATCGCCCAGCAGATCACCAGTTACGCCAACTGCGACGCTTCCACGACCTCTCCGATCCTCAATGTCAACGACTTCGTCTGCTTCAACAACCTCTTTGCCGCCGGCTGCTCCGCTCCGTAAGACCGCGGCAACCAGATTGGTTCTCAGACCCGTCGGCCCCTCGGCCGGCGGGTTTTTTCATCCCTTTTTCTCGCTCCGCTGGCCTTCCATCGCCCCTGGTGTACGTTCTCTCTGAACGTCCTCGTCCGTCGCAGATCGGGAGAGGGGGAGGGAATGCGCGCCGTCTCCGCGTCCATCGTCGCCGGCCTCACCGCCGCCGCACACGCCCAGCCCCTGGCCGAGGGCTTCAACGACATCGACGTGCTCCCGGGCTGGGTCCAGATCAACCGCAGCAGCCCGCTCGGCGACTCCGACTGGTTCCAGGGCAACGACCAGGTCTTCCTCGCACACGCCGGCCCGGCGGACTCCTATATCGCCGCCAACTTCACCTGCGCCGGCTCGTTCCCGGGCCTCCAGAACCTCTGGCTCCTTACTCCCACCCTCACGCTTCGCAGCGGCGATCACCTCACCTTCCACACTCGGACCGTCGAGGAGTCCGGCTTCGCGGACCGCCTCCAACTCCGCCTCAGCACGAGCGGCAGCAGCACCAACGTCGGCTCGACTTCGCTCTCCTCCGTCGGCGACTTCGCCACGCTCCTCCTCGACATCAACCCCACCTACGCCCTCGGCGGCGTCTACCCAGAGACATGGACCGCGTACACCGTGACCCTCGCGGGGCTTCCCGCCGGCGGCGTCTCGGGCCGCCTCGCGTTCCGCTACCTGGTGGAGGACGGCGGGCCGATCGGCACGCGCGGGAACTACATCGGGATCGACAGCGTGTCATACGCGGCGGGATCGTGCTGGGCCAACTGCGACTCGAGCACCGCCGCCCCGATCCTCAACATCGCCGACTACGTGTGCTTCCTCAACCGCTTCGCCGCGGGCGACACGCGGGCCAACTGCGACGCGAGCACGTCGCCTCCGGTGCTCAACGTGGCCGACTTCGTGTGCTTCAACAATCGGTTCCAGGCCGGTTGCCCGTAGCGTTACGCCGCGTCCTGCTCGTCGCCCTCGATGCCCAGCGCCTTCATCTTCTTGTAGAGCGTGGTGCGGTTGATGCGCAACTGGTCCGCCGTGCGCTGCCGGTTCCATCCGTTGGCCATGAGCGCCCGCAGGAGGATCTTCCGCTCCGGCTCGCGCAGCGCGTCCTCCAGAGGCATGGGCACCCAGGGCTCCTCAGCCGCGCCCGAGACCAGGCGCCGGCCCGACACGAGTACCGGGAGATCGTCCACGCCGATCGTGGGCGATCGGCTCAGCACCGCCGCTCGCTCGACGATGTTCTGCAACTCGCGCACGTTGCCCGGGTAGTCGTACCGCGTGAGCATCGCCATGGCCTCGGGCGCGAACCCCACGATCTCCTTGCCCAGGTCCCCGGCGTGGACCGCCAGGAAGTGCGTCGCCAGCCGCGGGACGTCCGCCAGACGCTCGCGCAGCGGCGGGATGGTGATGCCAACCACGTTGATGCGGTAGTACAGGTCCTGTCGGAACGAGCCGCTGGCGACCAGGCCCTCCAGTGGCTGGTTCGACGCGAGCACCACGCGCACGTCCACCTCCACAGTCTGCGTCGAGCCCACGGGCTCGAACCGGCGCTCCTGGAGGACGCGCAGAAGTTTGAGTTGCATCGCGGCCGAGGCCGAGTTGATCTCGTCGAGGAAGAGCGTGCCCCCGTCGGCGGCGAGGAATCGCCCGATCTTGTCGGCGTGCGCCCCCGTGAACGCGCCCTTGACGTGCCCGAACAGTTCGCTCTCGAGCAGCGTCTCGGGGATCGACCCGCACGAGACCTCGACGAACGGGCGGTCGCGCCGCGGGCTCGCCCGGTGGATCGCGTGCGCCACGAGCGACTTGCCGGTGCCCGACTCGCCGGTCATCAGCACCGTGGTCCGGCTCGGGGCCACCGCGCGCACGAGTTCGAGCGTCCGCAGCATCCTCGGGTCTGAGCCGATGATCGCCGAGAGCGCGTCGTCGTCGGCCCCACGATCCGCCGGCCGGAGCGCCCCGCACGCCACCGCGCTGCGAACCGCGCCGAGCAACCGATCCTCCGTGACGGGCTTGGGCAGGAAGTCCGCCGCGCCCTGTCGCAGCGCCCGCACCGCCGCCTCGATCGTCCCATACCCCGAGATCACGACCACGGGCAGCCCGGGCTGCCGTGCGCGCAACTGCGACATGAGTTCGAGCCCGTCGGTCCCCGGGAGCGCCAGGTCGCAGACGGCGGCATCAAACGGCCCGCGCGACGACACCGCCTCCAACGCGTCCGTCGCCTCCGTCGCCGTCACCGCCTCCATCCCGGCCGCGGCCAGCGTCTCCGCCAAGGTCCCGGCCACCAGCGCGTCGTCATCGACGATCAGCACCCGCGCCATGGCTGCCTCCGATCCTGCCGCGCCACCGGCACGCTGATCCGCAGGATCGCACCGGGTCGGCCCGCGTCCGTCCCCGACACCCGCGGCAGCAGGTCGATCGTCCCGCCCATGTCGCGCACCACCTCGCGCGCCAGCGCCAGCCCGATCCCCATGCTCGTGGGCTTGGTCGAGTACCCCAGGTCAAACGCCCGGCTCGGGTCCAGTCCCTTGGGCAGCCCGCGCCCGTCGTCGCGGATGTCGATCGTGAGCAGGTCGATCGCGTCGTCGGGCGCATCCTCGATGGGCCTCATCGACCCCGTAACCTCCACCTGCCCCGCGCGAACGCCCGTGGCCGCGATCGCCTCGATCGCGTTCCGCAGCCCGTTGAGCACCACCGAGTACAGCGGGCCCACCGGCGCCTCGCCCGCCTCCGACGACAGGTCCAGCCTCAGCACGATCCCTCGCTCCTGCGCCTCGGGCGTGAGCACGTCCACCGCGTGCTGCACCGCGTCTCGCACGCGGATCATGTTCTTGGGCGCCAGCGTGGGCGAGCCCACCACCGACGCCGAACTCCGCATCGCCGCGTTCACCAGGTCCGCCATGCGCTCGAGCGCGCCATAGACGGCCTCAACCTGCCGGCGCACCTGCTCGACGTCGGCCTGCCCCGCCGCCGCCGCGCTGAGTGACCGTCGCGCCAGCCCCAGGCACCGCATCGATCCGTCCAGCAAGTTGTTCAGTTCGTGCCCCAGCGCCGCCATCCGCTCGATGGCGAATGGCCCGTCCGCCGCGTCCGGCGCGTCGCCCGCGCCCGTCGACACGTGCCGGATCGCCCGCGGCCCGCGCTCCTGTTCCGCCATCGGCGCCCTCCGTCCCTCCGCCCCGGGCGTTGCCCGATCGCAACACCGTCGCATCGGCACCACAAACATGATGCACGATCGCCCCAACGAACAGGCGCGCACGCCTTTCGTCCGTCACTCCATGCCGTCTATGCCGACTGCGCCGCTCCCGCTGTGCTTACGACACCCCAACCGCCTCGGCGTCTCGGTCCGTCAGCCAGCCCCCGTCCGATCGCTGCCGAACCGTGCCGTCGCGCTTCCACGATCGCTCGCAGCGCGGCTGCGCTCGCAGGTCCTCGACCCGCGGCTCGCCATCGCCCGCTTCGATCCGCACGCGGCTCACGCCCAAGAGGTCCGCCAGGTCAACCGGGTCGAACCGCCCCAGGACGCCCTTGGGATCGTGCAGGACCACGCCCATGTCGAGCGGATTCTCGGCCCCTCCGCCGCTCGCCTGTTCCCCCGACCCGCCCCCCGCTTTGGCCCGTTCCATAGCCGAGAGCGCCGCGTCGCGGGCCGCAAAGACCGCCGCCCACCCCGCGTCGAGTTTCAGGTCCAGCGGCGGGAGCGCCGTCTCGACATGCACGCACGTCGCGGCGTCATCGGGCGCGGCCCGTCGCAGCGCCCGATACGCCTCGTCCGCGGTGTGCGGGAGGATCGGCGCCAGCAGCCGGCACAGCCCGGCCGTCAGCCGCCAGAGCGCCGCCTGCGTGCGCCGACGCCGCGCCGAATCCGGCCGATCGCAGTACAGCCGATCCTTGATCGCCGCGAGGTACCGCGCCGAGAGCGTCTCGTTGCAGAAGTCGAAGAGCGCCTTGTGCGCGGACTGGAACTCGTATCGCGCGTACGCCTCCAGCACGCGCACCGAGAGCGCGTCGAACTCGGCCAGCACCCACGCCTCCAGCGTCGTCGGCGACACCGTCGTCGCCGCGAACGACTCCGGCCCGGGCGCCCCCGGCACGTCGTCCAGGTTGCTCAGCATGAACCGCAGCGTGTTGCGGACCTTGCGATAACTCTCCCCCGCCAACTCGAAGAACGCCTTGTCCGCCTTGATGTCGTTCTCGTACGGCGCCGACGCCACCCACCATCGGCACACGTCGGCCCCGAAGTCGCGCAACAGGTCCTCCACCTCCAGCGCGTTCCCCAGGCTCTTGGACATCTTGTGCCCGTTCTTGTCCACGATGAACCCGTGCGTCAGCAGCGTGCGATACGGCGGCGCGCCCATCATCCCCAGTGACGTGAGCAGCGACGTCTGGAACCACCCGCGATGCTGGTCGGATCCCTCGAGGTACAGGTCGCTCGGGAAGTCGCGGCCGCCGGAGCGCTCGCGCATCACCGCGTTCCACGTCGAGCCGGACTCGAACCACACGTCGAGGATGTCCGGGCCCTTGCGCAGCGACCCCGCCGAGCCGCCGACCAGCGACGCGACCTGCGGCGGGGCGTCGGGATCGCCCTCCACCGAGTAGTGCTTCAACAGTTCCGCCGGGCCCGCCGCGAACCACACGTCCGAGCCCTTCTCGCGCACCAACTTCGCCACCGCTCGGACCGACGCCGGTGTCATGAACATCCCGCCCTCGGGCGTCACGAACGCCGGGATCGGCAGGCCCCACGAACGCTGCCGAGAGATGCACCAGTCCGGCCGCGACTCCAGCATCCCCCGCATCCGGTTCCGCCCCCACTCGGGCACGAACGCCACCGATCCCTTGTTCGAAGCCTCCGTCGCCGATACCCCGAGCGACCGAAGCGTCGAGTCCGATCCCGGCCCGGTCGTGATCGCCCGATCCACCCCCACGAACCACTGCTCCGTGCACCGAAAGATCACCGGCGTCTTCCCTCGCCAGTCGTGCGGGTACGAGTGCGTGAACTTGTGATCGAAGAACAGGTGACCCGACTCGCGCAGCCGCTGCACGATCAGCGGGTTCGCCTTCCAGATGTCCAGCCCCCGCAGCCACTCCGGCACACTCGCGTCGTACGTCCCGTTCTCGCGCACCGGGCAGTACGCCGCCAGCCCCTGCGCCCTGCCCGTCCCAAAGTCCTCGGCGCCGTGCCCAGGAGCCGTGTGCACCAGCCCCGTCCCGTCCTCGAGCGTCACGTACTCGGCCGGCAGGAGCGTCCAGGTCTTTGCCCCCGCGTGCGCCGGCCCGCGCTGATCCACGAACGGGTGCCGATACGCGAGGCCCACCAGCCGCGAGCCCGGCGCCGTCGCCAGCACGACCACGTCCTCCGCCTTGGCCGCCTTCGTGACGCGTTCGACCGCATCCGCGGCCATCACCGTCACGTTCCCATCCACGTACACCAGGGCGTACGTGAACTTCGGGTTCACCGCGATCCCCAGGTTCGCCGGGAGCGTCCACGGCGTCGTCGTCCAGATCATGAAACTCGGGCGAATCCCCGGCCTGACGCCCGGCGTGGGCAGCGCACCGGACCGCGACTCACTCCCCGCCCCTTCATCCGATCCCTCCTCCGAGCCCTCGGATTCCTCTGCTTCCTCGGAGTTCTCTTCCCCCGCGTCCGTCGCCAGCCCGAACGCGTCGTACACCGCCCCCGCGTCCTCGGCCTCGAAGTCCACGTACACCGACAGGTCCTCGCGGTCGTAATACTCCAGTTCCGCCTCGGCCAGCGCCGTCTCGTTCGCCGGCGACCAGTGCACCGGCTTCAGCGCCCGGTACACCAGCCCACGCTCCAGGAGCGACGCCAGCACCTCGAGGATCGCACCCTCCGTCTCGCGGTCCATCGTTCGATACGGCCGCTCGTACTCGGCCAGCGTCAGCAGCCGCTCCATCGACGCGCTCTGCACCCTGTGGTACTTCTCCGCGTGCTTCTGGCACTCGCGCCGGATCGCCAGACGCCGCTGGTCCTCGCTCAGCGACGCCAGTTTCGCGGCCTTCTCGCTCCCCGCCTTGCCCTCGCCCCCCATCATGTCCGTCATCACCTTGTGCTCGATCGGGAGCCCGTGGCAATCCCACCCCGGTACGAACGCGCAATCCATCCCCATCAGCGTCCGCGAACGCACCACGAAGTCCTTGAGCACCTTGTTGAGCAGGTGCCCGAGGTGGATGTTGCCGTTCGCGTACGGCGGGCCGTCGTGGAACACGAACTTCGGCGAGCCCGCTCGTGCCGTCCGAACACGCCCGTACAGGCCCGCCCAGCGCTTCATCGACGCCGGCTCGTTCTGCACCAGGTTTGCCTTCATCGGGAAGGAGGTCTTGGGCAGGTTCAGGGTCGCGCGATAGCGGCTCTTCTCACCCCCACCACCCCCCTCTCCCCCGGCCCCACCTCCCGCACGCGCGGACTCTCCGATCGCCGCCTTGCCCGAGGGCGGCGTGTCGGGGTGAGACGGGCTGGGCTTCGCGGGCGAACGTTCCATGACGGACTCTCCGGCCTAAGGGGTCGGCGGGCAGAAAGGCAGGATGCTATTCGGGATGCGGACCGAGCGCAGAACCGCCCCGCAGGGACCGCCGCTCGCCAAGCGCACGCACGCCCGGCCGGCCCCTAGCGGGGCCGACGAATTCGAGCGCCCAAAGACGGACACCTTGCCGATATCAAGCGCGTGCGTGCCATCCGCCAACTATACCCGCCCCGGCCGGCCCCTCTACTTGGGCCGATGCTCGAAGATCGTCTGCGTGCGAATCACCGCGCCCCCGTTGGCGATGAGGTGGTAGCACTGCGCGTGGACCTCTCGCTTCTCGACCTGGATGTCGATCATGCTCAGGCATCGGCCCACGCCGTCGTTCCACAGGTGCAAGAGCGGCGCTGTCGATCGCGAGTGCGCCAACATTTCCTCCAGCGTCGCGAGGTACAGATTCTCGCTGAGCGTCTCGGACTGCACCGTCGTCATGTAGTTGACCTTCTCCCGCTCGAAGCGATGGTCGAAGTCGCGATCGCCGACCACGAGGAAGTTCGTGACCACGCCCTCCTCGGGCATCCGGTCCTCGCGGTCATAGAGGACCTCGCAGGCGCAGAGCGAGTGCCGCTCGAACCGCAGCATGTGCCCGCCGTCCATCGCCCAGGCCTCGAGTTCGAAGCCGTCCCCCCGCACCACGCGCCGAGTCCGAAGGGGGAACAACTCGGGATGCAAGGCGCGGGAGTACAGAACCATCTGATAGGCCATCAGGTTCACGGGCTTCACTGGTGCGCTCATGCCGGCTCCTCATGCACGCCGCGGCGTCCGATCGGCGCGCAGCGTCCAACCGCGGAACTCCGGATTCCTTTCCGTGCCGTCCGCACACCTCGAGTTATTCCGCTCGAACGCCGTCGGGCCGCCGATCGGTGGCGATTCCCGGCGTTGAGACCCTTGTGGGGTCGCCAGACCTCTACCTGTGGGGCCATCCCGTCCATGGACCACGATGCCTTGAGCTTCTGGCTCGGGCCGATGCACAGAGATTAGCAGACATGCTGGATAACTCAATCCGATCATTTACCAAATCTGAACAAAAAGCAATTTTTTTTGAGCGTGCGAACCTCTCACCGCGCGAGCGTCTCGCCGTTCTGGCCGCATCGCTCCCCCATGCGGGGGGGGCGGGGTGGCCTAGGAACGCTCGACGTGCGGCGCGCGGTCCCGCCGAGGAGAACGGCGAACTCGCAACGATTGCGATGATGCTGGTCGAGGCGCTGGCACGCGCCGAAACTGCTCCTAAGAAACAATCTGCATTTCGATTGTTTCGAACCAAGCGATCCGCTAGTTCCTACGAATCCGGCATCGCGGCACTTTGCGAAGCCTGGCCGAGGTTGCCGAGTGGGGTGCGTGCGCACGCGGTCGAGCGTCTACGCACGGCGCTCGAATCGCGTGCGGCGGGTGAGCACATGCCGCCGCCGAGTCTTGTGGGCGATCTGTGGGCGATCCACCTGGTCGATCGGTTGGTTCCGAGTCTGCGTGCCGAGGATCCCACGATGCGAATCGACGCAGCCCGCGCGATCGCCCACCTAGCCGGGCTCGACAGCGATGAGGAATGGGTGCCGCGACCCGCGCGATCGGCACGGGAGGGCGACCTCGATCGTCAACGCCTGGAGCGAGCGCTGGCCGAGGCACTGACCGAGCCGCAAGGTCACTCGTCTGTCGAGCAAGCGCCCGACGCCCGGCGGGTCGGTCGGCTGGCCACGAGCGAAATCGACCCGGCACGCAAGATCCTGCAGCGAACGGCGGCGCGGGT
Organism: Phycisphaerae bacterium; assembly: GCA_016793805.1. Classification (GTDB taxonomy): domain Bacteria; phylum Planctomycetota; class Phycisphaerae; order Phycisphaerales; family UBA1924; genus JAEUIZ01. The sequence continues at coordinate 94,572 of JAEUIZ010000044.1, forward strand.
GCTCGGGCCGTCCGGATTGGCGTGGTCGGAGCACCGGCGGAACCCGCTGGGGGCGTGGTTCCGGGGCGAGGCGGGGCAGGACGCGCTCCGCCAATGGGTCCGCGATGATGACCACTCGCTCGACGCGGCATGGACGTGGCTGACGCGCGACCATCTCGCGTCGGCCTGCCTGGATCGGCTGGCCAAGAGAGCGTCGGTCGATGCGATGACGGTCTTGCTGTCGCGCTCGCACCTTCGGCTCCATCCGGCCCGCGCGCGACGGCTGACCATTCTGCCGCGACCGCCGGCGCGGGGCGGGACGGTGCGCCGGGCGATGCTGCCGGAGCCGTCCGCGGCGGGAGCGCTCGCGGCGCGCGCGCGCCGCGGGTATGTCCATCTTGTTGCCGCGCTCCCGATGCCAGAAGCCGAGCGTGAGCGACGCCTGGAGCCGTGCCTGTCGGACCCGGACGCGATGGTGCGTCTGGCGGCGACGCGGGTGCTGCGCGGCAGTTCGCTGGCGGACTACTGCTTCGACGCCGATCCGGCGGTGGCGGCCTCGGCGACGCTGCGCTTGGCGCTGCAGCCGGCGGACTCGGTGCGGGCGCACGTGCTCGCGGGGCTGGCCCGATCGGCGCACTCGGCCGTGCGCATTCTGGCGTCTGACGCGGCGCCCGACCCGTGGAACCCGAACGTCGCGGCGTCACGGTTGCAAGCGCGACTGCTGCTTCGGGCCGACCGCGAAGGGTTCCTCGCGGCGCTGCGGGCGCGGCTGAGCCATGCGGAGGCGGGGCAGCGGATCGCGGCGATCATCCTGGCGCGGCGGCTGGGGGTCGTTGGGGAGATCGAGTTGGAGTTGCTGTCGCGGCTCTCGGCGAGCACGCGGACGCCCGACGTGGCACGGGACCGCGTGGCCGCGACGGCCGTGGTCGCGCTCGCCGACGCGGAAACCCCCTCGGCGCGGTCGGCGGTGCGGGCGTGCCTTCGGCATCCGGAGGACCGGGTGCGTGCGAACGCCGTGGAGGCCGCGGCGTCGGCGCTGGCGCCGATCCGTTCGGATCGCCCGCTGTACGCCTCGCTGCTGGAGTTGCGGACGGACACGGCGGCGCGGGTGCGGGCCAATGCGGCGCTGGCGTTGCTGCGGGCCGCGAGCCCCTCGCTGGGCGGGGACGGGGTCGAGCCCGAGGCCGTGCATGCGCTGCTGGCGCTCCTGTGCGACGCGCGAGACGGTCATCGGCTTTCGGGCTGTTGGGCGGCGACACGCGCGCTCGCGGGGCACGCGGGCGCGGGCGTCTGGAGCGTGCAGCGACGGCGGGCCGAACTTGTGTCGCGGGTGCGTTCTCTCGCGACGGGCGATCCGAGCGAGGCGGTTCGAGTTCGCGCGGTGGACTGCCTACGACGGCTGGAGGGGATGCGGCCGGTGGCCATGGAGGTTGCATGATCGTTCTGGGACAGGTCCACACGCCGGCGCGGGAGGTACGGATCGTGCGCACGCCGGAGGAGGCATTGCCGCGACTGCCCGGGCCGAGCGCGTGGGAGGTCGGGCTGGAGGCGGCGTTGGCGTCGCTGGTGTGCGGGGCGATCGCGCTGGTGGTAATTCGTCGGCGGCGGCGGGATCTGCTGGAGTCGGCGTTTGATCGGTTGGCGAACTCGTTGGGACTGAGCGCCCTCGAGCGGCGCGAACTTCGAGAGCGGGCGCGCCGTCTGGGCATGCCCGGGCCTGCGGTGCTACTGGTATGCGACGGGGAGCCTCTGGGCCAAGCCGCGGAGCCGTGCGAGGCGGAGGCATCCGCGGCGGCGTAGGCGGTCGCTCGGCGGCGGAACGCCCGCGAGGTCAACGTCGAGTGCGAGCGAGCGGGGAAACTCTGCACGCGCGGAGCGGCGTCGTCGCCAACGGATGGATGGGATGGGCAGGGCGAGGGCGGCCTGAACCCCCGGACGATGTCCAGCCCCACCCTTGACCGGAGGCGCACGATGGCGATGACGGCGGTAGCGGCGGCCCGTGCGGGAGGGAAGGATTCGCGTCCCGGAGGCCCGATCATGCCAGACCCGACGCCGAGCGTGACGCCCCCGACCCCATCGATGCCGCCGGGGTCGGACAAGGCTCGCGAGTTGAACGAGATGATGCCGCTGGTGATCAACGAGTTGAAGGAGGTCGCGGCGCGGTACCTTCGTCGGGAGCGTCCGGGGCACACGCTGCAAGCGACGGCGCTGGTGGACATGGCCTGGGAGCGGCTGGTGCAGCAGCGGAACGTGGACTTCTCGGATCGCAACCAGTTCTTCGCGGTGGCGTCGAACATCATCCGTCGGATCCTCGTCGATCACGCGAAACACAAGAACCGCGACAAGCGCGGGGGCGGGTGGGCGCGGCTGTCGCTGAGCGCGGCGGACTCGGTGCCGGGCGAGGACCCGATCGACGTGCTGGCGCTGGACGACGCGCTGGAGAAACTGCGGAAACTCAGCGAGCGGACGGCGCGGGTGGTCGAGTTGCGGTTCTTCGGCGGGCTGACGGTGGACCAGGCGGCGGGGGTGCTGGGCGTCTCGGCGCGGACGGTCGCGGACGAGTGGGTGACGGCTCGGGCGTGGCTCTACCGCGAGTTGCGGGGCGGGGGCGAGTAGGTCGTGCCCGGACCCTCGTTTCATCGCGCGACGGAGATCTTCCTGGCGGCTCGACGGTATCGCGGGCACCAGCGGGTGATCTACTTGGCCGAGACGTGCGGGAGCGACGCGGCGTTGCGGGCCGAGGTGGAGTCGCTGCTGGCGAGCGACGCGGACTCGGGCGAGTTTCTGGACGAGCCGGCGCTGGGCGAGGACTTCCGCCTCAGCCCCCCACCACCGACGGACGGGAACCGCCGCTAGACTCTGCCGTCTGACCTTGGACCAGAACCTGGAGCGGCCATGCAGCGCATCGAACGAATCGTGATCCTGGGCGGCGTCGTCGCCGCGATCCTTATTGCCCTGAGCGCCAGCGCCGGCGGCGGCCGGGCCCTGGCGTGGACGCCGGGCGAGGCCCCGGACAGCGTGAAGATCGCCACGGTGGACATGTACTGGGTGATCGAGAAGATCATGGCCAAGGACGAGTACAAGAAGGAGCGCGAGGACGTGTCGGCGACGTGGACGCGCAAGGCGCAGGAGATCGAGCGGCAGCTCAAGGAACTGGACTCGACGTTGCAGGTGCTCCCGCAGAACGACCCGCAGGTGCAGACGATCCTCAAGCAGGCGCAGGACCGACAGGCCGAGTATCAGCGGGTGCAGTCGGACCGGCAGCAGGAACTGGAGCGGTTGAACTCGGGGCAACTCATCAACACGTACAAGACCGTGCGCGACGTGTCGGCGAAGGTCGCCGAGAGAATGGGCTACTCGCATGTGTTCTGCAACCGCTCGTCGGACCGCGCGATCAACACAACGACGGTCGGAGCCACGCTGCAGGAACTGTTGGCCAGGCCCTTGATCCGCGGGGGCGACGGGGCGGACGACCTGACGAAGGCGGTGCTCCAGGAGATGAAGTTGCCTCTGGACTGACCGCCGGCCGGCGCGGGGCGCGGATCGGGTCGGCGGGCTTGATGCCGGGGCGGCTCAGCCGGCGAGGTGATTGAGCCGATAACCTTGGCGGCATGCGCCTATCCATCGTCATCCCAATCTATAACGAGAAAGCCACCGTCGCGGCGATCCTTGATGCCGTGCAGCGAGTGCCGATCGACAAGGAACTGGTCGTCGTCAACGACTGCTCGACGGACGGGACGGCGGAGGTTCTCAACGAGATCGCGCCCACGCATCCGAACCTCAGGTTGATCCATCACGATCAGAACCAGGGCAAGGGGGCGGCGTTGCGGACGGGGTTCGCGGCCGCAACGGGCGACCTGGTCGTGGTGCAGGACGCGGACCTCGAGTACGACCCGATGGAGTTGCCGAAACTGGTCCGCCCGATCGTCGAGGGCAAGGCGGACGTGGTCTTCGGGTCGCGGTTCGCGGGGGGCGAGTCGCACCGCGTGCTGTACTTCTGGCACTCGGTCGGGAATCGGTTCCTGACGCTCCTGTCCAACATGTTCACCAACCTGAACCTGACGGACATGGAGGTCTGCTACAAGGTCTTCAAGCGGGAGATCATCCAGGGGATCAAGATCGAGGAGAACCGGTTCGGGTTCGAGCCCGAGATCACGGCGAAGGTGGCGAAGTTGCGCTGCCGGATCTTCGAGGTCGGCATCTCGTACAACGGGCGGACGTACGAGGAGGGCAAGAAGATCGGGTGGCGTGACGGCGTGCGCGCCATCTGGTGCATCGTGAAGTACAACCTCTTCAGGTAGCCCATGCGCGACGAGCCGCGATCGAGCGAGGGATCGAGGGCGGCGGTCGTCGTGGTCGCGCTGGTCGTGCTCGGGCTCGCGCTCGCGTCGGCGGCGCTGCTGGGGCTGTCGGCGATGCCCGCGGAGAAGATCAAAGGGGCGATCGACCGAGCCTCGCCGGACGGGTCGGCATGGACGTTCCCGATCGAGCGGGTGCGGATGATCCTCTCGCGGTCGCGCGGGATGGGCGTGTTCTTCGCGGCGGCGACGCTCGCGGCGCTGGGGCTGGCGAGGCCTGGGACGAGATACGTTCGAGGGATGGTTGCGCCCGCGGGGCTGCTCGTCGCCGAGGGCGTGGCGCGGTGTGTGCGGCTGGTGCGGCGCGAGCCGATGGCGGCCGCGGCGCTGCTGGCCTGCATCGCGGGCGGGCTGGCGCTCCGGCTGGACTTCATCCACCAGGGCATCCGATGCGACGAGGCGACGACCTACATGACGTTTGCGTCTCGCTCGCTGGCGTACGGCCTGTCGGACTACCCGGCGCCGAACAACCACGTCTTCTACACGCTGCTCGTTCACGTTTGCACGAAGGTGCTCGGCAGCGAGCCGTGGGTGATCCGGCTCCCGGCGCTGGCCTTTGGCGTGCTGCTCATCCCGGCGACGTTCGCGGTCTCGCGGGCTGTCTTCGGACGCGGCAGCGCGATCCTCGCCGCGGCGCTCGTCGCGGCCAATCCGTACCTCGTGCAGTACTCGGTCAACGGGCGCGGGTACTCGTTCGTCGCGCTGGCGGGGGTGGTGGTGCTTGGGCTCGTCTGGCACGCAGCCAGGACGGGATCGCGCGCGGGCGTGCCGATGCTCGTCGGCGTCGCGGCCCTGGGGTTCTGGGCGATCCCGACGATGCTCTACCCCTTTGGCGCGTGCATGGCGTGGTGGGGTCTGGTGCTGCTCCGGCAGGGCGCGCGGGGGCTGGCGGCGCGGCTGGTCGATCCGATCGTCGTCGGGGTGGGCACGATCGTGCTGACGGCGGGGCTCTACACGCCCGTGATCCTTGTGTCGGGGCTCTCGTCGCTGACGGCGAATCGGTACGTCAAGCCGGCATCGTGGGCGGAGTTCACCTCGGCGATGTCGGAGCGGTTCGCGGGGATGGTGCGCGACGCGACGATCTCGACGCCGACGCTGGTCGTGGCCATCCTCGCGGTCGGGCTCGTCGTCGGGCTCGTGGCGGGGCTGCGGGGTCGCGGGGCGCAGCGCGGCGTGCCGGTGGCCGTGGTCATGCTCGCGTGGTGTGCCGGGCTGCTCCTGCTCCAGCGTGCGGCGCCGTATGGAAGGGTGTGGACCTTCGCGCTCCCGCTGGCGGCGGGCGTGGTCGGCACAGGCCTGGCGTGGCTCGTGGAGATGCTGCCGCGGACGAGGAAGCGGGCGTGGGTGCCGATGGTGCTGGCGGCCGCGCTGGCGGTCCCGACGGCGGCGGAATCGGTGCGGACGCGGTCGGTGTCGGAACAGATCGAGACGGACGGGTTCGACGACGCGCGGGCGATCGCGGAGTACGCGCGGTCGAGCCTGCCTCCGGGAGCCAGGATTCTCTCGACGCACCCGCCGCGGCCGATCCTGGAGTATCACGTTCGCGTCGCGGGCTTGCCGGACGCGCTGGTGTCGCGCGAGCCGGGCGGCCCGGCGTACTCGCACGTGCTGCTGGACGTGCCGCTGGAGGAGTTCAACGCGCGGCTGCGGTTCGAGGGCGTGCCGGAGTTGTCGGCGGAGCGTGTGCGGCTGGTCCGGCGGTTTGAGAAGTCGGGGTTGTACGCGCTGGATCCGCCGATGTCGGCGGAGGACGGGGTGCCGAAATAGACTGAGCCGCCGCGCGAGCGCGGCGAGCGTGGGAGCGAAGCCATGACGAAGGACACGTGCGACATCGGGCTGGTCGGGCTGGCGGTAATGGGCCAGAACCTGGCGCTGAACATGGCCGACCACGGGTTCAAGGTGGCGGTCTACAACCGGACGACGTCGGTGACGACGGAGTTCATCGCCAAGCACCCGGCGGGTTCGTTTGGGGCGCTGGGCGGGGGCCTGACCGGGCTCGCGTCGCTGGCGGACTTCGTAGCGGCGATCAAACGCCCGCGGAAGATCGTCATCATGGTCAAGGCGGGCGGCCCGACCGACGCGGTGATCGACGGGCTGGTGCCGTTGCTGTCGCCGGGAGACGTGATCGTGGACGGCGGGAACGCGCACTGGGAGGACACGATCCGACGAGAGAAGACGCTGAAGGAGCGCGGGCTGTTGTTCGTCGGGTCGGGAGTTTCGGGCGGGGAGGAGGGCGCGCGATTCGGGCCGTCGCTGATGCCCGGGGGCGATCCGGGCGCGTGGGAGCACCTCAAGCCGGTGTGGACGGCGATCGCGGCGAAGGTGGACCCGGCGACGGGGCGTCCGATCGAGGGGGCGGCGCCGGGCAAGCCGGTACAGACGGCGAACGCGGAGTCGTGCGCGGCGTACATCGGGACCAACGGCGCGGGGCACTACGTCAAGATGGTCCACAACGGGATCGAGTACGGCGACATGCAGATGATCTGCGAGGCGTACGACCTGTTGCGGGGCGTGCTCGGGATGTCGCCGGGGCAACTGGCCGAGACGTTTGCGGCGTGGAACAAGGGGGACCTGGACAGTTTTCTGGTGCAGATCACGGCGGAGGTCCTGCGGCAGAAGGACCCGACGACGGGCCGCCCGCTGGTGGAAGTCGTGCTCGACGCGGCGGGCCAGAAGGGCACGGGGAAGTGGACGAGCGTCTCGGCGCTGGACCTGGGCGTGCCCGCGGCCACGATCGCCGAGGCCGTCTTCGCCCGCAACATCAGCGCGGTGAAGGAAGAGCGCGTCGCGGCTTCGAGGATCCTGAAGGGTCCGGCGAGCATGCCGACGATCGAGGAGGCGGACCGGGCGAGGTTCGTGCAGGCCGTTGGGAACGCGCTGTATTGCTCGAAAGTCTGCTCGTATGCGCAGGGGTTCCAACTGATGAGCGCCGCGGCGAAGCACTATGGCTGGACGCTGGACTTCGGGTCGATCGCGATGATCTGGCGTGGGGGGTGCATCATCCGGGCGCGGTTCCTGCAGCGGATCAAGGAGGCGTACGCCCGCGACCGGGGCCTGGCGAACCTGCTCATGGACCCGTTCTTCGCGGGCGTGATCGACAAGGCGCAGGCCGACTGGCGCTGGGCGGTGTCGGTGGCGGCGCTGGCGGGCGTCCCAACGCCAGCGTTCTCGTCGGCGCTGGCGTACTACGACTCGTACCGCGCGGCGCGGCTCCCGGCGAACCTGTTGCAGGCGCAGCGCGACTACTTCGGGGCGCACACCTATGAACGCGTCGACCAGCCTCGGGGCGTGTTCTTCCACCTCGATTGGAGCGGCCCGGGGCGGAAGGAGTCTCGGGTCGGGTGAGCGGCGGGGCGAGCCGCGGCTGCACCCGGTGCGTCGTGACGCCTATTCGCCCGGAGAGTGTGGAGCCGCGCCGTTCGAGCCGCGCCCCAGCACCACGCTCAGCAGCATGACATCGGCGGGCGTGACGCCCTCGAGCCGACCCGCCTGGCCAAAGGTCGCCGGCCGGTAGCGGTGAAGCGCGTCGCGCGCCTCGGGACGCAGGCCGGTGATGGCGCGATAGTCCACGGCCGCGGGCAAGCGCTTTGTCTCCAACGCGATCGCCCGCCGCACCTCGGCGTGCTGGCGGATCACGTACGCCTCGTACTTGCAGTCGGCAAGCGCGGTGGCCCAGATGGCGTCCGAGATGCCGTCGAGCCCGCCCGCTGCCGAGTCAACGCCGACGAGCGCCCGGCGGAAGTCGGCCATCCCAAACTCGGTGCGACGCGCGGCCACGGACAGCGGCAGTCCATCCACGCGCGCCCGCGCGATCGCGGCTCGAAGCCGGGCGAGGTCCTGCTCTCGGCGTGCGAACTCCTGCCGCCGATGAGCGCCGAGCCAGTCGTCGGCGAGCAACCCGAGCGACTCGGCGAGAGGCGTGAGCCGATCCGCCGCGTTGTCGGCGCGCAGCAGGAGCCGATGCTCGGCCCGGCTCGTGAACATCCGATACGGCTCCACGGGCGTCTTGGTCACGAGGTCGTCCATGAGCACGCCGATGTACGCCTGGTCGCGCCGCAGCATGAACTCGCCCTCGCCGCGGGCGAGCCGGGCGGCGTTGATCCCCGCGACGAGCCCCTGTGCCGCGGCCTCCTCATACCCGCTTGTGCCGTTGATCTGCCCCGCGAGGAACAGGCCCTCGACGCGCTTGGTCATGCCCGTCGCCAGGATCTGGTGCGGACGCACCATGTCGTACTCGACCGCGTACCCGTACCGCAGCACTTCGGCCCGCGCGCACCCCGGCATCGAGCGGACGATCTGATCCTGCACGTCCTCCGGGAGGCTCGTCGAGATCCCGTTGCAATAGACCCAATCGTCCGAGAGCGATTCGGGCTCCAGGAAGACCGTGTGGCTCTCGCGCTCCGCGAACCGCACCACCTTGTCCTCGATGCTCGGGCAGTACCGCGGGCCGATCGACTCGATCTGCCCGCTGTACATCGGCGCCCGGTGCAGGTTCGCGCGGATCGCGGCGTGCGCGGCGGCGGTCGTGCGCGTCTCGCGGCACTCCACCTGCGCGAGCACGGGGAACCGCGCCAGCGACGGCGCGACCTCGCCACCGCTTCGTGGCATCGGCGTCGGCTGGCGCGTCGATGGCTCGCTCGCTCCCGACAGATCGCTGAACGCCACGGGCCGCTCGTCCCCCAGGGCGGGCGGGAGCGAGTCCCACTGGATGGAACCCCTCCTTAGACGCGGGGGCGTGCCGGTTTTCAATCGCCCCAACTCGAAGCCGAGCGCTCGCAGCGACCCCGAGATGCCCTCGGCGCCGGCCTCTCCGAAGCGCCCGCCGGGCGTTCGGCGTTCGCCGGTGTGCATGAGCCCGCGCATGAAGGTCCCGGTAGTCAGCACGACGGCCCGCGCCTCGAGCGTGGCCGCGGTTGTACCCGAGCCGACCACGGCCCCCGCCACGCGCCCGTGCTCGACGATCAGCCCATCCACCGTGCCGGCGATGACCTCGATCTCCGGCCTGGCGGCGATCAGGCGCTGCACCGCCCGCGCGTACTCGTGCTTGTCGCACTGGGCCCGCGGGCCGTGCACCGCCGCGCCGCGGCTGGTGTTGAGCACCTTGAACTGGATGCCCGTGGCGTCCGCCGCGAGGGCCATGAGCCCGCCCATCGCGTCGATCTCGCGAACCAACTGGCCCTTGGCCAGGCCCCCGATCGCGGGGTTGCACGACATGACGCCGATCTTCGTCGGATCGCTGGTGACCAGCGCGACCGTGGGCGGCTCGCCCTGCTCGCGCGGGAGCAGATTTGCAGCGGCCCACGCGGCCTCGACGCCCGCGTGCCCGCCGCCGATGATGATGACCTCGAACCGTCGGACTTCCACGAAGGATCGTAGAGCCTACGGCACGATCGGCTGGCCGGTGTTGATCTCGCGGCCGCCGAAGTCGATGCCCTTGAGCCCGCCGCGGGTCCATCGGTACCACCCGATGACCGCCTCCGCCTGCGCGCCGTTCCGCGTCGGCGGCTCAAACCCCAGGATGCTCGGGTCGTAGTAGAAGAACGTCGGCGAAGGGCTCGCTGGCGTGCCGGGGTTGTAGCCCGGGTTCGTGCGGTCCGTGCGCATGGTGCGCACCGAGCCGTCAAAGATCGCCAGTGGGACCTTGGCGTCGGGGTAGGCATAGAACAGCGCCTTGCGCCCGGAGTGGCGCGAGTAGAACTCGAAGTACGCCACCTTCTGCGAGGGGTACGAGACCTCCCAATAGCCCCGCGGCCCCCACTTGCCCGCCACCCAGAACAGGTTGTGGTCGTTCGGATACTGCGTCACCGTCGGCGACTTGTCCGGCGCCCATGCGTAGGGCACCACCTGATAGGTCGAGCTGTAAGAGACTGTTTCAGAACGTGAGTATCGACCGATGAGCAATGCCGTCAACACCAGTGCAAGGAGGCACGATCATGGCGGCGGAGCTGCTCCCGGAAGCGTTGTGGGAAGAGATCGAACCATTGTTGCCGCCCCCGTCTCGG
>JAEUIZ010000003.1 GCA_016793805.1 Phycisphaerae bacterium
GACCCAATCACGACGGCGGCTGATTCTGCTCGCGGCATCGAGGCACCCCCATGAGCATGTTCGACGATCCGTCCGACACGACCCGCCAACTCCCGATCACCGAGCCAGTCGGGTTGGGTACGCCAGACACGCCAATCGACGAGGCCACAATCCGAACACTCGTGGACACGTTCTACGACACGGTTCGAAGCGACGATCTGCTCGGCCCCGTCTTTGCTCGCCATGTCGCGGACTGGTCCATGCACCTGCCGAAGATGTACGCCTTCTGGTCCACGGTGGTCCTTCGCTCGGGGCGCTACGCCGGGCGACCGCTCGAAGCGCACCAGCGTCTGCCTGGCTTGACGCAAGCCCACTTCGACCGCTGGATCACACTGTGGGCGCAGACCGTTGCTCGCGTCGTGCCCGCGACCTCAAGGGACGCGTTTGTCCTACCCGCGTCACGCATGGCCGCGTCGATGAGTTCGGTGATCTTGCGAGGTGGTTGACTTCGGCCGCCCCGGCTTCCGTCCGCTCTTTTTCTTGGGCCGGCGCTTGTCGGCGTCCCGGATCCACCGCAGGAAGGTCTGTGGACTCACGATCGAAACCAGCGCCTTGATGGCGGCCCCCAGGGGTTTGGCCAGGCGGACCAGCCGCGCCCGCTCCTCTGGCGTGACCCGGACGGGCCCGCCGATCTTTGACCGAAGGACCTCGTTCTCCGCTTTCAGGTACTGGATCTGGCGGCGCAGGTCGGCTTGGGTGGACCCGGCCAGGACATCAAGCAGGCGGCGGAAGAGATTTGGCATCGCCGAATCGTCGGGGCTCCGGGGTGGGGGCAGGGGGGAGGGTGCAAAAACGTGCGACTTTGAGACTCAGCCGCGCCCGCCCCGCGATTCTGGCCCGACCGACACCCCGATCCGGTCTCAACCAGTCGTCGGCGTATGACTTCTCGGCATGGCCGCAACCGGCGGGCGCGTCGGCAGAACGCGGGCGTCGCCCATATCGTCCCCGCGGACCGCGCGGAGGTCACCCCGCGACGCCAATGGACGTGGCCGGAGTATTTGTACCCCGCTGGCGGCCCTGAAAACGCGGTGTCCGCCCGTCCCCGTTAACAACCCGAATCGATCGCACACCCATCGGGCCACCCCGAGAGTGGTCCGCCAACCCTCCGAAACGGTCTTGTACAGGGAGCTTCTGACCGGCCCGCGAACGCGGGCCGGTCTTGCTTTACGCCCCGGGCGGTTTCACTGCATCCAGCGGAGCTCGGCGCAGGTCGCGCAAAGTCCCGTCAGGATTGGGGTTTGCGCCGTATGGTCGCCTGCCAGCCCGCGCGGCCGCGCTCTCGGTTTGGCCCGGCCCATCGGGCGGGCGACAAGAACCCCGAGGGTTCGCGTCGCCCTCTCGGCCAAACCTCTCAAACTCTCTCCGACTCTCGGTTAGCGCACCCGCCGATTTGACGCGGGGTTCTGATCAGGGGTGGGCATCGATCGGAACGGCATAGAACGCGAGAGACTCACGACGATGAGCCAGAACCGGAGGCAGATCGGGCGTGGCGGCCCCAGCCGATGCACAGCAGCGCCGCGAGTTTGCCGAGCTCGATCAAGCCGTAGATGTTGTGGAGTTGTGACGGCGGCGGCTCGCCCCCGGCCAGGATGGTGCCAAGCCGCGCGTCGAGCAAGGGGCGCAGAAAGAGGAACTGACAGAGTACGGCCACCAGCACCGCGATGATCGGCCCCCACACCCGAATGCCGCGGTAGCGCATCCCGAGTATGAGCATCAGGATGACCATCCCAAGCTCGACCCATCCGAAGATGCGGAAAGTCCATCGCCCGACATCGAGCGCTTGCGCGAGCGTGATCGACTGGGCGAGGAACTTCGCGGGGGTGGCGATGAACGACACGCCGATCAGGATGCCCGCGTAGAGCACGGCCAGTGACGCAACCGGCTGCGCGACACGCGTCTGATCCGCTTGTCCAGGCCGATCGTTCATGCCGATGCGCCGCCGCGCAGGAGCACCGAGCTCATCGACGAGGCCATGCGTGTTGCCGGGACGACAAACGCTTCGCGTGATGGCGCGGGCACGACGCGAGCGACGGTCTGCGTCCACAATGAGATCCAGCGGGCGAAGTGGGCTTGCGTGAGGCCCGGCAGGCGCTGGTGCGCTTCGAGCGGCCGCCCCGAGTACCGCCCGGTGCGAAGCACCACCGTGGACCAGAACGCGTACATCTTCGGCAGGTGCAGCGACCAGTCGGCGACATGGCGTGCGAAGATGGGGCCGAGCAGTTCGTCCTCCCGGATCGTGCTGTAAAACGTGTCCACAAGCGATCGGATCATCGCTTCATCGATCATCGTTGCCGGCGCGCCGCTCCCGACCGGCTCGGTCAGCGGAAGTTGGCGGACTGCACGAGAAAGTTCATCAGACTGGCTCATGGGGTGCCTCGAATCGACGCTCGGAGTAGGCTGCCATTCCCCGCCGGCCCGATCCGCCATGACGCCACGCTCGTGCATGGCGTCATGGCGACGGAGCACTTGTACTGGGATGTCCGACGTCTTCAGGCCTTCAGGACGGACAGGTCCGCGCCGTGGTTGATGTGGAACGGCTGGCCATTGATGACCAGTGCGGGCACCGACTTCACGCCGGCCCTCTCCGCCTCGGCGATGCGCGACTTGTGCTCGCCGAGGTGGACGATCTCGACATCGAACTTCGTGCGGTCAAGGCCCTCGGCGACCGTGCGCTCGGCGGCGACGCAGACGGGGCAACCGGCGTGGTAGAACGTGGCCTTCGTGCTCATGATGTGCTCCTATTTGTTGACATGAATGGTCCGGCGGGATTTCGATGGGCTCCGCCGATGGCCCGGTCCCTGGTTGTCGAGAGTCTGGCCGTTCACAAACACGCTCCAGAGCCTGGGCCGCACCTCCTCGGCCGCGGGCTCCATCTCGGCGCAGTCGATCCGCAGGTCCGCGTCGGCGACCGGGGCGTCGATCAACAGGCAGTGATGCGGCTTGGGCGTGTCGGGGTACTCGTTGGGTCGGAAGTACGTGCACCCGACGCACATCCGAGCCGTCGGCACCGAGCCTTGTTCCTGGAGCGTGCGGATCATGCCGATCAGCCCGCGCAGCAACGCCGCACGATCGTGCTCGGGCAGCGCGTCAACGGCGTCCACCATTGACGCAGGCCACTGGCCGGCGTGCTCCGCCTCGCGCCTGCCGCGCGGCGTGAGCGTCAGCACGATCGCCCGCCCATCGGATTGGCATGTGGCCTTGCGCACCAGTCCTTTGCCGACCAGTGCCGAAATCGCCTCGCTGGCCGTGCCCAGCGTGACCGCCATCTGCCGAGCAACTTCCTTTGGGCCGATCGGGTTCGCCGAACCGGCCAGGATCGAGAGGATCTGCGCCTGCGTCGGAGTGAGGCCGCGTTGCCCGGCCGAGCGCCACGATTCGTGCCGCATCACCAGCGAGAGCTTCGAGAGCCCCGCGAGGACCCGGTCGGACACGGACAAGTTGGCACTGGCTTGCGGGGGCATGGTCGGCAGGCATATACTATGGAGTCCGAAGCATCTGGTCAATCGGGGTTCGGACACAGCGCGATGGAAGACGATCCACTGACATCCTCCGAGCCGCCGCTCAAGCGCCACCCAACGCTCCAACCGCTCTCGCGCGAGCACATGAGCGGCCTGATCCAGGCCCGCAACCTCCAGCGTGCGGCGGCCGGCGACGTGCGTCAGCGCCGGGCGGCCGTCGAGGCGTTCGCCCGGGTCTGGCACACGGAGATCCGATCGCACTTCGACGACGAGGAGCGTCTGCTGTTACCGCTGACCGAGCGCCCGGAACTCCGGAGCCGACTGTTGGCCGAGCATGGCGTGCTGCGTGAACTCGCCGAGCAATGCGCCCGGGAGCCGGAAGCGTCGGCCTCGGATGAGACGATGATGCGGCGGCTCGGGTGCCTGCTCCACGACCACATCCGGTGGGAAGAACGCGTGTTCTTTGAATCAATCCAGCGGGACCACCCCGAAGAACTGGCTCACCTGCTCCATGAGGCGGATCGTATCGAGCGGCTTCGCCCCGGTGCGCGACCACGTCACACGCTCGGCTCGCGTGCCGGCAGCGGACCAGAAAGGGAGAAGGCCGATGAACACGGATCGTGAACGGCAGCCGCCGAGCGAGCGTTTCGCGGTGCAGAGCATGACGTTGGATCTACACGCGGAAGTGGCTGCCCTTCGAGCCCAATCAAGCCCGACAAGGCACGGTCATCGCCAGAAGTCGCTCTTCAAGAACGGTGGCCGAACCATCGCCCTCTTTGTCATGGACGCCGACGCGTCTCTTCCCGAGCACGCCGCCGGTGGGACCGTCACGGTTCAACCCATCGAAGGTGAGTTCGTGGCGGTTGTCGAGGGCAGGGAGCAGCGGCTCGTTCCGGGCCAGGTCTTGATCATGCCGCCACGGGTGCGCCACAGTGTGCGGGCGATCAACCAGTCAGCGTTCCTGCTCCAGGTCTCGCTTGAAGCGGCCGCCACGAGCCCCTGATCCGTCTTGACGATCCAGGCTGCCTGGGCTCTCCCTCGCGCCGGGATTTGATCGATAACGTTTCGACACAACTCGCGCCGTTCGCGCAGATGGTGGTTGACGGTCTGCCGCGTGTTGGTTGGCTCGCCCAACGGACCATCGCTGGCCCCACCGGGCTTGCGCACGGACGCACGCATGACGATCGACTTCGACGAGGTGGTCGAGCGCGATGACCGCGCACCCATCATCCGATCTCCCACGCCCGGCGGCTTCGGATCATCGCGGAGGCATGCGCCGTCGGCGGGCGTACGACGCGCAGGCGCAAGGCCGGCTCAAACTCAGCCCACTCGACCGACCATCAACCGTTCGGACACGGCTTGTTCGACGGCGGCGTACCGGCTGACCAGCTGCAGGTTGTCGCGCCACACCGCCAACCCATGCAGATATCCAGGCCACTCCCACTCCTCCAGGGCGACTCCTCTGATGCGAGCGACCATTGTCGAGAGAATCAGGTCGTGCGTCACAAGTACATGCACGCGCGAAGGTTCAGCTGCGAGGAGTGAATGTGCCAGCGCCAGGAGTTGCTGTGTCGCGCGATCGGGATCTGCGAAGCCCGGCAGTTGTGCACCATTCCCCAGTTGCCGTGCGGCCGGATGGAATCCGCGACGCACCAGCTCGGCCATGGCGCGTTCGCCATCAACGACGACGGCACCGGGGTCGCCGAGCAACTGATCGTGCGTGGGAGCGCCCGCCCGTCTCGCTCCAGCAATGAGGGCGAGGGCAGTGTCGACACACCGTGGCACCGGGCTGCTTCGTACCGCTCCCAGCCGATCGCACAACAGGGTTCCGAGCGATTCCGCTGCGTGCCGCCCGCCCTCCGTAAGCTTCGCATCGTGGCGCGGGAATTCGTGCGATGGCACTGATTCCCGCTCGCCGTGACGAACGAACACGACGAGCCCGCGGCGGTCACGCCACGCCCTCAGTTCAGCAATGTCCGCAGCGATGTTCACACGGCCTCCACGACGACGGTGCTCACGATGGACGGCGTGGGTTCGACGCGCATGACTCGAAAGCCCGCCTCCTGAACGAGACCTCCGATCTGATCCAGGGTTCGCTCCCGACCGCCAGTGACGGCCATGAGGTGAAGATCGCACAGGCGGCCGAATGGCGTCGCGTCATCGAGCAGCATCTCGATGATCACCCCCGTACCGCCTGGCGACATCGCGGCGCGAGCGTGCCTCAGGATGCGACGGGCGTCGTCGTCGTTCCAGTCGTGGAGAACGCGCGACATCACGAACCCGTCCGCTCGTACCGGCCAGAGATCGAAGAGATCGCCGCTTACGAACCGGACGCGGGGGTGTGTGCGGCCTGCACACGCGAGCTCGCACACTTCGGGGCGTTCCAGCACGACTACATCGGCCGCCGGAAACTGATCGGCGATCATGCTCGCCAAGACACCGGTGCCCCCGGCCACGTCCACGATAGTCCGCGCCTCCTGAAATGGCAGCATGCGGGCGATCTCGGAGTAGTCGTGCTGCGCGTAGATCGCGAGCATTCGCTGAAACCCTCTCGTGCGATCAGGATCGGTCGCAGCAGAGGCGAAGACATCCAGGGGACGCCACTGCGGCGATCTGATTGCCTCACCGAGACGGCTCCAGCACCCGCGGAGCGGCCCGCCGTACTCGGTTGCAGCATCCGCCAGATTGAAGGTGGCTCTGCGATCGAGCAGTTGCCCGGTGGGTGTCGCTTCCCACAGCCCGCCCTCCCGACGATCGACCAGGCCGAGTTCCCAAAGGGCGCCGAGCAGGCGCATGACCGAGTCTTCAGGGGCGGCGATAGCTCCGGCAAGTTCGGCACAACGGGCAGGCAGGCGATCGAACACACCCAGCGACACCGCCGCGGCGATCGTGTCGGTGCTCCAGTTTCCAACCAGGAGCGCCGAGACCTGGTGGAATCGGTCGTGTGGATGCCTGCCCACGGACGCGAGCACATGGCCCCGCTCATTGACGACCTGGTACTCGCCGTCATGGGTGAGAACCCGTGCCTGGCCGTTGTAGAACGGTTCGACCTCGGCGTACCGGCGGTGGGTGAGCGGCCGACCGCGGGTGTCGACATGGAACCACCCCGATCGATCTCGGGCCCTCGCGTAGCCCTTGTGAAAGACGTCGAGGTCGATAAACCACTGGTTATGCACGCGGCGTCCATCGGGGTTGATGTGCGTGCACAAGCCACTCTCGGTACAGCGGATCACTGCTGAGCCGTCTCGGAAATCGCCGGCGTAGAGGTAGCGCTCGGGATAGGCGGGCTTGCCCGACTCGGTGATGTGGAAGTACAACCCCGAGTGTTCCCGCACGGTGCATCGCCCGTTCTGGAAGTTCCCGCACCAGTCGAAGCGCTCAGGGGTGAGATCTCGGCCATCGGCAAGTATGTGAAACCAGCCCCGTTGGTCCTGCACCGCCGCGCGGCCTTCGTAGAAGCCCCATGCCTGGAGAAACCTCGCCGGATAAGCGGCCTTGCCATCAGTCGCAATGTGGAACGCGCCGGACGCGTCAACGACGGGCGCGAGCCCGGGCGCGTGGTATTTCTGTACGCGGTTGAACCGCATGGCATACATCGGCTCGCCATCGAGCAGGTGGTGTGTTCCGTCTGGGGCGATGCTTGACCGCTGCCACATCATGCAGGATCCAAAGGTTTGCGCATGTTGCACCCTTTGCACAAGGAGTGCTGGCGGTAGGTCTCACGGAGCACGCGGTACTCCCGGCTGTTCCAGATTTCCATCAGCGTCTTGTCGTTGAGGTTGCCGAACTCGCCGAGCGTTCGACGCTGGGCGTCGGGAGCACAGCAGGGATTGAAGCGACCCTCCGCGCTCACCCATGCCTCCTCGCCCAGGAAGGGGCATGGCCCGCCGGGGGCGATGTCGTCTCGGTGGGTCGGATCGAGCCGGTGGATGTTCTCCAGCAGAACACGCCCACCGTTCGGTAAGAGATGCTCGGCTGCTGCCTTCTCGGTGTCCTCCACAATCCGGTTCCATCGCTCAACGGATTCCGGTGAGCGACGCATGGACAGGCCCTGAATCTGAGTGAAATGCGCCCACAGGTGGTGCCCCTTGACGCGATCAACCCCGAGGGATGCGGCGAGCCGTACGAGATCGGGCAACTCCGCCACGTTGTTGTCGAGGAACGTGGTCTGGAACGTGACCCGGCAGCGGTTGCCGCCGGAGGCAGCGTGGGCATCTCGAACGGCCACGAACGCACGCACGTTGTCCACAACACGCTTGAAGGTGGTGCCGAGCATGATGGCCTCTTGCGTTGCGGCGGTCGCTCCGTTGATCGAGATCTTGACGTCAGAGCAGATCGGTACTAGGCGCTCGGCCCATCCGCGGGCACCGCGCTTGGGGAACGTACCATTAGTCGTCAGGTTCATCTGCACCCCGAACTCGCGGCAGAGGTCGATGAACTCCTCGAAGTGCTCGTACAGGAGGGGCTCGCCCATGGTGCTCGGGATGACCTCCTGCAGGCGCGTTTCCCTACAACTCTCAAGGACTCGCCTCACCATCGCGATGTCCATGCGACGGCGGGGCTTGCCGGCGGCCCGCCGCTGGACCTGCAGCGTGCTGTGGGGCGAGTGCTCCTCGCACATCACGCAGCGCAGGTTGCAGTCGTCGGGGTTGGTATCGAACGTGATGCGCCACGGCCCGGGTTTAGTCTCGACGGTCGACACGGGCCTGTGCCGGAGGCGTTCCCGGTACACGCCCTCGACCGCCATCGCGTGCTGCTGCATGGAGGGGACGTCACCCGATGCCGAATGCAGGTAGCCGCGAGCCCCCAGGCGAGAGGCGAGGCGCGGGTCGTCAACCAGCCGCTGCATCTGCTCGGCCAAGGCACGGCGGTCGCGGTGCTTGAACAGAAGCCCGTTGACCTCGTGCCGGACGTACTCGGCCATTCCGCCCGCATCCGCTGTGATCACCGGCACTCTCGCCTGCTGGGCCTCGTGAATGACGAGCGGCGAGTTCTCCTCCCAGATGGAGGGCACAACGATTGCGTCGACGCGGTTGAACACCTCCTGCACGATCCGCTCGTTCTGGTACTCGCCGAGCCATTGGATGCGATGACCTGCGTCGTTGGGAAGGCTGGCGGCGATTCGGCGGAGCGAGGATGTGTACGGATCTCGCGGGCGTCCCCAGATGCGAAGGAGCGGCTCTCCTTGCAGTTGCGCGAAGGCGTCGAGAAGGTGATGGATGCCCTTGGCGGGGATATGGGTGCCGATGTATCCCAAGACGAATCGTGGTTCTGGTGCTCTTGATCGTCCGGTCAACCGTGCGAGATCAAAGCCGTAATCCAGGTACGTGAGCTTGGTCTCCGGGAGCCCGAAGCCATCGCGGAACCTTGCGAGCAGGTACTGTGAAGGCGCGAGAAACCGATCCACATAGGCGGCTATCTCGCGGACGTGGGCCATGCGATCGTGAACCCACGAAGTCCACCGTGCCACGTCCGCCTCGTAGTGCTCCCGTCCACCGGAGAAGTACAAGGAGTAGCAACGTTCTGCGCACTTGCGATCCTGCTGCCCGTCGCACAGGGGGAACGGCTCTTGCCCGCTCTCGGCTGAACGTTGGACGAACTGCCCGCGGGGACACATGAGCCAGTAATCGTGCAGGGTGTACACAAGAGGCAGGCCGCGCTCTCGGATTGTCCGGAGCATCGTCGTCGAGAGATGGGACACGTGATTCACATGAACGACATCCGGCGGAAACTCGTCCAAGAGCCTGCGCAGCTCCGTGTCGATGCCATCGTGCCTGTAGCGATCACGAGCCATCGCGTTATTCACGACGCGAAGGGAGACTCGTCGGTCACCCGGGTCCGTCTCATCGATGGATGCGAACTGGGTGAGGAACGGATCCTCCTGCCGAGTGAAGACGCGCACTTCGTGCCGGTCGGCAAGAGCGCGCGCCAGCGACTGGGTGTAGACCTCGGATCCGGCGTTGTACCGCGGCGGGTAGCCGTGGATGATGAGCAGGACTCGCATGGGCGGCCATTATAAACCAGAATCCCTTGGCGATACCCAGTTTGGAATGACCTTCCCCGCCACAATCAGAACCGTTTGCGTAGATGGTGGTTGACGCCCCGCTGGCGGGCGGCCCGACCCCATCGCTGACCCGCCCCTCGGGCGGGCCAACGCACGGATGCACCTATGCCGATCGACCTCGACGAGGGGGCCGAGCGCGATGACCTCGCGCCCGTCCACCCGCTCACACCGAGCCAGCGACTCGCGGCCATCGCCGAGATGCTCGCCGCAGGCATTCGCCGCCGGCGCGACGATTCCCGCCGCATGGGCGAGTGTGTGCCGCATCGAGAAAGAGAGGGGGATGGACTTGAACCATCGGGACCGGTCCGCCTTGATCGTCCGCTCCAGGGCGGTTGACGCCTTGCGAACCGGAGAGTCCCGATGATGCCACACCCTTGGCCCCCACCCGATGATCCCGCCGCGGCCGCCCGAGTCCTCGCCAAGCTCACCGTTGCCGAACTGAGGCAGCGCTACGCCGAGGTCTTCGGCGAGCAGACGCGGTCGAACCACAAGCAGCACCTGGTCAAGCGGATCGTCTGGCGGATGCAGGCGCTGCGCGAAGGCGGGCTGACGGAGCGGGCACGTCGGCGAGCGCTCGAACTGGCCGATGACGCGGAGATTCGCCTGAGCGCCCCGAGGGCGGCCCGCGGGCCGGGCACGACGGTCGCGGCTGCGTTCGAGGCCGGGCGATCCTCGTCGTTTCCGAAACCCGGGGCCGTAATCCGCCGCGAGTACAAGGGGCGGCCGGTCGTCGTGCGCGTGCTGCCGCGGGGGTTCGAGTATGAGGGCGAGGTGTACCGCTCGCTGACGGCGATCGCCCGGAAGATCACGGGCGCGCACTGGAACGGGGTGAGCTTCTTTGGCTTGCCCTCGGCACGCGGGAAGAAGTCGGCGGAGGTTGACGCATGACCAAGCGAGCGGACGCCAAGCCGAAAACGCAGGTGCGGTGCGCGATCTACACCCGCAAGAGCACCGAGGAGGGGCTTGAGCAGGAGTTCAACTCGCTCGACGCGCAGCGCGAGAGCGCGGAGGCGTACATCGCCAGCCAGAAGGGCGAGGGCTGGGTCGCGCTCCCCGATCGCTATGACGACGGGGGCTTCACGGGCGGGAACATGGAGCGCCCAGCCGTCAAGCGGCTGATGGCGGACATCGAGGCGGGTATGGTGGACTGCGTGGTGGTCTACAAGGTGGACCGGCTGAGCCGCTCCCTCATCGACTTCGCCCGCATGATGGAGGTCTTCGAACGGAAGAAGATCTCGTTCGTCTCGGTGACGCAGCAGTTCAACACCACGCAGTCGATGGGGCGGCTCACGCTGAACATCCTGCTGTCGTTCGCGCAGTTCGAGCGGGAGATCATCTCCGAGCGCACGCGGGACAAGATCGCGGCGGCCCGGCGCAAGGGCAAGTGGTCGGGCGGTCGTTCGATTCTCGGGTACGACGTGGACCCGGTGACCAAGAAGCTCGTGGTGAACCGCGACGAGGCGGACCAGGTCCGCGAGATCTTCCGCATGTACCTCGCCAAGGGTTCGCTGCTGGACGTGTGCCGCGAGATCAATCGTCGGGGCCTGAGGACCAAGGTCGTGAAGACCCGCAAAGGCCACACCTACGGCGGGCGCGAGTGGGACAAGGCGGCTGTGCTGAAGGTCCTCGCCAACGTCCTGTACCGCGGACGCGTGCGGTACAAAGCGGAGACGTACCCGGGCGAGCACGAGGGGATCGTGCCGGACGACCTGTGGACGAAGGTCCACCAGCGGCTCCGTGCGAACGGACGCTCCGGCGGCATGCACGTCCGCAACAAGTACGGCGCGCTGCTGAAGGGGCTGATCCACTGTGGGCCGTGCGGGCTGATGATGGGGCACACCACGTCGATCAAGGGCGGCTCGCGGGTATACCGCTACTACGTCTGCTACAAGGCGCAGAAGCAGGGATGGGGCACGTGCCCGTGCCGCTCGCTGCCCGCGGAGCAGATCGAGGGCTTCGTGGTCGAGCAGATCAAGCGGATCGGGAAGGACCCGGAGTTGTTGTCGCTCACGCTGGCCAAGTGCCGCGAGCAGATGGCGGCGCAGCGCCTGGCGGCCGAGGAAGAACTGGCGGGCGTCGAGCGGGAACTGGCCCGCCTCCACGCGGACCTTGGTCGCACGGCGGGCGACGCCGCCCGGGACGCCCACGCCGCGGCGCGGCTGGCGGACCTGCACGAGAGGGTGCGAGGGGCCGAGGAGCGGGCGGCCACGCTGCGGCGGGCGGTCGAGGACGCGAGCGCGGACGGGATCACGAAGACGGACGTGGACGCGGCGCTCGGCGAGTTCGACGGCGTCTGGTCGAGCCTGTCGCCCAGAGAGCAGGCCCGGTTGATGCGGATGCTGGTCCAGCGCGTGGACTACGACGCGACGAAGGGGTCGATCTCGATCACGTTCCACCCGCTGGGGCTGCGTTCGATCGGGCAGCGAGGCGCTGAGGAGGAAGCGGCATGAACGACGGCGTCACCATCGACTTCAAGGTCCACGTCACCACCGGCCAGTTCGGGTCGCGCGTGCTTCACGCGGGGGAGCGAGCAACGCCGCCGGAAGTGCCCGCGGGGCGCGTGCCGCGCATCTCGAAGTTGATGGCGCTGGCGATCCGGTTCGAGGACCTCGTTCGCAGCGGCGAGATGGCCGACTTCGCCGATATCGCCGAACTCGGCCAGGTCACCCGCGCCCGCGTGAGCCAGATCGTGAACCTGCTCAACCTCGCGCCGGACATCCAGGAGGCGATCCTGTTCCTGCCGCTGGTGGCTGGAGAGCGGGAGGCGGTTTCCGAGCGTGCGGCTCGGCACATCGCGGCGGAGCCCGATTGGGCAAGGCAGCGGGCGGCGTGGCGCTCAATCGCGGGCGCTACAGCAGGTGTTCGAACTCGCTGAGCCGAGAGACCGTGTCCGGGAGGCGTTGTGCGGCGAGCGCGTCGAGGTACTCCTCGACGGACTTCGGCGGGTTCTTCAGCGCTTCCCTGTGCCGCTTCGCCGTCGCGCACACCGGACCCGGCGCGAGATCGATCAGGTGCGAGATGAACTCGTCGGGGTGCTGGGCCTCGATGCCGAACCCCGCGAGGTACGGGTTGGGGAAGTCTATCAGGTTGTAGGTCACGATCACGTCGGCGCGGGCTCGGATCGCGGCGGCGACGACGTGGCGGTCGTCGGGGTCGGGGAGCGTCAGGCCTTCGATGATCGGCTCGTACCCGACCACAAGGCAGTCTCGGACGTGGGCGTTCATGAGATCCCGCGTCCGGTCGAGCTGGCCGCGCGACAGGTTGGGCCGATCTTCGAGCACTTTGCGCATCCACTCTTCGTGGATGCGGTCGGTCCAGCGTGCGCGGAACAGGTCGGTCAGCGCGAGGCGCATGAGCAAATCCCGGAGCGGAGCCGGGTACAGCACGCAGGAGTCGTAGAGTGCTGTGAAGGTCGCCATCGCGCCGTCGCATCCTTGCCGGGGGTGGGGGCCGGCGCGTCAGTATCCCATGCCGAGTTCCTGCGCCTGCTTCGTCAGCTCGTCGAGGGCGTCGTGGCGCTTGGCGTCCATCGCGTCCTTGTATCGCATGAGCTCGACGAAGAGCACACGCCGGTGGGTGCCGACCTTTCGGAACTGGAGCTTCCCGGCGTCGAGCTCCTTGACGAGGAACGGGCGCGACACGCCGAGGAGGTCGGCGGCCTGCTGTGTGGTCAGTTCGGCATGGATCGGCATGATGGTGACGGCGTTGCCTTCGGCCATCTGCGTGAGCAGGTGGACCAGCAGCTGGACGGCGGCGGCGGGGAGCAGGATGTCGGGGCCGTCGCCGTCGGCAATCCGGACTTGCAGATCCTGCTTGGTGTACGGCGAGAGCCTCCGGCTGGACTCCCGAGCCAGCCGGACGTCGTGGTCGGTCGGGGCGACCGGACCGATCCGGGCGTGTCGGGGTGGCAGGGCGGTAGTCGACATGGGGGTGGTCCTCTCCTACTGGACAGTGTATCGTCCATCTGCAATAATCGCAACCAGTGAAATCTACGAAACCCGACCGGGTTCGGTTCGGTCGTGGCGAAAAAGGCCTTCATTCCCTCTCGGAACGCTGTTCTCGGCCCTTGAAGCAGGCAAAGGAGCACCACATCTCGGGCCGGCAGACCCGAGCGACCCCAGGAGTTGAGCGATGGCAGACTCTTTCCGGCCACGGTTCCTGAAGCCCTCCGTCCTGCGGCAGGTCGGCGTGAAGTGGCTCTTCCGCTTTCTCAAGCCGTACCTCGCCTGGCTGGCCTCGTCCGGGCTGACGATTCGTTCAGAGCGGGACCTCGATCATGACATGCTCGACCGGCTCTCGCTGGCGCTCATGGCTGGGACAGGTCTGCCCCCCGGTCTGCCCGAGGCCATCGACCTTCTGAGCGACACGTCCCTTCCCGGCATGGACGACCGCCTGCAGCACTTGGCGAAGCGAGCCAAGCTGACGACAGACCCTGACGATCCCACGGCCGACCTCGCGGTTCGCATCTACCTGAAGGCTCCAAACCTCCTCGAAGATCTGCGTCGCGAGGTCGAGTCGCTGCGCCCGAGGACGATCGCCAGGTACCTCGCAATGTCCCAGGCGATCCCGAAGCCCCTCCGCGATCTGAAGCGGCGCTGTGGAGCACTCCAGGAGTCGCTGCGTCGAGACTTCTTCAAGAGAAACCGCGGCAACGGAACCCGCGTTCACTTCTTTCCGGAGGATGCGGGGTTCCGCCTCATGATCCGCCGCGGTGACACGCTTCGCAGTCAGGCCGTCATCGATGAGGACGAGGAAACGCGGTGCCTGATTCTTCGGCCCGAGCTCTACGACGTGATCCGCTACGACCCGCGGCACGGAGATCTGCTGGTCAACGCGAGGGCGAAGGCTGACATCCGCGCCTACTGCCGCTTCATCGGCCTCCACCTCTTCGGGGATGGCTCGCTGTTCGACGGGATAGATCCGCCGCGGCGATACTCGCTCGATCCGATCCGGGAGATGGGCGAGGACATCCTGACTCGTGGGAAGTTCGACGCGATCGAGGAAGTGGAGTTGAACACGCTGGAGCTTGATCACCCGGCGCTCGATCACGTCGGCCTGCGACTCGGACCGGACAATGTGTTCACGGCCCTGCGCCTGGTCAACGGACACATCGATCCATCGGCGATGCTCATGCGGGGCAAATTCACGTTCAAGTTGACCGGCGAACGGCGGAAGCGGCCCGTCATCATCGTCCCGCCGAATACGGCGATCTACGACCGCGATGATGCAGCGGAGGTCATCGAACTGTTCCTCGAGTGGAAAGAGATCCTCATGCCCAGAACGGAGTCCCTGCGTGGCGTCCCCGAGTCGCTCTTTGCGCTGTCTTGAGTTGTATGCCGACATCGGCGCGACTCTCGCAGATTGGACCCGCGAGGCCGGCGACGGCTTCGCCGTGGTTCAGCCGCTGCTGCGTGACACGAATCGCCTGGCGCGTCGATGGTCGCGCCCGGGCCGATCCGCCATGCGCATCGTCGAGCACGCCGACGGGCGGGCGGTGGCCGTGTGCGATGAGGAGGTGGATGGCCCGATCGAGTTGTCGCACGCCGACCGAGTGCTGCACCGGCCGTGCGAGAAGCGGCTGCGAACCCACCTGTGCCGCGTGCTGGGGCTGCATGAGACTCGTGAGCCGACGGCGTCGCTCCCGGGCGTGCTCTTGATCGGTGACTGGCGACCGGAGCCTGCGGTGAGCATCCAGGCGTCGATCGCCGTGTCCAGTTCCTGCGACGATCTGGGTCGGCTGATCCTCGACGTGCGGCTCAAGGCACATCGCCCCGCGATTGTCGCAACATTCACACGACAGCACTGGTCGTCGCGGCACGGGTCGGCGCTGGCCGATGGCCAAGTCGTACTGGTGCCGCTTGAAGACGTGATCGACGAACGTGACGGCGCGTGGCATCGCCTCTCCGCGTGGGAGACGTTCGTGCAGCAAGCGCTCCCCCGCACCTCGTCGGCATCGCCGCCGATCGACCTCGAGGAGCTCAAGGCGCAGGTGCGACGCCTCAAGCCGATGGAGCGGGAGGCGATTGTCGCGCTGGCGGAGAAGAGCCTGGTGGGTCCGAACTCGGGACGGCTGCCGGGACAAGCCCTGCTCGCAAAGTGGGCGGGCAACTACGACGCCGACGCGACGTTCAAGGCCGCGATGTCGAATCTGGTGAAGATGGGTCTTCTTGACAACGCTCGCCATCACGGCACCCGCGGCGGCTACTTCCTCACGCCGCGTGGTCTGGAGGCGTCGAAACTGATCGACCAGTCATGACTAGTCAGGACTGATCCGACGCCGCAAAGGCGCGAGACTTCCGCCAGTTGATCACTGGCCTGCCCGCGAGGGCACATGGAGTCTCGCGATGAACTGCAACGCGCTCATTCCCGACGCTCGAGGGCGGTCGCCCCCGACTCGTCCTGATCGCGCGTAGCGCAAACGGCGGTCGCACCACGCGATCTGCCTCGGGCGAATGCGCCCATCACAACACCGCCGCGTCTGAACCACTTCGGAACCGCGGCGATCACCCGACCCGACATCCCACCGGACATCACTCAACGCGGCCCGACGCCTCGGCGCGGTGGCTGCGCGCAGACACAGAAGGACAAGCACATGGACATGGACCGCATGACGATCGAGTTTGCCTGGAAGGTCATCCACAGCGAGGTCGCGCAGTACCGCCAGCGCGGCGTTATCCGAGTCTCGGACGAGGAGGACGTCGCCGGCGCGGTGATGGTGCATCTCGTCGAGGTCTGGGGCCGTTACGACCCGAGCCGCGGACCGGTCGAGGCCTACATCAACCAGGTCGTCTCGACGCGCCTGGTGTCGGTGCTTCGGGAGCGCCGGTCCCGGAAGCGGCACGGGCGTGCTCTTTCACTCGGCTGCCGGGGCGAGGAGCCCGCCGACCCGGCGTGGTCGCACGACCGGTGGCGACGCCTCATCGATTTGAGGTTGGACCTGGAGTCGGCGCGTCGCCGCCTGAGCCCCAAGCAGCGCAGCGTGTGCGACCAACTCCTGCGCGACCTGCTCACGCATGCGGCGAAGGAGATGGGCATCCCGCGACGCACGCTGCGCGACAACGTCGCCAAGATCCGCGCCATCTTCCGCGACGCCGGCCTGGAGGAGTACTTCTGAATCGCACGCCACGGCGAGCACGGTTCGCGTAGATGGACCCCGGAGAACTGCCATGACCAACACCGAAGCCCGATCGGGCCGGCTTGTGTACCGGCTCGAGTTCCAGATCCCCGTGGACATGCAGGCCGTCGAGGAGACGCTCCTGCTGGCGATCCTGGCGGTCGGCTGCCTGTACGGCGAGGCGGCCGTCCGGCTCGACGCGGGGTACGCCATCGACGCCGACGAACGCGTCGTCGTGATCGACGCGAGCACCGAGACCGGCCGCGCGGTCGCGCGTGTGTTCATCGGCTTCTGCACGCGGGAGTTCGGCGACGACACGTTCAGCGTGGCGCGCACCGACGGGCCGTCGCCAAAGAGGCCGTCCGCCGCGGCCCGCCACCCGTGCGAGTCGGCAGCGTGATCGCCCGCCCCTCCACCGCCGCTCTTCCGCTGCTTCGCCTCGGCCAGGGCGACTTCGTCCGCGAGATCTGGCCGCACGACCTCGACCCCACACACCACAAGGAAGCACCCATGAGCACTCTGATTCAGCAGGTCCAGAAGGGACGCAGGCCCAAGCCACGGCGCGTGCTGCTGTACGGCACGCAGGGCATCGGGAAGTCCACGTTCGGCGCGATGGCCGAGTCGCCGATCTTCGTCCCCATCGAGGACGGGCTGGGCGACATCGACTGCGAGTCGTTCCCGCTGGCCCAGAGCCTCGGCCAGGTGATGGCCTCGCTCGAGGCCCTCTACACGAGCGAGCACCCGTACAAGACCATCGTCATCGACTCGCTGGACTGGCTGGAGCGACTCATCTGGGCGGAGGTGTGCTCAGACAAGAGCGTTGAGTCCATCGAGGATGTCGGGTACGCGAAGGGGTACACCTACGCGATCGACAAGTGGCGGCAGGTGCTCGGGGCGCTCGACGCGCTCCGCGGCGACCGCGGCATGGGCGTCATCCTGATCGCGCACGCCAAGATCGAGAAGTTCGACAACCCCGAGACCGAGCCGTACGACCGGTACTCGCCCCGCCTGCACAAGCTCGCCAGCGCGCTCGTGCAGGAGTGGTGCGACGAGGTCCTGTTCGCCACGTACCGCGTGCACACGCGGAAGGTGGACGAGGGGTTCAACAAGGCCAAGCACCAGGGGATCGGGACGGGCGAGCGGATCATCCGCACCGTCGAGCGGCCCGCGCACGTCGCCAAGAACCGCATCGGCCTGCCCGACGAGTTCCCCCTCGACTACCGCGTCTTCGCGGCGCTGGTCCGCGGCGAGGACCCGCTCGCCGCCGCATCGCCCGCCGCACCGAGCACACCGACCACGCCGGCCGCCGAGGCGGCCGGTTCCGAAGCACAAGCACCAGAAGGAGACTGACGCATGGCCAGCCTGAACGGATTCAACGCCAACGAAGTCGATCCCAACGTCGCGTTCGAGCCGCTGCCACCCGGCGAGTACCTCGCGGTCGTGGTGGCCTCGGAGATGAAGCCCACCAAGAACGGCGCGGGCGAGTACCTGCAGTTGGAGCTGGAGGTCATCGACGGGCCGCACAAGGGCCGGAAGGTGTGGGACCGGCTGATGCTCAAGCACAGCAACTCGCAGACGGTGGCGATCGCCAAGGGCACGCTCTCGGCGCTGTGCCGCGCGGTGGGCGTGCTGGTGCCCAGGGACAGCAGCGAGCTGCACAACCTGCCGGTCGTGGTGAAGGTCGCCTGCAAGAAGCGCGACGACACGGGCGAGCCTGTCAATGTCATCAGAGGCTACTCCAGGAAGGGCGTTGGTGATTCGCAGGCGAGCGTCCGCGCCCCCGCCGGCGTCGGCCCGGGGAGCACGCCGCCTTGGAAGCGATGAAGACAACAAGGGCGGGCGAGGTGAGACGAGGCGGGCCGAGTCTTGGCACCCCAAGGCGTGGCGTGGCAAGTCGGGGCTAGGCGCGCCAAGGAGCGGCAAGGCTAGGTACGGCTGGGACAGGCGAGGCACGCTGCGGCAGGGTGAGGTGTTGCTCGTCGCTCGCGGGAACGCGAGCGGCGAACTTCGAACAAGGAGCACACCATTGAGCACGGCAACAGCGATCGGACCGGACATCAGCAACGGCGGCAAGCGGATCATCGACACGACCATCCCGTACCGCGTGGAGGTCGAGATCCAGGGCGAGGCGGACCTCTTGTTCCACCGCTGGAACTGCGAGGCCGTTGAGGCCAAGGCACGCTCGGCCAAGGGATCGGCGGCGAAGAAGACCGACGACATCGAGTCGTACGTCTACCGCAACGATGACGGCGAGCTCTGCCTGCCGGGCGAATACCTCCGTCAAGCGGTGATCGCGGCGGCCAAGTTCCGGCAGGACCCACGTTCGCCGCGCAAGAGCGCGCAGGACCTCGTGAAGGCGGCGGTCGTGAGCCTAACGCCGCTCGCGGGCCTCGGCACCACACGGTGGGACTACGAGCACAAGTGCCGGGTGCAGGTGCAGCGTAACGGCATCACTCGCGTGCGGCCGGCGCTCAAGACCGGCTGGTCCGCCACGTTCGTGTTCATGGTCAACCTGCCGGAGTACGTCTCGCCCGAGATGCTGCACGGGCTGCTCACCGACGCCGGGCGTCTGGTGGGCCTGGCGGACTTCCGCCCGACGTACGGGCGATTCCGCGTGACACGGTTCGATGTGTTGGCCGACTGATGGGCCTTGGTTGGTCATGGCGAGGGCTGGGCATGGCCGGGCGAGGCTTGGTGAGGCTCGACAAGGCGTATGGAACTCTCTCTTCCCATTCCACCTTCAGCCAACCACTACTACCGGCGCGTCGGCCGCGCGACGCTGATCAGCCGGGCCGGACGGGAGTACCGCGCCGGCGTGAAGGCGGCGTTGCTGGCCATGGGCGCGCCCTCCGTGACGGGGCCCCTCACGGTGCTGGTGACGGTGTACCCGCCGGATCGGAGGCGTCGCGACCTCGACAACCTTCTCAAGTGCCTGCTTGATTCGCTTCAGCACGGCGGGCTCTACCGAGACGACAGCATGATCGATCGGATCGACATCCGACGCGGCCCGTGCACGCGGGGCGGCGGGGTACATGTCACGGTCTACGCACTGCCTGGCCCGGTGTGCTCGGGCGCGGCGAGGTGAGGCCAGGTCTGGATTGGCGTGGCATGGCCAGGTACGTCGGGGCGGTTCGGGGTAATTCACGGCCTGGCGTGGCATAGCGAGGTCAGAGCGACCGGTGCGTGGAAGCGCACCGGACGCATTCGATGCAACTGCGACCCTATCAAGCCGAAGCGGTGGAGGCGATCTACCACCACCTGCGGACCCGCGACGACAACCCCGTCGCGGTGCTTCCGACCGGATCGGGCAAGACGCCGCTGATCGCGACGATCTGCCGCGACGCGGTCACGCTCTGGAACGGCCGCGTCGTCATCCTCGCCCACGTCAAGGAGCTGCTCGAGCAGACGGCGGACAAGGTCCGCACCATCGCGCCCGACGTGCCCGTGGGCTTCTATTCGGCTGGGCTCAAGCGCAAGGACCTCGGGTACGCGGTCACCGTCGCGGGCATCCAGAGCATCTGGAAGAAGGCGTGCGACCTGGGACCCGTCGATCTGATCATCATCGACGAGGCCCACATGGTCCCCGCCGAGGACGACGGGATGTACCGGCAGTTCATCGCCGATGCCAAGGTGGTGAATCCGCACGTTCGCATCATCGGGCTCACCGCGACGCCGTACCGCATGAAGTCCGGCTCGATCTGCGCCGCCGAGAACATCCTCAACCACGTCTGCTACGAGGTCGGTGTCCGCGAGCTGATCGTGCAGGGATTCCTGTCGCCGCTCAAGACCAAGGCGGGGCTGCAGAAGATCAGCACCGACGACCTGCACGTCCGCGCCGGCGAGTTCGTCGCCAGCGAGGTCGAGGACCTCATGGACAAAGAGGGGCTGGTCGAGGGCGCGTGCGCCGAGATCGCCCAGCACACCAAGGACCGTAGCGCCACGCTGATCTTCTCCTCGGGCATCCGCCACGGGCAGCACATCGTCGATGTGCTCAAGACCAAGCACGGCATCGAGTGCGGCTTCGTCACCGGCGACACCCCCGACGGCGTGCGTGCGGCGATCCTCGGGCGCTTCCGTTCGGGCGAGCTCAAGTACCTGTGCAACGTGAACGTGCTCACCACCGGCTTCGATGCCCCGCACATCGACGGCGTGGCGCTCGTGCGCCCGACCATGTCGCCGGGCCTGTACTACCAGATGGTGGGCAGAGGCTTCCGGCTCCATCCCGGCAAGAACGACTGCCTCGTGCTGGACTTCGGCGGCAACGTGCTGCGTCACGGCCCCGTCGACGCGATCCGCATCGCCACCGACGATCGCGGCGACGGCGAAGCGCCCGCGAAGGAGTGTCCGAACTGCCAGGCCCTCATCGCGGCCGGCTACCAGACCTGCCCGCAGTGCGGCCACCAGTTCCCCGAGCCAAACCGCCAACAGCACGAGGCGAAGGCCAGCACCGAGGGCATCCTCAGCGGCCAGACCACGCGCGAAGAACACCGCGTCAGCGAGACGACGTACCACGTGCACTACAAGCGCAGCGACCCGTCCGCGCCGCTGACCATGCGGGTTGAGTACCGCGTTGGCTTCAACCGCTTCTTCCGCGAGTGGGTCTGCTTCGACCACACCGGCTATGCCCGGACGAAGGCGGAGGCCTGGTGGCGGGCTCGCTCGGTCGAGCCGGTGCCCGGCGGTACGGAGGAGGCGGTCGACATGGCCAAGGCAGGGGCGCTAGCCCCGACGCTCTCGATCACCGTCGAGAAGAAGGCCGGCGACCAGTTCGAGCGCGTCACGCAGCACGTGCTCGGCGATAAGCCCCCGCGCCTTGACAGCGAAGAAGGCCTGCCGGACCGGCCGCCGGAGCCCGCGGGTATGACGTACGGCATCCCCGAAGACGAAATCCCCTTCTGAACAAGGAGTACCGCATGATCACGATCACGATTGAAGAGACCGACAAGGACGGGCAGTTGCTCGGACGCCACGTGGCCTCCGCGCCCATCGACAAGAACGACACCAAGGGCATCGGCTCGCTGCTGGCTCGGAGCGTCGGCGGCCTGATGTACCACACCGAGCCCCGAGCGGAAATCCCACTGCTGATCGCGGCCGCGGGCACGCACCGGGCGAGTTCATGCACGCGGGCGATCGGCCACGCGGCGGGCCTGGCCACAGGGACGTACGGCTTCGACCTGGCGATCAAGCCCGTCATCGAGATCGACCGCCTGCTGGACTACCGCGCCAGCAAGCGCGACCGCGAGACCGCGGCGCAGACGCTCAAGATCATGGGCGCCACCATCCGCCGCCGCGAGGACAACGAATAAGCGATGAGCGATGGCCCCTCCAT
>JAEUIZ010000026.1 GCA_016793805.1 Phycisphaerae bacterium
TTGGGGCCCCACCCCCTGGTGTTTTTTTTATCTCCCCTTGGGGGGGGTGGCTCCGGGCGGGTTGGTGGGGGGGGGGGGGGGGGGGGGGGGGGGGGCCCCGGGGGGCGGGCGCCGGCGGGGAGGGGCCCCCCGCCGGCGGCCCCCCCCCGCCCCCCCCCCCCGGCCGCGCCGGGGGCGGGGGGGGGGGCGGCCCCAAGGCTCGGCGCCCTCGTGGCGGCGTGGCTCCCGGCCGTCGCCCAGGCCCAGCCGCGCGACCCCGCCGAGGCGATCATGCAACTGCAGTCCTTGTATCCCGGCGTCAGGGCCAGCGTCCACGACCAGCGCACGCGCCTGCTCTTCGGCGTCCCCATGACCCCCGGCGAGGCCCCCGACCTCGCCGCCAACGCCTTCCTCGACGCCCACCGCGACGCGCTCGGCGTGGGCGAGTTCGCGCTCGTCCGTCGCTGGGCCGCGGGCGTCCGCGAGGGCCGCCTCACCGTCATCGGGTACACGCAGCGCATCGAAGGCGTCCCGGTTGAGGGCTCGCTGTTGCGGATTGCCGTGCTTAAGGGCGAGGGGGGCCAGCCCTGTCGCGTCGCGATGGTTGCGGCACGATTGGCCGCGAGGCCGCCGGCCGAACCGATCGCCGTCACCGCCGCGGGCGCGGCAACCCTCGCTCTCGCCCAGCAGGGCTACGCCAACCTCGAACTCGTCGGCGAGCCGGAGTTCGTCGTCCTGCCCGCCGAGCGTCAGGGCGAGACGTTCCGGCCCGATGCCTGGGCCTGGAAGGTGCCCGTGCGCTTCGGCGAAGGCGGAGAAGGTAGCGCGCGCCTGCCGCGGTCATTCTTCATCAGCGCCACGAGCGGCAGTCTGCTCAAAGTGCGAGACGAGTTCGCACACGCCGCATCGGCACCTCGCGACTCCGAGGCGCCGCATGCGGCCCTGGTTACGGACGTGGCCGGCACGGTCCGGGCCTACGCCACGCCGACGAACATGCTGCCGCACCGCCCGGGCAACCCCCCGAGCCTGACGCCGATCGCCAACCTGCGCGTCGCCGCGGTGGACAACGAGGCCGCGGAGGAGTACGAAACCCAGACCGACGCCGACGGCGACTACACAATGTCCATTCCTTCGTCGGGCGACGTCGATGTCGAGACCCGACTCGGGCCGACGAACGCGTGGGGGAGCGTGCGCTGGTTCGTCGTCGATTGCGCCGGTGACTACGTACCGCCGACCACTCCAACGGCACTAGGCGATGTTCAGAACACGACAAGCCCCGGCACAGCCGACTTCGATTTTGGAGACGAAGGTGAATATGAAACCGCGGCAGCCAACGCCGCCGTACAATCCAATCGGTGCTTTATGTTCGTGCTGTCGCGACTTGATATCGATGTCGAGTTGTTTCCAGACACACTGCAGGTATTCTCCAGCACCAATCAGGTTGCGCCCGGCAACGCCTTCTTCCAGTTGGTAGACAGCGTTCCCAGTCTCTTGTTTGCGCCTGGTAATAACAACGGCTCAAGCGGAGCGTGGAACATGTGTTACAGCAGTTTGTATCCGCATGAGTGGGGACACTACTTGGAATCACAGATCGGCCTCTCTATTTCCGACTCTTTTTCCGAGGGCTTTGCGGACTCGTTTGCGGTCATCGTCAACGATGATTATGTGCAGGGCAGGGCGCACCAAACGTTCTCGGGGATCGACTTCCACATTCGTCCAGATCCTCGCACTCCCAACTGTCAATACCCCGTCGGGAGCAGCACGCCATTGGAATGCAAGTGTCTTGCATACGGCGGCTCCAATCATAACGTCGGGCAGATAGTCTCGGGGGTGTGGGTGCGCATCATTGAGGGCATGAAGAGCACCTACGGTGCAAGTACCGGGCTCGAGAACGCGAGAACGCTCTTCATTGCCTGGATGCTCCAGACCGCTGGTGCCACCGACACTTGCAATCCGATTGATTGCACCACCCTGACCGAGGTTCTTGTCGCAGATGACGATGACTCAAACCTCGGCAACGGCACCCCGAACGACGCGCTCATTCTCTCCGCGTTCGACTCGCACGGAGTGTCTCCATGTCAGCCATGAACCGACTGGCCGAGGTCCGTAGCCCGCTCATGCGTTCAGCAGCGTTCGGCATCACGTCGATGTTGGCGCCACTGCCCAGCGTCGTGCTCGCTCAACAGGCATACGAGGTATCGGCCGCCTTCTCCTTGAGCGTGCGCGAGGTCGATCGGGCTACCGGCTTGCCATCGAGCGCGACGCCCGGTGAGATCGATCCTTCCGAGGCCGTCCGGCTCTCTCTCAGCGTCGGATTCACGCCCGGCGTTGGAGCAACCACACCGTTCTCCCCCCCGACGCCGCCGCCTGGGGTCGGTACCGTCGCGGGCTGGGCGTCAACGAACTTAGCACTCGCCGGATCAGGCGGCACGAACGGTACATTCTCGCAGTTTGTCGCGGCCTCGGGCTTTCGACTCACGACGCCCCTACCATCGGCAACCGGCCTCGTGCTCTTCGGAGCCTACAGCCAGGAGGCGATCGTCGGGTTGCCTCCGCTGAACTCATCCAACCCAGTCAACGAGTTCATTTCGTTTGTGTGGACGCCAACTGACTACGCTCCAAGGTCCGTGATGTTCCACACCGCCACGCCCGGCGAACTACCCTATCGGATCGCACTATTGGTTCAACCACAGGGCGGGTCGCCGTTCGTCCTGCCCGCCTATGTGACGGAGGGCCGAGTGACACACGCCGACACCGGCCCCATCGTCATCGTCCCCGCTCCCGCCGCGCTCTCCCTCCTTCTCGCCGGCCTCGCCCTCCGCCGGAGGCGCCGGGAGCCCTCGCGCCTCTTCGCCTCACGCTCCTGAGGCAGGCCCGCCCAGGCCCAGGAACTCCATCGCCGTCCCGCCCAGCAGCCGCAACTCGCTCATCGGCCCCATTCCGAGCGACCGGATCAACTCGCCCGGCCTCTCCTCGCCCAGCGGGAACGGATAGTCGCTCCCCAGCGCCACGCGCCGATCACCCAGCAGCCGAACGATCGCGCGCAGCGCTTCCGCGTCGTGCACCAGCGAGTCCACATAGAACCGCGCCGGCGTGCCATCCGGCCGCGCGACGGACTCCCGCGGGCTCGTCCGCGTCCGCGTCTGGCAGAGGTCCGGCCGAACGCGGAATCCGTGCTCGATCCGCCCGATCGTCCCCGCGAACGAACCGCCCCCATGCGCGAAGCACAGCCGCAGCCGCGGGAACTCGTCCAGCACGCCGCCCATGAGCACCGACGCGATCGCCCGGCATGTCTCCGCCGGCATCCCCACCAGCCACGGCAACCAGTGCCGCGGCATCTCCGCCGAGCCCATCATGTCCCACGGATGCACGAACACCGCCGCCCCGAGCCGCTCCGCCTCCGCGAAGACTGGACGCAGCGCGTCCTCGTCCAGGTTCCACGACCGCGACACGCCCGATCGCTCGCCCGCCTCGACGTGCGAGCCGATCTGCACGCCCGGCAGGCCGAGTTCTCGCACGCACCGCTCCAACTCCCGGCACGCCAGCGCCGGGTCCTGCAACGGGATCGTCCCCAACCCCAGGAACCGCGGGATCGCTCGCGCGGGCGCCGAGCCCCGCTCCCCCACTCTCACCCTCGGCGCGCCCGCCACGATGCCCGCGACGTGATCGTTCAGCAGCCGCGCCAGGTCGTGCGCGTCGCCCGCTCTCGCCCAATACGCGAACATCACCGGCACCGTCGAGAGCACCTGCACGTCCACGCCCGCCGCGTCCATCTCGCGCAGCCGCGCCGAGGGGTCCCACAGGTTCGCCCCCACCGCGCGGAAGTCCCGCGGGGGCGTCGAGCCATCAACGCTCGTCGTCTGGATCATCCGCGCGCAGCCCGGCGACTCGTGCGCCAGTTCGATCCAGCCCGCGTACCCCGACCGCCCCGTCCACGACGGCCAGCGCTCCGGGAGGACGTGCGTGTGCAGGTCGATCGTCGTCACGGCATCTCACCACGCTGCGTTCACCACCGCAGCGCCACGAACCCGGCGAGTCGCCGCGGCCAACGCGACTCGACCGCAACCATGTCCTACCTCGCCCTTCGCCTGGGTCGCTTCGCTCCGCCGCGCGCCGCACGCCCCCGCGGTGCGGCCTTCCGCTTCTTCGCCCCTGCCGCGCGGACCTTGCCCCCGCTCACCTCGATCGCTCCCGCTCGCTGGATCACCGTCCCGCACTCCTTGCACGTCCGCCGATCCACCGGCCCGTCCCAGAAGTCGTTCATGATGACCTTCAGGTCCTCGTCGATCTTGTTCAGCACCCACCTCGCCTCGTGCACCAGCGCGTCGCACTTCGCGCAGTACCACCGCAGCCCGTCCTCCTGCGGGCGGCCCTGCGAATCCAGACCGCGCGGAAACTCGATGATCAGCCCCACCGTCCCCGCCGGCCTCTGCGGGCGATGCGGCACCCAGCGCGGCAGCAGGAACAACTCCCCCTCCTTGATCACCACGTCGTGCGGCTTGCTCCCGTCCAGCGGCCTCACCCGCACCGCCACCGTTCCCTTCAACTGGTAGAACAACTCCTCCGTCGGGTTCACGTGATAGTCGTTCCGCGTGTTCGGACCCCCCGACACGAACACGATCGCGTCCTTCGATTCCGTCATCAACTGCCGGTTCGCCACCGGCGGCTTCAGGTGCTTCCGGTTCGCGCGGATCCACGCCGCCAGGTTCAGTTTCGGCATCGCCTCGGTCATCGTCGGCCCTCCCGTTGGGTTGGCCGCACTATACCGATTCGCCTAGGGCTCCACCAGCAGCGCCGCACGCCGCAGCACGACCCGATCCTGCACCGCGCCGCCGACCCCCGCCTCGACCCTGACCTGCACCCGCGGCTTCCCACGTTCGAGAGGCACGTTCACCCGCGCCCGCGGCTGGTCCGCGTGCAACCGCCGCCGCGCCAGTTCCGTCCCCCCTGTCCCCCCCGCGCCGTCCACCGACGACACCACGACCTCCAGGTCGCCCCACGTCCAGCACCATCGCGGGAGTTCCGCCTCGAACGCCACGCGCGTCGCGCCCCGAGGCGCCACCCACTCCACCGCCATCGGCCCGGGCAACTCGATGTCCGCCAGGCCCAGCAACGCCGTCCCCAACCCCACCACCCGCATCGGGCCGCTCCACCACCGATCCGCCGACCCCGTCTGCGCCACCGGCGTCAGCCGCGCCAGCGGCACCAATGCCCGCGCATCCATCGCCACGCCGATCAGGTCGTCCAACTGCAACGGCGGCAACTCGTCCGTCCCGTCTTTCGGCGGGTTCTCCGTCGGCTCATCGAGCCCCAGCGTCAGGATCAGTTCGCCCGTCCGCGTCGTGCGCACCGCCCGAGGCGAGACCACGCTCCCGTCCCGGAGCCAATACTGCCGCGCCGCCGACGCCTTCGGCTCGTTCGCCAGCGCCACCTCGCGAACCAACTCCACCGCGATCCGCCGGGTCGTCTCCCCGGCCTGCAGCCGGACCTCGCGCCCGATCGACTCGACGTATCCCTCCACCCGGTCTCCGTTCGCCAGCGCCACCAGGTCAGGCCCGCCCGGCGCGGGCGCCGGAGTCTGCTCCCCCGCCTGCAACCGAACGCGCAGCACCGCCCCGAGGTCATACCGCATCGTCCCCATCGAAGGATGCGTCCAGACCAGCCCCTCCGCCAGCGCTCCATCCACCACCAGCGCCCCCGCGAACCGCTGCCCGTCCGTCAGTTCCAGCAGCGTCGAGGGCGCGGGCGGGCGGAACCGCGGCAGCGGCTGCGGGCCGCTCGACCGCCCCACGCCCAGCGGAATCGCCGATCCCGTCGGCTCGCCCTCCTCGGGCATCAGCAGCGCCACGAACTCCGTCATCGGCTCGGTCCGCGGGAGGCCCGTCGCATCGACATACGCGATCACCCTCCCGTCCATCCCCGTCACGCGCACCGCCCGCTCCTGCAACCGTCGATCGACCAGCACCCGCGGGACTCCGGCGCGATGATCCTGTGCCCACACCGACGAGGCCATCAGCACCGCCGCCACTCCCACGACCCAGGCTGGAACGCTCCTCATGCGGCTCATTTCTGGAAGATCGGCAGGTATCGCTTGGGCATCTGCAGGATAATCAGACTCATCGCCGTGGCATACGTCGGACCAACGCTGCGATCCTCCCAACTTCCGTCGTCCCCCTGGGCCCCCACCAGTTCGTCCCGGATCGCGGGCCACCACCTCGCCCACGCCGGGCCCCCCGCCAGGTACATCGCCTGCACCGCGTAGTAGTGCCCGTAGTAGTAGTGCGCCCGCGACGCGCTCGTCGGCCCGGGCATCGCCTCGCGCAGCAAATACTCCACCCCGCGGTCGATCGCCTTGTCCTGGTAGATCCCCGCGTAGTACAGCGCCGCCACCCCCGCCGCGCTCCGCGGCCACGCGCTGTTCCCCTGGTCCAACTGGTACCGGAACCCCCCGTCGGGCGCCTGGCACTTCCGCACGTACTCCACCGCCCGGTCGATCACCTCCTTCGAGACCTCCAGCCCCGCGTTCCGCGCCGACCGCAGCGCCATCACCTGGCAGATCGTCACCGACACGTCCGCGTCGTACGGGACCGGGTTGTAGCGCCACCCGCCCTCGTTGTTCTGCGTCTGCTCGATCAGCCGGACCGCCTTCAGCAGCGACTCGTGCACCCGCGCCGCCAGCGCCGTGTCCCCGCCGCCCGCGGTCATCCCGTACACCTCGCCCAGGAACAGCGTCGCGAACCCGTGCCCGTACATCGGGCCGTTGGTCGCCTCCCCCGCGATCAGCCCGCTCTCGGTGCAGTTCGCCAGCACGTAGTCCAGCGCCCGCGCCACCGCCTCCCCGTGCGCCCCGCGACCGGGCAGGTTCCCGTCCGCCATCAGCGCGATCCCCGCCAGCGCCGTCACCGCCACGTTCTTCCCGTACCGCCCGTCCCCGAACGACCCGTCCGGCAACTGCTGCCCCGCCAGGTTCTTGATCCCCTTCACCACCGCCGCGTCCATCGCCGGCGTGATCTCGTTGGCCATCGCGTGGTTCTGCGCCGACCGCGGCTCGGGCGACTGCGCCATCCCTCCCTCCGCCGCCGCCACCAGCGCCGCCACCGCGATCGCCGCACGCCCCCGCCTCATGGCTTCTCCTCCCGCGCCAGCCTCTTGTAATACGCCTCCGTCCATCGCTGATAGAGCGCGCTGTACCGATCCGCGTTCCCTTGCACCAGCGCGTCCCGAACCCGCGCCGGGAGCGCACCCCACGACGCC
This sequence comes from Phycisphaerae bacterium, assembly GCA_016793805.1. Taxonomy (GTDB): domain Bacteria; phylum Planctomycetota; class Phycisphaerae; order Phycisphaerales; family UBA1924; genus JAEUIZ01. The sequence goes on from JAEUIZ010000026.1 coordinate 7,234, forward strand.
CCGCGCGACAGCACCTCCGAGCCCGGCGCCGCCGCCTGCCCCGGCGGGGGCTCGATCGTGTCCGGCGCCGCGTTCGACCCATGCTCCCGGCTCGAATCCCTCTGCGACGCCTGGTCCGGCTGCTGCTGCTGCTGGTTCTGCTGCTGCTGCTGCTTCGACTTGCTCTTGGACTTCGACTTGCTCTGCTGCCGATTCTGCTCCGCCTGCTTGATGAGTTGGTCCAACTTCCGCAGGATCGACTCCTGCATCCGCTGCGTGTCCAGCCCCGCGTCCTTCCCCACCTCCAGCCGCTCCGCCACCTCCCCCATCAGTCGCACCGCCTGGTCGTACTGCTCCTCGGCCTCCCTCGACGACAACTTCCGTTCCAACTCCTGCTTCGACGGGTCCGACCCCGCCTTCCCCGCACCGGGCAGCCCAAGCAACTCGTCCAGCGTCGGCTCAGGCTTCGCGGGCGGCACGTCCTGCTTCGGGGGCTCCGCCTTCGTCGCCTCGGGAGTCGCCGGCACGGGCTGCGTTGGCGCTGGCTGCGTCGCCGGCGGCTGCTGCGCCATCGCCACGCCGACCACCGCCCACCACGCCATCCACGCCATCAGCGCCCTGTTCATGGCCGATTCCCCCTCCCTCCACCCCCCGCCCCCTGCACCTTCTTCCCGAGTTCCTCCGCGCGCTTCGCCAGCGACCGCTGATAGTCCCCCACGGCCTTCATCTCCTCCGCCGACGCCTCCGGGCCGTCCAGACGATTCGTCAGATCCGCCGCCTCCTGCTGCAGCGCCCGCAGCAGCCGCAACTCCGCCAGCGGCGGGATCAGCGGTGGTTGCTCGCCCCCCGCCCCGCCCCCGCCGCCCCCCTCGCCCCCGCCCTCGTTGTCACGGAAGTCCTCCTCATCCTGCGCTTGCTCGTCCAGCGCCTGGATCAGCGACGCCAGGATCGTCATCGCCGTTGCCTGCTGCTTCCGCACCGCCGCGTCCGCCTGCCCGAGCATCAGCCGCTTCGCCGCCGAGCCCGTCGCCCGATCGAGCCGCTCGTGCGCGAACTCGAACACCCCGGCCTCGGCCATCTCCTTCGTCTCCTCGCGCGCCTTCTGCAGCATCCCCCGGATCGACTCCTGCCGTTCCCCCAGCGCCCGGACCTTGGGCCGATCCCGTCGATCCACGGGCCTTGCCGCCAGCGGCTCGGTCTCGCCCGACACCACGCCCTGCAACTCCAATGCCTCGCGGTACACCCGCCGCAACTCCTGCCGCCGCCGATCCTGCTCGCGGTCCTTCGCCTCCTGCTCCAACTTCCTCGCCTCGTCCAGCGCCAGCCGCAGCAGCCGCAGGCTCTCGCGCTCGCCCTTCTCCGCCGTGTCGCCGTCCGGGGGCTGGGCCCGCAGCGCCGCGATCGCCTCGCCCTGCGCCGTCGCCGCCCGCGCGAGCGCCGAGGCGACCTGCGCCATCGTCCGATCGCCCTTGGCCTCCTCGCCCGCCGCCAGCGTCGCCCGCGCGATCGCGAGCATCCCCGCGTCCAGCCCATCCCACGCCCCGCCCTTGATCGCCGCCCCCAGCGCCGCGACCGCGCCCTCCTGCTCGCGCACCAATCGCTCGAGCGTCTCCATCAGGCTCGCCAGCACCCGCCGCAGCGCCTTGTCCCGGTTCTTCTGCGCCTGGGCCATCTCCTCCTGCATCTGCTCCAGCGCCGCCAGCGCCTGCTCCTGCGCCGCTTCCGCTGTGCTCGTCTGGTTCTCCTTCAGGTCGCTCGACGCCTTGTCCATCTCCTCCGAGACCTGCTGCTCGCGCCCGACCTGCTCGGCCTTCTCCATCGCCGCCGCCTGCGCCGCGTCGCTGCTCTTGAGTTGCTTGGACCGCTGCGCCAGCGCGTCCATCACCTTCTCCGCCGAGCGCGCCAGCCGCGCCTGCTCCTCCGACATCCGCTGCAACTCCGCCCGCTCCGACGGCGACAGGTCCGACGCCTTCTTCCCCATCGTCCGATCCGACTGCCGCTGCGTCCGCTGGATCAACTCCCGCTGCTGCTCCGCCAGACGCCGCAACTCCCGCGACACCAGCCACGAGTCCTCGCCCCGATCCAGCATCTCCACCAGCCTGCCCAGTTCCTCCCGCACCGTCTCCTGGTCCTGGCCGATCTGCTGCTTCTCCGCCTCCTCCAGCGGCGTCGGCTCCTCCCCCGCTCGATCCGACGCCGCCGCGTCCATCCCGCCCGACGCCCGCGACGACGCCCGCTCGGCCTGCTCCAGCATCCCCGCCGCATCATCCAGCAGTCCCCGGATCGTCTCGTCGCGCAGCCCGTTCCGCTCGATCCGCGACGACAACCGCTCCACCTGCTCCCGCTGCTGACGGATCCTCGGCGAGAGCCCGGCCTGCTTCTGCCGCTCCTCCGCGCTCACCGCCCCCTTCCCCACCGCGCCGCGCAGCCCCGCCTGCTCCTCGTCCAGCCGCATCGCGATCTTCCGCACCCCGGCCAACTCGTCCCGTACCTGCGCGACCAGGTCCTCCTCGCGGATCACGCGCAACTTCCGTGGCGCCGACCGCGCTGCCTCGTGCCGCGCCCCCGCGCGCTCATACCCGTCCGTCGCCAACGCCGTGATCCACACCTCGTCCCCCGGCTTCAGGCCCAGCGTCGAGAGGTCCAGCGTCGTGCGCACCGTCGCCGTCGTCCCGCCCAGCCCCGCCGTGCCCTCCTCCGATCCCTCGCCCCCCGGCCCGCGGCCCGCCATGTGCGCCACCTCGCCCGTCGCCTCCGCCGCCGCCCCGATCGACCCCGACGCCGGGCGCGCGATCTGCCGCGTCAGCCACACCGCCGAAACCCCCGTGTCGTCCCGGCCCTCACCCACCACCTCCACCCGCGCCGTCGCCAGCACCGGCTCATCCTCCCGCGGCTCCACCACCGCCGCCGACGGGCCCCGATCCTCCACCGCCTCGAACGTGTACCCGGCCTCCTCCTCCGCGCGCAGCCCGTACTCGTCCGTCGGACGAACCGCCACGCGCCCGCCCTTCTCCGCCACCCACGTCGCCACCCACGTCGCCCCGCTCGCCTCCACCTTCGCTCCGGGCTCCAGGCCCGCCAGCGCCCGCGCCGACCACGCCTCCGCGTCCCCCTCACCCGGCCCGGGCACTGCCTTGTTCAGCATCACCTCCAGCCGGACCTCCGAGCCCGCCAGCACCGGGCCCACAATCGCCCGCGCGTCGTTCCCCGGGCCCACGTCCCTCTGCCCCGACGCGAATCCCGGTCCGCCCCCCGCGCCCCCCGCACCAACCCCCGCCACCGCCCCCCGCGCATACGCCGGCGGCACGATCGTCGCCCGCGCCCCGACCACCCGCGGCGCATGGACCAACTTGATCCGCCGCGCGGGCGTCGCGTCGTCGTCTGTCTCGAACCAATACTCCAACTCTCCCGCCGCCCCCGCCGACGCCTCGACCGCCAGCGTCGGCTCGACCAGCCGCTCGTACAACTCCCCCGACGCCGCCCGGTCCTCCTCAGGCGATAGCCCGATGGTCCGTCCCTGCCCGGTCAGCGGCGCGCGCTCCACCGCGCCCCACGCCGACCCCCCACCCCCCGCGTCCCCCCGCACGCGGTACTTCGCGACCACCCGCGTCTGCGACGTCGGCTGGTCCGTCCGCGTGACCGCCGCCCGAAGCACCAGTGCCGTCCCCAGCGGATGCACCTCCACCGCCGTCACGTCCGCCACTTCCGTCCGCTTGGGCCAGGCCGCGTCCGTCCACGGCATCAGCACCCGCGTGAGCGCGATCCCCGCCATCTTCGGCCCCACCATCAGCCCCAGCGCGCTCACCCCCACCAGGCACGCCGCCAGCGCCAGGAGGCTGTGCCGCAGCGCCCGCGTGTCCACCAGCGCGCGCGCGCCGACGCCCTCGAACCGCCGCTCCGCCTCCGCCGCCACCCGCGACGCCAGCGCCCGCGTCACGTCCGCTTCCGCCGCTCGCTCCTCCCCGAGTTCCAGCCCCGACGCCAGCACGCCCCGCAGGCCTCCCCGTGAGCGCTCGACCCGCAGCGCCACCTCCGTCAGCGGGGGCGCAAACCGCCACGCGGGCACCACCCGCGCGCGCACGAGCCAGGCCAGCCCTCCCACCCCCGCCGCCAGCACGATCCCGCGCCACCACCCCGGACCGCGGATCAGGAAGTCCGCGCTCGCCGCCAGGACCAGCACCGCCAGCCCCACCGCCGCCACCGTCGCGAGCGCCGACCCCACCAGCGCCGCGCGCGCCCGCGCCCGAACCGCCAGCAGCCGATCCCTGATCCGACTGGCTCCTTCCGACATCACAGCGCTCCGTGCGGCTGGTTCAGTATCGGGCGGCCCGCGCCCTCCTACCCCTATACGCACAAACAGAGTACCCGGACCGGTCCCTTCCGGCGGTTCCCCGTCCCGCGATTGGGGTTGTTACTGGACCGTGACCCGGCGCTCGCCACCAAATCAGGTCAGGTGGATCAGCCGACGCAAAACCCACTCGAGTGTCAGCAGCATGACCAACAGCGCCAACACGAACGGCTTGTCCCAGAGCGTCTCGACATCGGGCGTCCCGACGATTCGGCGCTCGCGCCGGGGGAGAAGGTCCGGTAACGCTGACACCTGCGAGGCCGCCAGCACCTTGCCCCCGGTCTGTTCGCTCAGCCGAGCCAGCATGGGGTGGTCGGCGTCGGGGTGGCGGAGTTCGTCGTCGGCCAGCCCGACCTCGACCGTCGCCGACAGCCCGACGGACGACAAGAACGCGTCCGCGGCCTCGACGCGGTACGTCCCGGGCTCGGTGGGCGTCCAACTCGTCGCGAACGACCTCGCCCCTCGGCTCCCAACTACCCCGCCCCCCGGTCCCCCTGCGCGCGGCCCGTCCTCGGGCGCGAGGGTCAACGGCACGGGCGCGTCCTCTCCGGACTGTCGGCGGGCGCGGAGCGTCAGGCCCGCCGGCGCGCGGTCGATGAGCGATTGGTCGAGCAGCGTCACCACGAGGCGCACCGCCTGGCCTACCACCCCGCGCCGCGGGAACGCCTCGATCGTCGCCGGCCTTGACGCCCGCGAGAGGCTCTCGCGCCCTTGCAGCCGGATCAGCGGGAGCCAGAATCGCTCGCTCAGGATCTCGCCCCGCGCATAGCGCCAGCGCCAGGTCTCGTCGGTGGCGACGTACAGCACCCGGCCCGCGCCGTATCGCATCGACAGCACCGCCGGCGTCGCCGCGGCGGGATCGCCCAGACGGCTGACGGGCGAGAACGTGGCCAGCACCTCGGCGCCGGGCTTGACCTGATCCGGCGTGATGCGCTGGGCCGCGCGAAGAAGGCTCCACCCCGCCGAGGGGTCGCGCAGCCGCGCGGGCCACGGATCATCCGGGCCGTCGCCCAGCCGCAGGATGTTGAGCCGATCCGCGGCGGGGGTTGGGGCCATGACCACCGGCTCGTCATAGAGCGCCACGCCCACGCCCGCCGGGGCCGCGGCACCGAGAAAGAAGGGCACGAGGTCCGCCAGCGGCGTGTCCCGCCACGCCCCCGGCGTCGAGCCCGTGCCCCCGATCCAGAGCAGCCCCGCGCCGCGCGTCGCCACCAGGTCGCGCACCTGCTCGAGTTGGTCGCGCGAGAACAGCGAACCCGGGAGGTCGCCCAGCACGATCGCATCGAACCTCGCCCACTCCTCCGGCGAGCGCGGGAGCGCGTCGAGCGTCACGTCCCCCTCCTGGATGTACCGCCGGTTCGACGCCAGCAGCATGATCGCCGACTCGATCGACTTCTCGCGGACCAGCAGGTCCTTGAGGTAGCGGTACTCCCAGCGCGGGTATCCGTCGAAGTAGGCGACGCGCAGCGGGCGGTCCACGATCTCGACGGCGAGGGCGGCCTGGTTGTTGTCGGGGATGAGGTCCGCGCCCGCGGGCACGACGCGCACGATCCACGCGAGCGACCCGGGCGCCTTGGGGCGCGAGGTCAGCGTCACGCGGGCGCGCTGGTCGGCCCAGCCCTCGGCGGGCACGGGCCGCTCGTCCACGATCGCGCCCGTGAGCCGATCCACGAGTTGGACCACCCCGCCGCTCCCCGCGCCCCCCCCCTCGCCCAATCGTTCGAGTTCGACCTCGACGGGCACGGTGTCGTCGAGGAAGGCCATCGAGGGCGCCGTCGCCTGCCGGACGCCAAGGTCGGTCACCGGGCGATCGCTCCCCAGCGGGATCGTGAACACGGGAACCTTGTCCGTCTGGAGCCTGCGGAGCGCCGCGCGCCCGGGCTCGTCGATGGATCGACCGTCGCTGAACACCACCACGCCCGCGAGGGGCCTGGCCGCGGCCCGCGACAGCGCCTGGCTCAGCGATTCGCCCAGCGCGGTGCGCCGGCCCGCGGGCTCGCCCAGGTCCACCTCCCCGCCCTCGCCCCGGGACAGGTCCCGCACGCCCGCGTCGAACCCCAGCCACTGCACCGTGCGGTCCTTGGCCAGCCCCTCAAAGACCGGCCAGCCCTTCGCGATCGCGTCGCGCAACTCGCGCTCGCGCGTCGTCGGAGCGCCCGGCGCGGGAGCGTCGGCGATCGTGAGCGAGGCCGAGCGATCGACGAGCACGAGCACCCAGTCGCGCTCGACCCGCTCGTTGGGTCGGACCAGTTGCGGGCCGCTGATGAGCACCACCAGCGCGACCAGGAGCGCCGCGCGGAACGAGGCGAGCGCCAGGCGTGCGGCACGCGGGCCGGGCAGTCGGCGATAACTCCACCATCCCAGGCCCGATGCCAGGAGCAGCACGACCACCCACGCCCACGGGGGGATCGGTCGCGCGAACGCGAACTGCACGCCCTCGCCCATCGCCGAGAGCGCCCGCGTGCCCAGCACTCGATCCAGGAGGCTCATCGGGCGGGCTCCGCCTTGATGACGGCGTGGCTGAACCATCGACCCAGGGCGAGTTCGACCACCGCCGCCGCCAGCGCCGCCACGAGCAGCCACCAGGCCCACGAGCCGCCTTGCTCGGCGTTGCCGCTCGCGACGCTGCCGCCGCTGAGCGAGGCGGAGGGATCGAGGAACCTGACCTGTCCACCGGCGAGGGACGCGAGCCAGGACTCGACCGTCGAGCGGGCCTGGGCCTCGCCCTTGCCGCCCGCGGCGTCGGCGTTGATCGCCACCAGTCCGCGCGAGGCCCCGCGTTCGTCCACGGCACGCCACACGCCCGCAACACGCACCGGGCCCGATGCCCGTCCGGCGTTCACCGGCAGCGTGGAGGCGCCGGATCGCAGTTCGACCGCGCCCGCCGGCGCGGGCGGAGCGGTCCCCGCGACCACCGCCCAGGCCCCCGACGCGCGACCCACGCCCTGCCGCACCAGTTCGTTCAGCAGCGGGACCATCAGCGGCTTGGCCATCACGTCGGTCCATTCAAAGTCGAGCGCCGAGCCCAGCACCACGACCATCCCCGCGCGGCCCGACTCCGCGCCCCCGGGCCGACCCGCGACGATCCACGGCGAGCCGTCCGCGAGCCGGAGGAGCGGCGCGGCCTTGTCCGCGCCCGCGGCGGGCTCGAACGCCAGCACGCGCCGGACCCGAACCGCGGACATCAGGTCCGGGAGTTCGGCCCGGACGAGCGCGAGCAGGTCGTCGGCGGGCGGTTCGTCGGCGCTGGGCGCCAGGCCCGCGGAGATCTCTCGCGCCTGCCGACCCGCCGTCCACGGGAACGCCATCTCGCTCGCCAGCGTGTCCGGCCACAGGTGGACGCTCGCGCCCGCGGGCGGAACCACCACGAGCAGCCCGCCGGCATCGACGAACCCCCGAAGCCGACGCCACACCGGCTCGGCGATCGCCTCGGGCCGGGTGACGATCGCGGCGTCGAGCGAGGCCAGCCGCGCCGCGTCCAGCGCCAGCGGCTCCACCTCGCTCACGTCGATCTCGGAAGCCCGCGCGGTCGTCTCCTCCGGCGAGAGCGCCAGCCGCACCCAGTCCTCCGCCTCGAATCGCGTCAGGCCCGCGCGGCCCACCGACCGCCTCGGCGAGACGACCCCCACGCGAACCGAAGGCCGAACCTGCACCGGGCGAAATCGCGTGTCGTCGCCCGCGATCGCGTCGCGATCGATCGACGCCCACAGCATGGCAGTCCCCGCTGCTTGCGCCCCGCGCACCACCGCGCTCGATTCGATCGACACCGACGCCGTTGCCTCGCTCTGCCCCGCGAGCCACCGGATCGTGCCCTGGCCCAGCGATGCCGAGCCCTCCGGCCCCACGCCCACCCGGATCGTCGTCGCCCCCGCGCGGGCCACCCACGGCCCGGATCGACGCACCGCGACCCGCACCGCGAACGTCCCGCCCCCGACGCCGCCGCCGGCGCTCGCCCCGCCGCCGCTCGCGTCGGCAACGCCCGCGATGATGAGCGGCCTCATCGGCTCGGCCTCGAGCACCGTCGCGTTGTCCGCGCCCGTCTCGCTCGGGAGCGAGGCGAGCACCGTCAGCGGCGACGCCCCGCCGTCGGGCCGACGGCCCACGTCCGCCGAGCCCGCGAGGAAGTCGCACAGCACCACCGCGGCGCTGCGCGACGACGCCGAGGGCTCGATCGCATCGCGCACCAACGCCAGACCCCCGGGCAGGTCGGTGGCGCTCTGGGCCGGCGCGAGCGAGCGCACGGCCTCGGCCACGCCCGAGAGGTCCGAGGACGGGGGCATCACCACCGACGCCGCCGGGCCCGCCAGCGCGACCAGCGCCGCCCGATCGCCGCGATTGGCGTCGAGTTGCGCGAGGAGTCTCGCGGCGGCGGCCTTGTGGCGCGTCAGCGCGTCGGTTGTGCCGTCGGTCGCGGCGCTGGCGAGGCCGTTGTCGATGAGGAGGTACAGCGTGGTCTGCCCGCGGCCGGCGAGCGCGCCCGAAGCCCCGAGCATCGGCCGACCCAGCGCCAGCGCGATCAGCAGCACGAGCAGGCACCGTGCCCCGAGCAGCAGGAGTTGTTCGAGACGGAGCCGCCGCCGATGCTGCCGGAGCGCCTCGAGCAGGAACCGCATCGCGGCCCACGGAACGGGCTGCCGGCGCCGACGCATGAGCAGGTGGATCGCGATCGGGATGGCGATGCACGCGGCGCCGACGGCGGCGAGGATGGGGTTCAGCAGCGTCACGCGGGGCTCATCCGTACTTGCTCCGCTTGATCTGCGCGTTGCGCCGCGCCACGAACGCCGCCAGCGGCGGGCCGAGCCAGTCGTGCGTGTCCACCAGTTGATAGTCGAACCCGAAACTCCGCGCGATGCGCTGGACCGCGTCGAGGTGCTTGCCCAACGCGGCGAGGTAGCCCGCCCGGATCGCGCGCGGGTCGATCCGGAGCCGCGGCTCGCCCTCGAGGCCCTCGAACGGCGCGGCGTCGCGGAAGTCGAACTCGCGCTCCGCCCGGTCCAGCACCTGGAAGATGATCAGGTCGTGCCGACGGTGCTTCACCCGCGCCAGGGCCGCGCGGATCGCCTCCGGATCGGCGAACAGGTCGGAGATCAGCACGAGCAGGCAGCGGTTCGTGAGTTTCGCCAGCGCCTGGTCGATCACGCGACCGATGTCCGTCGGCGCGTTCGTCGGCTCGCTCTGATAGAACGTCGCCAGCGCGCCCACGATCTGACGCCACGTCCCCTGGCTGCTCGAGCGCCGGACCAGCGCCTTGATCTCGTCGGCGAACACGACCAGCCCGGACCGGTCCCCCTGGTGGAGCGTGATGTACGACATCGCCGCGGCGATCGCCGTCGCGTGGTCGAACTTGCTCCAGTGCGCCCGCCCGTCCGGGCTGAGGGTGTGCCCCGCGCCCGAGGCCTCCTCGAACGACCGCGACCCGTACCGCATCGAGCCCGAGGCGTCCACCAGCAGCACCAGGTCCAGGCTCGTCTCCTGCTGGTACTGCTTGAGGTGCAACTTGTCCGAGCGGGCGTAGACCTTCCAGTCCAGGTGCCGAATGTCATCGCCTGGGGCGTACGGGCGGTGCTGCGCGAACTCGACGCTGAACCCGTGGTACGGGGAGCGGTGCTGCCCGCTCATGACCCCCTCGACGATCATCTTCGCCCGCAACTCGAAACTCGACAGCCGCGCCAGCGTCTGCGGGTGCAGGTAGAGCGACGCCTCGGCCTCTGGCACGATCTCTCGCCGCTCGCTCATGCCTGATCCTAACCCGCCGCGCGGCGCGGCGCAGACCAGCATCGGCGCACCGGACCAGCGCGCACACCCCGCGCCCTGCCATCGGGACCGCGCCGCGCGCGGTCGCGGCGCACCGGCGCGGCAGGCCAGCGGACGGCAGAGGCCATCCAAGCGGTGGGGAGGGGATTCGAACCCCTGAGAGGCTGACGCCTCTAACGGATTTCAAGTCCGTCGCATTCGACCACTCTGCCACCCCACCGGGCGGATCATACCGCCCCCTCTTCGGGCTCCGAGAACTCGCCTCGGACCTTTCGCCCCGGGCCGGCCCTTCCGCCGCGGACGCCCCCGGCTTTCCTCACCCTCCCAGCGGGACTCGATTGGCTCTCCTCGCTGCGGAACCGCCTGAAGTACCCCATGGCAATGCACGAAAGAACGTGGCTGGGTCACCCTCCTAGGAGCGTGGCGATGGAGCGGCAGGACTTGCGGGAACCCATGATCGCGGGACGCGATCCCGCCATCGACGGCTACGCCGACAACTTGCACCTCTCGACCGAGGACATCGGGCGGCTTCGCGCCGCCGAGGCCGCGATCACCGGCAATCGCACGGAGCGGCGGTGGGAGCAGCGGATCGCCTGGACGTCCCGCGCGCTCGCCGAGTTCACCGGGCCGACGGGCGCCACGTCGCGGGCCGTCGTCTACCCCTTTGACGTCTCGACCAAGGGCGTCGGCCTCTTCCACGCGGCGTTTCTGCACACGGGCACTCGCGTCAAACTCCGTCTCTGGTTCGACGAGAAGGAGCCCATCGTCGCGGAGGGGATCGTTCGCCGATGCGCGTTCCTGACGGGCCGGGCGCACGCCGTCGGCGTCGAGTTCTCCACCCCCCTGCCCGACGGGATCACGGGGGCCCCCGCCGTCGGCACCCCGCACGCCGTCTCTTACGCGAACCTTCCCGCGACCGACCCACTCGCGGTGCTCGGCCAGGCGACCGCCGTGGCTGGTCTCACCTCGCTCGAGTCCGTCGCGCGCGCGCAACCGTCGCCCTCCGCGACGCTCGTGGCCCTGGAGAGCCTGATCGAGCACCTTGCCGCCGCGATGCGGGCCGCCCAGGCAGCACTCGCGGCCGCCCAGTCCGAGCCCGGTTCTCCAGTCGCTCCCGACGAACCCCAGTCCCCCCGGGCCGTCGCGTAATCCAAACATACTACTAACACATCGTCTCTACGACGGGGCCCGCGGAGAGGTGCGCGTCACTGTCGGCTCATCCATCGACCGTCCCGAGAGCCCGCAAGGTTTGCCCATCTTCCCAGTCGTAGAAAAAGGCGCGCCCGGGCTGGCATCTCGGAATTCCTGTGGTCTGTTTCTGACACGACAGGTTGTTCCCACCGCGCGCTCGGTCTGCTCATGGGCCGGCGCGGCCCGGTGGCGGCTGTGGCGTCCGATAACCGCTGGAGAGGCGTTGGGTACGTTGAAGAAGGGAGTCGAGATGAGAGCGATCACGTTGGCGGCTACGGTCGCGGCGGCCGGTCTGGCCCTGCCCGCGATGGCCCAGACCCGTGTGGCTCAGTTCGACATCAACAACCTGAAGTTCCAGGCCCGCGACAACGCGGGCGCCCCGGTTCCCTTCGGCGGGGTCAGCCACACCGGCTCGATCACGATGGCCGATGACGTGGGCATCACCGAACTCCTCTCCGTCGCCATGCAAACCGGCGGCGGGCCGTTTGTTCCCGATCCGCTCTTCAACGGCATCCTGACCTCCGCCAGCGTCACCATCAACCTGCTCAACGGGATGGTCACCGGCGGGGCGCTCTCGTTCGATGTCAACCTGGGCCCGGCCAACGGCGGCGATCGCTACTCGGCCGTCATCGGCGCGGGCGGGTTTGTCAGCCCGTTCGTCGGCGGGGGGTTCAAGATTGAGGCCCTCTCGACCACCGGCGCCTTCAGCGATCCCAACTTCGCCGGCGTCGCCATCCCCGACTTCTTCTCCGCGCAGTCCACGCCCCCGTTCCTCCTCGGCGCGTTCCTCGCCTTCAAGGTCAACCCCGACGGCAGCGGCAGCGGGTACAACGACATGGACGTGTTCGTCCAGAACATCCCGACCCCCGGCTCGCTCGGGCTGCTCGCCCTCTCGGGCGTGCTCGCGACGCGGCGGAAGCGGAAATAGACCCCCTCCCGCGCGCAGCACGAGCCGTCACGCGATGGCGGCGACCGCTGGCAAGGCGCCTGTCGAACATATGAGGCGAAACGTCGGGCGCGATGCAGCGCCCGGCGTCGTTTTTGTGGGATCGCGTGGGGCCGATCGCTCGATCGACGAGCGCACGGCTCAGGTGCAGCCGGCGCCGAACTGGTTGTTGAAGCAGACGAAGTCGTTGACGTTGAGCGTCGGGGCGGTCGTGCTGCCGTCGCAGTTGGCGCGCGGGTCGCCGGCGGCGTAGAGGTTCATGAAGCACACGAAGTCGTTGACGTTGAGCAGCGGCGCGGCGGTGCTCCCGTCGCAGTTCGGTCGGCAACGGCGAATCGCGAAGGAGTGGCTGCTTCCGGCGCCAATGGAACTGTACACGCCGGGTGGAGCGTTTGTCTGCCCCGCGATGTTGTCGCCCCACGCGACGAGCGTGCCGTCGGTGCGGAGCGCCACGAAGTGATAGTCACCTCCCGCGACCTGAGAGAACGTGCCGCTGGGGACATCGCAAGTGTCCCAGCAACTGCCCCACGCCACGAGGGTGCCGTCCTCGCGGATGGCACAGGCGTATTGGTCTGCCGCCGCGACGGAGACGAACCGACCGGAGGGAACCTGGGTGAGGAGAACGTTGCCTGTCCAGTTCTCCAGGAGTTGGAGTTCGCGCGTGTCGGCCCGTATACCGACCATGAACTGCCAGCCCGCGGCCACGGCGAGGAACGGGCCGGGATAGACGCGCGGCGGAGTGCTGCCGCCGCCCCACGCCACCGCGGTACCGTCAGTCCGAAGACCGATGTCTGCATGACGACCCGCCGCGATGGCCGTGAACACGCCACTGGGCACCGTTGCCTGGTTGCCGGCCGGGCACCCCCAGAAGGCGATCGAGCCGTCCGCACGAAGGGCGATGCAATGGATGCTCCGGCACGCCACGGCGACAAACGGCCCCGACGGCACGTTCTGGAGCGCGCAGGGCGGGTTGGTGTCGCCCCAGTGGATCAGCGTGCCGTTGGAGCGAAGCCCGACGCTCGACAGGTCCCCGCCCGTGACCATCGCATACTCGCCGGGAGGCACGTTGATCTGGCCCTTGTTATTACCACCCCACCCGGCAACGTTACTTTGCGCGACCGCGACGCCCGCGGCAAGCGCAACGCCGAGCGTCGGGACACACATGCTTGCGACGGCGCTCATGGGCAGCCCTCCGCGAACGCATTGTTGAAGCATAGGAAATCGTTCACGGTGAGCACGGGCACGGCGGTACTCCCGTCACAGTTGGCACGCGAGTGGATCTGTTGCAGGAGTTGCGCCGGATCATTGGGATCGAGCGCCGCGAGGGAGGAGTACTCGTTCCCGAAGCAGATGAAGTCGTTGACGCTCAGGATGGGCGCCGTCGTCGAGCGGTCGCGGTTGGCGAAGCAGCCACTCCGTCCGGCATGGAAATGGTTCGAGTTGCCGCGTGAGATCGCCCAGAGGCGCTCGTCGGCCGGGAGCGTGACCAGGCTCGGATCGGGGAGCGGATAGAGCGGATCGTCCCACGCCGCGAGGTCACCGTTCGCGTCGATCCCGATCGCATGGTCCCGACCAGTGAAGATGTCCACGGTGCCCACAGGCAGGTTTGCCACCCCGAACTCCGTGTTGCCGAAGAAGTCCCATGTCACGCCGTCCTCGCGGAGCGCGTAGTCGAAGTGGTGCCCGGCCACGATCTTGACGTACTTCTGCGTGAGCAGGGCCATGTTCTCGACATTGGGCCCGCGCGGGCCGTCCTCACCTGGCGTCATCCTGCACGGCTGGCCGTAGTTCCAATAACCCCAACTGACAAGGTAGCCCTTCACGCCCGAGCCGTCGTCGATGATGCCGATGAAATGGTGCCCGCCCGCGAGAATGTCCACGAACTTCGTGGGCGTGTGTGCCGTGTCGTCGGCGAAGTAGATGCCGGCGGGCGGCGTGCCCGCGATGCACTTGGTGCCCCACATCTTGAGCGCGCGGTCACGCGCCGGGTTGACAGGATCACGCACAAGCCCAGCACTGAAGTGCTCGCCGGCCGAGACCTTGTGGAACTTCTCGTCTACTGGCAAGAGACGCACGGCGTTCGGATACGGCGGAGTCTGGCCGCCGCCCTGCTCGGGGGGCCACGCGCCCGTCTCGCCGTCGGTGTTCCGGCCCCACCCGACCACGGTGTAACTCAGGTCGGGGTCGTCCGCCTCGCCGCGGAGGGCCAATCCGTGCCGGTAGCCCGCAGAGACCAGAGCGAATGGACCAGTCGTGAGCACGCCCGAAGGGATGTCTTGGTCACCACTTGCGATCACCACGCGCCCGTCGATGTGGAGTGCGAGAAGAAACTTGTGGCCCGCTTCGACCGAACGAAAGGCCCCGGGCGGAGGCACCTCAACACCATTCGGAGCCTTGATACCACGTTCGCACGAATCCCGCCTGACCCGCGGCATGGCCGCTCGAGAGGGCGAGCGCGGCCGCGGAAGCCGCGCTCAGCAGCCCACGAGACCTACTGGAGCTGGACGCTGGACGCTGGATCGTTCATGGACTGTCCTTGTGTGATGGTCGGCTCAGGACGCCCGAATACGCCCGTGCAAGATACTCGAAGACCGCAAGCCTGTCAAGAGAAGATTCGGCGTCCCGCGGGGATGTGCTATGGGGCGCCGGGGATGGGCTTCGATGCGTCGCCGCTACATTGCGACCTGCGATCTGAGCATCTCGGCCAGCGCCTTGCCCGGTTCCGGCTGGCGCATGAGGTGCTCGCCGACGAGGGCGATGCGGATGCCCTCGGCCCGGAGGCGGAGCAGGTCGTCGCGGGTGCGGATGCCGGACTCGCTCACGATGATCGCGCGGTCGCCCACGAGGTCGCCCACGGCCCCGACGAGCCGGAGCGTGTGCGAGAGGTCCACCCGCATCGTCGCGAGGTCACGGTTGTTGATCCCCAGCAGGAAGTAGCCCGCGTGCGGGAACCCGGCGTGCGGCACCACCCGCAGCAGGCTCTCCATCTCGTGCGCCTCGACGAGCACCGTCAGTTGCAGTTGCTGCGCCAGGATCATCATGTCCACCAGTTCCGACTGGTTCAGGCACTCGGCGATGAGGAGCACCGCGTCGGCCCCCGCGGCCCGGCTCTCCCAGAGTTGCCAGGGGTCGATGATGAAGTCCTTGCGCAGGACGGGCAGGGGCACCGCGGCCCGCACGCGCTCGATGTACGAGAGGTGGCCCCCGAAGAACCGCTCGTCGGTCAGGCACGAGATGGCCGCGGCCCCGTGCCGCCAATAGGCGTCGGCTATGCTCTCGGGCTTGAAGGAATCGCCGTCGTATTCCGGGCGGATCAGGCCCGCCGAGGGGCTGCGTCGCTTGATCTCGGCGATGATCGAGAAGTGGATCGCGTCGGGGTGCCGGGTGACGGCGCGGAAGAAGTTCCGGGGCGGGTCGGCCTGGGCGACCATCGCCTCGAGTTCGGCCAGCGGGGTCCGCGCCTTGCCCGCCTCGACCTCGGCGCGTTTGTGCGCGACGATCTCCTGCAGGCCGGGGGGGGGCGTCTGGCTCATGGCGGTGATTGTTGGCGTGCTCGCGTCGGGGGCCGCTGCCGCCGACGGCACGGCCCGCGGCGAGGGCGGGGTGGCGGGATGGATCGGGCCCGGCGTGGCGGCGCTCACGCCCGTGGCGCTCTGGTTCCTCTGGCCCATGCGAAGGCTCGGCCGGCGCGACCTGGGCCCGTGGCCCTGGTGGTGGTGGCTGCTCGGCGCGATCGGCGTGGCGCTGGCGCAGGCCATCGGCGCGGGCGTCCTGATGTCGCTGGCGCCGCCGCGCGGGGCCGAGGCGGTGGGCGCGATCGGCGCGTGCGTGCTCGCGTCCGTCGTGGGCCTGTCGCTGATGCACGCCCTCCGCGCCCATCCGCCCGCGCGCGACGGGATGTCGATCGTGCCGCGCCGGCGGGATCTGCTCGCGGGGCTGGGCGCGATGGCGCTGTGGATGCCGCTCGTCCAAGCCGCGGCCCTCGCCGGCACGTTGCTGTACCTCGTGCTGCGCAACGAGCCGCCCTCCTACCTCTCGCACGACACGCTCCGCTCGCTCCGCGACGACCCCGGGAACGCGTGGACGTGGGGCATGGTCGCGGCAGCGGTGATCGGCGCGCCCCTGGCCGAGGAGATCCTCTTCCGCGGGCTCCTCCAGACCTCGCTGGCGCGGCTGATCGGTCGGCCCTGGCCCGCGGTGCTGCTGGCGGCCACGCTGTTCTCGCTGGCGCACCTGGGCAGCGGCGTGCGCGAGGAGCAGGCCCACGCGCTCATCCCGCTCCTGGTCCTGGGCGTGGGGCTCGGGGCGGCCTATGAGCGCACCGCGCGCCTCTGGGTCCCGATCACCATGCACGCCTGCTTCAATGTGCTCAACGTCGCGCTCACCCTCGCCCTCTAGCCGGAGCCCGTCATGCCCGACACCACCCGCATCGTGCACGACGCCATCGGGCTCTTCAAGCGAGGACAGCCCGACGCGGCACGGCAGATGGTGCAGCAGGCGCTCACCCGCGATCCGAAGCACCCCGGCGCCAACCAGTTCCTGGCCGTGCTGCTCGCGGGGCGGCGCGAGTACGAGCGGGCGAAGTACCACGTCGGGCGGGCGATCGAGGGCGACCCGTCGTTCCCCGACTTTCACTTCACGCTCGCCACGATCCTGTCGTGCACGCCGGACCTCGACGGGGCGATCGCGGCCCTGGAGCGCACGCTCGCGCTGAACCCGGCGCACGTCGACGCCATGATCGCGCTGGGCGCGATGTGGGGCGACCGGCGGGGCTCGGAGCGAGCCGAGGCGATCCTGCGCGAGGCGCTGCGGCTCGCGCCGAACCGCCCCGACGCCGCCGCCGCGCTTGCCAAGGTTCTGGCCGACCAGGGCCGCGCAGCCGAGGGCGTCGCGCTGCTTCGCGACACGGACCGGGCGCATCCGGTGGGCGGCGGCATCGCGGGGCTGCTCAGCACGCTCTGCCTGATGACCAACTACGTGAGCGACGATCCCGCCGAGGTGCTCGCGCTGCACCAGCGGTTCGGGCGGGCCGCGCGCCCCGACGCCTACTACGACCCGCCCGCGCCGCCGCGAGCGCCCAAGTCGCCGCTGCGCGTCGCGTACCTCTCGCCCGACTTCCGCCGGCACGCCGTCGCGTCGTTCGTCGTGGGCCTCATCGAGCGGCACGATCGCGCCCGTGTCGTGCCCTTTGTGTATCACACCGGAGGGCCGGTGGACGCGATCACGCGGCGCGCGCAAGCGGCGGCGCCGGGCGGATTCCGGCACCTGTATCAGGAGCCCGACGCGGCGATCGCGCGGGCCGTGCGCGACGACGCCGTGGACATCCTCGTCGATCTCTCCGGGCACTCGGCGCAGCACCGGCTGCTTGGGCTCGCGCGTCGGCTCGCCCCCGTGCAGGTCACCTACGTCGGCTACCCCGCGACCACGGGCCTCTCGACGATCGACGCGCGGCTGGTCGACTCCCTCACCGATCCGCCGGACGCGCCGCCCAGCGCCGTCGAGCGGCTGGTGCGGCTGCGGGGGTGCTTCCTCGCGTTCGAGCCGCTCGACGCGATGCCCGAGCCGACCGCTCCCGCGGCCGGGACGATCACGTTCGGATCGTTCAACAATCCTGCGAAACTCTCGGACGCGACGGTGGACCTCTGGTCGCGGGCGCTCGCGGCGGTGCCGGGGTCGCGGCTGCTGCTCAAGGGCCGCTGGCTGGGCGAGCCCGGGCCGGCGGCGCGGATGCGCGAGCGCTTCGCGGCCCGCGGGGTCGCGCCCGATCGCGTCGAGTGCCTCAGCGAGACGCGCGACCCGCGCGAGCACCTGGCCCTCTATGGGCGCGTCGATGTCGCGCTCGACCCCACGCCCTACAACGGCACCACGACCACCTGCGAGGCGCTGTGGATGGGCGTGCCCGTGGTCTCGCTGGTCGGGCGGCTGCACGCGGGCCGCGTGGGCCTGAGCCTCCTGACCGCGGCGGGCGTCCCGGAATGGGCGGCGCCGACCGCGGAACGGTTCGCCGAGATCGCGGCCGATCTGGCGCGCGATCGCGCGCGACTGGCCGACCTCCGCCGATCGCTGCGGGCGCGGGTCGCGAGTTCGCGGCTGGGCGATGTCGCGGCGATGGCGCGGGACGTGGAGGACGCGCTGGAGCGCGTGTGGAGGGGCGATCCATGAGCGCCTTGGCCGCGGCGCAGCAGTTGTTCGCCGACGGGAAGGTTGAGCCGGCGCTGGACGCGGTGCGCCGGGTGCTTCGCCGGACGCCCGCGGATGCCGACGCGCACGACGCGATCGGGACGATGCTCTTTCGGCTGGGGCGGATGGCGCAGGCGGAGTTCCACCTGGCCCGGGCGGCGCAGGCGCGCCCGGACAATCCCGTCTTTCGCAACAACCACGCGAACGTGCTCTGCGCCACGGGCCGGGGCGCGGCGGCGGCGGCGGAGTACCGGGCCGCGCTCGCGCGCACGCCCGCGTACTTCCCCTCGCTCGTCGGGCTCGCGCGGGCGCTGGCGATCACGCCCGATTTCGGCGGCGCGGCGGCGGCGGCGCAGCAGGCCGAGATCGTGCGCCCGGACCTGCCCGACCCTTACGAACTCGGCGCGATCGCCCTCACCCAGGCCGGGCGGATCGACGAGGCGCTCGCCGTCCTTGCCCGCGGTCTGGAGCGCCTTCCCGAGCACCCCCGGCTGTTGACGGCGCGGGTGGGTGCAACCTCCTATCGCGACGACCTCACACCCGAGATCATGCGGGAGGCGTGCGTGCGCGCGGGGACGAGTTGGGGCGCGGACGAGCGGCCGGCGCGTGCGGCCGACGGACGCGAGGGTCGGCGGCCGATCCGCGTGGGCGTGCTCTCGGGCGACCTGCGCGAGCACGCCGTCGCCCGCTTCTGGCTCCCCATCGCCGAGCACCTCGACCCCGCCCGCGTGGCGATCCACTATTACTCCACGTCGCCGGCGGTTGACCCCACGACGGACCGGCTGCGCGCGCGCGCCGCGGGATGGACCGACGCGAGCCTGCTGCCCTCTGCAGACCTCCTCGCCCGCCTGCGGGCCGACCGTCTCGACGTGCTGCTGGACCTCTCGGGCTACTCGACGGGGCATCGGCAGTCGGTGCTGGCGCGCGGCGCGGCGCCTGTGCAGGCGACGTACCTGGGCTGGCCCACGAGCACCGGCGTGCGCGCGATGGACTGGCGGATCGTGGACTCGATCACCGACCCGCCCGGGGCCGAGGCGCACGGGACCGAACGGCTGCTGCGGCTGGACCCGTGCTTCCTGTGCTACGAGCCCCCCACTGACGCCCCCGCACTTCCCCCGTCCGTCCGGCCCGGATCGCCGCCGACGTTCGGGTCGTTCAACGCGCTGCCGAAACTCAATCGGCGGACACTGGCGCTCTGGGCTCGGGCGCTGCGGGCGGCGCCGGAGGCCCGGCTGGTTCTCAAGGCGCAGGGGTTCGCCGACGCGGACGCCCGCGCGCGCACACTCGCGACCCTTGTGGAACTCGGCGTGGAGGCGTCGCGGGTGGACGTGCTGGGTCCGACTGCGGGGATTCGGGCGCACCTGGAGGCGTACTCGCGCGTCACGGTGGCGCTCGACCCAACGCCGTACAACGGCACGACGACGACGTGCGAGGCGCTGTGGATGGGCGTGCCGGTGGTGACGCGGCGGGGTGGGATGCACCTGGCGCGGGTGGGCGAGAGCGTGCTGCGAGCGGCGGGGTTCGGGGAGTGGGTGGCGGACGACGACGACGCGTTCGTGGCCAAGGCGGTCTCGCTGCTGCGGGTGGGCGGAGGGGGGGCGGGGGGGGCGTGGCCGAGGGAAGAGGTCCGGCGGCAGGTGGCGGCGTCGTCGCTCACCGACGCGCGGGCGATGGGAGCGCGCTTCGCGGACGCCCTCGAGCGCATGGAGCAGGCCTCGTGAGCCGGACGCGGGAGGCGATCCGGTCGGCGATGGCGCTGGCGACGGCGGGCCAGACGGCCCGCGCGCTCGACGCGCTGCGGCGCCTCGTTGCGCGGTCGCCCTCGGACGCGGACGCGGTCCACCACCTCGGGCTGGTGCTGCTGCGCTCGGGCGAGGTCGAACAGGCGCTGCACCACCTCCGCCGGTCTGTGGAACTGGACAAGTGGGGGGGCCCGGCGGCGCGGGCGCCGCTGCTCGCGAACCTGGGGATCGCGCTGGCGGCCTCGGGCGACCACGCGGGGGCGCTGCGGGAGTTCGAGGCGGCGCTCTGGGCGGACGAGGGGTACGCGCCCGCGCACCTCGGGCGTGCGCACGCGCTCACGCACCTGCTGGAGTTTGACGGGGCGATCGAGTCGGCGCGGCGGGCAACGGTGTTGCGGCCGGCGGACTCGGGCGGGTGGCTCGCGTTGGCCGGGGCGTTGGAGCACGCGTGGCGGCTGGACGAGAGCGTGGAGGCGATCCGCGAGGGGCTGGCGCGCACGAACGGGGACGCCCGGCTGCTGCGGGCGCTGGTCGTCGCGATGCACTTCCGGTCGGAGGCCGACCCGGCGGAGCACGAGGCGCTGCACGCCCGGATCGGGGCGAGGATCGCGGCTTCGGCGCTCGGGGCGGGGGGTGGAGCGAGGCGGCCGCCGGCGAGGGCGCGGGGGCTCGCGGGTCGGCGGCTGCGGATCGGGTACGTCTCGCCGGACCTTCGAGACCACGCGGTGGCGCGGTTCATCGGGCCGGTGATCGCGGGGCACGATCGGGCGCGGGTCGAGGTGGTGTGCGTGTCGGACGTGGCGCGGCCGGACGCGACGACGGCACGGCTTCGCGCGTCGGCGGATCGGTGGATCGACTCGGCGGGGATGGACGACGACACACTGGACGCGGCGATCCGACGCGAGGAGATCGACGTGCTCGTGGACCTCGCGGGGCACACCGCGGGGAATCGGCTGGGGGTGATGGCGCGCCGGCCCGCGGCGGCGCAGGCGACGTACCTGGGGTATCCGGGCGTGACGGGCGTGCCGGGGATCGGGTGGCGGATCGTGGACTCGATCACGGACCCGCCGAACGAGGCGCGAGGGACGGTCGAGCGCGGCGGGGCAACGGTGGAGCGGCTGGTGCGCGTGCCGGGGTGCTTCGTCTGCTATGGCCCGGGCGAGTTGGCGGGCGTGGAGGTGGGCAGCGCGGACGCGAGCGGGGTGGTGTTCGGCGCGATGGGCGTCGCGGCGAAGATGGGGGCGGGCGTCGTCGAGGCGTGGTCGCGGGTGCTGCGGGAAACGCCGGGCTCGCGGCTGGTGCTCAAGTCGTGGGTGTATGGGGCGGAGGCGACGCGGCGGGCGGTGGCGTCGGCGTTCGCGGCACGCGGGATCGAGGCGTCGCGGCTCGAGATGCTGGGGCACACGGAGTCGCACGCGGAGCACGTCGGGGTGCTGCGGCGGGTGTCGATCGTGCTGGACCCGTTCCCGTACAACGGGACGACGACGACGTGCGAGGCGCTGTGGATGGGTGTGCCGGTGGTCGCGCTGCGGGGCGATCGGCACGCGGGCCGGGTGGGGTCGAGCCTGTTGACGGCGGCGGGCGTGCCGGAACTGATCGCGGGGAGCGTGGAGGAGTACGAGTCGCTGGCGATCGGGCTGGCGCGCGACCCGGCGCGGGTGGCGGCGTATCGGGTGTCGCTGCGGGGGCGCATGGCGGCGTCGGCGCTGTGCGACGGCGTGGGGATGGCGCGCCGGCTGGAGGAGGCGTTCCTGGCGATGCACGCCGAGGCGGCGGGCGCGGTATAACACCGGCGGGAATGCGAGGGAACCTTGTCATGCTGACGACGCTCGCGGCGATGGTGGTGATGGCCTCGTGCGCGCAGACGCCGCGGGGAGACGGCGGCACGCCCGAGGTGCTGGCGATCCCCGCGACGGACCTGGCGGAGTTCGTCCGGCGGTACACGACCGACCGCGACGGCGTGGGGCGGTTCTACGACGTGGAGTGGTCCGAGGCGCGGTTCGACCGCATGGACGCGCTCTTCAAGGAGTGGCAGGACCGGCTCGCGGCGGTCCCGTACGACGGGCTCTCGCTGGACGCGAAGGTGGACGCGACGCTGCTGCGGCTGGAGATCGGGCACGAGCGGGCGCGACTGGACCTGTCGCGCCGGCGGCTGGCGGAGATGGACCCGCTGCTGCCCTTCCGCGGCGCGGTGCAGTCGCTGGAATGGTCGCGGCGGAAGATGGAGCGCGTGGACGCGGAGAACGCGGCGGGGTCGCTGGCGGGGCTGCCGGAGCAGATCAAGGCGCTGCGGAAGCGGATCAAGAAAGCCGAGGGGAACGAGGCGAAGGAGGGCGAGATCGGAGTGTCGGCGGTGGTGGCGCAGCGGGCATCGGGCGCGGTGCGAGAGATCCGGCGGACGCTGCGGGAGTGGTTCGACTTCTACAACGGGTACCAGCCGGAGTTCTCGTGGTGGACGCGGAAGCCGTACACCGAGGCGGTCGAGGCGCTGGACGAGTACGCGAAGTTCCTTCGCGAGGAGATCGCGGGCCTGAAGGGGAAGGACGACGACCCGCTGGTCGGCGATCCGATCGGGGCGGGGGCGCTGGCGGCGGACCTGAGTTCGGAGGCGATCGCGCTCTCGCCGGCGGAACTGGTCGCGATCGGGGAGCGGGAGTTGGCGTGGTGCGAGGCGCGGATGAAGGAGGCGTCGCGGGCGATGGGGCTGGGGGACGACTGGAAGGCGGCGCTGGCGCGGGTGAAGGCGGGGCACGTGCCGCCCGGGGAGCAGGACGACCTGGTGACGGAGCAGGCGCGGTTCGCGATCGCGTTCGTGCGGGAGCGTGACCTGGTGACGGTGCCGGCGCTCTGCGACGAGACGTGGCGTCTGACGATGATCTCGCCGGAGGTGCAGAAGGTGCTGCCGTTCGCGGCGTACGGCGGACAGAACATGATGGTGGCGTACCCGACGGACGCGATGAAACACGACGACAAGTTGATGTCGATGCGCGGGAACAAC
The DNA here is from genome assembly GCA_016793805.1 of Phycisphaerae bacterium. Taxonomy (GTDB): domain Bacteria; phylum Planctomycetota; class Phycisphaerae; order Phycisphaerales; family UBA1924; genus JAEUIZ01. The sequence goes on from JAEUIZ010000026.1 coordinate 30,372, forward strand.
CGGCACTTCACGCGGATCGTGACGCCGCACGAACTGATCCCGGGGCACCACCTGCAGCGGTTCGTGTCGGAGCGGTCGCGGCCGTATCGGCTGATCTTCTCGACGCCGTTCTTCGTCGAGGGCTGGGCGCTGTACTGGGAGATGCGGCTGTGGGAGTTGGGGTATGCGACGACGCCGGAGGATCGGCTGGGGATGCTGTTCTGGCGGGCGCACCGGGCGGCACGGATCATCGTGAGCCTGAGGTTCCACCTGGGCGAGATGACGCCGGCGGAGATGATCGAGTTCCTGGTGGATCGGGTGGGGCACGAGCGCTGGGGCGCGACGAGCGAGGTTCGGCGGTTCATCGGGGGCGACTACTCCCCGCTGTACCAGTGCGGGTACATGATCGGGGGGCTGCAACTGATCGCGCTGCGGCGGGAACTCGTCGAGACAGGCCGGATGACAGACAAGGCGTTCAACGACGCGGTGCTGTCGCAGAACACGATGCCGATCGAGGTGCTGCGGGCGGCGCTCCGGGGCGAGGCGCCGGCGCGGGAGTTTGTGCCGACGTGGCGCTTCGACGCGGGGAACTAGCCGCTACGGGCATCCGGCGGCGAAGCGGTTGAGGAAGCAGACGAAGTCGTTGACGTTGAGCACGGGTGGCGTGGTGCTCTGGTCGCAGTTGGCGGCGGGATTCGCGGCAGCGTAGAGGTTGTTGAAGCAGACGAAGTCGTTGACGTTGAGCACGGGGGCGGCGGTGGACCCGTCGCAGTTGGCGTAGCAGGCCGGGGCGGCGGCGGTGCGGTTGCGGGTGCCGAGGTCCAGCCCGATGGTGAACTGGGGGCTGGTGGGGATGGTGATGCCGGACTCGGCAAAGCCGAAGACCTCGTTGGAATCCCACCAGAAGTCGGTGAGTGTGGCGAAGGGGTCCTCGACGTCGCCGCCGGCCCAGCGGAGGGGCGTCCCGGCGGGGGTGAGGATGCGGTAGAGGGCGTCGGGGGTGAAGGTGCCGAGGTCGCCGAGGGTGGTCCCGCCCACGTCGTCGGCGTACTCGACGCCGCCCTGGTCGCCGTCGACATAGGAGACGGCATCGACGATGGTGAAGGCGGCGAAGGGGGCGAGGGAGTCGAACGTGCCGTCGTTGTCCGAGTCGAGGTCGGTGCCGACGGTGGTGGTGAAGGTGCCGAAGCCGAGGATGTAGGAGTTGCCGCCGTTCTCGATGTCGGGGGTGAAGTCGAAGATGACGACGCTCGTGCCGGTGGCGGGCGGGGGATTCAGGACGAGGGAGCCGTCGCGGATGAGGAGGACACCGTTGGACCCGATGGAGTAAGCGGAGAGGTCGTAGACGGCATCGACGGTGCCGGCGTTGGTGCCGTTGTCGCCCTCGACGATGATGAGTTTCCACCCGGCGAGGGTGAAGCCCGGAGTGCCGGTGATCTCGATGGACTCGCGTCCCTGATCGGTGCCGGGCGGGTTGACGAGGATCTCGCTGAGGAAAGCGGGCTGCGCGGCGGCGGTGCCGGCAAGAGCGGCGAGAGCGGCGATGGGGAGTCGGCGAACCATGGCGGTGCTCCTTCGGGGGCTTGGGAACGAATCCGGAAAGCGGTCCGTGGGGTGAGTGACGCGAAGAACGCGCGAGCGAGTCGGCTACCAGTTCAGGCCCTTGTGCGAGAGCCAGCCTCCAAACACCCGGCCTTCGAGTTCGTCGTAGACCTGGGCGGTCCATCCGTTGGGGAGGGTCATGCCGCGGTAGCCCCAGCGATTGTCGCGGGTGGTGTCGCGGAAGAGTTCAGCATGCCCGTCGGCGAAACCGATCAGGCCGTACTGCTTGTCATGGAAGGTGTCGGCGGCGGCGGTCCAACTTCCCTTCCCGTGGGCGGTCCCGAAGTCGGTGTAGTCCTGTCGCCCAAAGACGATGCCCGTGCCCGGCCCCATCGCGAGGTTCTTCGGCCCGTCGGTGAGCGTCTTGGCCGCGACGACGACCTCGCCCCCGATGTCCACCTCGTCATCGCCGACGCGGATGGTGGAATCGGCGAAGAAGGGGACCTTGCTGGGCGAGGCGGCGGCGCCGAGGGAGCCGTCCTTGAGCGGGCCATAGGTGTAGGCCTTGTTGTCGACATCCCCGGAGACGAAGCCGGGGATGCCCGAGGGCCGCTTGGCCTTCATGTCGGTGTGGCCCATGTACCACGCCTGGCAGTAGTTGGTGTTGAAGCCGCGGGCGAGGAGGTCGCGGACCTCGGCGGTGGAATAGGGCCTCCAGACGGCGCCCATGCCCCCGTTCATGCGGTCGGTGTCGAGGGACTGGCTGGCTTTGGCGATGCTCCCCGGGCACATGATCCGGCCGGGGATCGCGTACTCATCGAGGACAAAGTCGGCGACCCAGCCCTTCTGGTCGAGCGGGCCCTGGGACTTCTTGATCTCGTTGTCCCAGACGCCGGTGGTGAACTGGCCCTTGCGATCGTGGGCGCGGGTGATGGCGGCGCCGGTGAGTTGGCGGAGGTTGCTGGCGCAGCGTGCCTGCCGGCCGGCCTCGCGGGCGCCGGCGAGCGACGGGAGCAGGAGCCCGATCAGGAGCGCGATGATGGCGATGACGACGAGCAACTCGATGAGGGTGAACGCGCGTCGGATTGAGGGCGCAGGGGACATGCGTCGCTCCGTCGTGTCGGCCGACGCGGGGCGCGGCCGATGAGCGGAGACGGTATCTGGGACGCGCGTGCCGATGGGTCGCGGAGTGTGTGGATTGGGTCAAGAGTGCGTGAAGGATGCGCGAAGGACACGCGGTCGGCGCGCCGCGCTTCAGGAGCAGCCCGCAGCGAAGCGATTGAGGAAGCAGACGAAGTCGTTGATGTTGAGCACGGGCGCCGTCGTGCTCTGGTCGCAGTTCGCGTATCCCGCGCCGGCGGCGTACGCGTTCAGGAAGCACGCGAAGTCGTTGACGTTCAGGACCGGCGAGGCCGTGGACCCGTCGCAGTTGGCGTAGCAGGCCGGCCCGGAGCCGAGCCGCACGTCGGCGACGTAGACGGTGTACGCGGGGGCGGCCTGCTGGGCGAGTTCGACGCGGAGCCGACACACGCGGCCCTGGTACACGGCAGGGATGCCGAAGGGCCCGCGCGTGGCGAGCGAGGTCGAGAGGCCCTGGACCGCGATGCCGCCCGGCGGCAGGTCGAGCAGTTGGACTTCCGGCAGGCCGGGCGAGTCGATGAAGACGTTGAGCGTGCTCAGGCCGGCCGAGGTGGCGGCAACCGCGGCATCGAGGAGGACGCCGGACGCGGCGGGCGGGATGTAGAAGTAGGAATGGCGTTGCCAGCCGCTGGTGGTGAAGCGCAGCACACTCCTCCCCGCGAACGCGACGGGCGTGGCGCCACTCGGCCCGGCACCCCCGCCGTGCGAGGACCAGCCTGCAAGGGATCGAAACTGCTGGTCGCCGTTGTACGGGAGCCAGTTGGGCCCGATGGCGGGGTCGAGGAGCGCGGCGGGCGAGGGCGTGGGCGACCAGCAGAAGGTGCCCGAGGCGCAGGTGGGGCCTGGGAAATCGAAGGCCCGCGGGCCGGGAATGAGGTTGTTGGCGGCGTACCAGTAGAAGGAATCGCCGCAGGTGAACCACCCGGCGTGGCTGTAGGCGGTGCCGACGCTGAAGTTGCGTGCCGAGTCGAGGCGGATGCCCCCGAGAGCGGGGATTTCCGTGCAGGTCTCGTAGGCGTTGGCGAAGTCCACCTGTTGCGCGCGGGGGCTGAGCCAGCCGACGAAGCGGGCGTCGTCATACAGGCCCCCGGTCGCGGAATCGGAGCCCTCGCCGTCGAGGTAGAGAACCTGATCCGGATCGCGGCCGGCGAGGATGAGCCGGCGGGCGGTCTCGCTGATGACGACGGCGCCGCGGCTGTAGCCGATGAGCGACTGGACCTTGCTCGCGGCATTGAACTGATGCAAGAGGGCGACAACGGCGTCGCCGGCGGCGTAGGCGTACCCGTCGTCGAGGCCCGCGGTGCCGAAGATCAGATTCGAGGTCGCGGTCCAATCGAAGAGAAGAACGTGATGCCGCGTCGGGTCGGCGGGCGTGGTGCCGCCGGGATTGATCTGCGTGAGCGTCGAGAAGTCGTCGATGGCCATGCGATAGATGTTGACCTGTCCCGGGGCCATGCCCGCGATGCGGTTGGCGACGCTCCACATCCAGTTGCTGCCGGTGGCGCTGGGCGAGGTGAGGGTCGGGTAATCCGTGGTGGTTCGGCCGTGGACGATGACCGTCCAGCGATCGGGGAGGGGCTGGGCGGACGCGGGGGCGGCGAGCGACGCGAGAAGGACGGGCACCAGAGCGGCGCGGCGGAGCATGGATGGCGACGTGTGCATGGCGGTCCTTGTCGGAACGGGCGCGAAGGGCGGCGAGGGGGGGCGACCGGAGCGAGGATACCAGCGAGCGGCGGAATCGCAACCCCCGGCTCGCCGCACGACGCTCGAGCGCAGCGAGATGCGGGCTTGCAATTCGCGGCGGATTGTGTAGACTGGTCCTGGCAACATGGAGTTTGCCTATGACTGCTCGTCGCTGACATTCCGCACCCGATCCGCGTTCTCCGCAGTTTCGCGCCTCCTTCGGGCGCGGTGGCGGCATGAGTTGAGGATCGCTCCGAGTTGAATCGGGCCCTCGCGCGACCCGCCTTGTTCCGGGCGAGCGTCGATCGCGTGGCGACGTGCGCGGATGTCAGTCGCCCACCACGATCTGAACCGCATTGTCTAGGCCGTTCCGCGTCGGCGTGTCGCGCGAGATCATCGCGTCCAGCCACGACGCCGCAGGCGAGCCGTCCGAAACCGAGCCCGCGGGCCGCGGCACGCTGATCGTGCGCGCATCCGGCGGCCTCGAGCCCCGCCCTCACCAGCACCGACGTCGACCCATCGGCGTCTCGCCAGTCCATCCACTTCAACCATGACACACGAACCACGTTCCCAGTCGAGTTTCACGTGCATCCACTGCCGAGCGGAGGTCCGGCTCGCGGCCTGGGGCACGAGCCACCGCAACCACTGCCCTCGCTGCCTCTGGTCCCGGCACCTGGACGAGGAGCCCGGCGATCGACGGAGCGCCTGCCGCGCGGCGATGGAGCCGATCGCGATCACCGTCCGCGGGGACGGGGAGTGGGCGATCGTGCACCGATGCAACGGATGCCGCACGCTGCGGACGAACCGCATCGCGGGCGACGACCACGAGTTGGCTCTGCTGTCGCTGGCGCTGCGGCCGCTGGCGCACCCGGCGTTCCCGCTGGATGGGATGCGCGGCGGAGGGTGAGGCGCGCGCGAAGGCGAGGGGCCGCGTCTACGCTTTCTTCGGCCTGAAGATGCGGAAGAGCCGGGTCACGGGGTCGTAGAACTCATCGACGACGCGCTCCTTGAGAGGGATGATCGCGTTATCCGTGATCGTGATGTGCTCGGGGCAGACCTTGGTGCAGCATTTGGTGATGTTGCAATACCCGATGCCGTGCTCGTTCTTGAGGTCGCCGACGCGGTGCTCGGCGTCGAGGGGGTGCATCTCGAGGGCCGCGGAGTAGACGAGGAACCGCGGGCCGATGAACTCGTCGTGCTTGTGGTGGTCGCGCAGGACGTGGCACACGTCCTGGCAAAGGAAGCACTCGATGCACTTCCTGAACTCCTGCACGCGGTCCACGTCGTCCTGCTGCATGCGCCAGGTCCCGTCGGGCGCGTCGGGCTTGCGGGGCCTGAAGGGGCGGATCCGCTTCTTGACGGCGTAGTTCCACGAGACGTCGGTGACGAGGTCGCGGATCGAGGGGAACGCCTTCATCGGCTCGACGATCACGGGCATGTCGAGGTCGAGCATGTCCAGCCGCGTCATGCACATGAGGCGCGGCATGCCGTTGACCTCCGCCGAGCACGACCCGCACTTGCCGGCCTTGCAGTTCCATCGGACGGCGAGGTCGTTGGCCTGCTCGGCCTGGATCTGGTGGATGGCGTCGAGGACGACCATCCCGGGCTGGACGCGGATCTTGTAATCGACGAACTGGCCCGCGGTGCTGTCGCCGCGCCAGACTCGGAAGATGGCGTCGCGGCCGGACTCGGGGATGTGGGTGATGACCTTGCCGGAACTCATGGGGGAACCTCAGATGTTCTTGTTTTCCTCGATGACCTGCTTGAGGTCGTCACGGATGGGGGCGAGCGGGCGGCGCGAGACCTGCATCCTGCCGTCTGAGCCCTTCCTGACGACGTGGTTGAAGGTCCCGAAGTTGGCGTCGTCCTTCTTCGGGAAGTCCTCGCGGAACTGGGCGCCGCGGCTCTCCTTGCGCTCGATGGCCGACCGCGCGATCGCCTCGGCGCACGTGAGCATGTGGCGGAGGTCAAGGGCCGTGTGCCACCCGGGGTTGTAGGCACGGCCCTTGGGCGCGGAGCACGCCGCGGCACGGGGCTTGAGCGCCTCGATCCCCTCGATCGCCTGGGCCATCTCCTTCTCCTCGCGCACGATGCCCACGCCCTGCATCACCTCCTGCAGCGCGTACTGGACCTGGTACGGGCCCTCGCGGCCGTCGGGGCGCGCCAGGGGCTCGAGCGTCGTGCGGACCGCGGCGTCGATGGCGGCGTTCCCGGCGCGGGGCGCGCCCTTCTCGCGGGCAAACCTGGCGGCAAACTCGCCGGCTCGCTTGCCAAAGACGATCAGGTCCGAGAGCGAGTTGCCCCCGAGTCGGTTGGCGCCGTGGAGCCCCGCGGCGACCTCGCCCGCGGCGAAGAGGCCGTCGACGCTGGACATCTGCGTGTCCCCGTCGACGCGGACCCCGCCCATGATGTAGTGCATCGTGGGCCCGACCTCCATCGGCTCCCTGGTGATGTCCACGCCCGCGAGGGTGATGAACTGGTGGTACATCGAGGGGAGTTTCTTCTTGATGTGCGCCTCGTGGTCCTTCATCTTGGACTTGAGCCACGAGACATCGAGGAAGACCCCGCCGTGCGGCGAGCCGCGCCCGGCCTTGACCTCGCGGTTGATGCAGCGGGCGACGTGGTCGCGCGTCAGCAGTTCAGGGGGCCGGCGGGCCGACTTGTCGCCGGTGACGTATCGCCAGCCCTCGTCCTCGTTGTCGGCGGTCGAGGGCTTGTAGTTGTCGGGGATGTCGTCGAACATGAACCGACGCCCCTCCTTGTTGCGGAGGACGCCGCCCTCGCCCCGGACGCCCTCGGTGACGAGGATGCCGCGGACCGAGGGGGGCCAGACCATGCCGGTGGGATGGAACTGGACGAACTCCATGTCCATGAGTTCGGCGCCGGCGTGGTAGGCGAGGCTGTGCCCGTCGCCGGTGTATTCCCACGAGTTGCTCGTGACTTTGAAGGCCTTGCCCACGCCCCCGGTGGCGAGGACGACGGCGCCGGCGTGCCAGACGTGGAGTTGGCCGGTCTGCCGGTCGTACCCGACGCACCCGAGGACACGCGAGCCGGGGGAGTCCTGGAGGAGCGCGGAGACGGTGGTCTCCATGTAGACGTCGATGCCCTTGTGGACGCAGTGGTCCTGGAGGGTGCGGATGAGTTCGAGCCCGGTGCGGTCGCCGACGTGGGCGAGGCGCGGGAAGCGGTGCCCGCCGAAGTTGCGCTGGTTGATGCGGCCGTCCTTGGTGCGGTCGAAGACGGCGCCCCAGGCTTCGAGTTCGCGGACGCGCTCCGGGGCCTCCTTGGCGTGGAGTTCGGCCATGCGCCAGTTGTTGAGGTACTGCCCCCCGCGCATCGTGTCGGCAAAGTGGACCTTCCAGGAGTCGCGGTCGTCGTTGTGGGCCATGGCGGCGGCCATCCCGCCCTCGGCCATGACGGTGTGGGCCTTGCCCAGGAGGCTCTTACAGATGAGGGCGGTGCGGGCGCCGGAGGCGGAGGCCTCGATGGCGGCCCGGATGCCGGCGCCACCCGCGCCGATGACGACCACGTCGTGCTCGTGCGTTACCCAATCGCTCATCGCGGGCTCCCGTGGCGGCAACGCGCCCCGTTAGAGAATCCGAATGTCATGGATCACCCCCATCGACACCATGCGGACGTAGAAGTCGGTGAACCCGACCCAGAACAGGCTGAACCAGGCCCACATCATGTGGCGGCGATTCAGGCACGAGACGCAGTCGTAGACCTTCTTCCGCGGGCCGAGTTTGGACATCTCGTCCTTGCGACCCCCGACGAGGTGGCGATAGACGTGGCACCCGAAGGTGTAGCACCCCAGCAGGATGGGGTTGAGGGTGAGGACGAGGGACCCGACGCCGATGCCGAAGTGCCCGTGCCCCGCGGCGTCGTGGAACCAGTACGAGATGATCGCGTCGTAACTGAGCAGGAAGATGAACAGCACGGCGATGTAGAAGAAGTAGCGGTGGACGTTCTGGAAGATCAGCGGCAGTTTCTTCTCGCCGCGGTAGGCCTTCCCGCGGAACCCCGGCTCGCCCACGGCGCAGTTCACCGGGTCGGCCCAGAAGGCCTTGTAGTAGGCGCCGCGGTAGTAGTAGCAGGTGAAGCGGAACCCGCCGGGGGCCCAGAGGATGAGGAACGCCGGCGTGATGGGGATGAACAGGAGGGTCTTGGGGAGCCAGTCGGGCCAGGGCCCGAACCAGGCGTGCCCCGAGGGCGCGGCGATCTTCCACGAATCAAACAGCACCGGCGAGTACATCGGCGAGAGGTACTCGGTCCCGGGGACGAAGTAGTGCTCGCCCTGCAGCGCGGCCCAGGTGGAATAGACGATGAACGCCGAGAGCCCGAGGAACGTCAGCAGCGGGGCCAGCCACCAGCGATCGCGGCGGCTTGTCTCGCCGAGTTTGCGGAGTTGGGGCAGCGGCACGTTGATCTGGGCCATGCGAGGCTCGCTCCCGCCCCGTGACGAACCCCTCGCGCCGGACGGGTGACGCGGGGGGCAATCGTAGCGGGCCGTGCCGCGATTCACCACCAGCGAGTCCGATAGAGTTCGCCCGATGAAGCGTCGGCAACTCCAGCACCTGGGCGTGCCCGACGGCCCGGCGATGGAGGCCGCGTTCCGCTGCTGCGCGGCGGCAGCGCGGGCCGGACGCGTCGGATCGGAGATCAAGAGCGAGGTCGAGCGCGTGCTCGCCGACCCCGCGGCGCACGCGAACGATCCGACCTATGCCGGGTTGGCCTCGGCGCTGCTGGGCCTCGCGCAGCGGGCGACTCGCGACGCGCCGCGGTCCGAGCCGCTGCCCTATGGCACCTGGGGCGCGGAGCAGATCGACGCCGAGGCGCACGCGCAGATGCGGGGCGCGCTCTCGCTCCCGGTGGCGGTGGGCGGGGCGCTCATGCCCGACGCGCACGTGGGCTACGGCCTGCCGATCGGGGGCGTCCTGGCGACCGAGGGCGCGGTGGTCCCCTATGCCGTGGGCGTGGACATCGCCTGCCGGATGATGCTGACCGTCTTTGACCTGCCGGCAGATCGCGCGCTGCGCGACCGCGAGCGGCTCTCAAACATCCTCGAGCGCAACACGCTCTTCGGAACCGGGCGGTCGTTCAAGCGGCGGGCCGAGCACCGGGTGATGGATGAGGACTGGGGCGTCACGCCCGTGACGCGCGGGCTCAAGGACAAGGCGTGGGGCCAACTCGGGACCAGCGGGTCGGGCAACCACTTCGTCGAGTTCGGCGAGTTCGAGACGCTGCCCGGCACGGCGACAGGAATCGGCCTGAAGCCGGGTACTTTTCTCGCGGTGCTCTCGCACTCCGGCTCCCGCGGGCCCGGGGCGGCGGTCGCGGCCCACTACAGCGCGCTGGCGCGCTCGCTGCATCCCGATCTGCCGCGCGACCTCTCCTACCTCGCGTGGCTCGACATGGACCGCGAGGGCGCGGAATACTGGGCGGCGATGGAACTCATGGGCCGATTCGCCAGCGCCAACCACCACGTCATCCATCGCAAGATCGCCGACGACGTGGCGGCGATGGGCGGGGGCGTCGTGCTGCAAGTCGAGAACCACCACAACTACGCGTGGCGCGAGCGGCACACGATCGGCGGCGTCGCGCGCGACGTGATCGTGCACCGCAAGGGCGCGACGCCCGCCGGGCCGGGAGTCCTGGGCCTGATCCCGGGCTCGATGGCGGCACCGGGCTACCTGGTGCGCGGGCTGGGCGAGCCGCGCTCGCTGCACTCGGCCTCGCACGGCGCGGGGCGCCGACTCTCGCGCACGAAGGCCCGCGAGAGCACGCGCTGGAGCCAACTCAAGGGCCACCTCGAAGCCGCGGGGGTGCACCTGCTCTCGGCCGGGCTCGACGAATCGCCGCACGCCTACAAGGACATCGAGGCCGTGCTCGACGCGCAGGCGGACCTCGTCGAGCGGCTGGCGCGGTTCACGCCGCGGATCGTCAAAATGGCGCCCGAGGGCGAGCGGCCGGAGGATTGAGCCGGAGTTCCCGCGCCGCGCGGCAACGATCCCGGTATCCGAGGCGACGCGCCGGAAGCGACGAGAGAGCCTCACCGCGCGTTGAGGCCAATCGCGTACACCTGGAACCGGTGCCCCCGCGCCTCCAGCCCGCGCTCCTTGCACAGCCGCTCGCGGATCGCGTCGAGTTCGGGCACGTCGATCGGCACCACCTCGCGCGTGTCCAGACGGATCAGGTAGTCCGACGATTCCCCGCCGTACACGAGTTGGTAGACCGCCTGGTCCTGGTCCAGCGGCACGCGCTGGATGATGCCCGCGTCTTGCAGCAGCCGCATCGTGCGGTACACGGTCGCCTTCGAGACGCGCCGCCCGCTCCCGCCGCTCTCGGCCAATCGCTCGATCACGCGCTCGGCCTCGAAAAGCCCGGGCATCGCGGCGATGGCGTCGAGGATGCGGGCCCGCTCGGGCGTGTACTTGAGCCCCTCGTCGCGCAGGCGCCGGCGAAAGACCGCGCACAGCGGCTCGACGATCCGCCACTCCTCGCCCCGCTCCTGCTTGCCAACCAAGGCCATGCGCGATCCTACGGCTTCCTCGCGGGCGGGGGCAGCGGGACGACCATCGGCGCCGGCTCGGCGGGCTTGGGCGGCTCCTCGGCCTTGGGCTCGAACACCTGGATCCGCGTCGGGGCCTGGCCCGTGGTCTCGGGGCGCTCCTCGGCCATCGTGTCCTGCGTCGCCGCCAGCAGCCGCGCCCGCAGCACGTCCTCCTCGACGGCAAAGGCCGCCCGGATCGCGCCCGCCTGCTGCATCGCGTGCAGCGCGCCAACCAGTTCCGAGTACGTCATCGCCAGCCCCGGCCTCGGATCATCCGGCGTGGGCGTCTGCGCCATGAACGCGACCAGCGAGGCGACGTCCGGCTCGCACCGGCCCGTGAGCACCGCGCCGGGAAGCCGCTCGCCCTCGGCGTCGATCTGGTCCGCGTGCCGGTACATCAGCCGCGGGCGGTCGGTCGCCGAATCGGCGACGACCATCAACCGATCGTTCCACGCCGAGAACGTGATCGGGCGCGTCAGCGTCGGGCGCGGCCCGAAGAGCACGACCCGCGGCCGACCCTGCTGCGTGACATAGATCAACGGCTCGCCACCCTCGACCTCGTCGAGGATGAACTTCCCGTCGATCACGCGCCGACGGACGCCCTGCGGCGTGTCCCCGGAGAGCGTGAGTTCGGCCCGGTTGCGCACGATCGCGTCGGGGTCCGCGACCCGCATCGACACCGGGAGCGTCTCCTGCCGTTCCAGCCACCGGCGGGCGGCGATGCGCTCGGCACGGTCCGCCAGCGCCTCGTACGCCGCCACGCGGACCGTCAGTTCCGGCGCCTCCAGGTGCTCGCGCAGCGCCGGGTCGATCGTTGGGCCGGCGGCCAGTTTGCCCATCAGCGCGATGGCCTCGGCCCGCTGCCCGGGCGAGCCGCTCGACGCCAGCCGCTTCAGCGCCGACGCCGAGAGCGGATCGTTCAGCCCAGCCCCGGCCCGCAACGCCGCCATGCGCACCCCATGATCCGGCCAGTCGTAGACCTCGCGCAGGAACGGCACCGCCGCGCGACGCGGGAGCGCCTGCAGGCACCAGCCCATCTCCTCGGCGAGGTACGGCTGCTCCTTCATCGTGCGGATGTACCTCCGCGCGTACTCCTCGGGCGAGGTCCCGTCGATCTGCACGTGCGTGATGAGGTTCAGGAACTCCGAGGCCGAGTCGCGGTACTCGGGCGGGACGGTCACGTCGATCACTCGCCCCGTGCGTCCCCGGGCCGTCGGCTCGCTCCCCGTCCGCCCGGAGAACCGCGCGTTGATCGCCCGCGTGATCGACGTCGCCCGGCTGTGCGACTCGTTGTCGAGGATCAGTTCCAACGGGAGCGAGCTCGTCACGCGACCGCCGCCGAGCACGCGTCCGTCCTGCCGCGTCACCCGCCCGCCCTCGACAAACGGATTGACGAAAATCGGGCCGCTGGCTCTGGCGATCTTCTTGGTCCGCTCCCCACCGAACGCGGTCGGCGGGCCGATCTGGAGGTCGGTCGTCCACAGTTTCCCGCCCTCGAGCGACATGTCGGGCGTTCGGCTGATCGCGCTCACAAAGATGTCAAACGCGGCACCCTCGGGCGCGCCGGGCGCGACCAGCCCATACACCATCACCACCGCGACGTACGGCGAACGCAGCACCTCGCGCGGGGACATCCCCGCCAGCGGCGTTCCTGCCAGCGTGTCGTTCCCCTTGGCGACCTTGCGAAGTCCCAGTTCACGCTCCATCGTCGCGGCGATCCGCTCCGGGAGGTCGCCCCCGCCCGTCCCGTTCAGACCCACCACCAGCCCATAACCCGACACGATCACCGGCTGCACGCGATTCAGCGACGCCTCCGACGCCACCGTCCCGCGCAGCGCGTCCGGCACGTTGCGAACGATCGGCGGCGCTTTCTTCGGCTTGGGCGGTTCACTCGCACAGCCCCAGCCCCCCACCACCGCCGCCGCGAACCCCACGCACGCCGCCGAAACTACCATCCATCGCGCGATCATCGGCATCTGGATTCCTCACCTCGTCTGCTGTGGAGCGCCGCGTCGGCCCGCAGCGCCGTCCCGGGCTCTGCCGGGTGCACGTTCGGGCTTGTCCACCCCGCCGACCCCCCTTTGGTAGCACCCGGCCCCGCTGGGAATCGCCTGCCACGGGGTGCGCGCGGACGCCCCGCTGCCGCGCCGCGTGAGGATAGCAGGGATTGATCCCGCTGCCCGCGTCCTTCTCCATACGCGAGCCCGGCAGAGGTGGCTCGGAGTTTTCCACCAAAGCCGACATGACGGTTGGTTGGTGTTCACCTAGGACCTTGGCGTGGCACGACGAATTTGCGCGATCCTAACCGCCCTTTCGCCAAGTGCTTGCGCCAGAAGCGACAGTTTTTTCACAATCTCAACACACTATTTTGGGTGTTCGAGGGGTTGCATCCACGATCTGTAGTGGTATGCTGTGGGTCTCGCCGTTGGGGCGGTCGGGTCGGTTCGGTGGAAGGTTCCGGCCACAAAGCGTCTGTGTTCGGCACGCGATGCGCCGCGAAGCGGACTGGTCCGTCGTAGCGCGTGAGGGTATTGTTTGGCATGCTGGAGGCAGTGGTGGGCATTCTGTCGGACACCCAGATTCGCGAGCGGGTCACGATCCGGCCCTTCGAGGAGAACCGCAAGCGCCCGGGGCGGATCAGTTTCGGGGTGTCCAGTTATGGATACGACATCCGCGTGGGGACGCGGTTCAAGATCTTCACGCCCACGCCGCGAACCGGCGGGATCGCGGTCGTCGATCCCAAGCACTTCACGGACGACCTGATGGTCGAGGTGGACACGGCGGTGTTGGGGGTCGATCACGTGGTCATCCCACCGAACAGTTTCGCGCTGTGCGAGACGGTGGAGACGGTGGAGATCCCGCGGGACGTGCTGGCGATCTGCGTGGGCAAGAGCACGTATGCGCGGTGCGGGCTGATCGTGAACGTGACGCCCCTGGAGCCGGAGTGGCGGGGCAAGGTGACGCTGGAGATCAGCAACACGACGCCCCTGCCGGCGAGGGTGTACGCCAACGAGGGGATCGCGCAGTTGATCTTCCTGAAGGCGGAGCAGGTGTGCGAGAAGAGTTACGCGGACAAGGCGGGGAAGTACCAGGACCAGGGCGGGCTGACGCTGCCGAAGGTGGATTAGGCCGGACGGTGGACGGGGCCGGCACCCTCACCGGTGCGGCACACGGAGGACACGAACATGGATCAGGGGCCACAACGCGGCGAGGGCGGGTTGTCCGCATTGCTCGACTTCGGGTTCACGCGGTTCATCACGCTCAGCATCGTGAAGATCCTCTACATGCTGGGGATGGCGCTGATCGTCCTGGCGTGGCTGGGGTTCACGGTGAGCGCGTTCGCCACGAGCGTCGCCGCGGGGTTCGGCGCGCTCATCCTGGGCCCGATCGTCGCTTTGCTCTACCTCATCGGGTTCCGCATCTGGCTCGAACTGGTCGTGGTCATCTTCCGCATCGGGGAGAACACCTCCAAACTCGTCGATCAGCGTGGGCAGGGACCCTTGGCATAGAGCATCGGACCGGACCTCGGCGAGTGGATTGGCATGCCGCGGCGTCGCGGCGTTGGGATTTCGCAGGAACGGACTCGAAGTCATGAAGATCACGCGCAAGTTCACCGTCGCAGGACGCGACCCCTTCGCCTCGGTCACGTGGGTCAAGCGGTCGAGCAAGATCAGCAACCCCGATGGGAGCGTCGTCTTCCAGATGGACGACGCCGAGGTGCCCGAGACCTGGAGCCAACTCGCCACGGACATCATGGTGAGCAAATACTTCCGCAAGGCGGGGGTGCCCGTCGCGGGCGCCGGGTCCAAGACCGGGCCCGAGAAGTCCGCCAAGCAGGTCATCCATCGCCTGGCCGGGTGCTGGCGGCACTGGGGCGAGACGCACGGCTATTTCGACTCGCCCGCCGACGCCCAGGCGTTCTACGACGAACTCGTCCACATGATGGTGCACCAGGTCTGTGCGCCCAACAGCCCGCAGTGGTTCAACACCGGGCTCCACTGGGCCTACGGCATCAACGGCCCGGCGCAGGGGCACTGGATCGTCGATCCCAAGACCGGCCAAGCGCGGCTCGCCGAGGACGCCTACACCCACCCGCAGCCGCACGCCTGCTTCATCCAGAGCGTCCGCGACGACCTGGTGGGCGAGGGCGGGATCATGGACCTCTGGACGCGCGAGGCGAGGCTGTTCAAGTACGGATCGGGCACGGGGACGAACTTCTCGAGCCTCCGGGCCGAGGGCGAGCCCCTCTCGGGCGGGGGCAAGTCCAGCGGGCTGATGTCCTGGCTCCGCATCGGGGATCGGGCGGCGTCGGCCATCAAGTCCGGGGGCACCACCCGTCGCGCCGCCAAGATGGTCTGCCTCGACATGGACCACCCCGACATCCAGACCTTCATCAACTGGAAGGTCCGCGAGGAGATCAAGGTCCAGGCGATGGTCGAGGGGCTGCGGCTGCTGAAGAAGTCGAACCAGGAGATCAAGGAGATGGCCGAGCGCCTCGGGCTCGACCTCACCTATGACTTCAACGGGGAGGCGTACTTCACGGTCAGCGGGCAGAACTCGAACAACTCGGTGCGCATCCCGGATCGCTTCTTCGAGGCGCTCGACCGCGACGCCGAGTGGGTCACGACCTGGCGGACCAGCGGGAAGGTGGCGCGGACCTTCAAGGCCCGCGAGTTGTGGGACGACATCTGCTTCGCGGCGTGGCGTTGCGCCGATCCGGGCGTGCAGTTCGACACGACGATCAACGCGTGGCACACGTGCCCCGGCGCCGGGCCGATCAAGGCGAGCAACCCGTGCAGCGAGTACATGTTCCTCGACAACACGGCGTGCAACCTCGCGTCGATCAACGTGCTGAAGTTCTACGACGCGGACCGCCGGACCTTCGACGCGGACGCCTTCGAGCACGCGATCGACGTGTGGACGGTGGTGCTCGAGATCAGCGTGCTGATGGCGGCGTTCCCGAGCCGCGAGATCGCCGAACTCTCGTACCGCTACCGCACGCTGGGCCTGGGCTACGCGAACCTGGGGGCGATGCTCATGCAGGCGGGCATCCCCTACGACAGCGACGAGGCCCGCGCGGTCTGCGCTTGCCTGACCTCCATCCTCACGGGACGCTCCTACCGCATGTCGGCGCTCATGGCCGCCCAACTCGGCCCGTTCCCCGGGTTCGAGGACGACCGCGACAACATGCTCCGGGTCATCCGCAACCATCGCCGGGCGGCCCACGGCGTCGCCCGCGACGCGGCCGAGTGGGAGGGCCTCCACCCGCGCACCCGTCCTGTCCCGATCGACCACGCCGTCTGCCGATCCGGGCGCGTGCGCGTGGCGAACGCGGCGGCGCTGCTCGACCACGCCGTGATGGCCTGGGACGACGCGCTCACGCTGGGCGCCAAGCACGGGTATCGCAACGCGCAGGTCACGGTGATCGCGCCCACGGGCACCATCGGGCTGCTCATGGACTGCGACACCACCGGCGTCGAGCCCGACTTCGCGCTCGTGAAGTTCAAGAAACTCGCCGGGGGCGGCTACTTCAAGATCGCCAACGAGTCCGTCGCGCCGGCGCTCATCGCGCTGGGCTACTCGCCGACGCAGACCACGGACATCCTCACGTACCTGCTCGGACGACTGGACTTGGACGTCCCGATGCCCCATGGGGCACGAGGGGCCACGGAGGGCCAGTCTTTTGCTCAATGGCTGCTCGCGCACGGGTTCACGCGCGACGACCTCGATCGCGTCTCACGCTCGCTCCCGTCCGTCTTCGAACTCTCCTTCGCCTTCGGCGCGTGGACGCTGGGCGACGACCTCCTGAAGCGGCTGAAGATCGACCCCGCCGCCGCCAAGGCCGACCCGGCGTTCAACCTGCTCCGCCGGCTGGGCCTTCGCCCGCGACAGGTCGAGGCGCTCAACGCCGTGATCTGCGGGACGCAGACGGTCGAGGGCGCGCCGCACCTCCGGCCCGAGCACCTGCCCGTCTTCGATTGCGCCAACACCTGCGGGAAGATCGGGAAGCGATTCATCGAGCCCGCGGGCCACATCCGCATGATGGCCGCCGCCCAGCCCTTCGTCTCGGGCGCGATCAGCAAGACCATCAACCTGCCCAACAGCGCCAGCGTCTCGGACATCGCGTCGGCGTATCGCCAGAGTTGGGAACTCGGGCTCAAGGCCAACGCGCTCTATCGCGACGGGTGCAAACTCAGCCAGCCGCTCTCGTCCAACGCCGATTCCGAGCGGGTCGAGGAGGAGGACGCCCTGGGGGAAGCGGAACGGGACCGGCCCGAGGCCGGTTCCACCGATGCGGGCCCAGCGGCTGCGGAGACGGTTGAGCCCAAGCCCGAGCCGATCGTCCGCATCGTGCATCGCCCGATGCGACGCCGGCTCCCCGACACCCGCCGATCGCTCACGCACAAGTTCAACGTCGCCGGGCACGAGGGCTACCTGACCGTCGGGCTCTACGACGACGGGCAGCCCGGAGAACTCTTCATCACGATGGCCAAGGAGGGCTCGACCATCGGCGGGCTCATGGATTCCCTGGGCACGGCCACGAGCGTCGCGCTCCAGTACGGCGTCCCGATCCAGAGCCTCGTGACCAAGTTCACGCACCAGCGCTTCGAGCCCGCCGGGATGACGATGAACCTCGACATCCCCTTCGCCAAGAGTTTGGTGGACTACATCTTCCGGTGGATGGGGATGCAGTTCATCCCGGGGTACCGCGAGGCCAACGCGCCCAAGCGGGGGGGCGGAGGTGGAGGGGGGCATCAGGACGACCACCACGACCAGCGCCAGCACTCGTCGGGCGTCGATCGCGCCCGGCTCTCGGAGGACACGAGTTGGAAGGACACGGAATCCCGGGCCGCTTCGAGCACGCACCCCGCGCCCGCGCGCCACGCCGACCGGGCGACGACGCCGGACCGCGCCTCCCCCTCGACCGTGGTCGTCTCGGTCGAGGCCGCCATGCTCTCGATCGCGATGGAGAGCATGGGCGACGCGCCCGCGTGCGACGTGTGCGGGACGATCACCGTGCGAAGCGGGACCTGTTACAAGTGCCATAACTGCGGGGCCAGCATGGGCTGCAGTTAGACGAGCCCCACCAAGGCAGGGCCGTGCGGAGTCGCCCATCGCCTCCCTCGGGCCTCCGCGTGAAGCGGCCCTGTACCTCCTCGCCCCGGACGGACCCCACCACCGTCCGGGGCTTTTCTTTGTCACGCGCCGTCCGCGCAACGAAACGCGCGGCACGAGCCCTCGCCCGTGCCGCGCCCGATGCACACCCTCGTGTGCCTCGTGTCTTACGTGCAGCCCGCCGCGTACCCGTTCAAGAAGCACTGGAAGTCGTTGACGTTCAGCACCGGGGGCACGGTGCTCTCATCGCAGTTGGCGTACTCGTCGCCCGCCGCGAACGCGTTGAGGAAGCACTGGAAGTCGTTGATGTTCAGGAACGGCAGCACGGTCGACCCGTCGCAGTTCACGTAGCACCCGCGGCAGAGCGTCGTGCAGGCCGACATCACCGAGTGCGCCTGCAGCGTGATCGGCAGCGTGTCCTGCTCCGGAGAGACCACGATCTCCCCCGTGCCCATCGGGATCGGACTGATCGCGACGGCCGACGCGGTCACGTTCGTCGGGCACGCGGCCTCACTCCGCCAGAGCATCGCGCCTCCGCCGGGGAACGGGCTGTTGTCGGCGAAGTACCCGATGACCTTCCGCGTCGCGCCGGGCGAGATGTCCGCGCCGATGTACGACGTGAACGTGCTGACCGCGCCCCCGAGCCGCTGCGCCCAGTTCACGGCCCCGTCGGCCTCGCGGACGTTGAGCGTGAACGCCCGGAACCCGCCACCGCTCCCGAAGCCGCTGTCCACGCGGCCCGCGATAGTCAGGTGGTTCGTCGCCGGGATCGTGGACGGCGCGATCCCGATCGCGCTCGTCGCCGGGATGTGGCCTCCCAGCGCCGGGTACGCCGTGTGCCACGATTGGGCGAGCGTCGCCGGGTTGATGATCGCGGCCTGCGGGACGAAGACCGGCGGGTCGAACTGCGTCGCCCCGGGCCGCGACAGCCACCCCGCCACGATGATCTGGTTCTGCAGCGCTCCCGCGCTGGGGTTGAACTTGATCGCCTCAAACCCGCCCCCGGTCCACGGCGAGATCGTTGTCACGTCGTAGGCTCGCATGTTGACCATCGCGCCCGTCGCCAGGTTGAACTCCATGACCATCGGGAGCGTCCGAGTCCCCACCGAGACCGGCCAGTTCATGGTCCCGCTGACGAAGATGTTCCCCGACGGACCCTGCTCGATGTCGCGGATTCGGAACTGCGACGCCGCGGACACCTGCTGCGACACGTACCGGCGAACCCACATCGTGCCCAGGTTCGGCGCCAGGCGCCCGACGCGGCTCGCGATCGTGCCCGCGCCCAGGTCCAGCCGGTCGTACATCGCCACCGTCCCGTCGGCGAGCCAGTCGGCCTGCACGTCCACGCTCGTCTCGACCGGGCCCGCAAGCCGCACGGCGTTGACGAACCCGAGCGTCGAGGTCAGCCTCGCCACGAACGTCGAGTTCGCGCCCGTGGTCGTGTTCCGGATCCGCCCCGCCACGAGCAGGTTGCAGTTCGCGTCCGCGTCCACGCTCGTGCCCGCGATCGACTCGTTCGGGCTCCCGCTGATCGAGTAGAGCGCCTCGGACACGATCGCCCAGGTCGGGCTCCAGCGGATCACGTGCAGCCCGGGCAGCCCCGTCGCGGGGATGAGGCGCTGCCCCACGGTCACGTATCCGCCCGGGTTGTTCACCGGCCCGCCCATGTTGTCGATCGAGTAGTGCGCCGTGCCGGACGCCAGGTCCCCGCAGCGCGAGTCGATCGGGACGCGGATCTGGCCCAGCGGCGGGGGCGTCGGACACGTCTGGGCCAAGGCGCTCGACGACGTCGAGACCAGCCCCGCGAGCGCGACCGTCGCGCTGGCGACGCGCCCCGAGGCGGCCTGGAGCAGCCTCGGCGAGCCGTGATTCGCTTCACGCCGGGAACGATCGGTGCTGTGCAACATGGGTCGGTCTCCTTGGCTCGGATGTGCCCAAAGCGCGACGGCACGCGCCGCCGCTCTCCCGGATTGCGTCCCACTTGACCGCTTCTGAACGCACCGCGGGCCCGCGCCCCGCGAGCCGGCACGCCCGCCGCTCACGCCAGCAGCGCCCCCACCGCCCGCCACACCGTCTCCACCTCGATCCGATCGACCCGGCAGCGCTCGGGGTGGTCGTCGGCCACCTCGGACTCGGGCAGCGTCGGGTCGGCCAGCACGATCCGCTCGCGCTCGACGGGGATCGTCGTCCAGCGATGGTCGGTGGGCCCAAAGAGCGTGACGACGGGAACGCCCAGCGCCGCCGCCAGGTGCCGCGGGCCGGTGTCGTTGGTGACCATGATCCGCGCGCGCCCCGAGGCGAGCACGCCCATGAGCGAACCGATCGTGCCCCCGCAGGCTGCCAGCGATGCCGCGCCGGCGCCGATGCCTCCGACGACCGCGGACACGACCTCGGCCTCGGCGGGCGAGCCGTTGACGAGCACGCGCATCCTCCCGACGCCAGCGACCCCCGCCGCGAGCCGTCGGCCGATCTCCGCGAAGCGCTCCGCGGGCCAGCGCTTCGCGGGGTTGTTCCCGCCCGGGTTCAGGATTGCCAGCGGCTCGTCCGGGGCCGCGCCTGCGCGCGCCAGCACCTCGCCCCCGGCCTGCCGCTGCGCCGCCGTTGCCGTGAGCCGCAGACGCACGCCCGCCGGGATCTCGAACCCCGCCTCGGCCCGAGGTCCATCGAGCAGCGCCCGGGCCGCACGCAGGTAATACGCCACCGCCGACACGGGCGCGTACCGCCCGTCGGCACGCCGCGGCGCCTCCAGCCGCTCCGTGAGCAGCAGGCTCCGCCCGTCGCGCGCATACCCCACCCGCCTCGGGATGCCAGCAAGCCGCGTCACCAGCGCCGTCGAGAACGAGTTGGTCAGCAGGAGCGCCGCCTGATACCGCCGCGGACGGAGCGTCCCCGCCACGCGCTTGGGGCCCATCATCCCCTGCGCCCGTTCGACGTGCATCTCGTCGACCAGCCCCGCGCCCTCGAGCACCTCGTCGATCCCAGGCCGGACCAGCCCGCCGATGAACCAGCCCCGAAGCCGCTCGCGGATCATCGCCGCGGCGGGCGTGGCCATCACCGCGTCTCCCACCCACGACGGGAACACGATCAGCAGCCGATTCGCCGCGCCGCCCGCGCGCGTCGGCTCCATCGGCTCTCGCTGGGTCGGCTCGGGCGTCATCGTCCCGCCAGAATACGCGACGCGGCCTCGGGCATGTCCCGCGCGTCCCGCCCCAGCAGCACGCACCGATCCGCCGCCAGCCCCGCGGCCACGCCCGCCTCGATGTCCCGCGGCGCGTCGCCAATGAGCCACGACCGCGCGAGGTCCAGACCCAGGTCCCGCGCCGCGGCCTCGATCATCCCCGGCCCCGGCTTCCGCCACGGGTGCTCGCGCGCGAACTCCGCGACCGTCCCCTTCGGATGGAACGGGCACACATAGACCGCCTCGATCAGCCCCTCCCCCATCGCCGGGTCGGTCAGCAACTCGCGCAGACGCGCGTTGACGCGCCCGACCGTTTCGAGCGTCGCGCCCCCGCGCGCCACAACGCCCTGGTTGCTCACCACGACGAGCCGATACCCCGCGCGGCGCAGCCGCACGCATCCCTCCAGCGCCCCCGGGAGCAGCCGCACCAGCGAGGGATCGACCACGTCGCCCGGGGCCGCGGGCGGCGGGGGCGCGGGCAGCGCGCGGGCCGCCATCAGCGTGTCGTCCCGATCGAGGAACACCGCCGCGTCGCCGCGCGTTGCGCCGCTCATCGCCGAGCCCCGCATCGATCGCCCTCGCGCCGGGCCGGGACCGGATCGAACCCGTGCCCGCCCCAGGGGTGGCACCGCAGCAATCGCCGCGCCGTCAGCCACGTCCCGCGCACCGGGCCGTGCTCCCGGTACGCCCCGATCGCGTACTCGCTGCACGTCGGCACGAATCGGCAGTGGCCCCCCATCAGCGGCGAGAGCGCCGCCTGGTACAGCCGGATCGCCAGCACGAACGGCATCGAGGCCCAGCGCCGGATCATCGGGCCTCCCCCACGTCGCGAGTGGTCAGCGACTTCGCCGCCTCGACCAGCACCCGCGAGAACCCCGCCAGCCCCATCCGCGTCGGCCCCCGCACCGAGACCACCAGGTCGTACCCCTCAAACCCGCCCGGCATCGGCAACTCGTGCTGGTGCAAACGAAATGCCTCGCGAATCAGCCGCTTCACGCGGTTGCGTTCGACCGCCCCGCCCACCGCTCGACCGACCTGCAGCCCCAGCCGCCACCGGGCGCCGCCGTTGGGCCGAACCGCGCACACCACTGGCCCCTGGGCCCGCGAGCGTCTCGCGGATCGGACCGCCTCGAACTCGCGCGCGTGCTCCAGCCGCTGATCCCGCCGAAACCCAAGCCGCGCCATGATCAACCATAGCCGACTCCCCCCCACGCGATCGCCGCCGACGTCCCGTCGCGCCCAGAGCCTCAGAGCACCGGCGTGAGCAGCCGGGCGGTGTTCTCCAGCGCCCGCGTCCAGATCGGCCGACGCGTCCACTCCGCCTCGTCGATCTCGTCCGACTCCTCCATGTACCCGGTCTGCAACAGCCGCACCTGGCTCGCCACGTCCGAGTCGTACACGAACAGCGTCACCTCGTAGTTGATGTAGAAACTCCGCATGTCGATGTTCGCCGACCCGATCATCGCCACGTCCGAGTCCACCGTCAGCGTCTTGGCGTGCAGGAGCCCGGGTCGATGGCGATAGACGCGCACTCCCGCCGCGAGCAACTCGGACAGGTGCGACCGGCCCGCGGCCCCGACGATCATCCCGTCCGACCGCTTCGGGACCACCACGCTCACGCGCACGCCCCGCAGCGCCGCGCCGATCAGAGCCTCCTTCGTCGCCTCGTCGGGCACGAAGTAGGGCGTGGTGAGCAGCACCTCCTCCCGGGCCGCGAACAGCGCCGAGACCACCACGTCCCGGATCGTCGCCCGCGAGGCCCCGGGCCCGCTGGGAACCACTTGCACCAGGCTCCCCGCGCCCGGCACCGCCCGCTCCGGGAGCCAGGTGTCGGCGTGCTCCGCGCGACCCGTCTCCAACGCCCAGTCACGGAGCAGCACCAGCGCCAGCGCTTGGGCCGCCGGGCCCTCGATGCGCGCCGAGGCGTCGATCCACGGGCCCGCGCGGCGGATGGGGTGATAGCCGAACCGCTCGTCGGTGATGTTCTGGCTCCCCGTGTACGCGATCCATCCGTCGATGACGGCGATCTTCCGGTGGTTGCGCACGTCCAGCCGCGCCGCCAGCGCCCGCGCCGCCGAGACCGGGAGCGCGGCCACCACCTCCACCCCCGCCCGCCGAAGTCGTGACGTGAGCGCGCCACCAAGGAACGCCTTGCTCCCCACCGCGTCCGCCAGCACCCGGCACGCGACCCCGCGACCCCGCGCCCGAACGAGCGCCTCGGCCACGCGCTCCCCCGCGCTGTGATCCATCCAGATGTAATATAATAAATGGCAGTGCGACCTCGCCGCGTCGATGTCCCGCACCAGTGAGTCGATCATCCCCGCGCTCCCCGCGAAGAGCGAGACGAGGTTCCCCCGCAGCGGCGGGAGGTCCCCCACCAGCGTCGCCAGGTCCGCCAGGTGCCGATACGGCTCGCACTCCTCGCCCCAGTCCTGCCCGCGGGCGCGCCAGAGCACCGACGCCTCGCTCACCAGTTCCCGCGTGATCGACTCCTGCCGCGCCACACGCCCGCGCCCCGGACGGATCTCGCCCACGATCGCGTAGCACACCACGCCGACCCACGGCACGGGCACCAGCAGCACCATCAGCCACGCCAGCGTCGCCGGCACCGGACGCCGGGACATGATCACACGCCCCGCCAGGATCACTCGGCACACATAGTCCGCGATGAACAGCGCCGTCGCGATGTTCACGCCACACCCCCCCGCTTCCCTCGCGCGTCAGGCCGCCGCTCCTCCCCACCGTTCCCACGACCCTCCTCGCCCCAAAGCAGCGCGCGCACCGCCGACTCGCTCGCCCCGCGCACCTCGACCACCTTCTCCGCTCGTCCGTGGCCCGACACCACCTCCACGTCCTGCTGCCGCACGCCCAGCGCCCTCGCCAGCAGAGCACAGATCGCCTCGTTCGCCCTCCCGCCCTCCGGCGGCGCCGACACCCGCACCTTCAGCCGATCCCCCAGCGGCCCCACGATCTCGTCGGACCTCGCGCCCGGCACCGCCTTGATCGCCACCCGAACCGCCACGACGCCTCCCTCCCTACCCGCGCCCCTCCGTTCGACCCACCTTCTCGCGTCCCGCCGCTCGCGCCACCGCCCGCGCCGCCTCCGCGTTCAGCGCCCCGTCCAGGTCCGACTCCACGGCCAACTCGGGCCGGCCGGGGATCAGGTCCAGCCGCGTCCCGGGATAGAACACCGTCGGCATCGCGCCCAGGTAGAAACTCCACGCGCTGAAACTCGACCCCGCCGTCGTCAGCAGCACCCGCGCCCGAGACATCCGCACGATGTCCACGATCGACGGCGCGTCCGGCGACCGCGTCACCCCGGGAAGCCGAAGGATCGCGTCGATCTGGCCCTCCTTCGCGTCCGAGTACACCCGCACCGGCATCGCCTCGCCCAGCGCCGCACGCACCGACTCGATCGCCCGGATGTACCACTCGTCCGCGATCGTCGTGCCCGCGTCCCCCGCGAACGCCGCCCCATACGGCAGCGTCCGCTTGTCGCCCCGGCGAACGTGCGCCGCGATCACTCCGCCCCCACGCCCCTCCCCCCTTTCCACCGTCGCGGTCACGCCATCGTCGGCCTCGAGCATCCGGCGGACCCGCGGGCTCAGCATCTCGTGCAGCCGCCGCGAGACCAACTCGCGGTGCGCTTCGAGCCCCGCGAACCATCCCTCCCACCCCTTGAACACCACCACGCTCGTGCCCCCGCCGCGCGACGCCTCCGAGGCCATGAACGCCTCCGCGGCCTCCTGCGCCACACGTCGCCCCCGCGCCAGAACCCACGCCCGCCTCACCCCGCGCACGTACCCCGCGGACCGAAACAGCCCCATGTAGTACCGAAGGTCCCTCTCCCCGCGCAGCAGCGGCCCGATCTTCGGCTGCGTCCAGCGCGGCGCGAGCATCCCCACCCCGTGCCGCGACCGAAACACCTCCGCTCGCGCCCAGGGGAACAGCATGTTGCCCAGACCCGTTCGCCCCACATCGGCATAGGCGTACACCGTCATCGCTGCTCCACACGCCCGCCCCGCACCGCAGTCTACGCGAACCCCCCCAGCGCACACCTCTCTCGTCCACGACGCCCCGCCCCCCGCGCGTATCCTCTCCCTCCCATGCCTCCGACCGTCGATCGCTCCCGGCTCACCGACCCTCGGAGCATGTCCTTCGGCGCCCACCTCGAAGAACTCCGCCGACGACTCATCTACGCCCTCCTCAGCATCCTCCCCATCTTCATCCTCACCCTCGCCTTCGGCGACGACCTCCTCCGCTTCCTCATCGCGCCGGCACAGGCCCAACTCCGCGCCGCCGGCCTCCCCGCCAGTTTCCAGGCCACCGGTCCACTCGAAACCCTCTCCGCCTGGCTCAAGGTCTCCGGCGTCCTCACCATCGCCGCCGGCGTCCCCGCCATCCTCCTCCAACTCTGGCTCTTCGTCGCCCCCGGCCTCTACCCCCACGAGCAACGCTTCGGGCGACTCCTCGCCCCCCTGAGCCTCCTCCTCTCCGCTGTCGGCCTCGTCTTCCTCTACCTCGTCATGCTCCCCGCCATGCTCGCCTTCCTCATCCACTTCGGCGCCGCCCTGGGCCACCCCGACGCCGGCGTCGCCACGCTGCCCCCGGACGCCGTACTCCCCACCGTCCCGATCTTCCCCGGCGACCCCGTCACCCCGCCCCCGGGCTCGATCTGGTTCAACCAACTCCTCCAGGAACTCCGCATCGCCGTCCCCGACAAGGGCGGCGTCCGCGGCGTGCCCATGACCCTCAGTTCCGCCATCGCCCAGCAGTACCGCGTCAGCGAGTACGTCAACCTCGTCTTCACCATGGCCCTCGCCTTCGCCATCGGATTCCAGACCCCCGTCGTCATGCTCCTCCTCGGGTGGACCAGCCTCGTCAATCGCGCCTTCCTCGCCGGCCGCCGCAAGTACGCCGGCCTGGTCTGCTGCATCGTCGCGGCGATCCTCACGCCCAGCCCCGACCCCTTCTCCATGATGATCCTCGCCGTCCCGCTCTATGGGCTCTTCGAACTCGGGCTGGCGCTGATGCGCTTCCTCCCCGCCGGTCGCGTCGCCGCGGGGCTCGGCGCGCGCGAGGGCCCCGACGCGGGCGAGCCGTGACATGGGCGCCCTCCGCCGAATCTGGTCCGCGCTCCGTGGCTCCCCCACCCCGCCACCCACCCCGACCCCCACCCCGACCCCCGGTACGCCCGCCGATCCCACTCGCGCCCGTTCCCGCACCACGCCACCGACCGGCCCCCTCGAACAGCCGACGGATCTCGACCTCCGCATGATGGCCCGAGCGCTCGACCTCGCGCGCCAGGCCGCCAGCATGGGCGAGGTTCCCGTCGGTGCCGTCGTCTACGAGACCGCCACCGGCCGCGTCCTGGGCGAGGGCGCCAACCGCCGCGAGATCGACCACGACCCCGCCGCCCACGCCGAACTCCTCGCCATCCGCGCCGCCTGCGCCGCGCGCGGCGACTGGCGACTCTCGGACTGCTCACTCGCCGTCACCCTCGAGCCCTGCCCCATGTGCGCGGGCCTCATCGTCAACGCCCGCGTCGGGCGCCTGCTCTTCGGCGCGCCCGACCCCAAGGCCGGCGCCACCGGCTCGCTCCTCCGCCTCACCGAAGACCCGCGCCTCAACCACCGCGTCACGCCGATCGGCGGAGTCCTGGCCGACGAGGCCGCCGCCGAACTCCGCGCGTTCTTCCGCGCCCTGCGCGACCGCCGCGAGACCTAGCCCAACAGCGTCAGCGTCGCCAGCCCCCCCGGCAAAAACAACAAGGCCCCGACTGCGGGGCCCTGTCCAAGCGTGTATCAGAGTCGATCGATCAGCGGCGGCGACGGCGGGCCGCACCAAGGCCCAGGCCCAGCAGCGCCAGGCTCGCCGGGGCGGGGACGACCGCGCCGGAGACCTGCGTGCTCACGCCGGAGAACGACGACGTGAAGAAGTTGCCGGGCGAGCCAACGTACAACTGCACGATCGCGCCCGAGTAGGGCGGAGGATTGGGGGCGAAACTCAGCGGGAACGAGCCGCCCGACGGCCCGTTGAACAGCCCGTCCTGCGGGCCGTTGTCGTTGAGGTTCACGCCGCTCAGCAGACCGTTGAAGAACACCGCCGGGCCGTTGGCGATGAACTGCCCGTTCACCGTCCCGGTGATCGTGTCCCCGTCGGCATCGGTGATCGTGATCGAGCCCGCGCCGTTCGCCGTCGTCCCGAGAATGCCCGAGACCGTCAGCGTGACATTCACAAGGCCAACCGCGAAGCCCGGGTCGTACAGCGCCGTGTTCGCGCCGGGCGTCTGCAAGCGGGTCACGTCGCCCGTCGTGCGCAGCACGCCCGTGTCGACGCCGTCGGCCGTGAACTGCATCAAGCCTTGGTTATACGCACCGTCCAACTCGGTAAAGCCGAACGTGAAGATGGACTGCTGCGCCGACGCTCCGGTCGCCGCGGCCGCCACCCCAACAACGCCAGCCAGCACAGATGACTTGCGCATCGTCTCTACTCCTCACAACGACCTGGTTCCGCCGGCCGTCCGGCTAGTACCAATCTGCACTCTCCAAGTCACAGGATACCGGTCTCCCCCACAAACGCAAGGGCTGTTTTCGGAATTGCCAGTGTTTCGCGCCGATTTTTTTGATCGTATTGCGTTAGGAATGGGCCAATTGTCGATTCGCAGCCCAGGAACCCGCTTAGGACGTGGCGATCTCGGCTATGGATGGATTTTGATTGGATCCATGGATGTCCTATAACCATGTGCATAACTTTTGGAGCGTTGCCGTGATGCGGCCCCTCGTGCGTTATAGGACTACTAACCGGTTGGACGCGACCTGATACGGGTCACGCTACTCGGCCACCATCGCCACGCACGCGCGCTCGATCCGTTCCAGCCGGGCACGAGCATCCGAGAGCGACGCCTCGGCCTGGGACTCGACGCCCGCCCGTGTGTCCTCCGCCAGCGAGGCGGCATTCACCGCGACGTTCCATCTCGACGCCCGCGCCGCGGACTCCGCGAGGATCGCCGCGATCGCCAGGTCGCTGTGCAGGTGCCGGTTCGTCTTTGGTGCCAGCGACTCGAACAGCCGGAGGAGGTCTGCGCACGCGGCGATGACGGCAAGGGGCGGCTGGGTCGCCGCCAGTTGGGCCGCCGGAAGGTCCGCTCGCCTCGGATCGCCCTCCGGGAGCCGCCACAACTCGTTCATCACCGCATACGCGGCGGCGTCCTCGTCGGAGAGCGTGAGGAGTAGTTCCCCGGCCCGAGCCAAGGCAGCGTCGGCCCGCGCGAGTTCGGGCTGGTGCTCGGCGAGCGACTTCTTCCCGATCGAGTAGGCGACCACCATGCGCGCCAGCGACGCCGAGAGCGCCGCGGCCGCCGAGGCCACCGCCCCGCCGCCCGGCGCCGGGGTCTTGGACGCGATCCGCGACAGCAACTCGCCGAATGGAAGCGCCGAGAGCGACATGCGTGGATGGTAGCGACGGCCTGGCCCGCGCACGCCCGCCGCGCCCCAAAACCCCGCCGGATACACTGCGGCCATGAAGGTTCTGATCGCGGACAAACTGGAGTCGGCGGGCGTCGAGGGCATCCGGGCGCTGGGCTGCGAGACGATCTACGAGCCCGCCGCGGGCGCCGAGGGCTTGGCCGCGGCCATCGCGAGGCACACGCCGGCGGTGCTCGTCGTGCGGTCGTCGAAGGTCCCGGCGGCCGCGCTGGCCTCGACAACCGGCCTCAAGGCGATCGTCCGTGCCGGCGCGGGCGTGGACAACATCGACGTGCCCGCCGCCACCGCCAAGGGGATCGCGGTCGCGAACTGCCCGGGGACCAACTCGATCGCGGTGGCCGAACTCGCGATGGCGCACCTGCTCGCCTGCGACCGACGGCTGGTGGACCAGACCGTCGAGATGCGGGCCGGGCGCTGGAACAAGAAGGAGTTCTCGACGGGCGGCCGCGGGCTCAAGGGTTCGACGCTCGGAGTGATCGGGCTGGGCGCGATCGGGCAGGCGGTCGCCAAGCGGGCCCTGGCCTTCGAGATGGCGGTCGTGGGGTGGGACAAGTTCCTGACCGAGCCCGCCGCGAGGGCGCTGGGGATCCGATGGGCCGGGAGCGACCGTGCCGCGCTGCTCGCGATGCTCCCGTCGTGCGACGCGGTCTCGATCCACGTCGCGCTCGTGCCCGAGACCCAGCGCATGGCCGACGCGGAGTTCTTCGCGGCCATGAAGCCCGGCGCGACGTTCATCAACACCTCGCGCGGGGGCGTGGTGGACGAGCCGGCGATGCTCGAGGCCGCGAGGTCCAAGAGACTCCGCCTCGGCCTCGACGTGCACGCGGGCCAGCCCAGCGCGCCCCAGGCCGATTTCTCGACGCCCGCCGCGACCATCCCCGCGAGCGTGCTCACGCACCATTGCGGGGCCTCGACCGACCAGGCCCAGCGGGCCGTCGCCGACGAGACGGTGCGGATCATCCGAGTGTTCAAGGAGACGGGCCGGCTGGAGAACCGCGTCAACGGGTAGCGGCGGCCGCGGGGGGCCGCTCGCTCGGGGCTGGCTCGCCCTCGAGCAGCGCCGCATAGATCGACTCGACCTCGGCGACGTGGCCCGGATACGACTGCACGTTCGGCGTCGCCTCGTGGACCTCGCGCGGGCTCGGGAGCGCCACGCGGCCCTCCACGATCGACGCCATCGCCGCGGCCAACTCGTCCGGCCTCCCGCCCGCGACCAGCAACCCGTTCCTCGGCGGGCGCACCCATTCCACCGGGCCACCCAGCCGCGAGGAGATCACGAACTTCCCCGCGTGCAGGTGCTCGAGCAGCACCAGCGGAGAGTTCTCGAACCACGCGTGCGGGAGCACGCCCACGTCGTACTCCGCGCCGGCCCCGATGAGTTGCACCAGGTCGTACCCGCCCAGGAAACTCACCTCGGGAAAGAGGCTCAGCCGCTTGCGCAGCGTCCAATCGTGCCCCATCGCGCGGATATGGAACTGGCACCGCCGGCGGATCGCCGCGGGCAGCAGCGGGATCGCCTCGCAGAGCACGTCGATCCCCTTGCTCGGGCGCATGGCGCCGAAGAACCCGAAGCGCACCGGCCGGGCCGCGCTCGGATCCCACGGGCGTGCGTCGTAGTACGGGCCACGGACCGTCCGTCGCCGGATCTGGTCGAAGTGCGGCTGCCCGAGCCGGACCACGCGCGTCCGCGACTCGTCCACGCCCATCGCGACATACGCCCGGCGGACAAAGTCGCTCGGGGGCGTCACCAGCGTCGCCTGGTTCAGCGCCTCGATCCCCTGCGCCCGCCGACGACCGTACCCGTTGAGCACCACCAGGTGCCGGTCGCTCGACAGGAACGACTCGTTCGCGTCCAGGGGCGTGGGCGCGACCGGCTTGCGCGGGCGGTCCGTCGGCTCCGGGCCCAGGTTGTGCTCGATCACACCCTCGGCCTCGGCACGGGGCGAGAGGCCCGAGTCCACCTCGAACCCCGCCGCCGCCTCGGGGTCCGCCGCGCGATCGTTCGGCACCAGCGCCCCGCGCCGCCCGCGCCGGAGTCGATCGACCACCAGCGGCGCCGCCGTCCGCATCAGCCCGCCCAGTTCGCTCCCGAGCACACGCTCGAGGCTCTGCCCGAGCCGGCGCTTGAGCCGCTGCCGACCCGGCGGACGCTTGCGGATGCACGCTTCGCACGCCCGCCCGCCCTCGTAGTCCAGGCACAGCCGCGACTCGTCGCGCATGAGGTCCACCTGCGGACAGGCAAACCAGTAGTTGTGCGTCGTGACGACCACGGGTCGGCCCGAGGCGCGGATCCGCCCGATCACATCCAGCGCGAAGCCCTCGAGGCTGTGGACGTGGACGATCTCGACGCGCTCGCGATCCAGCCACCCCAGCACCAACGCGGTGTCGCGCGGGCTCGAAGCCTCCGAGGCCATGTTCGCGAAGTTGTACGACGCGGGCGAGAGGTTCCGGCTGTTCACCAGGTCGAAGCACTCGACCCCGCGCCAGGTCTCCTCGTGCCGGACGTGCGGCCAGGGGCGGAGGTCGTACGTCCGCCCGGACGAGAGGTACTTCACCGCGTGCCCGCTCATCGCCAGGCCCGCGGCGAGTTCCGAGGCCGAGAGGTTGTACCCCGAGCCCTGCGTCCCCTGGTACGCCAGCCGCGCCCACCCGAGGATCGCGACGCGCACCGGCCTCGCGGCCCTGGGCCATCCCGGCGCCGGATTGGTCCCCGCCGGGCCGCTCAACCGTACCGATCCTGAGGCGCGAACCGCCGGGCCCTCGCCGCGAAGAGCACGCACCGCGCCAGCGTCGCCGCCCACCGCGCCACGAACCGCGCCCGCACGGCCAACCCATCGGGCTCGAGTTGCGCCTGGTCGCCCCGCCTCGGGTCGATGTGCAGGTTCTGCCGTGAACGCAGCATCGGGAAGTCGTTGTGCTGGTTGAAGACAACGACCGCGTCGGCCGGGCGGCGCACGTAGCGCCACTGCGCCCGAAGTTTCGACCACCGATTGGGCTCGAACACGATCCGCGCCGCCCGCGCCAGACCCTCCGGCCCGGGCGGGTCCTCCACCGTCGAGCGCACCACATACGTCCACCTCGGCCCGTCGCCGGCGCGCCCGAGTTTGACCAGCGCCGCCGACACCCGCTCGCGCAGCGCGTCCGCCCACCGGATCGACTCCGCGTGGCTGCACATCACCGCCACCTCCGCGTCCGCGCGGAGCACCCCCGCCCGATCCATCGCCTCCAGCGTCGTCGTCGGACGCGGGCCCTCGTCGTCCAACTTCCCGCCCCGGCCCAGCACCGCGTCCAGCGCCGACCGCCGGATGATCTCGGCGTGGAACAGCCGGCAGTGCGACGCCGCCTTGCGGCTCTCGCGCAGCAGCGCCACGAGCCGCCGGAGCATCGCCCGCTTCAGGGCCATCCCCGCGAACTGCTTCTGGATCATCCAGATCAGGTTCCGCGAGGCGTAGTACCCGCGCGTGGGCGTGAGTTTCGCCAGCCAGTGCGTGTGATACACCACCGCGTCGAGATCGCACACCACGCGATACCCCGCCCGCGCGACGCGCAGGCACCAGTCCGCGTCGTCGCAATAGATGAAGAACCGCCGATCCCAGAACCCGACCCGCGACACCGCCGACCACCGCGCCAAGAGGCTGCACGCCGAGACCACGTCCACCTCGCGCACGCCCTCGAACGGCAACCGCCCGCGCGTCCCGCCCACCCCTTCCGCCCACTGGCGATGCGACGCCGCGAGCCGGTGCGTCGCCGTCGGCTCCGGGCCCATCCACCCGCGCTCGAAGTCGAAATAGATCGTCGTCTCGATCGTCGTCTCGCGGTCGTCAAAGTCCACCGTCCGCGACCCCACCAGCCCGATCGTCGAGTCCGACTCCGCCGTCCGCACCAGTTGCGAGAGCGCCCCGGGCGGGACCTCCACGTCGTCGTCCACGAACCACACGTAGTCCAGCGCCGCGGCCCGCGGGAGCCAGACCGCCCCGTCGCGGTCGATCAGGTCCGCGACCGCCAGCGCCGTGTTGAAGCCCCCGCACCCCCCGAGGTTCTCGGCGTTGCGCACCAGCGTGAGCGATCCGAACGGATGCACGCTCCCCGCCCCATCGGCATCCGCCGACCCGGCTCGCGGTGCGCCATCGTCCCCGCCCCGGCCCGCGGGCACGAACGCCGGCCTCTCCGCCGAGGCCGTCGCGTTGTCCACCACCCGATCCGGCATCCACGTCGCCTCGATCAGCGCCGCGGTCCCGTCCGTCGAGCCGTTGTCAACGACGATCACGTCCAGCGCCGAGAGCGGGAACTCGAGCCCCGCCAGCGACCGCAGCACCCGGTCCGCCGCCCACCCGCGGTTCCACGTCACGATCATCGCCGCCACGCGCGGCGTCCGGCGGGCCGCCTCGACCCGCACGGGCCGCTCAGGGATCAGGCTCCCGATGCTCGTCTTGCTCACTGGGCCGTCCGTTCTCACGCCGCAGCGTACTCCCGCTCCATCTCCGCCGCGTGCGCCGACATCCCCTTCGGACGCCGCACGCCCGCACGCAGCGACTCCAGGCACCCCGGCCGGCGCAGCACGCCCGCCAGCGTCCGCGCCAGGTCGTACCGATCATTCCCGCGGAACAGCAGCCCGTCCTGCCCGTGCCGGACGAAATCCGCGATCCCGCCCAGCGCCGCCCCGATCACCGGGATCCCGCACGCCTGGTACTCCAGCACCGTCTGCGGGCCGTTGTCCCACCACACGCTCGGCACCAGCCCCACGTCCGTCCCGCTCAACACCCACGGCAGATCGTGGTACCGATACCCGTGCACCACGCGCAGCCCCGCCAGCCGCGGCTCCATTCGCCGAACCTCCGCCTCCGCGTGCTCCCCGCCCAGCGCGATCACCGACAGGTGCAGCCGCGACAGCACCTCCGGCGTCAGCAGTTCCAGGCTCTCCAGCAGCATCGGGAGGCCCTTGTACCAGTTGTGGTACCCCATGAACACCGCGCGCACCGCTCGCGGCTCGCCCCCCTCCACCATCGGCGGCGGGGGCACCGACGACTCCGGTCGCGACGCCACCACGTCCGACAGCCGACACCCGATGTGCAGCGTCCGCATCACCCCCGCGCGCACGCCCTTGGACTCGTACATCGCCCGCACGAACTCCGACACCGCCAGCACCCGGTCGCACGAGTTCAGCGCCGCGACCATCGCCGCGCGCCGACGCCCGTACTCGTTCGTCGGTTCCTGCCGCTCGTCGGGGACCACGTTCGGCACCGGCCGCCGCGCCGGCAGGTCCACCCCGCTCCACACCGGGGGTAGCCGCTGCTGGTTGATCTCCGCGATGCACCCGCGCCGCTCCGCGACCATCGGCATCGACTCGTGCCAGCCCGCCACCGCGCGCACCGACTCGAACCCATCCGCCGCTTCCTTGATCCCCGCGGCCTCGCGCCGATGCCGCGCCGGATCCGGCGCCTCCACGCACCCCGCGCACGCCTCCCCGCCCCGAAAGTCCACGCACGCCCGCCGATGCCCTTGGAGGAGGTACACCTGCGGGCAGATCGGGTGATAGTTGTGCAGCGAGAAGACCACCCGCGCCCGCGGCGCCGCCCGCCGGATCGCCCCCACACAACCCGCCGTGAACCCCTCCAGCGACTGCACGTGCACCGCGTCGGGCCGGACCTCGCGCACGAACTCCCCGACCCGCGCCTCCAACGTCGCGCTGGCCACCTCGCCCTCCGGGTCGCGGAACTGCGCCAGCGACGGCGCCGACACCGGGGAGTTCACCACCTCCGCCACGCGGATCCCCAGCCAGTCCGGGTGCCGGATGATCCGGCATGGACCGATCGCCCGCGCTCCCCCCCCATCCCCCGGGCCGCCGCCCGCCTCGTACGCCGTGCCCCCGCAGAGCGAGTAGACCTCGTGCCCGCGGGCGACCAGTTCGAGCGCCAGCCCCTGCGTGTACCCGTTGATCCCGCCGCCGTGCGACGCGCCGTCCCACACCCGCGCCCAGTTCACCAGCACGATCCGCATGGGCCTGAGCGTATACGCTCAGGCCATGATCCACCTGACCTGCGACAACTGCGAGCGAGCCCTCGACGTGGCCGACGAACTCGCCGGGACCAAGGTCAAGTGCCCCGGGTGCGGAGACATCAACGTCGTCCCCGGCGTGGCCCCCCGCGCCAACTCCGGCACGCCCGCCCGCGCCGCCCCAGACCGCGCCCAGGCCGCCGGCCATCCCCCCGCCTCCGGCCCCGAGCAGCGCGTCCTGCTCGTCCGGCCCGCCATGGCCCGCGCCAGGCCCTTCCGCTTCGCCGCCCTCGTCCTCCTCCTCGTCGGCGGGCTCGTCGGCGCGGGCGTCGCCTCCAGCCGCGGGATGACCGCCCTCGCCGCCCTCGCCGGCGTCGTGGCCCTCGCCGCCGTCGGCGTCCTCCTCGTCTGGAAGGTCCAGAAAATGAGCGCCTCCCTCGAGATCACCAACAAACGCACCATCGAACGCGTCGGGCTCCTCAGCAAGGCCACCACCGAGGTCCTCCACGACGACATCAAGAACTTCCAGGTCACGCAATCCTTCTGGCAACGCCTCTGGCGCGTCGGGACGATCGGGATCTCCAGTTCCGGACAGGACGGGATCGAGATCGTCGCCGCCGACATCCCCCACCCCAACCGCGTCCGCGAGGTCATCGACCTCTACCGACGCCTCTAGGGCCGCGCGCCACGGGAATCCGCCCCAGCCCGACTCTCGAACCGATCCGGGCTACGCTTGCACGCGAGTTGTGGCCATGCCGCCCCGACGTGCCGATGGAGTAGGTGATGACCTGGCTTCACAGAATCCGCTTGCGAGTCCTCGGGCTCCTCGTCGCGGTCGGCCTTGCGGTCCTCGCCGCCGTCTCGTGGGCCTCCCTGCCCGTCTGGCCTGTCGTGGGCGTGGCCTTCGCCGCCGTCGCACTCGTCGTCAACAACATGACCACGCGCCTCAACCAGCCCACCTGCTGGGGCTGCGGCGCCGACCTCTCGGGACACCAGGCCGGCGAGTACGGACGCGTCTGCCCATCCTGCGGCAGCGTCACCCCCGGCGGGCCCGACGACCATCGGCAGGCCTGAGCCTCAGTCCCGTCGCCGACGACGCGCGAGCACCCCGATCCCCGCCAGCGCCGCCACGCCCGCCCCCGGCGCGGGCATCGGCGGCGCCCGCAGCGCAAACCCGTTCAGCGTGTCGAACTTCTGAACCTCCACGTACGAGATCGACCGGTTGCTCACCAACTCAACCGTCAGCGCCGGGTTCTGCGACGCCACCTGCATCCCGCCGAACCGGTACCGCGTCCCGTTCCAGTCCCAGCCCGGCATGTCCGACACTGCCGGCGCGCCCAGCGGGCCAGTCCCGGCGCCCGAGACCCATCCCGGCACGTCGAGCCACGGCGTCGTGATCACCGCCCCGAACGCGTCCCGCGCTTCCAACACGAACACCTCGTTCGAGCCCCGGTTGTCCAGGTCTCCGAACGCGAACACCGTGCCCGCGGGCAGCACCCCCGTCGCCAACGTCGAGAACCCGTACCGCGTCGTCCCCGAGTCCCCGGAACCCGTCGTCGGGCCCGTGGCGCTGAACGTCCCCACCCACGCCGGCTGCACCACGCCGGGCGACCACGTGCTGTCAAACCCCTGCGGGGGCGTCGGGCCGGGCTGGATGTTCGAGAGCGTCGGGGACACGTACCCGCTGCCCACCCCCGTCACCGACGGGATTGGGCAGGTGGTTCCCGCTCCCCGTCAATGGCTGGGCCGAGGTCGCAGCAGTAACCAACCCGCACGCGGCCAGAACGATCGTGGTTCGAGTGCGCATGGCGTAACTCCCGTGCGGACGCCCTGCTCTGGGGCGCCCGTCGCCATGACTGCGTTCGAATCTCCCCAACCTGTACGCGAGTGCCCGGAAGCCGTCCGCGGCCTACGCCAGCGCCGCCGCCCCGGAGACGATCTCCGTCAGTTCCGTCGTGATCTGCGCCTGCCGAGCCCGGTTGTAATCCCGCGTCAGGCTCTTGCGCATCTTCCCCGCGTTGTCCGTCGCGGCCTTCATCGCCACCATCCGCGCCACGTGCTCCGACACGATCGCGTCGTTGAAGCACTGGAACAGCGTCGCCCGAACCGTCGCCGGCAACAGGTCGTCCAGCAGCGCCTCCGCGTCCGGGCTGAACTCGTACTGCGCCGTGAATCCCTGCTTCTCTCCCGCCTCGCCCTTCTTCGCCGGGGGCTTCAGCGGCAGCAGTTGCAGCACCTCCGGCACCTGCCGGCCCGCCGACACGTACCGCATGTACACCACCCGCACCCCCGCCACCTCGCCCGCCGTGAACCGCGCCATGTACTCGTTCGCCAGCGCGCTCACCTGCTCGAACGTCGGCTTGTCCCCCAGCGCGTGCGCCTTTGCCACCGGCACCCCGTTGAACTTCAGGAACCCCGCGCCCTTCTTCCCCACCAACTCGATCGTCCCCCCCTTGACCCCCCCCGCCTGCTGCCGAAGGTGCCCCATCGCCACCCGAAGCACCGCCCCGTTGTACGGCCCGCACAGCCCACGGTCCGACGTGATGATCAGCGTCAGTTCCGGCTTGTCCTTCGCCCCCACCCCCGAGATCAGCGGGTGCGAGATGTTCCCCGCCGTCGCCGCCAGTTCCGTCACCAGACCGAACACGCCCTCCGTGTACGGCTTGGTCGCCACCGCTCGCTGCTGCGCCTTGGCGAACTTGCTCGTGGCGATCATCTGCATCGTCTTGGTGATCCGGCGGATGTTGCCCACCGCCTTGATCCGCTTCTTGATCTCGCGCGTCTTTGCCATAGGGGGGCGATCGTAGCGCCCTTCCCCACGCCCCGCCGCGCCGACCCCCTACCGCCCGGCCCCCTCCACCAGCCCCACCTTCCCCCACCCCGCGCTTGTCGCCGCGTCGTGAACCCGGATCACGTCGCCGTACGGCACCCCCGGCGCGGGCGACACCAACAGCACCAGGTCCCCCTTCGCCGCGCCCCGCGCCAGTTCCTCCAGCCGCGCCCCCAGCGACCCCAGGTCCAGCGTCCCGAATCCCTCCCCCTCGGCCACCGTCCGACCATCGGCCCCCGTCGCCAGCCGAACCTCGAACCGCGCGGGCGGAAGCGCGAACGGGTCCGCCGCCGCCCCCGCCTCTGCGCTCGGCCTCGGGAGCGCCGACCGCAGGAACCACTCCGATCCCGCGAACGTCGCCGTCGCCATAAAGAAGATCAGGATCACCATCACCACGTCCACCATCGGCGTCATGTTCGGGCCGAAGTGCGCGTCCGCGATCGCCCGCGCGTCACGCCTCCGAAACCGCGCCCTCATCGACCACCCCCGCCCCGCTCCGCCGCCAGACGCACCGACTCCACCCCCGCCGCCCGACACGCCGACAGCACCACCCCAACCCCTCCATACGACAACTCGCGCGACGCCCGCACCTCGACCACCATCCCGGGCCGACGCGCCAGCCGCTCGCGCACCTCCCCCGCCAGCGCCTCCGCCGGAATCTCCTGCGCCTCGATCACATACCGCACACCCCCGCCCCCCTCCCCGCCCCCCGGCATGGCGTTGATCACCAGCGCCTCGGGCGCCTTCTCCTCCACCCCCGTCCCCGACACCGGCAGCCGAATCTGGCTCCGCTGATCCGCCGCCAACTTCCCCACGATCAGGAAGAACACGATCAGGCACATCACCACGTCGATCATCGGCGTCACGTTGATCGCGTGCACGCCGGGATGCGAGATGGGCCGTCGAAGCCGCATGAGCGCCTCACGCCGCCGGGCCCGTGCCCGGCTCGGGCAGGCCCTCCACCATCTCCGCCGACACCACCATCGCCCGCGTGCAGTGCCGATCGATCAGCGAGCGGTAGTACCCGAACACCAGCAGGCACGGAATCGCCAGGCACAAACCCAGCAGCGTGTGGAACAGCGCCTTGGAGATCCCCACCGACAACTCCGCCGGGTTCGCCTGACCCCCGGCCTCGCCCAGCGACGTGAACGCCAGAATCATCCCCCACACCGTCCCCGCCAGACCCACCAGCGGCCCCAGGTTCCCGATCACGTTCAGCGGCTCGATCTTGCGGAACCACCCCGCGATCTCCTCCGACGCCGCCAGTTCCGCCGCGTCCCGCATCGCCTGCCGGTTCGACGCCGGCTTCAGCGCCGCACGCAGCACCGACCCCGGAAAACTCCGGTCCCGCTCCACGTACCCGCGCAACTCCCGGAACCGACCCGCCCGGATCATGTCCTGCATCGCCTCCACCCGCCCCATCGGAAGGATCGCGCCCCCGCGAACCTCCATCACCGCCCGGAACACGTACGCACCCGCCAGCACCGACCCCGCCACCAGCACGATCGTGAACGCGTCGAACGACTTGACAAACAGCGCCCAGATGTCGGCCTGCGCGCCCAAGGCAGGCGTCACGCCCAGCCCAAGCACCCCCACCGCCCACACAGCCGCCCATCGTCGCATCATCGTCGCATCGTACCCGCAACCCCACCCCATCGCGGATCATCCAACCCTCATGCCCGCCACCCTCCGCACGCGGTACAGTCCTCCTATCGCTCCCTCCGCACCTCACGCCGAGCCTCCACCCTACGCCCTCGACGCCGGCGCCGGGCTCGACCGCCTCCGCGACACCGAGTGGCTCCTCACCAACGCCACCGGCGGCTTCGCCATGGGCACCGCGCTGGGCCTCCCCACGCGCCGATACCACGCCCTCCTCGTCGCCGCCCTCGAGCCCCCCGTCCGCCGACACGTCGCCCTCCACTCCCTCGTCGAGCGCGTCACCATCGACCCCGGCGGCGCCCGCGCCGAGTCCGCCGATCTCGCCTGCTTCGCCTTCAAGGCCGGCGACGGCACCATCACCCACCCACGCGGCGACCAGCGACTCCTCCGCTTCGAGAAGGACGCCCACTGCCGCTGGTTCTATCGCCTCCCCTTCGGCGGCGAACTCACCAAGACCCTCCGACTGCACCGCGATCGCGCCGCGGCCTCCATCGACTACACCGTGCGCGCGCCACGCGCCCTGGTCCGACTCGAGGTCCGCCCGCTCGCCGCCCTCCGCGACGCCCACTCCCTCCTGGGCGCCTGGGCCGGGCACGAGTTCCACCCCGAGCCCGAACGCGCCGGCGTCCGCATCCACCGCGGCCACCTCCGCCTCTGCCTCGACGCCTCCGCCGGCGCCTTCGACCTCGACCCCCACTGGTGGCACGGGTTCGAGTACGCGCACGAACGCGACCGCGGGTACGACCACGCCGAGGACCTCTACAGCCCCGGCGCCTTCATCCTCCAGACCCGGCCCGACCAGCCCTGCACGCTCACGATCTCCGCCTGGCTCGGCGACGACCGCCCGGACGACGCCACGGCCACCGGCGCGCGCACGATCGCGTCCGTCCCGGACGCCGGCGCGCGCGCATCCGCGTCCGATGTTCCACGTGGAACATCCCCCGGCGTGCGCGCGACGCTGGCGCGGCTCGCCGCCGCCGCCGATGACTTCGTCGTCCGCCGCGGCCCGGTCGGGAGCGCGGGCCGATCCATCATCGCCGGGTACCCGTGGTTCAGCGACTGGGGCCGGGACACGATGATCTCGGTCCCGGGGCTGCTGCTGACGACGGGCCGATACGCCGAGGCGAGGTCGGTGCTGGCGACCTTTGCCGCGCACCGCCGGCACGGGCTGATCCCCAACCTGTTCAACGACCGCACGGGGGAGGCGGAGTACAACACGGTGGATGCGTCGCTGTGGTTCGTGCGGGCGGCGTGCGAGTACCTCCGCGCATCGGGGGACCGGGCCGGGTTCGAGGCCGACCTGGCGCCGGCGTGCCTGGAGGTGGTCGACGCGTATGCCAAGGGGACGGACCACGGGATCGGGATGGACCCGCTGGACGGGCTGATCGCGGCGGGGGACGAGACGTCGCAACTGACGTGGATGGACGCGAAGCGGGACGGGATCGTGTTCACGCCCCGGCACGGGAAGGCCGTGGAGGTCAACGCGCTCTGGCACCACGACCTGGTGACGCTGGCGTCGGCGATCGCGCGGGCGGACCCGAAGCGGGCGGAGTCGATGCGGGCGCTGGCGGCACGGGCGCGGGTCTCGTTCCAGGCGATGTTCTGGAACGAGGCGGCCCAGTGCTGCTACGACGTGCTGCTGCCGGTGGGCGGCGGGAAGTGGCGGCCGGACGCGCGGGTTCGTCCGAACCAGGTGTTCGCGGTGAGCCTGGGCGAGTCGCCGCTGCGGCCGGATCAGCAGCGCGGGGTGGTTCGGCGGGTCCGCGAGAGTTTGCTGACGCCGGTGGGCCTGCGGACGCTCGACCCGCTGGACCCGGGGTACAAGGCACGGTATCGGGGGACGATGCTGGAGCGAGACGCGGCGTACCACAACGGGACGGTGTGGCCTTGGCTGCTGGGGCCGTACGCCGAGGCGGTGATGCGCGTGGGCGGGTTCTCGGCGGAGTCTCGCGCCGAGGCGCGGGCGGCGCTGATGTCGCTGGCGGAGGAGATGGAGGGGTTGTCGCTGGGGCAGTTGCCGGAGGTGTACGACGCCGAGCCCCCGCACGCGCCCGGGGGCTGCCCGGCGCAGGCGTGGTCGGTGGCAGAGGCGCTGCGCGTGCTGACGATGGCGGCGGGGGAGTAGAGGGCGGGAGGGTCCATCGCGGGCGCTGACCGTCTTGGAGCGTCGGGCAAGGCCGGTGTTCGCTTTTTTTGGGGACTTGCTGGCATTCTGTCCGGCGTGTGGCATGGTTGACGTGCCGGCGGCGAGCGGCCCCGGCAGCGAGGTGCCCATGCGGAGCATCTGGGCGGCGATCCTGGGACTCGGCGTGTAGCCGGTGGCGGCCCGGAGCCAGCCGGGCGTGGCCGTGGCGTGGGGCAGTTTGGGACCGAACCCCTACCCACACGTCCTCTTCCGCGACATCGCGTGCGACAGCGACAACGTGGCCGGGATCCGCGACGACGGGACCATCCTTCAGTGGGGCGATGTCTGGGGAGGTCTCGGAACCCCGATTCCCAGTGGCGAGTTCCGGGAGATCGATGGCGGCCTGTTTAGTTTCGCGGCGATCAGAACCGATGGCACTCTCGCGGCGTGGGGCATCCCGTTCCTCGGAAACCTCGACGTGCCGACGGGGACGTTCAAGGCGGTGTCGATCGGCAAGCACGCGAACGTGGGGATCCGCACGGACGGCTCGCTGGCGGTGTGGGGCGCGGGCCTCAGCGTGCCGCCCTTGGGCAACGACTACGTCGCGATCTCGGCGAGAGAGCAGTTTGCGCTCGCGCTTCGCGCAGACGGCACGGTCGTCGGTTGGGGCAGCGCCGGTGCCGGACTGCTCAACAT
The DNA here is from genome assembly GCA_016793805.1 of Phycisphaerae bacterium. Lineage (GTDB taxonomy): Bacteria > Planctomycetota > Phycisphaerae > Phycisphaerales > UBA1924 > JAEUIZ01. The sequence continues at coordinate 72,351 of JAEUIZ010000026.1, forward strand.
TCCGCCCGGACTCTATCGCGGTATCGCCGCGACGCGGGGGTATGCAGCAGGAATACGCGACGATGGCTCCGTGGTGTTCTGGGGCAGTTCTGCCAACCCCAACTGGTCGATGACCGGGACATTCGCGCAGATCGACATCGGCGCGGAGGGAGCGCTTCCAGTCGGCCTCCGCACCGATGGCACCCTCGCTTCGCTCGTCAACTCCGGGATCACTCCCCCGAGCGGTACATTCGGGGGTGTTGCTGGGGGCATGGCGCACTACGTCGCGGTAGTGCCTTCGCCCGCATCGACTTTGATCTTCCTCGGGCTGTTCGGCGCGCGGCGCCGACGCCGAGTCGCCTAGTTCGAAGACACAAGGAGGTCTCCCATGCGTGCGACTCGTTCGCCTCTTGTTGTTCTTGCGCTCGCAACGCTGGCTCACGGCCAGCCCACCAACTACTACGTCTGGCCCGCCTCACAGGCGCCGGGCGCGTTCGGCGTCAGTCTGACCGGCAGAGTGATCGACCTCTCCGGCGGCCTTGACTTGAGTCTCGCCATCAAGGAGGACTTCGTCCTGGTTGGCTGGGGTGAGGAGAACGACGACGGCCGGCAGGGGTTTCTTGTAAACAACGAATGGCAACCGGGGACGCATTGCTTTGCCAACCCGAGCAACTGTGTGAAGCCTCCGTATCCCATGCCTCCTCTTCTTCGCGCGTCGGCGGGCTACGACCACGCGCTCGCGCTGGCGAAGAACTCGCTCTCGGGGCCGGCCGGTCGCTTCGGGCTGATCGGCTGGGGCAGGAACGACCTGGGTCAATCGACCGTTCCGGACCTCACCGCCGGCCCCTGGTTCATCGAGCCCACGGCACAGGTCGCAGACCTGCAGCGGGCGAGTACATCAACCTTGTGCTCTTCGACAACGGACAGATCGCGGCCTGGGGGCACAACTGGTACGGCGTCGATCCGCGGTCGTCCCTGAGCGGTGCCGCGCCGCTCTTCCAAGCCTACTCGCCGCCTTCAGACTGGAGATTCAGGCAGATCGCGTGCGGAGGGCACTTCGTGGCGGCGCTGCGCGACAACGGCGAGATCGTCTGCTGGGGCATGTTCGGCTACCGCGCTCCGCACGAGGGGCCGCTGGTCTGGGGCCCGGGCTATCGCGGGACGATGCCCCAGTCTGACCCGGCAGCGATTCCCTCGTGGTACGCGCCGTACAGCCCGCCGTACGTTCGGATCGCGGCGGGCCACGTGGCGCTCATGGGCCTGAAGGCGGATGGGACGCTGCACATCTGGGGCACCAACGACGGCGAGTGCCGCAGCAAGCAGCCGCGCGATGGCGGCAATCCGAACCAGCCCGATCCAGTCAAGATGGCCGACGTGATCGGGGGCTACTCGCAGTGGATCATCGGTCGGCGAGAGGATGACGGCGGGCTCGTGACATGGGGATTCTGGGGGACAAGTCAGCCCACCGGCGGCCCGATCGGGTCGTTGCCGGAGCACTTCACCCTGGTGCGCGGCAACAGCAATCAGCAGCAGGCGCTCTCCCGGTGCTACGACGCGAACTGCGACAAGAGCACGAACCCGCCCGTGCTGTCGGTCAACGACTTTATCTGCTTCGGGAACGCGTTCTCGACGGCCCAGTCGCTGCCGTATCAGGAGCAGATCGCCAGTTACGCCAACTGCGACGGGAGCACGTCGGCGCCTGTGCTCACGGTCAACGACTACCAGTGCTTCAACCTGGCCTTCGTCGCGCCGTGTCCGTAAGCGGCTGTCCAGATCGCACGCGGCGGCATGGTCGGTGGCGGAGACGCTGCGCGTGCTGACGCTGGCGGCGGAGGAGTAGAGGGCGGGAGTGGGAATCGCCCGGTCGTCTGTTGGCCGCCGCGGGCACCTGTCGGCCGCCGGGCATGGGTTAGAATCCCACGGCGCTTTCATGGGCGTCGAAGGAGGCTCTATGCGTGTGCTTGCGACGATGGTGGTGGTGTCGCTCCTGGGCGGGTGCGCGGGCCGATCCATCGAGGGCGGTACGGTGCTTTCTCCGGGTTCGGCGGCTCGGCTGGACGTGCGCGGTCGCGGGGCGGAGATCCTGATCCGCAACGGGGGGAGCGAGCCGCTTGGGGTTGAGGTTGGCTCGGGCGCGACGCCGCCGGTGCGCGACTCGATCGACCCCGGCGTGACGCGGTGGTGGAATCCCGACGGCCCGCGCACGTATCGGCTGGTGAACTCGAGCGTGCGGCCTTTGGCGGTCTCGTACAGGGTGCGCGGGGGCGGGGCGACATTCGAGCCCCCGGCGGATCGGCCCTAGCGCGGCGGGCGAAGTCGTCGTAGACTCGCCCCATGACGCTGGCGGCGTGGCTTCATGATCTCGACCCGTTCGCGCTGCGGCTTGGGCCGGGGATCGGGCTGCGCTGGTACGGGCTCTCGTACGCGGCGGCGTTCGTGCTGGGGTGGGTGATCCTGCGGTGGCTGGGGAAGCGCGGGGCGACGCGGATCCCGCCGAGCCTCGCGGGTGATGCGATCCTGTCGATCGTGGTGGGCGTGGTGGTGGGCGGGCGGCTGGGGTACGTGTTTTTTTATGATCCGTCGCTGCTGACGGCGTTCTCGGCCGAGCCACCGTTCTGGGGGGTCTTGGCGCTGCACCGGGGCGGGATGGCGAGCCACGGCGGGATGATCGGGGTGATTCTCGCGGCGTTCGTGATCGCGCGGCGGGTGAACAGCGAGGCGGGTCGCGTCGATGTCGGCGTTCGCGGCGCGGGGGACGGCGGGCATGGGGTGGGGCGCGTGCCGGTGCTGCACGTGTTGGACACGCTGGCGCTGCTGGCGCCGACGGGGCTGTTGTTGGGTCGGATCGCGAACTTCATCAACGGGGAGTTGCTGGGCCGGATCGTGGCGATGCCCGGCCTGCCCTCGCCGTGGTGGGCGGTGAAGTTTCCGAACGAGGTGCTGACGGAGCACGATCCGGGTCGGCTGATGGACCCTCAGGCGGCGGCGGACCGGCTGGACGCGCTGGATCGGGTGGTCGGGGTGACGGGCCCGAGTTTCGAGGTCGCGTACGAGCGGATGCTGGAACGGCTCCGGCATCCGCAGTCGGCGGCGGATCGGACGCTGGGCGAGCAGATCGGGCCGCTGATCTCGGCGCGGCATCCGTCGCAGTTGTACCAGGCGGTCGCGGAGGGGGTCGTCCTGGGCGCGGTGCTGTGGCTGATGGCGCGGCGGGCGCGGAGGCCCGGGACGATCGGGGCGTGGTTCCTGATCGTGTACGGCGTGCTGCGCGTGGCGACGGAGCACTGGCGCCTGCCGGATGGGCACCTGGCGGTCAAGACGATCGCGGGGCTCTCGCGCGGGCAGTGGCTGAGCGTGGTGATGGTCGTGGCGGGGGCGGCGGCGCTGGCGATCATCCGTCGGCGGAACGCGCCGGCGATGGGGGGCTGGGCGCGGCACGGGGCGTCGTGAAAGGAGCGAGGGCGTGGCGAGCGTGCTGGTGACGGGTGGCGCGGGATACATCGGGTCGCACGGGGTGCTGCGCCTGGCGCGGGACGGGCACGAGGTGGTGGTGGTCGACAACCTGGTGCGCGGGCACCGGGAGGCGATCGCGGCGGTCGAGCGGGCCACGGGCACGCGCGTGGAACTGGTGGAGGGCGACGCGGGGGACCGGGCGCTGGTGGAGGGGGTGCTTCGGCGTCGCGGGGTGCGCGACGTGATGCACTTCGCGGCGCTGGCGTACGTCGGGGAGAGCGTGGAGCGCCCGCTGGAGTACTACCGCGCGAACACGTCGGCGGCGATCGGGCTGCTCGAGGCGTGCGAGGCGGCGGGGGTCGAGCGGTTCGTGTTCAGTTCGACGTGCGCGACGTACGGCGAGCCGGCGGCGGTGCCGATCGCCGAGACGTGCCCGCAGTCGCCGATCAGCCCGTACGGGCGGAGCAAGTTGATGGTGGAGCGTGTGCTGGCGGACGTGGCGGAGTCTCGGCGGCGGGCCGGGGGGGCGTTCGCGTACGCGGCGCTTCGGTACTTCAACGTGGCGGGGTGCGACCGCGCGGGCGTGGTGGGCGAGGCGCACGACCCGGAGACGCACCTGGTCCCGATCGTGCTGCAGGCGGCGCTGGGGCTGCGCGATCGGGTGACGATCTTCGGGACGGACTACGCGACGCCGGACGGGACGTGCGTGCGGGACTACATCCACGTCGAGGACCTGATCGACGCGCACGTGCGGGTGCTAGGGGCGTTGCGCGGGGTGGAGGAGCGGGCGTACAACCTGGGGATCGGTCGCGGGCACTCGGTGCGCGAGATCGTGTCGGCGGCGGAGCGGGTGACGGGCCGGCGGGTGCCGGTGGTCGAGGGCCCGCGGCGTGCGGGCGATCCGCCGAGGCTGTTCGCGGACCCGGGGAAGATTCGGCGTGAGTTGGGCTGGGAGGCGCGGATCAGAGACCTGGACGAGATCATCGCGAGCGCCTGGAACTGGCTTCGGGCGCATCCGAAGGGATACGCATGAGGACGACTCGCGTGGGAGGGCGGATCGGTGGATGGCTGGCGGGGTTGGCGTGCGTTGCGGTGGTGGTCGGCGTGTCGTCGCCGGCGCCGGCTCGGCCGGATGGGACGCTCCCGGCGCGGGCGGTGGAGGCGAGCGCGTGGCCCGCGCGCTGGGCGTCGGCGGAGCGGGGCAGCCCCGGGGCGATCCGCCCGCTGGACCTGTCGGGCAAGTCGCTGCGGTCGGGGCGGTTGCCGTGGCAACTGGGCGACGGCCCGAACGAGGCGGCGACGGCGGCGCTGCTGATTCCGGCGGCGCATGAGGGGCCTGCGCCGGAGTTCGAGTTCGAGGGCCCGGGCTCGGTCATTTTCTTCGAGCAGCCGCTGGAGCCCAAGGAGAAGCCGGACGGGGCGACGGAGCACTTCGTGTTCGTGTCGGCGCGGCCTGGGGCGGCGGGTGCGGACGGCGCGGCGGGCCGCCCGCGCGTGGAGCGGACGTGGTTCGCGTACTACGCGCCCAAGGGCGAGGCGAAGGGGCTGCTGCTGCTGATCCCCGGGACGTTCGGGGAGCCCAAGGCGCTGACGGATCGGATCGTTCGGCAGTTGCAGGGCCGCGGGTTCGGGGTGGTGCGGATGGTCTCGCAGCCCTCGCGGTTCACGGAGAAGATGACGTTCACGATCGACAAGGCGGACCCGGACTCGGCGCTCGGGGCGATCGCTGGGGAACTGGGGCAGCGAGCGGCGGAGTGCGCGTACGCGGCCGAGGGGGCGATGGCGCACGTGCGGGCCGCGCACCCGGAGGTGGCGGCGTTGCCGCGGTTCGCGGTCGGGGCGAGCGGGGGCGCGATGGTGATGCCGACGGTGCTGGCGCGGGAGCCCGGGGCGTACAAGGCGGCGGTGCTGATCGCCGGGGGTGCTGACTTTTTCACGACGATCGACACGTCGAACTACAAGAGCATGATCGACGCGGTGTCGTTCCGGTGGGTCCCCGAGCCCCCGACGGACGAGGAGCGAGCGGCCTTGGCGGCGCGGTACCTGGCGCGGGCGCCGCTGGACTCGGCGAACACGGCGCTGGCGGTGCGCGGGACGCGGTTCCTGCTGGTCCACGCGACGGTGGACATGGCGGTCCCGGCGGCGCAGGGCGACCTGCTCTGGGAGCGGCTGGGCAAGCCCGAGCGCTGGAGCGAGGTGGCGGGGCACGAGTTGATCTTCGTGAAGGTGGCGTCGCGGCTGGGGGAGATGATGGACTGGCTGGCTCGGCCGTAGGGGCGGCGCGATCGCGCGGGGCGGGCGCGGGCTATCGTGAGCGCGCATGCGAGCGGCGCTGAGCCCGTATCACCTGACGACGCGCGAGCCGGCGGCGATGGCGACGCTGCTGCTGGCCGAGGAGGTTGTCACGCTGCTGCCCCGGCCCGCGTCGACCGCCGGGGGCGCGCGATCGGAGGCCGAGGCGGCGGCGGCGCGAGTCCCCGCGTTCGAGGGGCTCCTTCGGGCGTGGGAGTGGTCGATGCCGCTGTGGCGGGCGGGCGTCCTCGTCCCCGATGCCGACGGGGACGGCGCGCTGTCGGAGGCGCGCGCGGCGGCGCAGGAGATCGAGTCTCAGGCACGATTCGCGCCGTTGCGGAGGCTGCTCCGCCCGGGGCTCTTTGAGGACGGGGACGCGTTCCTTCGCGCGATCTGCTCGGACGTGATGCGGACGGGGCCCGATCCGGCGCTGGGCGTGCCCGTGCAGGCGGGGCTGGATCGGCTCGCGTCGCGGCACGGGCTGGTGTCGGTGCGGTCGGATCGGGCGACGGTGGTGCAACGTGCCGAGCATCGGCTGGGGACGCGGTTGGGCGCCTTCGCGGCGCCGATCCTGGTGCGGGGCGGCGCGGCACGAGCGCTGTCGGCGCGAGAGCGTCTGGCCGACTCGCTCGGGGCGCTGCGGCGGGCGATCGAGGCGCTGGCGATGGGCGAAGCGGGGTCGGCGGACGAGTTGGCCGGGGCGTCGCGCGGGTATGCGGGCGCGTTCGAGTCGGCATGGCCCGAGGTGTCGCGCGTGGCGCCGGAGGAGGAACGGGCCGTGGCGGGGACGGCGGCGGTCACGCTCGTGCGCGCGCCGGCGGACGTGTCGCTCGTGGCGAGCCTGGAGGCGGCGGGGTCGGGGATCACGGGGGGAGCGAGCGAGGCGGGTGGGCCGACTGGGACGGTGGTGCTGATGGTGGTGCGGATGATCGGGCGCGGGGGGAGATAGCGTCGGAGGCCGATCGCGGGGAGCACTAGAGTTGGCCCGCGATGACGGAGCCCGTGCCGCCAACCCGACGCCCGAACCGGCTGGCGCGCGAGTCGAGCCCGTATCTGCTGCAGCACGCGCACAACCCGGTGGACTGGTTCGCGTGGGGCCCGGAGGCGTTCGAGGAGGCCCGGCGGCGGGAGGTGCCGATCTTTCTGTCGGTGGGGTACTCGACGTGCTACTGGTGCCACGTCATGGAGCGGGAGAGTTTCGAGGACGAGGGGATCGGGCGGCACATGTCGGAGCGGTTCGTGTGCGTGAAGGTGGACCGCGAGGAACGCCCGGACGTGGACGACGCGTACATGGCGGCGGTGCAGATCATGACGGGGCACGGGGGCTGGCCGATGAGTTGCTTCCTGGAGCCCGTGGGCCTTCGGCCGTTCTGGTGCGGGACATACTTTCCGCCCGAGCCGGCGCGGGGGATGCCGGGGTTTCGGCAGGTTCTGGAGGGGATGTCGCGGGCGTGGCGGGAGCAGCGGGCGGAGGTGCTGGCGCAGGCGGAGGCGGTGGCGGAGTCGGTTCGGCGGCACCTCTCGGAGCGTCGGGCGCCCGCGGCGGTGGGTGTGCAGGACGTGGGCGAGGCGGCGCAGACGCTGCTGCGGACGCTGGACCGGGTGCACGGGGGCTTCGGGGGCGCGCCCAAGTTCCCACAGCCGGTGTTCCTCGATCTGCTGCTCGACACGCGCGACCACGCGGGCGACGACGCGACGCGATCGGCCGTGGACCACGCGATCCGGCTGACGCTCGACCGGATGGCGTTGGGCGGGGTGCGCGACCAGATCGCGGGCGGGTTCCACCGGTACAGCGTGGACGCGACGTGGACGGTCCCGCACTTCGAGAAGATGCTGTACGACAACGCGCAGTTGCTGGCGACGTATGCGCGTGCCGCCCGGACGTACGGCGACCTGTTCTACGCGCGGGTGGCGCGCGAGATCGTCGAGGACGTGTTTGACTCGCTGAGCGCGGCGGGCGTGCCGGCGGGCGCGAGCGGCTTTTTTTGCGCGCTGGACGCGGAGGTGGACGGGCGCGAGGGGCTGAACTACGTCTGGACGGGGGACGAGGTGCGGGCGGCGCTCTCGGGGGAGGACGCGGAGGCCGCGGTGCGGGTGTTTGGGCTGGATCGGGGGCCGAACTTCCGCGACCCGCACCATCCGGACGCACCGGCGGCGAGCGTGCTGGTGCTGGCGGATCGGCCGGAGCGGTTGGCGGACGTGCTCGGGGCGGAGGTGGGGTCGCGGCTGGATCGGTTGCGGGCGGCGCTGCTGGCGGCTCGGCGGAGGCGGAAGCAGCCGCGCACCGACGACAAGGTGCTGGCCGCGTGGAACGGGCTGATGATCGCGGCGCTGGCGCGGTCGGCGGCGCTGCTGCGCGAGACGATGGACACGTCCGCGTGGCTGTCGGCGGCGGAGCGAGCGGCGGAGTTCCTGCTGGGCCGGCATGTGGTGTCGGGCGAGTTGTTGCGGGCGTCTCGTGCGGTCGCGGGAGGGGGGGCGCACACGCCGGGGTTTCTGGAGGACTATGCGCTGGTGATCCAGGGGTTGGTAGAACTGGACGCGGCGGGATCGGCGCGGGGGCGTGAATGGCTGGCCGCGGGGAGGGCGCTGGCCGAGCGAGCGGCGACGCTGTTCCGCGACGCGGACGGGGTGTGGTTCGACGCGCGGGCGGGGCAGGACGATCTGTTTGTACGGCCGCGCTCGACGCACGACGGCGCGATCCCCTCGGCGGGTTCGTCGATGGTCCACGCGCTGCTCGGGCTGGGGGAGCGCACGGGCGAGGCCCGATGGCGCGAGATGGCGCTGGAGGGCCTGGCGTCGCTGAGCGGGGCGATCGCGGAGAGCCCGGTGGGCGCGGCCAACGCGGCGCGGGCGATCGTCCGCGCGGTGGCGCTCTGGCCCGAGGCGACCGAGGGCCTCGCGTCGGCGGGCGCGGCTCAGGGGGAGGCTGGGGGGCATGGGAGGGCGCGCGAGCCCGAGCAGCCGGTGGAGGTGTACGCGGATCGGGACCGGGTGCTGGTGGGCGAGGAGATGCCGGCGGAGGTGACCCTGTCGCTGCGGATCGCGCCGGGGTATCACATCACGTCGGCCGATCCTGGCGCGGGCGGGCAGGGCCTGTCGCCGCTGGTGATTGGGGTGGTCGGGGGGACGGGCCTGGCGGTGTATGCGGACTTTCCGAAGGGGGAACCGCTGGTCGAGGGCGGGCCGATGGTGCACACGGGGGCGGTGGAGATCCGCGTGGCGCTGGAACGGCAAGGGGAGTGGACGGGCCGGCCGATGCTGGTGGTGCAGTATCAGGCGTGCACGGAGACGGAGTGCCTGCTGCCGACGGCGGTGGAGTTGGCGGTGGCGATCGATCGGGGCTGATGGTGCCGAGGGTGAGGGTTGGAGGTCGGGAAGGCAGGGCGGCATCGGACCGTCGAGGAACATCCCTAGGATGGAGCCGTCAGACGGAACGGCGGGGTGCCGCCCAAGTTTGGAGGCTGTTCATGCAGAGTGGAATCGCGATCGTGGCGTTGCTGGCGAGTGCGGGGAGCGTGTGGGCGCAGCCGGACCCGGCGGCGAGGAAGGTTCTGGAGCGGATGGGGGAGGCGGCCAAGCGTGCGACCTCGATCTCGTACAAGGTGGTGCACAAGGGCGAGGGCGTGTTCATGTCGCGGCTGCCTGGGCTCTCGGGCGAGGTGCTGCTTCAACGGCGGAAGGACACGGGGCTGTTCAACTGGCGGGTGAGCGGGAAGCGAGAGGACGTCGAGGGGCTGAAGGGCCTCACGTTCCTGGTGGTGAGCGACGGGACGACCAAGACGTGGGTGGACGACAGCGTGAAGTTGGTGGTCCGGCGGATGAACGAGGTCGCGCGCGGGGAGCAGCCGGACACGGCGGCGACGCTGTGGCTCCGCCACCTGGTCGATCCCGCGGCGCTGGCGAAGGAACTGGAGGCGACGACGATCACGATGGAAGCGCCGGTGCAGTTGGACGGGGTGCCGTGCGACGTGGTGTACGTGGACCCCGGGGAGGGGCTGGCGAAGTCGCGGTGGTCGATCGCGCAGACCGATCATCTGCCGCGGCGGTACGAGAGCCTGCTCCGCGGCGGGGGCCTGAACGACTCGCAGACGTGGACGGTGACGAGCGTGGTGGTGGACGGCCCGGTGCCGGCGGGGAGTTTCGCGATCTCGGTGCCTGATGGGTACCAGATGAGCGACGCGACGGTGAACACGCCGGCGACGCCGAGCGCGATGCCGCGGGAGCGCGCGGTGGGGGCGAACATCGACGACCTGGCGCCGGAGTTCGAGTTGTCGAACCCGAAGGGGGAAAAGGTCAAGTTGTCGTCGATGAAGGGGAGCGTGGTGGTGCTGGACTTCTGGGGGACGTGGTGCCTCCCGTGCCGGAAGGCGAGCCCGATGGTGGAGGCGCTGCACAAGGACTACAAGGACAAGGGGGTGAAGGTGTTCGGGCTGGCGGTGCGCGAGGCCAACGACCAGAAGCCGATCGACTACATGACACAGGGGAACTACACGTACGGGCTGCTGCTCAGGGCCGACGAGACGGCCAAGGCGTACAAGATCAAGGCGTACCCGACGTACGTGATCATCGGGAAGGACGGGGAGATCGCCAAGATCGAGATGGGGTACGACGAGGCGGCATTCCGCGGCATGCGCGAGGCGATCGACGCGCTCCTCGAGGGCAAGCCCGTGCCCAAGGTCCCCGCGGGCAAGGATGGATCAGACCGCGACCTGCAGCCCGGGCTGCTCCGTCCGGGGAACGACGGGGACGCGAAGAAGTAGCGGGACGCGAAGGAGCAGCGCTCACCAGCGCATGTGGACGCCCATGTGGTAGTACCCGCCGCTGGGCCCGTCGTCGGGAAGGGTGGCGAGGGCGACGCTGGTCTTGGCGCCGTCCATGACGCTCAGCGGCGCCTCGGGCCCGCCCATGTCGGTCTTGACCCATCCCGGGTGAGCGGCGTTGACCTTGATCGGCGTGCCGGCGAGTTCGAGGGCGAGTTGGATGGTGTAGAGGTTGACCGCGGCCTTGCTCGTGTTGTACGCGACCATCGCGTACCCGTGGATCGGGCTGTTGGGATCGGCGTGCTCGGCGGCGCTCCCGAGGATGCTCGAGAGGTTCACGATGCGGCCCGCCGGGCTCCGGCGCAGGAGCGGGAGCAGGGCCTGGGTGACGGCGACGAGCCCGAAGAAGTTGGCCTCGAAGGTTCGGCGCAGGGCGTCGAGCGTGACGGCACTGGCGGCGCCGTCGCCGGCCTTGATCGCCACGCCCGCGTTGTTCACGAGCACGTCGAGGCGGCCCGGGTCGCGCGCGATGGTCGCAGCGGCGGCGGCGATGGAGGCGGCGTCGGTCACGTCGAGCCGGATCGCGCGGACATCGAGCCCCTCGGCGGCGAGGCCCTGGGCGGCGCGGCGACCGGCGGCCTCGTCGCGGGCGCCGAGGAGCACGGCGTGCCCGAGCCGAGCGAGTTGGCGGGCCGTTTCGAGGCCGATGCCCTTGTTGCCCCCCGTGACGAGCGCGACGCGCCGGCTCAAGGACGGGCTCCCGCGCTGCCGCGGACCTGCTGGACGGCGATGAGCGAGTATGCGGTGATGAGCACGGGGTTGTTCTCCATCCAGCGGTCATCGACGGGCTTGAAACTGCCGTCGGGGTTCTGGAGCGATTCGAGCCGGGCGACGAGGTCGGCGGCCCAATCGCGCGTGACGCCGGCCTCGTTGCCGTCGGGGTAGGTCACGATGGTCCGGGGCGAGTCGGGGCTGGGGCGGGTGCGGCGGTGGGCTTCGAGGGCGCGGGCGAAGGTGACGAAGTAGTAGTACAGGCCGTCGGTCCCGACGTTGGGGTTCTCGTCGAGCGTGTAGTGCCGCTGGATCCACCCGTAGGCGGCGCGGACGCGCGGGTCGTCGGGGGGGAGGTTGGCGTAGACCATGCTCTTGAAGCCGGCGTAGGTCATCGAGCCGTAGGCCCGCAGGCGGCTGACGCCCTGCCAGTGCTCGACGGGCTCGACGCGGATGGCGGAGCGATCGGTGACCTCGCCGGCGAGCGCGGCAAAGAGCACGTCCTGGAGCCGCTCGGCCGAGGCGATGGGCGTTCGGATCTCGAAGGTGTGTGCCTTCTGCCCGTCGGCGGAGGCGCCGAGGTAGATCTGCGCCTCGGTCGGGAGCCGCCTGACCTCCTCGTGCCGACTGACCTCGGCGATTGTCTGGATCATCCCGAGCACGTCGGCCTTGGAGAGCGTGAGTTCCTTGCCGTTGTCGGCGCGGAGGGTGACGCGGGCGAGGGTGCCCGGCGGGCCGGAGAGGGACTCGGCGATCTCGCCCCCGTAACTCTGGCCTTGGCCTGCGCCGGCGGTGTTGGGGCCGGTGGCATAGATGAATCCGCCCTGCGCGCTGCCCGTGGCGTAGGGCTGGTCGTTGACGCCGTCGAGCATCTGGACGCGCGAGAGGAAGACCAGGGCCCGCTGGACGGCGGGGTCGTCCGAGGGCACGCCGGCGTCGGCGAGGCCCTGGAGGAAGAAGTGGAGGTTGGAGAGGTCGGGTCGGCCGCTGCGGCCGTAGCCCACGCCGCCATAGAACGGATGGGATATGTCGATCCGGCGGGTCTCGTTGGCAAACTTCCCGTCGGTGGTGGCGTCCTCGCCGAACTGGAGCGTGCGGAGGAAGGCGACGGCGGGCTTGACGGCGGCGAGGGCCTGCGGGGTGTTGGCCTTGGCGAGGGCGGAGACGCAGATGGCGGTGTTGTAACTGGGGAGCACGGTGTCGTAGATGCCCCCATCGGGCTGCCGCTTGCTCAGGATGAACGCGAGGGCGCGGGCGATCGCGGGGTCGTCGGCGGTCAGGCCCGGCTGGTCGAGCATGCCGGCGACGACGAGCCCGGTGATGGCGGGGAACGTCGGGCCTTCCTTGGGGATCGACCACCCGCCCGTGGCCGGGTCTTGCTGGGCGCGGAGGTACGCGACGGCCTTGTCGGCGATCCGCGCGGCGCGGTCCTGGGTGTCGTCGGCGAGCGCGGGGGCGACGGCGAGGGCAACGGCAACGAGCGCGGTACGCAACACGCGGGGTCTCCTTGGAGGTTCGAGCGAGACATCGTACGCGGCGTGGCCGGGCGTGCCGCATTGCCCGCTGCGCGGCAGGGTGCTTTGATACGCCCGTGAACCCGACCGCCGAACTTCTCTGCCCCGAGGTGCGCGAGTTGGTGCAGGAGGGTCGGTACTCGGAGTTGCGGGAGATCCTGCACGAGTTGCCGTTCGCCGACGTGGCGGACATCCTCGCGGGGCTCGACCCCGCGGAGGCGGCGCTGGCGTTCCGGTTCCTGCAGCGGGACGACGCGGCGGAGGTGTTCTCGTACTTCCCGCCCGCGAAGCAGGAGGAACTCGTCCAGAAACTCGGGGACGAGGGCTCGCTGCGGATCGTCGAGGCGATGAGCCCGGACGACCGCGTGCGCGTGCTGGACGAACTCCCCGCGGAGGTCGCGCAGAAACTCATCGCGTCGCTCTCCCCGGAATCGCGGCGGGTCACGCAGGCGATCCTGGGGTATCCGGCGGGGACGGTCGGGCGCCTCATGACGCCCGACTACATCAAGGTCAGCCCCGCGTGGACGTGCGGGCAGGCGATCGAGCACGTGCGCAAGACGGGGCGCGACGCCGAGACGATCAACGTGCTCTACGTCATCGACGATCAGGGCCGGCTGATCGACGATCTGCGGCTGCGGCAGGTGCTGCTGGCGGACCCGTCGGCGCCCATCGAGAGCCTGATGAACCGGAGTTTCTACTCGCTGCGGGCGGACCAGCCCGAGAGCGAGGCGGTGGCGCTGATGGCCAAGTACGACCGCACGGCCCTCCCGGTGGTGGACACGCGCGGGGCGCTGGTGGGGATCGTGACGGTGGACGACGTGATCGACGTGGCCCAGCAGCAGGCCACCGAGAGCATCCAGAAACTCGGCGGGATGGAGGCCCTGGACGAGCCGTACATGCGCGCCAGCCACCTCGAGATGTTCCGCAAGCGCGGGTTCTGGCTCTCGGCGCTCTTCGTGGGGCAGACCGTCACGATCATCGTGCTCGGGAGTTTCCAGAAGCAGATCGAGAGCGCCGGGGTGCTGGCGGTCTTCATGCCGCTGGTCATCTCGTGCGGGGGCAACTCGGGCTCGCAGGCGGCGACGCTGGTCACGCGGGCGTTGGCGCTGGGAGAGGTCAGCGGGCGCGATTGGCTGGCGGTGATCCGTCGCGAGTCGCTCACGGCGTTGCTCCTGGCCACGACGCTCGGCGCGATGGGGATGGTGTGCGTCGAGGTGTTCACCCGCGTGCTGGGACGGCCTCACACGGACCACCCCCTGCTTCTGGGCGTGACCGTGGCCTCAGCGGTGATGGGCGTGGTGCTCTGGGGGACGTTCCTCGGCTCGCTCCTGCCGCTGGTTCTCAAGCGGTTCCGGTTCGACCCGGCGACGGCCTCGAGCCCGATGGTGGCGACGCTGATGGACGCCTCGGGCACGCTCATCTACCTCGGGCTCGCGGTGCTGTTCCTCACGGGGACGATCATCAAACTCTGAGCGCTGCCTCGCGTGCTCCCTGCCCGACTCCCACCCGCACACGGGGGTGGCTCTACACTCGGACGATGGCGCGTCCGACGAGCCCCGAACGAGCCCGTGCCGCCGCGGTCGAGATCGTGCGCACGCTCCGCGCCTCAGGGCACGTCGCGTACCTCGCCGGGGGGTGCGTGCGCGACGAGTTGCTGGGGCTGGCGCCGGCGGACTACGACGTGGCGACCGACGCCACGCCCGCCCGCATCCGGGCGATCTTCCCGCGTACGGCCGAGGTCGGGGAGGCCTTCGGGGTGGTGCTGGTGACGATCGGCCCGGCGCGGGGCGAGGCGGGGGTGGCGGCGACGGTGGAGGTGGCGACGTTCCGGTCGGACGGGCCCTATTCCGATCGCCGACGGCCCGACGCGGTGACGTTCAGCGACGCGCGGGCCGACGCGCAGCGGCGGGACTTCACGATCAACGCGCTCTTCCTCGACCCCCTCGCGGACGAGTCGCATCGGGTCATTGATTACGTCGGGGGGCGAGTGGACCTCTCGCGGCGGGTGATCCGGGCGGTGGGCGACGCGGACCAGCGCCTTGCGGAGGACCACCTGCGCGCGCTCCGGGCCGTTCGCCTGGCGGCGCGGCTGGGGTTCGAGATTGACCCGGCGACGGCGGCGGCGATCCGTCGGCACGCCTCGGAACTCACCGGCGTCAGCCGAGAGCGAATCGGGGACGAGGTTCGGCGGATGCTCTCGGCCCCGACCCGATCCGCGGCGGCGACGCTGCTCGAATCGCTCGGGCTCGACGGCCCGGTGCTGAACGAGCCCGCACGGGGCGGGACGGCCGCGGGCGGGACCGCACCGGTGGGTCGGGTGCTTGCGTCGCTACCCCCGGATGCGGACTACCCGACGGCGCTGGCGGCGTGGATGATCGACCGAGGCGGCTTGGGCGCGGGAGCGGGGGGCGGAGCCGGGACCGGGGTGGGGGCCGTCGGCTCGGTCTCGCGCTGGCGGGCGGCGCTGTGCCTGAGCAACGAGGAGCGGGACGCCCTCCGTGGGGCGTTGTCGGCGTTTGCCGAGTTGGACTCAGGTCGTTGGGGCTCGCTCCCGGTGGCTGGGCAGAAGCGGGCCGCGGTGGGCGACGGATTCTCCCGGGGCCTGGCGTTGCTGGGGGCCAAGGACGGAGCCCTGGCGGCGGGGGTACGGGCACGGGTGGAGGAGTTGGCGGCGACTGGGCTGAACCCGCCGCCGATGCTCGTGGGTGACGACCTGATCGCGATGGGCATGAAGCCCGGGCCGGCGTTCAAGGGGATTCTGGACCGGGTGTACGACGAGCAGTTGGAGGGCCGAGTCGGGTCCCGTGAGGCTGCCGTGGAACTGGCGCGACGTTTGGGAGTCTAACGGGATCGGCCCCGGTTCGTGGGCCGGCGGGATCGAGTCGGGTACACTGTTTTTTGTGGATGCCTCGCGGGCCGAAGGCCGCGGGTGAACGAGAACCCAGGGCCCCGACGGGGCTCGAAGCAGAGGTGGAGACCATGGCGCAGAACTACAAGCGACGTGCCGCGGCGGGGCTGGTGTCGGTGGCGTGCGCGATCGCGGGCCTGGCCCTGACCGGGGCGATGCCGAGCGTGGCCGCGGCGCAGGACAAGGCGCCGGCGGGGTCGAACTCGAAGGATCGGCTCACGCTTCGGAGCGGGTCGATGATCGAGGGGAAGATCCTCGAGGAGACCGCGACGCAGGTGCGGATGAAGGTGGTGGTGGCGGGGATCGAGGCCGAGACGACCTATAACAAGGATGACATCCTGGTGGTCGAGCGCGGGGTGGGGACGCTGGACGAGCCGAAGGCGAAGGAAGGCGGTCGGGCGAGCGCGGCGACGCCGGAGAAGTCCAAGGACCCGGTGGACAAGACGGGCGCGGCGAAGGTGTACGTGATCGAACTGACGGGGACGTTCGGGCAGGAGATCACGCAGACGCCGATCCGCCAGGCGATGCAGGACGCGCGGAAGCAGGGCGCGGACTACGTGATCGTCCGGCTGGACAACGACTGGTCGCAGAATCGCGGGGGCCTGAAAGAGGAGAAGAAGGACGACGAGTCGGCGTTCGACGAGTTGTTCCGGACGGAGC
The DNA here is from genome assembly GCA_016793805.1 of Phycisphaerae bacterium. Taxonomy (GTDB): domain Bacteria; phylum Planctomycetota; class Phycisphaerae; order Phycisphaerales; family UBA1924; genus JAEUIZ01. The sequence continues at coordinate 88,691 of JAEUIZ010000026.1, forward strand.
AGATCGACCCGATCTTTACGGAAGAGGTGGAGCGGGAGTGGACCAAGCAGCCCAAGATCGTGTTCTGGGTGAACAAGGCGATGGGCGGGGCGGCGTTCCTGCCCCTGAACTGCCCGACGATCTACTTCTCGAGCGAGGCGAAACTCGGGGGCATCGGGCACCTGAACAAGAAGTTCGACGGGGTGGGCGACAAGATGGTGCAGGAGAAGCAGTACTCGCTTCGGCTGGCGCACGCGCGGGGCATGGCCAACCGCGGCGGGTATGACGGACGGCTGATCGACGCGATGGCGCGGGACGATTACGTGCTGTCGTACCGGATCGTCGGCGGGAAGGCCGAGATGTTCGAGGGCTACCCGTCGGCGCCGGGCGAGGTTCTTCTGACCGACGACGGGGAGGGCGACAACAAGGACACGATCGAGAAACTCGCCCGCAGCGAGGGCAACGACGTGCTGACGCTCACCGCGGACACGGCGTACAAGTTGGGCGTCTCGAAGGGGACGGTGGACCGGCTCGAGGACCTCATCGTGGCGCTGGGCATCGCCCGCAACCACACGATCCTCAAGACGGGCAACGACTTCGCGTCGACCAAGTTCATGAAGGGCTGGCGCGACGGGCTGGATAGCGCCAAGACGCAGATCCCCAAGTTGGTGCGGAAGTACCGCGAGGTGCAGGTCGAGGCGCCGGGCGGGTACGACCAGCGGAGCCAGGCCCGGAGCCGGCGGATCGCGGTGCTGCGCGACATCCGGGCGCTCCTGAAGCGGTACGAGGAGTCGATCAACCCGCGGGCCCTGGGCGCGCCCACGATCGAGGAGATCGACATCCTCATCCAGCAGATCCAACTCGAGCAACTCGCCGATCAACGCGAGCGTCGGCCCGGCGGCGGCGGTGGTGGCGGCGGTGGTCCCGGCCGCGGCGGCGGCGGCGGTGGTGGCGGGGGCTGATCCCCCCCCTCCCCGCATTCTCGCTTCCGCCCCCTCCGGGAGGGTTGGAGCCCGGCCGCACGATTCGGAGGAGTGGAGTTTGGTTTCGGCATGTTCTCGGCGATCCCCTGTCGGAGTGTCTAGGCGATGAAGAACTCACGAACGATCTGGTCGCGGCTGCTGGTGCTGGCGGTGGCGGCGATGGCGGTGTTCCTCACCCCCTCGCGGGCGCTGGCGCAGGACAAGTTGCACCTCAAGAACGGGACCGTGCTCACCGGCACGATCGTGCGCGAGGTGAACGGGTACGTGTGGTTCAAGGTCAAGTCGGGCGACCTGGAGCAGGAGCAGTTCTTCAAGCCCGACGAGATCACCAAGGTGGAGCGTGACGCGAGCCGGCCGGCGGAGGACGCCGCGCCCGCCGCCGCGCCGGAGCAGAAGCCGTCGTCCAAGCCCCGGGTGAGCGCCGGGGCCCCTCGGGCGGCGATCATCACGCTGGGCGAGGGCGGGGACAAGGACATGGTCGGGCTGTTCATGACGGCCAAGACGCTGCGCGACGCGATCCCGCTGCTGGAGGCGGACGGGGTGGAGACGGTGGTGTTCCGCATCAACTCCGGGGGCGGGGCGCTGCTGGAGATCCAGAAACTCTCGGACGTGATCCACAACGAGTACAAGCCCAAGTTCCGGGTGGTGGCGTGGATCGAGTCGGCGATCTCGGCGGCGGCGATGACGGCCCACTGCATCGAAGAGATCTACTTCATGCCCGAGGGCAACTACGGGGCGTGCACGGGCTGGTTCGGGGCGCTCCAGGCGGTGCAGGGCCGCGAGTTGGAAGAGGTCCTCCACATGATGGAGAAGATCTCGGCCCGGGGGAAGCGCGACCCGGCGATCATGCGGTCGATGCAGATCATGGAGCCGCTCTCGTGCTCGATCGACGCCAACGGGGACGTGCACTGGTACAACAACCTCGAGGGGCAGCACGTCGTGAACCCGAAGGAGCGGATCCTGACCTTCGACGCGGTGCAGGCGGCGAAGTACGGGTTCTCCAAGGGCACCGCACGGGACATCGACGAACTCGGGAAACTGCTGGGCTACACCGAGGTCGAGTGGGTGGGCAAGACGATCCCGGGCGTCCCGTATCCCGTGTCGCGGGCCGAGGAGTTGCAGCGGAAGTTCCGCGAGCAGACGCTCAGCGACCAGAACAAGACGCGGGAGTACCTGATCCAGTACAACACGTCGCTGGCGGCGGCACGGGCGGCGGCCCCGGAAGAGCGGGGCAAGTTCATCGGGAAGTGCCGCGACGCCCTCGACAAGATCAAGCGGATGGTCAGGAACAACCCGAACATGGCGCTCTTCCAACTCGGGATCGCGCCCGATCGGTTCAAGGACTGGGTGGACGAGCGCGAGGAAGAACTGCGGGCGCTCTCGCGTCGATAGCCGACGCGACACGCGGCAGCGGCCCTCCCACAAGGGCCCGTCCGAACAACTGAGCGTGGAACGCCGCCCCGTGCATCCTCGCGGGGCGGCGGTGTTCTTGGGGGTAGGTTTCGACGGGGATCGGGTCTAGCGCCGGCGGCGGGTGGCGGCCAGGAGCCCCAGCGTGACCAGCGTCCACACGCCGGGCGAGGGGATCGGCCCGAGCGGGTTGAGGAGCACGGCGGTGCGCTTCCCGTTGACGATCGCGGTGGCGCTGATCTGCCCGCCGTCACCGATCCCCGAGGCGGAGATGATCGTGAGCGGCGAGAGCCCCGGGGCGACGAGGTCGCGGAGGTTGTGCATCACGCCGTCGATCCACAGGAATCCCGTGAGCCCGCCCGGGCTGTTGGAGGTCCCGACGACGGCGCCCGAGTTGTTGATCCCGCTGGCGATGGCGTAGTTGAATCCGCCGCCGAGGTTTCCCAGGTCGATTCGCTGTCCGTCGCGCCAGAGCGTGGCCCCGAACTCGCCGGTGTTGAGGCTGATCTCGATCGCGCCGACGGCATGGCCGGCGTCGTTGACGGCATTGGCGGCGGCGGCCCGCACGCCCGCGGGGATCGGCAACTCGACGGCCCGCCCGTCCTTCCAGAGGAAGGGTCGCGTGGCGGCCGCGGAGGCCGCGGTCCCGACGACGTAGCCCGTGTTGGAGATGTCGTAGGCGTAACTCTCGATCGCGCCCGGGAGGGTGGTGAGGGCCTGCATGGGCCCCCCGTGCCAGATGAAGGCGCGGGTCTGGTTGTCGCCCGGGAGCGTCGAGTATCCGACGACGTACCCGGTGTCGTTGACGGCCAGGGCGAGGGCGTGCATGCCGCCGAGGTTCCCGAGGTTGGTGACCTGGGTCCCGATCCAGCGGAGGGCGTGGGTCTCGAGGATCCCGCCGTTGGGCCCGAGTTTGTACCCGCCCCCGACGACGCGTCCGGTGTTGTTCACGTCGCGGGCGAAGGTCTGGTTGAAGCCCGAGACTCCCGAGAGAGGGGCGAAGTTCCCGGACTTCCAACTGAGGGCGGAGAGATAGCCCGGCGCGGTGGCGCCATAGCCCACGACGCGGCCGGAACTGTTGACCGAGAGCGACATGCTCAGGGGTCCGGCGGGGGCGGACTGCGGGAGGCCCCCGATCACGGTGTAGGTGTAGCGGGGCGCTGCGCTCGCGGGCGTGATGATGGGCCCGGCCAGGCACGGGGCGGACAGCACAAGCACGGACAAGGCCGCAGCGGAGCGCTCGAGCATCGTTCACCTCTCTTCACAAAGTTGGACTCGACCGCGACTATCGGGCCGCGCGTCGCGGGGCATGACACGGGGGATTGGTGTGCGCAGGCGACGCCGGAGGTCCCGCCCGCATAGGCCGCACGCCCGCGCCAGCCCGAACGATCGCCGGCGTGAGAGCCGTGGGACGGCTCGGGATCCGGACGCGGTTCCTACGCTCGGGCATGCCCATCTGGCTTCGAACGGTGCTCCTGCTCGTCGGGTCCAATATCTTCATGACGACGGCGTGGTACTACCACCTGAAACAGCGGCAGGCCTGGCCGCTGCTGGTGGCGATCGGGGTGTCGTGGCTCATCGCGCTCCCGGAATACTGCCTCCAGGTTCCGGCGAACCGGATCGGGCACGTCGGGGGCGGAGGGCCGTTCACCGCGCCGCAGTTGAAGATCATCCAGGAGGCGATCACGCTGACGGTGTTCGCGGTGTTCTCGATCGTGGTGCTGCGGGAGAAGCCGCGCCCGCAGGACTACGCGGCGTTCGGTCTGATCCTGGCGGCGGTGGTGGTGGCGTCGACCGGCTCGCCGCGGCCGTAGGGATACCGTTGTGGCGACGTTTCCCGAGAACAGCAAAGGAGCAAGCGATGATGACGCGCAGATTCGCAGTGGTGGCGGCGGCGGTTGGGCTGGCGTTCGTGGCGGGTCGGAACTGGCCCGGGCCGGGCTCGGAGGCGGCGGCCCAGCCCCCGAAGCCGGAGACAAAGCCCGCGGCTCCCGCCAAGCCCGAGGTCAAGCCCGCCCAGCCCCCGGCGCCGCCACCGGCGGGGGGGCCGGACATGGAGGCGCTGATGGCCTCGATGACTCCCGGGGAGCACCACAAGGTGCTGGACGTGATGCTCGGGACGTGGGAGGGCGACGTGAAGTTCTGGATGGCGCCCGGAACGGACCCGATGACCTCGCGCGGGACGGCGAAGCGCGAGTGGGCGATGGACGGGCGGTTCGTGATCGAGCACGTCGACGCCACGAGCCAGGACTCCGACATGCGCTTCAAGGGCATGGGCATCATCGGGTACAACAACGTCGAAAAGCGGTACGAGACGGCGTGGATCGAGAACATGTCCACCGCGATCACGACGAGCACGGGGACGTATGACCCCGCGACCAAGGTCTTCACCTACGAGGGCGAGATGTACGACCCCATGACGATGAAGAAGTCAAAGGTCCGGACCACCGTTGACGTCTCGGACCCGAAGAAGGAGATCATGCGGGGCTACGGCGCAGGCCCGGACGGGAAGGAGTTCATGAACTTCGAGGGCGTGTTCACGAAGAAGGACTGATGCCGCCCGGTCCTGCGGGGGGCGTTGGACGACACGGGGCGGCGGCGGGCGCGTCGCCGCCTCGGTTCGGCAATCCTGCCCCGGTGGTCTCGAATCACGCCGGGACGGCTCGCGGACTGCCAAAGCGGCAGCCGTGCGCCGCTGGGAATCCGGCGCGGCGCTCATCCAACGCTCCGGCGGCGTCGAACCCACGCGAGGGGTGGAGCGTTGTTTGCAAGGAGCATGAGTAGCCCCCCAAGGAACCGGGGGGCCGAAGTGGGAAGGAGCGACGCATGACCGCATTCTGGAACAACACCAAGACCGTCCTGCTGCTGGGCGGGCTCACGGGCCTGCTCGTGGCGATCGGCGGGATGCTCGGCAAGCAGTACGTCATCCCGTTCTTCGTCATCGGCGTGCTGATGAACTTCGGCGCGTGGTTCTTCTCCGACAAGATCGCGATCGCCTCGATGCACGGGCGCGAGGTGGACGCACGGTCGGGCGGGGACCTGTATCGGATGGTCGAGGAACTGAGCCGGCGGGCGGGGCTGCCCATGCCGCGGGTCTATGTCTGTCCGCACGAGGCACCCAACGCGTTCGCGACGGGGCGCTCGCCCTCGAAGGCGGCGGTGGCGGTGACCGAGGGGGCGCTGCGTCTGCTTGACCGCGAGGAACTCGAGGGCGTGATCGGGCACGAACTGGCGCACATCAAGAACCGCGACACGCTGACCTCGACGATCGCGGCGACGGTCGCGGGCGCGCTAGCGACGCTGGCGCAGATGTCGCTCTTCTTCGGCGCGGGCAACAGCCGCGAGGGCGGGAACGCGCTGACGGGCATCCTCACGGTGATCCTGGCGGCGGTGGGCGCGGCGTTGCTCAAGGCCGCCATCAGCCGATCGCGCGAGTTTGTCGCCGACGCGGACGGGGCGGCGATCGCGGGCTCGCCGCGGGGGCTCGTCTCGGCGCTGCGGAAACTCGAGGCGTACTCGGCACGCATCCCGCTCCACCAGCCCAACCCGGCGATGAACAACCTGTTCATCGTCGAGCCGATGATCGGGGAGTCCGCCCTGCGCCTCTTCGCCACGCACCCGCCCACCGAGCGGCGGATCGCGGCCCTGATGCGGGGGTAGGGCTGGAACCAACGCGGACGGACACCGTGGGGGGGGGAAGTCGAGGGCGAGGGCGCGGAGGGAGCAATGATGCATTGAGGCCGGGCGAGCGAGCACATTGGCCGTTCTTGGCCGCGTTTGAGAATGTCCACTTGACACAGTCGCAGGTTTCTGGTAGGGTGCGCGCGGCAGCACAATCCGAAGGAGACTCACGATGACGCGCCCGCCCCCCCCCCGGGCGCGCGGGGGGGGGGGGAGGGGGG